>NZ_PKMC01000002.1 GCF_002849225.1 Actinomyces sp. UMB0138
CCCAGAAACGACAAAACCCCTGCTCAACAGGGATTCAAGGGCTAAAGTGGTTTTTATCATTTTCGACGTCTAAGTATCCAAGAGAGGGCAACCACGAAGGAAGCTTGCTTTCGGTCGTTGTTATCCCGAACGCAAAAGGGTCGTAGGGGCAGTAGGGCGAAACAGCCACCTCAAAAAGCAACCGGCACAACTATTAGCTCCCTTGTTGATTTCACCCAAACGCATCAACACATTTCCTACACTTGTGAATGGCGGGCTGCAGGTTAGTTCGCCCGGCTACGATGCCGCGTCGATGTAGGAGGAAATCAAAATGGCTACCTATGACATTCCTAAGACAATGCGAGCGAACGTGCTGCTTGGGCAGCAGAAAATGCAGATGGAGGAACGGCCCGTTCCTACGCCCTCGGCCGGGCAATTACTGATCAAAGTACTTTCGGTGGGCGTGTGTGGTTCCGACGTGCACTACTACAAAACCGGTGAATGCGCCGGCTTCCAGGTAGAAGAGCCGCTAATCCTAGGCCACGAAGCATCCGGCGTAGTGGTTGCAGCCGGAAGCCCGGAGGATGAAAACCGCGTCGGCGAACGCGTCTCAATCGACCCGCAAGTGCCCTGCCGGAAATGCCGCTACTGCAAGACCGGTCATCTAAACCTGTGCCCACAAATGCAGTTTTACGCTACTCCCCCGGTCGACGGCACATTCTGTGACTACGTGTTAGCGCCAGCAGATTTTGCCTTCACCGTCCCAACCCAGATGAGCAACAACGCGGCCGCACTTCTTGAACCCTTCAACGTCGGCTTGTGGGCAAACATGGAAGCCCACACCACTTTGGGTTCCCGCGTTTACATCACCGGTGCGGGCCCGATCGGTACCCTGACCGCATTGGCGGCCAAGAGCTTCGGAGCATCGGAAATCATCGTTTCCGAGCCCAACCCCACCAGGCGGGAAATGATCCTAAAACACGGCGCGACCAAAGTCGTCGACCCCACCGAGGACGGATTCACAACGGACGGCATCGAAGCTGACGTTTTCATTGAATGCACCGGAGTAACCGACGCCATCCAGTCCGGCCTCTACGCGTTAGCCCCCGCAGGCACCTGCGTGTTCGTAGGCATGGGCTCAAACATTGTGCCCCTTGACGTTGCCCGAATTTCCGTGCGCGAATTGATCGTGACCGGCCTGTTCCGCTACGTACACACCTGGCCTAAGTCGATCGCCGCCGCAAGTCAGCCCTTCGTAAATTTGGACGAGCTAGTAACTGCCGAGTTCACCCTTGAAGAGGCCGAAGAGGCCCTAACTTCGACGGGCGATCCTACCTCGTTAAAGTCCGTCGTAGTGGTAAACAAGGAATAGGTTCACCTTTCTGGTAGCCAGGGCCTATTCCGCCTTGGCTACCGGAGCGACCGACGCGTTTACGACCTCGGAAGAACACACCGCAACCTCAAAATCAGTGCTTAGCGCATTCCGCTCCTCGGGAGGGTAGACCTTAAGCGCCACACTCTTTTGCGGGTTACATCCCTCAAAGTTCTGCGCGTTAGCAATCTGAAGATTGCTGGTAGCATGCTCCCCGGACTGCAGGGTTATGAGCTCTTTAGCGTCGCCCTGACGCTTAGCCGGTTCGCCGATCTGATCCCCGCCTGCATCAGTAAAGGAGACTCCGGGGAAACCGTAAATATTGCAGCTCTCCTTCGAAATGTTGGTTAGTTTCAGCTGGTAATACTGTGACCCTGCACCCGCGCCCCCCTCGGGCTGGACAACTTCCAATTTCAGCCCCTTAGAGCGGCAACGCTTCGGTTTGCCCTGCGGCGTTGCTTCCTTCTCTAGAGGGCGGGCCGATTGACTCTGGCTGCTCTGTTCCTTTGGCGAAGCAGTACTGGCATTACTTACCCCAGCGGAGCGGTTAGCTGAACCCGCGCACCCGGCAAGCCCTACCAGAGCTAGTAGTACGCACACGCCAGCGGCACCTTTTTGCTGTGTCTTCATACCAGTAAGCCTAGAGGGCGAAGCTTGGGTGTGCATTGGCAAGAAAGCAATAGCTATGTATCTTGCCAACCTGGTTTAAAAGGTTTGGGTCACCTTTGGTGGACCCCAAACTCAGAGTAATTTACTTACTCCTAGCGCCTCTTCCCACCCAGAGTTAGGAGGACGCCGCCAGCCATCAGCAGCGCTGCGACAATACCTGTCAAGAGTGCTGCGGTACCCGTTGTTGGACAGGGCAGGTGCGGCCTTGGTAGTGACTACCCTACAGCCCTCAGACAGCTGATCCTTCTGGGGTTGCTGCTCCTTTTGAGCTACAGCAGACTTGCTGTCGTTCTCACGTAGCAGCAGAAGCGGGCTTTTCCTCTTCAGCAGGATTCGGCTTTTCTTCCTCAGCAGGCTTCAGCTTCACGGTTAGCGTGGCAGTCTTTTCCACCTTTTCCCATCGGGGTTAGTCACGGTGTAACGAACCCTGTATTCGCCCGACTTATTCACGTTAATCTTGGCTACGTCCTCGACATTCGGGAGGATGCCCTCCCAGTTGGCACCAGTAGAGCCGACCACTAGCGAGGCCGGATCAAAGTTTTCCCCGTAAGCAAGAGTATTTTTCTTCACCTCAAGAGTGGGGGCGGGATGCTTGACGACCAGTTTGGCCTTCTCTACAGTCTTGCCACCGTACTTATCGGTAACAGTAAACGTCAGTTCGTACTCGCCAGGCGTATTGACGTCATAGGTACCTTCTACCTTGGCCTTATCACTCAGGGAGTTGCCGAGATCATCGGTCGCGGTTGCAACCATGCTGGCCGGATCGAAATCCCCCCCTTGCCTGATGGCCTTATCCTCTACTGTCAAAGTAGGCAGCTTAGCCCACTCAGCGGACAACTTGACGATCTCGCCCCGGATATATACCCAACGTTAATGTCCGGATCAACCTCGGTGAACGGATAAGGATTATCCCTATCAAATTCCTTTGGCTTATTAGCCTTATTGGCTTCCGGATCCAGCTTGGAGGTTCCGATCTAACCAACAAAAGTGTAGTCTTCGCGCACCGGAGCAGAGGGCTTGTACACCGTGCGGAACGGGGCAGTGAACAGCGCGTAACGGTTGGGATCATTAAAGTCCACATCGGATTTGCGGGGATCCGTCCACGTACCGCCTTTCAGGTCAAAAATAACACGATTGAACTGGTGCATCTGCCAGGCACTTGGGTAGGTACTACTATTCCCCCTGGGCTCGTACTTATCGATGCCGAGCACCTCGTAGGCCTTAGCCCTTCGCCCACAACCGAGCGGGTAATAGCTCCATTTATTTCCGCGCTACCAGTGCAACTCATAGTTCATTGCGGCTGCATGTTGATCCTGTCTGACAGAACCCAACCAGCAGGAATCTTATATGTACGATTCTGCTCTAACGTCATGAATCCTTCCGGATTCTTCGGATCAAAAGCAACAAATAGGGCGCTTTGCGCCCGACTTGGCAGCCTATATCTGAAATCGACAGGCTTATTCGCGGCATTTGCAACTAGAGCTTGGCCGGAAACAGCCAAGCTTAAAGCTGCGACAGCCCACAGCGGTCTTGATTTACGATTTATTGCCATCGCATTCCCTCACGGTTCGTGTCACCCTACTATGCAGGCAAAAATTCGCACTCACATTAAGGCACGTGAATGTTTCTAGCTAGAGGCAAATGAGCCTATTAAAAATGCGAACCCGGCAAAAAATAATACGTTAGTGATTATTGATGTTTTTATATTGCATTCATCACTGAATGCGCTAAGGTGCTGAAAAACAATATTCCAACTTAGCGCCCATACGGCAACATTGACCTATGCATGACTGCGTACACGTCTAAACCAGATTCTCCCATAACGTTCACAGAAAATGGCAATAATTAACCGATTCCACAAAATAAGAAGCTACTACCGCATAACTCTGCGAGATACAAACAAGGCGTGGGCAGAACAGCCATCCACCTTCTCTCAAAAAACGCAAGTTCCACGCTAGAAGGAGCGCCCCAAATACTAGGAGCACAAAAATATTATTAGCCTGCCACAGCTAGACTTTTTCGTCCCGCTGAGGCGCGGTCTCTACACCTCTGCGACATGCTGCTAGAGGCGCTGCCAACTATTTTGCTGGCCCAGCCATCATGTACAGCACCATCTTCGACGGTTTCAATGCCTTCACAGCGTGGGGCAGACGCGTTGTGAAGTGAACCAGCCCGCCCGGCCGCAGCACAACGTCACGACCATCTGCAGCGATCAACAACTCGCCCTCGAGCGCCTGGACCAGCACCGGCATCGCAGCGGTATGTTCGGATAGCTCTTCGCCCTCGTCAAAGGAAAAGAGGACAACATTGACCCCTTCACCCTTCAAAATAGTGCGAGATACGGTAGCTCCGTCATTGACCTCTACCAGCTCCGCCATGTTTTCAATGTCGGACAGCCCATCAGGATTAATCATTTCTCCTCCAAAGTAGCAACGACGGTGATGCCTGCCAGATTCTTTTTATACTCTGTGAAAGTCCTGCGCATCTGGAGCACGCGAGCACGCAAGTCCTTATCCCGCATCAGGTTTCGGACAATGCGCAACGTGCCCAGCAGACCCTCGTCGGCCACTACCCTCTTGGGATCCAGCAGGGCCATAGGCGCGGTGGCAACCTCAGTAACTCTAAATCCTGCCCCTGTTAGCAGTTCTTTCCATTCCGCGGCAGTAAGAGGGCGCGCGTTCACTCGGATGACGCGGGCCAAAGTTTTGCGCAATTCATCTGCCTTACTTGCCTCTATGCCATCTGGAACCAGCGCCAACTCATGGATAGCATACCGCCCTCCCACTGAAAGAACGCGCTTTGCCTCGGCCACAATCTTCTGCTTAGACTTCCGCCCTTGCATTGTTAGCATGGCTTCCCCAACGACCACGTCTGCACTGTCATCCGGCAGCCCTGTCTCGGCCGCGTTAGCGCACACCACCTTACCGTTAGCGCCGCTCACGATCCGTTGTACTCGGCTCACCGCATTGACGTCTCGGTCCACGCCCACGTATGAAGCAATAGATTCAGCAACTATTAGCTGCGCGGTACGGCCAAGTCCGGGGGCGAACTCAACCACGCGAGCCCCCGGCAATTTCGCTGCAGCCAGCATCGCTTTAGTGAGCTTCAAGCCTCCCGGGCGAAGAACCCGTTTTCCTGCCCTTGCTAACACCCAATGTCCTGCTGCGGTTTCTACGGGACGATCCGATTGCGGTAGTGAGCTTTCCACACCACAATTCTACACTTAGGTTCGCCTAACCTCAGCCGGCTTTAGTTTGTGCATGCCAGAAACGTTCCCCCACTTCTTGTAGTAGATCACATTACCGTTTAGACGCATTTTAATTGCCACCTCATCTACAAGTCCTAAGGTGGGCCCGTAACCTACGTTAGGTGCAATCATGAAAAAACTTTTCTTTGCAGCAATCCCTATGACTGCCGCACTGCTCGCCGGGGTGCCAGCCGCCAACGCGGCCGAACAAATACCGGCAGATCCCGATTTTTCCGTCGCAACTATCGACCCAGAATTCTCTATGGTTTCCGCAAGAAGGCTGATCATTCAGAACTTCATTTACGAAGCCGAGGCCGCCGCGGGCCACAAACTGTTCTGGGTCACCTACTCCGAGCCCAACTACGCAGTGATCTATCAGGCCCAAACCTTCGACCCGGAAACCGACAACGACGCCTTCCAGAGCCTGATTACGGTTCTGCATGACAACGGCTTTCCCCAAGTTGGGGCAGTCGCTCCCGCTCTACTCGCCGAGCAGCCAGCTAACTAGATAGTAGGCCTTTCCACTGGCTCGCTCCATTGAGATCTTTGGCAGTTACTCACTGAACACTTTGTGCCGGTTGTCCTCCCCGCGGGGAGGGCAACCGAAAGTTGCTAGAAAGACAGGTTACCTGGATAACCCCTTACTATCTAATGCGCCTGGCGAATCTGTATTAATCATTACAGCGAATCAGACACCACCGAATGTTTGCGTATTTTCTGAGTCTTCAACCTTATTTTTTTCATGCGCTCACGCACATACTGCGTCATAGCGGAACCTCATATAGAACACATAGGTTGAATAGTTAACATTCCTTCGTAACAAGAAAGTACGACAAAGGAATTCCGCTCTAATGCTTACGTCTCTGCGTGAAGACAATCACGCTATCTCGTTTCCTCTGTTGCGAACTGGCAAGCATTTTATGCTCATCTTATTGGCCGCAACGCTTATTATTTTTAGCTTACCCCTGTCCGCACTGGCTGCTTACCCGAACAATTCCGTGGGCGTTTCAGATAACGGAATCTACTACGCTCACGACAAAGCTTCGAGACTGAAGCCTATGACACCCAGTGGCGATGAGGCTGATTCCTTCGCATTCTGCATTAATAGGCAAAAGAAGGTCCCCTCGTATAGCCACAATTCTCATAGCGGCGAGTACCATCGCACGGATAACGCAAGCGCTAATGACATTTATACAGAATGGCTACACAACAGAGGAGGAACAAGGTCCAATCGCATCGATTCTGCGCAGTTAGATGACGCCCTCAGGAAGCTCATCTACATTTATGTTGCAGACCCCACAGATATTGAGGGTGCCTCTGGTCTACGCGCCATCAACCCTAACGGAATTGGATTTTATAACATTATTCAAAATCTGGTTTACCACTACACTGAAGGCGACAAGTACACCACTTATCCTCGACTAGAGCAAAATACTGCTCAGAAGATGGTGCAGGACCTGCTAGAACGCCCTATCGACGAGGTAATTCCGCAAAATGTTGATGTTAGAGTGAATCTCTATAAGGCAGTGCCAACTGGTATTCTCAAGAAGTCAAAGTACCAATCTTTGGTTAGCGGGCGGGTCATCGTCCGTCCCACTACCGTGCACTTGTCGAAAAAAGCAGTAAACGGAACCAGTGAACTAGAAGGCGCCAAACTCAAAGTCGTAGAAGGAGAAAACCCCACCGGCAAAACCATCACCGAATGGACCAGCGGTAAAACCACCAAAACCATCCAGGTAACCCCCGGAACCTACACCATGGTCGAAACCACCGCCCCAGCCGGATACGAAATCGCCGAACACATCACCTTCCAAATCGACACAACCGGCACCATCAAAACCAAAACCCAAAACGGCACCTACACCACCAACAACAACACCAACACCATCACCATGCTCGACAAGCACAAAACACACACCGTGCACTTGTCGAAAAAAGCAGTAAACGGAACCAGTGAACTAGAAGGCGCCAAACTCAAAGTCGTAGAAGGAGAAAACCCCACCGGCAAAACCATCACCGAATGGACCAGCGGTAAAACCACCAAAACCATCCAGGTAACCCCCGGAACCTACACCATGGTCGAAACCACCGCCCCAGCCGGATACGAAATCGCCGAACACATCACCTTCCAAATCGACACAACCGGCACCATCAAAACCAAAACCCAAAACGGCACCTACACCACCAACAACACCAACACCATCACCATGCTCGACAAGGTGAAACCACCGACTACACCACCAAAGCCTCCTACTGACAGGACACCGCCGCCAACCACACCAGCACACCCTGAAATCACAATTTCAAAGAAAACACTCGGAGTAGAAACAGAACTACAAGGCGCGACCCTGCGCCTTGTAGAGGGGAAATCTCCCAGCGGCGCGCAAATCGAAGAATGGGAAACCGGTTTAACTCCCCGTTCCTTCGGGCTTACCCCAGGAACGTACACGCTGATTGAAGTAAAAGCTCCCACGGGATACAAGATTGCTCGCCCAGTCACCTTCTCTGTTGAGGCCGACGGAACCGTAACACTGCAAACACGCAACAGTAGCGCCACCGCAAAACAGAAAAAGGTGACCATGATCGACGAGCCGGAGACGCCAAACACACCACCAGAAACACCAAACACACCACCAGAAACACCAAACACACCACCTGCTTCACCTCGGGTATCGAAAAAGCCCGTTTCTTCGCCCCGTGTGAAGAACCTGGCTGCGGTCGAAAGTCCTTTGGCTAGGACTGGTGCGGCCGGCGGTGTGTTAGCTCTGGCTAGCGCAGCAATGCTAGGAACCGGTCTGGCGCTTCTACGACGCCGCAACCTCTAAACCCCTTATAGAAGCAAGAGCCTCGCAGCGAAATTGCTGCGAGGCTCTTGCTATCTACCGCAATGCAACAAAGTGCTGTAATTACAGGTAATTAGCTCGCACCTCTCGTTGAGGATCACAGCCAGAGTTGCTTAACACCTGTAAAATAATGCTTGCACAACCTCCTTTACACTTGTAAAGTATCTACACGTGGCTACTAAGACGAACAACGATCCACGCACTGAAAAATCCTGTGCTGCGTTACTGGACACAATCGACACGCTGCTAGAAGAAGGCATAAATCCGGACAAAATTTCCGTAACGGAATTGGTCGGCAAGGCCGGCCTCACCCGCCCCACCTTTTACCAGCACTTCCAAACAATCACTGATTTGGTCGGCGCCTCTGTGCTTCGACGCCTAGAAACCATCTTCGCAACTATTTCTAGCGAAGATGAGCTGAAACAGAACGCGACGGAAGAGGTGATTAGGGCGCTCCTCTCCTACCTTTGCAACGACGCTACCTACTGCATTACGGTGTTCAATTCTTCGGCTGCCCAACACTTGCTGAACACCTTGGTTGACTACATCGCGGACCGCCTCTACACCGTGTCGCCTGTTGGCACTAGCATCAAAGCGCTCGAAGGTATTGACACCTGGAAGTATTGCCAGTTCCTGGCTGCGGGCACAATCTGGCAGGTACAAGAATGGCTGCTAACCGAACCCTCCCCTGCCGCGGCGCAAGAAACCTATGTAAAGCAAATATCAACCTCCCTGCTCCTGGCAGGTCAGCTGAAAGAGGTCGAAAATGGCAACTGAAAATAAACTGAGCCCCCGCCGACGCAAAGTATTTACCATTGTCGTCATATTGGGGCTCGCATGCATTCCGCTAATCTATTCGTCGATTCTGACGGGGTCGTATAAGGATCCAATCGACAAACTGAACACGATCCCTGCCGCAGTGGTCAACCAGGACCAGCCCGCCCAAGGCACCTCGGGCACATTGCACGTGGGTGCCGACCTGACGCGGGAACTGTTGGAATCTGACAACGAGCAGAACCTGGGGTGGAAAGAATACTCGGCCCAGGATGCCTCCAAGAAGCTCGAAAAAGGCGACGTGTACGCAATTTTGACGATCCCCAAAGAGCTATCTGCCAACGTTGCCGCGGCGCAGGCCGACCCGAAAAACCTGAAGCCCACCACTATCACTTTCACTTCCAACGACTCGCAAAACTACATCGTGGGCAAGTTCGGCATGGCCGTAGCCGACCAGATCAAGGACAAGCTGGCCCACAAGGTCACATCCGGGTACCTAGAGAAAGTCAACCTGTCCTTCACCAACCTGCATCAGAGCCTAGGTAAGGCTTCCGAGGGCGCCGGCAAACTATCTGACGGCGCCATGAAAGCTAAAGACGGGGCTGGAAAACTAACGCTCGCCCTCGGCAAACTACAAAACGGGGCGGGCACACTAGCCGCTGGTAACCGGGCGCTTGCAAGTGGGGCAGGAACCCTGGACGAGGGCGCCGGCAAACTATCTGACGGCGCCTCTAAGTCTGCCAAGGGGGCAGGCGCGCTTGCCGCTGGTCTGAATAAGCTTGCTGGCAAGACCGGCCAGATCGACGCTGCCGGCAGTCAGCTGAATAAGGGGACTAAAGAGTTGGCCGATAAGTCTGCTCTTTTGTCGCAGAAAATCAGCCAACTAAATGAGGCCAATCAGTCCTTGGCTCAGAATATGAAGAAGCTGGCTGAAGGCTCGCACAAGGCGAGTGATGGGGCTGTTGCTCTGCAGGCAGGGGCAGCGTCCTTGCAGGCAGGGGCAGCCGAATTGAACGCGGGCCTGCAGACTATGGGGGCCAAGCTCGACGAAGCCCCAATCCTCATCCCTAAATCGATGCTGGTAGAAAAGATCGGCCCACTCCTTGACGGGGCTGCCCAGCTTTCCGCGGGTGCGCAGAAGTTAAATGAGGGCGCAACTGCCCTCGTGGGAGACGACACCACTGGTCTTACCGCGCTCGCAGCCGGGGCGGACCAAGCTTCAGCAGGAGCCCAGAAGATCGCGGCTGCCAATTCCAAGTTGGCAGAAGGTGGAGCACAACTTTCAACGGGCGCCAGCAAGGCAGCATCGGGCACTTCTCGCTTCACCAATTCACTTTCCGAGGCAACCACCGCCATCGGCAGTGCGGCAACCGGGGCAAACACGCTGGCAAACGGCACTAATCAGGTTGCCAGTGGTGCAAGCCAACTGTCGGCCAAAACCCCACAGCTAGCCGAGGGCGCTAACCGCGCCGCCGCGGGCGCAAACAAGCTCAGCTCCGGCCTCACCCAGGCAGGAAATGGCGCAACCCAGCTGGAAGACGGGACCTCCGCCCTCGCGCAGGGGAACACGCAGCTGAAGGATTCGCTGGCAAAGGGCGCCAAGAAAGTGCCAACTTACACGGAGGCGCAGGCCCGCACTAGCGCAGAAAATACTGCCGGGCCGGTAACTCTGAGTACGACCAAGACTAACGATGTGGGGCCGTTCGGCTTTGGCGTGGCCCCCTACTTCATGCCTTTGGCAATGTGGGTGGGAGCGATCGCCTTCTATCTAATGATGAGCCCGCTCAACAAGACATTGATGCGCAATAAGAATGTTTCCGCGTTGGGCGTAGGGGTTGGCTCTTTAGGCGCCACCTTGGCCATTTCTGTAGCGCAAGCATTGCTGATGCTTGCAGGAATGCACTTCATAGTTGGCCTTGAACCGGCCAATCGCGCCGCCACAGTTGGGCTGTGCGTCCTCGCCTCGTTTACGTTCGTGGTGATCAACCAGGCGCTGATTGCCGCCCTCGGCCCGTCGGGGCGCTTCATCGCACTGCTACTGATCGTGTTGCAGCTCGGCGCGGCAGGGGGCATCTACCCGGTGCAAACTGCCCCGAAACTGTTCCAGGTTATTCATGGTTGGCTACCCATCACCTACACGGTAGATGCGCTGCGCGCTGCAATCGGCGGCGGGCCCATTCCTATGGGACCGACGGGAGCTGTACTGGGCACCTACATTGCGATCTCCGTAATCGTCGTGCTGGTGGCCGCCTACTTCCGCCGCCGCGGCTACAAGCCCACCATGGAACAGGTGATGGGCCACCGCTAAGGTAAGCCCATGCGCATTATGCTTTTAGAACGTACGCGCGGCATTCTTGGAGTGCTCAGTATCCCCCTGCTCTTCCCCCTACCCCTATTGGCGGCCGTATACGTGACCCGCTGGGTGCTGGGGGGAAGACGGGGCGCTCGTAAGCCCCCTGTGGGCTAGCTACCTCGTATGTGTTTTTCTATTTATATTGCTGCTCATCGTTGGCGGCGCTATCGAAGCTGGTACAAAGAAACTCTATTCACACGAATGGACCGGCCTGGCCGTATCCTTTGTAGTTGAAATACTTATAGCTGCAGCAATCTTGCGCCTAGTGGTGGCACCGCTGCTTGCCGCGGCAATTGCCGGCCTCCTTGGCGTGAGCTTGGAGTTTGCAGTCTTTCGCGGGCTGGCTCCGCTTTGGAAACACTTAGAGGCAGAAGCCGACAAGCACAGCGCCACCAAAAGCTAGCGCATGTCTGCCGGGGGTATGCGCTAGCTTCCCGCCGCTACTTTAGAGAAGATCGCCCATAGCTTTGCGGAAAATTTCCCACGAGGGCGGCGCCTGGCCCGGGCTTACCTGCTTTATTACTTGCGGATCCCACTTGGGGCCTAGCTCAGCACCCGCGGCCAGTGCGGCCTGCCGGGCAGCCCCTTTTGCTACGTACTCGCCCGGGGCTGGTAGCGAAAGTGGGATCTGCATGATGTCAGCCAGGATCTGCAGCAGCACACTAGATTTTGCGCCGCCCCCAACTACCATCGCAGAAGAAATTTCAATTCCTCCGGCACGCACCGCCTCGAGCGTCGCCCTCATGTGGCAGGCCAAAGATTCGAAGGCGAGACGCGCAAAATTTTCCCGCGTCATCGCTTCCGGACGCAGGTTCAAAATGCGCCCTGTGGCATCGGGGAGGTTCGGGGTGCGCTCACCCACAAAGTAGGGAATCATGACCATGCCGCCGCAACCGGGTTCGCCCGCCTGGGCCAGCGCATCCAGTTCCTTATAGTCCGTCCCGAGGATCCGGCAGAAATAGTCCTGCACTAGCGAACCGTTCAGCGTGCAAGCTAGCGGCAGCCACTGCCCAGAAGCATCCATGAACCCGGTAACCCCACCAACCGCGTCGCGCACGGGATGGTCAGACCTAGCGGCCACCACCCCGGAGGTGCCCAGAGAAACCGAGGCCTCCCCGTGGGCAAGATTTAGCCCCAATGTTGCCCCCGCGTTGTCACCGCAGCCGGGCGCTACCTTGCCGCCACCAAACTCTGCACTTGCTTCTCCGACAACCTCGGCGGGGCCGGCGATGCGGGGCAGAATTATCTGGCGGGCTTCGGCCTCGCTAATGCGCAGCGCGTGCGCCAAAATGTCATACCTATAGCTGGCATCATCACAGTCCACATACCCTGTGCCAGAGGCATCCGAGCGGTCCGTCACCAGATCTTCTAGGCGGCCACTGCCCATGATCTTCCAGGTCAGCCAGTCGTGTGGCAGGCAGATCGCAGCGATGCGCCCTACGTTCTGCGGCTCATTGTCTGCAATCCACCGCAGCTTCGACACCGTAAGGGAAGCGACGGGAACAGAGCCTACGGCCTCGGCCCAAAATTCGCGCCCCTTTTCCTCGACCAATGCTGCTGCGGCCGGCGCCGCCTTCGTATCATTCCATAGCTGGGCGGGACGAATCACCTGACCGTCCGCATCAAGCAACACCATGCCGTGCTGCTGTCCCCCAACTGCCAGCGCGGCTACATCTTCCAGCCCACCCGCATCCGTCACGGCGGCCTGGAGGGCGGTAAACCATTCCCCCGGGTCCACTTCGGTTCCGCCTGGATGCGAAGCACGCCCCTGACGGACTACCTGCCCGCTGTCGGTATCGAGCACAAGCACTTTGGTGGATTGAGTAGAAGAATCGATTCCTGCTACGTACATCTTGACTCCCGCTGTTGCGTCAACTTTGGCGCCGTCGTCGTCGACTTTGTTTTATGTAATAACTATAGGCTACAAATAAGACTTTGCTACCGCAATAGCCTAATAGTGGGCATTTTACATACGTCTCTGATCTTGGGCTTTACCCCTTGCCAAGGCTGCGCCCCGCTGCTAACGTTCCTTTTGTAACGCATCATTACAAAGTCGTGAGGCAAGCCCTCCGGCTAAGTACGAGGAGGTACAAATGTCTGACCTTTGGAATTTCGAAAAGATCCCTTACGTAGGCACCGCTGACCCGAAGCAGGGCCTCGGCTTCCACTACTACCAGCCCGACAAAGTTGTAGCCGGAAAGAAGATGTCCGAATGGTGCCGCTTCGCGATTGCCTACTGGCACACGTTCAACCAACGGCTAGTCGATCCCTTCGGCGACGGCACTGCGCAGCGCCCCTACGATAAATATTCTGACCCGATGGAACTGGCGCTCGCCAAAGTAGATTACTCGTTCGAGTTCTACCAGAAGCTAGGCGCAGAGTTCTTCTGCTTCCACGACCGCGACATTGCCCCCGAGGGCGGCACGCTTCGCGAAACCAACAAGAATCTGGACAAGGTTGTTGACCGCATCGAGGCGCGACAGAAAGAAACCGGCATCAAACTGCTGTGGAACACGTGCAACCTGTTCACCAACCCCCGTTTCCAGGCAGGGGCAGCCACTTCGCCCTTCGCAGACATCTATGCTTACGCTGGTGGGCAGCTGAAGCACTCCCTAGAGATCGCGAAGCGCCTGGGCGCAGAAAACTACGTGTTCTGGGGCGGACGCGAAGGCTACGAGACCCTGTGGAACACCGACCTGAAGCGCGAGCAGGACCATATGGCCGCCTTCTTCCACGCAGCCGTAGACTACGCGAAGGAAATCGGCTTGGACGCCCAGTTCCTGATCGAGCCAAAGCCGAAGGAGCCGACCACCCACCAGTACGACTTCGACGCGGCAACCACGATCGCCTTCCTGAAGACTTACGATCTGGACAAGGATTTCAAGCTGAACCTAGAGGGCAACCACGCCAACCTGGCGGGGCACTCCTACCAGCACGAGATCCGAGTGGCACGCTCTGCCGGATTGCTCGGCTCGCTGGACGCAAACCAGGGTGACAAGCTACTGGGTTGGGACCTGGACGAATTCCCTTCCGACCTGTACGAAACCACGTCCGTGATGTGGGAAATCCTGGCCGAGGGCGGAATTGGCGCCAAGGGCGGCCTCAACTTCGATGCCAAGCCTCGCCGCTCCTCCTACACCGAACGCGACCTCTTCGCCGCCCACGTCGTAGGCATGGACTCCTTTGCTGCCGGCCTGCTGGTAGCTGCCAAGCTGCATGAAGATAGCGTAATCGAAGACCTCCTCAAGGAACGCTACGGCAGCTTCGATTCGGGAATTGGCGCCCAGGTGGAAGCCGGCAAGGCATCCCTGGCAGAGCTAGAGGAATACGCCCTCGACAAGAAGCAGTCGGAGCTCATTTCCGCGAACGAACCGGGCAACCTAGAAGCCATTAAGGCAACTATCAACAACTACATTGTCAAAGCGCTAGCTGAAGCATAGGCGCAACGGCCGGGCCTACGGGCCCGGCCACACAACTTACTGTGGCCGCGAGCGCGGCCTGACCATTGGCGGTTTCTAATGCGTAAAATCTCTATGACCTTCGTGTACCTTTTTGGGTCTTTAGGAGGTCTGCTCTTTGGCTATGACACTGGTGTCATCAGCGGAGCCATTTTGTTTATTCAAGACCAGTTGCATCTGGCGTCTTGGGGGCAGGGATGGGTTGTCAGCGCAGTACTGCTGGGAGCTGTTATTGGGGCTGCGGCTATAGGACCGCTCTCTGACAAGTATGGGCGACGCCGCCTGGTACTTCTTGCCTCTGTAATCTTCTTTGTAGGTGCGATCGGTTCAGGGCTAGCCCACTCGGTCGCTGTCCTTATAATTTCCAGGCTGATCTTGGGCCTAGGCGTGGGGACTGCTTCGGCTCTAGTTCCCACTTACCTGTCCGAAATGTCGCCGGTGTCCAAGCGTGGCTTCATCACCGGCCTCTTCCAACTGATGGTTATGACCGGGATCTTGCTGGCCTACATAACCAACTACGCCTTCGCCGGCTTCTACACCGGGTGGCGGTGGATGCTGGGCCTGGCGGCGCTTCCTGCAGCAATTCTGTTCTTCGGTGCACTAGTGCTTCCCGAATCGCCCCGCTATCTGATCAAGATTGGTAAGCGTGGGGCCGCCCACCGCGTCCTCGATTCCATGTACCGCGGGCACGAGGGCGAAATTGAAGCTAAGATTGCCGAAATTGACCAGCAAGCCGCTATTCAGCAGGGCGGGTGGAGCGAACTATTCGGAAAGACTGCCCGCCCGGCACTAATCGCCGCCCTCGGGCTGGCAATATTCCAGCAGATCATGGGCTGCAACACCGTGCTGTACTACGCTCCCACGATCTTCACCGACGTTGGCTTTGGCGTGAACGCCGCACTGCTCGCCCACATCGGGATTGGCATCTTCAACGTGATCGTGACCGTGCTGGGCATTTGGCTGATGGACAAGGTAAACCGCAAATCGATGCTAGTTGGCGGCGCGATCGGGATGGCAGTATCGCTAATCACCATGAGCGTCGGCATGCACTTCTCGGGTCGTAGCCAGCTGGCCGCCTACCTGTGTGCCATAGCACTGACCATTTACATCGCTTTCTTCTCGGCCACTTGGGGACCGGTCATGTGGGTCATGATTGGCGAAATGTTCCCGCTGAATATCCGCGGCCTAGGCAATTCCTTCGGCGCGGTGATTAACTGGGCGGCGAACTCGATCGTGTCTCTGACCTTCCCGTTCCTACTTAGCTTCTTCGGGACCGGCTACCTGTTCTTCGGATACGCGGCAGCCTGCGTGCTGGCCATTATCTTCACCCAGAAGATGGTGTTCGAGACTCGCAACCGCTCCCTTGAAGAGATTGAGGAATCTCTTCGCGCAAACGCGGCAAAAGTCGCATAATCTATCCCGAAGTAGGCCACCACCTAAGGATTTACCATTGATGGTGGCCCACTTTGGGTTTGCAGCGTGAGTAGAAAGGGCGGCAATGATGACGGTCGGGAAGAATTCCCAATCCTTGCGGCAGGAAAACCTTCGCTTGCTGCTGCAAAACATCCTTTCTTCTGGGGAGGCCCTCTCTAGGGCCACCCTGGCCAAGCAGGTAGGTCTTGCTCGTCCAACCGTTTCGAGGTTGGTCGATGAACTGGTGGATCTGGGAATTGTTAGCGAACTGGCGCCCGTCCACAACACCGTGGGCAGGCCGGCTGCACCATTGGTTGCCCGCGCCGGCGTCCGCTGTTCGGTGGGCGTAGAGGTGAATCTGAATTACCTGGCAGTGGTAGTGCTGGATTTGGCCGGGGCAGAGCTGTTCAAA
This sequence comes from Actinomyces sp. UMB0138, assembly GCF_002849225.1. Classification (GTDB taxonomy): domain Bacteria; phylum Bacillota; class Negativicutes; order Veillonellales; family Veillonellaceae; genus Veillonella; species Veillonella parvula_H. The sequence continues at coordinate 16,521 of NZ_PKMC01000002.1, forward strand.
GTGTGTGATTCCTTTACTTCCCGCACCGCCTCCCCCAAGCAGGTCATAGCGAGGGCGTTCACCCTGCTTAGAGATTTCCTTCCCCCTGCAGGCATGCAGGTCGTGTCCATCTGGCTGGCTGTTCCCGGATTGGTTAGCCTAGACCGCAAAACAGTTGTCACTTCCCCCAACCTGGGATGGGAAAACGTGACCCCCAGCGATTTTGTGGAGGATGGCCCCACGGATTCAGCCGCCGGCATTAGCCCAGCCAACCTAGTCTTGGCGAACGAGGCCGACGCCTCCGCCTACACCTATATTTACTCGGCACCCGGAAGACTAAACCCGGATGCCACCTTCTTATACCTGTCCGCCAAGGTCGGCATTGGCGCCGCAATTGTGCGCGGGGGAAAAATTTTTGGCGGCCAGCATGGATGGGCCGGGGAAATAGGGCACACCTGTGTCGACTCGGCAGGGCCGGCTTGCCGCTGCGGTTCCAACGGATGCTTGGAACAGTACGCGGGCCTCGAAGCGATGGCCCGCCGGGCGGGATTGAAAGAGGACGCCTCAATTGACCAACTACTTACTGCAGCCGAGCAGGGGGACACTAAAGCCGAACACGCCCTGTGCGAGTGTGCGCGCGCCCTCGGGATAGCGGTGGCGAACGTGCTGAATCTGCTGGATTTAGACCTGGTGATCTTGGGAGGCCACCTGGCCGCGCTCCACGACCAAATCAGCAACATGTTCCTGGCAGAACTGCGCCACCGCGTCCTCTCTTCGCGCTGGGCCAGTATTTCAGTGCGCCCTTCAAAATACGGCAGATTCACTGCGGCCCGCGGCGCCGCACTCGCCGGGCTGGAAGCCTTCGTGCGTAACCCTGAGGCCTGGTAGCACCACTCCCGCATTCTCTAGCGGAAGAAAAGCGCTACCAACGCGACCATAATGGAGGGCAGAAAATACGCTTTCGTAGGGAGTTGTGATGACAAGGTTTGTGCCCGCCCCGGCAGCACTGGGACATGTACTTCTGCAGAACGTCACGGTAGTAGATCCGCGTGCCGGCAAGGCCCAGGCTGGCCAGGACGTGCTGGTAAAAGACGGCAAGATCGTAAAGGTCAGCAACCATCCCGCCGATGCCGAGGGCGCCACCATGGTTGACGCAACCGGCCTATTCGCCCTCCCCGGCTACAACGACATGCACTGTCACGCACTAAACATGCCAGACCAGGTAGCCACCCCCAACGCCCTCATGCTGGCTGCGGGCGTTACCGGATACCGCCACATGTCGGGCAGCAACAAAGTGCTGGATCAGCGTAAAGAGGGCACTCTGCCCACTTCGTTGGGCGCCCCCGAGGTGCTGGCGATTTCCGGGCCACTACTGACTCCTATAAGCGCAGGCAATCCCGACGCGGCCCGCAAAGCAGTGCGCGCCCAGGCTAAGCGCGGCGCCGACTTCATCAAGGTAGGCATGGTTTCGGCCAGCGTTTTCCGCGCCCTGATGGATGAGGCCAACAAGATTGGCATTCCCGTGGCGGGACATCTGCCCGAACACGTTGATCCGCGCGAGGCCGCCGACCTAGGCATGAAATGCATCGAACACATTGGCCCGGGCGCGGTCATGCTGGCGCCAGCTTCCACCGAAGAAGAGAAGGTTCGAAACACCAATTCCCCGAAGGACATCCCAGATCTACCCACGTTCAAATTCCCCTTTAGAGACGAAATTGCAGTGCGGCTGATGGACCCGATCATCACCAATCCGCGCACTATCACCAGCGAGAATGGGGCCAAGGCCATGCTCTTGGCCTACCAGTCTTTCAGCGACGAGCGCGCCGGGCAGCTCGCCGCCTACCTGAAGCAGCGCGGCACCTGGCAGTGCGCCACCCTAATCCGCCTACACACCCAGAATTTCGCCACTGATCCGGTACACGCCCGCGACCCGCGGCGCACCTACCTGCCCCAGTGGCGCCTGAAGAAGTGGGACAAGTCGGGCAAGAAGTTCGACAACTTGGGGCCCAAGATTAAGGACGCGCTGGCAATGAACTGGGAGTGCCAGAAGCGCCTGGCCGGGATTATTGCCGCCGAGGGCGTGCCCATGATCGCGGGCACTGACGCGGTAGGGGCAACCGGGATTATTGCCGGTTTGGGCTTGTTCGACGAGTTCAAGTTGTTGCGCTCTGCCGGAGTGAAGCCGCTAGAAATCCTACGGCAGGCCACCTGTTACCCCGCCGACTTCCTGGATCGGGCCGACTCGATGGGCAAGATCGCGGAAGGCTACGGGGCAAATATGGTGCTGTTGGGCTCCGATCCGCTGGCGGATTGGACCGAGGAGGATTGCGCGCTCCAGGACGTGCAGGCCGTAATGCGGGCGGGAGCCTACTGGGATCGCCCGCGCCTCGACCGAACGCTTCGCAACCTGCAGGCGAACTTCTAGGTAATATCTGTAAAGATTTTTGCGTAAATGTTGGGCCAGCTCGCCCTCGACGCCCCCTTGCCGAGGGCGGCCCCGCATTTAGTATTACCGCCCGCTAGGTATTGCCCACCTGGGTGGACACGGGTGAATAACGGCTTTTTGCTGCCCTTTTTGCGGGCGAGCGCAGCGCGACACCGGTGCTGGTGTTCGCTAGAAACTTACTGTCTTCAAAGCCATAGGATTAAGGGGTGCATTTAAACTAAATGACACTTATCCTATAGGCATGGCTCTGGAAGAAAACAACTTGATCATGGCGGACGCCGACGCCCGCGCTGACGTCGTCGACGACCCGAAAATTAAGAAACCGCACAAATCCGCAGTGGGCATCGAAGGCGCTACCCGCGGCATGTACTTTGGTGTGCGCGAATTTGGCGTCCTGAACCTGTTGGACCTGAACCGCCACAATGGCGTGAAGTGCCCGGGATGCGCGTGGCCGAACCCCAGTGCTGGCAAGGGCGGGTTCGTTGACTTTTGTGAAAATGGCGCTAAGGCTGTTGCTGAAGAATCCACTGCCCGCCGCTGTACCCCTGATTTCTTTGCAGAGCATCCATTCGCGGAACTGCGCGATCGCACCGACTACGAACTGAGCCACGAAGGCCGCCTAACCGCTCCCGTTATTAAACGTCCCGGCTCTGATCACTACGAGCCCATTACTTGGGAGGCAGCCTTCGACGCGATTGGGGACCAGCTGAAGAAGCTTGATCCGAACGAGTGTGCGTTCTACACCTCGGGTCGAACCTGCAACGAAACCGCGTACATGTTCCAGGTGTTGGCAAAGCGGCTGGGCACGAACAACCTGCCTGACTGCTCTAACATGTGTCACGAAGCTTCCGGCAAGGCCCTGATCCCCACCCTGGGGCTCGGCAAAGGGTCTGTCACCCTGGAAGACTTCGCCAACGCCGACCTGGTGATCACCCTGGGGCAGAACCCGGGCACTAACCATCCCCGCCAGCTCGGCTCCTTCGCGGCTTGCAAGGAAAATGGCGGCAAGATCGTAGTTATTAACCCGCTGCCCGAAGCTGGCCTGCGCAAGTTCCGCGACCCGCAGACCGTCAATGGGCTGATCGGCACCGGCACCCCGATCGCCGACGAGTTCTACCAAATCCGCCTAGATGGCGACCTGGCGTTCTTCCAAGCCGTAAACCAGGAGCTCATCAAGCGCGACGCCCTCGACCACGAATTCCTGGACAAGTACACCACCGGCCAGGAAGAAGTAATCGAGCACCTGAAGAACGTGGACCCCGACATGGTTCGCAAGGCCACCGGACTGCCCGACGAATCCATCCAGCGCGTAGCCGACCTGGTCGAAAAGGCCAATGGCGTCATCGTCTGCTGGGCGCTCGGGGCAACCCAGCACAAGAACTCTGTAGAAACCCTGCAGGAAATCGTCAACATGCTGCTACTTACCGGCAACATTGGCAAGCCCGGCGCCGGCACCTGCCCCGTTCGCGGCCACTCCAACGTGCAGGGCGACCGTACCATGGGCGTGTGGGAAGAGCCGCCGGAAAGCCTGTGCGCCGCCCTCGAAAAGGAATTCCAATTCCCCATCCCGCGCGAACACGGCTGGAACGTTGTCGAAACCGGCAAGGCTATTCGCGACGGCCGCTGCAAGTTCTTCATGCAGATGGGCGGTAACTTCTTGCGCGCGGCATCAGACACCGCGGTGCTGGAAAAGCACTTCCCGGAACTAGAAATGACCGTGCACGTGTCCACCAAGCTGAACCGCTCGCACATTTACCCGGGCAAAACTTCGATCATTCTGCCAACGCTGACCCGTTCGGATGCCTTCTACTACGGCAACGAACAGCAGTGCGTGACCACCGAAGACTCGATGGGGTACGTGACCGCTTCCTACGGCAAGCGGCGCGCATTGGATCACCTGCTGTCCGAAACCTACATCCTAGGCGAGATCGGCCACCGCATCGGCGGGGAAAACTGCTGGCGGCAGATGGGCCGCTCCACTAAGGAAATCCGTCGCCGCATCGAAAATACGATCCCCGGTTTCGAAAACTTCGAGCAGCGCCTCACCGAACCGAACGGGCTGATCCTGCCCAATGGGCCGCGTGAACGCAAGTTCACCACCAAGGACGGCAAGGCGCACCTGACCATCAACAACATTGAGCCGCTCGAATGCCCGCCGGGGCACGTGCTGCTGCAGACCCTGCGCTCGCACGACCAGTACAACACCACCATCTATGCGCTCTCTGACCGCTACCGTGGCATCAAGAAGGGCCGCCGCGTGGTACTGATCAACGAAGAAGACATCAAGGAACTGGGCTTCCAGCCCGGCGACGTGGTGGATCTGTACTCGGATTGGGACGGCACCACCCGGTACGCTCCCAACTTCCGCCTGGTCCCCTACAACACTCCGCGTCAGTGCGCCGCCGCGTACATGCCCGAGGCAAACGTGCTGATCGCCCTCGACAATGAATGCAAGGTGTCCCAGACGCCGGTCATGAAGTCCGTGCTGGTGTACATGAAGCCCGCAAAGAACTCCGGCGAAGGCGGCGAAAAGGAATAGTGGGTAAGGTGACTACGCGTGCCCGGCTGGTGCGCGTAGAAGGCCAGGGCGATTTTCGTACAGAAGACACCCTGGCGGTGGAAGAGCCCCTCGAGATCCGCATTGGGGGCAAGCCCTTCACCACCACCATGCGCACGCCCGGGGCCGACTACGAGCTGATTCACGGCTTCCTCTATTCCGAGGGCGTCATCCACACCGCGCAGGACATTGCTTCGATCCGCTCTTGCGATTCTGCGCGCCCGCGATCTGCCGGTCCGGTGGGGATGATGGGCCTGGCGGGTGACCCCGCAAACCGGGAGCGATTCCTGCTGGATTCTATTGGCGGCATTGGCGACCACACCGAGGCCAACTACAACGTCATGAACGTGACCTTAGCGCCCGGAGTTGAACTGCCCGAGGGCGCCTCCAGGCTTACCATGACCAGTTCAGCCTGCGGCATTTGCGGCACCTCGTCGATAGATCGGGTTATGGACAAGTGCGGGGTGGACATTGATCCCATCCGCCTCGATCCGCGCGTCGTTATCTCGCTACCCGACCGGCTGGCCGACTCGCAGCCCACGTTCAAAGCCACTGGCGCTACGCACGGGGCTGGCCTGTTCACCATGAGCGGTGAACTACTGTGCGTGCGCGAGGACGTAGGCCGCCACAACGCCGCCGACAAGGTTATTGGGTGGGCACTACAGCAGGGGCTGCTACCTGGGCGGGACCTGATCTTGGGCTTGTCCTCCAGGGCCTCCTTCGAGTTAGTGCAGAAGGCCATGATGGCCGGAATTCCCGCAGTGGTAGCGGTCTCTTCAGCTACCTCCCTGGCGGTAAATCTTGCCCACGAGGCAGGTATTGCGCTGGCTGGATTTGTGCGCGGCGATCGATTCAACCTTTACGCCGGCCAGCTTATGCCAGCCGGCGTCACTATCTGACTACAGCGCCGTTTCCGCCTGTTCGCCCGCCAACACTGCCAGAATATTGCGTGCCGTCAGGGCGCTCATCTGCTCGCGCGTCTGCCTGGTAGCCGAACCAATGTGCGGTAGCAGCACCACGTTTTCCATGCCCAACAATTCGGGGCTAATCTGGGGTTCGCCCTCGTACACGTCTAGACCAGCACCCGCAATCTGGCCTTCTTGCAAGGCTTTTACCAGCGCCTTTTCGTCAACACAAGCTCCACGAGCGGTATTCACCAGGTATGCGGTGTCCTTCATTGACTGCAATGCGTCCGCATCAATCAGGTGGCGGGTTTCGTCAGTGAGCGGGCAGTGCAAGGACACCACGTCCGAAGAAGCAATCAGCTCGGCATTGTCTACCCGGCGCACATTCCCACCAATCCGGGAAGTGTCCTTGTCCGAATGCGCACTGTACAGGATGTCCATGCCGAAGGCGGCCCCGCGGCGCGCCATCGCCTCGCCGATCTGGCCTAACCCCACAATGCCCAAGGTGGCCCCTTGCAAACCCATGCCGAGCATGAAGGTGTGGTCGTAGCGCCAGGACTTTCCAGCGCGAACTAGGCGCTCGGCCTCGCCGGTGCGGCGAGTGACCTGCAGCAATAGTGTAAACGCCAAGTCGGCAGTGGCCTCGTGCAGCACCCCCGGCGTGGTGGTTACGGTGATGCCAGCCTGCTTCGCAGCCGCAACGTCAATGTTGTTGAAGCCAGCTGCACACTGGCCGATCACCTTCAGGTTTTTTGCACCCTGCAGCATCTGCGCATCAAGCGGATCAGATAGCGACGAGAACAGGGCATCCGCGTCGACAATCTGTTCGGCAAGCTCATTCCGATCCATGAAATGGTCGCCACCAACTACCTGGTGGTCAGAAAGCGGATCTAGCCCGGCGGGCAGCTGCGGTGCGGTAACAACAATTTTTGCCATACCCCCACCGTATCGCCCTTACCCGATCGTGGCAGTGGGGAAAAGACTAGCGCTTATACAACTCGCGCGCATTTTGGCTGAGAATCTGCTCGCGCAACTGCTCGGCTAGTCCGGCAGACTTGATATAGCTAAACGCGCGCGTGTACTTCTTGCCCTGGAAGTAGGGGTAATCCGATCCGGCCAACAGTTTGTGTGGGTCGTAGACTTGGGCTGCCAATTCCAACGAGGGCGCAAAAAAGTTCGCCGCATCAAACCAGATCTTGCGCAAACTCTCGGCGGGCGAAGCGGGGAAAGAGCCCCAATCCTCGAAGTTATCCTGCAGCCGCTGCGCCAAGAACGGCAGGTCGCCTCCCAAGTGCGCAATGTGGAAGCGGATGTTCGGGTATTTGCGCACGTAGTCGGCCTTCAGCAGATGCAAGGTGGCGATGGCGTCCTCGACAGGAGCGCCGTTCACCCACGCCAAGCCCTGGGTTGCCATAGGAGCGCAATGAGCTGACATCCCCGTGGGGTGAATATATAGAGGCGCATGGCGCCGATCCAATTCGGCAAAAATGGGGGCGAACCTGTCATCGGTTATGGCCGCCTGCGGGTCCGGCAGCAGCGAATTGATCGCAATGCCAACGAAACCCAATTCGTCCAGGCAATAGCCGATCTCGGAAACAGCCTGCCCCGGGTGCAAAAATGGAATAGCACCGTAAGCCAGGAACCGATCCGGGTATTTCTTGATTATTTCGGCATAAATGTCGTTGACCTTGCGCGCAGCCTGCGCCGCCAAATCAGCCTGATCCACCTGCGGCAATTGCGGAGTAGCAGAAAGGACCTGCACATCTACCCCGGCCTCATCCATCATGCGCAGCCTCGCCGCCACCTCTTCGTCCTCATTCGAAGCATTCATGTCGCGGGCAATTGCGGTAGAGTCCGGATCCACCCCAATCTGTTCAAGAAAATCCAGGTATTTCGCGGGATAGACGTGTGCGTGCGTGTCGATAACTTTGCCGGCCAGGCTAACTGTGTCCATGTCTCCTCCTTGCCTTCCCACACTAACGCCTAGCAATTCCTGCCGCCCGCCCAGCATCGGCCAAATAGTCGGGTTAAATGAAGGAGGAGGGCGGAATAGCTCCGCCCTCCCCTTGCGCGCCTAGTTACAGCGCCCGCATTACCTCGCGCGCTCCCTTCTCGCGCAAGTCGTGCAGGGCCTGCACAAATTCGGCCTTGAACTGCTCATTTTGGGCTAGCTCCCCAAAGACGAACTGGTCCTCAATGAACGCCGTGTCATCGCCCGCGGCCTGCTTCTTGGCCGCCTCTGCCAGCTCTTTGCCATGCTGGTCGTCAATGACTACCTCGGTGCCGTCCTCGGCCTTACCTTCGCACCCCAATGCCCACGCTGCGCACATGGCCGCACCAATCTTGGTCTGGCCGCCATCCTTCAGGTTCTGGCGAACCGAAGGGAGGACGAACTTCGGCATGCGATCGGAAGCATCCTGGGCCAGGCGCGCCAACGTGTCCGCGATTGCCTCGTTGCCGAACCGTTCAAAGAGCTCATCAATGTAGGCATCCAAATCAATCCCCGGAACCGGACGCAGCGTCGGACGTGCCTCCTGCTCCAGGTAGCGGCGAGTAACTTCGGCAATGTCCTCGTCGCGGGCAGAATCGTGACCATAAGTAAGGCCAAGCAGCCGGCCCCAGTGCGCCAGCGACTGGTGGGCAGCATTCAGCAGCCGCAACTTCATCAGCTCGTACGGGACTACGTCCTCCACAAGCTGGGCGCCGACCTCTTCATAGGCAGGACGGCCGAGCGGGAACTTGTCCTCAAGCACCCACTGCACGAAAGGCTCCGCCACTACCGGCCACGCGTCATCCAGATCCAATTCATCCTTCACCATCTGCCGATCCGCATCCGTAGTAACCGGGGTAATGCGATCGACCATACAGTTCGGGAAAGACACATTCTGGTCGATCCATTCAGCAAATTCAGGATCGGCAAGACGCGCCTGCTCTACCACGGCAGTGCGAGCAATATTGCCGTTACCAGGCAAGTTGTCGCAGGACATGACCGTGAACGGGGCCAATCCCGCCTCCTTGCGGCGGCGTAGCGCAGCCACAATGAAGCCGAAAGTGGTCTGCGGCTCCTCCGGATGTTCGGCGTCGTGGACGGCCCCCTTGGCATCGGTGCGGAACTTACCCGTCTCGTCGTCGATGTTGTAGCCGCCCTCGGTAACGGTCAGCGACACAATCTTCGTGTCGGCGCTGGCCATGCGGTCCACTACTGCAGCCGGGTCATCGGGCGCAAACAGGTAATCAATGATCGAGCCGATCACGGCAGGATCCTTTGTCCCGTCCGGATTCTTCAGCACCAGCGTGTACAGGTAGTCCTGACCGGCCAGGGCATCGCGCATCTTCTTGTCGCCTTCCATGACGCCCACACCGCAAATCGCCCAGTCCTTCGCCTTGCCCTCGCGCAGTAGGCGGTCAAGGAACATCGCCTGGTGGGAACGGTGGAAATTGCCCACCCCAAAGTGGACGATGCCAGCAGTTAGCTCGCTCCGATCGTAGGTCGGGGCCAAAGTAGAATCAGCCAATTTCATTTTTGCTCCTTTGCTTAGGGCTAGTTGGACTAGTCTGAGAGGACGGTTTCTGAATTTTTCTGCCTAGACATTTCGCCTGTCGGAAGCTTGAGTCCCAGCAGCAGTAGGAAGGAAATTACATACAGGCCAGCGAGCGCGTATGCCACGGCTCCGTATCCCGCGCTGTCCACTAACAGGGTAACCACTGCGGGACCAACGAAGGCGCCCAAGCCGGCCCCCAAGTTCAATATTGCCAGTGAGGATGCCTTCTCGCTTCCCGCATGCGCCATGATCAGCGGCGTGGTGGGCACGTGGGCAGACAGGCCAATGCCAATGGCGGCCATACCAAGGGCGATCAGCCAGAAGTTCGGGCCGGCAATATTCGGGATCATGTAGAGGTATACCAACGAGGCAGCCGACAGAGGCGTAGCCACCCACTGCAGGGTTCGGTGCCACCCCAACTTGTCACCTGCAATGCCCCACAGCACGTCACCGGCGATGGCGACTATCCCGAAGATGGTGAATTCTAGGATTGCCTTGCCCGGGGCCATGTGGTGTACGCGCTGCACATACACCAGGTAGAAGGCCTGCATTCCGTATTGTCCAGCAAGGTTGATAATCTTGACAATCCCCATAGCTCCCACTTTTGGACGACGCCACGTGATCGACAGGCCTCGCAGTAGCGATTCGGGTACGGAAATGTCTTTGGTGGCACGCGAGGATGGCTGGCTGCGTAGGAAGTACATCGTGACCCACCCGCCCAACGCGGCTAGGACCAGGCCGATCCACAACGTGGCGATCCCACCCAGGGACGGCACGAATAGTGAGGACAGGTACGATCCGATCGTCTGCATGCCTAGCGAGAAGGCGAACCAGAACCAGCCGGAGGCCGACGATTGGCGCTCTGGCACGGTCACCATCATCATCCAGGTTAGAAAACCGTAGGCCAACATTGGGTATCCGAAGCCGCGCATGCCGTAGATGACCATCAGCAAAGGCAAGGATTTGGAAGGGATAGCTACGGTGATGAAAAGGAAGTCGAACAGCAGGAACGAAACAAGTCCAATCAGCATTACCTTCCGGCAGCTGATTGCGTCACACAATGCCCCAGACAGGAACGCGGCAAGGGCGACCACTATGCCGTAGCAGGTGTAAACCAGCGAGGCCTGGCTTACTGTGAAGTCCAATTCCGTGTGGAAATAGTCCGTGATCCAAACGGCTTCAATTCCATCGCCGATGACGAATAGGACGACGCCCAAGATGCCGAGGGTCATTGCGGCGGGAAAGTGTATTTTGTGTGCCAACTGCGGCAGCTTGTCTAAGGACATCTTTGTCTCCCAATCGTTCAGAACGTGGCGTAGAGCCATGTCTTATGAATTCACCAAAACACTAAGGCTTGGTCGGGATCTAAGTCCTGAACAGTTGTGGGACTTAAGTAGTTAGTTCGCGGTCGTTTATATTAGAAAGATGAACGCTTTACGCTAATCTTTTCTCCTCGCACACTACGTACCTGCAGCTATCTGGTTTACAAGTATCTGGTTTACAAGCTGGCACTTTTAACATTGTCGAGGTCGGGCACGTTCATTTCGTGTCCATTTCGTGATCGTTGTGTGTTCACCACTGTTGGCAGAGAGTGGGCGATTACGCCCTACACGCGCACCACAGGCGCGCCTGGAAGCCGTTTCGCCGTGGCCGCCCGCAGCTGTTTGCCTGTAACGACCACTTCAACGTCGGACGTATTCGCAAACGACGCAAACAGGCAGTGACCAAACTTCGAATGGTCGGCCACTAAAATTGCCCTCTTAGCGCGACTTAGCGCCGCCCTCTTTACTGCTGCCACCGCCGGGTCTGGGGTGGAAAGCACGCCCGCATCCGAAATCCCGTTGGTGCCCATGTAGGCCAGATCGAAGGTCATCTGCCCCAGGGTTTGCAACGCCCAGTGATCTACCACGCCGCCGGTGATTGGGCGCACGCGCCCACCCGCAACAATCGCTGTAAGTCCAGGTAGAGCCGCCATCTGCTTGGCTGTGTCCAACGAAGTAGTCACCACTGTCATGCCCTGCAAGCTGGGGAAATGCTCGGGAATAAGCGAGGGGAGGTAGCCTTCGTCTACAAACACTACGCGCGCCTGCCCCACCCTGGAGGCGGCCTCTTTCGCAATCGCCCTCTTCTCGGCAACAAAGGTTTCCTGGCGGTCCGCCCATGCGCGCTCAAAACTGCCGGTCTCTACTGCTCGAACCGTGCCGTACTGGCGCAATACTTGCCCTTTTTCCTCAAGCACTCGCAGGTCGCGGCGGATCGTCTGCCCAGAAACGCCAAAACGGTCGACTAGGTCGGCGACCGCCTTAGCGCCCTCGTGCTGCAACAACTTCAGCATTTGTGTCCGCCGCTCTGCCGACACCTGCTGATTGCGCGCAATAGAACCCATGCCCCAAAACTACCCCGACACCCGTGAACGCGATACTTTTGAGGAAAAGCGCCGGGAGCTTATGGGAAGCGCTCGAGGGCAAATTTTAGGATAAGCAGTAAAAGCGCACGGCAAGCACAGGGGGAACAATGGCAAATATTCCATGGGGGATGGTCCGCAAGGCTACCCGCCTACTACTAAGGGCTCTGAACAAAGGCGGCAGTCAGGGTAAAAGCGGGGACGCAAACGGCGGGTCTACGCAAGGCGCGCCCTCGGGAGCAAAGGCCCGCTACCTGCGTAAAGGGGCGCCACTTCCTAAATTTGACTATGCTCCCGCCCGCGACGGGGATGCCGATCCGGGCGAGGTCGTGTGGACGTGGGTTCCCTACGAAGAGGACGGCTCCCGCGGCAAGGACCGGCCGGTGCTCGTGCTGGCGTATTCGGGCGCGGAGGTAATCTGCGCGCAGCTGACCAGCAAAGATCACGATCGCGACGCCGCCCAGGAGGCTAGGTGGGGCCGCTACTGGATGGACATTGGCACTGGCAATTGGGATTCTAAGCGCCGCCCGTCCGAGGTGCGCTTAGACCGGCTGCTCTCCGTGCCACAGGATGCTGTTCGGCGCGAGGGCGGACGCCTAAACAAGCACACCTACAGCCAAGTTGTAGCCCAGATTCAGAAAATCCAAGGATAGCGCCAGGCGTAAAACCATGTTCGCACCGGGAGCACAACACCGCCATTACGAACTTGTGGTCTGCACACTATTTCCAGGCACTGATTTCAGTGAAACTAATCCGACTTGTTTTCCTTGCCGCCTGCACCAGATGCATTAGCTTTAGCTCGCATCTGCCCATCTTCTTTTTTTCTTAGGTAAATCTGGCAACCTAACCACACTATAATAATAGCTATGTAAAACAGCCCCGCCTTGATGCCAACATAACCCCGCATCATAACAGAGAAACCAAGCGCTATCAGGCATATACAGCTCAACCTATCCCGCGGTCCTAATTTTCGATATCGTTTCACCGTGTAGTAAAGCGCTCCAAATCCAATCGCTCCGCCCACTATTAAATAAAAAAGTAATTCACGATTCATATTCATTTACCTGTTACGAGCTGCTTGCATCCTCCGAAACCTAGTAACTCCCAGATAGCATCAGCTAAGAACGGCCAGGCGGTTTTAGCGAGAACCTTTTCTTGAGGATGCCTGCTCCTTTCCACGACTGAGGTACTTATGGGAACGGGCAAACCACCAAAAGATCATTACGCCTACCGAACCAACTACCACGAGTACCGGATGTCTCCATTTCAGCGGATGGATCACTGCCAGCACCATGAGACACAAACAGTTAAACCTACTTGCCCTTGTAAGCTTCCTACCCATTACGAGCATGTAGCCCACGCAGAACAATGCTAATGATGCGCAAATAAGTACGGTAATTTTTTGAATTAAATCCATATTTATTCGGCCTTAAGAAGATCTAAACAGCTACCAAACCCTAGGAGATTCCAAAATCCTTCAGCTATTAGAGGCCAAGCAGTTTTTAAGAACTTTACACCTGCGGGGTTTTTTGAAACTTGCGGGAGATGCTTGCTCACACCATTAGGTAACTTAGCTTTCAGCTGAGCTATGCCCTCTTTGACGGTGGCCTTTACTGCTTTCTCCATTCCACCGATCTTGTCGATAGCCGCAGCTATCTTCTTGGTTTTCCTGAGTTTGTTCAAAAACTATACGAGTTTAGGAACCCTACTGGCTACAGCAGCCCCACCAGTAGCTACTAGAGGCGCAATGTCAACGGCGCACTTTGCCGCCGTCGCAGCCCACCACCCAGCATCTGGATCCAGCGTTAGAGGGTACTTTGCATTCTTTGTATCAACAATCTGCCGAATACTACCGTCTGCGCGAAGCTCATAATGCGTTTTTACTTCATTGCCATCAGCATCTAACGCCCAAGGCTGCTTAACATATCCGACAGCCTGACCATTTGCGTCAGTAATGTTTAGAGCTCCGTTATTGCTCTCAGATACTGCGTATCCTTCAGGCAAATCAAGATCAAAATCAGCGTAGGATGCGGACTCGTCTTTTAAAATGGTAACCACCTGGGCTGACATATCCTCGCTAAGCAATGAAACACTTGTAGTTTCCCCATTTGGCGAAGTGGTGGTAGCCACGCCGTCTCGCACCGAACTCTGGCCGCCGTTGGCTGGCGAAAGCGACATTTTTTGCCCCTCATCTACATAAAGCCGGACATTACCGGCGGGGTCCACCCCTGACACAGCAACCTGCTGAGGACCGTCAACCGTGTCCAAGGAAATAGAATCAGACACCCCAGTTGTGTCTAGATTGCGATCAATCTTCCCTGCAAACCTCTCCTCAGCTACACCTGACTTACTTGCCACAAGGCCCCGCGCCGAGTAAGTACCCGGTTCAGCATCGACTTGTCCAACTGCCGTTCCTGCGGAGTCTGAGATTTCCCCATCTGCCATAGCCTACGGAACAATCCCCAGCGCCATAGCCAAAGAAAGGAGAGCTGCTATGACTACTCCTCTGAGTACAAAAACACTGCTTTTCATTACTTCACCTCCTCTTGCTCCATTGCGTAAGGCACGATACCCGCTCAGGCAAAGGCTCGCATCCGCAGGAAACAAGTTTTCCCGCATGATTACAGTCTTTTAATGCGCGAGTGGGACGCCCCAGTACCATTTGCAAGAGCTTGGGAAGGTAGTGTGCGCTCTGGGCGCGGACGGGCATTTACGCGAAGCGCAAGGGCGGGAGCGCACACTACCTTCCCAGACGCGCATTGGACAGGCGCTTGCGTGAAAGCGCAAGAGCGTGCCGCTTCGTGGGGAAAATGAAAGCCTAGAGCTTAGCGACCAAACGTGAGCGCGGTCTCTATTTCTTGGGACTAAACACCCATAAATTCTCCGCAGTCCCCATATGGGGGCATTGCATCCCATATTTGACACTACAGAGAGGCGTATCCCGGAAAGCACCCGCCGCCCCTCCAATAGATTTTTGCCGTAATCCAGAACTCACAGCGCAATCAACGCAGATTGGAGATTACGGTGTCATACCAACTAAATTCCGAGCAGGAACTACTACGCGATTTCGTTCGCGACTTCGCGAAGACCAAGCTTGAGCCCCTGGCCGCCAAGGCAGACGAGAAGGGCGAATTCGATCAGGAATCCTACGACGCACTCCTAGAGGCAGGCTTTGCTGCCCCCGGCATCCCCGAAGAGTACGGCGGAGACGGAATCGACTCGGTCTCCATGGCAATCGTCATGGAAGAAATCGCCCGCGTGAACGCTTCGGCCTCGACAATCCTAAGCTCCAACAAGCTGGGCATGATCCCGCTAATGCTGTACGGCACGGAAGAGCAGCGCAAGACCTACCTGCCCCCGGTTGCTGCGGGTGAGGCAATGTTCGGCTACGCGCTCAGCGAGTGGAATGCCGGTTCTGATCCAGGCGCTATGACTTGCATGGCCAAGGAAGAGGGCGACGAATACGTAATCAACGGCACCAAGGCTTGGGTGACTTCCGCGGGTATTGCCAAGTACATTGTTCTGTTCGCAGTTACTGATCCTGACGACAAGCGCCACCGCATCACCGCGTTCATGCTGCACGCTGACGACGAAGGCATTTCCCTGGGTGCGCCCGAACACAAGATGGGCATCCGCGGTTCTGTAACCCGCGAAATGGTGCTGAAGGACGTGCGCATCCCCGCCTCCCGCATGTTGGGCAAGCGCGGCCACGGCCTCTCGCTCGCTTTAGGCACTTTGGATCACACCCGCATTTCGATTGCCGCCCAGTCGGTCGGCATCGCGCAGGGCGCCATCGACCAGGCAGCCGAATACGTTACCAAGCGTGAACAGTTCGGTGCTCCCCTAGCAAAGCTGCAGGGCATCCAGTTCATGCTTGCCGACATGGCAATGAAGACCGAGGCCGCCCGCCAGCTCACCTACGCGGCTGCTGACCGTTCTGGCACTAAGGCTGATGACCTGACCTTCTTCGGCGCCAGCGCCAAGTGCTTCGCCTCCGACACTGCCATGGCGGTGACCACCGACGCCGTCCAGCTGCTGGGCGGACTCGGCTATTCGAAGGAGTCCCCGGTAGAGCGCATGATGCGCGACGCCAAGGTAACCCAGATTTACGAAGGCACCAACCAGATTCAGCGCATCGTCATCGCTCGCCAGCTGCTGAAGAACTACTAATCTTCCAGGACCAAACATGGCTACTAAAGAAAGCACCTCGACGGCGCAGAAGTCCGAGAATTCCTCGATGGAGTCTCGCACTATCGAGCCCGTCCCCCGCTCTGAACGCCACGGCAAGGCATCCAGCCAGTTCACCTTGTGGCTTGGGGCTAACCTCCAAATAACCGCAATCGTCAACGGCACGCTTGGCGTCCTGGTTGGGGCAGACCCAATCTGGGCAATCATTGGCATGCTGATCGGCAACCTCTTAGCCGGCGCCGTAACCGCCCTCCACTCGGCGCAAGGACCGAAGTTGGGCTTACCCCAAATGATCTCCTCGCGCGCCCAGTTCGGCGTGTACGGAGCGGTACTGCCGCTAGTACTAACCGTGCTCATGTACATCGGCTTCGCCGGCACCGGCACAGTACTGTCCGGGCAGGCCATCAACCGCATGTTCGGCATGGGAATCGAACAACCCACCTTCGGCATCATCGTCTTCGGTGTCATTACCGCAGTCATCGCGGTGCTCGGATACAAGTACATTCACAAGCTCGGAAACTTGGCCTCCTGGGCGGGCCTGATTATGCTCGCCTACCTGGGGATTCGCATGTTCACCAAGTATGACGTGTTCGCTGCCTTCCACGGCAACCACTTCCACTTCGTATCCTTCCTGCTGTGCATCGCCCTCGGCGCCGGCTGGCAACTGACCTTCGGTCCTTACGTGGCCGACTACTCCCGCTACCTTCCCTTCGAAACGTCCTCGTCCTCAGTGTTCTGGTGGACCCTGGGCGGGCTGGTGTGTGGCGCCCAGATCTCAATGATCTTCGGCGTGCTACTGGCCTCCCTGCCCACCCCTAAAGGGCAGGGCTTCATCACCAACCAGGTGGGCTTCTTAGGAACCCTAGGTGGCGGCGGCTTCATCGCGATCATCATTTACCTGGTGATCACCATTGGGAAGCTGACCGTGAACACGCTGAATGCCTACGGCGGGTGCATGACCATCATGACCACCATGTCCTCATTCAGCTCGGACAAGCAGAAGGGATTCAACCAGAAGGTCCGCACGGGCATCATCGTCGCGTTCATAGCCGCCTCGGTAATCTTCGCCCTGGTAGCGTCCGCGGATTTCCTAGCCTCCTTCAAGTCTTTCATCCTGACTTTGCTGTTGGCATTCACCCCGTGGACTGCGATCAACCTGATCGACTACTACCTCATCTCGAAGGAACGAGTCGACATTCCCGCCCTCTACGATCCGAACGGTCGCTACGGCAAATACAACGTTCCTGCCCTGACCGCCTACATTGTGGGCATCCTGGCACAGATCCCGTTCCTAAACTCCGACTTCTACACCGGCCCGATGACAAAGGTGCTAGGCGGAGCTGACATTTCGTGGATCATCGGCCTGATCGTCCCCGCGATCATCTACTGGGCTTGGGGGCGCACCGCAGTGAGCGTGCCAGAGCACACCATCTACTTCTATGACGACGAAAAGGAACCAGTGAAATGAGCGAAACTAAGGGCGTCCTCGACGGCGTCAAAGTGTTGGATCTGTCCCGCGTTCTAGCCGGCCCGTACTGTGCGGCCCAGCTAGCAGATCTGGGTGCAGATGCGGTGAAGATCGAATCGCCTCGTGGCGACGATGCGCGCGGCCTTGGCCCGTTCAAGGACAAGGAATCGGTGTACTTTGCGATCTTGAACCGCAACAAACGGTCGGTCACCATGAACTTGAAGGACGAAGGCGACAAGGCTGCCTTCATGGATCTGGTGCGTGAAGCCGACGTTCTGATCGAAAATTACCGGCCTGGCGTAACTTCCCGTCTGGGCATCGACTGGGACACCCTCAAAGGGGTAAACCCGAAGCTGATTTACGCTTCCCTGTCCGGGTTCGGCCAGGATGGCCCGTTCGCCAAGCGCCCTGCCTATGACCTGATCGTGCAGGCCATGACCGGCATCATGGATGCCACCGGGCAAGAGGGCGGCGCGCCGACCCGCGTCGGCGAATCTCTAGGCGACGTGGTAGCCGGAATGTTCATGGGCTGGTCGGTGTGCGCGGCACTGTTCGACCGCACCCGCACCGACCAGGGCAAGCACATCGACGTGTCTATGTTCGATTCAATGCTTGCCTTGCAGGTCACCGCCGCTTCGATGCAGGCCGCAACCGGCAAGCTACCTGGCCGCATCGGCAACCGCCACCCCGTGTCGGTACCGTTCGACACCTACCCCACCAAGGACGGCATGGTTGCTATTGCCGTTGCTAACGACACCCTGTGGGGCCGCCTGGCCACCGTCATGGGCCACGAGGACCTGGCCGAGAACCCGGATTACCTGGGCGACCAGAACAGGTCGGACAAGCTGGAGGAACTGACCGAGCTAGTCTCCTCCTGGACCAGGACCCTGACCACCGATGAGGCTTTGCAGGCTACAGAAAAGGGCGGCATTCCCGCAGCCCCGATCTGGAACTTGACGCAGGCCCTGGAGTCGGAGCAGGTGCGCTACCGCAACACCCTGGGCAGCTTCGACCACCCGATCATTGGCTCCACCCAGTACGTGCGCTACCCCGTGCGTTTTGAAACTGAAGAGCCCGATACCGAATTCACCACCGCCCCCAGCCCCGCCCTCGGCGAATCTACCGCCGCGGACGTGCTTGAGAGCTGGAAGTAGCAAGGAGAGGAAAACATGAGCGTAGTTGTTGCATACAAGTTTGCGCCGAACCCGCAGGACGCTTCTGTAAGCGCAGATGGCGCCGTCGACTGGTCGCGCGCCAAAGAGGCAGTAAGCGAATACGATCCGGTTGCTATGACCGTTGCCCGCACCATGGCAGACGCCGAGGGCGGCGAACTGGTTGGCATCACCGTCGGCTCCAAGAAGGCCAGCGCAGGCAACGCGGTAAAGACCGCTCTGGCGCGCGGACTTGACCGGGCCCTGTTGGTTTCGGACGACGAGACCGCCGAGTGGACTTCCACCAAGATTGCTTCTGCTCTGGCAGACCTTACCGGCCGCGTCGAGGGCGCAACTGCCCTGGTCACCGGTTCGGCCTCTATCGACGAGGGCGCAGGCCTGGTTCCTGCCCTGGTCGCCGGCTACTTGGGGTGGCAGTGCTTCCTCGAAGTCCGCTCGGCAGAGAAGACTACCGCGGGCTGGAAGCTGGTCCAGGAAGTTCCCGGGGGCACCCGCACTGTCGAGGTCGAAGGCAACATCGTGGTCTCTATTGCTGCCAATGCCGTAGAGGCGAAGACCCCGGGCATGCGCGACATCTTGGCTGCTGGCAAGAAGCCTTCTGAGGTTCTTGCCGCCTCCGATGTGAAGGCAACCGATGTTGTTGCCGAAGTATCTGCCCGTTCCGGTGCCTCCAACCAGGATCGCGCCCACAAGCTGTTCGAGGGCGAGAACGCCGCCAGCGAGCTTGCTGATGCCCTGCGCGCAGCCGGCCTGAAGTAGTTAGGACTAATCATGAGCAACACTTTTGTAATTGCAACTAATCCGCAGGTGGCAGCCGTTTTGGAGGCTGCGGGCAAGACTGGCGACGTGACTGTCGTAGCGGTTGGCACCCCGGCTGGTCCCTTCTCGGATGCCGCCAAGGTAGTCAGCGTCGATTTGGGCGAGGGCGTCCCCGCCGAAGCAGCAGCGGCCTCCGTGGCGAAGCTGATTGCCGCTGGCGATCCCGGCCTGGTCTTCGCCTCTGACGCTCCCACCGATCGCGTGCTTGCAGGCGCCGTTGCGGCCGCCCTCGACGCCCCGATCTTCCGTGGCGTCAAGGAGGTTTCCGCAGACTCGGTGACCGTGGCACGCTTCGGTGGCATCACCGAGGAAACCCTTCCGACCTCGCAGAAGCTGGTGCTCCTGCTGGACGGCGGCAAGGACGTAGCCGGAAGCGGGGCCCAGGCAGAAGCGGCGGAAGCCGAGCTGTCCCCCGCCAAGGTAGTGGCTGAAGAAACCGGCGCTGGCACCCAGGTAAATCTGGGCGCGGCAGGCAAGATTGTTGCCTGTGGGCGCGGCTTCAAGAAGGAAGAAGATCTGCAGCTGGCACGCGACCTGGCTGCGGCGGTAGGCGCGGAAGTAGCCTGCTCGCGTCCTCTAGCCGAGGGCGCCGACTGGTTCGATCGCGACCTGTACGTAGGCGTTTCGGGCGCCAAGGTGGCACCCGACTTCTACTTCGCCCTGGGCATTTCCGGGCAGCTACAGCACACCGCTGGCATGCAGGATTCGAAGACGGTCGTCGCGATCAACTCTGACGAGAACGCGCCGATCTTCAAACTGGCAGATTACGGCATTGTTGGCGACCTGTACGAGGTGCTGCCCGCACTGACCGAAGCACTCTCTAAGTAAATGGAAGACGGGGTCATGAACGACGTAGATTTTGAAGTAATCGTTGTTGGGGCTGGCATCGCTGGCATGACTTGTGCCTACCTGCTGGCACAGCAGGGACACGAAGTACTGCTTGTAGAACGCGGCACCGAACCGGGCACAAAGAACCTGTCCGGGGGCGTGTTCTACTGCAAGATTATGCAGGATATTTTCCCTGATTTTCTTGAGCAGGCGCCATACGAACGCAAGATTGCCCGCAACATCTTGTCGTTCATGACCCCCACTGCCGCCACGAACGTCGACTACTGGGACGGTCGCCTGGGTGAGGATTCGACCGCCGTCACTGTGCTGCGCGCAAAGTTCGACCCGTGGCTGGCCGAGAAGTGTGAAGAGGCCGGCGTGGTGATCATGCCCGGCATCAAGGTTGAAGAGCTGCTGCGCGAGGGCGACAAGATTGTTGGCATTAGCGCTGGCGGTGAAGAGCTGCACGCCCACGTGGTTGTTGCGGCCGACGGGGTCAACTCGTTCTTGGCCCAGAAAGCGGGCATCCGGGAAAAGGAGCCCACCGAGAACCTGGCCGTGGGCGTAAAGTCCGTGATCAAACTTGGCGAGGCCGAAGTGTCCAAACGCTTTGGGGTGCGCGACGGCGACGGCCTCGCCTACGCCATGGTTGGCGACTGCACTCAGGGCGTCGCCGGGGGCGGGTTCTTCTACACGAACACTGACTCGGTGTCTATCGGCGTGGTGCTGCGCCTGGACGACCTGGTAAAGAAGGGTAAGTCGTCCTCTGAGATTCACGACCACTTCCTGACCCACCCGGCCGTAAGCCAGTACCTTGAGGGCGGCGAGCTGATTGAATACGGCTGCCACCTGATTGCCGAGGGCGGGCAGAAGATGCAGCACGACCTAGTGCGCGACGGCCTCGTGATCGTTGGGGACGCAGCCGGTTTCACGCTAAACACGGGCTTCACCGTACGCGGCATGGATCTGGCGGCCGGATCTGGCAAAGCAGCAGCACAGGCCATCGACAAGGCCCTTGCTGCCGGCAACTTCAGCCAGGAGCAGCTGGAAGAATACACGCGCCTGGTAGACGAGTCGTTCGTGGGCAAGGACATGGCCACCTACTCGAAGGCCCCAAAGTTCCTTGAAAACCCTGAAATGTACGGCGACATGGGCGAACTGGTCTCGAACGTACTGCACGGCATCTACAACCTAGACCTGTCCCCGCGCAAGAAGCTCTTGCCCACCGCCCTGGGCGCATTCAAGAAGTCGAAAATAGGCGCACTCCGCCTAGCAAAAATCGCTTTCGAAGCAGTGAGGTCCCTATAAAAATGGCAGCACTAAAACTAGGCACAGTTACCGAACGACTAGCCAAGAACTCCTACGAGGTAGACGAGGGCAACTCCCACATTGAGGTCAATCAGGAAGCGGCCAAACGCACTGGTTTCGGCAAAGTGTTAGAGCGTGTTTGCCCAGCCCACGTGTACACAGCAAATGAAGACGGCAGCGTCGACGTGGAATACGCCGCCTGCCTTGAGTGCGGTACCTGCCTGGCAGTTGCCCCGCGGGAAGTGTTGCACTGGGTCTACCCCGAGGGCGCAATGGGCATCTCTTTCCGCGAAGGTTAGCGGAAAACTGCAATAGTAGATACACGCTAAATGTTGGAAGGGGGAGGCCGTGGCAACAAGTAACTCTGCTGCTAATGTGTTGCGCATCCTGAATTCGCTAGCGGGACACATCAAGCCACTGACCGCTGCGTCTTTGGCTCGCGAGCTATCCATGTCGCGGTCCACCACCTACCGCATACTGGGCACGTTGGTCGAGTTCGGCTACGTGTCCCATGACCAGGAGACCGGCCGGTTTTCACTAGGCGTGCGCGCCTACGAACTGGCCTGGGCGTACCAGCGGCAGGAACCACTGCGGCGAATAGCCCTAACCGTGGTTGAGCACATCGTCGATCAGGTTCATCAAAGCGCGCACTTCGCTGTTCTTAGCGGCAAAGACGTCATCTACGTGGTAGAACAGCGCGGCTCAATGGGCCTGTCGCTAGTTACCGACGTCGGGGTGCGCCTGCCTGCCGAACTGACCGCGTCCGGGCAGGCCATGCTGGCGCAGCTGAGCGACAAGCAGGTATCCGCCCTCTACCCTTCTAACCGGTATTTGGCCGACCGCACTGGTTCCGGCCCAAAAACTGTGGTTGAGTTGCAGGAAATCCTGGCGCAAACCCGTGCCCGCGGATGGGCCCAGGAAGTAGAGAACATTACTCCCGGGTGGTCTACGGTAGCCGTTGCCGTGCTAGACAATTCTGGCTATCCCATCGGGTCGCTAGCAATGACCTACCATTCGACCGATCTACCTGAAGACAGGTTGCTGCCGCTGATTAGCAAACTCAAGCAGGCCGCTGCCGCCATTGGCTACCGTGCCGGCGCTGAGCACCAGGCTCACTTCCACGGAGCATAACTATCCCCGCACCGAGAGCACACCAGTTTGCCCAGGGCACACTGAACAGTTCGCATTTCGGTGAGCTTTCAGCAATCCACTGTGCTTTCGACAGCCCGATGCGCTTTGGCCATTGCATAAAGAGGCCGCGCACCCAACTTGTGACTGCGCGGCCTCTGCAACCACTCAAATTAGATTTCTACCCGATCCCCCAGCGGCGTGGGATTACCGAAGCGGTGGTTGGTAAACGACACGGCTTGCTCGTGGACGAACGGAAGTAGTTCCACGCGACCGCTAACCGTAACCGGTTGCGACCAGATTGCCACGTCGGCCACCAATTCCTTGGGTAGGGTAGCAGCCACCTGCGTCGGGTCTCCGCCTAGCATCCGCAGTCGAGCGTCGTACCCGGCTTCCTTCGCCCAACCGGGAACGCCCTCAAGGAAAGCCTCCTTGCTTTCGAGGACGAAGGGAACATGCTGGCGGCGTAAGAATTCGCGCACCTGCGCAGGAAGCTCTGCAGCCGATACGCTCACCTGTGAGCCTGCCGCCAGTCCGGCCGCGACCACGCCAAGTAGCTGCCAAGGCTTCTCGCCCTGGGCAAGGCGTACTAGGACGGGCACGGCCTCGTAGCGCAGCACGTTGCGTTCCACCCCAAGGGCAGATGGGTCGTGGCCGACACCAAATTCCTTTTCGCCCCACTCTTGCGCGGAAACTGCCAGGGCCTGCACGTACTGTCCGCCCTGGTCCAAAGTGGTAGCACTTTGGTAGGCGTCCGCCAAAGCCGGGTTAGAGAGCGAACGTCCAGTGATCTGGGAGGCGTCAACGTCTGTGCGTTCCCAATTGCCGAGGCCGAACAGGTAGGACGGCCCACCTGCTTTAGTGCCAGCCCCAACGGCAGAGCGCTTCCACCCGCCGAAGGGCTGGCGGCGCACAATCGCTCCGGTAATTCCCCTGTTTACATACACGTTGCCGGCGCGCACATGGTCTAGCCAGTAGTTAATTTCGTCAGCATCCAGGCTGTGGATGCCTGCCGTCAGGCCAAATTCGGTGGCGTTTTGCAGTTTGACCGCCTGCTCCAGGGTGTCGGCCCGCATGACCCCCAGGATCGGCCCGAAGTATTCGGTCAGGTGGTATTCGCTGCCCGGTTGCACGTTGGCGCGCACGCCCGGGCTCCACAATTTGCCCGACTCGTCTAGCTGACGCGGGGTAACGGCCCAGTGTTCGCCCTGTCCCAACGTGGTGAGGCCGCGCAGCAGCTTGCCCGATGCGGGAGAAACCAGCGGCCCCATCTGCGTGTCTAGCTGCCAGGGGTAGCCCACCTTCAGAGACTCGACCGCGTCGACTAGCTGGTCGTGGAAGCGCCGCGAGCGCCCGACCGACCCGACCAGGATCACGGTCGAGCATGCGGAACATTTCTGTCCGGCATGCCCGAAGGCGGAGTTGACTACGTCGCGCACCGCCAGGTCCAGGTCGGCGTGCGGGGTAACAATAATGGAGTCCTTGCCGGAGGTTTCGGCTAGCACCTGCAGGCCGGGACGCCAGGACTTGAACAGCCTGGCGGTGTCGATAGAACCGGTCAGGATTACGCGTTCTACCAGTGGGTTTTCGATGAGGGCGCGGCCCAGCTCGCCCTCGGATAGGTCCACTAGTTTCAGCACGTCGCGAGGAACGCCCGCGTCCCACATTGCCTGCGCCAGCATGGCTCCCGTGCGGCGGGCTTCGCGGGCGGGCTTGAAGACAACGCCGGCCCCGGAAGCGAGGGCGGCCAATACGCCGCCGGTGGGGATTGCCATGGGGAAGTTCCAGGGCGGGGTTACCGCAATAACCTTCGCGGGGGTGAACTTCGCGCCGGGCAGGGAATGCAGCGTGTTGGCCTGCTCTGCGTAGTAGTGGGCAAAGTCGGCGGCCTCAGAAACTTCCACGTCGCCCTGGTCAATGGTTTTGCCTGCCTCGGAGCCGGCTACCTCGATCAGTTCGCCGCGGCGTTTAGACAGCAGCACGCCAACCTGGTGCAGGATGTCCACGCGTTCTTGTAGCGGACGGGCTGCCCATTCCTTGCCGCCGCGGGCCGCTTCTTCGACGATCTTCTGCAGCTGGTCTTCAGAGGTTACTGCTGCTTCCTCGATGACCAGGCATCCCTTTTCGCTATCTTTCATGGAGTCGGCGATCTGGCGCGCCCACTGCAGGTTGGCTGGCAGGGACGGGTCTGAATCTGGCGTGTTCTGGAATTGCCAGTTGCCCGCTTCGTCGGTGACGATCGCCTTGATCTCGGCTTCGCCCTCTTCTAGGCGATTCTGTTTGCGGGCAGGGCCTACCGGGTCGTCAAAAGCATGGGAGAGGGCGGCGCTGAAGCGGTCTTGTTCGCGCTGCAGCAGGGCCTCGTTTTGGTCCAGTTCGAAAATGGAAGACATGAAGTTGGACGGCAGCGAGTTCTCTTCTAGCCTGCGCACCAGGTAGGCGATCGCCACATCGTATTCCTCCGGGTTGACGATGGGCACGTAGAAGAGCAGGTGGCCGACGTCCTCGGTTACGGCAGCTGCCTGCTGGGTTGCCATGCCCGCCAGCATTTCGAATTCGATCCCGTCGGTGTGTAAGATGCCGCGCTTCTTGGCCAGCTCGTAGGCAAATCCCACAGTAAACAGGTTCATGCCGGCCACGCCGATAGTCACGTTCTTCGTGTGTTCGGGGCGCAGCGCCCAATCGAGGACGCGGATGTAGTTCGCGTCTGTCGTTTCTTTGTTCGGTTGGGTCACCATGTCCCACCCATGCACGGTTGCTTCCACGCGCTCCATGGAAAGGTTGGCACCCTTTACGACTCGCACCTTAATTGGTGAGCCACCATTCTGGACGCGCTGTGCCGCCCAAGCCTGCAGATCCTGCATGGCAGGAAGCGAATCCGGCAGGTATGCCTGCAGCACGATCCCAGCCTTCAAGTCCTTGAATTCCTCGCGGTCAAGGATCTTCTTGAACACGTCGATGGTCAGGTGCAGGTCGTGGTATTCTTCCATGTCCAAGTTGATGAACTTCTTTGGGGAATAGCTGTTTGCCTTGCGGTATAGCGGCATCAGAGCTTCAACCGCGTAGTCTACGGCCTGTTGGTAGGCCCACGGGTTGTGCGGGCCGATTACGGCGGACACCTTCATGGACACGTAATCCACGTCCTCGCGTTCCAGCAGCCCCATGGTGTCGCGCAACCGCTTTTCAGCTTCCTTGTCGCCAAGGACGGCCTCGCCTAGCAGATTCATGTTCAACCGGGCGCCGCGCGCCTTCAGGCGAGCAATCGACTTTGTCAGCCCAGTACCTTTAGCATCTAGGACCAGGTCCCCTACCAAAGCCTCAAATACTTTGCGGGCCGTGGGAACTGCCACCTCGGGAACTAGCGGAGCGAGCTTGCCGCCCACCGCCAGTGGCCCCTTCAGGTAAGCCGGCAAGAACTGTGGATCCTGGTCCGCCAAGACGCGAATCTGCTGGGCGGCGATCTTCTCGTCCTCGGGCCTGATCACGTTGTCTACGAACCCGACTGTGAAGTCCAGCCCCTTCGGGTCGCGCAGCACTTCACTAAGGAGCTGCCCTGCCCGATCAACCGGGTATTTCTTGGACCGTTCGAGCCAGGATTTTGCTCGCTTTTTCGCGAGTTCCCCAATTTCGGCGTAGTCAACCTCTACGTTGGACATCTTTGACCTTTCCCGTTGCAACTGCTGGCATCCTTGCCATTTACGAAGCTCTATTAGCCTACCTGTTTAGTCTATCTTTGGCTGGTTATTACCTTCTGTGTTCTGGTAGCTAATTGTGGGGCCGGCGAAGGTGCGGTCACCAAAATATTCCACCAATTCCTGCTCCGATACGGTGGCAAGTCTTTCAGCCAGCGCGAACTCTTCATCTATCTGGCTATTTGGCTTGTAAGTCGCCTTCGACACCGCCCAGGCAACCGCCATACAGAGGGCGAAGCCGGGGATAATTTCGTACAGGCCACCCCACTTGAAAGTCCCCCACACCCCGACGGTGACAGCGCCGGTAACCATGCCCGCGAGCGCGCCCGCCGTTGTCAGTTTTCGCCAATACAGTGCCAAAATCACGATCGGCCCGAAGGCTGCCCCGAAGCCGGCCCAGGCGAAGGAAACCAGGTTCAAAATCGAGTCCGTGCGCATCCAGGCAAGCCCCGCTGCCAGCAAGGAGACTGCTAGCACTGCGATTCGGCCCAGATTCACCCCGCCCATCGGGGTTAGCTTGCGTTTAGTAAGGCCGTTATAGATGTCCTCGACAATTGCCGAGGACGTGACCAGCAGCTGCGAGGACACTGTGGACATGATTGCCGCCAAGATCGCGGCCAACATAAACCCGGCAACCAGCACGGGGAAAAGATTCTGCCCCATAAGAATGAATACGGATTCGGCATCATTTTGCCCGATCTGGACCCTGCCGCGCTGGTGGGCAGCAATGCCGATAATGGCGGTGCCGGACGCCCCCAGTACGGACAGGAACATCCACCCGATCCCAATGCGGCGAGCTTGCTTTGCCTCTTGCGGCGAACGGAGCGCCATAAAGCGAACTACAATGTGTGGCTGCCCAAAGTAGCCGAGCCCCCACGCCAGCGCAGATATGACGCCCACGAAGCTAGCGCCCCCGAAGGGCGAGAGGAAGTCCGGATTGGCCGTGCGCACGCCCTCGGCAACGGCTGCCGGCCCTCCAAGGGCAACGACTCCCACGATGGGCACCGCCACCAGCGCCATCAACATCATTATCCCCTGCACCAGGTCTGTCCACGACACCGCCAGGAAGCCGCCGACCAGCGTGTACAGCACAACCACTGCGGCAACAAGGACCATGCCCAGGTGGTAGTCCATCCCGAAGGCGGATTCGAAGAAGGTGCCCCCGGCGACCATGCCAGAGGACACGTAGAAGGTGAAGAATACGAAAATTATTAGGCCGGCGGCGATGCGAAGCGCGTTCGAGCGATCGTGGAGCCGATTGCCCAGGAAGGACGGTAGCGTAATAGAATTGTTCGCCACCTGCGTGTAGGAACGTAACCGCGGGGCAGTAATTTTCCAGTTCACCCATGCCCCCACTACCAGGCCAACGGCGATCCACCCCTCGACAATGCCGGAAAGATACAGCGCCCCGGGTAGCCCCATTAGTAGCCACCCAGACATGTCGGATGCGCCTGCGCTGAGGGCGGCAACTGCCGGGCCCAGCCCCCGCCCACCTAACATGTAGTCGTCTAAATTCTGCGTTCGTGTGTATGCCCAGATCCCAATGATGATCATGGCCACGAAGTAAATAATCATGGCGATTGCTTGCCCGGACGTTTGCGTCATTGCATTCCCCCATTCAGGTGCCCCATACTGCAATATACTTTACTCAGATTTTTACTTGCGGACAATGGTAGATTACTTTTTTGAAACCCACGCATTACTGTCTAGGATGTACACAGGCATGACATGGCCCCGCATCCGATTAGATGCGGGGCCATGCAGGTTCTTAGAGCCCGCTAGTTAAGGCAAGTGGCTTTACATAGTCGGCTGCAACCGTCCGGGCACCACTTCCGGCACTAGTTTTCGAGCAGCTCTTCGGGATCTACGCATTCGAGGTCGAAAGCTTCGGCTACGCCTGGGTAGGAGATCTTGCCAGCGTGGGCGTTCAGGCCGCGACGCAGGGTTGCATCGTCCTTCAGCGCCTGCTTCCACCCCTTCTTTGCGATAGCGCGAGCGTACGGTAGCGTAGCGTTGGCCAGCGCGGTAGTGGAGGTGTGAGGCACACACCCGGGCATGTTCGCCACGCAGTAGTAGGTGGCGTCGTGCACCGTGAAGATCGGATCATCGTGGGTAGTGGGGTGCGACCCCTCGAAGCAGCCGCCCTGATCAATCGCGATGTCGACCAGTACGGAACCCGGCCGCATCTTGGCTACCATCGCATCGGTTACCAGCTTCGGCGCCTTAGCACCCGGGATAAGTACGGAACCAATGACCAGGTCGGCGTCCGCCACGGCCTCTTCGACAGAGAGCGGGGTGGAGTAGGTAGTGCGGGCCCGGTTGCCCCACTGCCAGTTTGCCCACCGCAGCTTCTCTAGATCATTGTCCAGCACGGTTACGTTCGCACCCATGCCGATAGCGATCTCGGCAGCGTTACGGCCTGCCTGCCCGCAGCCAACAACTACTACGTTGGCGTTGCGCACACCTGCCACGGAGCCCATCAGCACGCCCGGTCCGCCGTGCGGCTTCTCTAGATAGTGCGCGCCAACCTGGGCAGCCAGGCGGCCTGCGACCTCGGACATGGGCACGAGCAGCGGCAGAGTGCCAGCATCGGTGCGCACAGTTTCGTACGCAATAGCGGTGGTACCCGCCTTAATAATGGCGTCGGTACACGCCTTGTCAGCAGCAAGGTGCAGGTAGGTGAACAGGATCAGCCCATCGCGCAGGCGGTGGTATTCCTCTTCGATCGGCTCCTTGACCTTCATGACCATGTCGGCGCTGGCCCACACCTGGTCGGCGTCGTCAATAATCTTTGCGCCAACCTCTTCATAGAGCGAATCGGGATAGGCGGATCCTTCACCGGCCCCCTTCTGGATTAGCACTTCGTGTCCGTCCTGAATCAGGGCGGCAGCACCGGCAGGCGTCACAGACACGCGGTATTCATTGTTTTTAACTTCTGTAGGGACACCAATACGCATAAGGCTCCTTCACCTTCCTTAGACAGAAAACAGCGTTGTTCCAACAAACAAGAATAGTTGTTTACATCACATTCTTCAGTGGTTGAGAGTATTTTCTGCTTCGGTTCCCATATTTGGCACAACTTTTTTGAGGGCGTGGCCTGTTTCGCAGCCGCGAGCGCTCGTGTCTTATGCAGCTTTGCGTATTTGTCACCTAGACTGGTCTGCGTTCGCATTTTTCTACCCTAGGAGTAGCCGTGATTTCTTGGTGGGAGTCCATCATTTTGGGGATCGTCGAGGGCGTAACCGAGTTCCTCCCCGTTTCCTCCACGGGCCATCTGACCATTGTTGAAAACCTACTCGGTCACCCAGTAAATGCTCCTACCGTCACCGCTTACACGGCTATCATCCAGGTCGGCGCCATGCTCGCCTCTATTGTCTACTTCTGGTCGGACATTGTGCGCATCGCGCGCGCCTGGTTCGCTGGTCTGGCCAATAAGCACAAGCGCAAAGCCGACTACCACCTAGGGTGGGCAATCATTGTGGGTGTGGCAGTAACCGCCGTTGTGGGGCTGCTGCTGAAAGACTTGATCGAGGGGCCGCTGCGCTCCATGTGGTTTGTGGCCGCCGGGCTAGTTTTGTGGTCGGTAGCAATGTATGTGGCCGACCGGGTACGCTTCGATCGTGGCGAAGACTCTATTACTTGGAAGGATGGCCTCCTGCTTGGCCTATTCCAGTCGATCGCCCTGATCCCCGGCGTATCGCGTTCCGGCGCAACCATTGCCGGGGCCATGTTCCTGAAGATCGACAGGGTGACGGCCACGCGCATGAGCTTCTTCCTGGGCATTCCCACCCTGATCGCCGCCGGCGGCCTGCAGGCTGTAACCAAGTTTGATCAGATTGGTGCGGCTGGCGGAGTCGGCTGGGGAGCCACCATTATCGGCACCGTAGTGTCCGGCATCGTCGCCTACCTGTCGATTGCGTGGCTGCTGAAGTTCGTTTCGTCGAATAACTTCAACTGGTTCGTGATCTACCGCGTGGCCCTTGGCATCCTGATCGCCCTCGGCCTGGTTTCCGGAGTGATCGCCGGGGTATAGCCGAATAACTCAAAACACTAATCCCGCGCCCGGCGTAACTGCACTAGGCGCGGGATTGTTGTTTACTTGCCCAAATATTCGAGGGCCGCTACCACCTGCGCCTCGGTGCCCACCTGCAAGGAGGGGCTCATGGTGGGAGCAAACTGTGGTGAGTGGTTGCCGGGCGCCGACTCCGGATCGGGGAAGCCCCCAAAGGTCCAGTAGAAGTAAGGCACGTCAAAGGCCTTGGGAATGTAGGTGAAGTCCTCGGAGGCCGTGACCTTTTCCCCGTCTGCATACCGGTCGCCAAAGTAGTCTTTGAACGCCCCGGTGATGCGGTCGAATTGTTCTTCTGGGTTGGCGGTTAGGGGGTAGCGGTTGAAGTATTCAAATTCTGGTTCGCGATCGCTGCCAGAGGCCGCGCATTCCGCCTTCACAATGCGCTCAATGGATTCGGTAACCTTCTTTTGCACCGATTCTTTGTAGGTGCGCACATTCAGTTGCAAGGTTGCCGAATCGGGAATGGTGTTCGCGGAGGCTCCGGCCACAATGGACCCTACCGTAACTACGGCAAAATCCGAGGGCGAAATTTCCCGCGACACAATAGTTTGAAGCCGCAGCACGATCGCGGCGGCCATCACGATGGGGTCAATAGACAGGTGGGGCATAGACCCGTGGGAGCCCTTGCCGTAGACGGTAATTTTCAGGCTAGTTGCGCCAGAAAACGTCGGACCGCAGACGGCATTGACGGTACCCTCTTGGATGCTCACCACGTGTTGGGCAAGGCAAACTTCGGGTTTGGGAACCTGTTCGACCAGCCCGTCCGCTACCATGGATTTCGCGCCTTGGGCCGTTTCTTCACCCGGCTGGAAGAGCGCAATGAAAGTGCCTTGCCACAGGTCTTTTTGTGCCAGCAGGACCTTTACTGCGCCCAGCAGACAGGCAGTGTGCATGTCGTGCCCGCACCCGTGCATAACCGGAGTGTCATTGCCATCGGCATCCTTCTGGGTGCCAGTAGAGGCAAAATCCAATCCCGTCTCCTCTTTTAGGGGAAGCGCATCGAAGTCTGCCCTGGAAAGGATGGTGCTGCCTTCCCCATTTTCGAGGACGGCAACGACTCCCCCGCCGATGCGCTTCGGCTCTACCCCCAGGTCGGTCAGCTCCTGTGTGATCCGCTCCCTAGTCCACTCCTCTTGCATAGATAGTTCGGGATGGGCGTGCAATTCCTTGTACAAGCCCTCTTGCCAGTCCTTCAAGTTGGCTACGATCTTCGCGATGTTGCTCATTATTCCCCCCTTCTTCTACCTATTTATACGGCACATATGCGGGCCCGGCTCAGTGAGCCAGCGCCAGAGTAGGCCCGGCAGGCAATTGTTGGGATGGGCACTCAGAAGCAGTAAGTGCCATAGTGCGCTGTTCGTCGGCTGTAACCGTCAGCCCCCACACCTGTTTTATGCGCACTTGCCGGGCCACGTAGGCGCAACGGTAATCCGCATCGGGGGGAAGCCACCTGTCCGCCGCATACGCGCTCTTCGCTTGGTTAGCTGGGCCGTCCACTGCCAGCAAGTTCAGCGGGTCGTTAGCGAACTTCTGCCGGCGCGGCCCATCCCACTTGTCAGCACCCGAAGCCCACGCATCGGCTAGAGCAACCACGTGATCAATCTGCACCGCCTCGGAAGTACGATTGCCCCGCACAAAGTTGATTACCTTACCCGTATAAGGATCCTGCAACACCCCGGAAAGAACTACGCAATTTCGGGTGCCCGGCTTATAAGTAACCTGGCGCATATCCCGGGCCAAAATGTCGTTGCGAGTGTCGCAGCCATTCCTGTCCTCGTCTGCCCACCGCTGCCCAAACTTACGGCGGTTATAGCGTTCTGCTGGCCTCCCCTGGCGTACGGGCAGATTCTTTACTGTCTGCGCAAACGTAGTGTTTGGGATTTCCTGCAGCACCTTCTGATTAGATTTGAATGCGTCCAAAATAGACCCGGGCCTGTTAGTGCCAGCGACCCCCGCCTTACCAAAGCCACCCAAATCTATGCCCATGGGGGCCACTGCCCACACCAGGACAATGGCAGCGAGGGCCCACGCCACCGCATCGCCGATGCCAAACTTTCGCCTCATGGAAACAACTCTTGCACCTACCCCCGACAAATGGGACGCACGAAAGAGCACCTGTGGATAGTGTGGCGGTCTAAACGAAACTGGGCGCAGCTGTGGACAGCTATCTTCGCCCTCGTTTTGCCATTACGATGCGGCTTCTACCAAGCTGGGATAGTTATTGCGCACGGAGCCGACTTCGCTTCCCACCTTGCGCGGCTGCAACACCGGAGGAGGGATGCGGCCGAGCAGCTCATCAACCTGCTCCCGGTCAGTCAACGCCGGGTTCAGCCACTGCCCCCACAAATCTTCCGGCACGATCACCGGGGTGCGCTCATGAATATGCCCGAGGGCGTCTGGCGCACTTCGGGTGCAAATGGCCGCCGACCCTACCCAACCGGCAGGGCCGCGCCAAGTGTCCGCGATGCCCGCAAACGCTACCAGCGGGTCGCCCTCGCCAGCAGAAAGAAAGTAGGGCTGTTTGCCACCCTCGCTTTGCTGCCACTCGAAATACCCATTGGCGGGGAGCAGCACGCGACGCTTAGACGCTGCAGTCCGGAACGACGGCTTACCAGTCACCGTCTCCGCTCTAGCGTTGATCAACAGGGGCTTATCCGGCCTTTTCACCCAGGAGGGGATCAGCCCCCACCGAAGCCGCCGCAATTCACGCACCAATTCGCCGCCCTCGGCAAACCGTTCCATCACCGCACTCACAGTGTGCGTCGGAGCAATGTTCCAGGATGGGTCGGGGACGCCCTCGATAATCATGTCTACTCCAAAGAGCGCCGCCACGTCCTGGGTGGAACGCCACATCCCGTACCGGCCGCACATTTACTGATCTTCGCCCGTAATCTGAGCGGTGGAACCGGCGTTCTTCTTACGTTCCCGGAACGGCCTGAGTTTGCGGTTGCCACCCAGGATAAACGGCTTTATTTCCGGCTTTACTCCCTTACGCGCTAGCAGTGCTCGCAACTGTTTAGAAGTCATGGTGACCGTCCAGTCGCCAGTTGGCAGCGTCCACCGCCGCCACCCCGAGATGACCGTGCCCAAACCGCCAAAGATGATCGCTACAAGCATTCCGAACACCGGCATGTGGAACTTGTAGAAGATGACCATGATGAGCGAAGCCGCGAGCGCCGGAGTCGCATACAGCGTGTTGCCACCGAAGACGCGGGGAACCATGCCGGAGGCGACATCTCGGATCATGCCGCCGCCCACTGCCGTGACAAGGCCAAGCAGAATGGCTGGGGGAATATTGAACCCTTGGCTGAGTGTTTTGAGAGTACCCGTGGCCGCCCAGCATCCAAGCACCAGGCCGTCCCCAAGGAAAACCATGCGGGTGGCCCAGCGTCCCGAAAGACGCAGCAGAATCGCCACGAACGCCCCGCCGAGGGCGCAAATCAGGTAATACGGATCAGTGAGCGCGACCGGAGGCCCAGCGGGCAACATAATGTCGCGAACGATGCCTCCGCCTAGACCGCTCATGACGGCGAGCACGAAAAAACCCACCGCATCGAAGTTGCGGCGCCGCGCCAACTGCCCGCCAATAATTCCGTTGACAAACACACCAATTAGGTCGATAACACGGAACAGGTCAGGCAGAATCGAATTGAAATTGTCCAGCACGCTCCCAGCTTAGTTGGTAAGTCCGCCATTTTTCGAGGGCGGCAGTTAGTGACGTCCTGCAGCGCTCATTCGATAACGCAATGGTTGGTAGTGATCCTCCACCGCGCGATAGTAAGCACCAATGTCCCCGTCCTCTATGGCTTGGAGCATGGCACCATGAGCTTTTGCAGTGGCTATAAGCCCCGCGGCGTCGGCAGGCAATGACGGAACCACAGCCATATGGATTAGCCACATGGCACTCATCATCTCGTCTAAGAGCTGATTCTGAAGGATCGAAATTAGTCCCCTGTGAAAAGCAATGTCTTCCTGGATATAGGAGCGACCGGTCGTTGACTTAGAAATCATCAGTTTAACCAGGTCCCGCAGCTCTTTGATCTTTTTCAGATCCGTCTGGTCTCGCTTCTCTACCAGATCGTGGCCTACACCAATATCTAGATACTTTCGCATGGAAACCACCTCATCGAGAGTTCCCAATGAGCCATTCCCCATAGACGAACGTAAGACCAGAGTATTGACCAGTGGAGACAATGACATGTTCGAGACAAACGCGCCCTTGCCCTGCTTCGTTGCCACGATGTCCAACGCCTGGAGTTGCTTCATCGCTTCTCGAACCGAGGATCGCGACACTCCCAGGAGCTTACATAGTTCAGCTTCAGTAGGTAGTGGGTCACCTGGCTTCAAGCGTTCCGAAATTATGTACTGCTCTACCGATTCGATCGTGGAATCCGTTCGGGAGGTAAACCTCTGCTCGAGCTTCGTTTGTTCGTAGCCTGTGAGGGTAGGCGGAAGTGATGACAAGATATCTGATGTTTTTTTCATTACAACTTTCCTACCAGCGAAGTTCCCCGCCCAAATTATTACGGATGTGGCACGTATCCGCAGTCATAAGATAACAGATCCGTGCCACATTCTCCCCACTTATGCTCTTACAGCATCGAACCAGGCATGTGGAATTTTCGTAAAGTAAAGTCCCTGCATTTCTCGTTCCCAAAGAAGTCCAAGTTCTCCGTCAGGCATGACCGCCATGCATTGGTACACGTAGTGGGCTGGATTAAATGTCCGGGCAACATCCCAGGTACGTCCACCATCGTCAGACCTGCGCAGGACACCCCGACCTCGATATGGCCTCAACTGCGAAGCGTTTGCGAACACCACCCTCTCGCGATGCTTATCTGTAGGCCACGCAACGGCATTCGGCTGGCAGAAGATCTCGGGAATCTGGTCGACAAAGTAGACCTCACCCCAGGTCTCTCCGCCATCTGCGCTTTCTACAGCCGCTACTTTGCCACTGGGATGCTGGTTGCGCATAAGCATAAGAACAGTCCCGTCTTGTCGCTCTATCACAGTCGCTTCATGAGTAGCTGCAGATTCGGTATCAAGAGTCCGAGAGTCGATTTCCCTTCCATCGAATATGCGTCCGTCATTGGGCGACTTCGCCAATTTCCACGACTTACCTCCATCGTCGGAATAAACCACAGTGGCGGAGAAATTGGTCCTACTTTCGCCGTTGTAGTAAACGGGCATAACCAGTCTCCCCGCATAATCTGAGTTGGCAAGCTGAATACCATTTCCTGGGGCAGTCCCTAAGAATGCCATCCAGTCCTTCTTGACCTGGTGGTTCAGATTTACCGGTCTAGACCAGGTCTCTCCGTCGTCATCCGAGTAGATCATTTGCAAGAAAGAGGTGCGCGCCGTGAGAAGTGTCTGTGCAGGATCGTCGCCATCTTTCAGAAACACGTTGCCGCCGCAGGACTCTTTTCCATCCTGCAACACAGTTACCGTTCCATCCTCGGAAACTGAATACGGCGCAAGTTCCCCATCTTCACCCAACACTGTTCCATCGGCGTTCCACGTGTACCCATTTCCTTCACCGTCAAAAAGGAGATAATTCCCGTTTGTATCTATGCCGATCTCAGCTTGAGCATTGGGCTGGCCCATGCCCCCAGGGAAGTGATCTATCAGCACTATTATGCGTCCAGTGTTCTGATCCTGAACTACACAGGAATCGATTACAGAGGCGCCATTGGCCCCATGCCCCGGATAGCTCAACACGGGCTGCAAATCTCCCCAAGTCTTTCCGCCATCGAATGAGCGGCGGATAACAAAGTTGATTGAATTCGGAGAGTCGTTAGCTATCGTTTCGCGCTGATCAGCCCCTGCAATTACTACCCCAGACTTTGTCGTGAGAAGCGATGGAATGCGATAGCTTATCGAATCCTGAAAGCCGTAATCGAACAGGCATTGCGTGTCTAGAGGCTGCACAGCCGATAGCTTCTTGATTTGCGAATCATTCAGCACCGACGAATATATCGCTGCGTTACGAACCTCTCCGAACAACCTCGATCCGTATATGTCCTGTCCAATAACAACCTCGTCACAGCTCTCAATGCTGCCGAAGAACGCCTGCCCCGGAAGATGGGCTTCCATATACCCGTCGACGTAGATTTGGACTGCGCCATGGCCAACTCTAAGCACAACATCGTGCCAATGTCCCTGGTCCCAACGGCCCTCTGCAACGAAGCGGCGCCAAACATTGCCCTTTCCGAGCACACGGTATTCAACTCCGCGTTCAGTCAGAGCAATATTCAATTTTTCCTGCCCACCTGCAGCAGCTGCGAGCAGCGTACCGTGCTGGCCGGGGCCTCGTACTCGGTACCTAAGGAAAATCGACCCCGAGCGTAACTGTCCTACCTGGGTGGCGTCGTAATCGGACAAATGGGATGCGGCAAACTCAATTAACGGTTCCGGGGCTACGGATTTCGCAAGAAACTCCATAGGCGTAAGTGCCCTGTCAAAAGCTGCCTCGTCAGCTAGTTCCACACCGGTAGTAGGCGCCCAATCAAAACTGCTTGTTTCCCCGCAAGCAATAGGCCTAAGGTCAGCAGTCGCAGAAAAGCATTGGCACCCATCCAAATAGATCTTCGAGCCCTCTGCTGTGGAAGAGATGCCCAATGCATGCCACTGGTTATCGGAAACTTTGAAAGTATCCTCCATGTCGAGCCGAATCTTGGCATTGCTATTACTACCCAGTAACAGCAGGCTACCGTTAGCTATCGAAAGTTCCCAACCGCACTCATTGCCCGTCACATGTGCGATTCTGCCATCGATATTCGCACGAAAATTAGTTGTCCAGCTTTGTCCATTCGTATTCATTTTCTACTCACCCTTCAAGTACAAACTACTTCTAAAAATTTCTTACTGGATATTTAGTTATCCATTCGGCAGGAATTTCTGAATAGTAGATTCCTTGCCATTCACGTTCCCAGAGAAGTCCAATATTGCCGTTAGGCAGTGTCGTCATGGATTGATATACATAGTGTCCTGCTTGGAAGGTTCTGGAAGATTGCCACGTTGATCCACCATCGTTAGAGAATCTGAGCACCCCTTTACCCCTATATGGTTGCGCTGCCGAAGCGTTTGCGAACAGTACGTTTTTGTAGCCACCGGACATACTCCGAGCTGCGGGCAGGCTGAATATATCCGGAGTATCGTCCTTGAACTCCACCCCACTCCAGGTAGCCCCTCCATCTCGAGAGCGAGAAACAGCAACCTTTCGTCCCGGATTAAGATTCCGCATATACATAGTCAGTTCGTTCTCGTCACTCTGAACAACGGCAGACTCATGCAGGGACGCGCTCCCATCGCGCACAGTCTTTGAATCAATAGTTCCCCCTCTAAACTGTCTTCCATCGTTTGGAGACTTAGATCTACTCCAGGTTGTTCCTCCATCATCGGAGTAGACGACTGCGCTGGAATAAACCGTTGCGACAGAATTTGAATAATAGATTGGGACAATTAAGCGCCCATCATATTTACCACCCTTGATCTGCATGGCAGATCCCGGACTAGTCCCAATAAACTTCATCCATTCTGCTTTAACTTGATGGTTAATATGCCTAGGAGAACTCCAGGTAACTCCATCATCATCGGAATGCATTTCAACAAGATAGGAGGTTGGTGCCATGAATAGGCCATCGGGAACGGCTTTAGATTTTTCAGCTGGATCGTATATAGAATTCAGCTCACGACCGCCTTTGCGGACGTTACCTTGACTGTCCACGGAATAATCTGTCTCTCTCCCCTCAGAGTCCAGCACCTTTCCTGATTTGTACTT
The DNA here is from genome assembly GCF_002849225.1 of Actinomyces sp. UMB0138. Lineage (GTDB taxonomy): Bacteria > Bacillota > Negativicutes > Veillonellales > Veillonellaceae > Veillonella > Veillonella parvula_H. The sequence continues at coordinate 54,809 of NZ_PKMC01000002.1, forward strand.
GAAAGCACGGTTTTCACCGTCTTTCAGTAGCAGAGAGCCATCTTCTGCCATACCAGTCCCAGGGACATTATTAGGCTGTCCAACCCCTCCGGGGTACAGATCTACAAGCAAGGTGATTCTTCCACTCTTCTGATCCTGCACTAAGGAGGAGTCAATTACCGACGCTGCTTTCCTACCCTCTCCAGGCAGGTCGACCAGCTTCTGCAGGGGTTCCCAGGTCTTTCCGTTATCCAAAGACCTACGTACAACTAAGTTAATGTCATTTGGGCTGTCGTATGCGTTGGGCACCCGTTGGTCCGCACTGGCAATTAAAGTTCCATTCTCAGTGCAAATGATCGCAGGAATCCTGTAGTTAGCAGCCCCCTCATACCCAAGATCAAATAGCGCCATTTCTCCCGGATTCTCATATGAGGAAAGCGATTGAATTTGTGCCGTGTTTAACCTCCCTGCGTACACTCTCAGCTCGGCCCCTTCACTCAGGTAGTTATCTATAGACGACAGGGAATGTGAGGGCATCTTCCGGGCAGTCAGGGATGACCCATTAAGGTAAAAATTCGCCTCATCGCCATCAATAGCTACCACAATGGAGTCACCAGACCTAAGGTGTTTGTTCAGCGGTATCTCGAGCTTTTGGCCACCTTGCCTGAAGGCTATAGAAGGCCCGAAGCTAAGTATCTGTACATCGGTGTGTCCTCGCCGCAATCGCGCTTCTTTATTTACCGCTCCGTCGTTTTGCACCCGGTAAACCAGAGTTACTTTTTGCTCCTCAGCAGCATTCCGCACTGCGTCTGGGATCGACGCACTCTTATCTACTGAAAAAACTGGATGGGGGTACTTAGTGGTCGCTCGGATTTGCTGGGCAGACAATGGAGAACTGTAAATGCTCGCATTACTAATAGTTCCTTCGAATCCCCACTGTCTTCCAGAGTTGTCATAGTTGGCTCCAAGTCTTAGAGAATCGATCTGGTTCAATGACGAGAAAAACGCTCTAGCAGCGGTGCTGAACACCTGTTGCCCATCCAGATAAATACGAGTGTTGTCATCCGAAACAGTAACAACAGCCGCGTGTTCCGATCCATCACTCACAGGGCCAGCATCTTCCGCATCTGCCTTTGCAAGCCAACTTTCAGGCGCCAGCTTTTGATCTCTTACTTCCCAGTACAGATGTCCATTCCGCACCGACAAGGTCAGATTCGTAGAAGGATCCTTTGTAGAGGAAGCACTGAACAGCGCGGCAGAGGGAGATTTTTGGGTCGTTTTAAATGTGATTGCAATAGTCCCCGAATGCAACGAACTAACCTTTGGAGCGTACTGCACTAGATCCAGTCCAGGCCCCTGCGCATTTTGACTGTATGGGTTAGTAACTTCCACTAGAGGAGTCGATGACACATCTGCCGCACCCGCATCAGCTATGCACATCGCGCCTCCGCAGGCCAATACCATCGCTAGAAAACATCCTAACAGCGCTCTCCACGATCTATCTCGCCTCGATGCGGTAACCATATTCATCTCTCACTACCACCCTGTAGCTATCAGTTGTCTGACATTATGTTCGACATGCTAGCCTACACTTCAGCTCATGGCAAGCGTCCCCAAAAACAGTGGCTCTAACTGTGCATATGCCACACAAGAGAGGATTCGCCGCAGCCCCTTGCGAAGACTAACTGCTACTGCTATAACTAACTTGTAAGACAACTGATCTATTGGATTCACCTGTTCAAAGACGAATATAAGGAGTAAATCCCTAATGAGTAATACAGCAGGCGCGCAGGCCGCGCGCAAGAAACACTGGTGGGAATACTTAGACAAGGAAGACTGGAAAGCGTTCTTTGCCGCATGGCTGGGAGTGCTGCTAGACGGTTACGATTTCGTACTAATATCCTTTGCACTTCCCGCAATCATCAAAACCTTCGACCTCACATTGGTTCAAGGCGCTTCACTAATTTCTGCAGCGTTCATCAGTCGCTGGATTGGCGGCCTTGTCTTGGGCGCTGTCGGGGACCGCTATGGTCGTAAACCTGCAATGGTTCTGTCAATCTTCATGTTTGCCTTCGGATCAATTGCGTGCGCTCTCGCTCCTAATTACTGGATTCTATTTATCCTCCGTCTCGTAATCGGGTTTGCAATGGCTGGCGAGTATTCATCCTCCGCCACCTACGTAATTGAGTCCTGGCCAGTGCATATGCGTAATAAGGCATCCGGGTTCCTTCTGTCAGGCTACGCATTCGGCGTTATTGCTGCCGCCCAAGTAGATAAGTATTTTGCAACTTGGGTTGATTCTTTACATCCCGGCTGGGGCTGGAGAGCCTTATTCCTCACCGGCGTGGTTCCGATCGGCATAGCCATTTACATGCGCCGGTCGCTTCCAGAAGCAGCCGATTGGAAAGATGCGAAATCTAAGGGACACGTCGACAACAACGACATGCTCGCAGTCCTATTCGGCGGTAACAAGAAGATGCTGAACTACCTAGCAGTAGTCGTAGCATCTGCTGCTCTTCTACTGATCTTCACGTCCATCACCTCTGGCATAGCTGTCACTACTATCCTCGGCGCACTCTGTGCAGTAATTTTCATCTACTTCATAGTTCAGTTCAACAAGAACCGCTGGGTAACAGGCGTGGCAATCATGCTGACGATCTTTGCCTCTTTCATGTACACCTGGCCAATTCAAGGCCTCCTTCCCACCTACCTCCAAGGCGTGGGAATGGATCAGCAGTTAGTAGCAAACGTCGTATCGTTCGCAGGACTCGGCAATGCCTGCGGTTACATTATTGCTGGTTTCGCTGGCGATCATTTTGGCATGCGCCGTTGGTACGCTTTGTCACTCCTACTCTCCCAGATCATCGTTTTCCCGCTGTTCATGCAGAACGGTAAATACGTACTCCTGGTAGCAGCACTCTTGTTCTTCCAACAGATGTTCGGGCAAGGCATCTCCGGACTACTGCCCAAGTGGGTATCGAGTTACTTCCCGGTTGACAAGCGCGCAGCCGGCCTAGGCTTCTGCTATAACGTAGGTGCTCTCGGCGGAGCAGTCGGTCCAGTACTAGGCGCCGCTGTCGCCGCAAAGGTTTCTCTTGGCATGGCACTCGCAATTCTCTCTGCTGGCTTCGCAGCAGTAGTAATGGTTTCAATCGGCGCAAACGTTCCTCGACTTCTTCAGAAAGCCGTGGCACCCGAAGCAGTACGCATTGAAGACGGTGACGACGAAGTCATAAAGGGAGGCAAATAATGTCTAAGTCTTTCATTGTCGGGGCCTACGCATCATTGCCCGACGAAAGAAAGCACAACGATTACTACCAAATCTTGGGGCAGCAAGACTGGATCGATGGAATTGAGATTCCCTATCCGGGAGTTATCAAGGATAATGCGACAGCCTTCGCCAAAGTCCTACCGGAACATTGGACAACTAACACAATCACGGCAATCCCCGGCACCATGCAGAACGTGTGGAAGGAGCCTCACTTTGGCCTCGCCTCTGCTGAGAAATCAGGGAGAGAAGCTGCCCTAGATTTCTGCGAGGGAATTCGCAGATCCGTTGCTGAACTTAATACAGCAACCGGCAGGAATTCAATTAGCGTAATCCAACTACATTCCGCGCCTACCAAATTGGCTGACACTGACGCCTTCAGCACCTCACTGGAGCAGCTCCTTAAGTGGGACTGGGGTGGCGCAGAGATCGTAATCGAACATTGCGACAAATTCATCTCCTCGCAAAAGCCAGAAAAAGGCTTTCTAGCGATCGAGGAGGAAATAAACATTGCGCGACAACTCGGCGTTGGAATCCACATAAATTGGGGACGATCAGTGGTAGAGGGCAGGACTGCGGAAACAGCTTTCGAGCATATCCAACAATGCGCCAAAGCGGGAGTCCTAGCTGGAGTCATCTTCTCGGGAGCAGGCCCGGATGCTACACAGTATGGCTACGAATGGATAGATGGACACTTACCTAGTTCCACCTACGAACCCACCTCGTTACTAACCGGTGAGGAGATCCAGCGTTGTGCAGAAGCCGCTTCTTCCGCCAAATACATAGGAGCTAAAATCTGCGTTCCTGAAAAGGCCTCTCTGCCAGAACGTGTGCAAATGCTTAGAAATATCTACGACTCAGCTAAAGGAATTGAAAAGTGAACAAGTTCAAAGGCGTCATACCACCGGTAGTAACCCCCCTTACCTCGGCGGGTGAACTGGATAAAAACAGTTTCAAACGTTCTATAGACAGAATGATTGAAGCGGGGGTAAATGGACTTTTCATCCTGGGATCGTCCGGTGAGGTAGCTTTCTCGACCGATGCACGTCGCGAAGAAATCCTCCGAGCAGCTAAGGAGATAGTTGGCGACAGGGTTCCGCTTCTAGCCGGATGTATCGACACCGAAACACTACGCGTCATTGAACACGCAAAGGTTGCAGAAAAACTTGGTTACGATGCGATAGTCGCTACGGCGCCTTTCTACGCACTAGGCGGCATCACAGAGATCGAGCGACACTTCCGCAAGATTCACGAGGCTACCTCCCTACCTATTTTCGCCTACGATATTCCAGTTTGTGTGCACGTCAAGCTTCCGGGCGACTTGCTAATCAGACTTGGAAAAGACGGCGTAATCGCTGGCGTCAAGGATTCCTCAGGAGACGATGTGGCATTCCGCTTCCTTGTTGACGACAATAAGGAAGCCGGTCACCCACTCGCGCTATTTACCGGTCAAGAGGTAGTTGTCGACGGCGCCTACATGGCGGGAGCAGATGGGTCAGTGCCAGGTCTCGCTAACGTAGATCCAGTTAGCTATGTAAACCAGTGGCAGGCTTATCAAGCTGGCGACTGGGAAAGCGTTCGCACCACCCAGAACCATCTTTCGGCACTCATGCGCATCACTTCAGTGGTACAGGAAGTTTCTGGTTTTGGAGCGGGAGTCGGAGCTTTCAAGACAGCCTTGAAATTACTCGGCGTGTACGATTCAAACATGATGCCTGAGCCGGTTGCAGCCCTTGAAGGTGAAAATGTGGAGCGCATCCGGAACGTGCTAGTAAAAACTGGGGTCCTAAGTGACTAGGGTAGCCGCAATAGACATAGGCGGCACAAAGATTGGCGCCGGTCTTATTTGCACCGAAAGTGGGGACATCACTCAAATAGCTGATCTTTCTACTCCGGCTAGGGACGGCAGCGGCGCTGTTTGCGCCGCTGCCGCCCAACAGCTCCGCAAGATCCTGGAAATTGGACAAGCGGAAGCAATCGGGATTTCTACCGCGGGGATCGTAGATACAGACAGCGGAGCTATTACATCTGCAACCGATCTAATAAAGAATTGGACGGGGACGGACCTGAAAAACTATTTTCAGAACGAGTATGCCCTCCCCACCTTCCTCCTAAATGATGTACATGCGCACGCGCTTGGTGAAGCCAACTGGGGCGTTGGGAAAAACTACAGAACTATCCTGTCAGTAGCTGTTGGTACAGGTATGGGCGGAGCGTTTATACAAGATGGACATTTACTACAAGGAGCGCACTTTGCATCCGGCCACATTGGCCATATAGTTCACCCTCTAGCCGACGGACTGGAATGCTCTTGCGGCGGGTTTAGCCACATCGAAACAGTCGCTTCCGGAAGCGGCCAGGTTAGTTTTTACAACAAAGAACTTCCCCCTGCGCTATCACCGGTGTCGAGTGGGAAAGAGATATCCACTCGCGCGGCACAGGGTGAGGAATACGCGCAAGAGATACTGGAAGAAACAGCACACGCACTCGGACAGGTTCTGGGTGGATTGTGTAACTGTTTTGATCCCCACGCAATAATCCTGTCCGGCTCGGTAACTAGAAGTGGAAGCAAATGGCTGGCGCAGGTAAAAACCGGTTACTCCGAGTGTGTCCTTCCACCTATGCGCAACACTCCCCTACTGAAAGGAAAACTCGGTTCAGCCGCTCCACTGCTGGGAGCATCATGCTGGGCCGCTTCGAAATTGGAAGAAAACTATGAACAGGGTAATTGAATCTCTTCACGGAGGACTTATTGTTAGCGTCCAAGCCTACCCGGGCGAACCTATGCGGAGCCCTGAAACCATGGCGCAAATAGCACGCGCTGCCGAGCAGGGCGGAGCTGTCGGAATACGCTGCCAAGGTTTAGCAGATATTTCAGCCATAAAAGACCGGGTAGAAATTCCGGTATTGGGAATCTGGAAAGAAGGCCATGAAGGTGTATTCATCACTCCAACACTTCGACACGCCCGCGCATGTTCCATGGCTGGTGCCGACATAGTCGCACTTGACGCGACCAGACGCCCTCGACCCGACGGGCGCACTTACGCGCAAACTGTTTCCGCTCTGCATGACGAAGGAATACTCGTAATGGCTGATTGTGGATCTATTGAAGACGCCCGCCAAGCGGCAGAATCCGAAACCGACATGCTGTCCACCACACTAGCGGGATACACTGGTGAACGTATCAAGACAGATGGGCCAGATTTGGGGCTTCTCACCCAAATGGTTGCGGAGTTTCCGGATATCCCCATCATTTGCGAAGGACGCGTTCACACTCCGGCTCAGGCAGGTGCTGTAATGAAAAAAGGTGCTTGGGCAGCCGTCGTGGGAACAGCAATTACACATCCAACGACTATCACCAGCTGGTTTAGCCAGGCTATAAAAGACGCAGAATAAGGAGCAACGATGCGCATAGGCATTTTCAACACCACACTGGACGCGTGCGACGCAGCCGCGCAGTTCATCATTAATAATTTCCCAAAGGGCGGAAACCTAGGCGTGGCCACCGGTTCCACCCCGCTCCCGTTGTACCTGCGTCTTCGTGCTGCTTATAATCGCGGCGAATTTGACCTTTCGGACGCGCAGGCATTCGCCCTCGACGAATACGTCGAAATTGGTTCCGAGGACCCGCAGCGCTATCGCAACGTGCTCCGCTACGAACTAGTTGGCGACGACAAAACTGGTCTAAGCGAGGACGCTTTGCACACTCCCCTAGCAAATGGGGGCGACCCCGAGCAGGCTGCAGCCGCATACGAAAAGGACATCGCTGACGCGGGTGGCATTGACCTGCAGATCCTCGGGCTAGGGGCCAACGGTCACATTGGCTTCAACGAGCCCGGCGAACCCTTCACCTCACGCACCCACTCTGGCGCCCTTACCGAACAGACCCGCGCTGACAACGCCCGCTTCTTCGGCGACGAACCGGGCTCCGTGCCTACCCACTGCGTGACCCAGGGGCTCGGCACCATTATGGACGCCCGCGTGATCGTGCTGCTGGCCACCGGTCCTGCTAAAGCTGAGGCCGTGCACGCCCTGGTCGAGGGCGAAGTAAGCGAAAACTGCCCCGCCTCAATCCTGCAAAAGCACCCCAATGTGGTGTTGTTCCTAAACAACAATGCTGCGGCCAAGCTCGAAAATAAAGCCGAATACAAACAAGCCTGGCGGGAGGACGCAAAGTAGCCACCGCGCGGTGAAGTTTCGCGCATTTGGTCCCCCACCGTGCAAGTAATGCAAGGTGGGGGACATTATTGGAGAGTGACACAAAAGCCAACCGCAGCCGAGCAGATAGACACTCGCCCACTTACGCGCAACCAGAAATCGCTGATTGGCCTAACTATCGCGGGTAACATTTGCGAATTTTTCGACCTCTTTTTGATCGGCTTCGTTATCGCCTTGCTCATGCGGACGCCCGGGTGGGACCTCACCGGGCTACAGGCGGGTATTATTGCTGCATCTTCGGGGGTGGGCACCGTCCTCGGGTCACTGGTGTGGGGACGCATGGCCGACCACTTTGGTCGTCGCCACGCATTCATGTGGTGCATCGTAGTAATGGTCGCTTTCACGGCAGCAACCCTGACGATTCAACCCGGACAGTGGCACCTGCTGAGCCTCTACCGCGTGGGCGTGTGCGTCGGCGTGGGCGGGCTCAACATCACCTCCTTACCGTTCGTGCAAGAATTCGTCCCCGCCCGCCAACGCGGCCTCCTTGCAGGACTAACATCGGTATTCATCCCGCTGGGACTATTCTTGGGGTCACTGGCAACAAAGCTGTTCGCCGAGCCTTTCGGCTGGAAGGGGCTCATTGCCCTCGGCTGCACCCCCATCGTGATTTTGCTGTGGGGATACTCCGTACCCGAGTCGCCTCGCTTCCTGGCCACGCGAGGGAAGTACGACGCCGCCCGTGACGCGTACGCATGGGCAATGCAGATTCCCCATAAGCAAGTCGGAACAGTCGAAGTACCCCCGGCTAAAGAAAAGACTTCCTACGCGCTTATCGTGCGCAAATACCCGCGCGAGCTGGTCATCATCGCCGCCGCCTCTTTTTGCTTCCTGCTCGGCTGCTTCACCATCCAGTCATGGGGGCAGACTTTACTTGGTGAATCCTTCAATTTCGACACCGGCACCGTCGTGTACATGTTCATGGGCGTATCCGCAGTGGACCTGGCTGGCCGATTGTTGGGAGCGTGGATGTCGGATCGGATTGGGCGGCGACGCACCCTGCTGATCTGGGGATGGCTAGGCGGAACCGGCTGCCTGATCGCTGCCTTCTCTGCGAAAGCCGCAGATTCCGGAATGGTGAGCACTCATGCTGCCGGACTGATTTTCTTCGGCGGCATCCTCCTTGCCATGACCTTCGGGGACGGCTCCTTCGGGTTCCTGAACGCTTTCGGGGCAGAGCAATTCCCCGCCGCCGCACGTTCCACGGGCGTGGGAATGACTTATGGCATTGGTGCCACCGCTAAAATTATGGGCCCCTACTTGGTCGGATGGATGATCGGATCCAGCAAGCTAACCCCGCAGATCGTTTTCATCCCCTTCCTTCTCTTTGGCATCTTGCTGTTCGTTGGCGGATTCCTGTTCACCCGCGCCCGCGAAACAGCAGGCGTGGCGCTGGACTGACATTCAGCACCTAGAGGGCGTCGACCTCGGCAGGGACGGCCGGCGCGTCTAAGCCTTGGTAAAGCTAGGCAGCAACCGCCGACGCGAAACCAGGGGAAGTTTCGCGAGCCTAACCGACCCCCGTAGCCAAATAGTGGGCCGCCTTGCGACCCCCCAAAAAACAAGCCCGGAGGTTTCTACTTCTTTTCCGCAATACTCATACGGGAGCGCAGCGGCTGGTAGTGGTCTTCGACAGCGCGATTGTACGCCTGCACGTCCCCCTTCTCGATGGCTTCTAGCATCGCCCCATGGGCCCTTGCAGTGGCTACCAACCCGTCTAGATCTGCCGGCAGCGAGGGGACGACCGCCATGTGGATCATCCACATGGCACTCATCGTTTCGTCTAGCAGCTTGTTATCCAGGCAGGCGATGAGCCCCCTATGGAAAGCGATATCTTCCCTGATATATGCCTTTCCTGCCGCCGATTTCTTTACCATCTTTGCCACTAGCTGGCGCAAATGCCCGGTTACAGCGTTTTGCGTCTGATTGACGTGAATCAGCTCTTGGCCCACCCCCAAGTCAAGGTACTTACGCAAAGTTACGACCTCGTCTAACGTCGACAGCGAATCCTTACCCACCGAGGAGCGCGACATACCCAGTAACTTGCACAACTCCGCCTCTGTGGGCAACGGGTCTCCGGGCCCTAATTCTTGAGAAATGATGTACTGCTGAACTGCGTCAATCGCCGAATCGGTGCGCGAAGCAAAACGTTGCTCAAGTTTCGTTTGTTCGTGCCCGGTCAACGATGGGGGCAGCGAGGACAGAACCTCAGGCGTGCTTTTTCATAGGAATATCATTCTCTTTCTTCTTCGCGCGTCACCAGCCCAGCGGTGAAGGCAAGTTCACTCTACCAATTTGTCAGACAACCTACCTATCGAACAGCGGTGTTCGATAGCCGTGCAACATCCCAGGCCGGTAGCTCAGAAACCCTCAGGCGGCACCCCAAGATTTCCCCTGCTACGGGTCCTCGCGTTAGAAGGAACCAATAATGACCAAGTTCAGCGGTGTCATCCCACCGGTAGTTACTCCCCTTACAGAATCCGGCCAGCTTGATACTAAGAGCTTCAAGAAATCAATAGACAGGATGATCGACGCGGGAGTAATGCACACGCAAAAATGGCAAAGGAACTCGGCTACGACGCAATAGTAGCTACCGCACCGTTCTACGCCCTCGGCGGCAAAGCGAGATTGAACGGCATTTCAGGCTAATCCACCAGGCTATCGATCTGCCCATTTTCGCCTACGACATCCCCGTTTGCGTACACGTAAAACTTCCTGGGGACTTTCTAATCAAGCTCGGTAAGGAAGGGGTAATCGCAGGCGTAAAAGACTCTTCGGGCGATGACGTAGCATTCCGCTTCCTGGTTGCTGACAACGACAAGGCGGGGCACCCACTCGCACTGTTTACCGGCCATGAAGTAGTAGTCGACGGGGTATACATGTCCGGGCCAGACGGTTCGGTTCCCGGCTTAGGCAACATTGCCCCGCATGGTTACGTCCGCCAATGACAGGCATACCAACAAGGTGACTGGCAAACGGTCCGGGCAGAACAGGAACGCTTAGCAGAACTCATGCGCATCACTAGCGTCGTCGAAGGAGTATCCGGCTTCGGCGCCGGGGTTAGGGCATTCAAGACAGCCATGAAGTTGCTCGGAGTGTTCACCTCCAACACGATGCCGGACCCGGTCAATGCGCTTGAAGGAAAGAACTTGCAGTTAGTGCGCCAAATTCTGGTCCAGACAGGACTCCTGGATGACTAGGGTAGCCGCCTTAGACATTGGCGGCACCAAAATCGGCGCAGGTCCCGCTAACTGTTTCGGCTTTCCGACATATCGGCTACAGGCCCGGCCTTCCTCTCACGGGAAAGGTCGGGCTTGAACGCTTCGCGCAAGTCGGCGAGCAGCATCCCGGGTGCAAGTATGCGACCGGCTCGATAAGGGAGAAATAAAGTCGGGACTCAGCCTGAGGGGTGCGCATAACCGCCCTAAAGCCCGCCGCAGAAGCTATCACTCGGGGTGGTTGGCTGCCCAAATGACGCGATCGGCCTCGTACAAGGCAATCTCGAGCGCCCGCAGCTGCCCCTCAAACTCGTCCTCGCCAACGCTTGGGAATCGAATCATGCCACCAATGGTGCCCTCGTGGTCGTGAGTGTATTCGAGGGCCGCATAAAGCGCCGCGTTCTGGAATTCGGCCTCCGCGCTCAACGATGCCCGCACTGCATACCCTTCACCAGAAAGCTGGTGCACGATATCGCGCCATGGCAGTGTTGCCAACCGGGCGGTCGGCCCGTCCGCGTCAAGCAACTCGGCGCTCGCGTACTGGTCATCCCCCTGCGCAACGTCAAGCAGGTTTACGCCCAAGCGCTCTACGGCAATCGGCTGCTCAGCGCCAACGAACCCCAAAGTCACAATGATGTCGGGCGCAGTGTTGTCAGCTACCTCTTTCAGTAGGGCTCGCGCGCCCTGTGCCTCCTGCGGCAGAATGAGCGGCACTACCTCGTGGCGCCCATCCAGGGCCTCCACCAACTTCTGCGTAATATTCCCATCGGCTTTGGCATCAAAGCCAGCCAACATGATCCGAGTCATTTCATCCTCATTTCCAAGCGCCGCCGCTTTAGCTTGTAGCTATCTATCACCGTGATTTTAGCGATTTGCCGCTATGGTTTAAACATGCGCATATCTAACTGGGATAACTCGGGCCCGGCAAACTGGGACCCCAAACAAAAAGCCCCAATCGACCCGTTCAACACGGCACGCTTCAACGTGCAACCGGTCGATCAGGCACTTTCTGGGCCGGCCTACCAACAGAATCGGTCCCTGAAACAGGCCGCCGTGCCCGTCCTGGTACTACTCGCGTTCATGTGGGGCATATATATTTTTGAGTCCGTCACGCGAATCGATTTGACCGCCTTACTGGGGATTCATGCCGGCCGCATGTCCTCGCTGTGGAACATTTTCACCTACTCGTTCGAACACCTAAACTTCCCCCACATAATGAATAACACCTGGCCGTTCCTAATCCTAGGAACCCTTATTTCCAAGGAAGGTCAGGCCCGCTACCTGTGGGTATCCCTGGCCGGCACCGTTGTTGGAGGCCTCGGCGTGTGGCTACTTTCGCCACAAAATTCCGTGACCGTGGGTGCTTCCGGTGTCGTGTTCGCCTACTTCGGCTACCTGATCACAGCCGCCATTGTGGAAAAGAACTCCAGCCAGAGGGCGGGCCGCATCGGCGTCGCGGTCGCCGTCGGGATCTTCTACGGATCCTCAATGCTGTTCAGCCTGATCCCCCGCGCCGACGTATCTTGGCAGGGCCACCTGCTAGGGGCCGTAGGCGGGGTCCTGGCCGCCATCATTATCGAGGGCAACGAGGCGCGTCAGCTCAAGGCTGCTCAGAACCAACCCCAGATTTTCCCGCCGCGCCACTAGCGTGCCGGCGGTAGCGGACGCCAATAAATAGGGCGGTGCGACCCCACTTAGGGATCCGCACCGCCTTTGCTATACGTACCGCGCTTAGCTGCCCGTGAGCGCACCAATAACGAACGTCACGGCTGCCGCTCCCAGACCAATTGCCAGCTGCCGCAGTGCTCGCGGTGCCGGCCTTGCCCCCGATAGCAAACCAACTAAACCGCCAGTGATAAGCAGCGCGACCCCTACCAGGCACACAGCCGCCGCCATAGCTGACCCGCGCGAAACCGGCAGCAGGAATGGAATGATTGGGACAATGGCTCCGGCCGAGAAGAATAGGAAGGAAGACAGGGCAGCCTTCCACCCATCCCCGACCTCTTCGAACCCATCAGTCTGAGTTTCTTCCGCCAGCCGAGCAGCCTCAATCTGCGTCACCATCTTGCGGGCCCGCTCTTCGGCCTGGTCAGGTTCCATACCGCGGGCGCGGAAGACGAGGGCGAGCTCGTTACTTTCCAAATCCAGCTCCGGTACCGCCTCAGCCGTGGCGGGAGACGGGTTGGACGCCTCCAGCAGCTCGCGCTGCGAGCGCACGGACACGTACTCGCCAGCACCCATTGACAGCGCGCCGGCTAACAGCCCCGAAAGGCCGGTGATCAAAATTGTGGAACCACTGACCCCGGCGGCGGCAACCCCCAGCAGCAGGGCAAGATTCGACACCAGCCCGTCGTTCATCCCGAACACCGCGGCACGGAAGGTACCCGCCATGCGCATGCGAGAGCGGCCCGCCAGGGCCCGCACTACCTCGGAATGGACGCGTTCGTCCGCACTAATCTGCGCGGGCGTCTCCGGCTCGCTGGCTGCCTGCCTTTCTTCGGCAGACTGGGCCAGGGCTAGCACAAACACGGATCCGAACGTGCGCGCCAAGGCCGCCATGATGCGCGTGCGCAACGGCGGAATAGGCGCCGGGTAGGCGTGCAAGCCCAGTTTGTCCAACCAGTACTGTTCGTGTCGCTGCTCAGCTTTAGCCAGCTTCAACAGCACTTCCCGCTCGACTCCGGAGCGTTTTCCCGCCAAATAAGAATAGGTGGCGGCCTCCTGCCTTTCGCTGGCAAGATGCCGCCGCCACTTCTTTATCTCAGCATTAGTAGGTGATTCCACGTCCGCTTACTTCTGCTCGGAAACTTCTTCGACCTCGACGTCAACGTACTGGGGGGCCTGCCCGCCCTGCTGGGCCGGAGGGGTAAACAGGCGGTCCTTGATGTGATCGGCAACCTTGTCGGTCACCTTCTGCCCCTGCTCAGACACGACCTGGTTGATCTTCCGGGAGGCCTGTTCGGACACTTCGCGCACCTTCGGGTTGTCCGCTACGGCGTGTACGCCACGAGCAACCGGCCCGGACGGATTATTTCGCATCTCGCGGCGAGCAAAGTAGACACCGGCGCCCAAGCCAAGCAGTCCCAAAGTAAACTTCTTCATCTTTCCTCCTATGTCAGCCAAAAACAACCTTACCGGGTGCAAGGAAAACTAGGGAGGGCGAACTTTACTTCTAGGTAACCCGCGAAACACTTTTGCCGCAGGAGAGGGCGTTTTCCGCCCAAATTAGGCTAGTAAAGTGTGATTCAGCCCGCGGAAGACATACAAGCTGGATCGAAGACCGAGGGCGCCGGAAGTGGCTCGCCCTCGGGCAAAATTTAGGTTAGATAATAAGGGATCCGCCCAGTGACACCGTAGATACGACCACGGTTGCGATCAGCCCTAAGAGGACGGGTTTGGGGCCCACTTTGATCAGTTCGGGAACGCGGATGCCTAGGCCAAGCCCGGCCATCGCCATTGTGAGCGCGGCAGTCTGCACCACTTTCGCGCCGGCTAGGACACTGGCTGGCAGGCTGATCACGGACCCTAGGATCACCATGGCCAGGAAGCCGACCACAAACAGGGGCACTAGTGGTGCAGCTTTGTCCGAACCCTGCCCGTTCTTCCGGAACAGGACGCCGAGGACGGCGACGACACCGGCCAGGCAGATCACGCGCGCCAACTTCACCGCAACGGCGGTGGCCAGGGCCTTCTCCCCCATCGCGGCGCCGGCAGCCACCACCTGCGCTACTTCATGGATGGATCCGCCCGCCCAGATGCCTGCCGTCACGGGATCGAGGCCGAACAGCCCCGCCAGTACAGGCAGCACGGGAATGCAGATAGTGCCATATACGACTACGAGGGCGAGCGCGGTAGCGGTTTGATCCTTCGAGGAGCGCACCACATCCTTCGAGCCGGCCACGGCCGCGGCGCCACAAATAGAAAAGCCGCACGCGATGACGCCCACGAGCGGCATCGGCATTCCCATTGCGCGGCCGATCAGCATGGTCGAGGTGACCCCGACCGTCACGATCACGACTACCAAAAGCAGGCGCTTCCAGCCGAGGGCGGCCAGGGTGGCTAGCGAGATTTGCAGGCCCAACAGCACGATTCCCAGGCGCAGCAGGCGCTTTGCCGACAGCGCTATGCCGGGACCGAAGCGTTCGGGCACCGGCCTGGTATTCGCCACGATCACGCCGAGGGCAATGGCTATGAGCAGTGCGCTAGCTAGAGGAACGACCTTATTTATCGCCATGGACGCTAGGGTGATTCCACCGGTAAACGCTAGGCCGGGCAGGAATTCGCGGACGCGATAACGTTTTTTCTTCTTAATTATTTCTTTTGTTTTTGTAGCAACAGCATTCACAACCCTAACTATCGGTCACCGGGGGCGGGGATGGAATACTCATTTTTACACCACTGCCATATAGTTTTGATATGCCTATGCCGAACCTGCAGCTCTTGGACCTGCTAGTGCGAGTTGAACAGCTGGGGAGCCTTTCAAAAGCCGCCACCTCCCTGCAACTGGCCCAACCCAACGCTTCGCGTGCTCTAGCCCGCTTGGAACGCCAGATTGGCCGCCCTCTGCTGGTGCGCTCCTCTTCCGGGTCCAAACTGACCTCGACCGGCACCCTGGTAGCCGGCTGGGCACGCCCTCTTTTGGCCGACGCCGGCGAATTCGAAGCAGCTATGGCATCGCTAGACCACGCCGTACACAACAAGCTAGGGGTGCTGGCTTCCCAAACTATTGCCGAAAGCTACGCACCCGCCTGGCTCGCCCGCTTCCAAGCCGCATACCCGCAGGTGAGCGTCCACATGGAGGTTGCCAATTCCACCACCATCATGGATCGCATCCTGGCCGGTGACACCCGCCTGGGACTAATCGAATCCGCCACGGTCCGCCCCGGGCTACACACTCAACTAATAGGGCACGACCAGCTAATACTGATCTGCCCTGCCGCTCACCCGTGGGCTCACCGCCGCTCACCCGTATCGCTAAAACAGCTGGCGGGTACCCCACTAGTTGTGCGCGAACAAGGATCAGGCACCCGCCAAGTGCTTGAACTTGCCCTGGCCGATTTCCCAATCACCGCCCCCGCCATGGTGGCTTCCTCAAACGCGGCGGTGATCGGATCAGTCACTGCCGGGGCAGGGCCGTCCGTAATCTCTAAACGCAGCGCCGCGCCCGCCCTCGCACAGGGCACGATCGTGGAAGTCGCAGTGGCACACGCCCACCGGCTGCGGCGCCCGCTGCGCGCAATCTGGGCTAGCGGGAATGCCCCGGTCGGCCCGGCAGCGCACTTTGTGCAGGCAAGTCGGCCCTCTTTACCGCCGCCGCAGCAATAGCCGTAGTAAGAGGTACCGCTATGACCAGCCCTGTCACCGACGCGAGCGTCCGCAACGCCTCGGCGCCAATGTCCTCTGAGGCAAGCAGCGAGGCCAGCGACTGGTTGTAGAACATAACCAGCAGCAGCAGGGTGGAAAGCGCCGCCCCCGCATAGGCAAACACGATCGTGTAAATAGTAGAGGCAATATGGTCGCGGCCAATGCGCATGCCCGCCCGATACAGCGCCCATCGCGAATAGTGCGGTGCCGCCGCGCGTAGCTCCCACACGGCAGAGGCCTGGGTGATAGTCACGTCGTTCAGCACGCCCACCCCGGCCAATACGAGGGCGGCCACCGCCAATTGCCGAAAATCCAGCCCGGGCACGCGCGCAGCCAGTCCCAGTTCCGTTTCGTCGGTGAACCCGGACAGCCGACCGGCGTAAACCGCAATAGCGCCAAGGCCCGTGGAAATGGCGAGCGCTCCGAGCGTTCCCGCCAACGCCGCGCATGTGCGTAACGAGAAACCGTGCGCTATAAACACGACGACGAACATGATGGCAGCCCCGGCGACGAGGCCCACCCACACTCCAGGATTGCCACACACCAACGATGGCAGCATGAACAGCAGGAGGACGGCACCTGCGATCGCCAGCCCTATCAGGGCGAATAGCCCCTTCCAGCGCGCCACTGCCAGGACTACGAGGGCGAATAGGGCTGCGAAGACGCCAATCATGTGGGTGCGGTACACGCCCATGAAGGAATACTGCGGGCCAGCCGGGGTATCGAGTCGCATTACCGACAGACTGTCACCGGGGCTAATACCGGCGCTGGCAGCTGGCCCAGCCAGACGCAGCTGATTGGTTTTCCCCTTATCCTGGCCAGTCAAAACTGTTATGCGGGCCAGTTGGCATTTTGCCGCCGGGGAGGTGGCCACCGAATCTGGCGCGTTCTCCCCGGCAGAAGCTGAAGGAGTGGCCGAAGCTTCGCCCTCGGGCCGTACGGAAGATTCTGCACAACTGCCATCCAGGCCGGCAACTTGCACCGTTTCGAGGGTGGCTGTGGGCGCCAGCAGATAATTCTTCTGTACCTGCCGCAGCGCCTGGGTTTGCGCCCCATTCGGCCACAGCACCACCAAGCCCACCAGGGTCGCAATCGCAATTACGCCCAGTATGGTGAGCAGCATCCATTTTGCCACCGGCGAGGTCGAAGCGTTCGCTCGAGCGGCCGACATATGTGCGTGAGCGTGCAGATGAGAAGCATATTTGTGGGATATTACAGGGGCGCCCTCAGCCCTATGCGAATGAGTCATGGCGCTATGTTACGTCCACGCCGCCCGTCCTCGACATCGCCAAAAGTGAGGGCGATACCGATAGCCAGTCTTGGTGGCAGAGATTCGGCCCGCGAGCCTTCCTGATCGCGGAAGAATCAAATAAGCGGGCGGCATCCTCAGGGAAGGACACCGCCCGCTTGCTACCACAACAACCTACTGGTGGCGCTGACGCACCTGCTTTGCGGCTGCTACCAGGTTTTCAAGAGAAGGAATGGTTTCCGTGTAAGCTCGAGTCTTCAGCCCACAGTCGGGGTTCCCCCACAGCTTTTCGATACCGAGGCCGGACACGGCTGCCTGAAGCAGTCGCACTATTTCCTCAACCTGCGGTACGCGCGGGCTGTGAATGTCCCACACGCCGGGGCCGAGGCCGCGTTCGAAGCCGCGCTCGCGGATGGCGGGCAGGATTTCCATGCGTGAACGCGATGCCTCGATGGAGGTGACATCCGCGTCCAGCCGGTCTACCGCGTCGATGACGGTCTTGAAATCCGAGTAGCACAGGTGGGTGTGCACCTGAGTCTTGGATTGGGCACCGCCGGTGGCCAGGCGGAATGCGCCTACCGACCACTGGAGGTATTCCTCTTCGTTCTCCTTGCGCAGCGGCAGCAATTCGCGGATTGCAGGTTCGTCCACCTGCACCACGGGGATGCCGGCTTCTTCCAGGTCAGCAATTTCGTCACGCAGTGCTAGGCCGATCTGGTCTGCGACCTCACCGGGAGCCTCGTCGTCACGCACAAACGACCAGGCCATGATCGTAACCGGGCCGGTCAGCATGCCCTTCAGCGGCTTGTCGGTAAGCGACTGGGCGTAGGAGGACCACTTTACGGTGATCGGCGCAGGACGCACCACGTCGCCCCACAGGATCGACGGCCTGGTGCACCGGGAACCGTAGGACTGTACCCAGCCGTTCACGGTGGTGGCAAAGCCTTCTAGGTTTTCCGCGAAGTACTGCACCATGTCGTTGCGTTCGGCCTCGCCGTGCACCAGCACGTCCAGCCCAATGCGTTCCTGCACGCGCACTACGTGTTCGATCTCGGCCTTCATTGCCTGCTCGTAGTCGGCTGCAGACAGTTCGCCGCGGCGGTGGGCAGCCCTTGCTTTGCGGATCTCTACCGTCTGGGGGAAGGAACCGATAGTGGTGGTAGGCAGCACCGGCAGGTGCAGTCGTTCAGCCTGCTGGGCGGCACGTTCAGCGTAGGGTGCACGTTCGCGGTCCGCAGCGGTGACGGCAGCGGTACGCTCGCGCACTTCGGCCCGCCGCACCCCCGGGTGGGACTGGCGCGACTCAACGGCCGCATCCGAGGCGGCAAGTTCGGCCTCGATGGCTTCGTCGCCCTCTTCAAGCCCCTTGGCCAGGGCAACTACTTCTTCTACCTTCTGGTCCGCAAACGCCAACCAGGAGGCCACCTGCGGGTCCAGTTTCGTTTCCTTTTCAACATCGATCGGAACGTGCTGCAGCGAGGTCGAAGTAGTCACCGCCAGGTGTACCTGCCCCAGGTTTTCCTTCAATTCGCGCAGCTGGCCGAGGGCGGCACGCAGGTTTGTGCGCCACACGTTCCGGCCAGACACGATGCCGGCAGCAATCGTCCTCCCCGCCCAAGCTTTGTTCCATGCGGCTAGCGTCTGCGCATCCGGGGTCTTGCCCTTGACCAGGTCAATTGCCACAGCCTGCACCTTGGTGGCCGCGAGCGCTTCTACCGCATCGAAGGCATGCCCGTAAGTGAGCGCCACCAGCAGGCTTGCTCCGCGAACGGACAGTCGCTCGTAGGATTCAGTCAGGGCGGCAATGATGCGTTCGCGCGAGTATGCCCAGCGGTCCGAGGTCAGCGCCGGCTCGTCAAATTGCACCCAGGAGGCACCGGCGGAAACCAGGTCGTCGATCAGTGCTTCGTAGACAGAAAGTACCTCGGGCAGGCGAGCCAGAATGTCGTAGTCCTCGCCGGCTTCTTCCGACGGCTTGGATAGCAGCAGGAAGGTGACGGGGCCTACCAGAACCGGGCGGACACCCTCTCCTAGCAGCGCGGCGGCGCGGGAACGGGTAGAGCCGAGCCACTCGAATTTGGTTTCCGGCCCGATTTCAGGAACCAGGTAGTGGTAGTTCGAGTCGAACCACTTAGTCATCTCTAAGGCTGGGCGGGCGCCCTCACCGCGAGCAATGGTAAATAGTGCTTCCAACGCGGCGGTCGTGGAACTGTCGGAGGCATGCCACAGGTCCGGGCCTGCCGCCGCCAATGCCTTGCGTTCCTCGCTAAAGCGGGTCGGTACCGCACCGGTTGCCGCAATAATGTCGAGCACCTGGTCGTAGTAAGAGAAGTCTTCTGGAATGGAACCGGCCTCGGTTAGCCCCAGAGAATGGAGGCGTTCAGTGCGCGAACATCGCAGCTGATTGGCAGTTGCCACCAGCTGCACGCCACTAGTCTTGCCGGACCAAAAATCTTCTAGCACGCGCTTCAGTTCGCGGTGTACCCCGATGCGGGGGTAACCAAGGATGGAGGCGGAGGGGAAGTGCTGTTCAGTCATGGTAATCCTTAGAATTTTTCAGATAATTTTGTCGATTTAACGTAGGTTTGTCGCGATTTTGGGTGTAGTTCACCGCTGCAGGGGGACGCGCGGTGTTTTAGTTGCTGGGCGTTAGCCGATGCAGTGCTAGGTCAACAAGCTCGGTGTCGATCTCACCGCGCTTGGGCATTCGGCCGTTGCGGTAGCCTGAGGCCCGCACATATTCGACAACGTCGAGGGCGGGGCGTGGCCTGTTGAAGGTATACAGGTGCACTCCGGGCGCACCAGCGGCCAAGACCCCGTCTATTAGGTTCAAGGTAGCGCGAAGGGATTTGGCTACGCGTTCGCGCGCATCCGTGATTTGCAGGGTGCGCGATACTTCTTCGGGAACAGTAACGCCCGCAATCTTTTCGAGGGCGTTCAGGCGCTTCAGGTCTGTCAGCGGAATAATGCCGGGCACGATCGGCAGGCGGCCACCGGCAATGGTCAGCTCGCGTACCAGCGAGGCGTATTCGTCCGGGTCGTAGAAAACCTGGGTGATGGCATAGTCGGCGCCGGCTAGTTCCTTTTCCAGCAGGGCGGCAATGTCGTTGCGCCGGTATTCGCCAGAGGAGGCGGGGTATGCCGCAACGGCAATCGACACGTAGTTTTTCGGGTTGGGAGCACTGTCGGCGCCGGCCCCGTTTGGTCCCGCGCCCACGCCGTCTGGGAGCGTGTCCGCCGCAATTTCGCGAATCAGGGCAACCAGTTCGGCTGCTGAAGCCAGCCCTCCCGGTACTACTTCAAATTCGCTCTGCCCTGCTGGCGGGTCCCCGCGCAGCGCCAAGAAATCGCGGATGCCCGCGCGCAAAAGCAGGCGGATGGTCATTGCTAGTTGGCCGCGGGTGGCTCCCACGCAGGTCAAGTGCGATACCGCTGGTAGACCGGGGTGGCGGTCGAGGACGCGAGTCAGTACTCGCACGGAAGTGTCGCGGGTGTCCACTTTGGCACCGGAAGCCCCGTAAGTTACCGAAACGTAGTCGGGGGCGGCTGCAATAAGGCGGTCCACTCCGGCCCAAATGGAGGAAAGTTTCGAGGCTGAGCGCGGGGGGAACAGTTCGAAAGAAACGGTCGGATGCGCTACTTGCTGGCCTGGTTTGTAACCCTTGTAGAGGTGGGCCGTGGTCATTAGTCTCTCCCATCGAAACTGGCATTAGCACCCGCTAAAGGGTTGCTGCGGCGTCAACAAGCCAGATCTCTCGGCCGCTCTGGATGGCTATTTGACTCGTAGCTTAGAGCGCCCGCGGCGGCGTGCGCAACCGAAATTTAGAACCCTTCGCACCTCAGACGGTGTTTTTGCTGGATAATTAGCTCTTCTACACTCCTGTAAAAGTGTCCACATGGCGGTCACCTTTAGGTATTCGGGCCGAGAATGCGGCGAATCCGCTCTCGGCAATACGAATCCTAGGATTTTTTCTTCAACCTTTAAGGTTGCCTTGCTACCGTTATGCCCGTGAGCGAAGTGCAGATTATGACCCCACGTGGGAAGAAGCTGGCAGGCGATTGGGTTGCGCCAGTAGACTCTTGCGACATTTGTGTGGTGCTCGTGCACTCATTTTTGGGCGACCGCCATTCAGCCGGCTGGTTTGATTTCCTGAGCGCTGCTTACCGCGGAGCCGGATACCAAACCATGGCTTTTGATCTTTCTGGATGCGGCCAATCCGACGATGATGTGCTAACTAGCGACAACAGCGCCGAGGATATTCAGTCCGTCTGTAGCTGGCTCCTGGATAACGGGGTGAAGCAGGTTATTGTGCATGCTCACGGGTACGGGGCTACCGCCTCGCTTCGGGCCGTCCCACTGCCGGCAGCAACCATGATCCTAACTGGCCCAATTTCGGGGTCGACGCTGATGGATTGGAGCGCCGTCTTCTCTTCGGATCAGCTTGACCAACTAGAGATTGTTGGCCACACGATCATCCCCGGTTCCGAGGGCGAACGCGACCACTACCTGATTTCTAAGCAAACCCTGGCGGATCTGACCATTGTGGACACGCAAAAGCTGGCCACCGAGGTGACTTGCCCGGTGCTGCTCATTCACGACGGGACTGATCAGGACGAGGGCATGGTAGAATCTACAACTCAGCTGGCGGCCTTGTTGCCTGACGGCTCGCGGCTGGAAGTGATGCGCGAAGCAAATTTCGGAGCTGGACCTTCGGCACCCGAGTCGGGGGCGGCTGCCCTGCGCGCCAAGTGTCTTGACTGGCTTCGCCTGCACGCGCCCGCAAAGTAGGCGCTAAGCTCGTGCCATGAGCATTGTGGTAACGAACGAAATCAGTATTCATCCCGAGGACGCACAGGCCGTCGCCGCCCGCTTCAAGGCGAACGGTTCACGTATGGGGGACCTGGAAGGTTTCGAGGGCTTCGATCTGTTGCAACCCACAGATCCGGCTGATGACCGATGGCTGGTAGTGACCCGGTGGGCCAACGAGAAGTCCTACGAGGCGTGGATTCACTCCCACCACTTCAGCGCTTCGCACGGGCACAAGGCAGATGAAGAGGGCGGGCCCGCCCGCAAGGTGGCCAAGACCCCAGTGGTGCGCCACTACCAGGTGGCTCACTGCCAGGAGGGCAACTGACGTTAGGATTGTTCGGTGACTCAGAAGAAAGCAAAGCCTCATAAAGAACGGCGAGGGCGCAGGCCCGCACGTGGTTTCAAACCGTTTTCGGATCAGTTGCTTTCGGCCCGCCGGGCCTCAGTCCCAACAATTACTTACCCCGCCCAGCTGCCTGTAAGTAGCAGGCGGGACGATATTGCCAAGGCCATATCGGAAAACCAGGTTGTCATACTGTCCGGGCAGACCGGTTCGGGCAAGACAACGCAGCTGCCCAAGATCTGCTTGGAGCTGGGGCGCGGCATTACCGGAATGATTGGCCACACCCAGCCACGGCGGCTCGCTGCCCGCACGGTGGCTGAGCGCATTAGCGACGAACTAGGCACCCCGCTTGGGGAAACAGTCGGTTTCCAAGTCCGTTTTACTGACAAAGTGTCAGATAAGACCTTGATCAAATTGATGACCGACGGCATTTTGCTGGCGGAAATTCAAACTGACCCGATGCTTCGCCGCTACGACACGATCATCGTCGACGAAGCACACGAGCGCTCCCTCAATATCGACTTCATTCTGGGGTATTTGGCTCGGCTCCTGCCTGCCCGCCCGGATCTGAAGGTCATCATCACCTCGGCCACGATCGACTCGGAGCGTTTTGCCGAGGCCTTCGGCACTGACAAGCCCGCCCCCGTCCTGGACGTATCGGGCCGCACCTTCCCCGTGGAGGTGCGCTACCGCCCTCTGGAAATTGAAAACCTAGTCGAAGACGGCGGCGATATTCACGTAGAGGCCGAGCCGATCGACCAGGTGACAGGCATTATAGAGGCAGTAGACGAGCTGCTGGACGAACCGGGCGACTCGGGCCCGCGCGACATCTTGGTGTTCCTGCCAGGTGAACGCGATATTCGCGAAACGCAGGAGGCACTGGAAGATCACCTGAGGCATTTATCCGCCGGCTGCGCGGTCGAAGTGCTACCGCTATTTTCTCGCCTGTCGGCCGCCGAACAGCGCAAAATTTTCGCCCCCCACTCGCGCCGCCGAATCGTGTTGGCCACGAACGTCGCCGAGACCTCCCTTACCGTGCCGGGCATCCGCTACGTGATAGACCCGGGCCTCGCGCGCATTTCCAGGTATTCAAGTCGCACCAAGGTGCAGCGCCTGCCCATCGAACCCGTCTCGCAAGCTAGCGCCAACCAGCGTTCTGGACGATGCGGACGACTGGCGCCGGGGGTAGCCATAAGGCTGTATTCCGAGGAGGACTTCAACGCCCGCCCCGAGTTCACCGAACCCGAAATTTTGCGCACCTCCCTAGCGGCGGTGATCTTGCAGATGGCCTCGCTTGGACTGGGCAAAGTCGAGGATTTTCCGTTCATCGACCCACCCGAGCGCAAGGCAGTGCGCGACGGCACCCAGCTGCTCTACGAAGTTGGGGCCTTTACTCGCGAGGGCACGCTAACCAACATTGGTCGGCGCCTGTCTAGGCTGCCTATAGATCCGCGCCTGGGGCGGATGCTACTGGAAGCTGAACAACGCGGCTGCGCCTCAGAGGTGCTGGTCATCATTGCGGCTCTTTCCATGCAAGACATCCGCGAGCGCCCCGCCGATGCGCAAGAAGCCTCGGATGCAAAGCACCGCCGTCTGGCGGATCGCAAGAGTGACTTCATCACCTACCTGAACATGTGGCGGTATGTGCGCACCCTGTCGCGCGAATTATCTAATTCAGCTTTCCGCCGTAGCGCTCGCAAGGAGTACCTGCACTTCCTGCGCATTCGCGAGTGGCAGGACGTGGTTACCCAGCTACGACAGATGGCTCGCGATATTCACCTGAAGGTCCACAAGCTGGCCATGCCCGACCCGGCAGATCTTGCCGCGTACACCGCCGGCGCTACCCCCGCCAGCCCCGAGTTCAACGATGCGGTAGCAAAGGCGTGCGTCGAGCTGACGGCAGGCCCCACCACTACTGACGCGGACTCGATTCACCAATCCATCCTTACCGGCCTACTGTCCAACTTGGGCATGTGGGTGGCTCCCCACAAGGTGTACGAAGGCGCCCGCGGCACAAAGTTCGTACTGTGGCCTGGTTCCGGCCTTCGCGGCAGCCACCCAGAGTGGGTTATGGCAGCCGAGTTGGTGGAAACTTCCCGGTTGTTCGCGCGCACTGCCGCGGCCATCCGCCCCGAATGGATCGAGCCCGTGGCCACCCACCTTTCCCAATGTAGCTTTGGGGACCCTGTATGGTCTAAATCTGCTGGTAGCGCGGTAGTTACGGAAAAAGTAACGCTTTACGGCATGACCATTGTTGCCGACCGAAAGGTACGTTTAGCAACAGCCGCAAGACAGACTACAGACCCTGCCAAGGCACAACAGATGCTGGCACTGGCGCGGGAAATGTTTATTCGCAAAGCCCTTGTAGAGGGCGAGTGGAACAGCCGGCACCGTTTCGTGCGCGCCAACGCCAGGGTCTTAGACCGCGCCTACGAGGTGGAACGCCGCCGCCGCGAAGTGGGCCTAGTGGCCAGCGACGACGCCCTTGTTTCCTTCTTTGAAGATCGACTCCCCCTAGACGTTACCGACCAGGTCAGCTTCGACAGGTGGTGGAAGGGGGCGCGCCGGCGCCAGAGCGACTACCTAACCTACGGCATGGCAGACGTGTTGCCGCGTGGCGGGCAGGCCGACGAGACCGAGGATGCCCCCGCCCTCGACAAGAATGCCTTCCCCGACAGGTGGCAGCTGGGCGACATTGCCTTGCCACTCACCTACGTGTTTGCTCCGGGTGACCCGGCCGATGGGGTAACCCTGACGGTTCCCCTAGAGGTACTGCCCCGCCTTGAGGAACAAGAATTTCAGTGGCTAGTCCCCGGCTTCTTAGATCAGCTGTGCACCGGCATTGTGCGCTCGCTGCCCAAGGCGGTACGCCGCGAACTAGTGCCCGCCCCGGACGTGGGCGCTGCGGTGGCAAAGTGGATTCGTTCTGACGGCAAGACTTCCAAAGAAGCGGCCTCGACCTTCGCGCAGAAGCAGGCGGCCGCCCTCGACCAATCCATGGCCAGGCTGGCGTCGTGGGCAGGCATCGAGCCCAAGCCGAAGCCCCAGCCACAAAAAGACGCAAAGACCCAGCCGCAAAAAGACGCAAAGACCCAGCCGCAAGAAACCCGCATCAAAGCTGGCGAGGGCGACCTGGCCGTGGCCCTACGCGCCGGGCTGCGTGCAGTAAAGGCTGTAGACGTGCCGGCCACAGACATTGACATGGCGATCGAATCCCTGCCCGACCACCTACGCATGCGCTTCGTTGTCACGCAAAATGGGCAGCAGCTAGCAACCTCTAGGGAGCTGGTCTATCTGCAGCGCACGCTGGATACGAAAGCGTCCGCGGCGGTGCGCTCAGCGGTCTCCGGGGCGGTGGCCCGGGCGATGGCCGAGGCCGGGATGGTCGACCCGCGCGCAAAGAAGAAGGGCAAGAAGAAGCCCAAGCTGCCTGCTCCCAAGGTGGTAAAGGGGCCCAGCATCAAAGAAGAGGAAGGGCTTTCCTCCTGGCCAAGTCAGCACGCCCTCCCCGATTCGGTGGTCACCACGGGAGCAAGTATGACTGTGCGCGCCTACCCCTCGCTGGTCGACCCCTATGCTCCCGTGCGCGAAGACCTGGCTGACACCCCCGGCACCGGGGTGGGCAACACCGCTAAGGGGCAGGTAGCGCTGCGTTTGCTCGCAGAAAATTCCATCCGGGAACGCGAGCATCGCCTTGGCCTCATTCGACTTTACGTGCAGCAGCTGAGCTTGCCTACCAAGCGCATTACCACCAGGTGGCGTGGCAGCGAAGCGGCAGCCCTAGCCCAGTCTCCCTACCTCTCTACCGAGGAGATGGTGGCGGATGCGCAGTGGGCGGCGGTAGCAGCACTGCTGGACGAGGCACCGCAGGCGGGCTCCTTCTCCGAAATGCCGGGCGGCCTGCCGCGCACCAAGGACACATTCGAGCAGGTAGGCACCTGGATGCGCGACAAGTTAGAAGACCGCGTGTACCAGATCATGGGGCAGGTGGCCCGCGCCCTGGCAGCCAACGGGCGGCTGGACAAGGCGATACGCAGCGCCAACCAGCTGTCCATGCTCGATGTGCTAACCGAGGTGAAGGCCCAGCAAAACCAGCTGATATTCCCCGGATTCATCGCCCGCACCCCCACTTTCGCCCTGCCGCATTTGGACCGTTACCTGGCTGCCGCTCACAGGCGGGTAGCCCGACCGGGTGCCGACCAGCGGGCTGCTTGGCAGTTGCAGCAGGTTTCTTTCGAGGTCGAAGACGCCATCGAGGCCGCATCCTCGCTTCCGTGGGATGGCGCCCGGTGGGCCCGACTCGAGCGCGCGCAGTGGATGGTGCAGGAGCTTGCGGTGCAGGTGTACGCGCAGACGCTCGGAACCGCGGTGAAGGTGAGTCCGAAGAGAATCCGCGAATTGCTCTATTGAACCGCGCAATCTTGGCGTTGAGCCGCTTGCTCACGTAATCTTTCAGTCGTGGGATTGTTTCAGCGAATATTAGAGTTCTTTCGGGGCGGTAGTGCGCCCGAATCTGACGTGCCCGAACAGATCCCCCAGCCCGAGCAGCCGAAGCTAATCCCCGCGCGCAAAGTGCCGCCTCCTTACAGCGGCGATCCGCGCCTGCAGCAGGTAGCTCACGCGGTGCGTGAAGAAACGAAGACCGCTGCAATTTATTTGCGGCCGACCTCGGGAAAACCAACGTTAGCCGGCAATAAGTTGGGCGGCATCCCGCTGCTGGATGCGCGCGGCGTACCCCAGGGGCAAGAGGGGCCGCTAGCCTTGCTGTTGCAGCTTGACTTGGAAGAGCTCCCCAAGGTGTTGCCGTGGCTGCCTGATCGCGGCCTGTTGCAGATCTTCGTTGGCACGGACGCTGAATATGGTAGGGGACAAGCCCCGCTGATACGCCTGGCTATCAAGCCCGTTTCTATTGGAATGAACGCGCAAGAGCGCACTCGCGAGGTCTACCAGGCCGAGCTAAAGCATGCGGCTTTCGCAGCTGACGGAGAGGTCAAGGTTCGCGCCGAAGCCGGTTACGAATACATTTCTCCGTCCGAAGCAGGATTCGACGAACTGTATATTCTCCACTTCAACAAGGTATTCCCCGACACTCCCCTAACTTCCCTTACCGACCTGCGCCAATACGGAATTTACGAGGACGTGCTGAACGCCTTCCCCCTAAACACCGCTCCCCGATTGGGTGGGCGAGCCGACTGGTGCAAGGATGAACCGACCGCACGCGGAGAACACGTCCTCTTCGCCTTCGGCGGGGATCAACTGCGCACTGACACTTCGGTAGTAGATCTGCTGGGTAACGACAGGCTAGCTGCAGGGGCAATCACCGCAACAGATACAGCCTCCTTCGCAGACGCCTCTTGGTGGTGGGCGCGCCCCAATGGAAATTGATGCGGCCATTGCGCTCACTCGGCAGATCCTGGCCCAGCGCGGGTTGGACTGGCAAGTAAAAGCAGACCACGCCCACAGGCGCGCCGGAGCCTGCCACCACGCCAAGAAGACGATCACCCTGTCGCGGGTACTGTTACCGCTCTACCCCAAGGAGGCGGTCCGCAACGTCATCCTGCACGAAGTAGCCCACGCACTGGCGGGTGCCAGCGCAGGCCACGGCCCCAAATGGAAAAAGATCGCCGCCCAGTTGGGAGCCTCCCCACGCGCTAGCCTACCCGCCTCTTTGCCCACTGCTCCCGCGCCATGGATTGGCCGCTGCCCTGCCGGCCACGAAAGCCCTCGCTACCGCCGTCCCACGCGGGTGCTAAGCTGCGGCAAATGCTCCCGCCAATTTTGCGGGGACGCCATCTTGAGCTGGTATTTTCACGGCGAAAAAGTGCCCCCGGAACAGTTGGGGAGAAACTACCTAAAGCAGATGCGCACCCTCAGGAAAACCAATACTTGAAATAGGCGTAAAAATTGGCGTTGCCCGCCTGGGCACACTTATCTGAATAGTTGTGCGCTAACGCGTTGTCGTTCGGCTGGTACGGCGTGTAATTGTAGAGGGCGGCAGTGGCAGAATTTCGCAGATACACCGGAGCGGCCCCGCACTTTTTATTCACTGAAAACGGAATGTCTTGTTCGCGTCCGCTTTGGAAGGCATATTCGGCCGGATTAGCCCGATACCGATTGAACTGGCTGGCCGCCCAGTAGATCTGTTTCGAAAACCCTTTAAAGCGCGGGTCGCATTTTGCCCCATCCGGGCACGCGAATCCCATTGCCGAATCATAAGAGGTAGGTTTCAGATTCTTCTCCGAAGCCGTAATAAGGCCCTGTTCTTTTTGCAGAGTAACGAGTATTACCTGCGGGTTCAGGCGGCACGCCTCGGCGACTCGAGCAATGATCGTGGCCGCCGGAAGGTTCTTGCCGCCCTCAACGGGCCGACAATACTCCGTCCATCCCTGGCCTTCTAAGGAAAATCGTGCAGACTTTAGACACTCTATTTTTCCTCCGGGCGTGCACCTCTGCCCCGCTGACTCAATAAAACGTGCGATTGAGCGTTCATCCATGGAAAGCCAGTTCCCAAAATCTTCGTCGGAAATAATATTTCCCGCTTCAAATCCGGAATAATCCAACTTTGGCGTTGCTGCCGCAGAAACAGGCGCTACCGACTCGGGGCGATTGGCTTCACGTATAGCCGCGAGCGCGTATATGACCAAGACAACTATAAATACAACAAATAGGGCAGCAACTATGCGCCTGCGCCTGTATATTGCCTGCTTTTGGGACACGTCGCCACTTTCATTAGAAATCGTTAATATATATGCTTATCAGAAGAGGTGGCGAGCATGCCGCACAATAGTTATCCGCTATAACCACATGTGGCAAACCTACAAATAGGACTTCTTGAAGCTGCTCCACCTCGATAAAGTCATACTCGTATGTACGCGTATTGCATGCACACACCGAAACTACTATACGTAACTAAAGGGCAAAAATGTCTATGTCTGTTGATCTAGCGGCCCCCACTGGATGGGAGCACTCAAAGCGCGAAGCTACCCGCCAGGCACTCCTGGAAGGCGGCCTGCAGCTTGTAATCAAGACTGGTATCCCCGCCATGACCGTGGGAACTATTTCGGAAGCTGCCGGTTTTACCCGGGGCGCTTTCTACTACAATTTCGTAGATAAGTCGGACTTCGTATCCACTCTTATCGGCTGGTACTACCAGCACCTGCGCGTTCACACCGTAGAGGTGTGGGAGGAACTGCAGACTGTCCTCGAAGGTATCGACATGGACGCCCCCGCGCCCAAGCGTGCGGAAACTGCCCTAACTCCGTTCCTGGATGCCATTACCGGCAACCATAGGGCAATAATCGCCCAGGAAATGCGCCTATACGCCTCCCGCGACCAGCACTGCTACGAAATTCTGCAGTCTGCCGAGTTCGAATGGCAGCACGAAATTGAAGAGTACTTCCAGCGCATCATGGACGCCGTGAACATCAAGTGCACCGGTTCCCTGAAGGATCTGGCACTGCTAGCTCGCACCGCCTACACGGTCTTTGACGTCTACCCGGAGGGTTACACCGACCACTACGGCGAAACAGTAGGCGAGACGCCAACGACGCTGTCCACCATTTTCGAGCTAATGATCACTGACAAGTAGGCAATCCGCTTAGGCGTCGCAAAATTTTTGCACTAGGCTATTGACATGGAGAAGGAAAACGACCGCGAAGTTCTAACCTGGCAAGCCTTTGGCGACGGCATGCGCACGCTTGCCGAACACATCTACGAATCGGGATGGATGCCCGACCTGGTAGTGGCAGTAGCCCGTGGCGGCTTGCTCCCCGCAGGCGCCCTGTCCTACGCCCTCGGCACCAAGTCGATCGGCACCCTGAACGTAGAGTTCTACACTGACATTGCTGAAACCCTTCCCGAGCCGGTGGTTCTTCCCCCGCTCATGGACACTTCAGCACTGCGTGGCAAGAAGGTGCTGGTAGTTGACGACGTAGCAGATTCGGGTAAAACCCTGCAGCTAGTTGTCGACCTGGTGTCCAAGCATGGCGTTGTTTCTGCCGACGAAGAAGTAGTTGAAGTCTCTGAGGTTCGCAGCGCGGTCATCTACGAGAAGTCTCGCTCGATCGTCAAGCCAGATTACGTGCTGAAGAAAACCGATAAGTGGATCAATTTCCCCTGGTCCACCTTGCCGCCAGTCACTGACCCCAACAAGGTTGGGGCCTAGAGGGAACGCCTGTAGTTCGCGATCGTCGCACTGGCAACAGTGCGCACGCGAGCCCGCACGTCCTCCCTATTAGCAAGCTGAGGGTCGCTGAGCCGTCGCCGTACTAACACGGCAGCGGTATCGGCGCCCTCATTCATATATTCGGCCAAATTTTGGGGCTTTGCCGCGTGCGAGCGCACCCATTCCAAAGACACTACGCCCACGTGTTTTTCGATTGCCCGGGCAGCCTTATCTGCCAGCGCGGAAGCATCCCGGCTGATCTCTGGCATGTCCACCGGGTCCTTGCCCTGCTCCCGTTCGCGCCTGGCTTGCGGCGAGAGCCGCGCTTCCACCAGATCCACGGACACCTGCGAGTCGGTAATGATCCGCATCCTAGTGTTCGGATGCGAGCGGATCGCCCGGATGATTGCCCACAGCTCGCACTCAACGATGTCGCCCGTATACAGGTCACCGTTGCCTCCCCCAAGCGAATCAATCCACGCCCAGGCTCCCTGCGGGTTTCCTCTTCCTACCGAACCGTCCGTTGCCACTACTACTAGCGGTTTTACGAGGGCGTCCTCGAACTTCTTGCGGGTGGCTTGGGCTTTCGCCAGCTCGCGCAGGTGGGCCGCATTCTCTCCGGCCCACTCAGCGGCCCGCGCGCGCACCTCAGCCCCCAGTTTGCGGGCGATCGGATCAGTGCCGTCTACCAGGGTGATTGATGGGAATGAGTCTTCGTAAGACCTGATCTCGTCTGCCACCCGGCACGCCGAAATCCGCACGGCTGCCGGCTGGTGCCAAGCTACGACCTCGGAAAAACGGCGAAGCACCATCATGGGCAGTTCGTCTTGTAGCGAGACGGGCTCGTCTATATGCGCCTCGACGGCGCCATCTTTGGTGGTGACGGTAATGACTAGCTCGGCGGGGCCCACAGAGGTTTGTACCGAATGTACAGCTATTAGTCGGGTCAGCCTGTTAGACGCTCTAGAGGCTGGCTGGCTCATTAGCTATAAATACCTTTCTGAAGTTAGGGCACGCGGCCCCCGTCTGGCAGAGGGCGCAGCTAACGCAGGTGCACTCGGTAGGAGGCATCCACGTACCCGCGCTTGTTCCGCAGTTCTTGTGCTTCCATAATAGTTTGCGCGTACTCGTGGGCCTTCGATCCGGCCGGCGGCACGTATTCCACCCACCCGCTGTTGGTCAGCCGCAGCGGCACCGGAGTCGAGGTAGATGCTGGGCGCGCGTTGACGGCGTAGGGCTGCAGGATCTTTGCCAGTTGGATGTGAGCCGTCTGTTCCGACACTACGGCGATCGATTCTGCCTGCGGCACTACCACAATGCCCCCATCGCCCATGTCTACCTTTGGCAGCAGATCGCGCACATGCTTTACCGGGAAGCGCCATAGCAGCGCCGAAATAAGGTTCGTCCCATTGTCTATGCGCAGGTAGCGTTCTTCTTTCTGCCCAATGACGCGGATGCGCAGTTCAGGGGTGCCATCTGGGCTAATGCGCAACGATTCAAAATTGGACCAGGCCAGATCCAATAGCTGTCCCCTGGTGGATAGGTCCAGCAGGTGCCCGATCATCTTGTTTCTTGTGGTGAGCACATTCAGCTCGCCCGCCTTGCGCAGGGCCAACCCCACCGACATGTACTTGCCAATACGAGTAATTTCAAAGAGCGGCGCCACACCTTTTGCCATGTGCTCTTCTCGGAACATAACCGTTGGCGCCGTTACGGGCAACAGCTGCGCCAAGGGGGACGTACCGAATGCATTACTCACGCTCTTATTGTTGCCTTTACGCACAGTTTTCGCATGTTGAAAGGTGCATGTTCCCTATGGCTCTTCTTTTCAAGCAAAATTCTTGTCTATTTTTCCCGAGGGCGAGCACGCCGCCCTCCCCGGGCGATTCTGACGTCTTGTTCGCGCCCGCCGACGGGGCGCGGGCGGACATAGAGAGGGGCCGGTAGGTTTCCCTGCCAGCCCCTCTGCTAGCTATCTGGAGGAGACTAGATGCTACTTCTTGGCGGCGGCGATGCGATCGCGCAGTGCCTGCAGCTCATCGAGGATGGGCTGAGGAACCTTGTCGCCAAACTGCTCGAAGTACTTTGCAGTATCTTCAGCTTCAGCTTCCCAAGCTTCGGGATCGATGGTGTACATCTTGTCCCATTCTTCCTTGCCTAGGCCAGTGCCCTCGAGGTTGAAGTCCTCGAACTTCGGGTACAGACCGGTGACGCCCTCGATGGCATCTACCTGGCCGGAAGCACGGCGGACGATCCAGTCCAGAACGCGGGAGTTGTCGCCGTATCCTGGCCAAATGAACTTGCCGTCTTCATCCTTACGGAACCAGTTGACCTGGTATACCTTCGGGAACTTGTCGCCCAGCTTCTGCTGCATCTCGAGCCAGTGGCCCCAGTAGTCGGCCATGTTGTAGCCACAGAACGGAAGCATTGCGAACGGGTCGTGACGCAGCGAACCAGCCTTGACGTCAGTTGCCGCAGCGGTGACCTCGGAGGACACGTTTGCGCCAATGAAGACGCCGTGTGCCGGGGTGTACTGCTCTGCAACTAGCGGCACGTTGGTAGCGCGGCGGCCACCGAACAGGATTGCGTCGATCGGGACACCCTGAGGTGCTTCCCAGTCGGGGCAAATGATCGGGCACTGCGAAGCAGGCACGGTGAAACGGGAGTTCGGGTGTGCGGCCTTCTTGCCAGCCTTTGCGTCCTCGGGCGTGTAGTCATTGCCCTGCCAGTCGATCAGGTGATCGGGCAGCTCAGCGTCGATGCCCTCCCACCAAACATCGCCATCGTCGGTCAGTGCGACGTTGGTGAAGATCGAGTTGGCGCGCGCAGTGTCCATTGCCATCGGGTTGGTCTTGTAAGAAGTACCGGGGGCAACACCGAAGAAGCCAGCCTCGGGGTTGATGGCGTACAGGCGGCCATCCGGGCCCGGACGCATCCATGCGATGTCGTCGCCAACGGTTTCTACCTTGTAGCCCTCGATGGTCGGCTGCAGCATTGCCAGGTTGGTCTTGCCACATGCCGACGGGAACGCGGCGGTGACGTGGTACTGGTTGCCAGTTGCCTCTTCAGTCAGGCGCAGGACCAGCATGTGCTCTGCCATCCAGCCGTCGCGGCGGCCCATGGTCGACGCAATACGCAGAGCGAAGCACTTCTTGCCCAGCAGTGCGTTTCCGCCGTAACCGGAACCGTAGGACCAGATCTCGTTGGCTTCGGGGAAGTGAGTAATGTACTTCTCGTCATTGCAAGGCCAAGCAGTGTCTTCCTGGCCCTCTTCCAGAGGAGCACCAACGGAGTGAACTGCGGGAACCCACGGCTTGCCTTCGGCGATCAAATCCAGTGCCTTGGCACCCATGCGGGTCATGATGCGCATCGAGCAGACTACGTAAGGCGAGTCAGTAATTTCGATGCCGAGCTGAGAGATTGGGCCACCAAGCGGACCCATCGAGAAGGGAACCACGTACATGGTGCGGCCCTTCATAGCCCCACGGAAGACGCCCTTTTCACCGATCAGGGTTTCCTTCATTTCCTTCGGATCTGCCCAGTGGTTGGTGGGGCCAGCGTCCTCTTCCTTTTCCGAACAGATGAAGGTGCGCGACTCGACGCGAGCCACGTCGGAGGGCAGCGAACGAGCGAGGAAGCAGTTCGGGCGCTTTTCCTCATTGAGCTTGGTGAGCATCCCGGTCTTCACCATCATCGAGGTTAGGCGATCCCATTCTTCCTGGGAACCGTCAGAGAACTCGACAGATTCAGGTGTGGTGATTTCGGCAATCTTTGCAACCCACTGCACTACTTCTTCGGGTGCATTAGCCGGAGCAGCGGCCTGGATGTCCTTTGCGGTAACGGTCATAACTTTGTTCAGCCTCCTGAGCCTTGAAAGGGGCGTCAGCGTCAACGCCCGATGACATGTTCTATCTTTGCAGACGAAAATAACTTTTGCACCGGGCAGAAGTCCCTGATTTGCGCCGCTCATTAAAAACTTGCCATCGTCGTTGCATAAACCCCACTGCGTAGGGAAGGAAAAGTTCACGACCAGCGTTTGTAAAGGTGCAGGCCACAATGTGTTCCACGGCATTGTTCTGCATCACAGGAACATTCTAGATAGTTTGAGATTGTCGCTAAAGGCGAAATTTTAGTAGCAAAAATATTCCACTAAATGAACGGAGTTGTCATGCCCAAGAACCCAGAAAAGAACCCTACAGGGGACTTTGGTGCCCCTGTAGTGTCCGAGGAGCACTCGCTGACCGTGGGCCCGGACGGCCCAATCGTGTTGCACGACGTTCACCTGGTGGAGTCGCTGGCTCACTTCAACCGCGAGAACGTTCCGGAGCGGCGCCCTCACGCTAAAGGGTCGGGGGCGTTTGGCGTTTTCGAGGTAACCGAGGACGTTTCGAAGTACACTCACGCAGACTTCCTGCAGAAGGGGAAGAAGACCCCGATGCTCGCTCGCTTCTCTACTGTAGCTGGCGAGATGGGATCGCCTGATACGTGGCGTGACGTGCGCGGATTCTCGCTCAAGTTCTACACGCAAGAGGGTAACTTCGACATGGTGGGCAACAATACTCCCACCTTCTTCATGCGCGATCCGCTGAAGTTCCCCCACTTCATCCGCTCGCAAAAGCGCCTACCCGACAGGGGCTTGCGCGACAACAACATGCAGTGGGATTTCTGGTCCCTGTCCCCCGAGAGCGCCCACCAGGTGTCCTACCTTATGGGGCCACGCGGCATTCCGAAATCCTACCGGCACATGAACGGATACTCCTCCCACACTTACTCGCTGATCAATTCCGAGGGCGAACTGTTCTGGGTGCGCTGGCACTTCCACACCGAGCAGGGCGTGCAGAACTTGACCAACGACGAGGCCGAAAAATTGGCCGGATCCGACCCCGACTTCCACAGGCAGGACCTATTCGAAGCCATCGAACGGGGCGAATACCCATCGTGGCGCGTAGACTTCCAGATCATGCCTTACGAGGAGGCGAAGACCTACCGCTTCAATCCCTTCGATCTTACGAAGACCATTTCTAAGAAGGATTACCCGCTAATCCCGGTCGGCAAGTTCACGCTGAACCAGAACCCGACCAACTTCTTCACCCAGATCGAGCAGGCAGCATTTGCGCCCTCGAACATTGTTCCGGGCACGGGCCTATCCCCAGACAAGATGCTGCTGGGACGCGCATTCGCCTACGCGGACGCCCAGCGCAACCGCATTGGCACTAACTACGCGCAGCTGCCGGTGAACCGCCCAGTTGTAGACACGAACGCCTACACTTTCGACGGGCAGATGGCATTCGAGGACTCCGGGGATGCTCCGGTATACGCACCCAATTCGTATGGCCGAGACTGGGGGCAGGCCGGAGGCGTAGACGAAGCCTCTTGGCAGAGCGACGGAGAACTGGTCCGCAGCGCCGCCACCTTGCATTCCGAGGACGACGACTTCAGCCAGGCTCACGACTTGGTGCGCAATATTTACACCGACCAGGAGCGCGCTGACCTGGTGGACACCGTAGTCGGCATGCTGAACGAAGGGCAGGGCAAGGAGCCCGTCCTCACTAACGTGATCAAGTACTGGAAGAACATTGACCAGGAAGTAGGCGCCGCCATCGAGAAGGGCTTGCGCGCCTAGTTCCTTCCCTGCGCACTGGACGGGTAGATACAGTGCGCCTTTGCCCCTGGGGTGCGACAGAGCCGCACCCCAGGGGCAATCCTTTCTGAACGACTTTTATTTGTAGGGCAGCGAACCATGCCCGAGATGCGGCTATTCAGGTTTTCGAGGCCACCCAAAAAGGCAAGCACTTGACAGTCATAATTTCAGCCCGTATGTTTTATAGCAAGTACTTGATAGTCAAGTGCTTGTCATTTATAGGAGTTCGCATGGTAAACGAAAACAACACCTCGCCAGAACGTCACTGCCCTGACGCTAACGGCGACAGGAACGAGAATCCTCCCTTCCCCGGATCGGACGGGGAAGATCTGCGCGGTCAGGTAGCTGCAAAGCTCCGCTACATCTCTATGTGGCAGATGCACAAGCGCCGCGGGCGCGGCGACGGACGCGCTCCTTGGGCTGATCCAAGACACGGTCAGGGCCGCGTCTTGGCACTTCTGGCAATGAAGGACACAATGACCCAGAAGGAGCTCACCTACCTGCTAGGAATGTCCAGACAAGGTGCCGCCGAGCTAATCTCGAAGCTGGAATCGAAAGGCCTACTAAAACGCACCCCCTCAGAATCTGATCGGCGCGCAATGGACATATCACTGACAGAAGAGGGCGCGAAAGCTAGCCAGGAACAAAAAGAGCAGCCTTCTTGCGAAGAACAGATCTTCGACGTACTGACCGAAGAGGAACTGACCGACCTAGTTTCCTACCTGGAACGGATTACGCAGAAGATAGAAGATTTAGACCCCAAGTTCGCTAAGCGTGTGCGGTGCGCTCGCACCGATTTTGAGCGCGGCCACGGCCGCTTCGGCCACCCACACATGGGTGCCCGCGGTTTTGATGGCCCACATGAAGGGCCGATGGGCTTCGGCCGCACAGGCTTTCGGAAGCACCACTGCCGCAAGCGACACTGGCACTAAACAAAGTGGGCTTCCCCGTTTGGCCGGGGAGCCGACATAAATATTGGCCCTCGACAGGAGCTTTTACCTGTCGAGGGCCAATATTTTCAGTTACCGGAACCGACTATTCGGCGCTTTCGTTCATCCCAGCGTTGATGTGGCGTCCAATCCACGGAGTCAGGCATGCCAGGATCAGGGTGAAGACCAAGGAAACAATGCCGGTGCCAACGAACACGGTGGTGTTCGACAGGTTGCCGGTATGCTGCAGCACCTGGGCGGTGATTGCCTGGCCCGAGGCCGAAGATAGGAACCACAGTGCCATAGCCTGGCTCTTGAACGCTCTAGGCGCCAGCAATGTGGTGGCTGCTAGCCCCACGGGAGACAGGCACAGCTCGCCGACAGTCTGGATTACGTAGGTGAAGGCGAGTACCCACCAGGGCGATTTTCCGCCGGAATAGACGCTGGCCCATGCACCCAACCAGATGAAGGACAAGGAGGCGAGCGCCAAGCCAATCGTGAATTTCACGGCGGTGGGGACGCGGCCACCTACCCTGGTCCACAGGGCTGCGAACAGGGGCGATAGCAGCACGATGAACATCGGGTTGATGGACTGGTACCACTCGGGGTTGATGGTGATGCCGGCTACTGCCAGGTTGGTGTCGTCTTTGGCGAATGCGGCCATCGAGGACGCAGCCTGTTCGAAGATCATCCAGAACAGCATTGCAGCTACGAACAGCGGGATGAAGGCGGACAGTCGCGAGCGCTCCTCGACAGTCACCTTCTTGGAGCGGAACATGACTACGAAGTAGCAGATAGGTGCGGCCAGAGCCAGCAGGGTTAGCGAGTCGATCGCATTGACCAACCAGTCCTTGCCGGTAACCAGGTGCACCAGAACCAGCACCAGGGCCAGGCCAGCAACGATGCCTACTACCAGCATCCACAGCCGGGAACGTTCACTCTGCGATAGCGGGTTGGGAACGTCATCGACGGTGGGGTTCAGGTACTTGCGCCCCTGAATGTAGAAGACGAGGGCGATGGCCATGCCTACTGCGGCCACCGAGAAACCTGCGTGGTAGCCGCCCCAGTTGCGGGCGGCGGCGACGATGAACGAGGAGATGAATGAGCCAATGTTGATGCCCATGTAGAAGATCGAGAAGCCGGCCTCACGCTTAGGATCGTCGTCGTGGTACAGGTTTCCGACCATTGCCGAAATGTTCGGCTTTAGCAGGCCGGTGCCCAGGGCCACCAGGATGATGCCTATGTAGGACATCGTGGCAAATGGGATGGCCAGGCAGATGTGGCCGGCAATAATGACTAGTCCGCCGTACAGGGTGGACCGGCGCGGCCCCCACACGCGGTCTGCGAACCAACCGCCCAGGACGGACAGTAGGAACACCGAAGCTGAATAGATCTGTGCCAGCGACTGGCCGATCGCATCGTCAAGGGCCAGCCCACCGTTCGCCAGCGTGTCTACCAAGTAGTAGAGCAGGATGGCTCGCATCGAGTAGTAGCTGAACCGCTCAAATGCTTCGGTGGTAAATAGTGGCATCAGCCCTAGGGGATGCCCGAAAAATCGTTTGCCTGGGGGATTCCACTGTGACTCGGCGACGTTCGCCATGTTGCCTCCGCGATTGGGAACAATTTCAGATTTGCCTTACTATACCCACATTTCGGCAATATCTGTACTTTACATTCCGTTGAAGGAGGCTATTTCGACGCAAAACTTTCTTTAAAGTTAGTTAGCGTCCGTCACAATTTACCCCTACTTTTGGTTACAGTCCGCAGGCCGCACTGACCTCGGCGCGAACCCGCTCTAGCCGCTGTTTTGCGGCTAAATAGGGCACTTCGTCGCCTGCGGGCAACACTACTTCCAGGTAGCACTTGAGCTTCGGTTCGGTGCCCGAAGGACGGATCACTACCCGGTCGTTAGCTTCGGTTTGCAAAATTAGAACATTTGCGGGCGGCAGCGTGTCAGTGCCGCCGGAAAGATCCTCGATCTTATTTACTGCCGCTCCAGCGAGGGCGGCGGGCGGGTTTTCGCGGAGGCGCTCCATTGCCCGCTCAATTTCTGGGAGCGAGTCGACTCGGAAGGTCAGCGGCGCGGTTTGGTACAGGCCGAAGCGGCGGGCTAGCTCGGCGAGCGCGTCTTGCAAAGTCTTGCCCGCGTCTTTCTGTTTGGCGGCGAGCCTTGCAAAGGCTACCGCCGTGGCAATTCCGTCCTTGTCGCGCACTAGGGCAGGTGCCGGGCAATGGCCGATGGCCTCTTCGTAGCCGTAGAGCAGGTTTGGGGTACGCGCTATCCACTTGAAGCCGGTCAGAGTTTGCACGAAGTTCAGCCCGTTAGCGCGCGCGATCTCTCCGAGCAGACGCGAAGACACGATCGAAGTTGCCAGGGTGCCGCTACCTCCTTGCTCCGCAACGGCGTTTCCTAACAGGGCTCCGGCTTCATCCCCTGACAGTTGCCTAAACCCCTGGCCAGCAGGGATTGCAACAGCGCAGCGATCCGCATCCGGATCTACCGCTATGATCAGGTCGGCACCAACCTGGGTTGCGGTTTCGAATGCCAGGTCTAGCGCTCCGTCCTCTTCCGGATTGGGGAAGGCGACGGTCGGGAAGTCAGGGTCGGGATCTGCCTGCGCAGCCACCACAGTTACGTCGGCGAAGCCGGCGCGCTGCAACGCCTTTCGGCACAGGGTGCCGCCTACCCCGTGCATGGGGGTAAGCACGATCTTTAGATCATGCTGCGGCGAGGGCGTCGCCACCGCTCGCAAGTATTCTTCGGCCACGTCCACGGCCACTATCCCCTGCCGCGAGCGCGGCACCTGGTGCGCGGGCTTGGCACCAGCAATGGCCTCCGCGATTTGGGCGTCGGCGGGGGGAATGATCTGCACTCCCTGAGCTGGACCGGTGGCGATTCGGCCGCCAAGGTAGACCTTGTAGCCGTTGTCGCGGGCAGGATTGTGCGAGGCAGTCACCATAACTGCCGCGTCGGCACCCAACTTCCGCACGGCGAAGGCGGTGATGGGCGTGGGCTGTGCGGGGGCCAGCTTGAGCGCTTGGCCGCCGGCCGCGCTAACGACCTCGGCGGCTGCTTCGGCAAATTGGGCAGAGCCGTATCGCGCATCGCACCCAATCACTACCTTCGGTGTCGCAACTTTGCTGTTCAGCCACGCCATCAGCCCGGCGGTAGCGCGCACCACTACCGCTTCGTTCATGCACGATTCGCCGGGGCCGAGGGCGCCGCGCAACCCCGCAGTGCCAAACTGCAAAGGCCCAGAAAAGGCATCCTTCAGCTGGCCTTTTGCATCTTCGTCCCCAGCCTGGGCGGCCTCTATGAGCCGGAGTAGTTCTTCCTTGGTGGCCGGGTCGGGATCTGCCTGTGCCCACTGTTTCGCCCTGGCTACTAGCTGCATTAGTCCGCCATTTCCTGCAGGATTTTTGCCGACGCCGATAGGCCTAGGCGGGTGGCTCCTGCGGCCACCATTTTCTGTGCTGCTTCGGCGGTGCGAATGCCTCCGGAGGCTTTTACCCCGGCCTTGCCGGCCACAGTCTGAGCTATCAGTGCCACGGCGTGTTCGCTAGCGCCCCCGGCTGGGTGGAATCCGGTAGAAGTCTTTACGAAATCAGCGCCAGCGGCTACAGCGGCCTCACAGACCGCCACGATCTGCTCGTCGGTTAGGGCTGCTGATTCTATGATCACTTTCAGCACCGCGGCGGGGATGGCAGCGCGCACCTGCGCAATTTCGTCCTCGACCTGGGCGTAGTTCCCCGCCTTGGCGGCACCCACGTTGATCACCATGTCCACTTCTTCGGCGCCGTCGCTGACGGCCTGCGCCGCCTCTGCCGCCTTGATCTGCGGCTT
This sequence comes from Actinomyces sp. UMB0138, assembly GCF_002849225.1. Lineage (GTDB taxonomy): Bacteria > Bacillota > Negativicutes > Veillonellales > Veillonellaceae > Veillonella > Veillonella parvula_H. Next base: position 95,836 of record NZ_PKMC01000002.1, read on the forward strand.
TACGGCCCCGGAGGGGAAGCCGCAGACGGTGGCCACGTGCACGCCCTCGGGAACAGAAAGGGGAAGCGCCGAGGGCGAAACGCACACGGAATAGGTGCCCAGCTGGGCGGCCTCCCTGCCTAGAGCCTCGAAGTCCGCGGGGGTTGCTTCAGGCTTCAGCAGGGTGTGATCGATCATGCGAGCTAATTCCGAACGTTTCACTTTTCCTCCTGTAGGGTCCGGCGCTGCCGGTTCCGCTTTTCAATTCGAGCCATGTTCGTATCGGCAACCACGTAGATGATGGCACCGACCAGGGCTATCGCAGCCAGGATAAACATGACTGCAGCGTATCCGCCCGTGCTCCCGAGCTCCCCGGGAAGCTCCAGGTGCAGGTCGGCCAGCTTCGCGCTGTAGGCAATGCCCAGCGGAATAGCGATGTTCACAGTCAAGTTGTAGAAGCCAACGGCAATGCCAGATTGTTCGCCGGGAATCTTTGCCAGCGCAGACGACAGCAGCGGGGCATACATCAGGGCGTAGCCGCACGCGAACAGCAGCGAGGACACGACGAACACTGCCGGGGATGCCTTCATGAAGAAGCCCATGAGCAGCAGCGCAATCACAATCGAGGCGGCCGCAGTGTAGATCGCTTTGCGGGTAGACAGCAGCTGGCCGATCTTGCCGGAGGCCACCCCCACCAGGATGGCGCCAACATAGCCGGGCGCTAGCAGCAGGGACGCGCCCGCCGCCTTGTACCCGTGCACCTGCTGTGCGATGGCGGGGAACAACACGATGAAGCCGAGCTGCACCGAGTAGACGATGAACACGAACACCAGCGCCCAGATGTAGCGCCCGTTCCGGAAGAAGCGGGGGTGCACTAGCGCCGAGGGCGACTTGGCTACGTGCAGGGCAAACAGGACGATGCCTAGAAGAGTGGGTGCCAGCCAGACGATCTTGAACTCCTGCATGAACATGATCAGCGAGGAGGCGAAGATGGCGATCAGTGCCAGGCCAATCCAGTCCACCTTGCCGGTTTGCAGTTCTTCGTCTGCGGGGACGGTACGCAAAATGATCGGAATGGCGAACACCAGGATCAGCGGTATTGCAAACATGGCAGTCCAGGACACGTAGGTGGCCATGAAACCGCTGGCCAGCGCCCCAAAGAGGGTAGATGCCTGGAACGCGGCAGTCGAGAAACCAAGGTAGGTTTTCTGCTGCGCCTCACTCAGCTGCTTCGTCACGTAGATGACGTACAGCGTTTCCGCCGCAGCCAGGCCCGCAGTCTGCACGATGCGTCCCAGCAGCACGAGCGGCCACGAAGCCTGCCCTAGGAATCCCAGGAGGGACCCCACGATAGCCAGCGTAATGCCCGCCAACATCAGGGTGCGGACGGGCACGAAGTCTGACAGCGCCGCGTAGACAACGGCGCCGATACCGATCAGGATGCCCGCCAAGGATGCTTGCAGCGACACCTGATTCAGGCTCAGGTGCAGCGCCTGGCCCATCGATGCCGTCATGAACTTGAAACCATTGTCAATGATCAGGCTGAACACGAACGTGAACAGCATGATCGGCACCGCAGCCTCCGGCGAGGGCGACCTCTTTAGTTTTGCGCTCTTAGTTGCCGCAGTCACTTGTCGGCCTCCTTGGCTGCTACGGGCAGGGTCAGTTCGATCATCTTGGTGAAGGCCTCCTGGCGTTCCTGGGCACTGGTGTGTGCGTCCGTAACTATGTTGTCCGAGACGGTAAATATACCGAGGGCGTTAGCTCCGGCCTCGGCGGCTACCGAATACAGGCCGGCAGATTCCATTTCCACGGCGAGCACGCCCATCTTGGCCCACCGCTCATTCACGGTCTGGTCGAAGTTGTAGAACACGTCCGAGGACAAGATATTACCCACGTGAATCGGGGTGTCTTGGCGCTGCGATTCCTTGTATACGCCCTCGAGCAAATCCCAAGAAGCGGTGGGGGCGTAGGTGCCCGGCAAGTCGAACTGGTTGATGAAGTTTGAATCAGTCGAAGCCGAGGACGCCACCACCACATCGTATAAGTCCAGGTCGGGCTGCAAAGCGCCACAAGAACCTACCCGGATAATGTTGCGCACCCCAAAGAAGTGGATCAGTTCGTGGGCGTACAGGCTGATGGAAGGGATGCCCATGCCAGAACCCATCACGGAAATCTGAGCTCCCTCGTACGTGCCGGTAAAGCCCAGCATCCCGCGCACCGCGTTGAATTGGACTACGTCACGCAAATAGGTTTCGGCAATAAATTTTGCGCGCAGGGGGTCGCCTGGCATTAGTACCGTGTTCGCTATTGGTCCTGTGGGGTTGATGTGCGGGGTCTGCTGCATAACTATGTACTTCCGAATCGGAGTTATTGCGCCCGAATATTAGGCTTTCGGTCCGCTTAGAAGACTAAACACTTTCGGCTGCCATTACACCTTTCCCAGGTAGAGCCACTTTTCTTTGCCGCCTGTTGCCGGCACAAACTGGGCGTGGCCCGGTTGTGCGCGCCCATCCTATTAACCGCAGGCGCGGAAAATGTGGAACGCTTAGTGCATGAGAACTGATTCCGCCCGCCCCCGCTTCGGCCTGCTCGCGCTATTGCTGTGCCTTTGTGCCGTTGTCCTGACCGGGTGCGAATCGGATACTTCGCTGCAGATCTACCCGGATCAGACGTACACGATGCACTCCACGTTGGCGGTGCCTGTCGAGGCCGGCAGTCAGCTGACGTGCACTTCGCTAAAGAATCTGCTGTTGCAAGCGGGCGGTCAGGGGCAGACGCGCGTGGAAGACAAGTCCACCAAACAAGAGATCAACTGCGTCATCGACTTCACCAAACCGCAGCCGATCGCTAACTCTGGTTCGCCCTTCGTAACCATTACGCACTACAGCGGCCGCTACCGCGTGTCCTTGCCGGGGGATCCTTCTTACTCCAGCATTGTCGAGGGCGCGCAATTCAAATTCTCGATCACCTTCCCCGGGCCGGTCACCGACATTTCCGGGTCTTACGGGGCGAAGGCAGACGGCAACACCGTCACCTGGACTAACCCGCGCGTGCTCAATACCGGTTTCACTGTTGAAGGGCGCGACAATGCCGGCTTTTCGCTGTCACAGGTAGTCATCTGGGCCCTGACCGCGCTGGTGCTGCTTTCCGCTCTGGGCACTTCCAGAGCTCTGGGACGGCCCGACTCCTTCAAGAAGATTCAGCAGCGGTGGCGCGCATTCTGGATTCCTACCAGGCCCAAGATTATCGCCGCCCTCGACAAAGCGAAGCAACTATTGCGCCAAGGTGGCACTAAAGGCAGGCAGGGCGCAACAAAGGCGGGCCGTTCTATAGGTAAAGGCGCGAAGAGGGCGGGCTCTTCGGCTGCTAAGGCAACCAAGAAAGCCTTTACTTCCACCAGTAAGTTCGCGAAGAAGATGGCCGAGCGGGCTAGCTCGGCAATGAAAAACAAGAAAAAGTAGCCGCAATAGAAAAACTAAGGTAAATCCCTTTCTGGGCTTTACAACATCCATACTTGTAGGGCTACACTGGAGTGGTCGACGCGCGTCGAGAAGGCGCGTGACACCCCGTTCCGATTAACAAAGGAGTTACGCGGAGATGAAGACAAAAGCGCTCTCACTTGGCGCTTTGGCCGCTTGCGCTGCACTCGCACTTACAGCGTGCGGCGGCAATACGGTAAGTGAAGAGGACATCAAATCAGGAAAGATCGAAGGCCGAGGCCCCATCACATACGTGCAGGGCAAAGACAACTCCGGCAAACTAGCGCCGATGCTCGAGGACTGGAATAAGGCCCACCCCAAAGAGCGTGTGACCATGATCGAGCTGTCCTCCGAGGCGGATCAGCAACGCAATTCGATGGTGCAAAACGCGCAGACCAAGTCCGATTCCTTCTGCGTACTGTCTCTAGATAACGTGTGGATGGCGGAATTTGCTGCCTACCGGTGGATTCTGCCGCTGCCCGAAGACCAATTCCCTAAGGACAAGATCCTCCCGCCGGTGTGGCAGACCGGCATGTACCGCGATCAGCTCTTCGCTATGCCGCACGGTTCCGATGGCGGCATCTTGTACTACCGCAAAGACCTCCTGCAAAAGGCGGGCATTACCGAAGCCCCCAAGACCTGGGATGACATGAAGAAAGGCTGCAAGGCAGTCCGCGCTCTTCCCGGCCACAAAGACATCGGCTGCTACGCCGGCCAATTCGCCAAATACGAAGGCCTAACCGTAAATGCGGACGAGGCCATTCACGCCTTCGGCGGCCAGACGGTTGACAAGGACGGCAAGGTCAAGGTCGACTCCCCCGAAGCGAAGAGGGGGCTAAAAGTTCTTGCCGACGGTTTCAAGAGCGGCTTCATTCCCAAAGAATCACTAACTTACAAGGAAGAAGAAGGCCGCAACGCCTTCGAATCAGAGCGCGTCCTGTACTACCGCAACTGGCCGTACCAATACGCCCTCAGCAAGGAGAAGCTGGGCGACAAGATGGGCGTTGCCCCCATGCCTGGCTTTACCGCAGACAAGCCCGAGGGCGGCACCTCCTCTCTAGGCGGGCATAACGCAGCCATCTCTTCCTACTGTAAGAACAAGGCCACTGCCTTGGACTTCATCAAGTGGTACACCTCGGAGCCCATCCAGAAGCGGCTCCTAACCGAAACCACTTTGGCTCCTATTTACACGTCGCTCTACGACGACCCGAGCTTTATCAAACAATTCCCCTACCTGCCGTCACTGAAGAAATCCATCGAGAGCGCAGTGCCCCGCCCGCAGGTTTACAACTACGGGGATGTTTCCACCACCATTCAGGACTCCGTATTCCCGGTGCTGAAAGGTGAAACCGAAACGGGTCCGGCCCTGGACGGGTTGGCAAAGAAGCTAACCAAAATGACCTCGGGGAAGTAAAGGAAACTGCCATGGCAAAATCTAAATCACTGGCATTGACCGATTCGGGGAAGGCGCAGGCGAAACTAGCCGGATGGCTGGTTTCCCCCACCATCATCGTCATTGCCATAGTCATCTTGTTCCCCACCATTTCCGCCCTCTACCAATCCCTGTGGGGCTTTCGCGGCATTGACCCATCCACGGGCTTCGTCCGCGACAGCGAACCGTTCGTCGGCTTGGAAAACTATGTCAACATCTTCCGCGGCGACACCGGTTCTCGCTTCTGGAATGCCTTCTGGAACACCACTTTCTTCGCCACCGTCACGGTAGCGATCGAAACCGTGTTGGGCGTGGCAATGGCCTTGATCATGCACAAGGCCATGAAGGGGCGCGGCCTAGTGCGTGCCGCAATCTTGGTCCCCTGGGCCATTCCTACCGCCGTTTCCGCAGTGCTGTGGAAGTGGATCTTTGACGCGCACGGCGCCGCAAACGCCCTGTTCAACACTCAAATCCTGTGGGCAACCTCGGACTGGCCGGCAAAGTTTGCGATCATCATCGCGGACACCTGGAAGACAGCCCCCTTCATTGGGCTGCTAACGCTTGCGGGGCTACAGGTCATCCCCGATGACGTCTACGAGGCCGCCAAGATTGACGGCGCGGGCGCCTGGCGCAGGTTCATGACCATTACGCTGCCGCTAGTGAAACCCGCCCTCGTCGTAGCGGTCCTGTTCCGCATGCTCGACGCGCTGCGCATGTTCGACCTTCCCTACATTTTGATTGGTCCTCGCAAAGCTTCGGTAGAAACCCTGTCGATGCTGGTGCAAGACGACGCCTCGAACCTGCGCTACGGCAGCGCAGCGGCCTACGCGGTGGTGCTGTTCATCTACGTGTTCATGATCGCCTTCGCCTTCGTCAAGGTACTGGGTGCCGAACTGGTAGACGAACCAAACTCCGGTTCCAAACTGCGACTATCGCAATTCTTCAAGAGGTCGAAAAAGCCGGTCACCTCGACCAGGCCAGCCGAAATTAGCGCGGCCCAAAAAGGTAGCACCGTTACCAGAGCTGCCAACACTTCCGGGAAGGAGCAGGCCCGATGAAGGACTCAAAGCTAAAAGCGGGACTGACCAACACGTCCTCGTGGATCGGGATCGCCGCCATCGTCATCTTCTGTCTGGCGCCCTTCTACTGGATGATCGTTTCCTCGCTGCGCCCCACTAAAGACATCTTCGACACGACCCTGTGGCCGAAGACGCTCAGCATGGAAAACTACACGCAGGTATTCGACCCGTCGCGCCAATTCGGCAGGTCGCTGCTGAACTCGGTCCTGGTGGCAGGACTAACCACCGTGCTAGCCCTAGTCATCGCGACCATCACCGCATACGCCCTGGCGCGACTGGAATTTCCTGGAAAATCAATCATTTTGACAATCGTGATTGCCACCTCGATGTTCCCACTAGTGGCCATCGTGGTGCCGCTGCTAAAACTGTTCACCGCATGGGGATGGATCAACACTTACCAGGCCATGATCCTGCCCGACCTGTCCTTCGCTTTGCCTCTGGCAGTGTGGAATCTGACCAGCTTCTTCAAGCAGATGCCGCGCGAACTAGAGCAGGCCGCAATGGTAGACGGGTGCACTCCCGGGCAGGCATTCCGCCGAGTCATCCTGCCCATTGCCGCCCCCGGCGTGTTCACCACCGCGATCATCGTCTTCATCAACACCTGGAATGAATTCCTGATCGCCGTTACGATGATCAACAAGCCCGAAATGCAAACAGCCCCAGTGGCTATCTCCAAATTTGGCGGGGTCAGCGGTTTTGAGACCCCGTTCGGATCACAGATGGCGGCAGGCGTGATCGTCACGATCCCGCTAGTGATCCTTGTACTGCTATTCCAACGCCGAATCGTAGCCGGCCTCGCCGCCGGCGGCGTCAAGCAATAAGAACCTAGGAGGGGAATCTTGACCGATACCACTATGCGCCCAGACATGGATCAGTGGTGGCGCAGCGCAGTAATCTACCAGGTCTACCCGCGGTCCTTCGCGGACTCGGGAGCAGACGGCCTGGGGGATCTGCCTGGCATCATTTCGAAGCTCGACTACCTGGCCAAACTGGGGGTAGATGCGATCTGGATATCGCCGTTCTACCCCTCGCCGCAGGCAGATGCCGGCTACGACGTTGCGGACTACTTCGACATCAACCCGGACTACGGCACCCTTGCCGACTACGACAAGTTGGTCTCTCGCGCCCACGCCCTGGGCATAAAGGTGATCATCGACGTGGTGCCGAACCATTCGTCCTCGGACCACAAGTGGTTCAAGGAGGCACTAGCTGCCGGGCCGAACTCGCCCGAACGCGACCGCTACATCTTCCGTTACAGCGAGGACGGGGCGCCCAACAACTGGGGCTCCATGTTTGGCGGACCCGCCTGGTCCAAGGTGGACCTGCGCACTGGCAAGGAAGAAGACCGCGGCTGGTGGTACCTGCACCTGTTCGATCCGGAACAGCCGGACTTCAACTGGAAGAACCCGCAGGTACACGAACTATTTAGGGACTACCTCCGGTTCTGGTGCGAGAAGGGTACCGACGGTTTCCGCGTAGACGTGGCCCACGGCCTCGTAAAGGCCGAAGGACTGCCCGACGACACGATCGGACCGGATCGCTGGAATCCGGAAAAAACTAGCGGCAAGAACGTGGAACCCTACTACGACCAGGACGGGGTCCACGAGATCTACCGCGAGTGGCGCAAGGTATTGGACGAATTCGGCCGCGACCGCATGCTGGTGGCCGAAGCGTGGGTGGACCCACTGTCGCGTACCGCTAAGTACGTGCGCGAAGACGAAATGAGCCAGGCATTCAACTTCGCCTACCTGAAGGCTCCGTGGCAGGCGGCAGAACTGCGGCAGGTCATCGACACCACCCGCACCGAATTTGGCAAGGTCGGCGCGCCCGTCACCTGGGTACTGTCCAACCATGACGTAGTCCGGCACGCGACCAGGCTGGGCTACGAGGCGGGCTACGACACCGAGTCGGGCATCAGCGCCTCGGATCCGCAGCCGGATCGCGAACTAGGCCTCCGCCGCGCGCTCGCGGCCACCACGTTCATGATGGGCCTGCCCGGCGGCGCCTACATCTACCAGGGTGAAGAACTGGGTCTTCCCGAGCACACCACCCTGGATGACGATGCCCGCCAGGATCCCACCTGGTTCCGTACCGGCAAGCGCGTTCCCGGCCGCGACGGCTGCCGCATCCCGCTGCCGTGGGTTCACGACGCCAAGAACTACGGTTTCGGCACCGGCACCCCGTGGTTGCCGCAGCCGGAATTGTGGGCAGAGTTGGCAGCCGACCTGCAGGAGCAGGATTCGGCCTCGCCGCTGGCGCACTACCGTCACCTCCTGTCCCAGCGCAGGGCATTTTCCATGGGCACGGGCGACCTGCAGTGGGTCGACTCGCCTAAGGACGTGCTGGCCTTTACCAACGGGCAGGTACTAGTGGCACTGAACCTGGGAGAGGACGCCGCCCTTGACATCGAGGGCGAAGCAGTGGTGGCCACCAAGGGCGCCACTGTCGAAGACGGCAAGGTACACCTGGAGCGCGACAGCGCCATCTGGGTACACCTGAAGTAGCGGAAAAGAGGGCGACACCAATGGTCACCAGGCAGGACGTGGCTCGCGCGGCCGGGGTGTCGCCCTCTACCGTTTCCTACGTACTTTCCGGACGCCGCCCCACCTCGGCGGCCACCCGCGAGCGCGTCCTAGCCACCATCGAGGCGTTAGGGTATGTCCCCAATGCCACTGCCAGTGCGCTGGCGTCGCGGTCTGTGCGCACGATCGGCCTGCACACAATTCCGGCAGTGTATGGGGTGGATTCCATTGCCACCGAATACATGGCGGGAATGCACTCGGAGGTGCAGAAGGTTGGCGCTTCGCTGGTGCTGCCGTTCCTAACTGGCTCGGACAGTGAAGCCTTTAGGCGATTCCTGCGCTCGCGCGTGGTAGACACAATGATTCTGATGGACGTGTCCACGGATGACTGGCGCGAACAGGTCATGTTGGAAGAGCATTTCCCGGGCGTAATGCTGGGGCTGACGGGACGCCGCGGAGGGTTGCCCTACGTCGAATCTGACTTCGCGGCGGTGGGAAGAATGGCCGTAGCCAAAGGGGCAAAATACGGCCACCGCAACGCCTTGCTACTCACGCGCGACGTGGCCACGGACGGTTCGGTGCCCCGCACCGGCCGCACCATTGCTACTTCCGCCATTGCTGCCTGCCGGGCAAGCGGGATCAGCGTGCGCGAAATGTGCGTCCCCACTCACCCGAGCTACGCCCTGGACGTGGCCGACTGCTTATGCCAGCCGGATGCGCCCACGCTGCTACTTGCCGAAAACGGGGAGTTAGCAGCCGTTGCGGTAACCGTCCTAAAGGATCGCGGCCTTGCCCTAGGGGTTGATTATTCGGTAATCGCTCTGGGCGGCGAGGCCCGATTCCACCCCTATATTCCCCCCATGTTTACCGAGGTGTCCGGGCCTCGAAAGGAAATGGGGGCGCACACTATTCGCCTCGCACTGGCCCCGCACAAGGCGGTGCGCTCAAAAATGTACCCACCTCTTTTGATAGATCGAGGAACCCTCACCAAGGCCAAGAGCGGCCCAGGAGCATAATGCAACAAGTAACAGCACAAACACGACAAGCAAGGGCGGCAGTAACCGCCCTCTTCTTTACCAATGGAGCGCTGATGGCGGGCATGGTACCCCGCTACCCGGCCATAAAAGACGTTTTCGAGCTGAGCGGTTCCACCTACGGGCTCACGGTCGCCCTATTTCCCCTGGGCGGCATGTGCGGGGGAGCCATTACTGCCTGGGCAATTCGCAAATGGGGCTCGGCGCGGGTTGCTGCCTCCGGAACCGCCATTTTAGGGGTCCTGTTCGCTCTAGCCGGGTTCTTAGTGTCATTTAGCGAGGCCGGGTGGCTAGGCATCGGCATAGGGTATGCGGCCTTCGCTGCCAGCTTCTTCGCCTGCGGCTTCTGCGATGCCAACGTGGATGTGGGCCAGAACGCGCACGGGTTACGAGTACAAAAACGGTACGGCCGCTCAATCATCAATTCCTTCCATGCCGCCTGGTCCGGTGGTGTTGTTGCAGGCGGGCTACTGGCATCCGTGGCCATTGCCGTGGGGCTGCCAATCGGGTGGCACATGCTGCTAGCCGGTGGCCTATTCGCGCTGCTAGGACAGGTGGCGCTCAGGTACACCCTTCCCGGACCGGAGGGGCAAAATGCGGAAGAGGAAGCGAACGCAGCGGCAGTGCATACCATCCGCATATCCCCCATCCTGGCCTTGGCCGCACTGATTTTCCTATCAATCGCAGGCGCCCTGGTAGAGGACAACGCCCAGGCCTGGGCCACCCTATACATGCGCGATTTCCTTGGCATTTCCGCCGCGTTGGCAGGGAGCGCATACGTGGCCGCGTTCGCCGCCCAGCTAATTGGCCGCATGGTTGGCGACCGCATGATCGACAACTGGGGGCCGCGCACCGTGATCGGCCTCGGCGGGCTACTAATCACCGTAGGCATGTTCGCGTCCATGCTTTTCCCCTCTGCCTTCACCACGGTTACCGGACTGGCACTGGCAGGTTTCGGATCGGCAACCATAGTGCCGATCGCAATGAACGCGGCAGACGACATTCCCGGCCTGCGTCCAGGTACCGGACTTGCCGTATTAGCTTGGCTAATGCGCGTCGCCTTCCTTGCCTCTCCCCCACTAATCGGCAAAATCGTCGACATCTTCGGCGTCCGAGTAAGCCTGTGGGCCCTTCCCTTCGCCGGATTGGCAGTAATTGCGTCCTCGTTTGTATTAGCTGCCCAAACCAAACAAAGGATATGATCACCTGCGACCCGGCAGTTCGCCGAGCCGCAAGGACTGCAGCGCTGTCGCTCGGGATGCGACGAGCGCTCGCCGCATTTGAAAGTCACTCACTGCGCTCTTGCTCACCAAAATAGAGTGAGGACTAATGATCACCACTAATCCCGCCCAACGCAACTACAAAGTTGCCGCCCTCGTAGGCATCATTGGCGGTTTCTTCTCGGCAATCGTGAAATTCGGCTGGGAGGTTCCCTTCCCTCCGCGCACTCCAGAACGCAATGCGACTAACCCGCCCCAATCCACCCTGGAAATGTTGGGTATGTCCCCCGAAGCGTCGCATACTTCCGTCACTTACAACGGCAATGCGTTGCCCATCTACTCGTTCCTGATTCACTTCTCGTTCGCGATCTTCTTCGCGGTGCTCTACTGCCTGCTAGCAGAAGTGAACACGAAGGTCACCCTGTGGCAGGGCGCAGCCTTCGGCATTGTGGTCTACGTGCTGTTCCACGTTCTACTAATGCCCGCCCTCGGTATTGTTCCCGCGCCTTGGAATCAGCCTTTTGCAGAGCACTTCTCGGAATTCTTCGGACACATTGTCTGGCTGTGGTCCATAGAGATTGTCCGTCGCGATCTGCGCAACCGGATCACCGGAGAACCTGATCCGAGGCCGGAAGTGCGCGCTGCATGACTTTCCGCTCGCCGCTAGCACCCACCCACACGTGTCGGTGCTAGCGGCGATATTAGCCCACAGCCACAGCGTTTTATCCACTATGCTTTCCAGTGTGAGTGCAAATGAAAGCCCCGAGGAACTACAAGCCCAACTAGCCGCCGCCCGCGCAGAAGCCGCAGAGGCAAAAGCCGAAGCAGCTCGCCTCAAAGCTGAGGCCGCCGAAGCCCGCGCAGCCGCCGCCCAAGCAAGCACTTCTCCGGCACCCAAGGAAGATTCGGATCAGTCCCAGACGCCAGCGCCTGAACAGCCCGAATCGGATCAGCCTGAGGCGCCAGCGGAAGCCACCCAAGAATCTTCGGAGCTGGCACAGACCATCAAGGCCGGCTACTCGTTTACGGATGACCTACAGACCATTACTCTGGGCACTCTTCTTGAGGGCGACACCCCCACCCCCGGCGTAACCGCCAAACTGCCGCTTTCGATCATGAACCGTCACCTGCTTGTTGCGGGCGCTACGGGCACGGGCAAGACACGCACGTTGCAGCTGCTGGCCGAAGGGCTCTCTAGCGCCGGCTGCCCCGCCGTATTGGTAGATGTGAAGGGCGATCTTACCGGCCTGGCCGAGGCGGGGCAGGCCTCAGACAAGCTAACGCAGCGCACCAGCGCCAACGGACAAGAGTGGAAGGGCGACGCTTTCCCCGTCCAACTACTTACCCCTTCCGGCGCAGAAGCTCCCGTTCCGGGCGCCTTGGTGCGAACTCGTGTCACCGACTTTGGGCCACTCCTGTTGGCCCGCGCATTGCAGCTGAACACGACGCAGGAGCAAGCCTTACAGCTCATCTTCAGTTGGGCCGACTCCAACGGGTTAGACCTGGTAGACCTGGGCGACCTCCGCTCGGTCATCACGTTCCTAACCTCTAAAGAGGGCAAGGCCGAACTGGCCACCATCGGCGGGGTTGGTCCCGCTACGGCAGGGGTCATCCTGCGCACGCTCAGCGCGTTGGAATCGCAAGGTGGCGACAAGTTCTTTGGCGAGCCCAGCTTTGACACGGCCGACCTGCTGGCCAAGCAGGGCGAACGGGGCGTCATTTCTTTGCTTGAGGTCGGCGACATGTCCACCCGGCCCGCGCTCATCTCCGCCCTCATCATGTGGCTGCTAGCGCAACTATTCCAAACTTTGCCCGAAGTGGGCGACGTCGACAAACCCCACCTGACCTTTGTTTTCGATGAGGCTCACCTGCTATTTACCGACGCCACCAAAGAATTCGTGCGCCAGGTGGTGCACACGGTGCGGCTGATCCGGTCGAAAGGCGTCTCGGTCGTCTTCGTCACCCAGTCTCCCAACGATATTCCAGCGGACGTGCTAGCACAGCTCGGCTCCCGCATCCAGCATGGGCTGAGGGCGGCCACCCCACAAGACCAGAAGGCGCTCAAGCAGACCGTAAAGACTTTCCCAGAAACCAGCCTGGACCTGGCAGAAGTGCTGACCAATCTGGGTACCGGCGAGGCCGTCGTGACCGTCCTCGACCCGAAGGGCAGGCCCACCCCGGTAGCCCCATTTTCGGTATGGGCGCCCGCCTCGGTGATGGGGCAGGCCAGCCCAGAAAAGGTGAAGGAACTAGCGGCCTCTGCACTGGCACAAAAGTACGCGACCGCAATGGACCCGCATTCGGCCACCGAAGAGCTAGCCGAGCGCGCCCAGAAGGCACAGGCGGAAACCGAAGCTAAAGCCCAAAAGGAGGCCGCTGACAAGGAGGCCGAAAAAGCTGCCAAGCAGGCCCAAAAAGATGCTGAACGGGCTCAAAAGGAAGCAGAAAAAGCCCGAGCCAAACGCAGCAAAGACATGGAATCGGTGCTGACGAACGTGCTGCGCTCGGCTGGACGCACTTTGGGCCGCGAAATCACCAGGTCGATTTTCGGCACCCGCAGGCGCAAGTAGTTAGTGTTCCTGGCTGCGCGCTGCCAGCCCAATAATCCAAAAACCGCACGCCACCAGTGAGGCAAAACCGGTGAATTGGGCCCAGCGGCGGGCCAGCCCGCCCACTTTACAGGCAAAGCTACCCGGATCAGCCAACACGTCAGTTATTACGTAGCCGGCTAGAGCGACAACAGTGACCGCTAAAAGGGTCAGTGCGATGCGGCGAAGTAATTGCAATTGGGGCCTCCGCGCATAAGACTAGCGCACTCTTTGCCGCATGGAATAGCCAAAAACATTATATTTTCCTAATGTTTAGGCCCTGAACGGGAACTATAACAATTCAATTTTGTTTTTTCGCCTGTACACTTGCCATATAACTGGCTAACAGAAGAGGTAGGCGTGCAACAAAACCTGGATAAGTGGCTCATCCGACTGGGGATGGTAATCCTGATCGGATGGATCTTAACAGACATGTTCGGCACCTACGTGTCATCGCACATGACCGCCTACTCCGACCCCCTCGACTACTTCGTACAGGGCCTATGGAACTGCGCGATCATGTTTTTCACTTCCTACAACGGCATCGCCATCTTGATGGCCGGCCTCATCATCCGCGAAGTGAGGGCCTCCCGAGCAGACTTTCGGGCCCGCCCCGGAACAGATGTCCAAAGCGAGCCCGAAGGAAGTAGCACACAGCAGTAACTACTGAGGCTTACTTATGCCCGTCGAGGGCGTATTAGCCACTATCTTTTCCGCCCTTTCGTATGGCGTGGACATGTAGTGCAATGCCACTACGGATCCGATTAGTCCACCCCACACGATAAGGATGGTTACCAACATCAGGATGATTGCTGCTCCGGTCACTGCTGGGCCTCCTTAATCCAGTCGACGTCACTCAGGTCGTGTTCGCCCTCGAGCGATTCTTCGTCCCGCCACTTCACCAGCGGGAACACGACGGCAAATACTGCGCACAGTGCCACGCACCCCCAGCCGAAGGCGGCCACGTACCAGGTGGGGTATTCCCCGTAGCCTTCGAGCAGGTAGTCCTTTATGGACAGCATCAGCATGATGCCTAGGAAGAGCGGGATGAACAGGCTGACCATCCAGGTCCACCAGCGTCCCACGTGCACGGTAGACAGCACGTTCAGGTGGTCGCGCAGTGGCTTCAGCTTGGGCCAGACCCACGACACAGCAACGGCCATGAGGATGGTTGCGAAGACGACGCCGACCGAGTTGATGAACGCGTCCACAGTGTCCACGGCGCCCATGCCCGAGGTGGTGCCGTACAGCAACAGCGAGATCACGCCGGCTACGGAGCCAAGCATGATTGCCGCGCGCTTTACGGGCCAGCCGAACTTGTCGGCAAAAGCGCCAGAGACAACCTGTACCAGCGACAGCAGCGAGGTTACGCCCGCCAACGTCAAAGAAACGAAGAACAGGATGCCGAAGAAGGCGCCGCCGGGCATCATTGAAATGATCTTCGGGAAGGTGATGAACGCCAGGGAAATGCCGGACAGGCCTTCCAGGTCAGACACCTGCATGCCCTGCTGGTAAGCCATGAAACCGAGGGCGGAGAACACGCCGATTCCGGCCAGGATTTCGAACGAGGAGTTCGCGAATCCCGCTACAAGGGCGGTGCCCGTCAGGTTCGATTTGCGGCGCAGGTAGGAGGCGTAGGTCAGCATGATGCCGAAGCCCGCCGACATGGAGAAGAAGATTTGTGCGAACGCGGCCATCCACACCTTCGGCTTGGCGATCGCAGACCAGTCGGGAGTGAAGAAGGAGTTTAGCCCTTCCATGGCTCCGGGCAGCAGCAACGAGCGCACTACCAGGGCGGCGAAGACCACTACCAGCAGCGGAATGAAGATCTTGTTTGCGCGCTCGACGCCCTTTTGCACGCCGAGGGCGATGATGCCTACCACTGCCACCCACATGAGTGCCAGCGGGATCATTACGCCCCAGACCGGGGAGCCGATGACGGCGGTCTGGCTGGAGGTTTCCAGGAACTTCGTGAAGAAGAACTTCTGCGGATCGTCGCCCCACGCGTTGGTGACGGCGAAGAAGATGTAGCGGAAGGACCAGGCCAGGATTACGGCGTAGTAGGTCATGATGACGAAGCAAACACCCACGTGCCACCAGCCGATGAATTCGGCCTTTTTGTTGATGCGGCGGAATGCTAGCGGCGGGGTGCCGTGGAAGCGGTGGCCGATCGCGTAGTCAAGTAGCAAGATAGGTAGGCCGATGGCTAGTAGTGCGCACAGGTAGGGAACGATGAACGCTCCGCCGCCGTTTTCGTATGCTACTCCTGGGAATCGCCAAATGTTGCCGAGGCCGATTGCGGACCCGACTGCAGCTAGGATGAAACCCAGTTGCCCGGACCATGCGCCGCGGGCATTAGATTTTGACTTAGTTTCAGCCACGTCTACCTTCTTTTCGAGTTAGATTGGGTGAACTCAGCCTAAGACCAGCGTCCATTTCCTGAACAGCTTGTCCGCATTTTGATCATTTTGCGGCGTTGTCTCTGGTTGCAGGGTTTCGCCCTCGTAATACGCGGGTGCAGAAAATCGAGGGCGACCCCGCCTCCCAGGGGCGTCTTCTAGCGGTTTCGCAGCACCTCCCGCAGCGCCCCTACCAGCGAGGATGGCCCCGCGAGCGCCTCTAACGCCAAGTCGTCACCCATATTAGCGGCCCGTCCCAGATCGGACTTGAGCGGGTAGGAAATTTCGGCCTGGTCGATTAATTCGAACACGCGGCCCTGCCAGTCCAATTCAGTAAGAGGTAGCTCAAGGCGCCTATCTAGGCTTCCCAGGTCCACTTCACCCAGCTCTAGCAGCGATTCGGCATCGCCCGCAGCATCGGCTCCAAGAAGTTGCAGCCGCACCCGCTTGGGGAGGCGGTCGCCCTCGCCTTGTAAGTGAAGACAGAAGTTATTACCTTCCCACTTCCAGGTGGCCCGCAACTTCGCTTGGGCCGGCTCCGGCGAGGGCGAATCCTGACTTCCCGGCGCATCTTCCACGTAGGTGGAGCAGTAGGTTCCCTGGCCGGTGCGCGGCACCGCAAATGCCAGGGTGAGTTCGGTGGGCGCCTGAGACTGATCGACGGGGACGCCGCCCTCAAACAGGTGCTCGGAAAGGGGAATTATTGCGCCGGCATGCACCAGGGCGGGCACGTGCTCCAGCGTGCGCCAGAAATTGCGTCGCCCTCCCCCGCTGTAGTGGGTGCCCAGGAAGAAGTCGACCCATTCGCCCTCGGGAAGGTAGGTGTTGGCCTTGGCAAGGTGGGTGTGCCTGTCTGCGGGCTCGGTGATGGGGGCGATCAGCATGTCGGCTCCGAAGAGGAACGCACCCGAGCTGTGGTAGGCGTCCATTATTTCGGGCTCTTCGTAGTAGAGGGGGCGCGCCAGCGGCACTCCATGCAGGTGGGCCTGCCAGGCGGCCGTGTACAGGTAGGGGATCAACCGGTGGCGCAGGCGCAGGTAGTCCCCTTGGATGCGTTCGCCGACCTGGCCGTAGCGCCACGGCTCCTTTGAATTGAACGGGTCGTTGGTGGAATGCAGCCGCAATATGGGGCTGAAAACCCCTAGCTGTACCCACCGAGTCTCTAGTTCGTTGTCTTTGACCCCGAACATGTGCCCACCAATGTCGTGCGACCAGAAGAAATAGCCAATGTTGGCGGCGGTGGCGGTGAAGTAGGGCTGGAATGCCAGCGAGTCCCAGCTGACCGCCGTGTCCCCCGAAAATCCCACCGGGTAACGGTGCGAGCCCGGCCCCGCATAACGCGAAAACGCTAGAGGGCGACGCGGCTTCCCATCAGCTCGCGTTCGGGCATTGTCCGTGAATGTCAGATGGTTCAGCATCCACAGCGGGTCAAGCCCGGCAATCGAAGTGTGTTTGCCCTGCTGCCAGTCCATCCACCAAAAGTCGACTCCCTGCTCCTCTAAGGGGTGCAGCAACAGGTCCAGGTACGCGCGCAGGTAGTCTTTGGAGGCGCCGTCAAAGGGGATAGGGGCACCGCCTGAAACGCCGAGGGCGGCCGCGAATGCCGGGTAGGCGTCCTCGTGAGCGCGCACGCCATCCGCCGGGTGTTCGTTGAGGCTGACGCGCAGGTTGCGCTCGTGCAGGGCCCGCATGAACCCGGCCGGGTCGGGGAATAGTTCTTTATTGAAGGTGTAACCGGTCCACCCGTTGCCGTATTTGGGCTCGAGCTCGGTCAGGTGCCAGTCCATGTCTAGTACGGCCACGGAGAAGGGGAGTTTTTCGGCGGCGAAGCGGTCCATGAGGGCCAAATATTCCGCATCCGTGTAGCGGTGGTAGCGCGACCACCAGTTGCCCAGCGCCCACCTGGGGATGAGCGGGGTTTTGCCCGACAGGGCGAAGAAGGCGTTCAGCGCATCCTGGTAGGCGTGCCCGTAGCCGAAGTAGTACAGGTCGGCTGCGCCCTCTTCGCGGGCGGTGGGCCAGCCCTGCACTATCGGGGTATCACTGTCGTCAATCACCGCGTACCCGCGTGGGGATATGAGGCCGGGCTCTATTTCTACGGGCCCGTCGGCCTCGTCCAGGGTGCGGGCGGTACCGCCCAGGTTGGCCAGAAAGTCACCTTGGGTGGTCGGTTGGGCATCCCCGTAGTGCCAGACCGTGTTCCACCCCGTCCCCGTGTGCCCAAGTAGGGAAATGGATAGGGACGAGGGCGAGAAGGGGCCGCCACTGTAGCGCAGGTGGAAAGCCTCGGTGAGGATTTCAAGGCCCTTCCCGGAGCGAACCACACGGAAATCGGGGACCGGGAAATCCCGGTTGATCGCCATGAAAGAGGCCTGGTCAGCGAAAGTACCCGTGGGGGAATACTCCATGCGTATCAGGCGCGAGGTGAGCACCGTGAACCGGTAGGTGTCCCCTTCTACTACGGCGTCGGGGCGGGCGGGAGCTGGCGGGAATAGATTCATGCGTCAATGCTTTCGCATTGGGAGCCGAAACGCCAGCGGCCCACCCTGAAATTAGTTGCTACTTGTACGCTGGGCTAGCTACAGCGGCAGACCGTCCGCGGAAGGCCAACGCGGCAAAGGCGCAAATTGTACAGAGCGCGAAGGATCCGAAGCTCCACAGCAGGAAGAACATTCCGCGTTGCAAGTGGTGCACCGCTTCGGCACCGGCCGCGCCTGTCGCCCCCACGAGGTAAACGTTATTGGCGGCACCGAAAAATGTCCCAATTGCGATCAACAAGAATATGACTGACAGAATGATTCCTACTTTGTTCACTGTCGACTGCCCCATAGCGTCCTCGATTCCTCCTTCGGAATAATTCACTGGCGAATGTACAACAATTGCGGGGGGGTGCAGCCCGAAACAGCAAATCCGGGGGCCGCCCTCGACACGCATCGCCAAACCCAACCCGCGAGGCTTGGTGTTCCGCCGCGAACCAAGGTGTTGTCGACCAAGGATCGCGAGCCAATTTTCGCTCAAGACAACATCACCAAGCCCATTCGCGCTTCCACCTCAGAGCTATGTTTCAAAACGCTTTTCGTGCCAAAAGGCGGCATAATCGTTTACGGGACCGGAAAGTGTGGGGGCAAAAGCTAAGGAGGCTGCAATGGGTGAGTCAGAGTACATAAATCCGATGATCTACGACGTGATGAAAGAGATCGCGAACTTTATTGATGGGGCTTATATCCACTGGAGCGCAAATGCTGCCACTAAGCGCGAGGCTGATTATTGGGATAAGAAATCGATAGATTTTATGGATGAGGTCATGCTGGTTGATCCTTCTGATAAGCGGGCTGTGCAAGCCAAGGTTGATGAGCTAGCAAAGATCTGGAAGTCTCTCCCAAGACAGGCCCCAAAGATAGACTCCCTATGAGCGCTGAACTTTCACTGTATGCACTGAACCTGAACACATACGCGCAGGGCGGGTACGCACCTATTCGCTCGAAGAAGTAGCTGCCGAGTTCGGCATCGAAGATTTATCCTCCTGACACGACGCGCAAATAGCTGCGCAAAAACTCCCGGCAACCACCGGGGCGTGTTGCCGTTACGCCGCGAAACCAGGGGAACCCCCGCGAACCTTGGTGTTCTGCCGCGAAACCAGGTGTTGTCGACCAAGGTTCGCGGATTCGACCAAGACTCACGAAACTAGACCGCCGCCTCGCCCTCCCCGAAAGACGACTCTCGGGCACGCGCTGCCTGCGAAAGATACAATTGACCTTATGGTCGGCCCGCAGTTGCGTACGCGCTCCGCCTAGAGGGCGCAGGCAGGCACCCGCGTGGATGCTCGCCCTCATGCTAGGCGGTGACTTATGACTCAATATGTGGCCCTCCGGAACAAAATAGCCTCTAGTTTGATTGCATCTTTATATGGACAGCTCTACATCTGCTCAGCCGCTCGTGCGGATCCGCGACGTGCACAAACGCTTCGGCAGTTTCGAAGCTCTGCGCGGAGTCAACCTGGATATTTACCCGGGCGAGGTCGTAGCGCTAATTGGCGCCTCCGGCTCCGGCAAATCCACGCTGTGTAGGTGTATCAATCGGCTGGAAACCATCAGCAGCGGCTCAATTGAAATCGACGGTCGCCCGCTCCCCCAAGAAGGTAAGGAATTGGCGGCACTGCGCGCCGAAATTGGCATGGTCTTCCAATCCTTCAACCTGTTCGAACACAAAACGGCGCTGGACAACATCACCCTTGCTCCCATCAAAGTGCGCCACGAAAAACCTGCCGACGCCCGCGAAAACGCGCGAAAGCTATTGCAGCGCGTCGGGCTCGGCGACAAAGCAGATTCATTCCCTGCGCAACTATCAGGAGGGCAGCAGCAGCGAGTTGCAATAGCGCGCTGCTTAGCTATGTCACCCAAAATGATGCTGTTCGACGAACCGACCTCCGCCCTCGACCCGGAAATGATCAACGAGGTCCTGGACGTCATCGACGAACTAGCAAAAGGCGGCATGACCATGCTGATCGTCACCCACGAAATGGGATTTGCCCGCCAAGTAGCCGACCGGGTCGCCTTCATTGACGACGGCAACATTGTCGAGGACGCACCCCCGGAAGAATTCTTCACAAACCCGAAGACAGAGCGCGCGAGGGCGTTCCTGTCAAAAATTCTGAACCACTAATCCCCGCAGGGATAGGAGTCACCCATGAAACTTCGTAAACTAGGCGCCATTGCGGCCGCCGCAGCACTCAGCGTTTCCGCTCTGGCAGCATGCTCTGGACCGGACAAGGGAGGGGCAAACAATTCCGGCTCCGGATCCGACAAGTCAGCCTCTAAGCAGGCCTCCGGCGAGCGCATCAGCGTAGCCGACTTCGACAAACTGGTCGCCTCCGGCCCGGTAGCCGACGACGCCGAAATCCAGAAGAGCCCCTGGGCCAAGGCCATCAAAGAAAAGGGCAAGCTAGCGTACGGCGGCGTGGGCACTTCGCCAATCTTCGCCCTCACCGACGTGACGTCGAATCGCGTGACCGGCTTCGACGCTGGCATTGCTGACCTGCTAGCCCACTACATCTTGGGCGGCAGTGAAGCCGACGTGGCAAAGCATTCCTCAATGACCGTGATGACACCCGACACCCGCGAACCGCGCCTAATTGACGGGTCTGTGGACACCGTAATCGCAACCTACTCGGTAACCCCCGAGCGCCTCGAAAAGGTAAACTTCGCCGGCCCCTACTACTCCTCCGGCATCTCTGTCCTGGTGAAGGACGACAACAATGACGTGAAGTCCATTGACGACCTGAAGGGTAAGAAGATTGCCGTCCAGTCCGGCTCCACGGCGTTGAAGGTCGTCGAAGCGAAGATCCCGGACGCAAAGCAGACCCTGTTCGAAAACAGTGAAGCCTGCGTGACTGCCGTGAAGCAGGGCCAGGTAGACGCGTACGTGCAAGACGAGGCCATGCTGCTGTCCACCGTGGCAAAATCCGACGGCAACATTAAGGTAGTCGGCAAGCCGATCACCCAGGATCCTTACGGCATCGGCCTACCCAAGGAGCACAAGGACGCGGTCGAATTCGTAAACGGCTTCCTGAAGAAGATCGAAGAGGACGGCACTTGGAAGAAGCTGTGGGACAAGACCGTCGGCCCGTTCTCGACCACCGACGCCCCCAAGCCGCCCACCATTGGCGACTTCGGCGAGGCAGCACAGAAGAAGTAACTGTTGCAGCTGATCGTTGACAATTTCGGCCTGCTACTAGCCGGGCTCGGCCGCACCCTGGTGTTGGCCGTGCTCGGCTACGCTGGCGCGCTAGTTGTGGGTACCGTGATCGCCATTTTTAGGGTGTGTCCGGTGCCCGTCCTGCGCGCTTTCGGCACAATCTACGTGGAATTCTTCCGGAATATTCCACTGCTGACGCTGCTTATCCTGACCGCTTTCGGCCTGCCCGACACCGGCCTGCAGATAGGCTTTTTCGGATCTGCCGTCACCGCAATTATCATGTCCTCGGCCGCGTTCGTGTGCGAAACAATCCGTTCCGGTATCAACACAGTTTCCGTGGGCCAATCCGAGGCCGCCAGGTCACTAGGCATGAACATGTTCCAGCAGCTGGCACACGTCGTGCTGCCGCAAGCATTCGCGGCGATGATCCAACCCCTAGTGAACGTGTTCATCGGGGCCCTAATTGGCACCTCCTTGGCGGCAGCCGTGGGCGTGCCCGAGCTAACCAACATCACCCAACAGTTGAACATCAAATACGCCGAAGCCGTGCTGCTATTCCTGATCTCTGGTATCTGCTACCTGGTAATAGCTTTAGGGGCCGGCGCCATTGGTGGATACCTGCAGCGCCGCGTCGATGCCCGTCACATGGTAAAGCGTACTGACGAGGGCGCCGCCGCAGTTGACCGCTTCGAGGTAGAGCAGGCGGGACTATGAGCAGCAAAACCCAAACCCCCACCCGCGTCCTCTTTGACGTCCCAGGCCCGAAGGGGCGCCGCCGCATATGGATCATCTCGGTCTTGGCGGTCCTCGTGTTCGTAGCCGCCGCAGCCGGCGGCATCTACCAGCTGTGGTGGAACTACCAGCTACTTCCTGAAAAATGGCTACCATTTACCCAACCGGCCACCCTAAAATTCTTCGGCCGGGGCGTGGTGGGCACGCTACTGGCAACAGGCGTGGCCGCCCTCTTCACCTTCCCACTGGCGTTGGCGCTGGCGTTGGGACGCGAAGCAAAAAACCGAATCGTTTCCAAAGTGAGCGGAGCCTGGGTGGAAGTATTCCGCTCCCTGCCACTACTGCTGGTCATCTACGCCTTCATGCTGGCCCTGCCGCGCTACGGCATACGCTTTTCCACCTTCTGGCTGCTGGTCATCCCCATGATCATTTCCTGCTCGGCCACCACCGCCGAGGTATTCCGTGCCGGCCTGCGAGCTGTCCCCCGGGGCCAAAGCGAGGCCGCACTATCTTTAGGGATGCTGCCAAAACAGGTGAGCGCCCTCGTCATAATCCCACAGGCGATACGACTAGTTGCCCCAAACTTGCTCACCCAGCTGGTGTCGCTGCTGAAAGACTCCACACTCGGGTACGTCGTTTCATATTTTGACCTGATGCATCAAGGACAATTGTTCTCAGCGCAGGCAAACAGCTACATACAAACCTACTTCTTAATTGCTTTAATCTACATCGCCATTAACATTGTTTTAACTCGCGTCGCAGATAGGTGGCGGGAGCGCCGAAACTAACTACTGTCGTGGAAGGACGAAACATGTGCCGCATGCTGGTATATGTTGGCCCGCGGGCAAAATCCCCGGCTGACATACTGGGCAATGGTTTGGCTGAACTCGTAGATCTTTCCCACGAACACTGCCACGGGTGGGGCGAAGCCACCATGGACAGTGCGCCTGGGAAATTCGCGGTTCGTCGCTGCCTGGAGCCGGCATTCATGTGTAACGAATTCGCCCGCATCAGCCGAATGCCCGGCAAAAACGTCATGCTACACCTGCGGCAAGCGTCCACCGGCATGGGGAAAGGCTTCGAATCCAGCCACCCCTTCGTAGCCGACGGCATGGCCTTTTGCCACAACGGCGTATTTGCACGCCCCGGCCGCCTGCGCAAATGGTTGGCATCTGTAGACGGCCCCATGCCCAAAGGGATTTGCGATTCAGAAGCCTACTTTTGCGCCGTCCGCTACTATGCCCGCAGCATGGACCTGCCCGAAGCCATAGCGGCCGCCGCCGACAAAGCCATCGAGGTTTCTGACGGGCAGTGGCTATCGCTGAACGCCATGGTGATGACCGCCCAGGGGGTGTACGTGTACAACCGGTTCAAGGAAGGCACCGCCATGCTGAAGGAGATCCCCGACCGCTACCGCATCCAAGTGCGCGGTGGCGCGACCGGGCACGGATTTGTTGCTGGATCCCAAGGATTCTCGCTAGGCCGCCCCGGTCAACAGCAGTGGATGCGCAACGGGCAGATGCTATTTGCTAGGGCCGGCAACGGCGACGCCATAGACGTCACCCCCGCAATAGGGGAAGCCTCGACAGCGCCCCCCGCCCACACTGTGGCTAATCAGCAGGTGCGCGTAGGTGTCGGGGCGTAGGCTCCGAGACGTAGAGCCGGCAGCTAAGTCAGACTGATAACGAATAAGGGGCTTCGCCCTCGCCATTATGGCCTTGGCCAACACGCGCTTGCGAGGGCGGCCCCCCTTTCGCGCCGAAAGCACATTCTCCGGTCAAAAGCACACCCAATGGCACGCATTTCAATGTGCTTTGAACCATCTGATGTGCTTTGGACAGGACGACACGCCCTCGGCCAGACCATGCGCCCTCGCGCCAGTACAGCCACATTTTCAGGGTGGCACAGGCATAACATCAGGGGCAAAATAGGGGAACAACCGGGGCAAACCCCAATATCTTTTACCTGCTCACGCTGAAACAATTTTTCCTGAGGGCAAAGACACCTCACCCACACGGAAAGATTGGATCCCCAATGCATGGCGGCAATTACGTCCTGCACGCCCACGAGCTATCGGTCAAATACGGTAGCTATGAGGCGCTGCATCTTGATTCCCTAAAAATCACTGACACGGCTGGCGTGGTCGGCCTCTTCGGCCCTAACGGTGCGGGCAAAACCACCTTGTTGCGCACCATTGTCGGCGACATTGAAAAGCATGGTGGCGCTCTAGAAGGGCCTGGCCGAGCCAAGATCGCCTACCTGCCCGACTCCCCATTCTTGTATGGGTGGTTGAAGGTAAAACAGTGCGAGCAGCTGTTCGCCTCGCGGCACCCGGATTTTCGCGCCGACATATTCGACGCATTCCTGGACGGCTCCAAAGTGAAGCCAGATCTAAAAGTCGGCGAACTATCTAAAGGCATGAACGAGCGGCTACACCTGGCATTGATCATGTCGCGTTCACCGCAACTCTACGTCCTAGACGAGCCACTCGGAGGCGTTGACCCCATTGGTCGCGACCAGCTGTTGCAGCTAATCCAACAGCTTAAGGCGCCTAACACCCCGGTGCTTTTTAGCACCCACCTAATCAACAATGTGCAGCACATTTTTAACGAAGTAGTGCTGATTGACTCGGGCCGCCTAGTTGCGCACAGGGACATCCACTTCCTGCGCGAATTTGGCGAGGGCGACCTGGAGGCTGCTTACAAGAAGCTGGTGCAACAATGACAGATACGAAACTCCTAGCTATCAAACATGGGCGCATCCTGGTGCCACTGATCGCCCTCAAATATTTACTGACTATTGCGGCGCCAGCCATCGACAACATCGCCGTGGCCATGGCATACGAGCTTGGCTGCCTAATCTTGGTGGTGGCATTAGCGGTGTACGCCATCCATTCGGTGCTGCGACTGACCGGCGTGTGTGACGACCGGTTGGCATTGCTGTCACCCACTAGTCGGATCACCCTAGCGGCAAAGAACATGGCGATCCTTGCCGGCTACCTGATTGTCAGCTACCTAGCCAGCTACATTCCGACTTTCCGCGAGAGCAAACCGGATATGGCGCACTATCTTCTGCCCATTCCCAACTACTGCATTTCGGTTTTCACGGGGCTGTCACTAATGCTCTTCATCAGCTACCTGCTGAAATCGGTTCGCAAGCGTTTTGCCCTGGTAGTGTCCGCGTGGATTAGCTACGCGGCGGTCACGGCTGCGGGTTTGGCCGGGATAGTGCTATCCCTGAGCGGCATGTACGACCAGCCGCACTGGCTCGTGGGGGCAGCCCCCGGCGCGAAGGGGTTCAACTTTTACTCAGGAATAATTCCCACCTGCATCGTGGGAGTCACCCCCTCGGTAAAGGTCATACTTGCGGTCATGGGCGCAAACCTGGCCGCCGGGATCATCTTCTTCGCGGGCGCCTACATGTTGCAGCGTAGGCGGAACAATTACTTGCCCGTCAAGTAGCGGCTACGCCCTCTCCCAGGTGCTGAAAGGCTTCTTGGAGAGGGCGGCGTTCGTGTAGGCGAAGTCCTCGCTGACCTCTTCGCCCACCCAGGCGGGCAGGTCGGCGCGGGTTAGGGCGCTGACGCGGTCCTGGCCTGGTTCGTCTTCAATTTCGAGGACGACGAGGCCGGCGTTTGCGCCCTCGAATACATCTACCGTCCACAGCGCCGCCGGGACGGAGAGGTCATAGCGCACCTTTTCTACGACCCCACTGCACATGCGCAGCAGGCCGGGGGCGTCGGTGGGTGGGATTACGTATTCGAATTCGGGTCGGGCCAGTCCCGTCTGTTTTCCTTTTATGGTCAGGAAGGCTCGCTGACCAAATTGGCGCACGCGCACGACCTTTTGTGGCTCGGCCAGCAAATACCCCTGTCTGATCGGGGCGGATCTGGCCACCAGGTCGCGCCAGCCGGCACCGGATACTAGAAACTTTCGTTCAACTTCAACACCCATGGAAACCACCCTAACGGCTGGTGGCTTGCTGATCTGGTCGCATCGCCAGCTAAGATGCTTACATGAGTCAACATGATGGACGGCCAGCAGGTTCGAAGCGGCGAGTATCCAAGAAGGGACCAACTAAGGGTTCAGGCGGTAAGAATAGGCGCGCCCTCGCCGGGAAGGGCCCCACCCCGAAGGCGGAAAACCGCCCCTATCACGCCGCGTACAAGCGTAAGCAGTACCGTGAGGTGCGCGAGAAGGCCGCTCAGGCTCAGGCAGCAGCCAAAGCCCGCAAGGCCGTCATTAAGGTATCCGAGGGCCATGAGCTGGTTATAGGCCGCAACTCGGTTGCCGAGGCCGTGGCCGCGGGCATCAAGATCACCCGCATGTTCATCGCGGGTGGGGCCGCCAAAGACGACCGTATGGGCCAGGCCTTCCGGGTGGCCACAGCTGCGGGCGCGCCCATTTTGCAGGTCGATCGCGAGGACTTGGACTATGCCACCGATGGTGCCGTCCACCAGGGGGTCGCCATTGAGGTGCCCGAATACGAATACTTTACGCTGTCAGACCTGTTTGCCAAGGCGGCCGACTCGGATAAGCCGGGGCTGATCGTCGCCCTCGATCATGTTACCGACCCGCACAATCTTGGGGCGGTACTGCGCTCCGGCGGTGCCTTCGGGGCCAGCGGCGTGCTCATCCCCACGCGCAATTCGGCCTCGGTAAACGCAACCGTGTGGAAGGTGTCCGCTGGCGCCCTCGGTCGCATTCCTGTAGCGCGCGAGGCCAACCTGGTGCACGCCCTCAAAGAATGCAAGAAGCACGGCTACTTCATTGTGGGCCTGGATGCGGGGGGCAGTGAAACGACGCGCAACTTGACCGTGGCAGACGAACCAATAGTACTGGTAACCGGGGCGGAAGGGTCCGGGCTGTCGCGGCTGGTGCGCGAGACCTGCGACGTGATCGCCTCCATCCCCATCCACGCTGCTGTCGAATCTCTGAATGCGGCCGTGGCCACCGGGATCGCCATCTACGACATTGCCCAGGCGCGCAGCCAAGCAAAGTAGCCGCATCGAGGGCGAAAGTAGGGGCGCCCAGGCACGTTCCGTGGGCACAAAGTCGACTCAAAGGTAAAACTAGCCTAAACTCTTGTAGGTAGAACCACCTGTTCTACGCGGGAGGGCTACGGCCACCCGACAGTCGATCCAAATAGGACAAATACGCGATGTCTGCGATTATTGTGGTGGGCGCCCAGTGGGGCGACGAAGGTAAAGGTAAAGTAACTGACCTTATCGGTCAAGACGTTGACTACGTCGTCAAGTTCAACGGCGGCAACAACGCTGGCCACACCGTTGTAGTAGACGGCAAGAAGTATGCTCTGCACCTGCTGCCGGCTGGCATTATCAACCCGAAGGCCACCCCGGTGATTGGCAACGGCGTGGTGATTGACCTGGACGTGCTGTTCCAGGAAATCGACCAGATGGATGCGGAAGGCATCGACACTTCGCGCCTGCGCATCTCCTCGAATGCACACATCATCCCCTCTTACAACAAGATCATGGACAATCTGTCCGAACGCAGCCTGGGCGACCGCCTGATCGGCACCACCGGGCGCGGCATCGGACCGACCTACGCGGACAAGATGAACCGCATCGGCATCCGCATCCAGGATCTGTTCGACGAATCGATCCTGCGCCAGAAGGTAAAGAGCGCGCTGGAGCAGAAGAACTTCACTATGGAGAAGGAATTCGGCCTGGAACCGGTGGACGTGGACCAGGTGGCCGATTCGCTGCTGCAGTACGCAGATCGGATCAAGCCGATGGTCTTCGACTGCTCGCTGGAAGTAAACAAGGCGCTTGACGAGGGCAAGAACGTCCTCTTCGAGGCCGGGCAGGCCACCATGCTCGACATTGACCACGGCACCTACCCGTTCGTTACTTCGTCCTCGCCTACTGCGGGCGGGGCTTGCACCGGGTCGGGCGTGGGACCCACCCGCATCGACCGCGTAGTGGGCATTGCGAAGGCTTACGTAACCCGCGTGGGCGAAGGCCCCTTCCCCACCGAGCTACTAGATCAGACCGGCGAAGACCTGCGCCAGGCCGGCGGCGAATTTGGGGTCACCACCGGGCGGCCACGTCGCTGCGGCTGGTACGACGCCGTGGTAGCCCGCTACGCATCCCGCGTCAACGGCCTCACCGACATCGTGCTAACCAAGCTGGACGTGCTAACCGGCTACAAGCAGATTCCCGTGTGCGTGGCCTACGACGTAGACGGCAAACGCGTCGACGAAATGCCGGCCGATCAAACTAGCTTCCACCACGCCAAGCCCATCTACGAAGAACTACCCGGCTGGGACGAAGACATTACCGGCTGCCGCCGCTTCGAAGAACTGCCTGTAAACGCGCAGGCTTACGTGCGCCGGCTCGAAGAACTATCCGGCTGCCGCATTTCAGTAGTGGGCGTGGGCGCTGGCCGCGAAGCCAGCATCGAACGAACCACACTACTGTAGAGCGCCCCCTACCTACAGTCAGCACCCGACCGAATTGCCCGCGCAGGCGGCACGGTCGGGTGCTTGCTTTTACCGCAGCGGCAAGCTGCTTCGACTAAGAGGCGGGCGCTTTACGCCATCGGATCTGCCGTAGCGGCGCTTCTTTCAGCCTTCTTTTTCATGATTGTCATTGGAAAGTCTGCCGCCTTTTCCTTCTTCGGGAACCCAATATTCATTTTTGGAACCCTGAACGCATTCGTACAGCTAGTTGTTCTAGCAAAACAGGCCAAGCCTAAAGGCGACTAATGGCCCGGCCAGCACTGGCGGCACCCGCCCTAGTAGCGATTCGGTTTACGACAATAAAGGGTTACTAGTCATTTAAAATTAAGAAAAATCCTCCCGTAAAACGTGCGTGGTGTGAGAAACTGTTTACGTCTCTAAGAGGAGACCGCAGCCCAGATTTCAAGGTTGCGTAAACGCTATGCACAGCAATGGCTCAACGAAGGGAATAGAACAATTAAGTTTCGAAACCTTGTAAAAATGACGACTGCCAGCTTATGTGCGCTATGCGTATCACTGTCAGCAGCAGGGGTGGCGTACGCAGAAGATCTTAGTGACGTGCGTTCATCTTCAGCCGTTCCTTCACAGCTAACTCTCCACGCTTCTAATTTCAATACTGCAGGGTGGGACGGCTCACTTACGGAAGCTCAAATTGAGGAATTCGCCTGATGCCACGTACTCTGTGTGAACTGGCGGTCAGCTTACTAACTTTTACACTGGTGGTTGGCCTGCTTTCTTTGTTAGGGCTGATTCTTTTCCCTTTACGTACGGTACTCAGTATCGCTCTTCCATCACTGTTGCTTGGGGCAGCAGTCTTAGGCATTGGGTTTTTCGTTAAAAAAGGAATTGATAAATAACGCCATCATTTTCAACGACTACCTGAACATCACGGGCATTCCTGAAAAGGCCGACGAGTGGAAGATTGGTGGTCGCTCACCCCTGGAATGGGTGCTGGACCGCTACCGGGTAACTACCCACAAGGCATCCGGGATCGTGAACGATCCGAACGACTTTTGCCGGGAAATAAACAACCCGTCTTACATAGTCGATCTGATCCAGTCTCTAGTGACCGTGTCTCTAACCACGCAGGATCTGCTGGCTGAATTGCCCGCCCTCAAAGTAATAGAGAACAACTAGGAACGCCTCCAGCAGGCAGCACAAGGCCTACTAACTGACGGCTTTATCGCTCCCGGGATCGCCCTCCGCAAGCTTAGCGGGGCTAGATCCCGAAGCGGTGGCGCCCTCGTTCAGATCGACTTCGGCGCTAACACCGTCAACGATCTCGCCGACCGCAGCCGCATTGTCCCCGCCCGCCATGTCGCGGAAAACCTTGAAGGAAGACCAGACGGCCGCCGTGATGGGCACGGCCAGCAACGCTCCGGCCACCCCGCCCTGCTGGGCGCCAACCCCCAAGGCGATAATAATGATGATCCCGTGCAGGCTGAGCGAAGAGCCCATCACCTTAGGCTGCAACACGTAGTGCTCAATCTGGTTCACCACGATCACCACGCACACCAGCACCAGCGACGCCGCGGGACCGCCCGCCACCAACGCAACCAATGCCGCCGCAAGACCAGTGGTCAAAGCGCCCACGATCGGCACGAACGCGCCAAGGAAAATCATGGCTGCCAGCGGAAACGCCAACGGTACTCGCATGATCAGCATGGCAATCAGGTCAACAACGGCAGCGAAGGCCGCGATCAGCACCGTGCCGCGAATGTAGCGTCCCAACACGTGCATCGAGGCCTCCCCTGCAGCGTTTACGCGAACGCGGGCACCTCGAGGCAAGAAGTCAACGATGAAATCCCACATCTTGTCCCCGTCCAACAGGAAGAAGAACAAGAACACGATCATCAGCAACGCCCCGGTCATGATCGAGGTGACTATAGTTACGCCTTCGATCGCACTAGCCCTGGCCGAAGAGGTCTGCGCTAGCTTCCACAGCGAATCCGCGTACTGGGATAGGTGCGAGTGGGCCAGCGGAATGCCCCAGCTGGACAGGATGTCAACCAGTTCAGAAAAGCCCTGCTGCGCCTTGCGGGTAAGTCCGCTCATTTCGTTCACCACGGTCGTGACAATGAACGAGATGGCCCCGGAAAGAATGGCAATAGAGCCAACCAGCGTGATCGCCGCCGCCGCAATGCGGTTCATATACCGACGCAAGAAACGGATGATCGGATGCATAGCCGAGGCAATGATCAGCGCAATCAGCAGCGGCAACGTGACCAGTTTCAGCTGGATAAGAATCTTCGAGACCAGCCAGATGGCGGCAACAAGAATCATGCCTTGCAGTGCACGCACCGTCGCCCGACCCAGGTCGTCGCGCCACAAAGAGGCCACTGCCGAGAGGTTCCGTCCTGCTCCTTCGGTTGTTACCCGAGCTTTCTGTTCGCTGGAATGAGCCATCGCATTTCCTTCTTATGAACTACCTAGTTCCCATTTTAGGTTCGCCGCCCCGCCATGCCATCGCGCATCTACTCTGCGGGCAAGTACGCATTAGCGGGAAGCCAAGCGGTCGACCTCTTCCATAACAAGGAAGGTAACGCCGCAGATCAACGCCATCATACCGAGGGCGAGCCCGCCCCCTACCAGGGATCCTTGCCTGGTGAAATGCACTATTAGCAGCGAGGAGCCAACCCCGCCGCGGAAGGCGCTAGAGAGGGCTACGGCAACGGTGGCCGCGCCCAGGATTGCCACTCCCACGCCGAATAGCGCCCACGAGAGCACCCACCCCCACTGCACGCCCGCGCCCGAGGTGCGCCGCCCGGTCTCTAGCGGGCTCAGCGCAAGCGCCCAAGTGCCGGCTACCAGCACAGAAGCAACCACGTCGGAACCGTGATGCCACCCGTTCACCAGCGTGGATAGGCCCATGACGGAAGTGAAAAGCGCCCCCACCCAAGCAATGGGGGAACGCCACCGGTGCGGCACCACCATGATGAGGGCGACCGTGGCCGCAGCGGCAGCAGCCGTGTGCCCGGAGGGGAAGGAGTTCCCCAACAAGTTTGTGATTCCCAAGGATGGCCGGTACAGCAGGTAGTGTTTCAGCCCTTGCACTGACAGGACCGTGCCCGCCACTACTATGACCGCGCGCAGGCCAAGGACGTACCGGCGCCTGCAGAGGGCGACCACCGCTGCCAGGACCATGATGATGACTACGGATGGGACCGACACGGTTCCCAGTACTGCCTTGTCGTACCCGCCTAGGGTGTCCACCAGTTCGCTCATGGCTTCCATGGCAATGGCGTCTACCAGTTGTCCGATGCGAGTACCGACGAAGAACCACCACATGAAGGCCACCGAAGCGGCACACAGCAGTACTCCTGCAAAGCGCCGGCCATGACCGCGCGTAGCAGTGGTGCGCTGCGCTTTCTTTGAAGGATTAGGGTTACTTGTCGCCACGAGTTAAAGGCTAGCGCGAGTTAACAAGTTTCCGTTTTAGCGTAGGGTGTTTTGTATGTCAGATTGGGTACGCTTTGAGCCAAAGCCAGAAGAGAATATTTGTGACTTGCTGGCCCAGGCGAGCACCAATTTTCCCACGCATGGGGCCGTTCTTCAGCGTCTGGCTTCGCTGGGGAGGATCGACAACCGGCTATTGGCGGCCTTTTGGCGCGCGCCGAAGGAAGAGGTGCGCGCGGATTGGCCCAAGTGGGTCCCACATTCTTTGATCGATGCCTACCGAGGGCGGGGCATTGCGCGTCCGTGGCTGCATCAGGTTCAGGCGGCGGAGGCTATTTGGCGCGGGCAGACCACCGTGGTGGCTACGGGGACTGGGTCGGGTAAGTCCCTTTCGGTGTGGTTGCCGCATCTGTCTGCCGTACTGGCGGCCGACCAGAAGACCAGTTCTAGGATTTCGCAGTTTCATGCCCGCCCTTGCGCTATCTATATGACTCCCACGAAGGCGCTGGCTGCCGACCAGGTGGCGGGGCTGAATGAGCTAATCTCTACCCCTTCGGATCGGCTGCCCATCAGGGTGGGGCCTGCTGATGGCGACACCGAGGCCGACGTGAAGAGTTGGGTGCGCGAGCACGCCGACGTTATTGCCACTAACCCGGACTATGTGCACCATGTGCTGTTGCCTTCGGCGCAACGATGGCGGCGGGTGCTGCGTTCCTTGAATCTGATTGTGGTGGATGAGCTGCATTCCTACCGTGGGATCATGGGGGCTCATGTGGCGTGGACGGTTCGGCGGCTGTTGCGGTTGGCGCGCCGTTTTGGTGCTAACCCAACTGTGGTGTTTCTGTCTGCGACCATGGCGGACCCTGCCCAGGCGGCCGCCCATTTCTTAGGCATTGCCCCAGAAAAAGTGAATGCTATCTGCGAAGATACGACTCCTGCCGGGCGGAAGGCCTTCCTTGTCTGGCGGCCAAAGCAGGTGCATACCGACACCGACGAGGCGGACGAGGAAGAGGGCGTCGATCTGGACGCGCTTCCCCGCCGGTCCACGGTGGTGGAGGCCGGCGAGCTGACCGCCGAACTGGCGCAGGCCGGCCAGCAGACACTCACTTTTGTGCGTTCGCGGGGTGCGGCTGAAACGGTGGCGGCGGTTGCTAGCGATTATCTTTCGACCCGCGATCCCGCGTTGATGAGGGCGATTGCGGCCTATCGGGGCGGCTACCTGCCAGAGGAACGGCGCGCGCTGGAGGCGGCACTGCGCAAGCGGCAGATGCGCGCCTTGGCTACTACTTCCGCCCTCGAATTGGGGATTGACGTGTCGGGCTTGGACGCTACTATCACTACTGGCTGGCCGGGCACGCGCGCCTCACTGCAACAGCAGTTGGGGCGGGCAGGCCGGGCGGGAGCCGATGGGATCGGGATCCTGATTGCCGCCGAAAACCCGCTGGACCAGTATTTTTGCGACAATCCGCAGCAGATATTTGCCGGGGTAGAGGAGTCGATTTTTCCCACTTTGAACCCTTATGTGGTGGGCCCGCACCTGTCCTGTGCGGCAGCGGAGGCACCACTGACCGCGCCCGACTTGGATCAGTTGGGGGTTAGCCAACAGCTGGTAGACCAGCTGACCGCTATAGAGCTGCTGCACAAGCGCGAGGACTCGTGGGTGTGGAACGTGACTCGGCCGGAGCGCCCATGGGATCTGGTGGACATTCGCGGCGGCGGTAAGCCGTTGCAGCTGATAGATGCCAATACTGGCTCGGTTGTTGGTGACGTGGACGAGGCCAGGGCCGATTCGGTAGCCCACCCGGGCGCAATTTACGTGCACCAGGGCCGGGTCTACCGGGTGCTTGGCCGCGAAGAGGACGTGGCACTGGTGGAGCCGGGACCTGCCAAGTTGCGTACGCGCCCCTGGGAGCAGCACAGGGTGCGCATCTTGAACGAAACCAGGCAGGTCGCGGACCCTAATGGCCTGGTGGACTTCTTCGTGGGCGACGTAGAGGTGGGCTCGCAGATAATCAGCTATGACCTGCTGCGTCTTCCTGGGCTACAGTTCATTTCCGAAAACCCCTTGTCGCTGCCTGAACGAATCCTTCCTACCCAAGCGGTTTGGTGGCAACTGAGCGCGGCCGGGATGGCCGAACTTGCCTTGCCGCCCGAAGTACTGGGAGGGGCACTGCATGGGGCCGAGCATGCCTCGATTGGCATCTTGCCGCTGCTAGCCAATTGCGACCGGTGGGACCTGGGCGGACTTTCTACGGTCAGTCACGAACAGTCTGGCAAGCCAACCGTGTTCGTCTACGACGCCCAACGCGGTGGTGCTGGCTTTGCCTCCTACGCCTATTCGATGGCCAGTAATTGGCTACAGGCCACCCTGGAACGCGTCAGTGGGTGCGAGTGCGAATCTGGCTGCCCCCGCTGCATCGTGTCGCCAAAATGCGGCAACAACAACGATCCGTTGCATAAGCAGGGGGCAATTAGCGTGCTGACCTTGTTAGTTTCTGCCCTAGCCCGCATCGGCGGGGCCGGCGCGCGCTAGCCCGGTTGCTTCTAGCGCCACCCCCATAACGCGCACCCCCAACTTGGTTTGCACTACCGCATCTTGCACCCCACCCTGATCGACCAGGTGGCAGGAGGACACCCGCGCCCCGGCTCGCGCAGCAAAATCTGCTGCTGCAGCACAACCATCCTGCCCATTGATGACGGCCCCGGCAGCCGCGAGCGCGCCGAAGTCTGCAGCATTTTGGGCTTTGGTTTTTGCTACGGCGGCCACTGTGGCCGCCCCTACCAGGGTTAGGCACAGGGCGATGATTGCCACGATGGCTAGCGAGAGCACGGTGCCGGAGCCGCGTTCGGTTTCTACCAGGTGGGTTCTACCGGTGCTTCTGCCGCGCATTTTGCCATGACCCCCATTCCTTGCAGTGGCCCGGGAAGGGCTTTGGTGGCGGTTGCCCGCACCGAGTTGCTTCCCCGGCTGACGTGTACCTGCATTCCGGCCGTATCTGGGCGGGCTTGGTCGATGCTGACAGCGCGCGCCACCGAGCGGGCTACGTTGCAAGCTTGCACTTGGCTAGCTCCGGCTACCCCGAAGGCAAGCACTATTAGCGCGGTGGCGATCACTGTGGGCAACGCCAGGGCGAGCTCTGCGCTCACCATTCCCTGTTCGCCCACCCTGGCGTTGCCGTGACTCATATGGACAGTGCCTGTTGGATGATCGCGGTGAGGGCGGATTTAATGGCCCCGGATTTGAGCACTGCGATGAGCAGCCCGGCGAACCCAGCGGCGGCAATGGTGCCGATGGCGTATTCGGCGGTGGTCATGCCCTCTTCTTTTTGGCTGGGCAAGGCCAACTGTGCACTTACTTGGTAGAGGCGGTTACGTGCGGCTACCGCCCATCTTGCTAGCTGTCCCATTTGGACTCCTTATTGTTGTTGGTTTGTTGCGCCCTAGGGGCGTGTTTGTAGATTTCCAAATCTGCCCTGCCCGCCCAAGCGGCTTTTTTGGTTGCTGTGGATAACCGGCCGGCGAGTGCCTGTGGAAACTCAAGTAAGCAGCATTTTGGCTTGTGAAAGCACTATTGGCAGCACTCCGGTGCAGACGAAGGCGGGCAGTAGGCACAGGGCTAAGGGAAGTACCAGGCGCACCCCGAGCACAGCCGCCGCCTCCCTGGAGTCGCGGGCCGCCCTTACCCGGGCAGCCTGCGCGGCACGTGCCAGTAGCCGAACGGGCGAAAGCCCTTCATTCCAGCTCGGTTCCAGGGCATCCCACAGCACCAGCCATGAGGCAGAGGTGTTAGCCCGCACCTGTTCCATGTCGGCGCCCAATACCAGCATCCTGCCGGCCATCTGCAGGTCGGCCACCTTGCCCGCCTTACCGAGGGCGACCAACGCCCCGGGCACGGAGGTGCCCACTTTTACGCAGGCGCGGGCCAGGTCGCACCAGAGTGGCACTGTCAGTCCCCCGGCGCTGGCAACACCGTTTTCCTGGGCTTTTGCCAGTAGTTTGTGAATCCAGTAGAGGCCTCCGCCCTCGAACAGGATGCCGAATGCCAGCAGTACTAGCCCGGCTTTGGAGCCGAACAGTACTTTCCACGGTGGCGATCCGATGGCCCACCCCAACACCATTCCCAGTAGGGGCAGGCAAGCAAGTAAGCGGGCGGAGGAGCGCGGCCCGGCCAGCGAGATGCGTCGTTCCGCCTGCGCCTGTTCGTCCGCGCGCAGCGATTCCGCGAGCCGATCCAGCAGCCCGACCAGGGGCACGCCGACCGACAGGGAGACTTCTTGGACAACCTGCAAGCTGGGTGGGGCGCCTTTGGCTGGCACGCAGTTATCCCATGCTCGCTTTGGGTCTTGTCCGGCCGCCAGGCGCGCGGCCAGTTCCGCCACGATGTCTGCCGCTTCTACCGGGGCAGGTTTTAGCCTCTCTTTTAGCTTTACATATAGGTTTCGGATTCTTGCCATGGCAGCTGCCCTTCCCTGATTAGTTCTGCGCCGGGAGTGGGCACGTAGAGCACTCGCAGCACCTGCAGCCTGCCGCCGTCGTAGTGGGGCACTCCTATTTCGGACACCCAGCGGCTACCGCGATTACGGCTTAGGTGGATCACTGCTCCAAATGCGGCAGCGGCCTGGGCAGCCACTGCGGCCTCGCTCATTGCGGCCATCGCCCCCAAAGCCAATAGGCGGGCGGGTACTTCGCGCACCCCATTTGCGTGTAAGGTGGCCCATCCGCCCTCGTGGCCCGTGTTCAGGGCTGACATCATCTCGCGCACTTCCCCGCCGCGGCATTCGCCCACTACTACCCGGTCGGGCCGCATGCGCAGGCTGGCTCGCAGCAACGCGGAAAGGCTGATGCCGCCTACACCCTCGACGTTGGGCTTGCGTTCGGTTAGGTGCACTACGTGCGGGTGGCGAGGGCGCAGCTCGCCCACTTCTTCAATGCACACTATGCGTTCACGGTGGCTGACCTGCCCTAACAGGGCGGACAGCAAGGTGGTTTTGCCCGTGCCCGTTCCGCCACTGATAAGCCCTGATACTTTCGCCTGTACCGCCTGCGCCAGGATGGATGCCAACTCGGCGTTGACGGTGCCAGAATCTACTAGCTCGGCCAGGCTGAAGGAGTGCCGGCGGAAAGTGCGCAAGGAAATGGTGACCTGATCTGCCAGCGGCGGCAGGAGCGCATTCACTCGCGTGCCCGACGGTAACACCCCGTCCAGGATCGGAGCCGCATCGTCTAAGCGTTGCCCGCAGGCGGCTGCCATGCGCACCGCCAATTCGCGCAGTTGCGCCCCGTCCCCTAAGTACATGCGCGCCCGCTGCAGCCCCCTGCCCCTGTCTACCCACACGGACTCGGGCCCGTTGATCAGCACGTCGGTCACGTCTGGCTCATCCAGCAGGCTTGCCAGTTCGGGTGTCAGTCCGCCCTGTAGCGCCTGCGCCTGGCGGTACCGCGCCAGCAATTCGTCTGCCACCGGCGCGTCCTGGCTTACAGCCGCCACTGCGGCGGGCAGCGGCCGGCCCGAGGCTACAAGCTTGCGCAGTAAATTACTTTGCACCATCGCCCCTAACCAGGCCGCTGACTAGGCGGTGGATTCGCCACCCCAGTAGCGGGCCGGCCCTAAATTTTTGACCGCCGCGCACTTTCGGCCACCGGCCAGAGCCAACCGGCACAATCTGGTCGCAAATGCCCTGGATTTCCGCCTCGCACCTGCCGCCTACCCTTCCGGCGTCGATTACTACCAGACCGCCGCGCCCCACCTTCCGGGCAAGTGCGAGGGCGTGCCCGCGCCAATCTGCGCCCGCCTGGGCCACCACAATTCCCCGCCAGGACGCCCCGCCGGCCAACGCCGCCAATCCGGCAACTGTTGTTTCGGCTGCGCCCTGACTGTGGGTAAGTTCCCGATACAGGGAGGGAGGATCCGCGCAATCCAAGATGGCGACCTTGCCCCGGCGGGCTGCAATGCGGGCGATAGCCGTGGTCATCGTGGATGCTCCCACGCCGCCGGCACGCCCAAACACAGCGAGCAGCCTGCCGGCCTCTGGATGCAATACCTTATCTAAGGCAGCTAGGAACTCGACCTCGTCCCCCGGCAGATCAAGCCCGTGCTCGCCCACCGGCAGCACTCCCGGCCCACCGCGATGCAACCCCTGCGTGTCGATCACCACCGCAGCGGCCTCGCAGAGTGGACCGTGCGAGGTCGGTTCGCAGTCAATCCCTAGCAGCTGCACCAAAGAAGACGCCTGCTGAGCCCTTGCATTGCCCCGCCCGCATATTGCCACCCGCTTATTCGTCATGGGCCCATGGTGCCCACCGCGCAGGAACCTCACCACCACCTACCCGCATCGGCTGTGGATAACTCGCCCTCGCTAGTCTGTGGAAAGTTTCAAAGTGGCATTATTTAGCCAATTTATGCCCTAGCACTTCAACCGCCAGGTCGCTGGCCCGCTCGGCACCTTGCTGAGCAGCCTGAATGATCCACCCCAACCATTTGGTTACGCCCTGCGGGGTGGCTCGGCGATAGTCGCGCAAACGCGCCCGGTAGCCAAGACCGTCCCTGCCGCACCGCTCATCTACTAGGGCGATGCCCGTCGGCTCTGCGCCCGCCGACACCATCACCCACCTGGCAGCGGCACGTGCCACTATGCCGGACGGGCCGGCAAACGCATCCGCCAATTCCGCGTGCACCAACGCCGCCCGCACCCACGCCGACCCGGGAGCGGCAGCCAATGCCAGGGCTCGCTCGACCTTCTGCTTGCCTTCCCAGCCAGCCGGCACGCCCACCTGACTTTGCTCAATGAGTCCCATATGCACCAACCCCACGCACGCATCCCGGTGCAAGCCGGCCAGCAGCGAAGGAAAGTGTACGGGCGCGCGGCGAGCTCGGCCCCCGCGCACGTTCAGCGGGGCCATCAGTTCAACCAGGTGCAATTGCGCCGCGAGCGCCCCCACGCCCACCGCCCAGGTGGCATCCGTAATGGGTGCTGCGAGTCCGCCCTCGGCCCCTGCCGCGCCCGCCCGCAGTTCGTCTACGTTCACCCGCGCCCCCTCGCAGAGGGCGGAAGACACGGCTAGGCGGACGGCCGCTTCAGTGCGCGCTTCGGGCCAGCGGTGCCGCAACCCTTCGTGGAATCGAAGCTTCGCCACGGCCTCGTCAGCAGCGCGAATGGCCTGCCGAACGCTTTCATCAGCTGCTAGCACCTGCACGGCAGCACTAATCTGCGCGGACGTATCTTCGGGTTGCATAGGAAAATACTAGGCACCCCTGATGCGGTATTTCTACCAAGGTTGGACTTGTATCATGGATCCATGCCCAAGAATTTCCCCGATGCCAGGCGCGAGCGCGCACTGAATTTGCTGTGCGCCGTGTTGGGGCCGGTGGGCACTGTGCTGCTCGTTATTGGGTCGGGCAAGCAGCTGGCTACGGCTGCGGTTGGCAAGCCCTTCGCGCAACCCATGGCGCTAGTTTCCATTGTCGTGGGAATTGCGGCGTTGCTTGGGTGCGCTTCCTTCACCACCACTCGCTCGCAGGTTGGTCTTACCCTGGGCGGATCTATTGCCTGCATTGGGGCGCTGGCCAGCCCCCTGTTCACCTTGGATTTTCCGGGCATCAACATTCTGCTTCCTACCTGGTGGGCAGCATTCTTGCCGTCACTGGCGGGCGTGCTGTTCGGCTCCTCCCTCGCCTGCGAAATCACCAGGCGGCGGGCCAGCTCCCGCCCCGACGAAGACCTGTTGCGCATCGTTGCCTCCGACCAGACATTCCGTGCCCCGCTACCTTTTTCTAGAGGACGCGATAGCGTGCGCTCGTTCTACCTTTCCGCCATTGCTTCTGCCGGGTTGTGGGGACTGTTGCTTATCCGTGCGCACGGGGTAGATGTTACGGGCGGGCCCACCCACATGTTCCTTTATTTGAATTGGGCGTGCGAACTCATCACCTTGATGGGAGTGGTGGTCTTCTCGCTCCTCCTAACTTTTTCGGGCATGTTTTCTTCTTTTGGGCCGCTCTTTTGCGGCACCTTCTTCATTACGCTGCCCGCCTGCGGCGTATCGTTTTTGCAGGTCATTACCGGGTACGGGATAGGTCCTAACTTCCCCACTGCCACGGCTTTCGGCCTCACCGCCGTCCCCCTGTCCGCGATCGGGGCTGCAGCAGTAGCAACGGTGCACGCCGCGCATTGGGCACGCGTGCGGTCCTGTTCCAAAGAAGCAAGCAAACGCGACCTGGATCTGGAAACATACCTTCGAGATATGGAAATTTAGCCCCGCCCGCGCGGGAAAAATGCCTTGCCTCTTCGCTCGGCTATCGTTGGAAGCAACTGTGTACGTAGGAGGCTTCTATGAGCGATAACGCCGACCCCAAAGATATTGTAGGCCGTCGGATCTGGCGGATTTCTGATGACGTTGCCCCAGAGACCGGCACGCAGGGTCTGCCCGTACAGGGCGCCCAAAAAACTGCGGCAATTGTTGGTGAACCCGTAGGCGCAGGGCGCTCCGGATCCACCTCTTACAATTTTGTGTCCGCGGCCCAGGCCAAGCCGAAAAAAGATGCCCCCGAGCAGGGCGAACAAGTAGCCGAACAAGCTGACCAGGCCGAACCGGCCCAGCCCGTCCAAGAGCCGGCGGCCGCCCTCGAAGCGCCTAGCGAAGCAGAAACAGGAGAGGGCACGGACGAAGAAACTACTGAAGAAGCCGAAGTAGCAGACCAGGGCGAAGCACAGGCCGAACCGCTAGCGCAGGCCAACGAAGAAGCCACCGTAGTGGCCGAAACCCGGCCGGCTGCTCCAGCTTTCGCTCCCGTGCACCCCAAGGGCGAAAGCCGCCAGGCCCCGCAGACTGATGCCGACGCGGCCGAGGCCTTCCCCACTCCGAGCGCTCCTATAACTGACACTACGAAACGCACCTCCATCGCCGACCGTTTCCCCGCCGAGGGGCCGCGCGATCCCGAACGCGAAGCCGAAAGCACGCTGATTCGCCGCCAGTCCCTGTTGGCCCCCACCCAGAGCTCACCCGCCAACCAGGAAGAGCCCACCTGGGCCAAACGTGAGGCGCAGGCTTCGTCCTCTTCCGCAGAGGCTTCCGAAGAAGAACTGTTCGAGGGCGCAACCGTCCGCCCATCCACCAAGTCTCGCGGGCTAGCACACTTCGGCGTGCTGGTAGGAACCATTTTGCTGGTTCCGCTCGCCCTGGCCTTATTCATTGCCGGCGTAGCCCAGCCCGAGGGCGCTCAGTACTTCGCGTTGGGCACCAATGCAGGACGCATCCTGCTGGTGCTGCTAGGGGTTGTGGGCGTGTTCCTGGCCGTATTGCTGGCCCGCTGGTCCTCGCTAGGTTCGTTCATCGCAGGCATTTTACTCTTCGGTCTTGGCGTTGCCGGCATCATAATCTCGCCTCTGGTATCCGTGTGGAGCGACAACATCGTCCGCGATCTTACCGGCGGCTCCCTGGCCTCCCGTTTCGTATCTACTTTCGCGCTCATCTGCGCTAACGGCACCCTGGCAATGGCCGGTGCGGTGCTGCTGGCTGTCGGCTTCGTCTCACACGGTGCCCGCCGCAAGGGCCGCGAAGACACTCGTACCCGCGAAAGGGTAGAGGACGCCCTCGAAAATAGGAAAAGAGCCTCGCGCGCCAAGTGAAGATTGAAGATTCCCTTCCCTCTGGGCTGATCCGCCCGGAGGGGCCGTGGATACACCGCAACATCAACGCCAACGGCGCCCGCTTCCACGTGGTGCAGGCTGGCCCTTCCTCCTCGCACGCGGTATTGCTGCTGCACGGCTTCCCCCAATACTGGTGGGCTATGCGCGCCCAACTTGAGGCGCTTGCGGCAGCCGGATACAACGCGGTGGCCATGGATTTGCGCGGCTTTGGCGGTTCTGACCGGCAGCCGAGCGGTTATGACGTAGCCACCTTGACCAAGGACTGCATCGGGGTGTTGACGTCGCTCGGCATTTCTAAAGCCATACTGGTAGGGCAAGGAATTGGCGGCACGCTTGCGTGGGCAGCCCCAGCGGTTGCTCCCCGCCAGGTAGCGGCTATCGTCACCTTAGGGGCTCCTCATCCTCTTGCCACCCGTTCTTTACGAGGGCGAGCCTTTACCGGAGGTGCGGCCCAATACCTGTTCTTGCAGCTACCGTGGCTACCTGAGCGAGCATTGCGAAGCGGCTCGCTAGTGCACGCCCTGATGCGCTCCTGGGCCGCTGCGGAAAATCGTGACCTGGTAAATGACTTGGCAGACCGGTACGCATCCTTATTTACGAATCCTTTTGCGGCCACCGCTGCCCTTGCCTATCTGCGGCAGACGCGGAAGTTAATCGGAGCCCAACGTGACCTGCTCCGCCATCGGGTGAGCGTGCCGGTGCTGTCCCTGCAAGGGCAAGTGGATCCGATCATGCCCGGGCAGGCCTTTGCGCGGGATGCCCACTATGTTGCCGGGCCTTTGACCCAGCGGGCGATTGTCGGTGCCGGCCACTTCCTGTCTGAGGAAGCCCCCGCAGCTGTGAATGCCGCGCTGCTTAGCTTTCTGCAGGAACTGGATTGGCCGACGGGCAGTAGCTTGCAACCGGGCAAATAGTGCACTTGGGAGCACGGGCAGTGCACACCTGGCGGCCATGAAAAATAAGGCGATGACACAGCATCGTCCAGTCGGCGTGTGGCAGTAATGCCCGCAGGTCGCCCTCTACTTTCAGCGGATCTTTTTCGCTAGTGAAGCCTAGGCGGCGGCTGAGGCGGCCGACATGGGTGTCCACAGTAATTTCGGGTTTTCCGAACCAATTTCCCAACACCACGTTTGCGGTTTTCCGTCCGACCCCGGGCAAGGACATCAGTTCCTTTCGAGTGCCGGGCACCTGCCCACCAAAGTCCCTTACTAGCCCTTCGGCAAGGCCTAAGAGCGAGTTCGCCCTCCTGCGAAACATCCCTAAAGGACGCACTACTTGCTGTAGCTCTTCCAGGTCAGCGCCCGCCAAATCCTTTGGCGTAGGCCACGTGGAAAACAGCTGTGGGCTGATCTGATTCACTCGAACGTCAGTGGTTTGGGCACTTAGCACTGTGGCCACCAATAGCTCGAAGGCGTTAGAAAAATCGAGCGCGCAGCCCGCATCAGGGTAGGCTCGTGCCAGGGCGCGCGAGACCTGCACTGCCCGATGGTGTGCGACCAGATCTTGGGGCACATGTACCTCTTTTCACACAACACTAACCGTTGTGATATAAAACGCTTCTGGTAATGATTAAACTAGGCTATACATACCACCATGCCGCTAGTCCCGGCGCGAGGAGGAAACGTGGACGCAACAATTATCCGTCAGGTACCGCTATTCGAAGGACTCGACGAGGCCACCCTGGGCGAGCTGTACCAGAAGATGTCTGAAGTTACGCTTCGCCGCGGCGAGGTACTGTTTGAAGAAAACGACGACGCAGACCAGCTCTACATTGTCACCGAAGGCAAAGTGAAGCTGGGCCACACCACTTCCGATGGCCGCGAGAACCTGCTGGCAATCTTGGGCCCTGGCGAGATCCTGGGCGAATTGACCCTATTCGATCGTGGCACCCGTTCTGGCACGGCTACCGCAATCTCCTCCACCAGGTTGCTGTCGCTGGCACACACCGACCTGATGGCATTCATAGATTTGCATCCGCAGATGGCCAAGCTGATGCTGCGTGACCTGGCGGGCCGCCTACGCCGCACCAATGAGGCGCTCGCGGACATGGTCTTCTCGGACGTGCCGGGCCGCGTCGCTAAGGCGCTGGTCGATTTGGCAGAGCGTTTCGGTTCCCGTACCGACGAGGGCGTGCACGTCCCCCACGACCTGACCCAGGAAGAACTGGCGCAGCTGGTGGGCGCTTCACGCGAGACGGTAAATAAGTCTTTGGCAGAGTTCGGCTCCCGCGGCTGGATCCGCTTGGAAGGACGAGCCGTGATGCTGCTAGACCTGGAACGCCTAGTACGCCGCGCCCGCTAAGTTTTAGCTACGTAAGGTGCCCGAGCCTAGCTCGGGCACCTTAGTTTTTCCCGCTTGTGGGCAGAAAAATCCCCCGGCCAAATGGCCGGGGGTTCGTTTTCTACCGCAAGTGTTACTTGGTGGTGAAGACGACCTCTACCTCGACGGGAGCGCCAAGGGGAAGGGCGGCTACGCCAACAGCCGAGCGTACGTGCGGCTCGTCGAATAGTTCACCGAAGAACAGGGACGCACCGTTGGCGACCTGTGCCTGGTCGGTAAAATCGGGCTTGGAAGACACGAATGCTGTTACGGCCTCGACGCCAGTGATCGCGTCTTCGCTGCCGGCAATCGCAACGGCTGCTGCCAGAGCGTTCAGGGCGCAGGCGCGCGCGGCTTCCTGAGCATCTTCCAGGGCAACTTCGCCCTCGCCGACATGGCCGGTGGCAACTAGCGAGCCGTCGCGCATTGGCAACTGCCCCGACGTGCGGATTTTGCCTTCGCCAATCTTGCGAGCGGGCGTGTATGCGGCTACCGGGGGAACTACTTTGGGCAGTTCGATTCCTTGTTCTTTCAGACGTGCAGAGAGTGCTTCACTCATTCAACTGGCCTCTTCAAATATGCGACTAGGTTGTCCGAACCTGTAGGTCCGGGGATGACGGCAACGAGTTCCCACCCGTCAGCGCCCCACTGATCCAGTATCTGCTTTGTTGCGTGTGTTAGCAACGGAATCGTTGCGTATTCCCATTTAGTCATGCCCTAATCCTAACTGGAGGGGGCGCATATTTTTAGCCCCTTTTTATACGCGGACGTTTGGAAAATTGAACCCTACCTGCGCACACGCGCCAACACGTGGGGGATGCGCGGACTCCGGATTTCTTCTGCCAGTGGTGATGGTGAATT
The DNA here is from genome assembly GCF_002849225.1 of Actinomyces sp. UMB0138. Classification (GTDB taxonomy): domain Bacteria; phylum Bacillota; class Negativicutes; order Veillonellales; family Veillonellaceae; genus Veillonella; species Veillonella parvula_H. Next base: position 140,700 of record NZ_PKMC01000002.1, read on the forward strand.
TGCCAACCAGTCAGCCCAGTCGGTGATGTTTGACATTTGCCGAAGCATTGCGCGGCGTTCACGTTCTGTGAGCCCACCCCACACACCAAAGTTGGCTTCCGATTGCAGGGCGTCTGCTAGGCATTCCAACCGCACTTCGCAGTTGTAACAACGGGTCCTAACCTGGCGTTGAGCAGCACCTTGAACAAACAGGGCGTCTGGTTCGTCTTGTGCGCACAGGGCTTTGGCAGCCCAGGTTTGATCTCCGTTCAGATTCATTACGGCTTAAATCCTTACATCCTTGTTGGCTTCTTTGCCTAAGTGTGACGGTACCTACATTTGTTCGTTTTGTCCATGCGGCAACGCACTTTTTGTTCGGCTACTAGCTAACGAGCTAGTAACAATGCCCCCAAAGTGGGTAAGTCTCTTATCATTTGCCAGCCAGATTGTTTAGGCTAATAGCATGTCGAAATCTTCTGGTTCTTCAAAGCTTGCTGCGCTCACCACTGGGGCACGGCCGGTTTCCACGAAGCAGTACCGTCACTTGCTAGTTTCTATGGCCGCAATGGTCGCCCTCTGCGCGATCTTCCTGGCCGGGCTTTCCATTCCCGCCATCGGTATGGCCGGTATGGCAACCACGCAAGGCACTAAGGCGTTCTCGCAAATGCCGGGCGAATTTGAGGCACTGCCGCCATCACAGCAGTCGATTATCGAGGCCTCCGATGGCACCGAGCTGGCCCGCTTCTATGCTGAAGACCGCATTGTCGTACCACTAGAGAAGATGTCTCCCTGGATCCAGAAAGCGGCTGTAGCGATCGAAGATAGGCGCTTCTTTGACCACGGCGGTATTGACGTGATGGGCATGTCGCGCGCCCTGGTAAATAACTTCTTAGGCGGCGACACCGAGGGCGCATCCACCCTCACCCAGCAGTACGTGAAGAACACGCTGATCGAAACGGCACTGCAGAAGAACGACCCCCTTGCCAGGGCGAAGGCAGAAGAGCACTCGGTCTCGCGCAAGCTGCGCGAAGCTAAGTATGCGATCACGCTTGAAAAGAAGATGCCTAAGAAGAAGATTCTGGAAGGCTACCTGAACATTGCCCCGTTCGGCCCGAACGTCTACGGTTCTGAGGCGGCTTCCCGCCACTACTTCTCTAAGGCCGGCAAGGACTTAACCATTGGCGAGGCCGCCCTGCTAGCCGGCATCACCCAGAACCCGATCGGGTTCAACCCACTGCAGCACCCCGAGAAGGCGCAGGATAGGCGCAACCAGGTGCTCTTTACCATGCTGGAAACCAAGGCCATCAACAACGAGCAGTACCAGAAGGCCAAAGCCCAGAACGTGAAGGACATGCTGAAGCCGTCCAACACCCCGCAGGGCTGCGGGGCTGCCGGTAATGCGGCCCACTTCTGTGCCTACGTGGTCCACGAGATCTACCAGAACAATGCTTTCGGCAAGGACATTGCCGAACGACGCAACCTGCTAATGCGTGGCGGCCTGCGCATCCGCACCACTTTGGATAAACGCATGCAGGATGCTGCAGCTAAGGCTGCTACCGATTCTATCCCTGTAAACGATCCCTCGGACGCGCGTATAGCCGTCACTTCGATCCGCCCGGGCACAGGAGAAATCTTAGCCATGGCACAGAACACCAACTTTGGCACTAACACCCAGAAGGATCCCTCCGCGACCGAGCAGGTCTTTGCTGCCGACAAAGCGCACGGCGGCGGCGCCGGCTACCAGACCGGTTCTTCCTTCAAGCCCATGACCCTTGCCGCCTGGTATGAGGCCGGCTACTCCCCATACGCGGTAGTGGGTGGGCGAACCAGCTATTCGGCCTCGGACTGGAACATTGGCGACTGTGACGCGGCAGCCGATGGGTGGGAAGTGCACAACAACGAGAACTCCTCCCCCAGGGCCACCACGGTACTGCAGGGCACGCAGCGGTCGCTGAACACGACCTACGCGGGGATGGCTTCCAGGCTGGACCTGTGCAACATCAAGGACGTGGCGAAGCGAGTACACGCAGTGCCGGGTGACGGTTCGGACCCCACCTTCCGCCCCTCCGACATTCTGGGTTCGGGATCGGTACCTCCGTTGAACATGGCCAACGCGTTCGCCACTTTTGTGAACAAGGGTGAATATTGCAAGCCGCTCGCTATTAGCGCGGTTACTACTTCGGCGGGCAAGAAGCTGAAGGTGCCACAGAAGTCTTGCAAGAAGGCTTTAGAGAAGGGCCCGGCCGAGCAGACCACTTGGACCCTAGAGCGCACCTACAACTCCTACGGTTCCATGGGATATGCCTCGATTGGCCGCCCGGCAATAGCCAAGACCGGTACTACCACCGGCCCGTCCGATGCGTGGATCGTGGGTGCTACCCCGGATGTGTCGACCTCTGTTTGGGTTGGGCACGCTCAGGGTATTGCCCCGCTAGCAGACGTGGTTGTGGGCGGCCGCTACTACGACATCATGTACGGTTCGACCCTGCCCGCGAACACCTGGCAGAACTACATGCGGGTGGCCCACGAGGGCATCCCAGCACGCGGCTTCGATTACAACGATATTGGCACGGGCGTACCGCAGCGGCGGGTGGAACAGACCCCCCAGCAGCAGCGCCAGCCGGAGCAGGCCCCACAGCAGTCTGAGCCGAAGAAGGAAGAACCCGCCCCCAAGCCGTCAGAGGAGCCGTCGACCACGGTCACCGAGACGACCATTATTGAGGAACGTTGATCCGCAAAGCGGCGGCGGGCTTCGGCCTCGCCTGCCTGGCCGGGCTGGTTTGGGGCAGCGTTGAACGGCGTTGCCCCACCGTCACCAGCGCGACCATAAAAGGCCGGCCGGGCACGCCCCGGCTGCGCGTATTGCAGGTGGCCGATGCACACCTGTGGCCCTCCCAACGCTGGGAGGCCAACTTCATCGCTTCCGCAGCTGACATCCCCTATTCGCTGTGCGTCAATACGGGCGACAATTTTTCCGACCCCCACGCGATGGGCATCCTGCGGGCGGCATTTGGGCCGCTGCTGGCCAAGCCGGGCGTTTTCACGTTTGGATCCAACGACTATTTTGGCCCGCATTTTAAGAATCCGTTCCGGTATTTCTTCGGCACTTCTTCGAGTGATACGCGGCCCGAGGTTCCCGACCTACCCCACGACGAGTTGGCCGCATTCTTTACCAAGGGGGGCTGGGCTGACGTGCGCAACCGGGCGGCGGACTTGCGGGTGCGCTCTCTGCCTTCCCAGAACCGTGCCGCTGAGGAAGTTACAGTGTCGGTAATGGGGGTGGACGATCCCCATATTGACCGCGACATACTGCCGGAGCCGCCCTCGGCGTGGAAGGAAGCGGCCCTGCGCGTAGGGGTGGCGCACGCCCCTTACAGGCGGGTATTGGACGCCTTCACCAAGGCCGGAGCGGACCTGATCATCTGCGGGCACACTCACGGCGGGCAGGTACGACTGCCGTTTGTGGGGGCGCTGGTTAATAATTCGGATATTCCTTTGCAATACGCTTCCGGCCTGCACGATTGGCACTTTGCCGGGCGCACGGCCAAGCTGTTCGTCTCAAAGGGGCTCGGCACCTCCAAAACGGCGCCACTGCGGTTTTGGTGTCGGCCCGAGGTAGCTTTTATCGACATCACGCCCGGCCCTTAGGCCTTGGCGGGGATCTTCGCTAACTATGCGGTCAGGTGCGGGGTTTAGTTGGTGGTTTTTACTGGCCCTCTGCGGGAAAGAGTGTGCCCTCGACACCGCGGTGCCGAGGGCGAAACCTTTTAGGCGCGCTTGCGGCGGGTTGCAAGCACACCTGCGCCGGTGGAGAGTCCGGCTACTGATAGCCCTGCCAGCAATCCAGCGGTAGCGCCGGTTGCTACCAGAGTATTGGCGGTATTGGTGTCCGCGGCGGACGTGGCGATCTTAGTTTCGGGCTCGTCCTGATCTGCGAGCATTTCTGCAGCCTCGTCTTCGGAGGGGACTTCTACAGGGGCAGCCTGGGTGTCCTTTTCTGCCTGTTCGGGCTTGGCATCGTCCTTGGCAGGAGCGGCAGTGTCAGGCTGAGCCTCGGCAGCCAGGTCCTTTTCGTAGGCCGTAGCAAGCTCATCTAGCTGGGGCAGGATGTAGGCCATAGCGTGATTTAGGTAGGCCGGGTGTGGGGCGGCGAACCAGTCCGAGAATAGGGCGGCGATGGTCTTTGACTTGAATTCGGCGGGCTGCGCCAGGGTCAGCGCTTCGTTGCGGGCAGCGCTGGTGCGGGCCACTACCCGGTCGTTGATTTGGGTAATGTTTAGCTTACGCGCCTCTTCAATGGCTGCGTGTATAGCCGGCGCGTACTTGCCTAGCTTCATCTGCGCGTTGATGTAGTTGTAGTCGGAGGGTAGTAGTTTGCCGACTATTCTCTTAGCGCAGCTCTCTTGGAAGGAGTTCAAGGTGGCTAGGTCGGCGCGAAGCGCTGCGTGGGCATCGGCCGGCTGATCCTGCAGCACCTTGGTAGCGGCTGCAATGTTTTTCCCGACTATGCCCGAGATTCCGGCGAGTTCGGTAGCGTCTGCAGCTTCCTGGTTTTTCGTTTCCGCGATTTTTGCTTGCACCTGCTGCTTCTGCGACTCGTTCCACTTGCCCCAGACAGTAGCCACGTAGGCGTCTATGTCCTGGGCGCTCTTTAGCCCATCCAGGTCGCTCTCGTTCAGGCCCGGCACGTTGGCTGCCGCATAGATCGCCTTCACTTCGGACTGCGCCTTTGCGGTAGCTTCGTCTACAAGCTTCTGCGCGTCCTTTTCGAGGGCGGACGCCACGCGCGCCTTGCCCGCCGCGTTTGTGGGAATACCCTGGCCCAGCTTCTGGCTAGTTAGCGCTTCGCGTGCCGCAGTTTCCGCACTAGCAGTATCGATGGGTGATTCCGCCGCTGGGGCGGATACTGACACGGTGCAGGCATAGCGCGACAGGTCCGGTGGCGCTGACTCGGCATTCGCGGGGGCAACGATTCCAGCAAAAAGGGTAGCCGCCAGTAGTGGGGCGGCAATAATTACCGGTCTGATTCGCATATTTTCCTCTCCTGTAACGCCCCTTATGTGCAGGCCGGCATGTTCGCATGGTGCGCAGTCAGCCCGTGGGGAACGGCGAAACATCTGGGGCGACGGCGCTGAGATGGGGCGCGCGCCGCGTATTGGCATATACGAAAATACCGTTTATCAGACTCTTGCGGAATAAGCTGTTTCCAATCGATGGGCTGTAATAGTTTCTATTCACTTCTTTGTTTTGCCAATTTTGCCATTTTCATGCACTCACATATTTTTTGCGCGCTAAGGCCGGTCGCGCTATAACGAAAAAAGGAGGGGGAGGAGGAACTGCCTATTGCGGCAGATACACTAGCGCATATACACTAAGCCAGTTTCCGCACTGTTACTCATCTAACTTAGGCAACCCTAAGATTGCATTAACTGGTGCCAGCAAGGCCTGCAGGACTAGCGGCAGTGCCGCGACAATGCAGTGCAAACCGGTTGCATTTACCCAATTGCCACCCTCACAACTACCGGTACGGCGGCCGCCCTGAATCAAACTCCCAAACAGCCATAAATCGCCTACAGCAAACCCCTAGCATTTAACACGTAAGACATTTCAGCCTTCTTGGCATCGATCTGCACGCTGAAGAATGAGGGACGCGGCTCAAAGCCGCGGGGGCGCTTGGCCCGCCTTACGTCTCTAACCCGGTAGACCTCACCAATAACCACGGCCGCTTGCGCAAGACTCCCCAGACGGCTGGATCACCATAGCCCCACCTAGTCGGATACCTTATGTACAAATCGGAACACTCTGTGAGATTTAACTATTTTTCCATCGCTTCCGATTAATAGCGCCAAGATTGCGAAAATGCAGGGGTAATTTTCTTTATTTTTCATACGCAGCTGTCACGCTAACCGAAACCAGAAAATGCTCAACAATACAGATAGGCATAACTATTTCTTCTTGGTAGCATCAGGACCAATTCTGCCCTACATTACTGCGGAATTGTTCGACAATAGTGAATGCGGAAGGGAAAATGAACAATAAACTGCTCACAAATGGCAGCTACGGCAAATCTAAGCATGCGCTTACTGCCCTAGTTGCCGGCGCGCTAGCCTCATCGCTGCTAGCTACGCCTGCTTTTGCTGCGGCAGCCGACGGACCGGCTGCCGCCCCGCAGAGCCCTAATCCTGAACAAGTGATGGAAGAGGTAAAAGACACCGAGGCTGACCTAGCCAAGGCGCTCCAGGACCTCCCCTCGGAAATAAAGAACAATCCCCTGTCCGGGGATGCCTTGCCTGCCGCCGCCGACAAGCTGGACATGAAGCCCGGCGCTGTCAAGGAAGTTTCTGAACTAGGCGGCTGGAACGCCATTGACGGCGGCAAATTCACCGTCCTGAAGGCGCGCGAGGACGGCCTGTATTTAAACTCGTCAGCAGGTACGGCGGTCGACAATTCTGACGAATCTCGCGATCCGAAAACTCAGCTGTACCGCAATGTTCAATACTTCACAAACGAGCAGGCATTAGGTACCCACCCCTACGTGCTTGCGCTTGGCCGCGGATATGACAATTTCTCGCGAATCTCCGGCGAAAAAGCAATAGGAGCCAACGGCAATAAGTTCGTGTCCGGGTATAACGGCATCGAACGCTCATTCAAGGCATACTCGCCTAAGTATGGGACTAATTTGGTCCTTGACTTTGCCACGGGTTCCTTAGCGCAGACTAACAAGCCAGCTGGTTACAGGGTGCGCGTAGTTGCCAATGCCAATGGGGCGGAAAAAGTTCTTTACGATGTAACTTTCAACCCTAAAGAAACGAAAGTTGATAATGAAAAGGGCTATACGGTAACCACTATTGGAGATGGTAGCGGAGAACCCAAACTAGGCAACAAACCTGCAACTGCCGACGAAATTGCCGCTGGAACAGCTATACCGTACGTCCAGGGGGCAGACACCACGGTCAAGTACGCAACCCAGTTCAACAATGGCGACCTGACCGGCGTCAAGTCGGGCGCGGTGGGTAGATTTACTTCGAAGCCGATTCTGCTGGACAAGGGCGTGACCGACTACAAGGTGCAGATCACCCCTGACTTCGAAAATGACACGGGTGTTTTCGATTCAGACCATGGTCAAACTGTAGGCCTACAGCGTAACGTGAAGCACTATACGGTTCCGTTGTTCAACGCGTTCAATGTTGACCAGAAGACCGACGTTACCGCGAAGGAGCTACTAAAGGCTCAGCTCGAGGCTCTGAAGGCCAACCGTGAGAAGCATGTTGCTGATAAGTCGGATCCGTCTATCGCAAATCTAGATGCGGTAATTAAGGAAGTTGAAGCCGCTGTCAACTCTAAAGAGGTAAAGTCAGTCGACGAGTACAAAAAGCTCGGTTCCAAGCTGGACAAGGCTAAAGAAAACCTGATTGACATCAAGGATGCTTTGAAGGCAATCCAGGACGAAAAGGCAAAGAAACTAGCCGAGATTGACAAGGCCCCGGGCGCCCTTGATAAGGACAAAGAAGCGGCTAAGAAAGCGGCTGAAGCTGCCGCAGAACAGGCAACCGCTGCTATTAAGGCTGTTGCCGAAAAGGAAGCTCTTCCCAAGACTCTGGAAGACAACCTTAACAACATCAAGGCCGTTACTGTTTCTAACAAGGAAGCTCTAACCGCTAAGGTTGCTGACGACGAGGCATTCCAGAAGACTCCTCGTTACGTCAACGCAGATGAGCACAACTTTGTGAACGCCGATGGCACCCCCAACACTGAAAAGAACAACAAGGCACCAGAACATGTCGCCGCGTACAAGAAAGCCCTAGAAGAAGCTAAGAAGGTTGCAGACAACCCGACTGCTACTCAGGGCGAGGTTGACAAGGCTCTAGCAGCCCTGAATAAGGCTCGCAAGGACATTGAAGACAACTACGCCACTGACTTGGAGCCCCTAAAAGACTCAGTGAACACCAAGGGCGGAGTTGACAACACAGAGCCCATCTACGTAAACGCCACTCCTGAAGAACAGGAGGCATATGACCAGGCCAAGCAGGCTGCGGCAGATCTACTGAAAGATCCGAACGCAACCCAAACCCAGGTGAACAACGCTAAGAAAGCCTTGGATGATGCCAAGGCTGCACTAGACAAGCACCCGACCGACAAGCAGAAGCTCTCCGCACAGGTCACTACCAGCTTGGACAGTGATGCAGATTCGCCGAGCGTGTTCTACAAGAACGCTAAGGATCCTAACTACCAGGCACCCGAAGGTGTAGACAAAGAGGCCGCTAAGGGTTTCGCTGATGCCTACGACAAGGCTCTAGCAGCAGCGAAGAAAGCTCTAGCAGACCCGAAGGCATCCCAGAAGCAGGTTGATGCGGCACTGGAGGCTCTAAAGGCTGCAGAAAAAGATCTGCACACGCTTTCCTCCGACCCGACGGACCTGGTTAAGGCCCAGAATGACACTCTGGCCGCGAAGGATCTGCCTGCCTACAAGAATCTTGTAGCTAAGGCTGCCAAGGAAGGGCCTGAATCCCAGGCTGCCAAGGATCTAGCTGCATACAACGATTCCCTGAAGAAGGCAACGGACGTGCTGCTGCAGTTCGCTGATCCCAAGGCAGACAAGCACCCGGCTCAGAAGGACGTCGAAGCCGCGAAGGCTGCACTGCAGGCTGCCCGCGATCTAGTCGATCCGTACGCGACCGACACCCGCGCGCTTGAAAGCACCGCTAACCTGGAAAAGGCCATCAAGGCTTCCCCCGCCTACGCCAACGCTGACGCCGCCGCGTACATGGGTAAGGATGGCAAGCCTGACGCAGAAAAGAACAAGCAGGCTAAGGAAGCTAAGGATGCCTACGACAAGGCTCTAGAAAAGGCACTTGAGGTACTCGCCAACACCAAGGCCACCCAGGCTGAGGTAGATGAAGCGACTGCCGCCCTGGCAGATGCTGGCGACGCGCTAGCACCCTTCGCAACTGACGCCTCCAAGCTGGCCGCGCAAGCCGCTGCCGCCACCTCCTTTGAGGAATCCCCGCAGTTCGTCAACGCTCTGGCTGCCAAGAATGGCGATGCTGAAAACGCTGATGTCGCTGCCTATAAGAAGGCTCTGAAGGACGCAAAGGATACTCTGTCTAACCCGAAGGCCACCCAGGCTGAGGTAGACAAGGCCCTGGCTGCTCTGAAGGCTGCTGAAGATAAGATCGTGAAGGACTACCCAACCGATCCGTCCAAGCTGGAGAAGGAAGCAGATGCTGCCGCAGATCTTCAGAAGGGTGCCGATTTCCAGGCTGTCCTGAAGAACGCTGCCACCCAGGACGCCGCCAAGGCATACCAGAATGCCCTGAAGGATGCGAAGGCCGTACTGGCTGACAAGAACGCCACTCAGGCTGATGTAGACAAGGCCCTGGCCACGTTGAAGGCTGCGGGTGAGGCCCTAAAGAAGGCCGAAGATGCTGCCGCATCCAAGCAGGGTGGCGCTGCTGCCGGCAAGGATGACACCGGCAAGAATGATTCCGGTAAGGGTGGCGCTGCTGCATCCGAATCGCAGCGTGTTGTCCGTACTGTCAAGACCAATACTGGCAACCTACCTGTAACCGGTAGCGCAGGAGCTTTGCTCCTGATCGTGTCTTGTGCCCTTATTGGTGCAGGTACCCTTGCGATCCGTCGCAAGAAGGGTAACTAGTTAGGTACAGATAACTAGATAAGGAAGGCCCGCGTGACGCTTTGGACGCCACGCGGGCCTTTCGCTATCTTCAGCAAACAACCAAGGCCATCAGGCCCGGGCTTCCGGAGCTTTCGCGAACCATGGTGTTGAACCGCGAAACCAGGTCGAAGTCGCCAACCAAGGCGTTGTGGACCAAGGTCCGCGAGCCAAGAAACACCCCCAGCCCCAACCCCGCCACCCACTACGCAAAAAGGGCAAGAACTTTCGTTCTTGCCCTACTCCAGCGGGTCGGGGTATTCGGTCGCTACGCTCCCTACGACCCCATCCTCGCTCGGCGCAAAAAGGGCAAGAACTTTCGTCCTTGCCCTTTTGACCTTACTCGTCGGGGTGACAGGATTTGAACCTGCGACCTCTTCGTCCCGAACGAAGCGCGCTACCAAGCTGCGCCACACCCCGTGGCTCACAAAAGCATATCCTACAAAACTCCAAAGCCGAAAATTAATCCGGAGTCAAACACGCCACACTATGCCAGCACCTGCCCTAACACCCAGAAAGCACCAACCCCAACCACAATCGACACCAGCGCATTAGCCCACCGCCAATGCACCAAAGCAGTAACAACAATGCCTCCCAAAGCAGGCAACCATGATGCCAACACCCCAAACTTCACACCCGAAACCGTGAAAGTCACCAGAATTACCATCACCCCCAGCGGCATCGTCTGCGCAACAATGCGCATCAGCTCCGAATCACGCACCCTACGCAACGCCACAAAAGGTACGCCGCGCAGAGAATAGGTCACCCCAAAAATTACCGCCAGAGCCGCGGCCACATACCCATAATTCACTTCGCCCTCCGCAACCTAAACCACGCATTAGCCAAAATCAGCACCGTGAATAAGCCCAGCGCAACCACTAGCATCTGCTCCCGCGCAAACAGCACCCCCGCTAAGGCGCACCCAAACGCAGCAATCCCGATCCCCCACTGGCGGTTTTGCTTGTAAGCATCTACCGCCAACGTCACAAACAGGGCCGTCAGAGCAAAACCCAAAAAATTAGTATCGAAAGAAAGCAGGTTACCCACCAGGGCGCCAGCCGCCACACCCATCACCCAATACGCCTGGCAGAGTGCTTCCGTAGTAACCACCTGCACGCCACTGAGCGTGCCTGCAGGACGCGACGCAAGCAACGCGTACGCCTCATCGGTGAGCGCATGCACCCCATAAAGCCTTCCCGCCAAAGAACGAACCCTATGTAACGGAAACGAAAGACCATAAAACAGGTGCCTGAAGTTCACAAAGAAAGTTGTAACAGCAATCTGCGGTAGCGACACCCCCGTAAGGATTAGCCCCACTGCAGTAAACTCCATCGAACCGGCATAAATCACAATCGAGGAGACAATAGACAGCCACACCGGGAATCCCTGCGTAACCGCAAACACGCCAAACGCAAACCCCAGTGGCACATACCCGAGCCCCACCACATAAGTGTCCCGTAAAGCCTTCTTGGCCTCTACAACAGATCCCTTCATGAGCCAACACTAAACGAGCCGAATGCACTAGCGCAGCAAAAACCATGATTCGGCAACAGGAAATCGTTACATAACTGGAACTATTTTGCCAGCTTCTTGTTACCCCACTTTATGGATGCTCCGCTAAAGTGGACACGATGACAGACAATCCGCAAGCCCCGAAGAGACGTTCACTTAGCGAACGGCAAGCTGAGCTGGGCAGCCACTCCAGCCGCGGAGTAGTCTCTCAAGAAAACGGGAGCAGTGGCGGAGGAGTAACCTCCACACCGTACACTGGACAGATCCCCAAAATTACCGACGAGTACATGAACCCTCAAGTAAAAGAGGGATTAGGGGTTGCTACCACCGGCATGATGCGGGCAATCAAGCCCACCACGTCCGTGCCTGCCAAAGCACAAAAACCCACCCCCATTCCGGCCACCCCAAAACGCACTAATAGCACCCGCCAACTACCCGAGGACCAGCTGGGCGAAAGCCGACTAAAACCGACGGGATGGCTGCCTGACCATTACGCCGCCTTCTCGCTCGCACTAATCCCATTCGTAGTGGGCATGCTGCTAGCACAGCCCAGTTGGGAACACATTCCCCTATTGGCGCTGTGGATCGTGTCATTCATGTGCTTCAACGCGATCGGCCTGTGGCTGCGCTCCAACCTAGACCACAGCTACTGGGCACCCGCACGCACTTACTCAGCAATAAGCGCGGTACTTGCAGTAGTGAACCTGATCGTCAGCCCATACCTGACCGAATGGACGGTAGTCTTCCTTCCTTTTGCCGTCACAGCAGCATGGCAATGCTTCACCCATAATTGGCGCACCCCTCTTACCAGGCTGTGCACCGTTTGCGCCTCCTCGCTAATGACATTGGTGGCCTATGACGTAGGCACCGGATTTTCCCGCCCAGAATGGGTGCCAGACTGGTTGCAGCATTCTAGTGGCCCCATTCCCGGCCAGGGCGCTACTGACCCACAGGTTACTGCCTGCTGGGGTTGGGCGGGCGTGTGCGCGATAACAATGGCCGCAGCATCATTTGCGACCATCACCTACCTGCGCACGCTCGGCCGCAAAGGTCTGACCCTGAAATACTTCGTGCCCGCAGCAGTAATTCACGGCCTCCTGGTTCTTGGGGCAGCGCTCGGATGGGGCTTAGGCAGCTTTAACCTAATCACATTGGCTATCGGTTTGGCCTACGGCATTCGCCTGGCCTGCGTTCCGTTAATCCTAAAGAAGTTGACCAAGCCTACTGGAGTCATGCTAGTGGTTTCTGTAGAGACCGCACTATTAGCCCTACTTGGTGCCTCCCTAGTGTGGTAACCGCCTAGCCACCCACCTGCGGCGGCATCCTTTCGGCAAAGAACTCGTAGGCCCTGGTTTCGGTATCACTATCTAACCCGAGGGCATTATTACGTCTTTGCGTCCACTGCTCCAAGTAGGGCACCCCCCGTTTTTGGGCTTGAACCAAAATATTGCGGTAATTATCCATCCCATGCGGATTGCGGGCGGGAGCATCCGTAGTGTCAGCCACGAGCGAGGGCAGCTGCGGATCCACTGAATGCCCGTCCAATCCTGGCACCGCATCGGAAGTGTCGCGCACAAACAACACGTCCACCCCGTTAGATGCTGCCCTTCTGGCCGTATCGGCCCTGGTTGGCCCCGCTACCGCCAGAACTGACTTGACATTGTATTTGCGAGTAAAAACAGGGTCTGCAGCGAGCGAGGTCGCAACGGCACTGCCCTGGGAGTGGCCAACCAACTCAACAGGTTCGCCGCGAGCGCCAGCCTGAGCCAACGCGGACTCGACAATGCGCTGCTGATCAGTTTCCATTCCCGCTACAGCTTGCAGGTTGGTTTGCATGCCCAGGGGGTTACTTCCGCCGGAGGCGAAGGTTTCCATGCCTCGAATATTCACAGTCCACGACACGTTTCCGACCTTGTTCACATGCTTTAGTACCTCAACATGCGCCCCAGGTGAGTCCGGCCCACAATTCTTGATCTTGCTGAGCCGGTCGGCCATGGTGGAGGCGGTCAAGGCGGTGGGAACTGACGGCAAGGCCCCGTTTACTTCTACAGCACAGGTGGGTGACGGGAGTGCAGGCTTTTTCCCGAATAGATGGTTAATGGTTTGGCCCTTGCTACCCAGTTCAATTAGGTTGGCGCCAGCTAGCAGCGTGGCTGCCCCCAGCACTAGGCCCGGCGACCGATAGGTGTCGATTAGGGCACCTTCCGCGTCTACCCGTGAAACTGCTAACTGACGGACTGGGGATGTTGCCCCCACGTATCGGATTTGCCCATCGGGGCCGACAATCCTGATCCTTCTTTTCCTGGCAGCTGGGTTTGCTACAAACCCCGCCAATGCTGCGGCGGGCATTGCCGCACTCTGTGCCGGGCTCTTCCCTCGAAGGCTGCCCAAATAGGCAGTGGTTGGAAACAGCCAGGTAGAGGTTAGGTTCATCCCCCTGGCCGCCAATTCCCCTTCGACTCCTACCGCCCTACTTACTCCAAAGATGGGCAACAGTGCAACCCCGGCTGTTACCGGGCCGGCGAAGGGTTGTGGGACTAGCTGCAATGCTGCTACCACTAGCCGCCCCAGCGGATTCCTGTGCGCCCGCGCTAGGTTCTTCTGTTCTGCCTTGTCATATTTTTGTGCCGCAACATGAATCCTGGTAGCAAAATCTGCAACCTGGGTTCTTACGTGATCCGTCTGAATGCGAAGACGGCGCAGCTGCTCTACATAATAAGCGTCCCGTATGCCAAAGACTGTTTGTTCGGTTCGCAACATGGCCTCAGCGGTAACTGTTAGCCCCTGAGCCAACAGGAGCCTGCCAAGGAGTAACCGTAGAAGTGTTACGACGGATCGCAGCTGCCCAGTGTCGACCCGCGCAGTGCCGGTTGTCCAAATGTCCATTACGCCCCCAGCGCTACCACTTGCCCGTGCAGTTCGCGCGCGCAGGCTACCAACGCTACAAGTTGACCACAGATCACCTCAGCCTGGCTGCGAGCCGCAGCAGCAGCCGCGCCCTGCCATATTCCAAAATCGGGGGTGTAGTCGCCAAGTATTGCTTCCAATTCATCTTGTAATAGAGCTAGTTGCAGCCCCGCTAGACCAGTTTTCATGTTTGCCTCCTGCCAGCAGGATAGGAGGAGCCGAAATCCAAGATGTTTTGTCCACACACCGTAGCCACTCAAATAGCTCAATCATCCCTGTGGAAACAGCATCCGCTCTAAGTCAGACAGAGACTTTTCAGGCAAGGCTTGCGGGCCCTTAAATAAATTCACTTCGGCCGCCCCCAGCGCCGCGCACGGCGGGGGGCGAACCGAAGTGAACAAAAATCGCTATTTAGCCTCGGGAGACTTGCCTTCGATCTCTACATCTTGCTTGTGTCCGTGACCGCCGCAGCCACAACCACCTTCACCGCAAGCGCAACCGCCCTCGCTAAAGTGAGGTTGACGGGCAGCCCACTCAACCAATTCCACACGCGGGCCAGTAAAGAACGGCGTATCTTCACGCACAAACAGGCGCGCTTCCGCATCTCGCTGCACGCGCAGCACGCCCATAATGCGCGACAGATCGTCATGCTCCAGAGCGATAGTCCACTCGTAGTCACCCAAGGCGAATGCCGCCAGCGTCGACACCTTCACGTCCAGGTAGTCGCGGGCGTTCATGCCGTGTTCCTTCAGGATCGCACTGCGGCGAGCCTTAGGCAGGTAGTACCAATCCCAGCTACGCACAAACGGGTAAACCGCCACATACTTGCGAGGCACCACGCCACCGAAGCAGGCAGGCAAGTGCCGGGTATTGAATTCTGCCGGTTTGTGGGCTGACATTGCAGACCAAACCGGCTCCAGCATCTGCCCCAGGTCAGAACGCACCAACGCATGGTATGCGGCCTGCAGTTTGTCTGCACTGTCCGAAAGCGCCCACAGCATCAGGTCGGCATCCGCGCGGAAGCCGCCCACGTCATACCAGCCGCGAATCTCGACACCAGTGGCCTTTACGGCCTCTTCCATGCCCTTTGCCAGGTCTTCGACCTCGTCTGCAGGGAAGGCAATTCCGGTACGGAAAACGCACTGCAACGAGTAATTGTCGCGGGCGTTGACCTCGTCCGGATCGACGTGCGCAGCATCGCGCGGGTCATATTCGTAAGCGGGCTTGTCCGCATTCGGGTGAGCAATGGAATCTGGGTGTGCCATTGGCATTCCTTCCTTATTTACTTTCCAGGCAGGCGGGCAGTTTTTCGTAGTCCGCTACCGGTTTGCAGGATTCGGGGTGGGCCAGGGCAGGCCAGGTTGGGCCGATCGGGTCGACGCCCTCGGTTTTTTCGGGGGCCAGCCGCTCGCAGATCACGTCAGCGAGGGCGGCGATGAAAGCCGGGTGCGTCCCCGCGGTTGCGGCACGGCGGTAACCTAGGCCCAATTCGGCTGCAGTCTGCTTGGCTTCGGTGTCCAGGTCGTAGACGACTTCCATATGGTCGGTGATGAACCCTATGGGCGCTACAACCACGTTCTTCACCCCTTCGTCTGCCAGCTGCTTCAGCCTGTCATTAATATCTGGCTCTAACCATTTTGCCATTGGCGGGCCCGAACGGGAACAGAAGGCTAGGTCTACCTCGACGTTCCTGTCGAGGGCGGCGGATACCCGCCGGCAGATTTCCGCGCCTAGGTCCTGGTGCTGCCGCAGGTAGCTCGGCTGGGACGGGTCGCCCGGCAACCCCGAGTTTTCGTTCATAGCTACCGGAATCGAATGGGTTACCAGCGTCAGGTGCGCCTGCTCTAGTTCGCTCATCGCCGCTACGATCGCGTCTACGTTCGCCGCCACAAACCCCTCGGTGGTGTAGTAGGGGCGCACCTTGTCCAGCTGAAATTCAGTGCCTAGCTCTGCCTGCGCAGCAGCCAGATCCTCGCGGTATTGGCGGCACCCAGAGTAGGAGGCAAACGCGGAGGTGAACAGGCAGAGCACCCGGTTGCGTCCCTGCGCATCTAGCTCGGCCATCGTCTCGGTAAAGAACGGATGCCAGTTGCGGTTGCCGATCACCAGCGGCACCTTCACGTCCCGCCGGTCGAGTTCGGCCTGCAACGCCCTCATAATCTCTTCATTTCGGGCATTGATGGGGCTTACCCCACCAAAAAGCTTGTAGTGCCCGCCAACCTGGATCAGCCTGGCATCTGGAATGCCCCGCCCCCTGGTGGCGTTGCGTAAGAAAGGCAGCACGTCGTCGGGCCCATTAGGTCCGCCATAGCTGCAGACCATGATCGCATCTGCGCTCACGCAGTTTCCTCCCTGAGATCGGCCAACGGACAGTAGCTGGCCATTTTCCTTGGTTTCACGTCGGCTTCTACCGCGGCTTCCGCCAGGTCAATCCCCATTACCGCGTGCAGAGCCCGCACGTATTCGTAGTCAGAACCGCGCGCCGCTGCCAGCCGAGCATTGACCGACGGCACGTGGGCCAGCCGCGAAGCAAAGTGGTGGAGCGCCGAGGCGGCGTCTTCGCGCGTCATCTGTTCCCGGTGCGGTAGGCGCGCAATCTCTTCATCCAAAATGTGCCAGATGTGTTCCCGAAGAGCGACTACCACCGGGTCCATGCGGCGCGCCTCAATTTCGGTAAAAGTATCGTTGACTGCCTGCGCAACTAGTGCATGCGCCTTCTGCAGATGCGTAGTTGCCGCCGACGGGATCTGTTCTTGCACGTCCTGCAACGACACGACGCGCACGTTAGGCACCTCCCTAGTGTCCTGGGCAACGTCGCCAGTAAGAGCCATGTCAAGAATGGTTTGTGCCCGCTGGCGCTTGGCCATCGCCTGACCCACTAGCTGCGCGTTTAGTACGGGAGCGCCCAGTCCGCGGCAGGAAATGACCAGGTCTGCCTTCGCGAGGGCGTCCACCAGCTGATCTGCGGCGATCGGGGTAACGTCGTGCCCCTGGGCGAAACGTTCGGCTCGTCCCGAGGACGAATAACACGCAATATCCTCGATCTGCCGCCCTCGCAGTTGGGCCACGGTAGCCCCAGCGTAGGAGCCGGTTCCAATAATTAGCGCGCGCACGGCCCCCGGATCCACCTGCCACACGTCCTGGACCATGGTGAGGGCGACGGCCACCACCGAGCGGCCCGTACCTGCCAGCCCGGTTAGGCGGGCCACGTTTCGCGAGGCGTGCAGGGAAGCTTCCACTGCCCTTGCCAGATCGGTAGAGGTGGTGCGCTCGCGGGTTGCTACGACGTGGGCTCTGCGTAGCTGACCAGAGATCTCGCGTTCCCCTACGACCATGGAATCCAGGCCGGAGGCAACTTCAAACATGTGGGTCAACGCGCCCTTGTCTACCAGCACTTGGGCCCGCGAGTTTACGGGACATTCATCCGAGCCTACGGTGTCTGCAGGGAAGAGCGCATTTACTACCACCAGTGCCACGTTGCCGGGGTTGGCAGTGTTTTCTGTGTCCAGGTAGATCTCGACGCGGTTGCAGGTAGAGAGCACCATCGCCCCGCGCACGTCCGGACGGGATGTGAGTCTTTGGGCTAACCCTTCACAGTGCCTCGCTGCTTCGCCTACTCGATCTAGCCCGTGCACGCTGTGGTGCACCGATATACTCATCAAACCCACGCGTTAGATTGAACCAGAAAAAAGAACTTTTTGTGACACATCGCTTCTTCCAGTCGCAAAGAGGGCGTGTCTCACACCCCGAAACCCCTGGTTGCCTGTGCAGATACCACTTTAGGTAAACTTGGGGCACAATGGAGCTCTGAAGAACTGAGAGCGTAATTTAACAACAGGTTAAGTATCGAAATTAGGAGCATCATGGCTGACGCATCCCCCTTTTTGCAGGCCTTGGAGGGTAAGCGTCCCGCGCGCACCCCGGTGTGGTTCATGCGGCAGGCTGGCAGGTCGCTCCCTGAGTATAGGCGGCTTCGCGCCGGAAAAAACATGTTGGACAGCTGCCTAAACCCCGAACTGGCAGCGGAAATTACTGCCCAACCAGTACGTCGACACGGCGTAGACGCGGCCGTCTTCTTTTCGGACATCATGGTGCCGCTCAAGCTGGCAGGCGTTGCCGTAGATATCAAGCCTGGCGTCGGCCCGGTAATGGGCAAGCCCTACCGCAATGCTTCTGACATTTGGGAGCTGGTCAGCCACGCCCCCGGCTACGCCACCGTAATCACGGAAGCGGTCCGCCTTGCTGCAAAAAAGGTGGACGTGCCCGTCCTGGCTTTCGCAGGCGCCCCCTTCACCCTGGCCGCCTACCTGGTTGAGGGCGGCCCCTCGCGCGACCACCTGGCTGCCCGCGCCCTGATGCATTCTGCTCCCCAGTCCTGGCGGATGTTGGCAACCTGGTGTGCCGAACTGTCGCTCCAGTTCGCGAAGGCTCAGATCGCCGGCGGCGCCAAGGCTTTCCAACTATTCGATTCGTGGGCCGGTTCCCTGTCCCGCGGCGACTACTTGCGATACTGCGCCCCCTATTCGCGCAAAGTTCTAGAGGGCGTGCGCGCCCTTCGCATCCCCACCATTCACTTTGGGGTGGGCACCGGCCCCCTCCTGACCGATTTTGCCGAGGGCGCCACCTGCGTGGGCGTGGACTATCGCACCGACTTGGCGGATGCCATTACCACCCTGCGCAAGCACGGCTCGCCCTCGCCGCTAGTGGTGCAGGGCAACATTGATCCGGCAATGCTGGCCTGCGGGCCGCGCCTATTGGACGCACACGTGGACACCATCTTGGACGCGGGCAAGGCCGCCGATTCGCACATCTTGAACCTGGGCCACGGGGTGCCCAGGCAAACTGATCCACACGTGCTCACGCGCCTAGTGCAAAGGGTGCATAGACTGTAGGAAATACAGGAGGGCACGTGGAAACGTTTGAAGCAGTAGTTCTTGGTGGCGGCATTGCCGGTCTTAGCGCGGCATATCAACTAACGAAGCAGGATATTCGCCCCTTGGTAGTAGAGCAGCGCGGCAGCTGTGGGGGGTTACTGGTAGGAGCCGATTTCGAGGGCGTTCGCGTGGATCTAGGTGCCGAATCCTTTGCCGCTCGGGCCACCGAGGTGCGCGAGCTGTGCCAGGAGTTGGGCCTAAAAGAGGTCGCCCCCACCGGGTCGTCGTGGATCTTCGCCCCTGACGGGCAGGGTCAGGCCACTCGCATTGCCCACGGCGTGCTAGGGATTCCCGCCAACCTGGAAGATCCGGCACTGGAGGCGTTGACTGCCGACGAGCGGGCGCGGTTGGAATTAGACCTCACCATGCCTGCCGAAGTGGGCGCGGATGCGAAGACGTTGGACATCCTGGTGGCCACTCGCATGGGTGAAGCCGCACTAGAGAAACTGGTTGCCCCGGTTGCGGGCGGTATCCATTCAGCCCCACTGAATCAGTTAGCCGTGGACACGGTTGCTCCCGGCCTGCGCAAGGCACTGTTAGAGACCGGATCTTTGGTAAAAGCCGCTGCCAAGCTGCGCGGCGAAAAGCCCGGCAAGCCCGCCGTCTATTCCATCGAGGGCGGCATGTTCCGCCTTCCCGAAACGCTGCTGGCCAAGCTCACCGAAGCGGGAGCGCAGGTAGCCACCCACACGCGTGCCCAGGCAATCGCCCAGGTAGAGGGCGGATTTGCGGTAACTGTACACGACACCAAGTCCGGCAAGACCGGCCCCGAAGATGCGGGAAATGAGCGCACTATTTTGGCGAAACGCCTGGTAGTGGCCGTCGATTCGGAGCCCGCACTGAAACTGCTAGCCGGCATCGAACCGTTGACGCAGATTGTAGAAGGGTGGCAGGTTCCGCGCGGGGCGGATATGTGCGGGGTTACCCTGTGCGTGCGCGATGAGCGTCTGGATCAGGCCCCACGCGGATCGGGCATGCTGGTGGCCGCCCCCACCACCGATAACCCTGTCACCTGGGCGAAGGCGCTGACCCATTACAGCTGCAAGTGGCAGTGGGCCGGTAGCGAACTGGCCGAAAAGGTTGGCGCACACACCCACATCTTGCGGCTGAGCTACGGCCGCCGCGGCGAGCAGCCGCGTTCGCATAGCGTCCAGGAGGCAGTGGCCGACGCCGCGATCCTGCTTGGCTTTGAACCTGCCGAAGTGATCGACGGGAAAGTCATCCACTGGGGGCAGGCGATCGTGCCGCACACCCCGGAACACCGCGAGCGCGCCGCCGCCCTCAAGAAAGCTGTCGCCGACGTGCAGTCGCTGCAGGTAGTGGGCGCTTGGGTGGCGGGCACCGGCCTGGCCGCTGTTGTTCCCGACGCGCTGAAAGGTGAAGAATGATTCGGTTAGGAACGCGTGGCTCGCAGCTGGCTCGCACCCAATCTGAGGCGGTGGCGCAGATGCTGCGCGCGGTCGGCTTGGAAGTGGAACTAACCATTATCCGTACTGACGGGGATCGGATGGCGGGGTCTTTAGCTCGCCTTGGTGGGGTGGGCGTGTTCGCTGCCGCTTTGCGCACGGCGCTATTAGAGGGCGAATGCGACCTGGCAGTGCATTCTTTCAAGGATCTACCTACCGCCCCCGTAGAGGGCTTGGCCATTGGGGCGGTTCCGAAGAGGGCGCCCCTGGCGGACGTGTTCTGCGGTCCTTCCACCCTGGCGCAGCTACCTGAAGGGGCCACTGTGGGCACGGGGTCACCGCGCCGGGCCGCTCAGGTACGTGCGTTGCGCCCCGACTTGAAGGTAGTAGACATTCGCGGCAATGTGGGCACGCGCCTGGCCCGCCGCAAGCAGCAGGGCGGAGACCTGGACGGGGTTGTCTTGGCAAAGGCTGGCCTGCAGCGGCTAGACAGGCTAGATGCGGTGAGCGAAGAATTTTCGCCCGAGCAGATGGCCCCTGCTCCCAGCCAAGGCGCTCTGGCGGTCGAGTGCAGGACGGCCGACGCGCCATGGACCGGGTCGTCGCCGCTGGCGGTTGCGCTGGGCATGATCGACGATCAGGCCTGCCGCAGTGCCGCTTTTGCCGAGCGGGCCGTGCTGGAAGGGTTGCAAGCCGGCTGCGCGGCTCCGGTAGGGGCATACGCGCAGGTGAGCGACGTCAGCGAGGGGAAGATGCACCTGAGCGGTGCCGTAATTTCGCTAGACGGCACCCAGAAGCTAACTGCCCAGCACACCTTTTCTGCCAGTCTACAGACGGTGCCCGAACGCGACCGGGTGGCCCGCCAGGCCGGCTTAGATGTGGCCTCACAGCTGCTAGAAAAGGGCGCGGCGCGGATTACCGATCTGCATGCCACTAAAGACCATCGCAGCCCCACCCACGACGAGCAGGCGCTGTGGGCTCCGGGAATCTCTGGTCCCGACGATCCGAACGCGGACGTATCCGCCTAGCATGCTTGCCGTCCTTACCGCGAGCAGCGACCGCGCCCTTGCCAGGGACCTGGCCCGCTTAGCCCCCTGCGAAGTGGCAGCAGCGCCGCTAACCGAGCAGGTCGGCCTTCCTTTCCGCCTGCCCGAACGGGACTTCGACTGGATTTTCTTCACTTCGGCCCGCACTCTGCAGTTCCTTGGCGAGGACGGGCGTGCCTCTGTGCGCAATTCTTCCGCCCGCATCGCCTCGGTAGGACCGGCGACCACGCGGGCACTGCACCGCGAAGGCTTGACTGCGGATTTGGAGCCGGCAAATCACAGTGCTGCAGGACTAGTAGCTTCGCTCATGCTGCTGTCCCGCCCAGGACAGAACGCCTGGTTGCCCGGCTCTGCCAAGGCGAAACCGACGTTGGCTACGGGACTTTCCAATCTCGGGATCACCCCCACCCGCACCGCGGTTTACGACACGATCCCCGTAGGCGAATTGCCAACCGAATATGAATGTGCGGACGTGGTGGCAATTACCTCCGCGAGCGCAGCATCCGCCCTAGCCGATCTGATGGTGCCAGCCCCGCCGGTGGTAACCATTGGGGCACCATCTAGAAAAGCCGCACTTGATGCGGGATTGACAGTGCTGGATTCTGCTACCGAACCCACAGCAGCAGGGCTCGCACAAAGTCTTGAAAGAGTCTCAAAAAAGTTTCATTAACTTTCATTAAAGCTGTGGTCCGGGATACCTTGTTCACATGCGTATGCGATTCCTTTCTACCGACTACCCCTCCCCTTTTGGAAAACTCACCTGCTATGCCGGGCAGAAAGGGCTTGCTGCAATCTACTTGGAAGGCCAAGAACCTCCACTTGAGCTTGGCCTATCTACTCCGATCACCCTGGAACACACAGCCACCCCGGCACGCCAGGCGCTAGAAGCGGCAAAGGTCCATTTCGCAGAGTATTTTGCTGGAAAACGCACCCGCTTCGACCTGCCCCTAGATCCCTCTGGCACCTACTACGAACGCAAAGTGTGGAAATCCATCAGCGCCATCGCACCGGGCCAATACAAGCGCGAAAGCGACATCTTGAAAGAAATCCCGATGACGGACGCAGCCTTGGCCGTATCGCACGCGGTGGAACGCTGCCCACTGCCCTTCGTCATCCCCACTCACATGGTGCGCACCAGCAATCCCCGCAAAACCATTTTTTCCCACGGCCGCGCATTGGCAAGCACGCTGCGGGCCGGAGAAACCTTCGTCGAGGCGATCCGCACCCTGCAGCAGAAATACCAGGTGCAGGCCGCCCCCGCCGACCGCGCGAGCGTGTGCGATAGCCGCCCAGTAGAGGAACTACTCTTCGCCCTCGGCGTGAAAAAGAGCACCGTGCGCACCAAATTTTCCACCCTGCTGGCCTACCTAGACCTCTCTGAAGAAGAATGGGGCCAGGCAAAATCCCTGGTAGAACACTACTTTGCCGACTATGCACAGAACCTGGGCGCCGGCCCGCTAGCGCACCTGGGCGTTACCATCGCCCCCCGCTCGTAGCGCCTACCGGGCGCGCTACCATGGCAGGGAAACAAACTGAAGGAGTCTAAATGTCACCGTTCATTCGCCCTCGTCGCCTGCGCACCACTCCCGCCATGCGGGCAATGGTTGCAGAAACACGAGTCGCCCCAGCCCAGCTGATGATGCCCGTCTTCGTGCGCGAAGGCATCAGCGAGCCGGTCGAAATCAAGGCAATGCCGAGCCAGTACCAGCACACCACGGACTCCATCAAGAAGCTGGCCGCCGAACTGGCAGAGGCCGGCGTGGGCGGCATCGACCTGTTCGGCGTGCCCGCAGATGAACAGAAGGACGAAACCGGCTCCATCGCGTGGGATCCAGAAGGCATCCTGAACCGCGGCATTGCCGCAGTGCGGGAAGAGGTAGGCGACGCCCTCGTAGTATGCGCCGACACCTGCCTGGACGAATTCACCTCGCACGGGCACTGCGGCGTTCTTACCGAGGACGGCAGGGTAGACAACGACCCCACTTTGGACCTGTACGCCAAAATGGCACTGTCGCAGGCCAGGGCCGGGGCGCACATGGTTTCGCCCTCGGGCATGATGGACGGGCAGGTAGAGGTCATCCGCCAGGCGCTGGACGAAGGCGGCTACCAGGACGTGTCGATCATGGCCTACTCCGCCAAGTACGCCTCCGCCTTCTTCGGCCCCTTCCGCGAGGCCGTCAGCTGCAACCTGAAAGGTGACCGCAAGACCTACCAGCAGGATCCGGCAAACCGCATTGAAGGGTTGCGCGAAGCGCTGCTAGACATTTCCGAGGGCGCCGACATAGTAATGGTCAAGCCCGCCTCCCACTACCTAGACGTCCTGGCCGACGTTGCCGGCGCAGTCGACGTGCCCGTCGCCGCCTACCAGGTTTCCGGCGAATACGCGATGGTCGAGGCCGCAGCCGCCAACGGGTGGATCGATCGCGAACGCGCCATCGACGAATCCATCGTCTCGATTGCCCGCGCCGGCGCAAACATAATCCTCACCTACTGGGCGCTGGAATACGCCCGCAGGGGCAAGTGAGCTGGTCTAAGGCTGGGGCGAATCCTTTCACAAAGGTGCTGCCGGGATACACGGCAGCCCGCCCCACCTACCCGGAGACTGCCCTGGCCGCCCTATTGCAGCACCACCCCCAGCAGGTGGTGGAACTGGGCGCTGGTTCGGGATCGCTAACACGGTTGCTGCTAAAACACGGCGTGCACGTTGCCGCAGTTGAAGCCTCCGAACCAATGTGCAAACAACTACGCCAGGACACTCCGGACGAATTCTTTACGACTGGTGCACTTAGCGTGCACTGCACCGACGCGCACCACACTGGGCTACCCGAAAAGAGCGCCGACCTAGTGGTCGCTGCCCAAACCTGGCACTGGCTTGACCACCAGAGCGCCTGCGCAGAAGCTGACCGGCTACTGCGCCCAAAGGGGCGCCTAGCCATCTTGTACAACCAGTTAGACGTGAGCGTGCCGTGGGTGTACCGACTGACTCGAATAATGAGGTCAGGGGATGTTCGCCGCGGCGACCCACCCCCACTTGCTGCCCCCTTTACCACTCCCACGCGCACCCAGATCAAATGGAACCGCACCGTCCACGCAGAGGACGTGATCGCCCTCGGGCGCACCCACGCCTCCTATCTGAATGCCAGCGAAAACTACCGAGCTAAGATGCAGAAAAATTTACTCTGGTATGTCTATCAACACATGGGACACTCGGCGGGAGCGACCATCACCCTGCCCTATCTGACAGACGTTTGGGTTACCAGCCGGTAACTACTCACTTCCCCTCCGACCAGGCAATATACGGCTCCAGAAGGAAAGGGAGGGGAATGTGAAGAAACTGTGCACCGTCGCTCTGGTGGAAGATCACCCACTCATGCGGCTTGGCGTAGAACAGATGCTAACCAGCGTCGAAGAAATTGTTTTTCTTGGTGGCTACCCCACACTTCCTAGCCTGCTCAACGACGTGCAACCAGACATAGTGCTGCTAAACCTTAGGTTGAACGACGATTCGACACCTAGCGACAATGTTGTTGCCGCCCGCGCCGCAGGCTGCCAGGTACTCATCTACACCTCGGCCGACGATCCCTACCTGGTGCGCACCGCATGCCAGGCCGGGGCGGTGGGCGTAGTGCGCAAATCTGACTCTCAAGACGAACTAGTACAGGCACTCCTAGCGCTTGCTAACGGCTCCGAAGTGGCGGGACTAGACTGGGCCGCCGCCATAGACTCAGACGAACACTTCATCACCTCGGTGCTTACCGAAACTGAACGCGATGTATTAGCCGAATACGCCTGCGGACTTACCTCACAGCAGGTGGCCACCAAACTGTCTCTCTCCCTACACACAGGGAACACGTACGTGCGCAACATTCGCATCAAATACCAGCAGGCAGGCATGCGGACTCGCGAGTCGACCTATACCTGCGCGCGGTAGAAGATTCGGTCGTGCCAGCAACGGCTTGGCAGCACCATGATCAATCCTGAGGCACACGCCAGCGAAACCCACCTGAAACGCCTGTTACTGCTGATTGTTGGCATCTCCGGCCTCTACTTCACCCTAGTTTCAGTACCGCTTGTGGGCGGGCAGATTGACGGCTCCGATCGGGCTATGTCGCGTCTGCTCGTCACCGTCATCGACGTGCCCATGCTTGTGTGCCTGGTGGCCGCGTGCGCGGTCATCATCACCGATAAGCTGCACCCAGAGTCGAAAATGATCCCCGTCTGGCAGAGGATAATGGATGCCAGCGCGCGCATCTCCGCATTCTCTACCAGTATCGCGTGCGTGGTCGCCCTCATCTACGGGATCAACCCGGAGAACGACCTGTTCTCGATGAGGCAGACCTCTAATCCCCTCCCCTTTATCCTGCACGGGGCCGCCCTGAGCTTGATGTACACAATGCTTACCCTTCGCAAGTGGGTGCTCCCACTGGTGGGGGCGCAAGCATTCCTGGCCTTCTGCGTGCTGGAACGGTATACCGCAACCCCGGCCAGCCTAGCGCTGATCTTCGTCATCTACGCGGCCCTAATCTCTAGCCCCTACCTTCTGGCCGAATGGGTGGTGGTCCGGGGAATAGCACTGCACACCAAGAAGCTAGACGACACCCTGGCCCGCCGCGGCAAGGTAGCGCACCACGAAGATCTAGCCGCCACCAACGCCCGCATCAACGCCCTAGTGCACGACTATGTGATCGCGGTTGCGGTCACCGTCGGGCGCGGCATCAAGGGCGAGGGCGAAAAGGTAGCGCAGGCCGCAAAGCGCGCTTTAGAGGTGATCTACTCAATTGCCCCGGCAGACCAAGAAACGGTAGAAAGTGACAGCTCCCGGGCCATTTTGGACCTGCCCGAAAGGTTGGACGCGAACCACCTTTTCTGGATCCTTTCAAACGAAGTTATTTCGCGCGGATTCACCTTTCACATCGCCTCCCTACTGCCCACCATCTTTACTGGGCAATTGACCTTACTGACGCGACGAATTTTTCGCCGCCCCAACATGTTCGACGGTTCCGCCAGCGCCGATCTGATCCTGGCAGTGCGCGAAGCAATGCGCAACGTAGAAAAGCACACGCGGGCCACCAAGCGGCAGCTGATTTTGCGCGCCCACCCGTGGCGGAATTCCCAGTTCTCAATCACCATCCAGGACAACGGGCCCGGATTCGATCCCGCCAAAGCGGGGATGGGCATATTCACCTCGATAGTCTCGCGCATCGAGCGGATCGGCGGCAAAGTACAAATAGAGACGGGACATGGCAGAGGCACCGCGGTACACCTATTCCTTTCTTACGGGAATATGGCTGCTTCCGGTTCCGCCCGCACCCTGCGACTCGAAGGCTCTACACCCACCTTCACCAAGGTGCTGCGAGCCTTCACCACCCGCCTCCTGCTACTTCCAATCCCCGTGGTGGCGGCCGTAGCCGGCTACCTCTTCTCTAAGCCCAGCACCAACCCGTTTTTGCAGGCACTAGCCACTACGTGCGTTATCATCCCGCTTCTAGCCATTGCGCTTTCACCTGCCCAATTCCCCAAAAAGTGGCTGCTTTCCCTGTTCGTCCCCTGCTACGTGGGCGCTCCGCTGCTAACCGTGTTGGCGGGTTCTACCTACCACCACACGGGGGCAGGCATATACCCCTACACGGTGATGATCGTCCCCACCATGTGGTTGGTAATTCGCGACCGCAAACTGATGGCCTGCATTCTGGCCGCCCTAGGGTGCATATGCACCATCATCCCGTACGCCTACCTGGGCTATTTCACGCACGCACTACTGTGGGCGCTGGTTCACACCGGCGGCATGTCCATGTTCTTCCTACTGACGAAGTACTCCATTGACGGAGTATTCATTTCCATTCAGGCACACGAAGAAACCCAAGCCCTGTTGAAGGAACGCGGCACAAACGCCCTCGAGATCATCCAGTTGCGTCGCCGCCGCTTTGAAGCAGTACGCGCCGAATTGGGCAGCTTCCTTTCCAGGCTCGCCGAGGGCGAAGACCCAACACTACTGCAGGACCAGGCGCGAGTAGTGGAAAATCAGCTGCGCGATTCTATTCGCGCAGCCGGACTGATGGTGACGCCACTGGTGGGAACCGTGCGAGCCGCCCGCATGCGTGGGGCACATATTCGCCTAATGGACGATTCGGCGGGGAGAAGCGATCTTAGCGAGTTGATCAAGATCGCGAACGACCAGATCAGTAAGGCCGGCCCGGACGACACGGTAACGGTGCGCGCGCTGCCGGCCGGGCGCTCTTATACCGGCACGGTCGTGGTAAACGGAAACGTAATGCAGGCTGGCGGACACAGCTGAGCACCTAGGCAAAGGCAAAGAACCGGGGAAATCAGGGCTTTCCCCGATAGCAGTCTCCTTCCCGTTCTGACACCATTGCATTATGAGCGAGAACTTCGACAATAATCAGCCAAATCCGAATCTAGGCGGTGCGGGCCAGGGCTTCAACAACGGCCCGAGCTTTCCCGGTTCCGGCGCCCCCTACTACGGCCAGCAGCAGAATCCAGGTCAAAGCAAGCGGCCCTTCCTTTGGCGCAGCCCTACAGACAAGTGGGCCGGAGGGGTGTGTGGAGGTCTAGCCGAAAAGACCGGCGTGGATTCAGGACTAATACGCCTAGGATTCCTGGTTCTGTGCTTATCATGGGGCACCGGTTTCATCCTCTACCTGGCTGGTTTAGCCCTTCCCAAACGGAACTGGTAGTAACAGAAAAGCGGGCCTGCCTCCGGTGGGAAACCTCTGCGCAACATGCGGGCGCGGGGGTAAGTGAGACAATGAGGCCATGACTACTTCTAAAGACGCATTTACTAAAGCTCAAGTAGCAATCCCCGGCGGGGTAAACTCGCCCGTCCGCGCTTTCGGTGCCGTAGGCGGAACACCCCGTTTCATCCGGAAAGCGCAGGGCCCCTACGTGTGGGACGACGAGGGCAACAAATACGTCGACCTGGTGTGCACCTGGGGACCGTCACTACTAGGACACGCCCACCCCGAAGTAATCGAGGCCGTGCGCGAAGCAGCGAAGAACGGCCTCAGCTTTGGCGCTCCCACTGACACTGAAACGGCACTGGCTAACGCCATTACTGCGCGCGTGCCCGCTGCCGAAAAGGTACGCATGGTATCTACAGGCACCGAAGCCACCATGACCGCTATCCGCTTAGCCCGCGGATACACGGGCCGCGACATGATCGTAAAGTTCGCAGGCTGTTACCACGGACATTCAGATGGGCTGCTAGCAGCAGCCGGGTCCGGCGTGGCCACTCAGGGGTTGCCGGGTAGTGCCGGCGTTCCTGCAGGCACCACAGCCGACACCATTGTGCTGCCCTACAACGATGCGGATGCTCTGCGTGAGGCGTTCGCGAAGTACGGGGACAAGATCGCTTGTGTGATCACTGAATCTTCGCCCGCAAACATGGGCATCGTGCCGCCAGTTGCCGATTTCAATCAGGTGATCCGCGAAGTTACTGCGGACGCGGGCGCGCTGATGATCATGGACGAGGTCCTTACCGGCTTCCGCGTTTCTGGTGCCGGATTCTGGGGTTGGGAGGCCGGTTACAAGCCTGCTCTGCCCGCAACTCTTCCCGAGGCTGCACTTGAGGGCGCGGATGCGCGCGGGCAGTGGGTGGAAGAGCAGTTGAAGGGAGCAAGCTACAGCCCCGACATCTTCACCTTCGGCAAGGTTGTCGGCGGCGGCATGCCGCTGGCCGCACTTGGCGCGAGGGCGGAAATGATGGATTACTTGGCTCCGCTTGGTCCCGTCTACCAGGCGGGTACGCTGTCGGGTAACCCGTTGGCCACAGCTGCCGGGCTCAAGACTTTGCAGCTTGCTGACCAGGGAGTTTACGACCATGTGGACAAGGTTTCTGCCCAGCTGCAACAGGCGTTGCGGGACTCCTTAGAAGCCGAGGGCGTGCCCTACACCCTGAATTCTGTAGGGAACCTGTTCAGCCTGTTCATGGGCCAGAACGTTGCGGGCGGAGTGCGCAACTATGACGAGTCCAAGTCGCAGGACGAAGCGCGCTACACCGCCTTCTTCCATTCGATGCTCGATGCCGGGGTAGCGTTGCCGCCCTCGTGCTTTGAGGCTTGGTTCCTTTCCGCTGCGCATGACGAAGAGGCCATGAACGTCATCTTCGACGCGATCCCTGGCGCTGCCCGCGCCGCCGCGCAGGCTAAATAGGCCAGACCCTTTCTTCCCGCCAGTCCCGACTGCTTCCTCCACGGAGGTAAAGGCAGCTTCGGGGCTGGCGGCTTTTAATAATCTTTCAAAATTACGGTTCACAAGGAGTCGCTAATCTGCTACCTTGTTAAACAAGGTAGCTGGTACTGCAAGGAAGTGGCTATGGCTGAATCGCAACTACGTCGAGGAATCGTGGAACTAGCCGTAATGGGCACGTTAAGAAACCACCAAGCTTACGGCGGCGCGCTTATCACGCTACTGAAGGAACAAGCTGGACTGGAAGTCTCAGAAGGGACGCTCTACCCGCTCCTGACCCGCATGCACAAAAGCGGCCTAGTGAAAACCAAATGGGAACCATCCCCGGCCGGCCCACCACGCAAAATCTATTCACTGACGGCAAAGGGAATCGACCGCCTGAATCATCTATATAGCGAGTGGCAAGACCTGGCCCACGCAATCGACCTCATTATGAAAGGACACCAATGAGCCTTCAGAAGCAGACAAAAATTTTCGGCATCCCACTCAGCACCGCCCTAAACGATGAGGCATTTCTGCGGACCT
Source organism: Actinomyces sp. UMB0138 (assembly GCF_002849225.1). Taxonomy (GTDB): domain Bacteria; phylum Bacillota; class Negativicutes; order Veillonellales; family Veillonellaceae; genus Veillonella; species Veillonella parvula_H. The sequence continues at coordinate 170,887 of NZ_PKMC01000002.1, forward strand.
TCGAACCCGAAAATCCCGCCCTCTTTGTGCGCAAACCCGTGGGGCTAGGGTGGGATCTGAACGTCGGTGCGGTAGCGGTTAAACTAGGCTTGATCAGGCCAGACGATTCACTGGGCGACCTCCGGGAATACATTTGTCCACAAGTCGCGAAGGCACTTTCTGCCGCTCCTGTCGCGGCTGCCGCAGCTACCTGCATTGCGGCCGCCACCCTGTCCAGAGGGCGAAACCTTGCTTCTGGATGGGACTGGCGCGGCAGGCCACGCGGTTTCACCCGCGGGGTACGGGCCACCCTCCCCCATGCGGTCGTAGCGATCGCAGCTGCAGCAGCGACACTTCGCGCAAAAGACGAGGGTGCAGACGTAGCCGCGAGCGCCCGCGCACTAGGCATCCAAACCACTGCGGCTCTGCTACTTCGGGCAGCCGTTACTTCCAGGACAGGCAAGAGCAATCCCGCAGTATTCGCAGCACTTGCAGCCTATCCGCTAGTGAGCACAAGCATTTTAGTTTCCGTTGTCCGACACGGACTAAAACGCGTGCAACTATCCCTAGCTAAAGAAGAAGGAGAACGCTGATGAGCGGCATCGAAAAACTGCAGGCACTGCCCGTGGCAACACAGGTAACCATCGGCGTTCTATTGCTGGTACAAATCGCCCTCATGATCACAGCGCTAGTAGTGCTGGCGCGCACACAACAGCCAGTAAAGGGCTTGCCGCGCGGAGTTTGGCTAGTCGTTATATTGCTAGGGCAACTCCTAGGCCCCATCATCTTTCTTGCCCTTGCCTACCTACATAACAGGGATCAACGCGAAAAAAGAAAGGAATGAACTAGCTGCAGTGGCGCCCTCGACAAAGGAGGCACCTGCCGACGACCAACGGAAGGCAAACGTCTCCACCACAATTGACCACCTGTATGGGGGTCAGTCGTGAGTGAGCTAGCCATAAAAACTACCGAACTGAGTAAGTCCTACAAAGACAAGCAGATCCTCAAAGGCATCAATCTGGCCGTACCTACGGGGGCTTGTTATGGCTTTATCGGCGCAAATGGCGCGGGAAAAACAACCACCATCCGCATACTGTTGGGGCTCGCCTCTGCCAGTTCCGGGCAGGTGGAAGTATTGGGACATTCCCGAGGGCGACTCCCCGCACGGCCCGTAGCTGGCGTTTCGTATCTACCGGATGTGCCCCAACTAAGCCCGTGGCTAGGCCCGAAAGATGCGCTGATCATGCTGGCAGGGCTGGCTGGCCTGGAACGCGAGCAAGCGGCAGAGCAAGCAAATGACCTATTGGACCTGGTTGGGTTAAGAGCCGCCCGCGGCAAGATCGGCAATTTTTCGCGCGGCATGAAGCAGCGGCTCGGCATTGCGGCTGCCCTGGTGGGAGCCCCGAAATTGTTGATCCTGGATGAGCCCGCAAGCGCCCTCGATCCGATGGGGCGGGCCGACGTGCTGGCAATTTTGCGGCAGTTGAAGGGGCGGGCCACTGTGCTGTTTTCGTCGCATCAGCTCTCTGACGTGCAGGGCGTGTGCACGCACGTGGGGATTTTGCATGACGGAAAGCTGCGGGCGCAGGGGCGTTTAGCGGATTTGCTTGAGGAGGCCGCGGCCAAAGGGGAACGCACTTTTTCCGTGCGTATTGCAGCCGAGCAGGTCGAACGCTTCAAGCAACGGATGCAGCAAGATTTTCCCACCGCGCAAATAGGCGCGGGCGAAGAAGCGCTCCAGAATGCCTACGAATATTTCACGGGGACTACCAATGAGTGAACAATCTAAAACCACCCAGTTGACCGGATTTTTTACCATGACCAGAGTTGAGGTCGGCAGGCTCGTACATTCACCTAGTTTGTGGCTACTTTGCGGCGTGGGCATTTTCATGGCACTACTGTCACCCCTAACAGCCAAATATGCGCCCCAAATTCTGGATGCGCTGGTGGGATCTTCTAATAAGGGCGCGGCCGCTGGTCTTCCTTTGCCAGATCCTTCCTGGCAGCAGGCGGGGGCGCAATGGATGAAGAATCTGGGGCAGGTTTTTAGTTTCGTGCTAATTCTTGCCTCTGCAGCCTTCATTTCTGCCGGGCAGGGTAACTGGCCGTTTTTCTTGTCGCGGCGGGTAGGTAGAGCCGGGTTGCGTTTGGGGACACTCGTGAGCTTGTTGCTTGGCGCTGCGGTTTTGTTTGCATTTGCTACCGGGGTTTTCGTTTTATTGACTAGGGCGATCTGGAAGCAGACGCGTGTATCTGCCCTGCTAGGTGGGAGCTGTGTTTGGGCAGTGTTCGCATTCATTCTGCTGGCTGCCGTGTTTTTTGGGGCTAATCTGGGCGGCGGGTCCAGGTCTGGGGGTACCGGAATGGGAGCCGGCGTCGGCAGTGGATTTGCAGCATACCTACTGCTCACTTTGGGCGGATTCTGGCCCTGGGGAGCGAAACATACGCTGCTCGGAATACCTGATTTAGCGGGAAAGGTAACTTCACACAGCACCCACGCCGCACTCACCTGGCCACTTCTGAGCGGCATAGTAGTCGCCCTCTTGCTAATCGGCATGGGGACTGTTCGGTTCTGTCGCAAAGAGTTGGACTGACCGGAAAAGTGCGGGACCCGGAAACATTCGAACTATGGAAACAGAAGAATCTTTTTCTTGGAAGCGATCATTTGTCACCAAAGTAGAGCATTGGAGCATGTGCCTGGGGAATATCAAAAGCTGTTGCGTCTAACGTCTTCGTCTTTTCAAGAGTCCTAAAAATAAAGAAGGTATTGAAAGTAGCTGGAGGTGCAAAAGCCCTGGCTAGTAAGGCAATAGCCGCATATAAGGCTGCTCGCGCCGCAAATAAGTCTAAGGGCGCCGCAATCGCGGCTGCAAGCGAGGTGGTTGAAGCCAGTGGAGGTGAACAAGCAGTCTCGCTAATGCTGGAACTGTTCAGCTTAGATAGCGTAGTAAGCGGATGTTTCTTATAGATTGGATGGTGCTAAATGGTAGAAAATAGCCAGTATTACGATTCTTCGCACCCCGGCCAACCGCCGAAACCCAAGAAGGAATCGAGTAAGCCAGAAGAAGGTTACTTTACCCTTGGACTGATCACCATCTGCGCAATGACCGTCCTGGGGTGGCTGCCTTGGCCGTGGTGCCTACTTGGCCATAACCTCAAAACTGGTTGCTTCATGGGAACCTTATAGAGTCAATCTTATTGAGGTCTTTACAGTGGAACGTTAAGTACCTCCTACCGGCAAAGGACTCCAACCCTAAACGAAGGCCACATGCTGACGTGCTCTGATCCATAACCTGCACTTTCAGCTGGTAAAGTCACATGATGCGGCCACTGGGACACCCTAGCGGCTCTCTGCCGACCAATTACGACCTGTCCACGTCATAATTTTACAAGTTTATTCACTACAACCATTCTGCATCCCCTCACGATGATGTCTTCATTACTAGACAAACAGCTATATGAGAATTGGGCCGGACAGTGACCCACAAAAACACCATGATGCGCGCGAGACGAATCGGGTTATTGACCCCATAAGCAGACAGCAACTTAAACTGCTTCATAGATAGCAACGCCCCCTTCCATGCCCCCTCGGCATATGGAAACAAGCAGCCGGGTTAGGCACCGTCAGCTATAACCGCCACGCCCTCACGCCAACCCTCACGGGCCACCGCAGAAAAGTCTTCACCCGTAGGGCCACTAACCACAATCGCAGGCCAGGCACGACCGCCCTCGCCGGCAAGCCGCAACCCGGTCACCTGCACAAGCGCGCCTTCGCCCACCGCAGCCTGAACGCGCTCAACCAACTGTTCAGTAACCTGCGCCCCCAACTCGGGCTCCTCCACAACCTCGTCAGCGGCAACAGCCTTCAACGCGGCAGGCACAAACTGCCCGGCCGCGAGCGCCCGCACGTCCTCTAACTGGTCAGGCTCTACCGTCAGTTCGGTACCCAGGCTGGGGTCAGTGCGCAGCCCCACCCCTGCAGGAAAGTCGCGCACCCCAACCCGCACAAACTCGCCGGGCCCAAACACTGCCCGCGCCCGCAACGGCGTGCAAAACGCGCGCACGAAACGCAGCGAATCGGCCTCGTCAAAATCGGTAAATTCGGGCGCCACCCACAGTTCCGCCTCGGCCAAAACGCGCAGGTAAGGAGCGATTTGCCCGGACGCAACCGCAATATACCGCGCCCTATCAAGCGGTACCGGAGCTTCCTTGCGCAGCTTCTTCATTGCCTTTTCGCGCACCGCGCGCGGATCCTTCTTAAAAATGGCCATAATCCATTCTGGCACCGCCATAGCGTAAAGTTTTTGCTATGAACACCTCTGAACCTACTTTCGACCTTCCCGAAGGCAAAGACCTGTCCACCGCTACCCCACAGATTGCGCTCGGCCCCCTAGACGGACGCTATCGCAAGGCGACGGCTCCGCTCGTAAATTTCCTCTCTGAAGCAGCCCTAAACCGGGCGCGCGTACACGTAGAGGTCGAATGGCTGATCTACCTGACCGACAACGGTTTCTTGCCGGGCGCCCCCAAACTTACCGAGGCCGAACGCGACTACCTGCGCGCGGTTGTCACCGACTTCGACTCGGACACCGTTGCCGAGCTAAAGGAAACCGAAAACGTTACCAAGCATGACGTAAAAGCCGTCGAATACCTACTGAAGGACCGCCTGGACAAGGCACCGCAGGTCCTGGGCGAAACCAGCTTGGACAAGATGCACGAAATTGTGCACATCTTCTGCACTTCCGAGGACGTAAACAACCTTTCCTACGCCCTGACCATTCGCGCCGCCATCCAGCGGGTGTGGTTGCCCGCCGCGCAAAAGCTGGTGGAACAGCTAAAGCAGATGGCTCTACAGGCAGCGGACGTGCCCATGCTGGCACACACTCACGGCCAGCCGGCCACCCCGGTAACCCTAGGCAAGGAACTAGCCGTGTTCGTTCACCGCATTTCCCGCCAGCTAAGCCGCATTGAAAAACAGGAATACCTGGGCAAAATCAACGGCGCCACGGGCACCTGGGCGGCACACCGCATTTCGGTGCCCGAAGTGGACTGGCCGGCAGCAGCCAAGGGCTTCGTCGAGCACCTGGGGCTCACCTACAACCCAATCACCACCCAGATTGAAAGCCACGACTGGGACGCAGAACTATTCGCCGACGTTGCCCGCGCCGGCCGCATCCTGCACAACCTGGCCACCGACGTGTGGACCTACATTTCCATGGGCTACTTCCACCAGAACCTGGCCGCCCAGGGCTCCACCGGCTCCTCCACCATGCCGCACAAGGTAAACCCGATCCGCTTCGAAAACTCCGAAGCCAATCTGGAAATCAGCGCCGCCCTCCTAGATTCGCTCGGGGCCACCCTGGTCACCTCGCGCATGCAGCGCGACCTGACCGACTCCACCACCCAACGCAACATTGGCGTAGCACTCGGCCACTCGCTGCTCGCCCTCGACAACCTAAGCCGAGGCCTAGCCGGACTAGACGTTTCCGCAGAAACTATGGCGGCCGACCTCGACAACAACTGGGAAGTACTGGGCGAAGCCATACAGCAAAGTATGAGAGCCGCCTCAATTTCCGGCGCATCGGGAATGGAAAACCCCTACGAGCGGTTAAAAGAGTTGACTCGCGGTCACAAGGTGACAGAATCCGAAATGCGCGCATTCATCAAAACACTGGGAATGCCGCAGGAAGTCGAAGCGCGGCTACTGCAGCTAAGCCCGTCTACGTACACCGGTTACGCCCGCGAGTTAGCCGAAGACATTTGCAAATAACTTAGGAAGGAATGTCAATGCAGACAACCAAACTCAAAGTTAAGGGAATGACCTGCGAACACTGCGTAAAGCACGTGCAGGAAGAGGTTACTAAGATCCAGGGTGTCAACGCCGTGGACGTAGAACTGAATCCGGAAGGCACCTCGATCGTGACCGTCACCTCCGACGCGGTACTAAGCGAGGATTCCCTACGCGAAGCCATCGACGAAGCCGGCTACGAGCTTGAAGGCATCGACGACATTCACTAAGACCCACAAACAAAAATGGTCCCGGCCTGCCCGCCGGGACCCGAGCCATGAGTCTTAGGAGTTCACATGTCTCTGCACGAAAATATACCAGAATCCCTCGCAAAGTCGGCCTCTAGTAGCCCCTCAGCCGAGGGCGCCGACGGACAGGCCAGCAGAGCCGCAATGATGAAGCGCCGCTTCTTCGTAGCACTGATATTCGCCATCCCCGTAATGGCGCTTTCCATGGTTCCGGCCCTGCAATTTCCGGGCTGGCAGTGGGTCGTAACCGCACTCGCCGCCCCCGTAGTTACCTGGTGTGCCTGGCCCTTCCACAAGGCAGCATTCAGAGCTGCCCGCCACGGCGCCTCCACAATGGACACCCTAGTTTCCCTAGGCGTCATTGCCGCCACCGGCTGGTCGCTATTCGCCCTCTTCTTTGGGGGCGCAGGCCACATTGGCATGAAGATGGACATGACGTTGCTACCCCGCAACGCCCACGGCGCCATGCACCTTTACTTTGAGGCAGCCACCATGGTCACCACATTTCTGCTAGGTGGCCGCTGGGCAGAAGCGAGGGCGCGCCACAACGCGGGCGACGCGCTGCGCTCCATCCTGACGATGGGAGCCAAAGAAGCCACCCTGATCTCTATTTCCGATTCAGGGGCACGCACTACCAAGCAGGTGCCCGCCTCCACCCTTTCCGAGGGCGACCTGTTCCTGGTGCGCCCAGGCGAAAAAGTGGCCACTGACGGCATCGTCCAAGATGGGCAAAGCGCCATTGACGCATCCCTTTTGACCGGCGAATCCGTTCCGGTTGATGTGGAGCCGGGAGACGCGGTTACCGGGGCAACCATCAACACCTCCGGAGCCCTGACCGTGCAGGCAACCCGCGTCGGCGAGGACACCACCCTGTCCCAGATCGCCCGCCTAGTCACCCAGGCGCAGGCCGGCAAAGCCCCGGTACAGCGACTGGCAGACAAGATTTCCTCAGTATTCGTACCCACGGTACTCGGCATTTCCGCCCTGACCCTGATCGGGTGGCTACTGGTTACCGGCAATGTGGGCGCCGCCTTCACCGCGGCAGTGTCAGTACTTGTGATCGCCTGCCCATGCGCGTTGGGGCTGGCCACGCCCACCGCCCTGTTAGTAGGTTCGGGGCGGGCCGCAAAGCTCGGCATCGTGATCAAGGGCCCCGAGATTCTAGAATCCACGCGCACCGTCGACACGATGGTGCTCGACAAGACCGGCACCATCACGCGCGGCAAAATGCACGTAGAGGACGTGCTAGGTTCCGCCCCACACCAAGTGCTAGCTTTGGGCGCCGCCGCCGAGGCCGGATCCGAACACCCCGTAGCCCGCGCCATTGTGGCCGCCGCGCCGAACAATCTGGGAAGAGCAGAAGGATTCACCTCCGTTGCCGGCAATGGCGTAATCAGCCAGGTAGACGGCCAAATCATCGCCGCGGGCAAGCCCTCCTGGCTGCAAGAGCTAGGAGCGCGCATACCATCCCAGCTGCAGGCAGACTTTACAGCCGCCGAAGCCACCGGGGCCACCGCCATCATGGTCGCCACCCGCGAAGGGAGCGCGGACGCCCTCGAAGAACACACATCCGTGGCTAAAGCCGAAGACGACGATCTGTCCCAGATCGAACTAGCCGTGTCGGGCATGTCCTGCGCGGCCTGTGTGAACAGGGTGCAAAAAAAGCTCAACAAAGTACCTGGCGCCACCGCCACGGTAAACCTGGCTACCGAATCAGCTCACATCGAAGCGGCCCCCGAAGTGGTAACTGAAGACCTGCTGGCAGCGGTCGAAAAAGCCGGATACACCGCTACTCTGACTTCCAGGCGCGGCGGCGAGACCACCCAGCCCACCGCCAAGACGGCAACCACCGTATCCGCCCAGGCAGTTGCGGGCGCGCAGGCCGTAGGGGTCATAGTGCTGCGCGACGAAATGCGGCCCTCTTCCAAAGAGGCGCTGCAGCAAATCCGCGACCTGGGCATAGAACCGATCCTGCTGACAGGCGACAACGAACGCGCAGCCTCCCACGCCGCGCAGCAAGTCGGCATCGCCACGGTGATCGCCGGCGTGCAGCCGCAGGACAAGCAGGCACACGTAGAAAAGTTGCAGAGCCGCGGCCGCACGGTGGCAATGGTAGGCGACGGAGTCAACGACGCTGCCGCCCTCGCCCAAGCGTCCACGCAGGGACTAGGGATGGCCATGGGCTCGGGCACCGACGCTGCCATTGCGGCCTCGGACATCACGCTGGTGCGCTCCGACCTGCTGGCCGCCGCTCAATCGATCCGCATCTCGCGAGCCACCCTGCGCATCATCAAGCAGAACCTATTCTGGGCCTTCGCTTACAACGTCGCGGCAATCCCACTGGCCATCTTTGGCCTGCTGAATCCCATGATTGCTGGCGCGGCAATGGCGTGCTCTTCTGTGATCGTCGTTTCTAACTCGCTTCGCCTGCGCAGCGCGAAGTAAGCAGGCCCGCCCGGCATTTACAATAGGCGCATGAGTTATGCACCGGATGCCGGGTGGGCTTTCTTCGCCCTACTCATCTTCTTCATTGCGCTTGCACCCGGCTACATCCTTGCCCGGGTCTTCCGCGTACACGGCTTACAGGCCATCGCCGCTGCGCCCTCCCTTACTTTCGGCATGGTTGGCGCCGCCTCAATGGTGGCCGGCTGGTTGCATATACGCTGGGGCACGCTTACCGCGCTGGGCTTGATCCTTGCCCAACTCCTAGTGCTCTTCACTGCCAGGCAGCTGGTGCGCAGATACGGCAAAAGGTCAATTCCTACGGCTCACGCACGCGACAGTGAAGCCTTGCCCAAGCCGGCCAAAATCGCTCTGCCAATCACAAGTGTTTTGGCGGTGGGCCTCGTGCTCTCCCAATTCAGCCGCGGCTTAGCCAGACCCACCGACCCGTCGCAGTTCTGGGACGGCATGTTCCACCTGAACGCCCTGAAGGTCATAGAACTGCACGGCAACGCCTCCCCGCTGGGCGGATTGAAACCAATCAGCCTAGACGGCAAGGTCAATTTCTACCCGACCCTGTACCACGCCCTCGTCACGATAGCGACAACCAAGTCAACCCCATTGGGTCTGGCTATTTCCGCATCCGCCGCGGCGCTGGTAGCGCTGGGCGTGATCACCTTGACCGGGCTAACTCACTCGCTACTCACCTATTCGGCGCACACGCCCGCCAAGCAACTAACGATCGTCCTAACACCGCTACTAGCGGCCGGATCACTATGCCTAACCCAATTGGCCACCGTGCTTTCCACCCTCCCCTACCTGGCCGCCATGACCGCCATTCCGGGAGCACTGGGCGCGCTCAACATTGCAGCCACCCGCGGCACGCACTGGGGATTCCGCGTAATGGCGGTGCTTGGATGCATGGGCGTGTTCATCTCGCACCCCATCGGCGGCTTTTCGCTGATCCTGCTCGCGCTACCGCTCATCTTTGGCAAGGCGCTTCCGCTTCTACGCAGACGCAAGAACGTTTTCTCGCCCGGCCAGTACAGGTTGATCTGGGCAGGGCTTGCTGGAATCCTAATTGCCGGCCTTGCCGCCTTCGTCGGCCCCATGTTCCGGGTGGTCAGCTACTACCGCGAAGCAACCCCCGCAACCAAGCTTCTCCTCTCGCTTGTCTCTGACTGGCCAACGATGCGCCGGGCGATCGGAGGCGCGTCCCTCTATTCCGTCACTATTGCGCTTGCCCTGATCGGCTGCACGTGGCTCGTAGTAAACCGAATCAACCACTGGATCGTTGTCTCTGCAGCCCTGACCTGCGGTTTCTACTTCCTGTGTTCACAGGGCACCGGGCCTCTTCGCCGGCTCACCTCGCCCTGGTATATGCAACCAGAACGCTTGCAAGTAGCCTTCTCCATAGCGCTAGTAGCCACCGCCGCTATCGGAATCTACGCCATAGCCACCTGGGCCGGCCATCGCGGTGCCGCCAGCAAGATGATGCTGAGCCTAGCTATCTTCTGCGTCGCCCTCACCCCCTTCTCGAGGGCGGGAGACCGCGCCGAACTCGTGTCACTTTCCTACGATCCAATGCGGATCGGCTGGGGCACCTTCGCAACCCGCACCGAAATGGCCTCGTTCCCGCAAATAAAGAGGATCACCCGTGACGACGTGATCATCTCTATCCCCGACTCCGGGCTCGGCTACGGGTACGCCCTGGCCAACGTGAACTCCTACTACCGGCAGGCCTACTCCATTGGCCAAACAGAATTCGAACTGTTCCGGCACCTTCGCAAGATGGACGCCGAATCGTGCAAGTTCCTGCGCGAGCGGCACATCAAGTACTACTACCGGGACACGGACCGCACCGCCTCAGGCGCCACCCACGGAGCAAAACACTCCAAGAAAGGCGCCCGCCTAGACCGGGTGCCCATAAATCGGATGACCCTAGTGTGGAAAGCCGCGTCGGCGCCCTCGGGCGAAGGACCCCGGTTATACCGAATTGACGCCTGCTACTGAGCCGACTTCTTCTGCGCCCTCTTACGCAAGAAACCGATAATAATCGGCACCACCGAAATCAGTACGACCAGCACGGCCATGATCTCGATGTTGTTGCGCACCGCCGGGATCTGCCCCAGCCACACGCCCAAAATGCACATGCCACCGCCCCAAGCGATGCCACCTATAACGTTCCACCGGAAGAAGTGCGGGTAGTGCATCCGCGCCATCCCCGCAGTAACGGGAATAAAAGTGCGCACAATGGGTACGAAACGACCCAGGGTCAGCGCGGGGCCGCCCCACTTGTCAAAGAATGCTTCGGCCTCTTCCAAATACTCGGTCTTCAACACCCGCGCATTAGGTTTGAATAGCTTTCGGCCAAATTCGCGGCCAATCCAATAGCCTGCCTGGTCGCCACCGACAGCAGCCACGATCACTACGGAGATGAGTAGCCAGAAGTTGAGGCCCAGCTGGGAATGCAACAGCCCGGCGGTAAACAACAAAGAATCACCCGGCAGGAACGGGAACAATAACCCCGATTCAATAAAGACGATAACTGCTACTCCGATCAGCACGTACGGCCCTAGGGCTAGCAGCAATTCCTCCGGATCGCGTAAGTAATCGATCAGGCCAGTTGATAGTCCCGCCGCAGCGGTAGTAAAAGTTTGTAGCATTTTTCCTCCGGGCGCTATCCTATGGGGCCGCCTTCAACTGAGACACAGCCTACCCGGCGATGTTGCTCACCTAGTGTCCAATTGCGCCACGGGCGAAGTCCCGGCAAAGGGCGCCAAAGCGGGAAAATCCGCAAATCAACCAGTGTGATTTTTGCTCATTTGCCCATTTGTTTCCACTGATTTCCTCGGTAGGCAATACCATTGTGAGTATGTCTGCCCACAGCTCACGAACTTATTCGCGCACCGCCCGGGTGCGCCGGCGGCGCCGTCGCGCGCTGCCCCTGGTCGAAGAGACTTCGGCCGGCGGAGTTGTGGTTGACGTGGTTAACCACCGCCCATATGTGGCGCTAATTGCCCGCGAAAACAGATTCCGCCGCATCGAATGGTGCCTACCCAAAGGGCATATCGAAGGCACCGAAACCGCCGCCCAGACCGCCGAGCGCGAAGTATGGGAAGAAACCGGCATCGACGGGCGGGTACTAGCTCACCTAGCTTCAATCGACTACACCTTCACCTCGCCGCACAACAGGATCCACAAGGTAGTTCACCATTTCCTGCTGGAAGCAGTGGGCGGGGAACTAACCGTCGATGGCGATCCTGATCACGAAGCACTGGATGCGGCTTGGATTCCACTGGACACTTCCCTTACACTGCTGGCCTATTCAAATGAGCGCCGAGTCGCGCATAAGGCACGTGAACTTTTACAGGTTAGGTAGTGATGCGCAAACAAATCTTGTTGTGTGCGTTGGCCGTGGCCTTGTTCGTATGTTCACTTCCGCCATTGGCCCACGCCGAGGACGCACCGACGGTAACCATCACCGCCCTCACTTCTACCCTGAACCCGCAAACCAAGCAGGTAAAAGCCCACTTGGAAGTGCATAATCCTACCGCCAAGCCTCTAACCGGGTTGAATGCCAACATCGACGTGTCTAACGCGTCCACCCTTGACGCCAACGAGCTGTGCGACTGGTTGCACGGGGCCGAAGACAATCAGAAGTGGACCGCGGTGTGGTCCGGGGCAGTGCCCACGGTTCCAGCCCACGGCAAAGTCGGCGTGGATGCCACCTTCGAATCTGACTCGATTCCCGCTCTTACCGAACAGTGGGGGCCAAGAGGAATTACGGCCACGGTGGGGCAGGCATCCGATCGCTCGATTCTATTGGTAGGGGCGCCGTTCCAGGTTGAGCACACCAAGTTACTACTGCAAGTGCCAGTGCGGGGGCTGCGCGACGAGGTGCGGGCTGCTACCGGCTCTGCTTCCATAGGGAAAACGGCCATTGGGCCAGCTTCCGGACTGGCCAAAACCGAACAGGCCGAGGGCGAATACTTGTCCACGGGCGTCACCGTTGCGGACACGCCCTCGATTAAGAAACTGCAGGTCCTGGCCAAAGAGGCCCGCCCTGGAGTAGTTTACTTAATTGACCCTGCTGTCATAGATTCCGGCTCTCCAATCGTCCGCGGCAAAACAGTTGGGCTGGACCAGCCTACAAAGGCTCCCATTCCCTCCGCGAGCGCACTGGCAGCCCTAAAAGCGATTACGAAAAAGGGCGGCAAGATCCTACTGACTCCCTGGGGATTTCCGCAGGCCCGCCCTACAGGAGCCACCCGGGAGCTCTCACTCATAGCGGATAAGCGCACTACGGAAACCGCCCGCGCACTGGCAAAACGCGGCGTGCAAACAACGTCTAACTTTGCCGCTTTCAGCCAGGCCCCCGCCATTTCTCAACTAGAGGAAGTGCCCGAAGACTGGCCCATAATTGCCCCGCAAAAAGCGGCGGAAACGACCTCGAACCTTTCTTACACGCCCTCGGCGCGCACGACCCTATACGCCCAGGGCAATCACCCCACGATCCTGAATTCACAGGTACTTTCTAGGATCCTGTCCGCTTCCGCTTCCGGCTCCGTCACCGAATTCGACCTTTCCCAGCTGGCACTGTCGGCCGTTGCCATCATGGATCACGAGCGGCCCTTCGACCCGCGCATCATCAGTGCGGAACTACCCGCCAATGCCAACGCGGCGCAGGTAAAGCGGGCACGCGCCCTCTACACGTCCGCCTGGACCGACCCGATCACCCTAGACGAAGCCCTTTCCGAATCGGCGCGAGCAGACGAATTCCTGCCCGTAGACAGCAACGCCTCCCAGGGCCTGTCCGCCACCAAGACAATCTCCCACGTCTCTACCACGACCGACCTGTTATCCCTGGTGGGCAAGGATCCCGAGCGGATAACCTACGCGCTGCAATCGCAACTACTGCTGGCGGCAGGCAACACTCTGCCGCAAAACCTCCGCGCCCAGGCGCTTAGAAATTTGGACGCAGATTCGCGCGCCCTGCGCAGCGCCATCGCCGCTCAGCCTTCCTCCACGATCAACCTGATCTCTACGGAAGCGATGCTCCCCGTGCGCATCTCAAACGGCCTCGCCATACCCGTGAACGTGCAGGCGCGCGCCCGCACATCCGACCCCCGCCTACAGGTAGGCGAACCGCAAAACGTGCAGGTGCCAGCCCGTTCCGCGGCAACCGCAAACATTCCCCTAAAAGCCGTAGGTAACGGCAACATCCAGGTGCGAGTAGGCATTGCCACAAACACCGGACAAGTCATTTCCCAAGCCAATCCGCTCCACATCCGGGTTCGCCCGGGCCTCGAAGACAAGGCAATCTGGGGCGCAGCAGCCATAGCTGTGGCTGTCTTCGTGTTTGGCCTTATCAGAACATTCCGTCGAGGGCGCAAGATGCCAGTTGAGGAACTTCCATGAGCCGCAAGAGCCGAAAAGTAGGCCTAGCAAAAATTAACGTCGCCCGTGCCACCGGGATTATGGCTGCCGGAACAGCCGTGTCCAGGGTGCTCGGGTTCATTCGCGCTGCCCTACTGATAGCAATCATTGGTGAAGTGGGCGCCAACGACGCCTTCCAGGCTGCGAACACGCTACCGAACACCGTCTACAACCTGATTGCCTCCTCGGTACTGTCAGCGGTGCTGGTGCCGCAGATCGTGCGCGCCCTCTCCAAGGGCGGGGACGAGGCCGAAGAGTACATCAACCGGCTCCTCACCTTCTTCACCGTCGGCTTGGCGCTGATCACCGTCGTCGCCGTTGCTGCCGCTCCCTTCCTGGTGAAGCTGTACGCCTACAAGTTCGCCCACGACTGGTACAAGATCGCCGTAGCCTTCGCCTTCTGGTGCCTGCCGCAAGTTTTCTTCTACGGCATGTACGCCCTCTGGGGACAACTACTAAACGCCATGGGCAAATTCGGCCCATACATGTGGTCTCCAGTGGTCAACAACGTTGTCGGAATCTCGGGCATGGGCGTGTTCTTGTGGGTAATGGGAGACAAGGACTGGGCAACGGACCCCTCCCTCTGGTCTTCTAAGGCAATCGCACTGCTAGGCGGCATCACCACCCTAGGCATCGTGGCGCAAGCACTGATCTTGCTGCCACCGCTATACCGCACCGGCTTTAGACTCCGGCCCGTCTGGGGCTTCCGCGGGCACGGGCTCGGCCAGGTTTCCAAGACCGCATTCTGGGCCTTCGCCGCACTAATGGCCGGACAGGGATCCTACCTGGTAGTCTCCAACGTGGCCGCCGCAGGCAACGGAGTTGCCGCAAAGACCGGCGAATTCGTGGCATCCACCACCGCCTACAACACCGCGTTCATGATCTACCAGATCCCCATCGCGCTCGTTGTCGTCTCGCTTATTACAGCCCTCTTCACGAAGATGTCGCAGATGATGGCCACAGGTGACCTAGCTGGAGCGCGACGTACCTACAACCAAACCATCATTGGCATAGGTTCCGTCACCGTGTTCTGTGCCGCCGCCCTCGCAATGGCAGCAGTACCGGTAATGCAGGTAATCATGCCCCGCTTCGATGCGGCCGCCATCAGCGGATACGCGGGCGTCGTGGCCGTCATGGCGTTCAACATTCCCTTCCTAGCGATCTGGTCGACCTCGCAGTCGCTGCTACTAAGCCAGGAAGACACTAAGACTTCCTTCTTCGTGCAGGCGCCCATGGCGATCGTCGTTGCGATAGTTGCCGGCAGCTCCTACTTCCTACTGAACCCAACCCACTGGGTGCAAGGCGCGGCCGCCGGCGAACTGTGCGGGTGGATCTTCGCCGCCATCGTGGGCTGCATCGTGGTAGACCGGCGCCTGCCCGGAGCTAACCCCGGCGCAATCGTTCGTGAATACGCTAAGTACCTGGGCGCTATTGCCCCAGCCGTATTGGTCGGGTGGGTGATACTGCATTTCATGGGCGCCATGTCGGGCAGTGCGGATTCGTCCACGACAGCGCGTTTTGCTGGGGCACTAGCACGCGTTACCATTGTCGGCTTCGTCATGCTAGGCATCTACCTGGCTGGCCTGTTTCTGCTGCGTAGCGAGGGAGTCAAGATCATCTCTGGCCCCCTTGCTGCACGGCTGCATCTGGGTCGGTCTGCTAATGGCGCGAAGGCCGAAAATAGTGAGAAACTAGAAGACATGACATCTAAGCCGGAGGAAGCCGTGGCTACCGAAGATCACGAAGAACCCATCATTTCGGGCCGAGACGCCCACTTTGTTCTTCTGCCTGCAGCAACAGCCGAACAGGCGCCCGAAGCACAAACCCCCCTTGCCGCCACCGCGACGCAGGACGAACCTCCGGTGCCCGCTCCTGCACAGAAGGGTGCTAGTGCTACCGCTGCCGGGGCCGCTTCTTTCCCGCCGCCCCCGCCGGGCGAGGGCGAAGCCGAAGCACAAGAGGAACACGGCGAATCTTCCGCACAGGAACAAGACCAACTCGGCGAGTCCGTGGCAGAAGAAACGACCGACCAGGAAGACGCTCACCCCGCGAGCAACACCCCCGAAGCCATGGCGTCACTGTCGCCACAGCGCTGGGATTCACTAAAGTCGGCGCTGCTAGGAAAGGCCTCGGCCTCCCAAAGCCAGACTCCCGCCTCGCCTTCGCAGGAGCAGGGCCAGGAAGGTTCTTTCCCGCCGCCCCCGCCGGGCGAGGGCGAAGCCGAAGCACAAACCGGGTCAACGGCCCTTGCGAGCACCCCGGAGAATCAGGATTCGGCAGCCGCCCCTGCCTCGACTTCGGCAGCCGGAAGCTCGCCGGTTCCTGCGGCCCAGGCACAACCGCAGGAAGAAGGGTCTGCAGAAGAGGCTTCGCCCTCGAAGGCAGCAGACCAGGAAGCCGAAGGCGGCGAAACTGAGGGCGAGGAAACCGTCCACGTCACCCAGAACGCCTCTCCGCGCAAGGTAAGCGGCGTTCCCCTAGTTGGCACTAAGAACGCAATCATTCCGCCGGCCGCTGATGCCGAGAAGGACATTGAGGCCAATACCGCTTCCTTCGAAGCCATCCTGATGGGCCAGGAGCCCGCCAATTCGGACACTAGTACCCGGCAACTGCCCATGTTCGGCGCCGCCCCGAAGCCGGTGCCGCCACGAACCGCCCCGAAGGTGCAGCGTCGTGACGAAGAGGACGATTCTCCGCTCATCAATCCCGTCCGTCGCACCATGATCGGTGCGGCAGCCGGCGCGGGCGTCGCCCTCCTCCTCGGACTCATCCTGGTGGTGCCGCCGCTGCTGTCCTCGCCCTCGGCAAAGGAGGCCGCGCCCAAGACTTCCGCCTCCCAATCCCAGCAGGGTGGGGCCACTAAGAAGCCCTCGGCGCCCACTGCGAAGAAGCCCGAGATTGCCGCAGTGGCCTCCCTCGATCCCGAGGGCGACCAAAATGAACACCCCGAAGATCAAGACAAGATGGTGGACGGCGACCCGCAGTCCGTATGGATGTCGCGCTACTACCAGAATCCGAAGTTCGGCTTTAAGTCCGGCATCGGCGTCTCAATCTTGCTGAAAGACAAGGCAAAGGTTAGCCAGGTCACCGTGGCCACTCCCGCCACCGGGGGCACTATCGAACTGCGCTCAACTTCGGCTGACAAGCCGCACGAGGGCGAACCACTCGCCACTGGCGAATTCGCCCAACCCACCACCACTTTGAAGCTAAAGAAACCGGTGGAAGCTGACTCGCTTGTGCTTTGGATTTCCGAGCTGCCCCGTGACGGCGAAGGGCGAAACCGCGCAGTTATTAGCGAAATCACCGTCAAATAGGAATATTGCGCCCTGCCAAGCTTGTTACAAGGACGCACGCTAAATAAGGAGTACGCATGGCAGAAACTGTCCACGACGTAATCATTGTGGGCTCCGGCCCGGCCGGGTACACGGCGGCCATTTACACGGCTCGCGCGGGGCTGAACCCCGTCATGATCGCTGGTTCCGTCACCGCTGGTGGCGCCCTCATGCAGACCACTGATGTGGAAAACTATCCCGGTTTCCGCGACGGCATACTGGGGCCGGATCTAATGGAGCAGATGCGTGCCCAGGCGGAACGCTTCGGCGCCGACATTCGTCTTGAGGACGCCGAGGAGCTAGTGCTGAGCGGCGACGTCAAGAAGGTCGTCACCGACGAGGGCGAATACTTGGCTAAGACCGTAATCGTTTCTACCGGCTCTGAATACCGCAAGTTGGGCGTGCCCGGAGAAGAGGAATTTTCTGGCCGCGGCGTTAGCTACTGCGCCACTTGTGACGGGTTCTTCTTCAAGGACAAGCCGATCGTCGTTGTGGGCGGCGGCGACTCCGCCATGGAAGAGGCAACCTTCCTAGCGAAGTTCGGTTCGTCAGTGACCGTCGTTCACCGCCGCGACCAGCTGCGCGCCTCTCAGGCCATGCAGGATCGGGCCAAGGCCAACGACAAGATTGACTTCGTGTGGAACAGCGTGGTGACCCAGGTGAATGGCCAGCAGGGGGCCACCTCCGTGACACTGCACAACCGCGAAACTGGCGAAGATTCTGAGCTGGAAGCTGCAGGCATCTTCGTGGCGATTGGCCAGATCCCGCGCACCGAACTGGTCGACGGGCAGTTGGAGCTAGGTCCGGAGGGCTACATTAATGTTGCTTCGCCCTCGCAGGCCACCAACATTCCAGGCGTTTTTGCTTGCGGCGACGTTGCTGACCCCCGTTACCAGCAGGCGGTAACTGCTGCCGGCTCTGGCTGTAGGGCAGCCCTGGACGTAGAACACTATCTGGAGCAACTTTAGGAAGTAGATATGGCAACTGTTGAAGTAACCGATCAAGATTTCATCGACAAGGTAATCAAGTCCGACAAGCCCGTGCTGGTTGATTTCTGGGCCACCTGGTGTGGACCGTGCCGGCAGATGGGTCCGGTTGTGGACGAAATTGCTACCGAACGCGACGACGTGGTTATTGCCAAGCTGGATATTGATAAGAACCCGGCTACCGCAGCTAAGTATGGCGTCGTATCGATTCCTACGTTCGCGATCTTCAAGGACGAGGACTTGGTGCGGACCCTGGTGGGTTCGCGCCCGAAGAAGGATCTGCTAGCGGCCCTCGATGAGGTCACTAAGTAGCAACACTTTTTCTGTAGGGGGCAGGCCGTGTGCCTGCCCCCTTTTCTTATGCCTTGAGTGCGCCTTCTTCGAGTTCTACGTGACGCACCGTAGTATCCACGCGATGCGTTATTTCTAGCACCGTCTTTCCGTGCAGCGCGCCGCGCAGATTCGCTCTGACTGTCTGCAGGGTGGCTTCGTCCAGGTGTGAGGTGACTTCGTCCAGCACGTAGGCGTCCGCGTCCATTAGGAGCCCTCGTGCCAGCAGTAGCCTCTGCTTCTGGCCCCCAGACAACTGGTTTGGGCGAAGGTGGGCCTGCAGCCCCCCGAGGGCGGCTACGTCCTCTTCCAGCGCAACTACCTTCAATACTTTTTCGAGGGCGCCTCCTGGCACCTGCTTGCCAAGTTTCAGGTTGTCGGCGACCGTGCCATCAATCAGGCTGCCGTCCTGACTGATTACGCAAATCCGTTGGCGCACCGCCTGGGGCGATATTCGGTTTAGGTAAATCCCGTCAACTATGATTCCGCCCTTATCCGGATCCCAGGCGCGGGCCAGCAATGCACCGATAGTGGATTTCCCCGACCCCGAAGGGCCGGACAGGCACGTGTACTGCCCAGGGTGCAGCGTTAGCGTCAATCCTTTCAAGCCGCGTTCAGTCTTCGGATACTTGAAGTAGACCTGATCGAACACGATCTGCGGCGCTACCCCAACCTGCCAGTCGTCTCCATCGAGCTGCTCGCCTGCGTTGTCGATCATCGCAAAGAGTCTGCGTGCGGATTCCTTCGCAGCCACTCGGCCCTCCCCACCTTCGCGCAACGCGGTAGCGCTAGCTAGGGAACCAACCGCAAGTCCCAGGGCTGCCAAAGTTTGCGGCAGGCTTTGCTGCATTGAAGCGACCATGCCGGCCACGGTAATTAGAAGAAACGCATCCCAGCACAGTCCTACTGCCCCGCGCACACCTTTCCACCGCTCAGCCTTCTCGAGTGCTCGGCCTATCTGCTCCCCGTTGTTGGTGATTCTAGTTAGCGCCTCGTCCTGCTTCTGATTCGACAGGAGTTCTGCCAGTGCGATGCGACTGCGGGTTAGCTCCCTAGACAGCTCACTTCGCACCTCTAGTTCACCCTGTTTGGCTCTAGCTATCTGGCCCTCGGTTAGGGCCGTAAGTGCAAAGGCGCTAGCCCATAGACCTACGCACAAAATCAATCCTGCAGTAAACCCCGTCAACTGCATTACCGCTGCTCCCGCGAGCACCGGAACTACTACCGCCGCTATCCGAGGCACGATCGTGTGGGCATAGAAAGCCTCGACCCGATCGATGTCTCGCACAGCCGAGGGCAGCACGTCTGCAACGTCCATTTCGCTAATGCTCGCCGGCGCCCTCTTCGCCAGAGCTACATACAGCCGCACCCGCAGTCCGGCCAGCATGGTGAAGGCAACCAGGTGCCCGGAGTAATGCTCTAGGTAGGAACACCCCGCCCTCACAAGGCCGGTAATAACCAGGGCGACTCCCAGCTGTAGGCGTGGGGCTTTCCCGGCAACGGCACAGCCGACTAGCACGAAGCCAAGAGCGAAGATCGCCATCCGCGCGCACGCACCGACAATTCTTGCTAGCGCCGACACAATCAGGGGGCGGCGAGTTCCTTTCGCCTCTCGAAGCAGTCGCCTTGTTACGGATCGTTTCATCGTGCCTCAACTCTTACTACTCGCTGCGCTGCCGCAATCGCTTCGGCGCGATGCGCTATGTGCAAGATCGTTCTTTTCCCTGTCTGCTCTGCCAACGTCTTCAAGATGAGTTTCTGGCTCTGCTCGTCGATTGAGGCGGTGGGCTCATCCAGAAGTAACAGCTCCTTGTCGCTCGCCAACGCGATCGCGATGGCTATTCTGGCCCGCTGTCCACCAGAGAGATTCTTTCCACCTTCTATAAGAGGCAAATCTAAACCTCCGTTTGCTCGGAGCCAGCTGCCGATCTGCGCATCTTCAAGCGCCTGCCAAATTGCGGTTTCCGTTCTACTACCGAAGCACTGCCTTACTGTGTCGCCCAGCAGGTACGGATTCTGCGGCACGTATGCCACGCAAGAAGCAGCAGGATACCGGGCGCTGGAGTCAACCCCGTCAATGGCAACCTTTCCGGAAAGTACCGGAACAAAACCTTCTAACACCCCGGCGATGGTACTTTTCCCCGCGCCGGTTGCCCCGACCAGGGCAACGTGTTCCCCTTTGCGAACACTCAAAAAGAAATTGCGTAAAACCGGCTTATCCTGCGCATATCCTGCCGTTACGTCAACTAGGTCAACTATATTGTGTGGGTTAGGCTGCCCATAGACGGCTGATTCTGACCTTTTCAGCGAATGCTCAAATCCGCTCAGCGCCCTCTGGGCACCCCGCCCTCCCATTGCCGAAACAAAGTAGAGTCCTGCGCGGTCTACTGGACGCAACGCGATTACCAAACTGGCGCACGCTGCCACGGCCATCCCGGAGTAGGGTGCTTCTACGCTCAAGACAAGAGCAGAAGCGGTGAAGGCAACCGCAAAGGCGGCCATATGGATCACGAACAACACCGACTGGTTCACTGCTAAGAGGGACATGGTTCGCCGTCTTTGCACTTCTGCTGATTCCTCAACACGCTCAGTCAGGAAGTCCTGCCCATTCAAATAGGAAGCCGCTCCAAGAGCTCGCAGCGACTGCAGGTATGATTCGCTGAGACGGGCTTCGGCGCGTCTATTCGCCACCGAGGACTTGCGAATCTTCTTCAGAAAAAAGCGAACCAGAACGTAAGCCAGCCCCGAGGTGGCGCTCAGCGTCAGAGCTGACTTCCACATCCCCCATAGCGCCCAAACGACGCTTACACAGAACGGGGAGTAGAGCATGGCCAACAGTTCCGGCAAGACTTTAGTTTTGGCGCCGGCTACCCGCTCTACGATTCCGGTAGCAATGGCAGTAATCCGCCCTGCCGAGGGCGCTCCTACCGGACCGACTGCATATACCTTATTTAATATGCGCGATCGCAAGTCGCCCTCGAGCCGCCCGGCTGCTTTGCCTCCCCCAAGTCGAGACGCCAAGGAGCAAAGTGCGGCTACGGCTACAAGCACTAGCGGTAGCAGCAAAGTCCGCCTTGGTGCAGCCTGCCCTGACAGGACAGCCTGCAGGTAAGGAGCAGCTCCCAGGACAGCGTCCGTGAGCAGCAACGGCACTAACACTGCCGCTAGCACATTAGGTAGCAGAGGTGGTTTCGACAAAGTTCGCACAACACAAGCCTAGTCGACCCAACCCTACATAAACATTCGGTAATGTTGATCCTCTGTATGGCAAACTTTTAGAAAATAGTGGCACTATAGATTGCATAGTTGCCAATAGAGGAGGCACATGTGACCGCTAAGAAGGCGCACGGTTCTAAAGCGTCTAACCTGGACCAATGGGACGATATCTATTCCGAAAAGGCTCGCAATCTTCGCCAAAGCGAGATTAGGGCACTATTTTCGGTTGTGTCACGTCCCGAGGTAGTTTCCCTTGCCGGCGGAATGCCCAATATCAAGGATCTTCCGCTCGACCGACTGGCTGAATCGGCCAAGCAACTAATTGCTAGGCACGGCGCCCAGGCTATGCAGTATGGCGGCGGTCAAGGGTACCCGGAACTGCGCGAACAAATAAGCCAGGTTATGACTTACGACGGTTACGCCCCGAACCCCGACAACATCGTTATTACTACGGGCTCTCAACAGGCCCTGGACTACGTCACTCAGATCTTTATTGATCCAGGCGACGTAATTGTGGCCGAGTCTCCCTCTTACGTTGGTGCGCTAGGTGTATTCGAGGCCTACAGAGCCGACGTGCGACACGTCCCACTCGATGACGACGGTGTTATCCCCGAGGCGCTGGACGAAATCCTTACGCAGCTAGAAAAGGCCGGCACACCTGCGAAGATGTTTTATACGGTCCCGAATTATCACAACCCGGCCGGGGTGACCCTCTCAGCTGAGCGACGCCCTCGGGTAGCAGAGATTTGCCGCAAGCATCACGTGCTCATCTTGGAAGATAATCCATATGGTCTGCTCGGGTTCCATTCTGACCCGATCCCTTCGCTACATTCCTACGATCCCGATTCGGTGGTCTATCTAGGTTCCTTCTCGAAGATGTTTGCCCCCGGCTTCCGAATTGGCTGGGCCACTGCTCCTCCGGCTATCCGACAGAAGCTGGTTCTTGCCTCTGAATCGGCAGTGCTCTCGCCTTCGATGGTTGGGCAGATGGCAATCAGCGGCTACCTGCGCGATTACGACTGGTATTCCCAGGTCAAGGTCTTCCGAGCCATGTACGAGGAACGTTGCAACGCAATGCTTTCGGCGCTCGAAGAATTCCTGCCTTACTGCACATGGACAAAGCCGCAGGGCGGTTTCTACACCTGGCTAACTGTGCCCGAGGGCATCGATACCAAGGACATGCTGCCTCGCGCCGTGACTGAACTGGTCGCTTACACTCCCGGCACCGCGTTCTTTGCCAACGGCTCTGGGCGCCGCAATATTCGACTTTCGTACTGCTACCCCGAGCCCGAACAAATTCGCGAGGGCGTACGGAGGCTTTCCGTTGTAATGGATCACGAACTGGAGCTACTGAAGTTGTTCGGTGGCCCAAAGGCTAAGGAGGACTAACAATGGTTAATGAAGAACAGGCTCCTACGCCTCAGGAGCTCCCTAAGTCCGTCGCCGTGGTTGCCGGCGGAATCACTCAAGAGCGGGAAGTTTCCCTTGCGTCGGGCACCCGCGTAACCAATCGGCTAGTTCGAGCCGGCTATGACGCCCACCTGGTGGAATTTGGTCCCCACCTTTTAGAGAACCTAAATAAGTTGCAGCCCGATGTAGTATTTCCGCTGGTACACGGCTCTTTCGGCGAGGACGGAACACTGCAGGCGCTGCTGAAGCTAGCTGGTTTCCCCTTTGTTGGATCCGGCCCACAGGCCTGCAAGCTCTCTTCGGCTAAACCGGTAGCCAAATCCGTCGTGGCCAAGAACGGCCTTACTACTCCCCCGGCTGTGTCGCTGCCGCAGGAAGTTTTTAGGCAGCTCGACTCCGATCAGATCCTGGATCTGCTAGAAAACAAGCTCGGTCTGCCCATGATGGTAAAGCCCGCTTCCGGCGGATCCGCCCTCGGGGTAACCTACGTGAACGATCGGGCGGATCTAGCGCGCGCTATGATTTCAGCTTTCTCCTACGACGAAGAGGTGCTGGTAGAGCAATACGTTTCAGGTCGGGAGCTGGCAGTCTCGATAATCGATTCCGAGGACGGCCCGGTGGCTCTTCCAGTTGTCGAGATCATGCCAGAAGAGGGGCGGTACGATTACGATGCTCGATACGAGGTCGGCCGCTCCGCCTTCACTGTTCCCGCAGAGCTGGACCAGGAAGCGCTGGAAGCTGTCCGCGATCTAGCACTTGGCTGCCATCGCGTATTGGAACTGTCCCACCTGAGCCGCATCGACGTCATCCTGAACGAACAAGGCACCCCCTGGTTTATCGATGCTAACGTTGCACCCGGCATGACGGACACTTCCCTCTTCCCCCAGGCAGCAGAAGCAGCAGAGGGATCCAGTTTCCAGCAGATTCTGCAGGACCTAGTTAATAGGGCCTACCAGCAGGGCTCTCGCGAAGTTACCGACGTAGCAGATTAGAACTGCATAGTTAACCAAGAGTGGCGGCTACCAATCAGGTAGCCGCCACTTTGTTTCACGTGAAACAATTGCTGCGGAAGAGCAACCGCATATCTAGCGCGATTACTTCAGCAATCCAGCAATGCGCTGGAAGTCCTCCGCATCGGCATATTCGATGACGATCTTTCCCTTTTTCTTACCCGGCTTGACGATAACCCGGGTATCCAGCTTGTTGCCAAGGTTATCTTGGAAGGACTGTTCCGCCGCACTGATAGCAGTCGTGCTCCTGGCAACCTTCCTGCTTGGGGTCGTTGGCTCCGAGCTGAGGAATAGCGCGATCTGTTCCTCTGTCGATCGCACCGACCAACCTTCGGCCACAATACGTGTCGCGAAGCGCTCCATGTCCTCCGGTTCGGAAAGACTCAGAAGGGCACGAGCGTGCCCGGCGGACAGTACGCCGGCTGCAACGCGTCGTTGTACGGGAGCCGGAAGCTTCAGCAATCGAACAGTGTTTGCAATCTGCGGACGGGAGCGCTTGATCCTCACCGCCAGCTCGGACTGCGTGCACTTGAAATCGTCCATTAGCTGCTGGTAGGCCGCAGCCTCTTCCAGCGGATTCAAATTAGACCTGTGTAAGTTTTCCAGCAACGCATCGCGCAGCAGGTCTTGCTCTTCGGTCTTGCGCACAATGGCCGGAATAGTTACTTTCCCCGCCTGTTTCGAGGCCCGCCACCGGCGCTCGCCCATGATCAGCTCGTAGTGTTCCCCCTTGGGGCCAAGCTGGTGCAACGGTCGCACCACGATCGGTTGCAGTACTCCTACCTCGCCGATGGACGCCGCTAACTCTTCAAGCTCCTGCTGATCGAAGTTCTGCCTGGGCTGCTTCGTATTCGGAATAATGTCGGCAATAGCTACCTCGCCAAAGGAAGCACCCGGTACCTTCACCAGATTTGTTTCACGTGAAACATTCTTCTGCGGCTCAGTTACCTTGGTTTCTACCTTGCGCGCAGCATGGGCCTTTTTCCCGCTTTTCTTTTCCCGCTTGCGAGGTGTCAGCAGATCCGAGGCCGACCCACCGCTTGGGTGACTTCCGGAATCTGGGAAGAAAATATCAACAGGCTTCCCCTTTTTGGTAGCAGGTTCGCGCTGCTCCGACGGGATTAGGGCACCCAACCCTCGGCCGAGCCCGCCTGCACGACGTGCGTTCACTCGAAGCTCCTCTTGTTAAGTTCGTAAGCGGCTTCTTTGTAGGCCAACGCCCCCAAGCCCTTACGGTCGTAGCTAATAACTGTCTGCGAATAGCTCGGTGCCTCCGAAACCGTGATGTTCCTTGGAATGGCGGTCTGCAGCACCTGATCAGAAAAGTGCTCGCGCACTTCCCTTTCCACGTCCTTTCCCAGACGCGTGCGGCGATCCAGCATAGTCATCAAGATGGCAGAAATATGAAGCTTCTCATTGAAAGCCTCGCTAATGCCGTTTATAGAACGCTGTAGCTGCGACAGACCTTCAAGAGCGTAGTATTCTGCCTGCATCGGAATTAAGACTTCTTCTGCCGCTACGCAGGCGTTCAAAGTAAGCAGTCCAAGCGAGGGCGGACAGTCAATAAATACGTAGTGCGGATGGTGCTTCTCGACGTACTCTTCTAACGCATCCCGTAGCAGGTATTCTCTGCGCTCGGCGTCGGGCAATTCCATTTCCGCTCCGGCAAGATCGATTGTGGCCGGTACAACCTTCAGCGACGGAAATTCTGGGTTGGTAACCACTGCGTCTTCAATACTGGTTTCGCCAAGGAGTACCGTGTAAGTATCAGCGGTCCCAATTCCGTGGGGCGCACCCAGGGCCGTGGAGGCATTCCCCTGGGGGTCAGAGTCGATGACCAGCACCTCTAGACCATTGTCCGCTAGCGCGGCTGCTAGATTCACGACGGAGGTAGTCTTACCTACGCCACCCTTCTGGTTAGCAACTGCGATGATGCGCGTACCCTGAGGCTTTTTAAACTTCAACTTCTTCAGCTGGCGAGCCTTTTCGTTCCTGGCTGTCAGCTTGTCTGCAAAAGACTTGGTGCGTGGGCTCACGTGCAATCCTCCATTAATCTTGTACCTATCTATCATAGATGCCAGCTCTGGCTAATGGCGCATTGTTTTACGGTTGCAAGCTATAGAAACATCACACAGCATTTCCAACACCCCGCCACATAAGGGCATAAAGAAAGGGAGTGTTTCACGTGAAACACTCCCCGTCCTCGACCCAAAGTAGGGTCACAAGCTAGATCCGCAAGGCCTCCACAATCCGCGTAATCTCTTCCGGATCGTCAGGCGCTGCAGGCGAAGGCATCTCGTGTACCTTGACCTTAATCAGCTTCGCCTTGCGAAGCACATGTCGCGCTTCTTCGACCTCTTCCTTTGCCTTGCGCCCCTTCAGGGCAAGCAGCTTTCCCTCCACGTAAAGCAAAGGAGAAACCATCGGGGCAAGCTTCATCATGTTCGCCACTGCCCTGGCGGTAACGAAGTGGAATTTCTTGGCACTCTTGCGCTGCATGGCTTCTTGGGCTCGCCCGTGAATCAGCGTGACGTTATCCAAACCCATTTCATTGATTACATCGTCAAGCCATTCAATGCGACGCTCCATGGGCTCGATCAACGTAACGTCGATGTCCGGGCGCATAGCCGCCAACACGATACCCGGAAAACCAGCTCCCGAACCGATGTCAGCCAGCCTCAGGGGCAACTCAGCGTCCAAATCCTCGGGGGGCAAAAATTCCGCGACCTGCGCAGAATTGACGATGTGCCTAGTCCACAACCGGGGCAACTCGCGCGGCCCAATTAGTCCGCGCAGTTCGCCCTCGTCGCGCAGCATGAAGGAAAAGTGCTCTAGCGGGCCGAAGGAATACCCCAGGTAATCCTTTACAGTCTGCGAGGGAACTTCCAGTTCGCCGCTCATTCGTCACCTTCGGGGGCAAGCACAACGACGTAGCGCTTCGGCTCGCTACCCTCGGATTCAGAGGTCAGTCCAGCTTCGGCAACCACATCGTGGCAAACCTTCCGCTCGAACGGATTCATAGGCTTCAGCTCTACGTCATCGCCGCTTTCGCGCACCTCGGCAATAGCCTTCTCGGCAATCTTCCGCAGTGCCGCCTTGCGGTCTGCACGGTAACCGGCCACGTCGAGCATCAGCCTGGACCGCTGTCCCGTACGCGCCTGTACGGCGAGTCTGGTCAGTTCCTGCAACGATTCCAGCACGTGCCCATCCTTACCGGCAAGGCGCTTCAGGTCGCGCAGGTCCTCGCCCTCGGCAATAATTTCGACGCTGGCGCGGTCATTTTCCACGTCAATGTCGATGTCGCCACCGAGGTCGGCAATGTCGAGCAGTTCTTCCAGATAGTCGGCGGCAATGTCGCCTTCTTCCTCGAGCTGTTCCAGCCGCTCGTCTGCGCCAGGAGTGGTCTCTTGGTCCTCGCCAATTACTTCGATGGCGTTGTCATCGGTCACCAGACCGTTGTCAGTTAGGCTCTTCTGCATCTTTTTGGCCCTTACTTCCGTTTCTGGTTTTTCTTCTTACGTTTTGCCCTTGCAGCGCGCTGCCTTTCGACACGGCGCCTTTGGATTTCCTCGTCGCTTAGTTTACCTTTACCCGGCTCGGTAGTGTTCTTTACCGCGTTGCGACGACGCTTTGCTTCAGCTGCGCGCTCGGCCTTCGACATGTTTCGAGAGGGCTGGTAGCGCTGCTGGCCACGCTGAGTGCCGGAAACACGCTGGGCCTGCTGGGCCAGCTGGTTCTGTTCTTCGGCCTTCTTCATGACCTTTTCCATGAAGGTTTCTTTGGTGCGCGGCTTGGGCTTTTCGTTTTCAAGCTGCAGCTTCACGCGGCGCTGGCGCAGTTCTTCCTGCATCTGCGCGCGAGCTTCCACGCCCTTCCGAAGCGCATCCGCGTTGGGGTGGCCTTCGAGGGCGGATTCTGGGTCCTCGTCGCCCTTTGCGGCAGCCTTCGAAATCTTTGTGGCGGCGGACTTTACTTCGTCGTCGCTAACACCGAGGCCGGCCAGGTGGTTCTGATATTGGCCTTCGCGCTCGCTGCGGTAGGTGGCGTATTTGCCCTTGTTCTTCTCGATCAGGCGGTCGTGTGCGGGCGAACCGGGCGTAGGCATGCGCCAGAGGACGAAGGCCTGCTGGAAGGTGGTGAAAATGTTGGTGGTCCCCCAGTAAATCAGCACGCCGATAGGTAGTGCCCAACCCGAGAAAGCCATGATCAGGGGCATCGTGTACATCATGGACTTGTTCATGCGTGCCATTGGGTTGTCTCCGGACAGTGCAGAGGCCGGCATATTCTTCATGGTCAGCTGGCGCATGGTCAGGAACTGGGTGACCATCATGAAGATG
Organism: Actinomyces sp. UMB0138; assembly: GCF_002849225.1. Lineage (GTDB taxonomy): Bacteria > Bacillota > Negativicutes > Veillonellales > Veillonellaceae > Veillonella > Veillonella parvula_H. Next base: position 199,404 of record NZ_PKMC01000002.1, read on the forward strand.
ATCAGCGCGAGGGCGACAATCTTGGTGCCCCAGTCGTTGGAGTTGACCATGGATGTGGACAGCGGTGCCCCAATGAAGGTGGAGTGCTGAATCTGGTTTGCTAGCGTGGCATCGATCGGCCCGATGGCAGGCTTTGCGTAGGTGCCGTTAGCTACTGCACCCAGTGCCCACAGCAGGCGGAACAGTGCCGCGAAGATGGGTAGCTGCACCAGCATCGGCCAGCAGGAGGCCATGGGCGAAACGCCGTACTTTTTGTACAGGGCCATGGTTTCCTGACTCATCTGCTGCTGCGAGACCTGGTCCTTGCGGCCTTTGTACTTTTCGCGGATCTTCATCATCTCGGGCTGCACAACCTGCATGGAGCGCGAGGACTTGATCTGCTTTAGGTACAGCGGCCAGATGGCGCCTCGGATGATGATGGTCAGGCCAACGATTGCCAAAACCCATGCGGGGCCCGCACCGTTACTAAAGCCTAAGAAGGTCAAGCCTTCGTGAACCCCATACATGATCCAGGCGATTAGCCACTTGATGGGGAAGAGAATTGTGTCGTACCAACCCATTAGGTGTCCTAACTGTGTTGCGGGCCAGCGCCGGCATCTGCCTTCCGTTTTGCCAGCGCAGTTTCCACGATGTGCATTGCTTTACCGCTTCGGCCGGCGTCAAGCGCCTGCCAGTAGGCGGTGAGTTCTTGTTCTGTGAGCCGCTCAGATGGGCCCGGTTTCCACTGTCCTTTTAGAGGAACGTAGTCGAGTCCGCCTTTGCTCCAGGGGTTGCAGCGCGCTAGGCGCCACGCAGCTAGTATGCTGCCTTTTATTGCCCCGTGTATGTTTATCGCGCTAAGAGCGTAGGCCGAACATGTGGGGTAATACTTACAGCGCGGTCCCGATAGGGGCGAGATCCATCGTTGGTAGCCCCTGATCAGGCCTTTTAATACAGCTTTGGCAGGATTCATTTAGCCTCCGCCTTTTTGGCGGCTTTCCCGAGGGCGGTATCTAGCGCCTGCCCTAGCTGTTGGTAGTTGGCTTCGCGCACGCCAGGCAGTACCCGGATTGCTATTTTTCTTCCCTGAATTTGCTCTAGCCGAGTTGCCATTAGGTGCCGCAGCCTACGGCGTACGAGGTTGCGGTCTGTGGCGTGTGGGAGCACTTTTTTGGGCACAATGAAGCCGACCAGAGTGCCACTGTCACTCTGGTCGCTCATGTGTACCACCAAGTATTTGGATCCCCCGCGCACCCCTTTTATTGCGGTGGTGAAATCCGCGGGATTTGCCATCCGGTGCTCCCGGGGAAGCACCTTAGGCGCTCAGGGACTTGCGGCCCTTGGAGCGACGCCTTGCGATGATTGCGCGGCCGGAACGGGTACGCATGCGAGCGCGGAAGCCGTGCTTGTTAGAGCGGCGACGGTTGCTGGGCTGGTAAGTGCGCTTTGTACTCATAAATTCTCCTGTTGTTTAGGGGGATTCCCCTCAAGTCTCGTGGTGGCCCTAAAGAGGGCACAAACAAACATCAAGGGTACGTACCCCGCGAACCTATTTCAACAAGCCATGGCCAGGTGTGACGCATTTAGCGAACTTTGCTTGCTGGAGCCCATTTTTGCACAGGCTGTGAGTAGTTGTGAATAACAACGATGTAGTTATCCACAATGTTTTCCCCAGGTGTGGATAACAAGTGGGGGTGTTTGCACAGATCACTTCGAAATCACACCTTTGTAATTAGCGGGGTATTACATCGACGTAGTTTATCCCCAGCTGTGGAAAAACCTGTGGAATATGATTTATTAAGGGTAATCTCGTATCTACGTGTCTCAACTGAACGGAGAAGTAATGGACCAAGACGCCCTCGTTACGGCGTGGAAGCAGATCGTGGAATCTTTTGCTAACGATCCCACGCTCGGCAAAGCACAAGTCGGCTTCTTGGATATGACCGAACCATTAGGCATTTTGTCCGATACAGTTCTACTTTCCGTACCGAATGAGTACACCAAAGGGGTCATCGAGGGCGGGCTCGCGGGCACAGTCGAAGAGGCTCTTTCGCACGCTTTTGGGCGCCCTCTTTCCATCGCTATTTCAGTTAAACCTATAGAGACAACTATCGGTTCGAAGCCGGTGGAAAACCCACAGCCCCCTACCCCTGCTGTGGAAAAGTCTGATTCTGCGCAGGATAGTCAGCAAAAACCGGTCCCGGATCCCTCGGAGCCGCCAAAATTGGGCCTTGTTCCCAATCCCAACGCCGACTTCGACACCCACCTAAACGCCAAGTACACCTTCGAGACCTTCGTTATTGGTTCGTCGAACCGGTTTGCGCACGCCGCTGCGAATGCCGCCGCAGAAACTCCCGCTCGTGCCTACAACCCGCTGTTTATTTATGGCGGCTCCGGCCTGGGCAAAACCCACTTGTTGCACGCGATCGGGCACTACGCACTGAACCTTTATCCGGCTATCAAGGTCCTTTACGTCAACTCGGAAGAGTTCACCAACGACTTTATTAACTCTATTTCCGCTGGTAGAGCCGAAGATTTCCAGCGGCGTTACCGCGATATCGACATCCTTCTGATTGACGACATCCAGTTCTTGCAGGGTAAAGAGCAGACAGTGGAAGAGTTTTTCCACACTTTTAATACGCTCTACAACGCGGACAAGCAGGTAGTGATTACTTCGGATGTGGCCCCCAAGGAGCTGGGCGGCTTCGAAGAGCGCATGCGTTCTCGTTTCGAGATGGGCTTGATGACGGACGTGCAGCCGCCGGATCTGGAAACCCGTATCGCTATTTTGCGAAAGAAAGCGCAGGCGGAAGGCCTAGAGGTTGATGACGACACTCTCTCTTACATTGCCTCTAGGTTCGCCACGAATATTCGCGAACTCGAGGGCGCATTGTTGCGTGTCACCGCTTTTGCCTCACTGTCGGACACGAAGGTTTCGCGCTCGCTGGCCGAGATGGTGTTGAAGGATATTGTCTCTGATCCCGAGGATCCTGAGGTCACGCCGGCGCTGATAAAGGTGCAGACCGCAGAGTATTTCGGAGTCACTTTGGATCAGCTGTGCTCGGCCGATCGTTCGCGCGCGCTGTCGGAGGCTCGCCAGATCGCCATGTACCTGTGCCGCGAGCTGACTACTTTATCTTTGCCAAAGATTGGCCAGGAATTTGGCGGACGCGACCACACCACGGTGATGCACGCCCAGCGCAAGATAACCGAGCAGATGGCGAAGAAACCGCAGACTTTTAACCATGTTACGGAGCTAACTAACCGCATCAAGCAGAAGGCGCGCGGGTAACCGGCAGGTTAATTGGGTGCGGAACCGAATTTTAACGCACTATTCCGGGATTTTATCCCCATCTGTGGATAAGTCTGTGGATGACTGTGGAATTACAAGTCTTATCTGTTCACAAGTTTGCTCATTCTGGGGACGAAGCAGAGGGCGAATTACAAGAATTCCACAACACTCCCAGTTTTCTCACAGCCTTCTCCACTTTTTTGTCCCAAGTGTTTTCCCTGCGTTAGCAACGAAAGAGTAGTTTTTCCACGAAATCCACAGTACCTATGACGACTATGAAACTAAGTTAATGGGATTTTTCTGTGGATCGATACCAAAGGGCTGACGCGGACGATCACGGTGGCCCGGCAAGTAGAAAAATCTTCCGAATGATTCACGTTTTGGGGCGATTTTTGGTCCGCTCGGACAGTTAACCCGAAGTTTCCTTGCAATAGTCGCTACCGCTCACTGGCGGCTACGCAGATGTTTTGTCAGACTCGCTTGCACTGCACTAAAGTGTGAGTAGCTTGCGTCAAGTAGACGCGCGGGCAAATTACAATTTGCTCGAAGTTTTCTAGAGAAGGGAAAGCGGCGTGAAGTTCCGTGTAGACCGCGATGTACTGGCCGATGCCGTAACTTGGACGGCCCGAACTTTGCCGCAGCGACCCGCGGTTCCTGTATTGGCTGGCGTTCGCCTCACTACCGAGGGTTCGATTGTTGTTCTTTCTTCCTTCGACTACGAAACTTCTGCTCGCTCTACTATCGAAGCGCAAGTTGACGAGGACGGAGAGGTACTCGTTTCCGGCAGGCTCCTTGCTGACATCTGCAAGGCTTTGCCCGCTAAGCCTGTGGACGTAGTTCTGGATGGGCCGAAGGTTCGCATCCAGTGTGGTTCTTCAAAGTTTTCGCTGCTCACCATGCCTTTGGATGATTATCCAGCACTGCCTGCGGTCCCCCCGGTTGTCGGTACTATCGATTCGGCAGATTTTTCGCAGGCTGTTTCTCAGGTGGCAGTTGCCGCATCGCGCGACGACACTTTGCCGTTGCTAACCACTATCAACTGCGAAATTAATGGCGACACTTTGACCATGCTTGCCACTGACCGTTACCGGTTGGCCCAGCGCGACATCAAGTGGAATCCTTCCGAAGGTTCGCTGCAGGTAGGCGCTCTGGTGCGGTCGAAGATGCTGACCGATATGACCAAGTCGCTCTCGGGTGGCGGTGAAGTAAAGATCTCGCTATCTACCGAATCCGGTTCTGCTGCAATTTTGGCTATGGAGCAGGGTGGCCGGCGCATGACCAGTCAGCTCACTGATGGCGACTACCCGCAAGTGCGCCGCCTCTTTCCCGAAAATACTTCTATTCATGCTGTAGTCGACCGGGTTGAATTGCAATCCGCCCTCAAGCGTGTGTCGCTTGTGGCTGAACGCAATACTGCGGTGCGACTAACTTTGGAACCTGGCCAACTCACTCTAGAGGCAGGTCAGGGCGAAGATGCACAGGCTCGTGAAGATGTGCCGCTTCACCTAGATGGCGAACCGATCGTTACGGCTTTCAACCCCCACTACCTGTTGGATGGGCTAAACGCCATTGACGATCCGTACGTGAAGATGTCCTTCAATCACCCGTCCAAGCCTGCTGTACTAACGGGACAGGAAGAGCCGGGCGCCGGTGAAGATACTTCCTATCGCTACCTGCTGATGCCTATTCGCTACGGCATATAAGGACCAGGGTGCACCTAACCGACCTTGCGTTAGACGATTTTCGATCCTACCGGCATGTTGTTACACGCCTTTCCGGTGGGATCAACGTCTTTTTGGGCAAGAATGGGCAGGGCAAAACTAACTTGGTCGAGGCCGTAGCCTACCTTTCTACGTTTTCGTCCCACCGGGTGGCAGCCGATACGGCGCTGGTTCGCATTGCCAGCGCGGGTGAGCCGACGCCCTCGGCAGGGGTGATCCGGGCCCGCGCTGTGGAAGATGGCCACGAGAAGCTCCTGGAAGTGGAAATTGTGCGCGGTAAGGCCAATAGGGCTCGGCTGAATAGGGGTTCTATCAGGCCTAAAGAGCTGTTGGGTATTGTGCGCACGGTGGTATTTGCCCCCGAGGATCTGCAGATTGTTCGCGGTGACCCTGCAGGTAGACGCCGGTTTGTGGATGACTTGGTGGTGCAACTACAGCCCATGATGGCGCCCGTGTACACGGAGCATGACAAGATTTTGCGGCAGCGTTCTGCCCTGTTGCGGACCGCTGGGAAGAAGCCTGCTTCGCTTTCGACTTTAGATGTGTGGGACGCTCATTTGGCGCAGGTAGCGGCCAAGATTATTGCCGCTCGGGCCCGAGTGGTGCAGTCTTTGGCACCGTTATTGGTGGGCGCCCACGCGGCCATTGCCGAGGACGCGCGCGATCTGAACATTTCCTACCAAAGTTCGTTGGCGGGCAAGATCGCTTTTGCCGAGGCGGACTTGTTGGATCCAGAAATAATGGAAGAAAAGATGGGTCAGGCGCTAGCACTGTTGCGGCCACGCGAATTGGAGCGAGGGGTCAACCTGGTGGGGGCGCACCGCGACGACATTTTCTTGGCGCTTGAGCAGATGCCGATCAAGGGGTACGCCTCGCACGGGGAAACATGGTCTACCGCACTAGCACTGCGGCTGGCGGCGTTTGCGCTGCTCAAGGACGATGGAACTGAGCCAATACTCATATTGGACGATGTTTTTGCGGAACTCGATGCGCACAGGCGGGCCTCTTTGGCAAAGGTCATGCAAGCTTCTGAACAGGTGATTGTGACAGCAGCTGTGGGCGAGGACTTGCCCGAGATTGCAGAAGCGACATATTTTGATGTCACTTTTGATTCGGATGAGGGAACCCAGATTGAGCGACGCGATGGATGAAAAGCTGCGGTATGCTCGCGCTGCATTGCGGAAGGCGCAGCAGGATGCGTGGGAGAAGGGGCAGGCGCGGCTAAGCGCGAAGCAACTGGCGCATGTGCGTTCCCCGAAAGAACGCAGTGAGGACGAACCCGCCCTCGAAGTGCCCAGTTCTGAACAGGTGTGGCAGGCTCCCCCGGGCATTGCGCGTGGGGGTACCGGGCCGAGGCCGTCGCGGCGCGATCCGAAGAAAGTTTCTGTTGTTGCGTCGTTTCTTACCCGCAAGAACGGGTGGAACAAGCAGCTACGCTCGGCTTCCATTGAGGCTAAGTGGCCCGAGATTTTGGGGCCAAAACTGCTTGAGCATGCTCAGATTGAAACGATTCAGGCCCCGAAACTGGTGATTCGGGCTTCTTCTACCCCCTGGGCTAATGCGCTGCGAATGCAGATCCCTACCCTGCTTAACCGTATTGACCAGAAAATCGGTGCCGGCTTTATCACCGAGGTTACGATTTTGGCGCCCGCAGCACCGAAGTGGACGCACGGCCGGTTGCGAGTGAAAGGAAGGGGCCCGCGCGACACTTACGGGTAGTATTTTTTGCCGACCTACTTAGCGGGAAACCAAGCAAAGTCACGCTTGCTTTCAAATATGGGCCCTAGAAGCGTTTGAAGGCCCGGTTCTGTACCCCTGGCCCTATCAAGTTCGGCAACCGCGCAAAAGCGCGATAGAATAGTTTAAGGATTTGACGCACTTCCTAGCTGTTTTAAAGAAAAAGAGGGGTTGTAGGTGAGCGAACCACAACACAACCAGGGCGAATATGGCGCCTCGGATATTACTGTTCTTGAAGGACTCGAAGCGGTCCGAAAGCGTCCGGGCATGTACATCGGTTCAACCGGCGAACGCGGGTTGCATCACCTGGTATACGAAGTGGTGGACAACGCTGTAGACGAAGCTTTGGCTGGCTACTGCGACCACATTGAAGTAACCATCCAGAAGGATGGGGGCATTCGGGTTGATGACAATGGCCGTGGTATTCCGGTCGATATGCACCCAACCGAGAAGCGGCCCACGGTTGAAGTAGTAATGACTATCTTGCACGCTGGCGGCAAGTTCGGTGGCGGCGGGTACGCTGTTTCTGGCGGTCTGCACGGCGTGGGTATTTCGGTAGTTAACGCGCTGTCTAAGCGCGTGGACACGGAAGTACGTAGGCAGGGTTTTGTGTGGCGGCAGAAGTTCGCTAACGGCGGGCACCCGGTAGGTAGCTTGGAGAAGGGCGAACCTACTGATCAGACGGGTACTTCGCAAACTTTCTACCCCGATCCGGATATTTTCGAGACGGTGCGTTTTGATTTCGAAACTTTGCGCATGCGTTTCCAGCAGATGGCGTTCTTGAACAAGGGGCTGCGTATTACCCTTACTGATTTGCGCGAGGGCGTAACGGTCGAGGGCGACGAGATTGCGGGCCAGGACGCTGACGGCGACGGTGTTGACGATGCTGAACAGCCGAAGGTCAAGCGCGTCAGCTACTGCTACCAGAATGGGTTGCGAGACTACGTGGAGTTCTTGAACACGCGTAAGAAGACTGACGTGATCAATTCGCAGATTATCGATTTCGAGGCCGAAGACGCGCAGGCGGGCATGAGTGTCGAGATTGCGCTGCAGTGGACTACGGCCTACAACGTGTCGATCCATACTTTTGCGAACACGATCAATACGACCGAGGGTGGCACTCACGAAGAGGGCTTCCGTACTTCGCTTACTACGATCCTGAATAAGTATGCCCGCGACAAGGGGCTGCTGAAGGAAAAGGATTCGAATCTTACTGGCGATGACGTGCGGGAAGGCCTCACTGCGGTCATCTCTATCAAGCTTACTGAGCCGCAGTTCGAGGGGCAGACCAAGACCAAGTTGGGTAATACGGCTGCGCGCACGTTCGTGTACTCGAACATGTACCAGCGTCTTGGCGATTGGCTCGATGAGCATCCGTCGGAGGCAAAGGCGATTGTGCATAAGGCCCAGTCGGCGGCTAACGCGCGGGTGGCGGCCCGCAAGGCCCGTGAGGCAACTCGTCGCAAGGGTGTGCTTGAGGGCGCCTCGATGCCGGGCAAGTTGCGCGATTGTTCCTCTAGGGACGCCTCGATTTCAGAGATTTTCATAGTCGAGGGCGACTCGGCAGGCGGCAGTGCGGTGATGGGGCGTAACCCGGAAACGCAGGCAATTTTGCCGTTGCGCGGCAAGATTTTGAATGTGGAAAAGGCGCGTGTGGATCGAGCCATGTCTTCCGAGACGATCCAAAGCTTGATCACTGCCTTGGGCACTGGGGTTAGCGAAGATTTTGACATCGAGAAGTTGCGCTACCACACGATCGTGCTGATGGCAGATGCGGATGTTGACGGCCAGCACATTACTACCCTGCTGCTCACGTTCCTGTACCGCTACATGCGTCCTCTGATCGAGCAGGGGCACGTGTACTTGGCTACCCCGCCGCTGTATCGCATCAAGTGGTCGAATGCTGCACACGATTTTGTGTATTCGGACAAGGAACGCGACGAAAAGGTTAGGGCTGGCCTGGCTGGTGGCCACCGTCTTCCCAAGGAGGGCGGCATTCAGCGCTACAAGGGTCTAGGCGAGATGAGTGACCAAGAACTATGGGAAACCACCATGGACCCGGCAGGGCGAATCCTGAAGAAAGTCGAGATGCAGGAGGCCGCTCGTGCCGACGAGGTCTTCTCAATGCTCATGGGCGAGGACGTAGAGTCCCGTCGTGCTTTCATTCAGCGCAACGCTTCTGACGTACGCTTCCTGGATATCTAAAGGGGAAAATAAGTGTCTGACGAAAAGAACGATCCAAAACGCTATGCCCCGGAGGATGCCACTGATGCTTTCGGCATGTCTACGGGTGACGATGTTGCTTCAGCGGAGTTGATCCAGACCGAGGCCGGCGGCCGACTGATGCAGGTCGACCTCGAAAACGAAATGCAGAAGTCCTATTTGGACTATGCAATGTCGGTCATTGTTGGGCGTGCGTTGCCTGACGTGCGCGATGGTTTTAAGCCGGTGCACCGTCGCATTTTGTACACGATGTATGACGGCGGCTACCGGCCTAATGCTGGTTTTTCGAAGTGTATGCGCGTCGTTGGCGACGTCATGGGTAACTTCCACCCTCACGGTGACGCTGCAGTGTATGACGCCTTGGCCCGCCTGGTGCAGCCGTGGTCGATGCGCTACCCGCTGGTTGCTGGCCAGGGTAACTTCGGCTCCCCCGGCAACTTGGGGCCGGCGGCACCGCGTTACACAGAGTGCAAGATGGCTCCGATGGCCATGGAGATGGTGCGCGACATTGACGAGGACACCGTTGACTTCATGGACAACTACGATGGTCGTTCCCGCGAGCCCGTCGTGTTGCCGTCGCGTTTCCCCGCCCTGTTGGCTAACGGCTCTGAAGGCATTGCGGTGGGCATGGCCACCCGCATTCCGCCGCACAATCTGCGCGAGCTAAATGATGGTATTCAGTGGTACTTGCAGAACCCGGAGGTTTCTCGCGAAGAATTGCTGGAAGGCCTGATGGCGCGCATCAAGGGTCCGGACTTCCCCACCGGGGCAACGATTCTGGGCCGCTCGGGGATCGAGAAGGCGTACCGTACTGGGCGCGGTTCCATCGTGCAGCGCGCGGTGGTAAATGTCGAGGAAATTCATGGTCGGCAGTGCCTGGTAGTTACCGAACTGCCCTACCAGGTAAACCCGGACAACTTGGCAGAAAAGATCGCCCAGCTGGTAAAGGATGGGCAGATCAGCGGCATTGCTGACATTCGCGACGAAACTTCCGGTAGGTCGGGCCAGCGCCTGGTCATCATTTTGAAGCGGGACGCCGTTGCGAAGGTTGTGCTCAACAACCTGTACAAGCGCACTCAGCTGCAGGATTCATTCCCGGCCAACATGCTGGCTCTGGTAGATGGCGTGCCACGCACCCTGTCTTTGGACGGCTTCATCAAGCACTGGGTGGACCATCAGATCGAAGTGATTCGCAGGCGCACTCAGTTCCGGTTGAACAAGGCTTTGGAACGCCTGCACATCTTGGAGGGCTACTTGAAGGCCCTCGACATGTTGGACGAAGTGATTGCGCTGATCCGCCGCTCGCCCACTGTCGATGAGGCTCGCGAAGGTTTGATGGACCTGCTAGATGTCGATCAGATTCAAGCCGATGCGATCTTGGCCTTGCAGCTGCGGCGACTGGCCGCCCTCGAAAGGCAGAAGATTATCGACGAGCACAGTGAACTGAAGGCTCGCTGTGATGACTACCGCGACATTTTGGCTTCGGATGCCCGCCAGCGTTCCATTGTCGGCGAGGAACTGGGCCAGATTGTCGAAAAGTATGGCGACGAGCGTCGTACCCAGATCTTGCCCTTCGATGGCGAGATGAGCATGGAAGACCTGATTCCTGAAGAGGACGTGGTGGTCACCATTACTCGTTCGGGTTACGCCAAGCGTACGCGCATGGACCAGTACCGGTCTCAGCGGCGCGGCGGCAAGGGCGTGCGCGGGGCTCACCTTCGTTCGGACGATGTGGTGGAACACTTCTTCACCACGACCACGCACGATTGGCTGCTCTTCTTCACTAACTTTGGACGCGTCTACCGCGTGAAGGGTTACGAATTGCCCGAGGGCGGTCGCGACGCCAAGGGACAGCACGTCGCTAACCTGTTGGCCTTCCAACCGGACGAACATATTTCGCAGGTACTGCAGATCAAAGATTACGAGCAGGCGGATTACCTGGTGCTTGCCACTAAGCGTGGCCTCGTGAAGAAGACGCGGCTGAGCGAATACGATTCGAATCGTTCTGGCGGCATCATCGCGATCAATCTTCGCGAGGACGCCGAGGGCGTGTCTGATCAACTAGTGTCGGCGGTGCTGGCAAACGCGCAAGACGACCTGATTATGGTGTCGCGAAAGGGCCAGTCGCTGCGCTTTACCGCGTCGGATGAGGCGCTGCGTCCAACCGGGCGTGCCACTTCGGGGGTAACAGGTATGCGCTTCCGCGACGACGATGAGCTGCTGGCTATGCGCCGCGTGGAAGATGACGCGGACTTGTTCGTCCTCACCGAGGGCGGCTACGGCAAGCGCACCTCGCTAAGCGAATATCGCGTACAGGGCCGTGGCGGCCTTGGTATTAAGGTGGCAAACCTTGTTGAAGCACGCGGTGACCTGGTGGGCGCCCTAGTTGTTGGCGAAGGCGACGAAGTGATGGTCATGATGCACGGCGGCAAGGTGGTTCGCTCTAGAGTTGACGAGGTTTCGCGCACTGGCCGTAACACGCAGGGCGTGATCTTCTCTAGGCCTGACAAGCGCGATTACGTGATCGGTATGACGCTCAACTCCGAAACTATCGAGGAAGAGGACGAGGCGGAAGCCGAAGCAACTGATAACAAAACAGAAACTGATTCCGCACAAACCGGCCCTGCCCGGCGCGAAGCTGACGAAAAGCTGGCAGAATCGGAAAACGAATCCGAAGATGAGGAGAACTAATGAGCACCGACGTGGAACAGCCGGCCACTGACGGGCCCCGTCAGGTAGACCTGGTCGTATCGCGCATTGATCCGTGGACCATTATGAAACTGACATTTCTGCTGTCGGTTGCTTTTGGCGTAGCCATGATTTTGGCGGCCCTGGTTATTTGGCTGCTTCTGAATGGCTTGCAAGTGTTTAGCTCTGTGCGCAACTTCGTCGAATCGATTGATTCCGAGAACACGTTGGGATCGCTAATCGAAATGATGAAGCTGCCGCGCGTGTTGGGACTAACTACCGTGTTTGCGGTTTGCAATGCCGTACTACTAACTGCGCTGGCCACCATTTCGGCCTTCCTCTACAACATCGCAGCCACTTTGGTTGGTGGCGTGAAGCTGACGTTGATGGACGAATAAGCTGCTAAAAGTAAGGGACCCGCACAGTTAACTGTGCGGGTCTTTTACATGGTGGGCGTCACCAAGAAGGCGGCACTATGTGATACCCATAACTGAATGCGAAATCAGTTTGTCTTTGGTGCCTTTAGTGGTTTATAGTCTAACGGTGTCGCAGTTGCGACGGCGGGCTTATAGCTCAGTTGGTTAGAGCGCTTCCCTGATAAGGAAGAGGTCGCTGGTTCGAGTCCAGCTAAGCCCACAGGCCGCGAAAGCGGCTTTTCTTATGAGGGGCTATGGCGCAGCTGGTAGCGCATCTGCTTTGCAAGCAGAGGGTCGCGGGTTCGAGTCCCGCTAGCTCCACCCAGTAACTCGCGGTTAGGTATTCCTTTCCGCGAGCTTTTTATATCCAGGTGCATTAGTCGGGTGGGCACCGCAATAGCATTAAAAAATTACAGAATCTCTAATCTTTTCCTCATTTTGTCTACAATAGGGTTATGTCGACTAGGAGGTGTGACCATGGGCGATGCTAGAAATGACGGATTTAATAGGATCCTTGGCGGTAGGCCGGAAATTGCACTACGAAAAAAGAAGACCGGGGGAGCCCGCAAAGCGGTAACCATCAATGATGTGGCCCGTGAAGCTGGAGTTGCGCCCTCGACAGTGTCTAGGACGTTTTCTAGGCCCGGTCGCGTAAATGCGGAAACGGCCGAAAGGGTACGTGAGGCGGCCAAACGACTGGGCTATCGTACCGGTCCCATTTCGAGGGCGGTTTTCACCCCCGTAAATAAGATGCTCGCAATAGTCGTCCAGGACATCTCTAATCCGTTGTTAGCGGAGGCTGTGCGCGGCTTTATGGCTAGGGCCGCGAAGCTGGGTTACATGGTAATGATCGTGGATTCCCTAGAGGATAGTCCGAAGCAGCGCACTTCCATGGAGCGGGTACTAGCTATGGCCGACGGGGTGGCGCTTACGTCGTCGCGCATGTCGGATTCGGCAATTAGGCAACTGATCAAGGTGAAGCCGGTTGTGACGATCAACAGGGCGGTGCAGTCTATTCCGTCGATTGTCACTGACACACGAGCGGGTATGCGCTATGCCGTGGAGCATCTGGCCTCGCTGGGGCACAGGCGGCTGTCCTACCTTGCTGGGCCCGAAAACGACTGGGCGGACGGAGTGCGGTGGAGAGCGCTCCTGAAGGCTTGTGAAGCTTTGGGCATCCGTGGTCGGCGTACCAGTCCGCAACCGCCCACGGTCGAGGGCGGGTATGCGGCAGGCAAGGAATTGCTGCATTCGGAAGCTACCGGGGTTATTGGTTATAACGATGTGATGTCTGCGGGTTTGATTCGGTTCTTGCGCGAGAACGGCAAGTCGGTGCCGGAGGATGTTTCTGTGGTGGGTGTTGGCAACACCATTGCGGCTACCCTATCTGTACCGCCGCTGACGGCCGTGGCTTCGCCTGCCTACACCATGGGGGTAACCGGTGCGTCGATGCTGATCGGGCAGATTCGGAAGCATGGGGCCGCGCAGGTACCGGCCATGGTGTTACCTATGAAGCTGATAGAGCGTGCCTCTACAGGCCCTGTAAAGGCGTAGCAGCAATACCAGTAGCACCCTTTAACTACCTTCGTTTTCGCTGCTAATTTTCCACCAACCGTGCATTAAGAAGTGGTGAGAGGTGGTACAAAGTGAGATTCTTGCAGTTAAAGCTCGAGATCTTCGAAATACATGAGAAGATTAAATAGCTTTAACAAAAAAGATAGGATCCATAGTGAATTCGGAGAAGAAGACCGGCAGTCGTCCTCAAATTGTCACAGAGGCACTGCGCATAGCGCGCAAACCGATTATCTCGATTCACCCAGGCCTGATCCCCGGAATTGACGTTGCCGATACCGGCCGAAAATTCCCCACAAATAAGACCGTGTTTGCGGTGGCACTCGCGTTCATCGTAGGCATCGTCGGGTGGGCCGGCGTTGCCCCAGAAAATCTGAAGACGGTAGGCACCACCGTGCAGTCCTGGCTCATTGGAAATTTTGGTTGGTTGCTGAGCACGCTCATGGTGGTGTGCATAATCTTCATGTTGGTGATCGGTTTTGGACCAACGGGTAAGATCCGTTTAGGAGCCGACGACTCTGAACCCGAATACTCCACCACCTCCTGGATTTCGATGCTTTTCGCCGCAGGGCTGGGCATTGGCCTGGTCTTTTATGGCCCAATGGAACCGTTGCAGCATTTCTTGACCCCGCCTCCGGGAACCCCGGATGGGCAGGGCTCGGAAGCGGTTTACACGGCAATAGCGCAGGCACTTCTACACCAGGCGTCGTTGGCTTGGGGCGTTTACGCCATGGTTGGTGGCGCCATTGCCTATTCGGCATACCGGCGAGGCCGACTTCCCCTTATTTCGGCCCTATTCGAACCAGTATTCCCTGATGGATCCAATCGCGTCCTAGGCAAGATTATCGATATTTTGGCTGTGTTGGTGACCATATTGGGAACCGCGACTTCGTTGGGTATTGGAGCCCTGCAGATTCGCACGGGCACTTCCTTCCTTACCGGAAAGTCACTTGAAGGCAACACCTTTGTCGTGGTGATCATGGTTCTTTTGACGATCCTGTTCACCTTCTCGGCCGTCAGTGGCATCAAGCGCGGCATTCGGTTCCTATCCAATTCGAACATGGTGCTGGTAGTTGTATTGGCCCTGTTTGTGCTGATCTCCGGTCCTACCGTGTTCTTGCTCGATGCGATTCCAGCTTCCCTCTATTCGTTTGTTGACAGCTTCTGCCGCATGTTGGCGTTGAACGCTTCCCAGGGCCAGGATGCGAAGGAGTTCGTGACCACCTGGACCATGATGTACTGGGCATGGTGGATTTCCTGGTCGCCGTTTGTTGGCACGTTTATCGCCAAGATTTCTAAGTCGCGCACGTTGCGCGAGTTCGTTTCGGTAGTCATTTTTGTTCCGGCCGGGATCTCAGCTATCTGGTATGTGCTGTTGGGGGGTACCGCAATTCGCATGAATATGAATGGCACTGGCCTGCAAATCAAGGGGTCAGGAGAAAACGTCATGTTCGATCTGCTGGAGCGGTTGCCACTCAGTACGATTACCGAAATTGTGGTTCTGCTTGCAGTGGTCATCTTCTTCGTCACTGCCGCTGATTCTGCAACCAACGTGGTCGCATCCATGTCTCAGACTGGTCGGCCTAACCCAGCTACCGTAGTGACCGTGGTGTGGGGCGTCGCCCTCGGAGCGGTAGCAATCGCACTGCTGCTTGCCGGTGGGCAGGATGCCCTGTCCGGTTTACAAGCAATGATGGTTACTTTCTCGCTGCCATTCGCCGTGGTACTACTGGGCGTCATGATTGCCTGGGCGAAGGATCTACGCAATGACCCGTACATGATTCGCAGAGCCTACGCCCGGCACGCGATCGCGAAGGGCGTACACTCCGGCATTGAAGAATACGGAGACGATTTCGTGTTCGGAACTTCTGAGGTGCCTTCTGGCGAGGGCGCGGGGGCTTCTACAGACTACGACAGTGCCGACCCGTCTTTATCCGAGTGGTACACCGAGGTAGATAGCAAAGGGGCAGTCAGCTCCGGGGGTACGGACACGCCAGAAGGACAGAACCAAAATGAGGGTGAAAATAGGTGAAATATTAGCTGATGGTTCCTACTCCTCTAAGGAATGTAACGTGTGTCGATTCTTCGGTAGGCGAATGGCCTCAGCTAGGAAGATTACGATCAGGAGTACAGGGGGGACTAGCCAGAAGTATCCGGCGCTGATCTGGTGTGGGGTGGGCCCGCGTCCCGCCACTGCCGGAGTAGACATTAGCCTGCCAATTATCGTTGCAACTACGATGGAGCAAAGATAGGGGCTCAACTCCCGCAATCTGAGATTACGCAACAGGGCATCCCCTCCACCATAGTTGTTCACCACGAACCGGAGGGCAGTGTCGCGTTTACGCGCCAAAGCAAGACCCGTCCCTATTAATACGACACTAAGAATGAAGCCCACAGCTAAAACTGCCAAAGATAACTTATGCAATGAAGAGGTGTTCACACTAGTGGGTTCGGTTATTGCTATTGACGGGGAAACCGCACTCGCCGCTCTTCTGAATATAGTCTGTCTGGATAGAGATTTTCTCGCGAAATCTGGAATGTATACCCATCGATCAGGTCCAGGTAAGATACCGGCATTTTTCAAGCGTGGATTATCAGGATCGGCTATCCAGTCGGGCAGATTAGCTTGACCAATTCTGTAATTTATTTTATCTCCGATATTTGTTTGAGTTAGAATATTAGCTTTATCTGAAAAATTGTCGAAACCTAGAATATAAAAATCACTATCGCCCTGACTCTGACGTAGTTCAGGTGAACTATCGCCGACTTGGACGAGGGTACTGCGTTGAGTGTTCAAGAAACTTAAAATACCAATGAAACCGCGGCAGTCAGTTAATGACTTACCTTGATTGTTGCATTTAGTGTATTTTTCAGAAGCTATACGGACGAGCTTTTGGGACTCATCGGGAAGCACAAAAACAACGGCATTTCTCATGATGTCAGGAAATTGTTTTTGTAGATAAGCGACATGGGCGGGACTGACATGTTCAATAGTCATGTAGTCGTCCCCATCTGGTTTGCCGTAGTCTAAGGCATTGGCATGCCCCTGAAAAGAGATTGCTACCAGGGTAGTGATTGCAATAGCTATGGCAACCATAGGGGCAAGAGTAATAGTGGCAGCCGAGGTGACCATACCTGCCTCCCGCAATGGTTTGCCGATACTAACCCATGATAAAGCATACGCGAGTAGGGCGGCGCCCGTTACCGCCATAATGATCGATGGGAAATACAGGATTGATGTATGTGTGACGGCAAACCAGATTGCAACAGCAGCGATTGCAAGAAGCGCAACACCGAACACCACAATGGTCTTCAGAGAGCTATTTTCAACTCTTACTAGCGGCTTGTGGCGCCTCCTGTTACGCCATTTATGGTAGACGAATAATATTACGGACGAAATAAGTATGGTTGCAAAAACTCGGATGTAACAGGCGTATACACTACTTGGCTCGTAGGCTGTCCAAAGCTGATCGAAACTTTGGCCTATGTAACCGCATAGGAGCCACATACCTAGATGAGCAAACAGGCCCCCAAGCGTGACACTACAGATTAGTAAGAAAGAGATCATTCCGGCAGATAACAGCCATGACTGGCGCCTTTCCAAGCCTATGGAGCAAAGCGCTTGGATGGTTGTAGTAGCCGCGCGGTTAGCGGTATTGATACCTGCTACAAGAAGTGTAATAGTGGCTAGCAATAATACTGCCGATAGTACCTGCCAACTATTCAAAAGTGCACTCTTTTCACCCCGGAGTAGGTAATCTACAGCTCCTTCTACTGAGTTCACACGAATTAATCCTAAGCGTGTATCAGAGAGAAGATTTTCATTTAGCTCAGGATCGACATTGGTTAGCCACGTAGTAGCGTCCTGTTGCTCCTCTTCACTCATCTCTTGAACAGCAAATTGTTCACTTATGTGTGCGGGGAGAAGTGCAATACCTACTACATCGAAAGTATTATTATTAATCCGTATCCTATCGCCGACCTCAGCCTGTAATGCTTTTGCAGTTGCGCTTGAGAGTACTATTTGTCGGTTACGTCTCTGTCTGCGTCCGTCGATTAATATCCCGTATGCAAAGTTGTCGCCGGCATGTATAACGGTAGCGCTCGTGGAACGCGTACCTCTTTCGAAAATCTCACTCGTGCGAGTGACGGGTAGTAATTCTTTCTTATTGACATTTTGGAGTAAACGGGCTCTGGATGTAGAATTTGTAGTTCCAATCCGATACTGTTTACCACCGTAAGTTGCATAGACGTCTTTTTCAATAGTATTGACAAAATTACTGTGTAACATACCAGAAAGGGATGCGCATAGAGACAGAAATAATAACGCTAGACAAAGTGTCGTAGCTATTCGGAAATGTTGCTGAATAAAGCCCACCGCAACTTTTACCTGCAGGTTTCGAGCTATTTTTTTCGATTAGTTTGCATTCTGACACTTCCAACACTCTGTCAGCAACATCAGCTACCGCTGGGTCGTGGGTGACAGTGATTATGCATACGTCGAGTTCATGTGCTAATTCGCCGAGTAATTCAGCTATGGCGTTCGAAGAGTCCTTGTCTAAGGCGCCTGTCGGTTCGTCAGCTAGGATGACCTTTGGTTTGTTCGCTAAAGCTCTAGCAATTGCGACTCTCTGCGCCTCGCCTCCAGAGAGCTGATCGGCGCGTGAGTCGGCTATATTCCCTAGCCCCAGACGCTGCAATAATTCGGCTGCAGTATCAGGGTTGTGGTCGAGCGTACCCGCAACTTGCTGCGCCAGCCGAATGTTGTCGCAGGCGCTGAGGTAGGGAATTAGCCGGTAGTCCTGGAATACGCGAGCCAGTACCTTCCCACGGAGGTCTTTTAGTGCGAAGTCGGAAACCGGTTTTCCCGCTATCTTCACGACTCCTTTTTCGGGATTTAAGGAGCCGTCCAGCAGATTCAGCAACGTAGTCTTCCCCGACCCGGAAGGGCCCATAACCACGTGAAATAAGCCGGATGCGAATTCGGCATCCATATTCGCGAAGATTGTTCGAAGTCGCTGAGCGTCGGGAAAATGGAACGATATTCCAGAACACGTAATCATGAATTATCCGCAGGGCTATCGGTGGGCTTGGTCAGTACGGGCGTATCTGGCCTGCCATGAACCCCACTTTGCCGCCCAACTGGTGCTGTGTTTCCGGCCAGTGTCATAGAACCATCCAGAAGTGTAGTCGGGCCAGACAGGGATGACCATAACAACTTGGACCTTAGTGTCCCTAGCGATAGAAGAGCAGACTCCCTCCGCTTGCTGAGATCCTCCATTCGTGTTTAACCAAGCTTTACAACTTGATCCTAATGCTGACGCGTCGATAGTGGATGCAGCAGCAAATCCGCCTGCCAACACAGCTGTGCCAGCAAGAGTGGTTGCGAGCTTACGACCTATTGTCGATCTCATTTCAAACTCCTTTGTTCTTTTGGTTAGGTGCAAGGGCATCTTCCTGCAAATCCGGCGGAGTGAGCTCCCTTGTATTGCGAGAATAGCGAGGTGGATTCATCCTCGCATAACGTTAAAAGACTCTAATGCGGCAGAATTTCCCGCACGGTCTTCTACCTAGTCGATGGCAGCACCCGACATAGCTGGTAACAGGAAAAATGTCGGGTGCTGATAGAGGCGCGATCTTTGGGGTAGGGTCAGACTCCCAGTTTCGCCCTCAACCAGCGAGCCCCCATCATGGAAGCATCCGTTACCCCAAAATCGGGTAGGTAGGCGCGCCCGATGGCAAACCCGACCGCGGGGAGCTCAGCAACATCCGGCACCAGTAGATACATGGGTTCGTATGCGGGCTGAAACTTTGCTTTAAACCTCGCTAACGACCTGAACCCATAGACCGGCTCCAGCATGCGCCCAACCCGGTCTAAAGAATCGGACAGGAATGCGCGTTCTTGAATCTCGCTCTGTTCTGCGCTTGCCGGCGCTGGAGCCAATGGCGCCCCCGACAAAGACACGAACTCCAGGCCGGCCTCTTGGCAAGCAATAGCCTGTTCGACCAGCAGTAATTCGATGACCTGCTTAAAGCCGCCCTCACGTCTACGCATCACGTCCAAGGTGCGCCCCACCAACACTCCGTCGCGATATACGGGTAGCCACGAAGTCACTCCATGAATGGTGCGATCGTCATCGACAGCGATCAGCAAAGACACTGCCGGATCCTCCAACTCGGCTACCCCACCCAGAGTGAAATGCATTTCCGGCAAAGCTTTACCTTCGACCCACTGTGCGCAAATTGCCCGTATCTGGTCGCGTCCGCCCTCGGGAAGATCCGCCCACGTAACCTCTTCGACATGAACGCCCTCGCGCGCAGCCCTGTTCTTTGCGGTACGCAAATCCTGATACTTCTTGCCCACTAAAGTAAACGATTCCATGGGTACCACAGCCTCTTCAGCCACGCGCACCGCCGTCCACCCCAGGTCTTGGGCTGCTTTCGCTACTTTCGCATGGGTGGAATAGAGGGCGGGAATCCACCCATTCTTTTGTGCAAATGCCCCAAACTCGTGCACAATTCGAGCCGTGTCTACCACCTTGCCTACGGGGTCTGCGGTGGCCAGCGCTACGCCCTCGACCACTCGGTAGCCCCATCCGGCCTCACCCATCCGGTCGATCCACGGCTGGTTGCCCGCCCACGTCGACATCCACGAAAGGGAACCGCCGCCCTCGGTGACTAGGCGACGCAGGTGAGCACCCGCATCCTGTTCTTCTGGACGCACGAAGAAGCGCTCTGAAGGCACCACCTGGCCGGTTGCTGCAAAGGTGCGCCACAGCAAAATAGTAAGTGCGATTGCCAACAGCTGGGCGGGCGCCCCCGCGATGAGCTGCACGAAGCTTTGCGGGGCTGACCAGGCGCGCGGTTCCAGGGCGTACAGCAAAGCCAGTACGATCAGCCCGGTAACAATGATGAGCGCCGCCCGTTTGGCAGCCAACTGGTAGGTGCCGGTTCTGGCGCGCACTTGGAAGGAACGGTGCGTGCATAGAAGCAGGATTAGCGCGCACACACTGATCCCGATCTGGAAGTACAGGGGAGGCAGGGCGGAAAGGATGTGGTGGGACGGGAAAACGACGTCAGCGGGCACAAGGTGTACCCACACCAGGCCGCGCACAATGGCGAACAATTGTGTAAAGACCGCAATAAACCAGGCCGCCCGGCGTGAACGGGACAGGCCATCCGCCAGCGCAATAAATAGTAGGAAAAGGGCGACGTGGTGCAAGATAGGCGAGATGGCCCCACCGCTGGCGCGCGCCAGTTCCACCGCGCAGGACGGGTCGGCTATGCGAGTGGTGATAGAAGAAAAACCGTTCGGGAAACAGTGGTTCGCCAACGAAATGGGTCGTAGGCGCGACACAAAAATTAGTCGTTCGATCTGCGCCATAGGGCCGGCCGGGTGTCGAAAAATGGCGCTGATTAGGCCGGATGTTCCTAGCGCGGCGATGATGATGGCAATGTTTGCGGGAATGTCTGCCCGCGCCCCCATGGGCTTACCGCGGCGACCGCCCGCGGCGGGGGTGTAGCCGAAAGCCAAGCCGGCTAGTGCCGCCCCGATTCTTACGACCTCGACTAGGTTCCCGACTATCAGGTAGAGCACGGTCAGGGTCACGAAAGTGGCAACGCGAATGCGGCGGGAGCCGACGCGGTCCACGCGCCAGGTAGTTGCCATAAGGATGGCGATTACCCACGGGGACATGGAGATGACTGTTTCATCCACTAGGACCGCGGATTTGGTGAGCCCTACGGCAAAGAGGGCGAATACCACTGCGGCACCAAAGATGATGCCGCATAGTTGGCCGCCAACGGCGATTAGAGCAAGTCGCCACGATCCAAGCCGCGGCTCGGCCCATGCGCCCACCGCCAGTGCAAATGAGGTGGCCAGGAGCAGAGCTAATCCATCAGAGGTGGTAAAAACTGCCACCAACGGGCGGGACCAGCCGGGGATGTGAGTTACCTGGGCTAGTGGGCCGCCGGTTGAGGCGGCCGGGCCTATCCCAAGACCCACGGCCAACCCCACGTTGGCGATCCACCCAATAGCCACCAAGGTGAGGGTGGCGGGACAGTGACGCAGAGCGTTTAAGATCTTGCTCATCGCTGTTCCTTTTCTAGTTCTAGTTGTTGCATCATCCATGGCCACTGCGATTTCAGCAGCGTTCGCCACACGGCCCACGAGTGCCGCCCGGAAGTGTAAACAATGTTGCCTACGGCTATCTTTTTCTTCTTTGCTAAGGCGTGTATGCGCCTAGTTTTTGGCCCCGAGAAATCATCTTTCACTCCGAGGCCGAAACGCCCACTTAGCTGCGGGTAGGACCGCTGAGCCAACAGTGGTTCAATCTGGTAGCGAGCCCACTGGTCCGTGTTGGAAGCGAACGCGTTTTTAATGGTGTAGGCGCGCGTGAAGAGTTTTTGTTCCGCTTCGCCAGACATGTCGAAGAAATGTCTGTAGGCGGTTGGATCTTGCAGTGCGAACTGCACGGCGCAAGTACCCCCGAAGCTGACTCCCACCACCATCCACTGCTGGGGGCTGTCCGCTGCGGGCAGATTTTTCTTTACCCAGGCAGGAATATCTTTCGTGGCGTAGGTAGACGCGTTGCCCCGAACCGAATCGGCACACAGGGTGTTGAAGGTGGTCGCGCGGGTTACATCAGCCAACACCAGGATGGGAGCCACGCCGCCGTGGGTGGCGGCGTACTGTTCCGCTATTTGCGGGCCGGTTCCCAGCCTCACCCAATCATTCGGAGTACCCGGAATTCCAGGCAGCATGACCACTACCGGCAGCTTTGGGGGGTTTGACCCCAACGCGGCGGGTGGCAGGTAAATGTTCGCCGCCCTCGCTTTGAATCCGGAGCGTGCCCCCGGAATGCGCACCTGGGTAAGGATTCCGTGCCCGGAAGCGATGGCTCTTGCGGCACTTGCTTTACCCTTGCCCGGTTTTAGGTGCAGATCGGTCCACTTGACTGTCTGGATGGAGCCCCGCCCCAGGAAAGCGGAAAGGGTGGGGTAGGCCTGGTAAACCTCATTTGTGCCTAGACTCGCGCCCACCGCAAACAGCGCCACCGCAACAATTGCACCGAGGATGCGTGTCGCCCTCCAGGCGGGTCTTCCTTTTCGCACGAGGGCGAAACCCAGTAACACAAGGTCAGTTCCAGCCAGAAAGATCCAGGCGTAGACATGCCAATCTAGGCCATCTGGAAACGGCACCCACACGTAGTCCATTGCGATCCAGGTGCCGGTGGTAGCGAGCGCGCCCACGGCCAATGCCCAAAGTAGAGCTTTGCCGAGGCGACGCAGTGGAGCTGCAAGAAACAGGGCAAAAAGTGTTGCCAGAGCCAACAAAAGCCAGGCTAGCCAAAGCGCGCCGGAACAAAGCAGATTAGCGTCCCGCACCTTATCTCCTATTCGTTGGGGGGCTCCCGCCCGGCAATTCAAAACATCTAAAACTAGTCGCTATTATCTGTGTGAATCCTGAGGATTTACTATTATTTCTGAAGAAAAGTGCGTTTTGTGGTCTTTATCGACCTCGAATCGAGCTGAATGCAGGGAAGGTAAAGGTTGCTGCCCTAGCTCAAGCTGTAGGGTAAGAAGTGCTCAGCGAGCACGTAGAAGGGGGAAACGTGGCGGATCCAAAAAAGGATGGGCCAGGCAAACTGACGCGCCGCGAGTTGCGCCTGCAACGGCAGAGCCGCAACACAGCCGCTTCCAAGTCGGGGAGTGGCCCCGAGTCGACCCCTAGAACTGGCAATCCCACTGGCGCGGCGTCCCGCCCTAGCAGGACTACGTCCTCGAAAAGCACGTCTTCGCGGCTGTCGCATCCGAAACGGTCGGGTGCGCACACGCCGCCTCCCTCGTACCAGCCGAAGCAAAAAGGCACTTCTACCCGTTCCGACAAGTCGGTGCAAAAGCGCAACAAAAAAACCACTAGGTCGTGGCCGAAACGGCTTGGCATCGGGCTCCTTGGCGCTTTCCTATTAGGCATCATTGCTGCTGGCACTACATTCCTGGTCGCGTACGTAACCATGGATATTCCGGGGCCAGACAAGTTGGCCCGGGCCCAAACCTCTACCGTTTACTTTGCCGACGGCAAGACTGAAATGGGCAAGTTCCAAACCCAGAATCGGCAAATCATCGACGCCAGTAAGCTGCCGGATTATATTGGGCACTCCGTCGTCGCTTCGGAAGACTCCACTTTCTTTGAAAACAACGGCATCGACGTTAAGGGCATCGCAAGAGCCCTGGTAAACAACGTCATGGGCAAGCCGCGGCAGGGTGCTTCAACCCTTTCCCAGCAGTACGTCGAAAACTACTACACCGGTTCCACGAACAACGTACACGGCCTGCGCGCCTACCTGGCGAAGTTCAAAGAGACCATCTTGGCGTTGAAGATCAACCGGGAACAGTCCAAGGACGAAATCCTGGGCAACTACCTAAATACCATCTATTGGGGTCGCGGCGCCTACGGGATCGAGGCAGCATCTCACGCGTACTTCAACAAACCCGCTGCTGAGCTGACCCCATCCGAGGCGGCACTTCTAGCTGGGATCATTCCCGCACCCTCTTCCTGGGATCCCGCAATCGACCCAGAGATGGCCCGCCAGCGGTGGGATCGGGTCGTGGATCGACTAGTTGAAGGTAACTGGATTCGGGCCGAAGAAGCCAAAAAGATGGCCTTCCCGAATGTGGCTCCCCCGCATCAGGTACAGCCATCCCTTACCGGCACCAATGGTTACCTGTTAGCTCACGTGCGTTCCGAAATGCGTCAGAAGGCCGGCTACACGGACGAGCAAATCGACACTATGGGCTTACAGATCGTCACCACCATCCAACCAGACCGGCAAAAAGCCGCCGTTGACGCGGTGAACAACCTTCCGGCGGATCGGCCGAAGCAGCTTCGCACAGGCCTGGTGTCGGTAGACCCAGAAACTGGCGGGATCGTTGCTGAATACGGCGGTGCCGACTTCCAGAAAGTACAGAGGTCGGCTGCCTTCCAGGACAATGCCATGGCCGGTTCTACTTTCAAGCCCTTCGCGCTGATCGCCGCGCTGCAGGGCGGCGATTCAATCTATTCCACAGTGGACGGGTCTTCCCCCATGGCATTAGGGGCCGCCAATGTTTCCAACTATGCTTCCATCTCCTTTGGACCGGTCACCTACAAGAAGGCCACCCAATATTCGATCAACACCGCATACGTGCGCATCAACCAAAAGGTTGGGCCAGCCACCACCAAGCAAGTAGCAATCGATGCGGGCTACCCGGAAAACACCCCGGGCCTAGACGAATCACCCACCAACGTGCTGGGCTCGTCCTCGCCGCACACAGTGGACATTGCCACCGCATATTCCACCATCGCCTCGCGCGGCGTGCGCCGTGACGCGCACATCGTTGACCAGGTCAAAGACAAGGCAAACGACGTGTTGTACAAGGCCGACACTGCTGGAAAACGGGTGTTTGACGAAGACATAATGGATCAAACCACCGAGGCGCTGCAAGCCGTAGTACGCGGCGGCTCCGGCGACAAAGCCCAAGCCCTGGGCCGTCCCGCAGCAGCCAAGACTGGCTCCTCTGAGGAAAACCGCTCTGCCCAATTCGCCGGTTTTGTGCCCCAGCTAGTCACTGTCGTGTCTATGTACCAGGTGGGCGAGGACGGATCCGAACAATCCATCACCCCATTCGGTGGGGTGGGGGAAGTAACCGGCTCAACCTGGCCGGCGCAAGTGTGGACCTGGTACATGCAGGACGCGCTAGCGGACACTCCCGTCCAGCAATTCGAAGGATGGGCGCCGGCTTCTAGTAGCAGGCAGGCTCCCGCCCCCGCCCCGGCTCCTGCGCCCAGTCAGCAGGAACAGCGGTCTGAAAGCCCCAGCCCTTCGCCCTCGGAAGAGGTCACTGAAAGCACCATCGAAGAAGAGCCTGACCAGCAACACGAAGAAGAACATAAGCAGCAAGGCCGCCAGTCCAGCCCTTCGCCCTCGCAAAGCGGCGGACGGCGCCAATAATGTGGCAGGCTCCGCCCAAAAAAGGGGTAGTAAGTCGGCGGCGAAGCCGTTAGACTAAACACTTGGCTGTACTTTGCACCCGCAAAGAAGGCCAACGCAGACCCTCCTGTCACGGAAGGACCGTGACCGTTTAGACCAAAGGAGGTGGGTTATCAATGCGTGAGTATGAACTCATGGTCATCCTGGACCCGCAGCTCGACGAGCGTGCGGTCCCCGCATCCATGGAAAAGATCACCAAGTTTGTAACCAACAATGGTGGTTCCGCGGAAGTTGACGTTTGGGGCAAGCGCCGCTTGGCCTACGAAATTCTGAAGCACTCCGAAGGCATCTACGTGGTCATCAAGCTGAAGACCACCCCCGCCGACGCTAAGGAACTCGACCGTCAGCTCACTCTGAACGAAACCGTTCTTCGCACCAAGCTGATGCGTTTGGACAACAAGTAGTAACCCGATAGAACCAACGGAGGAATCATGGCCGGAGACACCGTAATAACGGTAGTAGGAAACCTAACCGCTGACCCGGAACTCAGGTTCACGGCATCTGGCGCGCCCGTCGCGTCGTTCACGATCGCCTCCACTCCCCGCCGGTACAACCGTCAGTCAGGGCAGTGGGAAGATGGCGAAGCCCTCTTCATGCGCTGCTCCCTGTGGCGGCAGGCAGCAGAAAATGCTGCTGACTCGCTACAAAAAGGTATGCGCGTCATTGCGCAGGGGCGGTTGCAGCAGCGCTCTTATGAAACCCGCGAGGGTGAGAAGCGTACTGTCGTCGAAATGCAAGTAGACGAAATCGGCCCCTCACTAGCCTTCGCCACCGCAAGGGTGGAACGCTCCCAGCGGGGCGGATCCGGCTTTGGTGGCGGCCAAGGCGGCTACGGTGGCGGCCAGCAGAACCAGGGCGGCTACGGTGGTGGCCAGCCCCAAAACTATGGGCAGCCAAACCAGGGTCAGGGATTCGGTTCTAACGCAAGCTACAATGCGCCAACCGGCGGTTCGCCCGAAGATCCGTGGAGCACCGGCGGAGCACAAGCCGGCTCCAGCTTCGACGACGCACCCCCGTTCTAAAGCGCAAAGGGCACACAGCCCAATTTCCAGGATTCCGCCCTCGTTAGAGGGCTGCCGCAAGGCAACAGACCATAAGGAGAAGGCATGGCAAGGCAGCAAAAGGCTCGCACTGTTAAGCCAATTAAGAAGAAGGCGAACCCGTTCCGGGGCGTCGAAAATGTAGTAATCGATTACAAGGACACCGCTCTGCTGCGCAAGTTCATTTCGGACCGCGGCAAGATCCGCGCCCGTCGCGTGACCGGTGTTTCCGTACAGCAGCAGCGTCTAATCGCCAAGGCCGTCAAGAACGCCCGCGAGGTCGCACTGCTTCCGTACTCGTCGTCCGGCCGCTGATAGGAGGGGAACAATGGCAGCACAGACAAAAGTCGTACTAAACGTTGACGTCCCGAACCTAGGCGTTACTGGTGACGTTGTAACCGTTCGCGCAGGCTACGCACGTAACCTGCTGTTCCCGCGTAACTTGGCCTCCAAGTGGACCCCGGGTGCACAGCGTCAGATCGATCAGATGCAGGCAGCTCGCCGCAAGCGCGAAATCGCCTCGATCGACGATGCTCGCGCAATCCGCGATGCACTGCAGGGCTCCGAGGGCGTTGTCATCTCTAAGAAGGCAACCGACACCGGCCGTCTGTTCGCGTCCGTGTCCACTGCCGAGATCGCTGCTGCGGTCAAGGAACAGCTGGGCCAGACCATCGATCGTCGTGGCGTCTCTTGGGAAGCCCCGATCAAGAGCACTGGTTCTTACAAGGTGAACGTTTCCCTTCACCCCGAGGTCGACGCGACCTTGGCAGTAAAGGTTGACGGCGAATAGTTTTTATTCAGCATTACGGCCCGTGAGCGTTTAGGCGCCCGGGCCGTTTTGCTATCCCGGTGGCGCGTTTGTTTACTCCGCGAAAGCACATCTAATTGCCTAGAGCACTTGGATTGGTTGAAAGCACATGGAAATGCGTACCGGGAGGCATGCTTTCGACGTGTTGGTGTGCTTTTGGCGCAGACCAGCCAGGAAGCTCCAGCTTTATAACGCAAAATTGCGTCCCGGATCTAGGGGGCGTCGGTCCCGGTAGGGTAAGAGTATGGATCAGACGGTAATTGACCGGGCGCGCGGCGCCCTTCTTGGGCAACTCGTCGGCGACGCATTTGGCGCCCAAATGGAGTTCATGAGTCCCGAAGAAGTCAAGGATCAGTTCGCAAATCATACCGTCATGGGGCCATCTGCCGTCCACGGGACCATAGCGGGTCAGATCACTGACGATTCTGAGATGGCGCTCTGCCTGGCTCGCTCGATCATTGCCGAGGGCGAATATTCTTCGGCTGCAGCTTTTGCGGCGTATCGGGAATGGGGGAATTCGCAGCCCTTCAGCATGGGCATGGCCACCCGTTCCGCACTGGCAGGCAGACGCTCAAAGGAGACCCAGGCCAATGGCGCCCTCATGCGCATCAGTCCACTAGGAATCTACGGGTGGCACGCACCCCTACACCAAGTGGGCACGTGGGCCGCCACCGACGCCGCACTAACCCACCCGCACGCGGTAACGCGCGCAGCCAACTCGCTCTACGCCATGGCAATCGCACTTGGCGTACGCGGACTGACTGCAGCCGCTATCTACAGGATGGTCCTCAACTGGGCGAAGGAAATGCGCGTGCCAGACCCGGTTCTGCGCGCGATAATCCGGGCGCAAGACAATCTTCCCGAAGATTTCATGACTCATCAGGGCTGGGTGATGATAGCCCTGCAAAATGCGTTCTACCAGTTGTTGCATGCTATCTCGGGCGAGGACGCCATCCGCACGAGCGTTTTGCAGGGCGGGGATACGGATACAAACGCTGCCATAGCCGGGGCCCTAGTAGGGGCCGCCGGGGCCAGTTTTCCGCCCTCGTGGGTGCAAGTCGTATTAGAGGCCGAACCGGAACAGGCCAGTGCCCACCCGCGGCCTCCACGCCTATGGGGAGCCAACGCACTAGTACTTGCTGAACAGCTGGTACATCTGGGGCTGTAGAAATATTTCTGTAAGAGGCAGATCATAAAGGGGTATAGCGCGGTTGCAATTTTACTTCCCCAGACCGTTGCTGGAATCTCTGGACCGGCCTAAGGCTGACTCGCAGCGGACGTGAACGTTTGGCATACGCCTGGTGCTGTTGAATGTAGTCAATTTGCTGAAGCTGCGATAGCTGATTACGTTTTTTCAGACCAGAAGCCCACAGTTGCCAGAGGATGACGTTGCACTTATGGTACGAATGGGAAATGCTTCCCGCGGAGCAAATAAGTACTGTAGAGAGAAGAAATAATGGCCAACAAAGACGTGGGCCGGTTCAGCCCTTCGGCGGCATCGACACTGCTAGTGAAGATCGGCATCGGCATCTACATTTTTTCGCTGATCATGCGCACACTCGGCTCGTATCTAATGAACTGGGGCGACGGTCAGGTTGGATCTGCAAAGCCGCTGGGAGCCGTGGTCAGCTTCTTAGTGGGGGAGATGCAGGCACTCTCGCTGCCGACGGTTGCCACGGTCTGCATTATTGCGGCGATCGTGATCCGCCACTGCTCGCACCGGTAGGCTTACCCTTCGGCGTTTTCCATCCACTTGCTGCCGCGCGCCCTCAACGCCAGGACCACGGCACGCGCGCCGAACATGATCGCCGCGTAACCGATCCAAACCCATACCAGATTGGTGCCAGCGTGGTTGCCCCCAAGGATCCACCCGTAAGAGGGCGCCGTCGCGGGTAAGGACTGTCCGCCCGCCAAAGCTGCCGACCAGGTGTTGCCAAAGTGGGCGATTGCTAGGGCAGCGGGAGCGTACACCGCCAACACCACCACGTAAGAGGCGGCCATGTACTTTGAATCGTTTGCCCCGATTAGCACTCCGTCAAGCATGTAAACCACTCCGGCCAGCGGTTGCATCAGCCCGGCCACGATCAGTCCAATTGCGGTAGCCATCAGCACCTGCTGGTCAGAGGAATAAATGCGGCCGATCACAGGCGAGCCCACAATGATTATTGCCCCCAGGAAGACGCCCACGCCGGCGCCCCAGGCTAGGCACCGACCGAGCACCGCCTTCACCCGGTCGAAATTGCCAGTACCTAAAGCGTGGCCTGTCAGTGCCTGCGCGGCGATCGCCAAAGCGTCGAGGCTGAAAGAGGACAATGCCCAAATAGAGTTGATCACCTGGTGCGAAGCTAGGGTTAGGTCGCCCAGGCGGGTGGCTGCGCTAACGGTCAGCACGCCACACAACTGCAGTGCGAGGGACCGAATCAGTAGTGGTAGCCCAGAGAATCCAGACTTCCTAATGCCCTCTATGGACGGGCGGACAGATACGCCCTCGCGCCTGGCCCCGCGGTAAACAATCAGGCACAGCGCGACAGCCATGCCAGTTTGTGCTAGTGCCGTACCAATGCCGGCGCCCCGGATACCAAGGTCAACCCCGTAAATTAGGGTGGCGTTCAAACAAACGTTTGCCAGGGCGCCCAGTGTGGCCACGACGAACGGCGTGCGAGTGTTGAGCATGCCGCGCAGGGTGCCGGTGGCAGCCATGACCGTAAGCATGGAAATGAGGCCGGGTGCTGCCGCCCGCAAGTAGATGCCGGCGTACTCGGAAGCAGCGGGGGAGGCGCCAAATAGGGAAGCCAGTTGGGGAGCGGCGGCCAATAGCACCAGTGCGAGCAGCAAGCCGATGCCAGCTGCAAGCCACATCCCGTCAATGCCGCCGCGCAGTGCGCCTTTCTTGTCCCCAGCTCCCAGGCGCCGCGAAGTCAGTGCCGTTGTGGTGTAGGCCAGGAAAATGCACATGCCGACGAACAGGTTCAAGATGGTGGTGCCCACCGCCATGCCGGCTAACTGCTCCGTACCTAGGTGGCCGACCATGGCCGAATCAGCCATGGTCATAAGTGGTTCTGCTACCAGTGCGCCGAGGGCGGGTATCGCCAGTTCTAGGATTTGTCGGTTCAAGGTGCTCTGGCGCGGCTTGTCCACTTTTCCTCCGAAATTGGTTATCCACAGCCTGTGTATAAAGCTGTGGACTTTTTAGCCGGTGAAAGCCGGTTTACCTGCTTTACTGTGGTTTTATCAGCAGTTTTTGTCCACACGCTTTCCACAGGGTGGGAGATTTTATCCCCAAGAACTCCACAATAGTGGCCAGCTTATCCACATGCCAGCCGGAAGCAGCTTGGTTTTTTCCGTCCTCTTGTTCGATACTTAGAGCAAAGTGACTTCCAGGGGGTATACATGGCTGAAGAGTCCGCTTACGATCGCGTTCCGCCTCACGACAATGATGCAGAGCAGTCCGTATTGGGCGCCATGTTGCTGTCTAAGGATGCGATCGCGGATGTTACCGAGCAGATGCGCGGTTCGGACTACTACGCCCCGAAACACGAGATCATTCACAACGCGATCATTGACCTGTACGGCCGGGAAGAACCCGCTGATGCCGTTACCGTTGCGGCGGAGCTAGAGCGTAAAGGCGACCTGAATCGCGTAGGTGGCGCCCCTTACCTGCACACTCTGACTACGGTCGTCCCCACGGCCGCCAACGCAAACTACTACGCCAGGATCGTCCGCGAGAAGGCGCAGCTGCGGTCGCTGGTAGATGTGGGTACCCGAATCGTGCAGCTGGGTTACAGTGCCGAGGGCGGCGATCCAGCCGAGATTATCAACACCGCGCAAAGCGAGATCTATGCGGTCACGTCGAACCGCACTGCCGAAGATTATGTTCCCATTTCGGATGCCATCGAACCGCTGGTTGAAGAACTGGAGGCAATCGAGAACAACAAGGGCGAAGCCCAGGGGGTACCCACGGGATTCCACGATCTGGATCGGCTCTTGGGCGGTCTGCACGAAGGGCAGATGATCATTGTTGCTGCCCGTCCCGCAATGGGTAAGTCCACCCTGGCACTGGACTTTTGCCGGTCCGCTTCCATTCATCACGGGGTAGCTTCGGTTATCTTCAGCTTGGAAATGTCGCGCGGCGAGATCGCTATGCGTATGCTCTCTGCCGAAGCGCGCGTGCCCATGTCGAAGATGCGGCGAGGCGAGATGGAGAGGCAGGACTGGGTGAAGATTGCCGAGGTAATCGGCAAGACCGATGAAGCCCCCCTCTTTATTGACGATTCCCCAAACATGTCTATGACCGAGATTAGGGCAAAGTGCCGCCGGCTAAAGCAGCAGCATAATCTGGGGCTGATTGTGGTTGACTACCTGCAGCTGATGACTTCGGGACGCGCCGTGGAATCGCGCCAGCAGGAAGTGTCTGACTTCTCGCGTTCGCTGAAATTGTTGGCAAAGGAATTGGGAGTGCCGGTTATTGCGGTAGCGCAGCTGAACCGTGGCCCCGAACAGCGCACCGATCATAAGCCGATGATGGCGGACTTGCGTGAATCCGGCTCGCTAGAACAGGACGCTGACGTAATCATGTTGCTGCATCGTCCCGAAGCGTACGAAGAAGATAACCGTCCGGGCGAGGCAGACATTATTGTGGCCAAGCATCGTAATGGTTCTACGGGCACTATTGCCGTGTCTTTCTTGGGACACTACGCCTCTTTTGCCTCACTGGGCCCAGAGGCTTAATCTCAAATAGTAAATACTTTATTGCGCAGCATTTTTTGATGGTGATATAAAAATATCATCCTATTTTATCTATCTAAAGGGATGTTATGCGCACTGAATTCGCTGCTTTGTCACACACCGCCACAGCTTCTTTCCAAGCTGTCGCGATGATGTGCGTTTCAGCTGCGCATATGTGTTTGATGCACCCTTCGCGCTAAACTTTTCAGCCTTCGCCCAGGCATAATTAGGGCTACCCTCCACTCCGATTTTATTTAGCGGAGCTATATCCATTTTCTCTTTCTTTCCCAATTCAGGAGATTACTATGCTCATTTCTGGATTAATTCTAGGAATAATTCTTGGTTTCATATTCCAGCGAGGCCGATTTTGTGTCACCGGCGCTTTTCGTGACGTGTGGCTATCGCGTTCGACTAGGTGGTTTAACGCTTTCTTGCTAGCAATTGCGCTGCAATCTGTAATAGTCGTTGCGCTTGCTGGCCTTGGTGTAGTGAGCCCTGAAGTTGATAAATTCGCGCCCTTTGCAGTGTCGATCGGCTCCCTCCTATTTGGTGTCGGCATTGTTCTATCCGGCGGTTGCGCCACCGGCACCTATTACCGCGCTGGCGAGGGCCTAGTGGGCTCTTGGATCGCCCTGGTGCTGTACGCACTATCGTCCTCGGTGCTCAAATTTGGGCTAGGCGCGAGCCTAACTAAGAAACTCCGCGGCGCTACCGTCAACGCAACCACCGTCTACGACACCCTGGGTGTGCCCTGGTGGACGCTCTCGCTTCTTCTGGCAGTAGGGGTGGCATACCTGGTTACCCGCGAGCTCGCAGCCACTCCGAAGGTGGCAGCCTTGCCAGCAAAGAAGACTGGCGTAGCACACTTTCTATTCGAAAAGAAGTGGCACCCCTACTTCACTGCCACCCTCGTTGGCCTGCTCGCTGCAGTAGCCTTCCCCCTGTCCGCAGCTACCGGCCGCAATGCCGGCCTCGGCATCACCACTCCCTCCGCCAAGCTGATCCAATTCCTGACCACCGCTGACATCAGCAACGTCGACTGGGGCGTGCTACTAATCCTGGGGCTAATCCCAGGCTCCTACCTGGCAGCCAAGCTCTCGGGCGAATTCCGCGTTCGCGTCCCCGACGCGAGGACGGCCGTGCGCGCGGTGTGGGGCGGCCTACTAATGGGCGTCGGTGCCGTGTGGGCAGGCGGATGCACTATCGGTAACTCGCTGGTAGACACGGCCCTGTTCGGCTGGCAGGGGTGGACCGCCTTCCTGTTCACCTTCCTGGGCGTGGGACTCGGTGCCCGCCTGTTTATCCAAAACCACACCCGCGCAGGGGCCACCCTGCAGCCTCAGCCCGTTCTAGAAAACGCTTAAAGTAAAGGAAAAACATGAGCTTTTTAGGAATAAAATTCTCCACCAAAGAAAACAAGAAGACTCCCGCCCCGGTTCTTACGGGTTCGGAAAAGAGCTACCGCCTAGACGCTGTGGGCCAGGTGTGTCCTTTCCCGCTAGCAGAGGCTAAGAAGGCCATCGCCCAGATCAACAGCGGCGATACCCTGCAAATAGATTTCGATTGCACGCAGGCGACGGATTCAATTCCCGCATGGGCTGCAGCGCAGGGCCACGAGGTGCTGGACTTCAAGCAGCTCGGAGAGGCTATTTGGACTATCACCTTGCGCAAAGCGTAGGTGTTGCGAAAAAGTGAGTGGCCAGGCTCCGGGGGAAACCTGGCCACTCACCATTATTTAGCTACTTGGAGCGCGCTTCGTTGCGGATCTTTCGCAGCCTATGCATGATGTCGGTATTTTCGCGACCGAAGTAGTCGTGCAGTTCCCGGTAAGTCTCGTACAGAGGCCGGTAGGCCTCAACGTTTTCGGGAATCGGCTTGTACTTGGCCTCGATCTTCTTGCCCATTGCAGCGGCAGCCTCGTACACGTCCTCGTAGGCACCGGCCGCAACCGCGGCGAAAATGGCCGAGCCCAACGCGCCCGCCTGTTCCGTTGCGGAAATAGAAATCGGCAGCCCGGTCACGTCTGCGTAACCCTGCGTGTAAATCGGGTTCTTCAGCAGCCCACCGGCAATGACGACCTCCTTGATCTCAACCCCGTGCTCCACGAAGTTGTCAATGATCGTCTTGCCGCCAAAGATGGACGCCTCGATCAGGGCGCGGTAGATGTCCTCGGGCTGGGTGGACAGTGTCTTGCCCAGCACCATGCCAGCCAACCTGGGGTCAGACAGGATCGAACGGTTGCCGTTGTGCCAGTCCAATGCCACTAGGCCGTGCTCGCCGATCTTCTGCTCCATCGCCTTCTGCGTAAGCAAGTCGTGTACGTTGATGCCCTTTTCGTCGGCCTCTTCGTAGTAGCGCAGGGGTACGAAGGTGTCCTTGAACCACCCAAAGATGTCCCCAACGGCCGTCTGTCCGGCCTCGTACCCCCATTTGCCTGGGCAAATACCGCCATCGACGGTGCCGAAAACGCCCGGCACAAAGTGGAAGTCCTTATCCGAAACGAGCAGCACCGAAGACGTGCCGGCGATGATGGTCATGACGCCGTCTTCAATCGCATTCACACCGAGGGCGTGCGCGTGCGCATCGATGGAACCAGCCACGACGGTGGTTCCCACCTTCAGTCCGGTCCACTCTGCGGCCTCTTCGCTTAGGCCGGCAACAGGCTCTGCTAGCTGCACGATCGGGGCAGACATCTTCTGTTCATACACATCGCCGAAACCTTCTGCCAGGGCCTCCAAGTATTCGGTGGAGGGGTATTCGCCGTCCTGGTAGATGCGCTTGTAACCGGAAGGTCCAGCCGACTGCTTGTGCACGCCGGTAAGACGCCAGTTGATCCAGTCCATCGCGTCGGTAATCGCTCCTGTGGCCTTGTAGACCTCGGGCGCCTTCTCGAATACTTCCAGCGCCTTCGGCAGCAGTAGTTCGGAGGAGATAATCCCGCCGTAGCGGGCCAGCCACTTCTCCTGCCTCTCGGCAGCTAGCGACTGGATGCGGTCCGCCTGCTCCGCCGCCCCGTGGTGCTTCCACAACTTCACGTACGCGTGCGGGTTGTTGCGGAATTGCTCAATTTCGCTCATCGGGGTGCCGTCCTCGGCAGCGAAGACGACTGAGGCAGAAGTGGTGTCAACGCCAAGGGCGATCACTTCGGAGGCACTGACGCCGGCCTCCTGCAACGCGGCGGGCACAGTTTCCTTGATCGCCCTGATGTAGTCGCTCGCATTCTGCAAAGCGAAATCGGCGGGCAATTCCTGCCCATCGGCGCAGCTGAGAGTCTTATCCATGACGGCGGACTCGTATGCGTGCACGGCGGTACCTAACGTTTTGCCGTCCGAAACACGCACCACTGCGGCACGCGCGGATAGAGTGCCGAAGTCTATCCCGATTGTGTAGGAATGTTCCTTATCCATTTCCATCCTTAGTTGTCTTCATTGACGGGGTGACGGTGCTGCCCCCAGAATCCTTCAGGGCTGAACAGGTGCTCGATAACCGAATCCAGGGCACCCAGATCCACCAGCACGTCAAACACGGTGTAACGAGGACGGATCATCTGCGCCTGAATATGGGTCTTCCGGAAGCGATCCCAGTCGATCTTGATCTGCTCGGGGTGGTAGGGAGCGCCCGCTGCCTTCAGATCTTCAATTGCCTGTTCAGGCGAAATAATCTGCTTCGAGCAGGACTCACGAATATCTGCCCAGTTGTCCTTTAGCGTCTGCAAGCGCTCGCGGAGGGCGTCGCCCTCTAGGTACTTGCTAAGGGTGTGCTTTACAGCCACGTCTTCGATCTTGTCGATGATGTATTCGCGGACGCGCGCTTCGACCTCTTCCTTGGGGCGGGTGGCGGCAACAACCTTTTCGATGTCCAGGTTGTCGATATCCATCGCCAAGAATTCCTGCCACAGGGCCAGCGAGGCAACGGTGCCGATGCCTACCTTCATGCCGTGGGAAAGCGGCGGCTCCCAATCGAGTCCGTGTCCTTCCATCTCCCAGGTGTGGCTGAACTGGTGGCCTGCGCCGGAGGCGGGACGCGAAGAGGAAAGGGCCTGCATGGCTAGGCCGGACATGATGTTGCCCTTTGCTAGTCCCGCAATAGCGGCGGGGTTACCCGATCCAAGTTCGGCCGGATTGGCCAGCGCCTGGCGCAGCGGCCCCTGCACTAGGGACCAGGTGTAGTCGTCAATCGCCTCTACGCCCAGGCGATCGGCAAGGATCCAGTCAGCGCCGGCAGGAATCTTTTCCAGCAGATCGCCGTAGCCGGTAGCGGTAAGACGCGCCGGAGCGTTGGCAATAACTTTCAGGTCGGCAATAAGGCCGGCGGGAGCGGGGCATTCGCGGGTGATCTTGAAACCGTCGCGAGTGATGGCAGCCCCGTATGCGGCGTAGCCGTCCACCGAGGCGGCGGTGCACACGTTCATGTACGGGCGTTTCAGTTCGCCGCTGGCCAGTTTCGAAATGTCGTTCAGAGTGCCCGAAGCGATGGAGCAGATGACCGTGTCATCTAGACCCTTGAGGTGTTCACGTACCTTAGAAACGTTGTCGTAATCGGCGTAGACAGTGGGTTTGCCGGGGAAGATCATGCGGTCGATGATCTGCACGCCAGCTTCTTCCAGCGAGGCAACTACTTCTTCGCCGGCAGCACCGAAAGTGTTTTCGTCGGCTACCAGTAGGGCCTTCTTGTCATTGAAGAGGTCCTTGAACATCTTCCCGGTCTGATCCAGGACGTCCTCGCCAATAACTATGGCCTTGGTGTCCTTGGCGGTAGACAGAGCTTTTTGAATCAGGTCTTCTGCCATTCTTGTTCAGTCTCCTTTGTCTAAACGGGTCAGTGAGTCGTCCGTCTCATTCATAATCGTACCTGCTGTTAAAAATAACAATATGCGTGCGCATCGTGTCAGGACTATGCGACCAGGCGCACCTTTGTGCATGGGTGAATCTAGGAAGTAGGAGGGCGAGCCTGCCTCCTTCGCGCGACGCGCCGCCCAATCGTGCGGTTGCAGCGGATGTAGAGCGGCAATGGCAAAGCTTCTTATTTCTATGGTGAGAAATATGGCTATTGCGACCAGAATGCCGAATATAGAGGTGTGTAGGCGCAGATATAGCTAATAGGGCCACAAGTAGACATGGTTGTCTGTGACGTAATACCTGGGCCATAAGTCCTACTCAGCGCAAAAATAAATGTAACACCGCAGGTGGCAGGGTGGATGGTGGAAGGTGTTGCCGCCACGCCTTGCTCCCTTACTTATTTCGCGGCCGGAAATAACGGACTCACTAATTACCGGGGCGAAAAGAAAGGTGCGCAATCTGCGGTTAGACCAGCTTTAAAGTGCACTCCTGATTTTTATAGAAAAAACTGCGAGAATTTCACTTCCATGCCGCACCTATACGGGTAAATGTTACTAACTACCGCTTGGTAGAAATTATTTTTCGTGCTCACGGGCTGCACATCCGTGCAACAGCGGGTGAGCAAAAATGCGCCGGCGTTCTTTCGCTCTCATAAATAAGCCCAGTACAAACCGGGTTTGCAGTGGCTGACATCATCTTTCGCATGTAGGGACGAAGGGGTAAGAGCCCAAAAAAATCTCGTGGTTGAATTTCACTCAAGCGGAGGAATATCAGGTCTTAATAACCGAACTGTTGGTTAGGCCCGATGCAAAGTCGCTCACTAGGGTCAGCTTTAGAGAATAGGAAAAATATGGCTAAGTCCGTAATAGGAGAGAAGAGTGTGAAGGATCTGTCCCGCCTTCACCGCATCTTTCTTTTAGTGCTCGTTTCAATGGGCAGCTCAATTATTTACACGCCTGCTTACTTGAAGAACGTCTTCTACGATCCGCTAATCAAGGCGTTGCACGCTTCTAACGCGCAGATCGGGCAGCTACTGGCGGCTTACGCCCTCACCGCAACTATTTGCTATCTTCCTTCCGGCATCGTGGCCGACAAGGTTCGCGTACGCACCCTGTCCTGGGTCGGTTTTGTTGGCACCGCAGCCCTCACCTTCGTGTACGCCTTCCTGCCCTCCATCGCAGTGCTGTACATCGTGTTCGTGGGAATGGGCATCACCTCCATCCTGATTTGGTGGGGCGTGCGCTTCAAGCTCGTGCGCCTGATCTCGGAAGAAAGCGAATACTCGCGTAACATCGGCATCTCCTACGGACTGTACGGCGCCGCCGGCCTAGTAGTCGGCCTCGTCATCCTGTGGATCGTCCAATCCCTGTTTGCAGGCAACACTGTCGGTGGGGTGCGCGCAATGCTCATCTTCCTTGGCGTAATCATTGGCCTGCTTGGCGTGCTGTCCTACATGTTCATCCCGAAGTTCGAGGGCGAAATTGACCCCACCAAGTCCTCCTTCGACTTCGGCGAAGTACTGGACGCGCTGAAGAGCCCTGTCGTGTGGCTAGCCGCAGGCTGCATGTTCTTCGTCTACTTCTACTACACCGGTATCAACTACACGACCCCGTACTTCAAGGACGTCATGGGCGCCTCTCTTGGCGTTGTCTCCTTCGTGTCGATCGTGCGTACCTACGGTGTCACCCTCCTGTCTGGCCCCATCTTCGGCACCATCGCCGAAAAGGTGGGTTCGCCCTCGAAGGTTATCGTCGGCGGCTCCGTGGTCGCGGTTGCCGGCCTTGTTGCCTTCACCGTTCTGCCCGCAAAGCCGGCGTCGGCATTTGTTGCTGCGGGCATCATGATCGTCCTCGGTTTCCTGGCAAACGGCGTGTTCGGCGTCGTCTCTTCCCAGCTAACCGAAGGCAAAGTGCCGCTAACCATCTTCGGTACGGCAACTGGGTTGCTTTCGGTCATCGGCTTCCTACCTGACTCCTTCTCATCCATCTGGTTCGGAGCGATGATCGACGCCCAGGGTAACGATGCTTACCACGGGATCTTCCTGATCCTGGCTGGTGCGGCCGTTATTGCCGCCCTGTTCGCGGTGGCCTTGCTGGTCTACGTGTCGCGCAACAAGGCGAAGCTAGAAAACGCACAGCAGGAGGCCGCCGAGGCCGTTGCCGAGAACGTCGAAGAAGGCCGTAAATGCCTAACAAGGTGAACGTTCCCGCCCTCTGGTCTGAACAGACGGGCCAGGTAGTGGCGAAGCAGAAAGAACTGGCTTCCGGTGCCTTTGACACCAACCAGTCTCTATCTGACCTGCGCAGCGCATACGAAACGGAGCGGGCATTCTGGAACGAAGGCGGCCCCGAAATGGCCAGCCAGCGCCAGTACAGCGTGCCTACTGCGTACGGCGAAGTTCCGGTTACTGTCTTCTACCCTGCCGAGGGCGTGCTGCCGATCATCGTGTTCGCGCACGGCGGCGGTTTCACGGTCGGTTCGGTGAACACGCACAACCGAATTGCTCGCACTCTGGCAAGCCTGACCGGCGCGGCCGTAGTCTCGGTTGACTACACGCTGTCCCCGGAGGCGCACTACCCGCAGCCTGTCGAGGAAATTGTGGCTGTGGTGCAGGATCTGCGTGCCCGTGGGGCCGAATTGGATTTGGATCCGTCCTCGATCTCTTTCGCAGGGGATTCGGGCGGGGCCAACCTGGTTGCCGGCACGTACCTGCATTTGCGCGAGGTCGAAAAGGACGTTTCGGGTCTAGGCGTGAATCTGTTCTTCTACGGCTACTTCGGGCTTGACGATTCCATTTCCGCCCGCCTGCTGGGTGGCGAATGGGACGGTCTTACCGAGGCTGACATCGACTACTACTGGGGCCAGTACCTGGGCGAGGAACCGGCTGAAGATCAGCGATTCTTCAAGATCGTCAACAACGAACTGGCCGACGGCTTCCTGCCTTCTTACATTGCCGCAGCCGATCTGGATCCGCTTCGGGACAACTCTGAACTGTTGTTCAAGATCCTCACCAATGCCGGCATTGCAGCCGAATTTGACCCGGTTCCCGGTGTCATCCACGGCTTCTTGCATAACTCCCGCCTGCTTGACGCGGCAGGGGAGTGCATGGAGGCCGCAGCAAAGTTTTACAACAAGCACGCACACAACAACTAGAAAGAAAGAACATGGATTTTTCGCTCACTGATGAACAGCAACTCATGGTTGACGGGTTCACCGAACTGATGAATTCCCGCAACTGGGAGACCTACTTCCACGAATGCGACGAAAAGCATGAATACCCCGAAGAATGGGTAAAGGCCATCTGTGACCTGGGCTTTGACCGCATCATGCTGCCGGAAGAATATGACGGCTTCGGCGCAGACTGGACCACCCTGTGCGCTGCTTACGAAGCTCTAGGTCGCGCCGGTGGCCCGACCTACATCCTGTACCAGCTGCCCGGCTGGGACACGGTCCTGCGTGAAGGCACCGAGAAGCAGAAGGAAACCATCCTGTCCTTCGTCGGTTCCGGCAAGCAGATGCTGAACTACGCAATGACCGAGCCGTCCGCAGGTTCGTCGTGGGACGACATGCGCACCACCTACACCCGCAAGAACGGCAAGGTGTACCTGAACGGCCACAAGACCTTCCAGACTTCCGCTATGAAGGTCCCCTACATGGTCGTCATGGCCCGCAACAGCGAAGACATGTCGGTTTACACCGAATGGTTCGTTGACATGTCCAAGGAAGGCGTCACCCGCGAACCGCTGCAGAAGTTGGGCCTGCGCATGGACTCCTGTGCAGAGGTTTACTTCGACAACGTAGAGCTGGAAGAAGAAGACCTGTTTGGCACCGAGGGCAACGCCTTCATGCGTGGCGTCAAGGACTTCGATCTGGAGCGTTACCTGGTGGCTCTGACCAACTACGGCCAGGCCTACTGCGCTTTCGAGGACGCAGCCAAGTACGCGAACCAGCGCATCCAGGGTGGCCAGGCAATTGCCCGTCACCAGCTAATCCAGCAGAAGTTCGCAGACATGAAGGTCGCTCTGACCAACATGCGCAACATGCTTTACGAAATTGCTTGGAAGCAGGAAAACGGTCTGCTGGGCCGCGGCGATTGCTCCATGGCTAAGTACTACTGCTCGCACGCCTCCTTCGAGGTCGTCGACTCGGCTCTGCAGGTGCTGGCAGGCGTCGGCATCACCGGCGAACACCGCGTCCAGCGTTTCTACCGCGACCTGCGCGTAGACCGCGTCTCCGGTGGCACCGACGAAATGATGATCCTGACCGCTGGCCGCGCAGCACTGCGCGAGTACCGCTAAGGAGCCAGCCATGTTGCCAACTGAAAAACCATCATTTGGCCCTCTAGATGACGTCAAAGTCATCTTCTCGGCTGTAGAAATCGCTGCTCCGACCGCCGCCGGCCTGATGGCCGAATGGGGCGCCGACGTGACCTGGATGGAAAACATCTGGTCGGGCGACTCCATGCGCGACACCAAGTGGGTAAAGGAAATGGAACGCCGCAACATGCGCTCTATCTCCATCCACCCGTTCAGCGACGAAGGCAAGGAAGCGCTGCTCGGCCTCGTCAAGGACGCGGACATCTTCATCGAATCGTCCAAGGGCCCGGTGTGGGCACGCAAGGGCATCACCGATGAGGTGCTGTGGGAGGTCAACCCCGACCTGGTAATCGTGCACGTCTCTGGCTTCGGCCAGGACGGCGATCCGGAACGGGTCAACTCGGCTGCCTACGACCTGACCGTTGCCGCCTACGCGGGCATCATCGCCCAGAACGGCACTCAGGAACAGCCGATGAACATTGCCCCCTACTCGGTGGACTACTTCAACTCGCTAATGGTTGTTTCGTCCTCGCTAGCCGCACTACACAAGGCGCGCGCTACCGGCCAGGGCGAAAGCATCGACCTGGCAATGTACGAAACCATGATGCGCATCGGGTCCTACTACCTGATGGACTACATGAACGAGGGCATTGTCTGGCCGCGTCCGGGTAACCGCCACCAGAACCTGTGCGCCATCGGCGAATGGGAATGCAAGGACGGCTACATCGGGCTGTGCGTCTACGGCGTACCGCAGAATAAGTACCTGCTCGAAACCATCGGCCTGG
The DNA here is from genome assembly GCF_002849225.1 of Actinomyces sp. UMB0138. Lineage (GTDB taxonomy): Bacteria > Bacillota > Negativicutes > Veillonellales > Veillonellaceae > Veillonella > Veillonella parvula_H. The sequence goes on from NZ_PKMC01000002.1 coordinate 241,576, forward strand.
GCGAGTTGTGGGGCACTGAGGACTACCCAGAGGACACCTCGGCTCTGTGGCTGAACGGGCCTAAGGCCGACCTGATCCAGCAGAAGCTGACCGAATACCTGAAGACGCAGTACAAGAAGGACGTGGAGCGCGACTTCACCGCCCACAAGATTGCGGCGCAAGTTGTCAACGAGTTCGAAGAGGTTGTCAAGGAAGAGCACATGTACCAGCGTGGCGTCTTCACCGAATGGGAAAACGAAGATGGCCAGAAGATCAAGGGCATCGGCGTCTTCCCGAAGTTCAAGAACAACCCGGGCAGGCAGTGGCGTCCCATGCCGAAGCTGGGCGAAGACACTCGTTACCTGCTTGAACGGGCTGGTTTCAGCGAAGAAAAGATCAATGAATTCAAGGAATCTGGCAAGCTCAAGTTTGCCGAGTAAGGAGAGTGCGGGGTCTCCCGCGCAGGTGAAATAATGTTTCAAACTGGCGATGGAACTACGGTGCGTAGCCTTGTGGAATACCAGGCACAAACACATCCGGAGCAGGTCTTCCTAATTTTTGAGGACTGCGACGCGGACGTGCGGCGGGTATACACCTACGCCCAGTTCCATCGCCTCTCCAACAAGGCGGCCAATCTGTTCCTTGAAAGGGGGGTCCGCCGGGGGGATCGGGTAGCTGTCCAGCTAACCAACTCCCCCGAATGTCTGGAGGCCCTGGTGGGCCTCGCCAAGATAGGGGCGATCTACGTGCCCCTGAATTCCTCCTACACCACCGCAGAGTGCGCCTACATTATGAAGGCGTGCGACGTTTCCCTTCTGCTTACTCAGCCGTCCCTCTACCAGATGCCGGGCATGGACGAATTGATCGAGGACGTGCTGGTAGTTGACGGTTCGCCCTCGGGATATGAGACCTTGCGGGATGCGCAGTCGGAGGAACTGGCTAGTGAGCACGAACCGGTAAGTGCGGATGTCGTGGAAATTATGTTCACTTCGGGGACTACCTCCACGCCTAAGGGAGTAATGCTCACTAACGCCAACATGATCTTCTCGGGTCTGTACGTGAACTGGCAGCTGGCCATGAATCACGAAGACCGCTACATGACTTCCATGTGCGCTTCGCACGTGAATTTCCAACTTTCTGCTCTGCTGCCAGTGCTGACGGTGGGAGCAACCCTGATTTTGGCATCCCGCTATTCGGCTACGCGTTTTTGGAACCAGGTGCGCCGAAATGATGCGACTTTGGTGCAGTCGATGGCGATGATGGTGCGCACTATGATGCGCCAACCGGTTGCCGAGGGCGAACGCGATCATCGGGTCCGCCAGGTGCACTATTTCCTCCCTATATCTAGGAAGGAAAAGGCCGCTTTTGAGGAGCGCTTCGGCGTGACGCTGCTGAACAACTACGGTTCTACCGAATCACTGGTGGGGGTCATAACCGACTACCCGTACGGACCGCGCAAGTGGCCTTCGATTGGGCGAGTAGGCCCGGGCTACCAGGTGCGCATTGTCGATGCCGAGGGCGAAGATGTTCCTCCTGGCGAATGCGGGGAAATTCTGGTGCGGGGCCGGAAGGGTTATTCGCTGATGGCCGGCTACTGGAAGGATCCGGAAGCAACCGCTGCGGCGATTGACCAGGACGGCTGGTATCACACGGGTGATTTTGGTTCCTGCGACCAGGATGGGTGGTTCTATTTTGCTGACCGCCACATCGATCTGATCAAGCGCGGTGGCGAAAACATTTCCACTACCGAAGTGGAAAACATTCTCGAAGAAATGCCGGGAATTGCAGAAGCGGCAGTAGTGGGAGTGCCCGATCCGGTGCGCGACCAGGCCGTGAAAGCGGTACTTGTACTGACTCCCGGGTCGAACATTACCGAGGCCGAAATTTCGGCCTATGCGGCGGCCAATCTGGCCTCGTTCAAAGTTCCTTCCGTAATCGAGTTCCGCAAGGCTTTGCCGCGTGGAGCCTACGGAAAACTCCTGAAGCATCTATTGGTGCCAAGTAACTAAAAGAAAGGAATGCCATGGCTATTAACACTGATATGGTCGGGCAAACATTTGGTCCCTTCACTCGCGACTACACGTTCCGTGATCTGGAACTGTTCGCCCTTGGGTGCGGTGCGGGTATCGACGGCAAAGACGGCCTCGAATACATCAACGAAAAGGATCCGCAGAACCCGCAACTGAAGGTGCTGCCCATGTTCGGCGCAATGCTGATCGTAGACAGCGAAGTCACTCGTACGATCGACTACGGCTACAACTACGCAGGGTCGCTGCACTGGGGCTTTGACATCAAGTTCCACCAGCCCATCACCAAGATGTCCGATCACCTAGAGACCAAGGTGAAGCTTGAGGGCCTGTACGACCGTGGCGAAGGCCGCGGGCTGCTAGCACAGCACATTGGCGACACCTACGATTCGGATGGCAACCTGCTGTTCACCAACGAATCCTGGGACTGCCTGATTTATGACGGCGGCTGGGGCGGCCCCAAGCCTCCGAAGGATCTGGTGGACATGCCCGATCGCGAACCCGATTACGAAATTAGCGAGCGCATTCCAGAGAACCAGGCGCTAATCTACCGCCTGTCCGGGGACTACCACCCGCAGCACATCGACTGGGATTACGCCGCCAAGAACGGTGAGCCCCGTCCGATTCTGCACGCTATTTCTTACGCGGGCGTCGTCATGCGCCACGCCATCAACCAGTTTGTGCCGGGCGAGCCCGAGCGCATTACTCGTTTCAAGACCCGTATCACCTCTCCGGTCCACCCTGGCACCGTCCTGAAGACCCAGCTGTGGAAGGTGGGCGAGGGCGAGCTGCGCTTCCGCCTAGTTGACGAAGATTTCGAAAAGACAGGCGCGAAACCGCACCTGAACTGGGGCATCATCGAATACCGGTAAATCCAAATTAGTCACGACTAAAGAGGGGGACACGCATGGCGAAAGAGGCAGTATTACTGGATGATCTGGGAGTTACTCCCTTCTTGCGGCGTGTCACCCTCTTCTCGTCGGGCGGCCCCTTTCTAGAGGGGTACGTCCTCGGCGTCGTCGGCATCGCTATGGTGAAGATGGTGCCCGACTTGCATCTAACAGACTCGCAGGTCGGGGCGATCGGGACGATCGCCCTGGCCGGTCTGTTTGTCGGGGCCATCCTTGGCGGGTGGGCGACCGATAAACTGGGGCGTCGCAAAATGTTCGTCATCGACGTACTAGCAATTGCCGCCCTTTCGATTGGGAACTTATTTGTGCACGATGCGATCCAACTGATCGCCGTACGCTTCCTGATCGGAGTTGCGATCGGAGCGGATTACCCGATAGCCACCTCAATGATTGCCGAGTTCACCCCACGGCGGTATCGAGCAATATCGATGGGCTTTATTGCGGCCGTGTGGTACGTGGGCGCAAACGTGTCTTACCTGGTCGGATACCTGGTGCTTGAATGGCGTAACGGATGGCGGTGGGCACTGGCGTCCTCGCTAATTCCGTGCATAATCATTTTGGTAGGCCGCTGGTCGATCCCAGAATCGCCCAGGTGGCTGTACTCGAAGGGGCGCAAAGAGGAAGCCGATCAGATTCTGCACGACATTTTCGACCATTGGGTGGTACTCGAGGAGGAACCCTCCGAGCGCACCCGCTTTGGCGAAATTTTCAAGGGCGTGTATCTAAAACGCATCCTTTTCGTGGGCTTTATCTGGCTGTGTCAGGCAATCCCAATGTTTGCCATCTACACCTACGGTCCCCAGATCATGGGAGCCTTCGGATTCGATTCTGGCAGGGGCATCCTGATTGGCGAATCGATAGTGGGAACCTTCTTCTTGCTGGGTACGATCCCCGCGATGTTCCTTGCTGAATGGCTGGGCCGGCGCCCCCTAATTATCTATTCGTTTTTGCTGATGACAGCTGCTATGGCCGTGTTGGGTTGGTATAAGGGTGCGCCTATTGCCGTCGTCATTGCTTGCTTTGGTATCTATGCGATCTGTTCCGGTGGCCCCGGAAACCTGCAATGGCTCTATCCAAACGAACTGTTCCCAACCCAAGTGCGCGCGTCTGCCATGGGAGTGGCAATGGCTTTCTCTCGAATCGGCACGGTCTTTTCGATCTATTTGCTTCCGGGACTTATCAGTACCCGGGGCATTGAGGCCGTTATGCTGATGGGCGCCGGCATATCCGCGCTTGGGGCCCTAGTGTCGATACTGTTTGCCCCCGAAACAAAGGGGCTCACTCTGGCGGCAGCCAGCTCCGTCGAGAGAAGGTAATGATGTACCGCATTGAAAAGCATGTTGTAAGTTCTTACGAAACTAATTGCTATTTCTTAATTAGTGAAAATGAAACGCTAATTATTGATCCGGGCGATAACGCAAATCTGCTTCTACATAAGTTGCAGGGGAGGAATCCGGTCGGCATTGTGGTTACGCACTGCCACTCAGACCACATCAGCGCAATAAACGAGCTGGTAGAGGCCTATTCTATACCGGTAATGGTCGGCGAGGACGACGTTGCCGGGGTGGCTGATCCGCACCTGTCAGGATCCGACGACGACGGCACTTTCTACAAGGTTGATGTTCCATGCACCGGTCTTCGCGAGGGCGAAGTGATCCAGTGGGGCGATGCCACTTTGCAGGTGTTGTCAACGCCGGGGCACACCCCCGGTTCTATCTGTCTGTTGGATACCGAAAATAGCATCATATTTACTGGTGATACGCTATTTGCGGGCTCTGTAGGAAGAACCGATTTTGTGCGGGGAGACGCGGCCGCGATGCGGCAGACTTGCAAGCGGCTGGCAGGGCTTAATCCCGCCCTTTCGGTACTGCCGGGGCACGGTCCCGCCACGACCATGGAGGTCGAACAACGCTTGAATCCCTTCCTAAGCTCTTTTACCTACTGAAATAAAGCGTCGAATCTTCCTCTAGAAAACCATATTAACGGTGCAAAATTGGCCTCTCACCTGCAGAAACTATTTCTAATATTTCCACAAAGAAATAAAAAGAAATTGTGATTTTTAGGGAGAAAGTCCTATTAAAAATAGACACTGCTGCGGTTGGATTGTGGGTAGCAAACAAATGCGTATTCACTATTCCTGGAGGAGGAATATTAGATGACTGTTGCGGTTGCGTATAAATATGCGGCAAACCCCCAGGACGCTAACGTCCGTTCTGATGGGTCCGTCGATTGGTCTCGCGCCAAGGCTGCCGTCTCCGACTACGATCCCGTAGCCGTTGAGGTCGGTCGCAAGCTGGCAGAAGCCGCCGGGGCAGAACTGGTTGGCATCTCTGTTGGTGGCAAGAACCTGTCTTCGTCCATGGCAAAGAAGAACGCCATGTCCAAGGGCCTCGATCGTGGCCTAATCCTTTCCGACGAAGCCACCACTTCGTGGAACAGCGCAAAGATTGCTTCCGCCCTGGCCGAACTGGCCAAGCAGGCAGAGGCTGAAGTTGTTCTGACTGGTGACTCCTCCATCGACGAGGGCGTCGGCGTCATGAGTGCATTGGTTGCAGGCTACCTAGGCTGGCCATGCTTCCAGGAAGTCGTCTCGATTACCCCGGCCGACGGCGGTTACGAAATCGTCCAGGCTGTTGGCGGCGGCACTCGCACCCTGACCGTGAGCGGCAACGTGGTTGTCTCTGTGGCCACCGACGCAGCTCCCGTGAAGGTGCCTTCCATGAAGGACATTCTGGCTGCAGGCAAGAAGCCCGTCGAGGTTGTTGCTGCTGACGCAGTTTCTGCAGCACCCGTCGAGGTCGAAGTTACCGGCACCGAGAAGCCGGCTGTTAAGGACCGCAAGAACCAGGTCTACACCGGTGAAGAAGCTGTCGCCGAACTTGTTGGAGCACTGCGCTCCGAGGGCGTTCTGTAAGGGAAGGATTTAGTCAAAAATGGCAAACGCATGGGTTATCGCGGCGGAATCTCACGTCGCAAAGCTGATCGAACTCGGTAAGGCTGCCGCCGGCTCCGTCACCGTCGTCACCGTGGGTGACGTCAAGGTTGCGGGCGCGGACAAGGTCCTGAACGTCGCCCTCGCCGAGGGCGTCCCCGCAGAAGCTGCAGCTCCCGCAGTGGCAGAAGCAATCACCGCAGAAGCTGGCGACGTTGTGCTCGCTGCTTCCCGCCCGGTCGAAAAGGTGCTGGCTGGCGCCGTTGCTGCCAAGCTGAACGCTCCGCTGCTCACCTCCCCGCTGGAAATTGGGGCTTGCCAGGCGAAGCTGTCGCGCTTCGGCGGCATCTCGACCGAAACCGTCACCTACTCCGGCGTGGCCGTGTTCATCGCCGAAGGTGGAGCCGACGCTGCTGGCGATGCCGCAGCTGAAGAGGTCGCCTTCTCCGGCTACGACGCCAAGGTCACCGCAGTGGCAGAATCTTCGGCAGCTCAGGCAAACCTGGGCGACGCCCGCAAGATCGTCTCCGTCGGCCGTGGCTTCAAGGCAGAAGAAGACCTGCAGCTCGCCCGCGATCTGGCAGGCGCGCTCGGAGCAGAAATTGCTTGCTCGCGTCCGGTTGCTGAAGGTTCCGGCTGGCTAAGCCGCGACCGCTACGTTGGCGTGTCCGGCCAGTCCGTCTCGCCAGACCTGTACCTGGCAGTCGGCATTTCCGGCCAGATCCAGCACACCGCTGGTATGGATAGCTCCAAGCTCGTTGTTGCGATCAACTCCGACAAGGACGCTCCTATTTTCGCAAAGGCAGATTACGGAATCGTCGGCGACCTCTACGAAGTGTTGCCGGCCCTAACTGAGGCAGTTCGATAAATAAATGACCGAAGAAGAGTACGACTTTGATGCCATCGTCATCGGTGGCGGAATTTCGGGTGCGGTTTGCGCCTACCTGCTCGCCAGCCAGGAAAAGGAAGTCCTGCTGATTGAGCGCGGTGTGGAACCGGGTTCGAAGAACCTGTCCGGCGGTGTTTTTTACTGCCGCGTAATGCAGGAAATCTTCCCTAACTTCATTGAAGAAGCCCCGATTGAACGAAAGATTACGCGTAACTGCATTTCCTTCTTGAACAAGGAATCTTTCGTCAACGTGGACTACTGGGATGGGCGTCTAGCCGAACCTGTGAATGCGGTGACCGTCCTACGGGCCAAGTTCGATCCGTGGCTTTCGCAGCAGTGCGAAGAAGCGGGCGTGACCGTGATGCCTGGCATCAAGGTCGACTCTTTGGTCAAGGAAGATGGACGTTACATTGGCGTCCGCGCTGGTGAGGACGAACTGAAGGCGCGCGTGATTATTGCGGCTGACGGCGTCAACTCCTTCATCAGCAAGGACGAGGGGCTGCGCGATCGCGAACCTAAAGAGAACCTGGCGGTGGGCGTCAAGTCCGTCATCCAGCTTGGGGAAGATCGCATTCGCGAACGCTTCAACCTGAACGAGGACGAGGGTGCCGCCTACGCGATCGTGGGCGATTGCACCGAGGGCGTCGCAGGTGGCGGATTCATGTACACCAACAAGGAATCCGTATCCATCGGCATCGTGGCGCGTCTCGATGACATCGAGAAGAAGGGCAAGGTCTCTTCCGATCTGCACGACCACTTCCTTTCCCATCCCGCAATCGCGCCGTTCCTCAAGGATGGGGAACTGCTCGAGTACGGCTGCCACCTGGTAGCTGAAGGCGGAGCCAAGATGCAGCACGACCTGGTCCACCCCGGCCTGATTGTTATCGGCGACGCCGCTGGATTCACCCTGAACACCGGCTTCACCGTTCGCGGCATGGACCTAGCTGCTGGTAGCGCGCAGGCTGCAGCCCGAGCCGTCCTCGCCGCCCTAGACAAGAAGGACTATTCGAAGGAAGCGCTGAGCGCATACATCACCGAATACGAATCCATGTTTGTCGGCAAGGATATGAAGACTTACGCAGGCGCTCCAGAATTTCTGGAAAACGACGAAATGTATGGCGAGGTCGGCGAACTGGTGGCGAATGTCCTGTACGGCGTTTACAACCACGACCTCACCCCGCGCAAGCACCTGGTGAAGGCCGCGTGGGATGCGTTCAAGGAATCGCCGCTGAAACTAACCAAGCTAGCCAAGATCGCCGTTCAAGGTATGAGGTCGATGTAAATGGAAGAATACATTGGGGGAACCGTTCCGGACCGCCTGGCCAGGAACGTATACGAAGTAGACGAAGGTAACCCGCACATTGAGGTAAATCAGGAGATTGCGAAGGCCACGGGCACTGGCAAGCTGCTGGTTCGCATTTGCCCGGCGCACGTGTACTCCGAAGCGGAAAATGGGGACATTGAGGTCGAATACGCGGCCTGCCTCGAATGTGGCACCTGTCGCGCGGTAGCTGCCCCTGGCGCTTTGACCTGGCATTACCCGCAGTCCTCTATGGGCATCATGTTCCGTGAAGGCTAACTAAGTCGATAGACTAGACCCGGCTCCTTTAATGGGGCCGGGAAGCTTTTTATGCGGCTAGGGCACTGTGGTGCCAGAAGGTGGGGAGCAAGTGGCAGTCGATAAGTCAGCAATCCTAGTTGCCCACGAAATTGTGCGTCGCGGCCCGCTTGGGCGCCTGGAACTTGCCAAGTCTCTTGGGCTTTCGCCCGCGTCTTTGACGCGTATTGCGAAGCAGTTGATCTATTTGGGCATAGCTGAAGAGGCCAAGTCTAAGCCGGAGCTGGATCGGGGTGAAGACCGAGCTTCGAAGACTTTGGGCCGGCCGGTAACCAATATGCGCGTTCGCGCAGGAATTCTGTTCGCGGGCGTTCTTCTTTACGAGGGCGGCGCCACGGTCGCGCTCGTGGATTCAACCGGACGTACCCGCTACAGTCATGCCGAGCACGCTGACATGTCTACGCCGCAGGCAATCGGCAAAGTGGTTGACGAATTGCTGAGCTCTGCCGAGGCGGCTGGGGCTAACGAAACTATTGAGGCGGCGGTGGTCGCCCTCGACGGAATTGTTGATCGGGATGGTTTCGTCACTTCGGCGCCCTCGCTAGGGTTGGAACAGATTGACCTGTCCCAGTATGTTGAACCGCGCCTGTTCCCGCTGTGGTATTCGAATGATTCGGATGCGCTTTCGCAGGGGGAGCTGTGGTTTGGCATTGGGCGGAAAGCAGATGATTTCGCCGTGCTGACTACCGGGGCTACGGTGCGGCATGCCCTGGTTCGTTCTGGCAAATTGCTTTCCAGTGACGATGGCGGGCACCAGCGCATCGCGCACATGCCGCTGTCCGGGGGGTCTGGCATTTGTACGCTGGGGCATCGCGGCTGCGTCTCTACCGCGTTGACGGTACAGTCGCTGCGGTCACGAGTGGCTTGGGCGCAACCCGATCTGGCGCAGAAGGATCTGAATACTGAAGAGTTCATTGCGCTGTTGCGCGAAAAGCTGCTCGCCAAGGATCCGGCACTTACCCAGATCCTGTGCGGTTTTGAACATGCTCTCCACAAGGCGGTAACGGTAGTTTCGTCAGTAGCAATGGTGTCTGACGTGGTGATCTGTGGGACGTTGGCGGCTATTGCCGAATGGCCCGAAATGGAATTCGAAAAGGAACTTGCCGAGTTCCTAGGGCCAAACATTGATCCGATTCGCGTGCACGTTCGCAAGGGTGGCTACGCTAACTGGGCTGCGGGCGCGGGTGCGGTTGCAATCGATTGTTGGATCAGACGTTTGGTAGAAAAAGCCTCCCAGTAGGCGGGAAGAGTACTCCATGGCAAAGAACTCTACAGGGAAGGCGCTGTTGGGACTGCTAGTGCTGGTTGCGGTGCTGGCCATAGGTGCCGACCGGGGAGCCGTGTATTTTGCGCAGAGCGTGGGGGCCTCCAAACTGCAGGACTATGGGGCGGTTGACCCGAAAGTGAAGATCCACGATCTTCCGGCTTTGCAAAACCTGGTGCGCACGCGTGTCGAGGACGCGACTCTTACCGCCAGCGAAGTGGAAGTGCCCATCTTTTCTGGGGCAGAACGTACCACTATTAGTTTGCGCGATCTGAAGGTGCAGGCGCAGGGGTTGGCGTATAAACCTGAAACGCAGGTACGTCACGCCAGCTATGTTTTCTTGCTGCCGGACGAACAAATACAGAAGGTGCTGCAGGCAAAGGACATCCCCGCCCAGGTGCACACTGACGGCGAACAGATCCGTCTGACTAGCAAGGTTATGGGAGCGCAAGTTACTGGGAAGCTGACCATCCGGGCCGCAGAGCCCACCAGCGACAATAAGCCGCAGATTGAATTTGTTGTGCACGGCGTAGACATGAATCTTTGGGGCTATTCCGGGCAATTGGGCGGGGATAAGGCAACTACGCTGGGTCCGCTGCCGCTGACGGATTTGCCAGCGGGGACCACGATCGATTCGATCCGACCGGTCAAGGGCGGCGTGCAATTGTCGGGGCAGCTTTCAGATTTTCACTTGCAGTAGTTACTGGCGTCCTCGCAGCTAGGATGACGGGTAGTGGTGTGGGTAGAAGCGAGTGTGGATGAAAAACCTTTATCCTGGTATTGGCAGAGTAAATACGGGATTTAGGGAAAAGCGTGCTCGTTTCTTTTGGTCCGCATCCGGAGCGGCAGTCCGTGCGCCAGTTGGCGTTCGGCGATTATGCACGCTTGTTGCCCGCTTCGGTGGTAGGCCTAATTGCTGCCGTGAATGCGGCGCTCGTAGTTACTGCCCCGCTGTTGCTCGTGAAACCGCCCTGGGCCCAGTCCGTCGCGATTGGGATTTGTTCTGCTTTCGGATACGGTTTAGGGGCCTTGCTGGGCTCCATTGTTTACTGGATAGCCAGGGCGCTGGCACTGCAGGTAGTAGTCGAAAAACGCGTCCTCAGGCTGCTCGCCTGGATCATCTCCGCAGGTCTATTAGCGCTTGCTACCTGGGGTTTTGTGATGAACTATCGGGCAGCAATAAAAACGGCGTCTTTGACCGGTATGGAAAAACCGAGCGCCATAATCTACCTGCTGGAACTTGCCCTGGGGGCAGCCCTGGCGTGGGGCATTTTGCAGCTCATCAGCCTGGTACACCAGCTAACCGTGAAGCTAATCAAGAACTTTGGGTCGCGGCTGCCGTTGCCGCTCGCGCGCCTGGCCGGGTGGGTGCTGGTCATTACCGTGGTTGCACTTGTCCTATACTGCGGGGTGGTTCGAGGTGGGCTGGGATGGGCCTCAAAACAAGCGGCGGAACTAAACAAACAGACCTACCCCAACGCTTCCCGGCCCACCTCGGAACTCGTGTCGGGGTCAGTCACCTCCAATGAGGACTGGAACTTGCTGGGAAAGGAAGGGCGCGCCTACGTCGCACACACGCCCTCGAAAAGTGAAATAAGCAAGCTGACAAAGCTTCCCGCCACGCAGCCAATTCGCGCCTACGCCTCGGTGGCGCAACACAAAAACGTGGCAGAAACGGCCCGTGCGGTAGTAGCTGAGCTGGAGCGCACCGGCGCCTTTGAGCGTCCCGTGCTGGCCGTCATCACCACGACCGGCACCGGCTGGGTGAATAGCTGGAATCCTGGCGCCTTCGAATACGCCACTGGCGGCAACTGCGCCACCGCTGCGATGCAGTATTCATACAACCCTTCCTGGGTGCAGATCTTGGCCAACAAAGACGAAGTGAAGAGGGCGGGAACCACGCTCGTGCGCGCGGTACTCGAGAAAGTATCCACCCTGCCCAAGGATAAGCGCCCGAAGGTGTACCTGTCGGGAGAATCTTTGGGCGCCTACTCTGGGCTGGCCGCCCTCACCGAACTATCAAAGACTGCCCACGGGCGCCATCTGGTTTCCCTAGTGAGCGGACAGCTATGGGCGGGAACTCCAGCCTTCACGCCGGAGCGGGTGAATCTAGAGAGGGCGCGCACCCACGGCAGTCCTCAGATCGCGCCCGTAATAGACAACGGCCGCCACATTAGGGTGGTCACTGCCCACGGGGAGCTTGCCACCGACATTTACGGCCGCGAACTTGGCAGGTGGTCTTACCCGCGAACCATCTACGCCCAGCACGCTTCCGACCCGGTCACCCGCTGGGAGCTGCCTATCTGGACCGCAGAACCAGATTGGATGCGCGAGGACGCCGGCCGCGACGTGGATTCACACCTGCGATGGCACTGGTTTGTCACCTTCACGCAGCTTTCCGCAGAACTACCGTTGGCCATAGAAACCGAACCGGGGCACGGCCACAACTACCAAGGCGAATACTTGACTTACTGGCGCTCACTCCTTGGGTTGCCAGGGGCAATCGGGGCCACCGCATCCCCACTTACCGAGGAAGGCTCTGTCGGCCGCGCCATAGGTCAAGGTGGAGCCACTGACAAGCAAATCTTGGATGCCCTGCGCGCCAACTAGCCGTTAGGTGTCTAGGCGAGGCCGCTGGGCGCGGGCCAGTTCACAGGACGAAAACGAAGAATCCCCACAGCGTGTGCGCAATGATCGCGGGCCACAGGTGCCCGGTCATGACGCGCACACAGTAGAAACCAAAACCGGTAACGATTGAGCGGGCAGCAATAAGAGCTGCCATCGTCCAGTCGGTACCAAGGGGGATCATGCCGAACTGCCAGATAGCAAACAGCACCAGCGACAGGGCCACGGCCTGCCACTCGCGCCGCAGCAGGTCACGGCTAGTCATCAAGATAGTGCCGCGAAAGAGCAACTCCTCGGCCACCGCCACGGCCAACACGCCCACACCGCCACTCAGCAGCGCTGCCGTAGAATCCTCCGTCACCTCGTAGACGGTGATATTGCGGATAGCAATAACGGCAATTAGGAAGAACTGGGCCATAGCTCCCGCGCGAATCAGCACCGGAATATTGCGCCTAGGCGGATAGGTGACCGGGTCTGGGGTAAGGGACAGCTCTGAAAAGGCGCGCGCGTTCGAATATTCTTCGTCCTCCCACGGATCCACCGGCCGACGAGCAGCGCGCTCGCGGGTGGCCTGCAATGACGGCTCTATCAGCACGTCCATGCCATGGTCTAGCTTGCGGGCAACCGCCAAAGTAAAGAAGGACACTATGGCTAGTGGAATCACCAGTTCCAACACGGTGGTGGAAGGGCGCAGTAGCGATCTGGGGAACCCAACCGCCTCGATGGGCAGGGTGAATACCACGACGGCTACCTCGCGTAGCAGGAATGCTCCCGCGAAAGTTGCCGCGAGCCAGCCAACCGTAGGCAGGTTAGACCGCCAGTGCAAATACCTCATTTACGCTTGTTCCTTCCGCCTTTCACGAGGACGAACACCAGGGCGGCCAGCAGCACTATAAGCAGAAGGAACAACCAGTTAGGTACTGCCTTTCCCGCCTGCAAAAGAGCGTTTTCTAGGTGGGCCTGTTCGCTGGTGCCCAAGATCGCGAAACCAGCAATTCCGCCACTGCCAATAAGGAGGATCCCCAAGATGACGAACAGCGCCCCGCCAATCAGCGAACCCCAAGTGGTTTGCCTCCCCAAGAACTTCACCGGGCGTGGCCGCAACCAATTGCGCTTGTGCTGGCTGAGCGAATTCCACCCGAGCGAAAGCGCCGCGATCGGGGTAAACATGCCAAGCGCGTAAGAAAACATGGTGGCCACACCCAACGTGGTCGAACCGGCAGTAACCGCAAGCGCCAAAACAGCACCCAGGATGGGGCCGGTGCAACCGGCGCCAGCCAACCCGTAGCTCAATCCCAACAGGCCAATAGCTAGGGCAGAAACCCCGCCGCCCCGCCGAGTCGCGCGCCGCGTGCTCCCCGGTAGCCGCAGATGCGGGAACGGCAAAGCCAGCCCAGTCCAAACGCCCATCACAATAATGATGACACCAGTAACAACCGCTATCGTGTGTCGGTACTGCATCAGCACACTAGACAGGGCACCCGCTGCGGCCCCAAGCGGCAAAAGCGCTACCAAAAGGCCCGCGAAGAACACGAGCGTCGACCTCGCAATTTGGCCCTTGGAACTGAAAGCGTAAGCGAAGAACGCGGGAATTAGAGTGGCAGAGCAGGGGGCCAGAAGGGTAACCAGTCCGCCCAGGTATGCGCTTAGTAGTGTGACGCTCACTTGATGTTTGTCCGTCCTGTGGCATCTTTGTAGGCGGCTCGGATAGTGGCAAGGAATAGCTGCGGATCCTGAGCGCCGCTGATGAATCGGTCATTGATGAAGAACATGGGAGTACCTTGCAGGCCCAGGTCGGTAGAAGCATGATCGGTTTGCTGGTCTACCTGTGAGGCAAGTTCGTCAGAGCCCGCCTCTTCGATAAATTCGTCAACATCTTCGATGCCCGCTTTTTGTGCCGTCTGGCGGAGCAGGTATTCGTTCCAATCGGGGTGGTCGCCATCCGCACTCAATTTGTAGGCGGCGTCGTGGAAGGGCCAGAACTTACCGCGGTTTGCGGCTGCTAGTCCGCCAGCAGCGGCGTATTCGGAATGGTACTGGCCGAAGAAGGCCATGTCTTTCCATTCCACCCGCAAAACTCCCGCGTCAATGAGCGGGGTCAGCTTCGAAATGCTTTCTTCCTGAGCGCGTTCGCACATCGGGCAGGAGAAGTCGCCGAATTCGACCATAACTACCGGCGCATCCGCTTTGCCGAGGGCGCGCCCATCCTGCGGGTCGCGGCGGGCTTCGGCCAGCATAGCTTTGCGCTGTTTTTCGTTCGCAACTTTTTCGGCAGGCTGTTCGCGGGCGCCCACATCCAGGAGCCCTTGCGGGTCGGTCGGGAGGGCGACCTCGGTTTCGGTCTGCTCGCTGGTCTGCTGGGTGGGTGCAGCCTCGTGGTCTTTGCTCTTGGTGGCGTTGTAAATGATTAGCCCGGCAATGATGGCCACAGTCACGCAAATTGCTGCCGCAAGTAGCACCACGACGGGGTTGCGGCGCTCGCTCGCCTTGTCAGTCATCTGTTCCCTTTCAGCAGGCTAGATGGTGTTCTTTCGCTGCAAATACTTTAGCGCTACCCACCCGAAAGGTACACGTAGCCAGTATGTGAGAAGGCGGTAGAGCATGGCCGTGGACAGGGCGATGGCTCCCGGAATGCCGGCAACTTGTAGCCCGCCTGTGAGGGCTGCTTCTACCGGGCCTAGACCGCCGGGGGTGGGGATTACTGAACCGAGGGTGTTCGCGGTTAGGAACGTAACGGTCAGCTGCGGGATGGGCAGGCGGTGGCCGAATGCCATCAGGCACGCCCCGAATGTGCCCACATAGCAGGCGGTCTGCAGCAGCACGGCGAGGGCGGACAGGGCGATTCGTTTAGGATCGGCCATGGCCCAGACGATGCGAGGCCACACTTCTGACAGCCAAGGCTTTAGCCAAGCCATGATGCGTTTGCGCAGTGGTCCAATTTCGGCGATGACCACTACTACGGCGGCAATGCCTACCAGTACCAGGAATAGTGTGCGGCCGGGAATGCGGACCGAACCGTCCTGGCCAGTGATCACGATGACGATCGCCAGGGCGGCAACGGTGAACACGAACTGGGCGGCCTGCACCAGGGCTACCGTGGCAACCCCGAGCGATGGGGCTACGCCCTTCTTTTGCAGGTAGCGCAGGTTTAGGGCTGCGGGCCCCACCCCGGAGGGTGCGACCAGTGCCACCACGGAGGCTGCAACTTGCACCAGGGTAGTCTCCAATACCGGCAGTTTTTCCGGGGTCAAATATTTCAGGTTGAGGGCGGCGCCAACGTAGGAGGCAAAAGCAAAGGCGGTGGCCACGATGATCCATCCGGGCTTGGCGCCGGTGATGGCGGTCTTGAGCTCCTCAATGTTCAGGCTGCCTGCCACTACTACCAGTGCCCCCACGCCGATCGCGGCGAAGACGGTCCGCTTCCAGTTGAAGCGGGTAAGCTCGACCATCTGCACGTCGGTCTTCTCGGGTTGTTCGCCCAGCAGCTCTTCGCGTAGCGGGCCTAGTAGCTTGTGTTTGCCCGCCAGCCTCGAAGTTACCGACGGCAGAGCGATGCGTTGGGTCACCGGCACGATCTGCCGCAGCACTTCTGACCCCAGTTCTTCTTTAGCGATGTCGAGGGCGCGCTGCCACCCCAACGTGAATATTTGGACTACCAGCATTTGGAAAAGGTCAACGCGCTGATTTAGTTCCGAGGCGGCGATCTCGCCGGCCTCCCAGTGCATGATCGCCGGATCCGAGTTGGGGGTGATGGCTATGGCATCGGGGGTGATGTTGCGGTGTGCCAGGCCGGCAGCGTGGGCGCGGCGCAGCTGCCGCCAAAGGGAGCGGGCGCCCTCTTCAGTAAGGGAGGCACCCTGCGCCATAGCGGAGGAACCGCCCTTTTCGCGCGGGTCGGCATTGCGCGTTGCCAGAGGGCGAGCGTCCGGCGTCTCCTCATAAATCATGAGCGCGCTTTCCCCACTCTTGCCTACCTGGACAAGGCGGGGCGAGTGCACTCCCGCAGCGGTGGCGGCAGAGGCCATCATCGTGGCGCGTTCTAGGGAACCGCGAAGGGTGGCGGGGTTGGATCCGGACAGGCCGCGCAGGCGCAAGCTGTCCCATGTGCGCTCAATCCACCCCAAATAGTTGCGGTTCGAATCTAGGACGGTGATTTCGTAACGTTTTCCGGAAACGTCTTCCATCACGTAGTGGCGCGAATCGATCCCGGAGGGCCAGGCGGCCTTGTCGGGTACCACTTCTGCGTCTCCTACCCGCTTCGTTTGCAGTACCAGGTGGCCCCGCCTAGAGGCCACTGTGGAAATTTGCAGGACTTGCGGCGCTCCTCCGGCCGGGGTGCCGAGGCGCCTGATGAGTTTCGGGTGAAGCCCAGCAGACCGGATGGCTCCAACTAGTTCCGCACCCTTTGCGCGCCGGTCAACTACCCCTACGGCGTAACGGCCCAAGAGTCCCACGATGCGCCCTACGGCAACGGAAAGAAGTGCTGCAGACAGGGTAGACCGGTTCTGAATCAGAGCGATGAACAGGGTGATCCAGATGCCTGTCCAGGATAGGGCTATGACGCGCTCGCGGGAGCGTTCCCCAGCACAGGTGATCATGCCGACGAGGGCGGCAATGGGGACGTTCAGGGCGATCACGGTGCTGCCGCCCTCGGTAATAGCGAAGGCGGTCAGCAGGTGCTTAGGTAGTAGCGCTAGGGCTTCGGTGACGCCCCAGGCGGCCAGGCCGGAAACGATGGCCACCAGTACGGCCTCTAGAATCAGACGCCACAGTTCTTTGAATGCCAGCATCCCTAACACCGCCACGGGAATTGCCAGTACTAGCGCGTTCTCTACGATGCGAAGGGGAAAATAGACGATCTCTTGTAGGCGGGAGGCGGCGTGCTGCACGTCTGAAGTGATGGCCACCGAAGTTTCGGTTCCCACCATGGAAATTAGCACCAGCGACGCTGCTAATAGAGCAATGAACACCAGCTGTACCAAGTCGTCAGGACGGTGTACGCGCCTGGCAAGGGAGTCAATCAAGGTGGTGGGAGCGCCTTCTTGGGCCGCCGTTTTCTTAGGCGGCACCGAGCGGACCCACGGCAGAGTGGTAGTCCATGTGTTTGTGGTGCCGGCTTTTCCCATAGGAAACATGTTAGTGGAAAGGCCATATTTTACCCACCGCGAAGCGGAATTCAGGTGATCTTGCGTATCTGTTTGTCTATTAGTTGCCCGTTTCGATTAGGGTTGTCGTATGCAGAATATTCCTGAGCCGATCGCTGATGCTGTCCGTTTGCCCGACGTTGCCGAAGTAGGAATGGCAGCGGCAGCGCAGGTTGCAATGAAGAACGCGCACGCAGCATTAGCGCTCGTGCCTAGGGAAGTTTTTGCGGTGGCGCAGGTCTTCGTCGACGCCGGCGAAGAGATCGCGCTTGTGGGCGGCCCGGTCAGGGATGCTTTTTTGGGTCTTCGCCCTCATGATTTTGATTTGACTACCTCTGCCCATCCCGAGCAGACGGAGGCGCTGTTGCGTAAAGCTGGCGCTAACACGTGGGATGTGGGGCGCGCTTTTGGCACTATCGGCGGTCGTATTGGCGACACGGTTGTCGAGATTACGACCTACCGCACTGACGAGTACGAGGTGGGCTCTAGGAAGCCGCAGGTTGCGTACGGTGATTCTTTAGAGGGCGATCTGACGCGGCGCGACTTTACGGTGAACGCTATGGGGATTCGTCTTCCCGACATGACGTTGGTCGACCCGCTTGGGGGGCTTGCGGATTTGTTGGCGGGCACCCTGCGTACCCCGGTTTCTGCTGAGCAGTCCTTTGACGATGATCCGCTCCGCATTATGAGGGCGGCGCGTTTCGCTTCGCAGTTAGGTTTTGACGTGGCCGAGGATGTCATGCGTGCCATGGGGGAGCAGGCGGAGCGGCTGTCGATTGTGTCTGCTGAGCGAATCCAGGCCGAGCTGGTCCGACTCATGGTGGGTAAGCGCCCTCGGGCTGGGCTTGAGTTGATGACGCATACCGGGGTGGCAGATATTGTGTTGCCCGAGTTTTCCAGGTTGCGGCAGACGGTTGACGAGCATAAGCGTCACAAGGATGTTTATGAACATACGTTGACTGTGCTCGATCAGGCGATGTCTATGGAGACCGGCCCGGACGGGGCTGTGCCGGCGCCTGATTTTATTCTGCGTTTTGCCGCGATTATGCATGACGTGGGTAAGCCGGATACGCGGCGGTTTGAATCTAATGGGACGGTCTCGTTCCATCATCACGAGATCGTGGGAGCTAAGCTCACGCGCAAGCGGATGCGGGCGTTGAAGTTCGACAAGGACACTACGAAAAAGGTGTGTCGGCTGGTAGAGCTGCACCTGCGTTTCCATGGGTATGGGGAGCAGGCGTGGACCGATTCGGCGGTGCGTCGGTACGCGGCAGATGCGGGGCCGCTCTTGGAGCGGTTGCACCGTCTTACCAGGGCGGATTGCACTACGCGCAATAAGCGGAAGGCGGCGTATTTGTCGCATGCTTATGACGATCTGGAGCGTCGTATCAGCGAGCTTGCTAAGCAGGAAGAGCTGGATTCTATCCGCCCGGATTTGGACGGCAAGCAGATTATGCAGATTTTGGGGATTGGTCCTGGTCCGCAGGTAGGAAAAGCTTATAAGTACTTGCTGCAGTTGCGTATGGATGCTGGTCCGCTTGATGAAGAGGTGGCAAAAGAGCGGCTGCTGGCTTGGTGGAAAGAGCAGCAGTAGTTGTTGTAGGAACTTTAGGGGCCGCCCTCGCCTGTTGGGGGCGGGCTTTATATGGCGCTTTTCGTTACCTCACCTGCGATAATTTAGTTGCGCAATTGATGGTGATGCGGCTCACAGTCCTATGTGAATGACATTGCTACTTGCTAGGCTTTATGAGTGCATACCGTCGCGTATTTTTCCCGCCAACGATGGTCGGGGCGCACGGTTCTTCTAGGCAGGAGGACTCATGAGTCTAAAGCGCAACCCGTTGATTTTTACTCCCCGTCCGTTAGCGGCAGGTCTTGGTGCTGTTGCTCTTACCGCGGGTGGGCTTTTTATGTCTCCGGTGGTAAATCCGGTTGCCTTTGCTGAAAATACCCCGATCTCATCGCCCGGGCAGTATCAGGCTGCCCATACTGTTTCCGGCCAGGTATTCCTTGACCGGTCGGGGGCGCGCGGTTTGGCCGATAGCAAGCAGACCTGGTCGGCTTATAACGATGCTGACACTCCTCTGCCAGGAGTGAACGTGTACGTGCAGTGGATGGATGACGATTCTGCTAAGACTGTCTCTCCTATATATACGGCTACTTCCGCAGAGGACGGAAAGTACTCTATTGAGCTGCCTGATTGGACCGATTCTTTAGGTAACAAGCACAAGTGGAAGGCTAACTCGACCCAGAAGTTGCGAGTCTGGTCTGACAATCCGGACGATTCGAAGTACATGGCGTCCTTCTCGGAGGGCTTCCAAACATTCCACAACAGCGTGCAGCGTGTGCACGCAACTTGGCGGTTGGCCCGGCAGAGCGCTGTTGATTACAACGTGTCTTTCCAAGAGCGGCCTCAAAACGATGTGATGCACCTGCCCGAGGACAAGCAGACTAACTTGACTCCCACCAAGACTGGTGGCGACGTGCTTGGCCGTGTGTGGTGGGATCAGCGAAACGTTTATGGTGAGGACGGCGATGTTCCCCGGCTAAATACTGGTATGGGCGATAAGCCTATGGAGGGAATGAAGGTTCGTGCGTCATATGTGCAGGACGAGGTAGCCCGCAGATTCGATAAGTGGCTGGCTGCAAACAAGGGAGCAACCCAGGATCAGTTCCGTGACGCGCAAAAGCAGATCATGGCGCAGTACGAGGAAGAAAATCCGGGCAAGTCCGCCATTGCTGAAACGGCGTACGCTTTGACCAAGGCCGATGGCTCCTACCAGATTCAGTTCCAGGGGCTTTGGGGGGACAGCTACAGCTATAAGGGTATTTCCAACGGCGGAACCTATGGCGATTTGGCTCCTGCAGACAAGGGTTCTTGGGCGAAGGGCAACTTTGGTTCTAAGCATGTCAATACCAAGTACATGTATGTGTCTCCCGAGATTCCCGAGGGCGTTGGCGGGTCCATGGATACGATGCAGACCAACATGTTCCAGGACGCTGGCCGAAATACGCTGCTTGCTTCCTCTAATGCGATCAGTGGCGTAATCGATATGGACTTTGCGCTGAAACTGGAGAACCGTAAGTTTGACGTTGTGGAATATGATTCCACGGACAAGCTGGCAACACCGGGCGATACTGCAAACACTGAAGCTTCTGGGTTCAACCCGGAGCAGGATTATGACGTTATTTGGACTGATTCGACTGGTAAGCAGGTCGGCAAGTGCACTGTGACATCTTCCAGTGTGGGCAAGATTGAGTCCTGCCCCTTCACTGTTCCCGACGATTTGGATCAGGCACAGATTTACACCGCTACGATCTATCCGAAGGGCGATACTACTACGGCGCTCGCGGCAGATAACTTCGCTGCGACTCCGGATCCGCAGTACAAGAAGATCGAGGTCGAAGCCGGGGATAGTGGTACGGTTGCGGTTCCGTTGACTAAGGCGGGCAATCCGTTACATGAAGGGACCACTTTTGCCTCTCCTACGGCCGAGGAGCTGCCAGAAGGGATGACGGCAGCGCCTGAGTGGGCGACGGTTAATGCTGATGGTTCTATTAGTGCTAAGCCGGGTGCTGATGTTGAGCCGGGTGAGTATAAGGTTCCGGTTGTGGTGACTTATCCGGATGGGTCTACTGACACTGTTGAGGTTCCGGTTAAGGTTGGTGCGGCTGATAAGCCTGTTGCTGATTCGGTTGATCCGAAGTATGAGGATGTTTCGGTGAAGGCTGGGGAGTCGGTTTCTGTTGCGGCTCC
Source organism: Actinomyces sp. UMB0138 (assembly GCF_002849225.1). GTDB lineage: Bacteria > Bacillota > Negativicutes > Veillonellales > Veillonellaceae > Veillonella > Veillonella parvula_H. Next base: position 262,722 of record NZ_PKMC01000002.1, read on the forward strand.
TAAGGATGCTGATGGGAATGCGTTGCCGGAGGGGTCTAAGTTTGCTCCTGGTGAGGGTGTTCCTGAGTGGGCGACGGTTAATGCTGATGGTTCTATTAGTGCTAAGCCGGGTGCTGATGTTGAGCCGGGTGAGTATAAGGTTCCGGTTGTGGTGACTTATCCGGATGGGTCTACTGACACTGTTGAGGTTCCGGTTAAGGTTGGTGCGGCTGATAAGCCTGTTGATCCTGAGGATACTTCGAGTGTGGTTGAGCCTGTTTATCCGCCGGTGAAGGGGGATACTTCTTCTGAGGTTCCGACCTTTGTTGACGGTGATGGCAATGAGGTAGATAAGCCTGCTGCTGGCGAGGGTCAGGATGAGGTGAAGTTCGATCCTGGTGAGGATGCTCCCGATGGGGCTCAGGTTGATCCGGATAGTGGTGTTGTTACTATTCCGGAGGTTCCTGCTAAGGGGGAGGATCCTGTGGTTGTTCCGGTTGTGGTGACTTATCCGGATGGGACTACCGATACCACCACGGTCAAGTTCGAACCAGAACCAGCCGAAGAAGGTCAGCCGTCCTGGGATTCAGTAGAACTGAAGCCGGGTGAGGAAACCTCCATACCCAATAAGGGCGAAAAGATATCCGGTGCGACTGTTGAAACGGAAGGTCCTGGAACAGCTCAAATTGACGACGAGGGCAATATTAAGGTTCTCGCTGATCAAGATGCTAAGCCCGGGGACAGAATAACGGTGACGGTAAAGGACCGGAGCGGGAAGATAGTCGGCAAACTAGTCGTTACGATCGCTCAGTCCGATAAGCCGAGCAAACCTGAAAAACCAGGAAAGGAAACTAGTACTGGTAATGGTGGGCATTCTGAAACCACAACAACCGTAGTTGGTCAGCCGAGCTTGGCATCTACCGGCACAGCGGTGCTTGGCTATGGCGCCGCATCGGTTGCGTTGTTACTGGCAGGCGCAGGCATAGTGGCATATTCCCGCCGTAGGAAGGAATAGTAAACCGCTGTAGTGCTCCCGCCCCTCTGAAGATTTTCTTCGGAGGGGCGCACTATCTTAAATGCTCTGTCGTGCAGTCTCGAATTATAGGGTGCCGGTAAACACTGACGAAGTAATTGATATAGCAGCTTAGGTAAAAGATTTGCTGTTCCGGGGCCTTAGTGACCGCATAAAGCTAAAGCCAATGGTATTCGACAATAATTCAGATAGACCTGATACGTGCTCCAAATCCAATAAATAATGTATCGCTATATGAGACGAGTCGTCTCTTGTGAGCAGCGCCATGTGTGCGCGTGAATGACACGGTTGCCACATTTTGCACATACTACTAGTAGTAAGAGTTGCCATGGCTGCAATCGTGAGGCGCATCAAATATTTGAGGTAGCGCCAAACATGCAATCCTAATTCTTGTATTGCAGACACAAGTGAATGGAAAATGAAACCTTCCGGAAATACATTAGTGAATTAAAATTAGTTTATTGAATGTAGACTGAATGTTTTTAAAACCTATTGTTATCCCACAAATAAGACCCTAGCCTGAGGCATACAGCGAAGTCGGTACTGATCTCGAGGCAATCCTTCGAACTTAGTTGCCGCCTGATAACCAGATGCGGTTGTCAGCTCTCACGAATTTTTCCTCAGGAGAAACGTTCTATGAACAATGTTTCAAGGTTCTTATTACTAGCGCCTCGATCGGTACTTGCGACGTTAGGTGTGGCGGCTATGACCGCAGGTGGTTTGGTGCTGGCTCCGGCGGTGGCGCCAACTAATGCTGCGGCTGAACAGGCTCCAATATTGAGTGCAGGCGAGTGGCTAAAGAAGGGCACTGTCAATGGGTACGTTTTCGTTGACCGTGTTGGCAACCGCACCACCAAGCAGCCTGACGATGTTCCGCTATCAAATGTGAAGGTTTACGCGCAGTGGAAGGACGCCGATGGCGTGGTTTCCCCGGTTTACACTGCGAATACAAAATCTGATGGTTCTTATTCAATCGCCCTTCCTGACTGGAAAGATGCAAATGGTAGGAGCCACAAGTTCAAATCTCACATAGGCCAGCAGCTGCGTACTTGGTTCGACAACCCGGATCCTTCGAAGTACTGGAAGTCCTTCAGTGAAGCTGATGGGAACTTCGGTTCTGTAGGAGACCGTTACCAGTCGACTTGGCTGGATCTATCCCATGTCTACAACCAGAACATGACCGTTCAGGAAATTCCGCAGACGGATCAGATGCACAAAGCTAGGGCTGACTGGAAAAAATCTACCCGTAAGGGTGGCGGCGGAGATGTCACGGGGGCCGTCTTCTATGACATGCGCGGCGCTTTCGGCAATACGGCAGCGCCCACTGCAAGCGAAAAAATCTATGGCGATGTAGGCGTTCCGGGTACCACGGTCGTAGGTTCGTATGTGCAGGACGAAGTGGCGCGACGCTTCGACCAGTGGAAGAAGGCTCATAAGGGATTCTCCTTTGATGAGTTCACTGCTGCGCAACGCGAGATCATCAAAAAGTATGAGGCAGAGACTGGTAAATCTGCCATTGCCGAGACTGTTTACGATGTGACAGATAATGAAGGCAGGTACCACCTACAGTTCGACGGTCTAGGCGGCACAAGCTACCGCGATAAGGGTATCTCTACGCTCGCGTGGGGTGAACCCGTTCCTGCCAACAAGGGGTCGTGGGCTGCTGGAAACATGCAAAGCAAGCATGTAAACACTGGCTACATGTATGTCTCCCCAGTTCTTCCTGAGGGCTTGGGTGCGGCTATGAATAACTTCCAGTCGAACCGATACCAATTTGGCGGTGAAGAGGTCGGTTACGCTACAGCACCAGGGCTATCGAATGTGGAAAATGTTCGCTTTGCTCTGAAAATGCAGGATCTGGTGTTTGACGTGACCGACTACAACACCACGGATAAACCTGCCACCCCAGGCACCACCGTCAATACAAAGACGGCTGGCACCTTCCCAAACACGGATTATGACATTGTCTGGACTGACGACAAAGGCAAGGAAGTAGGCTCATGTACCGCCACCTCAAGTAATTTGGGTGTTTTAGAGCCATGCGCGTTTGTCGTTCCGAAGGATCTAGATCAGCCGACCACCTACACTGCTCAGCTATACCCTAAGGGCATTCGTAAAACTGCTTTAGCTGCAGACTCTTTCACAGCGAAAGTAACTCCCGAATACAAGCAGACCAGCGTCGAACCTGGCAAATCCACAACTGTAGATACCCCCTTGCATAGCGAAAATGGGACTAAGCCTGCGAAGGGCACCAAGTTCGCGCCGGCGAATATCGATAAGGATGAGATTCCTGAAGGTGCCGTCAAGGAAATTCCCAAGTGGGCAACAGTCAATGGGGATGGCACTATTGCAGTGTCTCCGGATGCGGGCGTGCCTGAGGGCGACTACAACATCCCAGTCAAGGTGACCTACCCGAATGGTGTTGAAAAAGTAGTATTAGCGCCCATTCATGTTGGCAAGAAACAGATCACTGATTCGGTTGATCCGAAGTATGCGCAGGATACTGTGGTCAAGGCTGGGGAGTCTGGGACTGTTGTGGCTCCTAAGGATGCTGATGGTAATGCTTTGCCGGAGGGTACTAAGTTTGTTCCTGGTAAGGATGTTCCTGAGTGGGCTAAGGTCAACCCGGATGGGTCTATTACTGTTGCTCCTGGTAAGGATGTAGTTCCTGGTGATTATAAGGTTCCGGTTGTGGTGACTTATCCGGATGGGTCTACTGATGCTGTTGAGGTTCCGGTTAAGGTAACTGAGGGTGGTAAGGGTCGGACTGATGCTGGTAAGCCGGCTTGGGATGATGCTTCTACTCCGGCTGATAAGACTGTTGTTATCCCGAATAAGGGTGGCGATGTTGTTGAGGGCACCACTGTTGAGGTGGAGGGTCCTGGTAAGGCTGAGATTGGTGCGGATGGTTCCTTGAAGGTGACTCCGAGTGCTGATGCTAAGCCTGGTGACAAGATTGTTGCCAAGGTTAAGGATGGTGAGGGTAATGTCATTGACACTGTTACCGTGCGCATCTCTGAGAATGTTCGAGGTAATAGCCGCAAGGTAGTCAGGACGATTGCCCGCACTTCCATAGCAAAGACGGGTGTTCAGGTGTTCGGGTACGGTGCTGCGTCCGCCGCATTGCTATTGGCGGGAGTAGGCGTTATTGCAGCAGCCAGGAGGTGCAAGGAAGACTAGTAGCTAAGTCTTCGATCTCTAACTAGTTTGGCCCTGAGAGCCTAGGCTCTCAGGGCCAAACTAGTATCTTTTTTAAAACACTTGTGTAGCGTAAAGATGGTTAGCGTTCGCTGTGGAAATGCCTGCAAAACTTAACATTAAAACAAGATTAAGTTCCAGGTGGTAGCCGATAGTGATCAACTCCAATGCAACAGTGACCCGATTTACATCTGACTCCACGCGTTAATTACCGCCTGGTAAAGATTAAAAAGCTGTCATTCGCGCTGAGCACAGCCTTTTACCGGGATTCTTTCAGACTTTCATAATCTTTCAGAATCGCTGTGAACAGGCGCAACGGTAAGCTGTAAATGTTTATGCAGGCGTGTTAGATGACAGAATTAAATGATCTATGTCGAAACGCGCATGAATTTTATACTTTCGTGGATATGCGTCTAGCTCCCTTCCAGGCAAACACTTGCCAGCACTAAGGAATTCAGGAATCATTGCACCGACAATGTTTCCATTTTCTTACCTATCTGAAGGAAGAAGAATATGAAAGACCAAGGAATAGCCAGGAGGAGGGAGCTGAAAGTAGGCGCTGTCATCGCAGCCCTGTTTTCGCTGCTCGTCACTCTGACTGGACTTTCTGCAGTCTTCGAGCCTCAATCCGCGCTCGCCGCGGGTAATGAGCTCGGAGAGACGGTCGAGTTCACTCCGAACTACGACTTCGCGGATATTCCCCAAGGCAGCGGCTACTACGCTGATAAGGGAAATATCATTTGGGGCGGTAATGGTGGATCCGACAATGGAGTCACCAATAAGAAGTCCAACATCGGTTTCGCTTGGTGTATTGATCTGGGGCTTCGAACTCCGGCCGATGCCAAGAATCTGATTTGGGATAAGTCAACTGCGCAGAAGTTGACTCCCGCCAACATCGCTGACACGACTAAGGACACCGCTCACGGCCAAGAGCGCTACGATGCGGCTTACAAGATGATCACTAACATGATCAACTCTTGGAAAGCAGGCAAGTACGACGAGGCTAAAAAGTACAACCTGTACGCCCAGGCGTTGCTCGGTAACCCGACTGCGCAGGGAACTGCCGGTGAGGTTATCAACTCGAACGGGCAGGCTTCACCTCAGGCTGGTACCTACAGTGGCGTCACCCCCGGAGAGTTCACTGACCTTACAGGCTTTAAAGCCATGGCTGGTGGACCTTCCGTATTTGATCATGCGATTGATTTCAAGGCGCCTGAAGGAAGCTATCTGACTTACGTTCCGCCGACCCTACCTAACGGCAAGGTTGCGGTAAACCAGGCGCAGCGTATGGTTCCCCCGGATCAGCCTGGCATTAAACCTGAGCCGAAGAATCCGGTTATCAAGACCAAGGCTTCTTTGGATGGTGATCAGGTCAAGGCTGGTGCGAAGGTTGTTGACACTGTTTCTTACGAGGATTTGATTCCTGGTAAGGAGTACACGCTTTCTGCTCAGTTGATTAACAAGGCTGATGAGTCTGTTGTTGGTGAGGGTTCTGCTAAGTTCACTCCGGAGCAGGCTTCTGGTTCTACCAAGGTTGAGATTGTTGTAAATGACTCGGTCAAGGGTGTTGTTGAGAGCGCGGTTGCGTTCGAGACTTTGACCTCGGCTGTTGTTGATAAGGATGGCAACGAGGTTTCTGAAGAGACCAAGATTGCTGAGCACAAGGATCTCAATGATGCTGATCAGACTGTGACCTCGAAGAAGGTTGAGCCGAAGAATCCGGTTATCAAGACCAAGGCTTCTTTGGATGGTGATCAGGTCAAGGCTGGTGCGAAGGTTGTTGACACTGTTTCTTACGAGGATTTGATTCCTGGTAAGGAGTACACGCTTTCTGCTCAGTTGATTAACAAGGCTGATGAGTCTGTTGTTGGTGAGGGTTCTGCTAAGTTCACTCCGGAGCAGGCTTCTGGTTCTACCAAGGTTGAGATTGTTGTAAATGACTCGGTCAAGGGTGTTGTTGAGAGCGCGGTTGCGTTCGAGACTTTGACCTCGGCTGTTGTTGATAAGGATGGCAACGAGGTTTCTGAAGAGACCAAGATTGCTGAGCACAAGGATCTCAATGATGCTGATCAGACTGTGACCTCGAAGAAGCCGAACAAGCCAGGCAAGCCTGGCAAGCCCGGCAAGCCCGGTCACGAAGTTCCGAAGTGCCCGCCCGAAACCCAGACCAAGGTCGAAAAGAAGACCATCGTCGGCAAGGACGGCAAGAAGAAGCACGTGACCATCGTCAAGTGCATCAAGTCTTCCAAGACCCTAGCCAAGACCGGCTCCAACGCTGGCGTCGTGGGCGGCATTGCTGCCCTGACACTAGCCGGCGGTGCAGCACTGGTACTCGGCCAGCGTCGCAAGAAGAACTAACAACGGAACGCAGTAAGCCTCCCGCTTACTGCGTCCTAAACAGCAACTGGGATGCCGCAAAAGCGGCATCCCAGTTCTGCTTTAACCAGCCACCACCAAACTTCACACAACAAAACCAATAGGGTGCCCACCCTCCACCGCAACGGAGACGCCACTCCAAGCCCCACCGTCCACGCCAAAAGAAGTCAGGTCTCAACAACCAATAGGGCGAAGCGCTTGCCAAAGACCGTGCCATAAAAGGCTGATAACCCTGGGCAAACGCAAAACTAGAAGAGCGCACGCGACAATCCACCCCAATGGCAAACCATAGGCACCTGGGCCACCTACGCCCTCTAGAAAGCGAGCCTAAGAAAGAGCCAAGAAGACCCCATACGTTGCCTAGAACAAAAGCTGAAAGCCCTCAACTGTGAATGGCAGAAATCCTCTTATGTAGAGCCACCAACGGCTTCGGTGCCCACCAATTCCACTTACCCAGCAAAGTCATAGTGGAAGGAACCAGAAGCATGCGAACCAACGTGGCATCAACAAACACGGCCACAGCCAAAGTGAATCCGACCTGTTTGATCACCATCATGTCGCCCATAAGGAACCCAATAAAGACCAGCACCAAGATGAGCGCAGCAGAAGTAATAATCCGCCCCGACTGCTGCATGCCTACCTCGACCGCCCGATCGTTATCAGCGGTGCGATCCCAAACCTCCTTGATACGGCTAATCAGGAACACTTCATAATCCATAGCCAACCCGAAGCCGAAACAGAAGATCACCGCAACCACATAAGACTCAAGACCGCCCAAAGACTCGAAATCTAGCAGGCCTTCAAGATGTCCCTTCTGGAAGACAAACACTCCCACTCCCAACGCTGACACCAGCGACAAAGTGTTGATAATGAGGGCCTTCAGAGGAACCAATATCGACCCGGTCATCAAGAACAACAGCACGAACGTGGCACCAATAATTACCAATGCAACCCAAGGCGCGTCCTCGGCTAACGCATGAACGAAATCGATCTGGTTAGCCCCCTGTCCTGCCACCAGCACGTTGAAAGGCGCATCGGACGCAGCCGAACGCACATCCTTCGTTACCCGCTCCGCAAGACGCGAAGAGCCATCCGAGCCGCGGACGCTTGCCTCGGCGGAAACCCAACCATCGTGGGCCGCCTTCGCCCCTCGAACCTGAACAACATCCTTCATAGGCGACACGTGCTGTTTCATCCACTGATCCAAATCCTTAGCAGAAGTCTTAGCCACCACATGGATGTCGCCTATCGCAATGGCCGGATACTGCTTCTTCATATGCTTCAACGTCTGGATCTGTTGCAACTTCGCAGGCATCATCTCGGTGCCCGAATTACGCATGTGCATATCGGTAATAGGAGAAGCCATGACACCCAGCACGGCAAGGCATCCCACCAAGAAGACCCACGGATGGGAGTGGACAATGCGCGCCAAAGAAGCAAAAAGCCCATGCTCAGGCAAGTGCCCCGTTTCAGTGTGGACAAACCGCCCAACCACAGGGAGCTTCGTCAGTGGGGAAGGCCGTGCCATCTTCCGCCGAGCCAAAATAAGGATTGCGGGAGTAAGCGTGATCGCGCTAGCCATTGCTGACAAGACGACAGCCACCCCGCCAGCTCCTAAAGACTTCAGCAACTCAGGCTTGAAAACCATCAAACCGCAAATCGAAATAGCCACCGTCAAGGCGCTGAAAAATACCGTACGGCCAGCAGTGCGCAAAGTAGCTTCCAAAGAGCGCAAGTACCTGTTAGGTTCGTTGATACGACGCGCTAGTTCTTCACGGAATCTAGACACAATAAGCAGCGAATAATCAATGGAAAGGCCCAGCGAAAGTACCGAAATAATATTCAAGACAAAGGACTGCTGCGGGGCCAAATAAGTAAGACCAAGCAGCGCCGCCAGCGAAACAGCCATCGCCACCGCAGCACCCGCAAGAGGCAACATAGCCGCAATCAATCCGCCAAAAATGAACAGCATTGCAACTACTGTTAGCGGCAACGACACGACCTCGCCAGTAGCCAGATCCGAGCGAACCTGACCGACTGACTCGTCCATCACGGCTTGCTGATCCGAAACCACAATTTTTGCCTGTGGCGCCACCTTCTTTAATTGAGGTTTCCACTGGTTCATTACCGAGACCACGCGATCCCTAGCTTTATCGGGATCCGACACGCTCGTCTTATCTAGGGACACCGAAACAACGAATCCCTTGCCATCTTTAGCGAGCAACTTCTTAGAATCAGCAGCGCGCACCCGCTGCCAAGTACTCATCGATTGCAGCTTCTGCGCCTTCGCGAGCCCCTCTTTGGCATTTTTCTTCGCTGCCTCGGCCTTCTGCAGCCCCTCTGACGCCTGCCGCTGCGCCTGCTGTGCCCGGGCTCGTTCAGCCTGCATCTGCGGAGGCAGCTGAGCTAATGCACCCTGGGCCTGAGCCAGACCCTGCTGAGCCTGTTCGGCCGCAGCCTCGGCCTTCGCAAGACCGTCCTTCGCCCTCTGCGCCGCCACCTTAGGCTCCACAATGGAATCGCGCTCCTCTTCAGGCGCGAAATGCCGGACAGTGGCCAGATCCAAAGGTAAGAACGGGGAATTAACTGCAGTCACGCCCTCTAGAACACGCACCCGAGAAGCTAAATTAGCAGTAGACCGCGACAGAGCATCGGCATTCCCTGCCACGTTTACCCCGGAAATCACCGCCGAAATTGGGTAGGCCTGTTTAGTGGTCTTATCGAGGATACGTTGGCCCTGCTCGGACTCGGAACCCTGGGCCATAGGAATGTCAGAATTCAGCCTTTTCCAGATGGGCGCACCCGCCACTCCCGTAACGGAAACAGTCAGACAGGCAGCGATTATCAGTAGCCAGCTAATAATAATCGCCCGCGCATGCCTCGAAACGAACCGAGCCAGGCGGACAAACATCTGCTGCACGCTCCCTTGCGCAAAATAAGGCGAATAGTTCCCTTCCAGACTATGCCAGAAGAGAACCAGAACGGAGGGATTCTAGAAGCGCACTTGTGAGCCAAGGGCGAACGCTACAAAGCCCGGGCCGAAAGCTCCGCCTGAGTAGCTACATCAGGGAAACCATTCACCTTGTACCGCAGCGGCCAAACCGAGTCATCTATTTGAAAACCCTCCGGCCAAACCTGCCTGGCCTGGGCAAAAGAGATCTTAATAGAATCAGTAAAATCTGGTTCCTCGCCAGGCTCAGAATTAGGCAAGAAAGCGATGTAATCAGCCGCCGGCACGGAAGAAAGTGGGGCGGGAACGAGCGCAGTGAAAGAAGCCGGATGTTCTGGGCTGGCAGGATCAGCGCCAATCTCGAAGGGTGCCACCTGCCCGTACGCAGCAGGCGAAGCCTCGCACACCTTACCCTGCTGGGTGTAAGCATCCTCTAGCAGCCCCAACCTGATCTGCATCCACGTAGAAAACCCTGGATGAGTCTGCTCTAAAGCGTACTCACTCAGATCGCCAGCTCTAGAAATACTAAAAGGCAACGGGCAAATCGTGTGCTCACTGACGCCGCGCCCAACTGCCATCGTAAGTGCACTCTGAACCGCATCCACGTCCTCGTCAAAGAACCAGATGCGACGATCCGACAGCGGCATCACTAGCGGGTTCTTCCAACCACGATTATCTACGAGCCACTGCCTAGTTTTGGCAAGAGCCCCAGATAGCAGCAAGAACGCTGCGCCCTCGTCACCAGGACCCGCAATCCGCGCAGCCTCGGTTCCGCCCAACTTAGCTTCCACCAGTGGGATAGGAGCTCCCAAGACATCAGTCCTAGCTGCCAACTGCTGCTTCGCCTTGGTGACAACATTTGCCATTGCGCGCTCAAATAAAACGTCCGTATCTGCACCGATTTCCTGCGCCTTTGCATGATCTAGCAGCACCGACTGGGCCGGGGTGGCATCTTGCGGCAACCACCCAAAACCAAACCCCAACAATGCTGTAACAGGGGCAAAATACACGTTTACCCCACGGGCCCAATGCGTCAAAAATGTGGGGGTCGCCCGCAGCACCAAAGTTGCTGTGGAATATACGCGCTCAAAATCGCCCTCGGCGGGAATATTTGCCTGGGCAAACATGCTGTTAGTTACATCCATACCCCAATCCTTGCATGAACTGGCCCCATTCTTCCTAACATGGAATGGAAACTGAAATGGAGGCCACGTGGCACACAAGATGCAATTCGGCGTATTCAGCGTCGGCGACCTAACAATAGACCCCACGAGCGGAATGGTTCCCACCGAATCTGAACGCCTGCACGCGATGACCAAGATCGCTGTGCACGCCGAAGAGGTAGGCCTCGACGTATTCGCGCAAGGTGAGCATCACAACCCGCCATTCGTGCCCTCTAGCCCCACCACCATGTTGGGGTACATTGCAGCAAAAACTGAACGCATCATTCTTTCTACCTCCACCACTCTAATTACCACCAACGATCCGGTGAAACTGGCCGAAGACTACGCCATGCTGCAGCACCTGTCGGGCGGCAGGATGGACCTGATGCTAGGCCGCGGCAACACGGGGCCGGTTTACCCCTGGTTCGGGAAAGATATTCGCGACGGGATCGAACTGTCCTTTGAAAACTACGGCCTCCTGCGCAAACTTTGGGACGAAACGGACGTCTACTGGGAAGGCAAACATCGCACTCCACTACGAGGCTTCACCGCGGTGCCACGCCCTCTAGATGGAGTAGCGCCATTCGTCTGGCACGGATCTATCCGCAGCCCAGAAATTGCAGAACAAGCCGCCTACTACGGGGACGGATTCTTCCACAACAACATCTTTTGGCCCGCCTCCCATACCGCAAAGATGGTGAACCTGTACCGCGAACGCTTCGAACATTACGGGCACGGTCCAGCAAAGAAGGCCATCGTCGGTTTGGGCGGACAAGTATTCATGGCCAAGCGAAGCCAGGATGCAAAAGAAGCTTTCCGCCCCTACTTCGACAATGCGCCCGTCTACGGTGGCGGCCCCACCATGGAAGAGTTCACCGAACAGACCCCACTAACCGTAGGTTCCCCACAGGAAGTAATCGATCGTACGTTGAGCTTCCGCGAAATGGTAGGCGACTACCAGCGACAGCTATTCCTTGTTGACCACGCTGGGCTGCCACTCACCGAGGTGTTGCACCAAATCGACTTCCTTGGCGAGATCCTGCCGGTATTGCGTCGCGAGTTCGCCTCCCTTTCCGAAGAAGACGTGCCGGACGCTCCCACCCACGAATCTCTGTTGCGTCTTCGCGGTAAGGAACCGGCCCGCTCCGAGGCCAAGATTTGGCAGGAACAGACGCCAGATGCAGACCTGGTAAACGAACCACGCGAGTGGAATCAAATCAGCATCGACCTTACTGCTGGGGCCCAGACGGACGACGGCGTGGGCACTCGCGACGGCGCCGCAGCCGGCGACACGGTAACAGGTGCCTCCTTCTATCAGCAAGCTCCTAGCCGTGAGGCGGCCTTGGGAAGGGCCGACAAATGGTTGGAAGAGTCCCAAAAGTCCGGCAGTGGCACTGTTGAACAGGAAGATTCTCCGGTACAAAGCCAGGAAGCTCCCTGGTGGACCAAGAATGAACGTCGCATAGTCGTAATTCATGCGGGCATGTCAGACGCGTCCTCGTCGCGAAAACTAGCAATGCGACTGGCCAAAGAAGCTGCCGCGAAACTAGGGGCCGCCGGGCACTCAATCCAGATTCGCGAGGTAGCTTTGCGCAAGCTTGCCCGGGATCTAGCCGACAACGTTCTGACCGGATTTGGCAATGAAAAGCTGGAAGGCATAAAGGCTGCCGTAAGTGGCGCGGCTGCCCTAGTGGCAGTAACGCCCACCTACCAGGGGTCATTCTCAGGACTATTCAAACAATTCTTCGATGTGCTCGAGGACGGAGCTTTGGAAGGCAAGCCGGTCTTGCTAGGAGGCACCGGAGGTACGCCGCGCCACGCCCTCGTATTGGAACATCACCTACGTCCAGTCTTGACCTACATGCACGCCGAGACGGTGCCCACCGCCATTTTTGCTGCCACGGAAGACTGGGGGTCCAAAGCAGCTGACTCGGATGGTTCTGGTGGACAGGCACTAGCGCGCCGTATCGCTCGCGGTGCGGCCCAGCTAGCACAGCGGCTGCTCTAGCACTCTAAAATAGGCCCGCGCTCGGCGAGACAGTTAGGATTAACGGGCAACATAACTCAAACAAAAGGAGCTCCATGTCCACCCCACCTGTCGCATACGTTATAGCTGGTTCGGAAGCAACTGGCGGCGCCGGATTTCAGGTTGATCTAAAAACCTACCAGCAGCTGGGCGTCTACGGTGTGGGCACGCTTTCCTGCATCGTTGCCTTTGACCCGTCGAATAGCTGGGGACACCGCTTCCACCCGATCCCACGTGACATCATTGAAGAGTAGATTGAGGTTTCTCTTGCGTGCTTTGACGAGACAGTGATGAACACCGTTAAGGTGGGGATGCTAGGTACCCCCGATACTATCGACGCTGTTGCTCAAGGGCTTTCGCAGCGCAAATGGAAGAACGTGGTTGTTGACCCCGTACTCATTTGTAAGGGGCAAGAGCCTGGAGCTGCCCTGGATACAGATAATGCGCTGCGGGAAAAAATACTTCCTCTAGCCACCGTAGTTACGCCGAACGTATTCGAAGCCAAGACCCTCTCTGGAATGGAGCAGATCACAACAGTTGAAGAGCTAGAAGAAGCAGCCAAACGCATTGGGGAATCTGTGCCCTACGTGGTGGCAAAGGGAGGCGTGGAACTACCTGGCGACAAGGCAGTGGACGTATTGTGGGACGGTAAAGAGATAACCCGTTTTGAGGCTCCTAAGGTGGGCGAACAGCGCGTATCTGGAGCCGGTTGCACCATTGCTGCTGCGATCACAGGGGAGCTTGCCAAGGGGGCTGACATTGCGAAGGCAGTGGGAGCTGCAAAACGATTCGTGACACGCGGTATCAACGCTCGCGTAAGTGCCAATACCCCGTTCGATACAGTATGGCAAGGCGCAAACTAACCCGGGTCAAGAAGATAAGTCTTATCGATTGACTATTAAATAGGGTGGCGCCCCACGTGAGTTGCGTGGGCGCCACCCTATTTAAGCGAATTACTTGGCCTGCTTGGCAAGATTGTTCAGTAAATCTTTCAAAGAGGCGATAATAGTGTCTTTTTGGTCAGCATCGCTGCCTGCCACAACAGCGACCATGCTGCCATTAGCGCCACGTGCCATTACCGTGGATTGGGATTGCCCATCCTGAGTAGTTTCATTAATTTCCCAAATGGCCTTGTTTGCGTTTTCAACATCGATTTTCTTGTAAGTGTTGTGGAGCGTGGTGTTGTGCTTGCCGGATTTAAGAGTGATTTTGGCGCAATCGTCAGACAATGAAAGGGTCGTGTCGATGTTGTCCTCAATGTTAGTATCCTTGACCTTCACCACCTGGACTAGAAGAGCAGGAGCGTCTTGTGCCTGAACGAGGTATTCCACGCCGTGGGGGATGCCGTTTTCTATGAGCTTGTAGCACTTCTGGGGTTCAATCAGGTCCTTTACGGATTTGAGGGTTTCGGCCTTCTTTTCGGCGGCCTCCACTTGTGGGTCACCAGATTTGAAGGAGACTACCTTGTTCAACTTCTTGCCGTCTACTTTGGTGTTCTTTATGGCCGTCTCGACCTGTTGTGCGGTTAGGTTCTGCACCCCTGCCGACACGTCCTTCTTACCCCCGGCGTCTGCGGAGTCTGATGAGTTCGCGCAGGCCGATAGCGACAGGGCTAATGTTGCGGCTGCGCCTACTGCACCTAGTGAACGAAGTTTGGTCGATAGCATTCCAGGTCCTCTTCTCGTGAAAATGGGCGGCATATGGTTCTATTTATGAGCTTATTTGTTTCTCTAGATTGGGCTAGCGGTGCCCGATCTAGATTGGTTATTTCGCTTGTTTTGCCAGGTTGTTCAGGATATCTTGCAGTGCTGCAGTCATCGCTTCTTTGCTATCAGGAGAACGGCTGAGGACTGTCGCCTGGACGCTGCCAACAGTTGCTTCGGCGCGGAGCTCCTTAGAACTATTTCCGTCCTGCTCTGTAATAGTCGTTTCCCATGCTGCGGATTCGGCATTGTCAACATCTAGCTCTTGGATGGTGTGCCGCAAACGAGCACTCCACATCTGCACATCCTTGCATTCGTCCGCCAGGTCGAGTGCATTATTGAGCCTATCCGTCATGTTCATGTCTCTGGACTTAGTCAACTGGACCAGGCGGTTTTTGCCATTCTTTACCTGAACAACGTAGTCCAAATCGTTTGGGGCAGTGGTCATACTTTCGAAGCATCTTGCAGGTTTTGTATGCTCCTTTGCAGACTTGATCGTGTCTCGTGTCTGCTTCAGCATCGACTGCATGTCAGGGTCGGAGTGTACGAGCGAGGTGGCATTGACCAGTTTTTTGCCGGCGAATTCGGATTCTTTAACCGCTTCTTTAGCCTGATCTACGGTTAACTTTTCGATTGCTGCTGGCGCTTTTTTCTTTGCAGAATCGCCATCGGAGCCGTCGAAACTGATTGCGCAGGCCGACAGCGGCAGAGCGAGTGCTGCGGTTGCGCATATGCTGCAAATGGCGCGTAGCTTACGGGATATCATTTTGTTTCTCTCTACTTTGAGGGGTGTTATTTGGTTTTTTCGGCTAGCTTGTTCAAAAAATTTTGGGTAGATTCGATAATTTCATCTTTATGGAGATGATCTGTGATAAGAAAAGTCCCATTAGCAGCTGTGGTGGACATTGCCTCTTTGTCCCTCTCCGTAAAGGCCCAGGTGTCCAACGCGGCTACTTTGGCGTATCTAAGATTGAGTTTGCTGGTGTCTAAGGTTAGTGGATCCTGAAAAGCGGTAAACACGCGACATTCGCCAGCTAGCTTCAGCTTATGGCGGATCGCGTCCTCGGCGTTCAGTTCCTCATATTTATCTACTAACAGTCGGTACTTACCGTTGCCGGCTTTGATCACGTAGTCTAACCTGCCATGGCCGGGAGTAAAGAAAGAGTGATAGCACTTCCTATCCTTTGCGGGAAAGGATTCCCCTACTTTTTCCGCAAACTTGTCTTCTTGCTCAAGCCTGGCTAATTCGGGACTGTCCCCGGTTAGAAAATCTCTTACTTTTAGACCGGTGCCGCCGAAGGTGGTCTGCTCAACTGCATCCTTTACTTGCTCTGAGGGCAGTCTTTCGATCTTAGCTACTGCTTTTTTGCTCGCTAGTCCGTCGCTCGGATTGTGATGGCTGATAGTGCAGGCGGAAAGCGAAAGTGTTGCGGCGGCAATGGCGGTTGCAGCGCAGACAGTTCTTAGCTTGGGGATGAGCATCCTAGCCTTCTTAGGAAATGTGAAAAAACATACACTTTCGTATCTAGCATATGGTTTTCCAGAAAAACCGCTACTCGAAACCTCTGGAGCTAACTGGATACGTGGACTTATTCCACAAAGCCGCCCCTGGTCGCTAACGCCCGCTTGTCGCTATCGTTCCTTGCCGCGAAAGGCGAGATTGCCCTGGCTGCGCTAGTCCACTCGCGCAACGGAGGAGCTGCGAGCGAAACGCTTCCGCACCTTCACAAAGAACCAGATAATAAGCCCAACCAATGCTGCAACCAGCAAAAGAGCCACTACGGGAACGAGTACTGCCGAGAAGGATAGGGCGGCCGCAACTGCGTCTTCTCCGGTAGATACGACAGGGGCGGCGAGTCCCACAGTAGACGCGTTCCACACCGGTCGTGAAGAAGACTTAAAAAAGTGGATCCCGAGCGCCACCGCGAAGCCAACAACTAGGGCGATCCAAGTTGACGGTTGCCGAAAAGCCTCGGAGGTAGTGAGCTGCTCGACGCCGTTTTCTCCGGTTGCTGAATTGAGGCCGGAAGCAAACATGAGGCCGCCGGAGGTAGGGCGAATAACCGTCTGAATGGCGTCGTTGATGGTGTCGACAGCTGGAACCTTGTCTGCCACAATCTCTATTACTAAGAGGACGGCAACGATGCCCAGTAGGATCGGATCCGACAGCCACTGCCAGGCTTGTGGCAGAGTAATCACTGAGGTGAAGCGGGCCAGAAGCCCGAACACCAGCATGGGGATGTATGCGTTTAGCCCTGACGCTGAAGAAAGCCCTAAGGCGGTAAAAAGTTCCATCAAACAAGATTGTATGGCGAAAGCCTCTGTGCTGCCGAATAATTCAGGACGCAATAAGAACTAAATGAGTTGTAGCGCCGCAGGGAGTGGCGCTACAACGTTTTAGGAAACCTGATCCCAGTTTACGCTGACTCCAGCTGTCGCCGCCGATCCATCCTCTTATTAGCCTTCACTAGCTGTTTTGTAACCCCGCAGTTAGCGTACGTTGCTTGGTAGGGGTTAGCAGAATGAACGGCTACGGCGAGGCTGCGGCTCGCCCTCGGCGCGTAGAAAAAAACTACAGCGGTGGTGGACTACTATCGAACATATGGAGCAGATCTGCGATATTCGTCCGAAAGTTACACCCGTTTGTTTGTCTGAAGTTTTGGAAGGGCTTTCTTGGGACGGCCCTGCTGAAGCAGGCAAAGTCAAGGTGTCCGGGGTTAGTGTTTCTACCCACGACATTGATAAAGGCTGGGTTTTTGTTGCGATTAAGGGCTATTCCCATCACGGTATTGAACACGCAGCAGTGGCGGTACGTCATGGAGCGGTAGCGATAATTACCGACAGTGAGGGCGCAACTCGAGTAGGCAAAGACTTTCCGGTGCCCGTAATTACCACGGCTGATCCTCGTAGCGCGGTAGCGCCTGTCGCGTGCGCGATTTATAAGAACCCTGCTAAAGATCTGGTGACAGCGACAGTTACCGGCACAAACGGGAAAACTACGACTACCTATTTACTTAGAGCGCTGCTCGGCGTGGATCATCCGCACGCCGCCCTGTGCGGTACCAACGAGGTCTCGGTAGGCCAGCACCAGATTATTGCCTCGCGCACTACCGCTGAGGCGCCCGTGCTGCAACGCTTCTTGGCCTCCGCGCGCGAACAAAATCTAGGCGGAGCAGTCATCGAGACTTCCTCACACGCCTTGTCGTTGCACCGTGTCGACGGAATCTGTTTTGACGTAGCTGGGTTTACGAATCTGCAACACGATCATCTGGATTACTACGGCGACATGGATACTTATTTTGCGGCTAAGGCGCAGCTTTTCACCGCGGCTCACGCCAAACGCGCGGTAGTGTGTGTTGACGACAAGTGGGGCAAGAAGATGGCTCAGGTGAGTCAGATTCCTACGGTTACTGTGGCCGCGCTTAGCCAGAGCGAAGCAGACTGGCAGGTAAGCGACATTCACGCCGATCAAGAATCTATGCGTACAGTCTTCACCCTCACCGGCCCGGAGGGGCAAACCGGCCAGGTCGCCTCCCCTGTTTTAGGCGAAGTGAACGTGCAAAATTGCGCGGTAACGATTGTTTGCGGCGTGCAGTTAGGCTACGCCCTCCAGGACGCCATCAAGGCGGTCGAGGGCGCTAAACAGGTTCCCGGGCGGATGCAGAAAGTTAATCCGACTCCTGCTCCGGGGCAACCGCTGGTGATTGCTGACTATGCACACACCCCGGAAGGGTTGGACTGGACTCTAAAATCGGTTCGCGAAATGACTGAGGGCAAAGTTGTCATCGTCTTTGGTACAGACGGAGATAGGGATCCCTCTAAGCGCGAGGATCTAGCTGAAGTGGCTGCCCGTAGGGCTGACATTTTGTGGGTCACTGACGAGAACCCGCGTACCGAGGATCCCCAGTCTATCCGTGACTACCTGATTCGCGGGGTTAAGAGGGTCCGTCCAGACATGAACAACGTCACCGAGATAACCACCTGCCGCCGCGATGCGGTGCGTAAGGCCATCCTCAACTCCACTGAGGGAGACATTGTCATGTTAACCGGCAAGGGGATTGAGTGGTACCAAGATATCGAGAACATCAAACACACGTATTCCGATATCGATACCGCAGCCGAAATTCTTGAACGCGACCCCCGTCGCGAAGAAAAATAGGATTTCCAAACAGTAGAGGGCGTTGCCGTGTGGTGGCGTCCTCTACCTTGTAAGCCATGTTTTGAAGGGGTCTCCACCAGGGGGGCCGCCTTAGGTAGGCTATTAAGCGTTTACAGTATTCTTCGTGTTGACCTGATTGTTGAAGGAGAAGTAATGGCAATCCCTACACCCCAGGCCGGATCGGCCGACATTGGCGTAATGGGCATGGGCGTAATGGGCTCAAATTTGGCCCGGAACCTAGCTCGCAACGGATACAAGGTGGCGATTACGAATCGTACTCTTGCCAGGACTGAACGAGTTCTCGAAAACTATGGCGACGAGGGCACTTTCATTCCATCCCAGAATGTAGAGGATTTCATTGCTTCGTTGGAAAAACCGCGAGTCGCAATCATTATGGTTAAGGCAGGCTCGGCTACGGACGCTTGCATCGACCAGTTCAAGCAGTACATGGAAGAGGGCGACATTGTTGTTGACTGCGGTAACTCCCTCTTTAGTGACACTCGCCGACGCGAAGCAGAATTGAAGGCCGCCGGGCTGCATTTCGTGGGTGCCGGTGTCTCTGGTGGAGAAGAAGGGGCACTGCTAGGGCCGGCCATTATGCCAGGGGGATCCAAGTGGGCTTACGATCGCCTCGGCCCCATGTTCGAGAAGATCTCTGCGCATGTGGAAGGTGAGCCTTGCTGCACTCATGTCGGTTCTGACGGGGCCGGCCACTTCGTGAAGATGGTTCACAACGGTATTGAGTATGCTGACATGCAGGTTATTGGTGAAGCGTACGATCTGTTGCGCCGCGCCCTTGGACTGACGCCGGCAGAGGTTGGCGATATTTTCCGCGAATGGAACAAGGGCGACCTGGATTCCTACCTGATGGAAATCACTGCAGAGGTGCTAACTCAGGTTGACACTGAAACTGGCAAACCGCTGGTAGACCTGATTCAGGATGCCGCTGGCCAGAAGGGCACGGGCATGTGGACAGTGCAGACCGCCCTCGACCTGGCTGTACCCGTTACCGGCATTGGCGAGGCCACCTTCGCTCGCGGCCTGTCGTCCTCGCCAGAGCAGCGTGAAGCTGCCCAGGGCCTCGCAGGGCATGAAGAGGAATGGCAGGTGCAGGACCGCGATGCCTTCATCGAGGACGTGCGTAAAGCGCTATTCGCCTCCAAGATAGTGGCCTACTCGCAGGGCTTCAACGAGATCCAGGCGGCTGCTAAGGAATATGACTGGGATATTAAAAATGGGGACATGGCTCGCATTTGGCGAGGTGGCTGCATTATTCGCGCCCGCTTCCTGAACGACATTACTAAGGCGTTCCAGAAGAATCCTGATCTGCCCTTGCTGATCGCTGACGATTACTTCTACGACAAGATTCAGGAGTGCTTGCCCGCATGGCGGCGCGTGGTAGCTGCGGCTGCGTTGCATGGTGCGCCAGCTCCCGTGTTCTCTTCCTCCCTTTCTTACTATGACGGGATTCGTGCGAAACGGCTACCAGCTGCTCTTATTCAGGGGCAACGCGACTTCTTTGGTTCGCACACCTACAAGCGTGTGGATAAGGAAGGCATCTTCCACACTCTGTGGGCGGAGGAAGGACGTCCGGAGGAACAGTGGTAAGTCGAGCTTAGAGATTAGCTCGGAATAGCTAACTGAACAGGCTAAATATATTCCACGGCTTGGCTGAAATGAAATGCGTTATATTTTTCAGCCAGCCGTGGATTTAGGTTTAGACTGGTTGCGGTATTTGTTGTGGTCTACTTCCGGAGGTTTCCCTTGTCATCGACGCAACAGTTAGAAAGGCCGACTGCTGCCGAAATGGATCCCGAACAATTGCGCGTAGCGAAGCGTGCAGCATTTTCGGGCTTTATGGGATCGACAATTGAATATTTCGATCTAATTGCATTTGCCACCGCATCGGCGCTGGTTTTCTCGCATTTGTTCTTTGAATCCATGGGGGAACGCGGAGCAGCTATCGCATCGTTCGCTACTTTTGGGTTAGCCTACGTCGCCCGGCCGGTTGGTGCCGTTCTTTTTGGAAGTCTTGGGGACCGCCATGGGCGCGCCCAAACACTGATCTACACGTTAACATTGATGGGGGCTGCCACTTTCTTGATTGGCTGTCTGCCCACCCCAAGGACTGCTGGTATTGCAGCCCCTATTATGCTTGTTGTCCTGCGCCTTGCGCAGGGCATTTCTGCAGGTGGTGAGCAGGCTGCGGCCATGACCTTGGCGTCTGAGCATGCACCTAGCGACAAGCGCGCCCTGTACTCGGGGTGGATTATGTTGGGCATTGCGGCTGGCACTGCTTTGGGATCTGCAGCTTTCGTTCCGGTTACCGCTTTCGGGCAAGAATTCTTGCTTTCGTGGGGCTGGCGGATTCCGTTTTGGATTATTGGCCCCCTTTCTTTATTTACTCTGTATATTCGCCGTACTGTTGGCGACGCTCCGGTATATCAAAGCGCCGAGGACGAAGCTTCTACATTGTCCACGAAAGCCCAGCTAATTGAGGTATTTACTAAGCACTGGAAAGCGGTGTTGCGCGTAATTTTCTGTACCTTGATGACACTTACCGGTTCCATGTCTACGGTATTTAGCGTCAGCTATGCGGTTGATTATCAGCAACTCTCTGCGCCGAAGATGTTGGCAATTATTAGTGCGATGTCGGTGGCGGCGCTGGTATGTGGTCCTCCTGGGGCAGCCCTGTCTGACCGTATTGGCCGCAGGCCGGTATTTGGCATTGGTGTACTGGTTATTGGTGCAATGTTCTTTGTTTTCTTTGCGGCGATTGAAACTCGCAATTACCTGTACATTTCTTTAGCCTTCTTTGGTGTTATGTGCGCGGCGAACGTGTGTAACTCGGTACAGGGCACGCTGTTTACCGAAATTTTCCCGACCCGTGTGCGCGCCACCGGATATGCAGTTGGTTTGCAGGTGGGTTTGTTGCTGGTGGGATTTGCTCCTACGCTTGCTGCTGCAATCGTGCAGCCTGGTCACCGCGGCTGGCTGCCTGCGTGGATCATGCTTGCTATTGGTATGTGCCTCGCGTCGGCCGCAGCTTGGCTGGGTCGTGAGACTCAGGGATCCTCCTTGTACAGCGAGGACTAGTATTTGCTGAATTGGCGGGCGTGGACGGTTGCTGTTCACGCCCGCCAATTTTTTGCGGGGCTGGAGCCTTTTTGCTGCAGCGTTTCTATGACGAATACGTCTTTAGATAGGGCAAATTTGTCCCTGCTTTGAAGCGTCGCTTTGGCGCCCTCGGACAGGCGGCGGCCCCCCACAAACGTGCCGTTGGTGGAACCTAGATCAGATATTTGGAAGGTTCCGTCCGGTAGCACGTCGATCTGGGCATGCTTTCGTGATACGTCCGAATTTCCCCCCATGTGGATGTCGCAGGTGGCGGAGCGGCCTATGACAGCTTGCCGCATCCGCGCTATTGCCATGCGTCCATCGCGTATGCGAGTGACGGTGAAGGCGGTGCGTTCTGGAGCGGGAGCGCTAACAGGGGTAGGTTCTTTTTCCTGAGGAACTTTCAAAATTGTGGCATCACCTGCTGGGATGACGGTTGCATCATCCGGCGTCGGGGAGGGCTGCTGGGGCTTTGTCGCAGCAGGTAACTGAAGTTTTGTTGCAGGTGCGGCGGCGGAAGAAGAGGTAGCCGAATCTGAAAAGGCCTGCCAAATGAATTGCCGCATCTTGTCAGGCGAGGGCGCAGGCGAGGCGAACGCGTAATCGCGCAGTGGCGCCAGGGCGCGGGCGTGCGAAGGAACAGCCTTGATTAGTGCGTTTATTAGCTGCCCTAGACTGTCGCGCCCAGATTTGTCGATGATCAGCGAGGTGATCAGGATGAAGCTGGCAAGTTTTGTATCGGGGGCGATCAACACGTGCCTAGGGGCGAACAGGAGGCCTTTGGGGTTTACGTGGTTGTTAGTGCACAGTTCAATGGCGTCGCAGGCGGTGAGGAGGAGGTTGCGGGCGAATCCTTCGGTGATGTGTTTGCCCCGCAGTATGCCTTTTAGCGGTAACAGGTCAGTGGCGTTGTAGTAAAGGAAGCTGCCTTTTTCGGTAGTTTCGTAACGAAAAGTGGCGAGCAGATCAGATGGGTCTCCTGCTAGCCATTGCGCCGCCAGATGATCTAGGGGCTGGGTGGCGGGCAGCGTTACGGTGAAAGTGACGGTGCCGGTAGAACGATCGGTGTTCAGCTTTGTTTTCATTGGTCTTCACGAAGAATGCAATAAACGTGTGCAGCGCTATCGTATACGCCTTGTCAGGTTAGATGCGAGAAAGGATTTCTCAGGTGCAGGCGAGCAGACGCACATCACATTCACGTCTGGCTACTTTTCGCCTTCCGTTCACTTTAACTTAACCGAAAGACGGTAGTTTTCCTCTGTATGTCCGCTGGGCCTTTTGAACCTATGCGGCTGGCGCCAGCAGGACTTAGGTAAATACATACATCTAGGGGAGCACTGTGGTCGCAACGGACACAGTAGTGGGCAAACGCTACAAGATCCTGACCAAGATTGGTTCGGGCGGAATGTCCGAGGTCTACTTGGCCATTGACTCGTCGCTGAATAAACAGTGGGCAGTAAAGCAGATTAAGAACATGTCGGATGCTACTCGCCGCGACATGGTGGTCAGGTCTCTTACTGTGGAAGCGAATATGATCAAGCAATTTGATCACCCTGCTATCCCGCGCATCGTTGACCTGATCGAAGAATCCGGTTCGCTGTTCGTAGTAATGGATTACGTGGAGGGGCGGACCTTGGCGCAGATCCTGAAGGATGACGGCCCTTTAGAAGAAGACCAGGTTGCTGACATCAGTATTCAGCTCTGCGACGTGTTGGATTACTTGCACAGGCGCAAACCCCCGGTAGTTTACCGCGATATCAAACCGTCGAACATCATGGTCACTCCGGATGGGACGGTAAAACTCATCGACTTTGGTATTGCTAAAGAGGTCGGCTCCCCGGAAAGTAGCGAGGCTTTACTTGGCGACTCCCGGGAACTGGGTACCCCCGGCTTTGGTAGCCCGGAACAGTTCAAGGATGCTAAGAGCGTGGATACGCGTAGCGACATTTATTCGCTCGGCGCCACCATTTTCTACCTGCTCACTGGTAGGCACCCAAAGAACGATGGGCTGGTTCCGCTGCGGCAAGTTGACCCCGACCTAACACTGGGATTCGAGCGAATCGTTGGCAAGGCCACCCAGAAGGACCCGCAACTGCGTTACCAAAATGGCGCAGAAATGGCTTACGCCCTCGCGCATTACAAGGAAGCCGACGACGAATACCAGCGTGGCCTTGCGGGACGATGGTGGAAATTTTTGGGAACCCTTATTGCGGCTGGGGTTTGTTTGGCACTAGCGCTAATTTGTTGGGGGCTTGGGTACTGGGCGAATTCGCGCGATTTCAACGCGCTGATGCAAACGGGCGATCAGATTTCTGAGAAGGATGAAGCACTGCAGTACTACTTGAAGGCGGCTGACGTAAAACCGGCGGATCCCGATCCCTACTATTCACTGATGGACCGCTTTACCGCGGATAATCGTTTTGATGGGGATGAAGAACGCACCTATAACTCTGCCCTAACCGAACATTCGAAGTCCCTGCAAAAAGATCAACAGTCCTGGTCGCAGCTAGCTTTTGATACCGGAAAACTCTACTGGTACTACTACGCTGACCAATCCCTTTTGGGGGATGAGGCTAATGGCCTGAACATGAACGACGAACAGCTGGTTCGGTATGCGCGAATTCGAAACGCTTCAAAGTGGATGCACTATGCGGCAGACGACAAGATGTTCAAAAACAATCGCATTGCTTCCGTGTATGCCGACATCGCAGATTTCAACTCCCAGATTGTGCCGTTGATCAACGAGGGATCAGATGCCGGCCATTACAAGCCCTACTTCGGGTCCTTGCAGCGGCTAGTAGATATCGCTTCAGAAGAAAATAACTCGGTGGTAAAGCTCGAGGTGGCCAACTTTGTACTGGATGCCTTGCAGGTGTACCCGCGCAACTTCAGGGCCGACAAGGTAGCCATGAACGACATGACGTCTCTTGAGAAGAAAGTAGAGACCATGGCCCGTAAGGTAACCCCCACAACTGACCACCTAGAGAAGCAGAAGAAGAAGGCGACGAAGGCATTCGGGCCGACCAAGGCAGCAATCGAGAACGCTTTCGTGGACGTAAAAGGGGAGGCCAAATGAGCTCCGCACAGTGGCAGACCGTAGCTGGCATTTTTCTTGCGTTAGCCATTGTGCTTGCGCTTATAGCCGCCTACCTATACCGCAAACTCGATATTGCGCAGGTGCGCGATTCTAGGAACGGCAAGCGGATGGCCGAGGAGATTAGCAAGCTTCGCAAACAGCGCCGGGGCACCTGGGCGGTAGCAGCCGAAGAAGTAACCAGTCTGCGGCCAAAACCGCAGCAAATCCAGGTTCATTCTGTAGACGAACCAGCCATTGACCCCGATGAAGATAAGACTTCACTGGCCGGGGAAGGCCTGGTCCAGGAAGTAGACGACGAGGGCGTAACCTCGCTTGCCTCTTCCGGCTCCACGGCTGTAGTGGGAAGGGAAGAATAATGTTGTTGACTCGCCGCTTTGTACTGGCAGCTTTAACGTCGTTTCTGCTCGCACTAGGATCACTGGCCGCATTGGGATTTAGTGCGCTCGCGGCAGATGAACCGACGCCTGGAAACATTGCTGAACCTTCCTCGCAGGCGTCTACTACCAAGGAGCCAACTTCCCCTAATTCGCCTAAGCCGACAAATTCTCCTGCGAAGGTGAAACCCATCCTGGGAGTGTCTTTGTACACCAAGGAAGGTAAGGTTATCCGACCATATGAAGGCAAAACGTTGAGGGGCGGGCAAGAGATCTATGTTGGCGCCACTGTAAGAGACGAATACTTCCAGGATTTTGACAAGAAGCGGCAGGATAATCGCGACGTAGTTGAAGTGGGTATGAAAGGCGAGGAGGTGGAAGAGTGGGCTACCCTGTCCTCAATACATTTCCTGAAGAAGTCCGATGATCCCCTTACTTACTGGACACCGGCTACCTCCACAGATCACCTTGCCAGGTTTGTTGTGCCAAATAAAGCGGACGGCACGAAGTTGACCTTTACGGCTAGGCCCGCTGAGGCGATAGTTAACCAAGACGGGTGGGACGAAAAGACGAACAAAACTGTGTCGGCTGTAGTCGATGCCGTTGCTCCTAGTTTTACGGGCATCGTGTATATAGTAGAAGGGAGCGACGAGCCTCTTCGTGAAGACGGACAGGAAATAACTGTCACCGGCCCCCGCCGTATTCGGGTAGCTGCCGAAGATCAGGTGCCTGAAGGAGTAGCTACTGGGCATGCGGATCCGATCAGAGACCCGAAAATAACTGCAAGCTACGCAGGTAGCCCGTTACATGTTGAAAAAAATAAGCAGTTCAACTACGACATTGTGCTGTCCAAGCCGGGCAAGTACGAGCTTCGCCGTCTAAAAATAAGCGCCACCGACAAGGCGGGTAACCGGAACACTAAAACTGCAGCTACGATTCGCGAACGGAATATGAATGATATTCCCTTCCCAAGTTCTATTCAGATTAGATCGAAGGAAAAATCTGACGTCCAGGTAGTAGTGGACAAGAAGATAGTTGCTGGCAAGCGTGCATCCCAAGCTGACGTTCCTACCTATGTTGCCCGCGATTCTAGCGTGTACGTGCGGTCGCAGAAACAGGAGTTTGCGGACAAGATTGAAGAGCTGCGCACCACGCTAGTACAGCATCAGTCGGAGTCCGAGAAGATTAATCTGCTTAGGGTAACGCGCGAAGAGGGCGAGCCGGGCGAGGTAGTTGGTCCGGTAGATGTGTGCCCAGTAGAAAAAGACACCGAACTACCTAAGCTGAACCCAGACGGCTATTACTACTACAAATGCCCCGACAAGATATTTGGATCGGTGAAGTCCCCAGATACCGACATGAAGCAGCGAAACGGTAAATACACCTTCTCGCCCTCAGACGAAGAACCGTTGGGACTTTTCAACCCAGGGTCGGTGATCCTTGACGGGAAAAAACCGCAGGTGAGCTTCAAGAACGGGCCGTCCCAATCCGGCGACAATAAATTCATTCCGAAGATCCCCAAGCTGAAAATCAAGGACAATCCGTACCAGAACCTTTCTGCCATGGTGGTCTCGCAAACGGAGGGGTCAACTCAGTACGCGTTCTATTTACAGGATGAGCTGCCGGAAGGGCAGCTGAAAGACAAGCAGAAGAATGGGGCTGACCGTTTTTCGGACACCCCAAACACCTCGGGTCTGAACAAGGCGACATTGCGGGTAGAACTGCCTGCCCCTAGAGACTTGACGGGAAAGGAGATTGGTCCCGCAAAGACATTGACACCCGACAATCCTGGAGGCGAGCTTGTGGGGCCCGACAGGAACAACTTGGCGGCCTTCCAAATCGATGCAGAGGGTTTGTACAGGATGGATCAGATCAAGGTCCACATCGCTGACAACGCCGGCAACGTGCTAGAGGTGCCCATGGCAAAGATCCTGGGTGACAAGGTCAAGTATGACGTACTGGTGGTAGACCGCCGCGAGACCTCGGTGCAAGGTGCGCAGGTGAGGGTGCAGAAGGCTAAAGGAACGCCTGAATCGTCGAATCCAGAGCTGTATTACCGCGGCGACGTAAACATAAGCTACACCGTTTCTGACCGCTGGTTCCCGTTGTATGTGACGCAAGAGAATCTGCCTGCGGATTTCTTTTCAATTGAGCTGAAAGAGCACCCCAAAGACCCAGCTAATCGATATCAGGTGGTGCCGCAAAAGTTTAGCTTTAACGAATTTGTGCAGGTAGAGGGCGACAGGTGGCAGCTTGACGGGATTAAGCTGCCAAGGGCAAAAGATAACCCGAAGATGCCAAAGGAGGGCGCATACAACCTGAAGTGGGCCTATCGCGGATTCGCTGAAGAGAAGACGGAAGGTAGCGTCGAAAAATCCTTCACCATCGATTACACCGGCCCGAAACTAGGGAAGTTGCAGGTAAGCCCCACCGAGGTGGTACATGCACCATGGATTTTCGCTTCTTCGACTTTCGAAGCAACACTGGGGGAAATTGAGGATACCGTCTCTGGTATTGACGATAAAGCACTCGGATTCAAGTACTACGAATCTAATATGGCTGACTCTGCTAAGCCTGCGCTAGGTTTTTCTAACGTACTTGCAAACCAAGAGCGCAACCCCAAGCCAAAGTTGCAGTACAAAGCCGTGAAAGCGGACATGATTGGTACTGCTACTTTCCGGATGAGTGGTGACAGTCAGAGGTTGCGTTTTGATCAGACCGCTATTGGGCTAACTGACAAGGCAGGCAATCCCGCCGACACTGGTTACCTTGGAGAATTCAAGGATTCTAATTTGCCCACTGACAAGCAAGGCAAGTGTCCGGTGGGAGTTGTTGTAGACAAATCTGCTCCAACAGTAGAGGTTGCCTTTGACAATAACAATGCGCGTAACCAGAAGTATTACAAAGCTGACCGAACAGCCACGGTGACCGTCAAAGAATCTAACTTTGACCTGCTGCGCAAGCTAGACAGGGCGCAGGTGGTAGTTACCAACAGCCGCGACGGCAATACCTTCACCGTGCCTGTAGAGCAGTTCGAAAACCCGTCAGGTGACAAGATGACGTGGGTGTACCGGCACCGCTACGACGCGGATGGTAACTGGAAGCTACGTGCGGAAGTTACTGATCTAGCTGGGCGCAAGTCGAATGCGGTCGAGGACGAATTCGTCCTCGACAAGCTAGAGCCCCAGCTGACAGTCACTTTTGACAATAACCACCCCACCAACGGCATGTACTACAACCACCCGCGTACCGCCACGGTGACGATTGTTGACCGCAACTTCTCGCAGGCCGATTCCCCGGTTGTGGTGCAGGCCCGAGACGATGCGGGGAAGCCAACCGGGGCGCCCTCGGGCAGTTGGGCGAAGACGGGTAAGGACACCTGGAGCATGCGCATTCCGTTTACGGGCGAATCCCACTACGCGCTGCTGGCGAAGTCTACTGACATGGCAGGAAATGCGGCCCGCGAAGTAAAGGAACCCGAATTTGTCATTGACACGACCAAACCCGAGATAAAAATCGGTGGAGTCGAAAACCTTACAGCCTATTCTGGAACGGTACGGCCGACGGTGGTAGCTGACGACACTAACCTGGACCATTCCAGGGTCGAATACAGGCTGAATGGCAACTACCGCGGAGCCGTTACCGACCTGCTAACCAGGACAAAGGAATCGGACAACCACGAAGAGATAATCTATGACGATTTCGATCGCGACCCCAAGATAGATGACATCTACCAGCTAAATGCCAAGGTCACAGACATGGCCGGCAATTCCACGGAGGTAATGAAGACCTTCTCGGTAAACCGTTTCGGCTCTACCTACCTATTTGAGGGAAATACCGGCAACCTGCGCGGCAAATATTTGGACGCGCCACAAAACGTCCAAGTCACAGAGGTGAACGTATCCGGCCTCGAAAATAACCTGACCCAGGTGCAGGTAGCCAAGAACGATCAGCTGCAAACGCTTAGCCCCGAATCGTATTCCCGCATTGGGCAGACCACCAAGGCAGGGTGGAGTGCTACCAAATATACGATTCCCGCAAAGCTGTTCAATAAGGCTGGCTACTACCGCGTGCTCCTCTCTTCCATAGACAAGGCAGGCAACCTGTCGCAGAACACCATGGATAAGAAGAACGAAGCGCACAATGCCACGGCGGAACTGAAGTTTGCCATAGACAAACAGAAACCGCAGGTGCGCACCGGAGCACTTGAATCCAACAAAGTGTACTACGACGAGTCCAAGGACATCGACGTCAATGCGAAAGACAACTTGGCGCTGTCCGCAGCACAGATCGAGGTCGACGGACAGGTAGTGCGCACATGGGACGGCGCCGAGCTGGACAAGAACGTTCCCGCGTACAAGCTGGCAGCGGACGCTCAGCCCCACGACATCACCTTGCGAGTGCAGGATAAGGCAGGCAACGAGTCGGTGGCCTCCTACTCCAACGTGGTAGTTGCAAGGAGCTTCTGGCGTTACCTTCTAGCCAACCCGCTACTACTAGCCGGTGTCCTAGTAGGCGCAGCATTGGTGGGAATCGGACTGATTGCACTGATAGTCGCCCTGGTGCGCCGCCGCCGCAGGCTGGCCTACCGGCACAACCCCTTCGGCGTATAGAGGACAAACATGAAAGGGCTAATCACCGTCCACGACGCGCATGCTGACGCACGCTACACCGTGTACTTGGATTGCGCAGACAACACCCCAATACAGGAGGTGTTTCCCGCCCTCGGAAAGATCAGCGTGGCCGAACCTGCAAAAAGCGGGGTGGCGGTAGACGGGCGCGCGGTTGGGCCCGAGCAAACCCTTGCCGAAGTGGGACTGCGGGAAGGGTCATGGATCTCGCTGTACCCGCAGGGTGAGCGGGCGCTCATGCCCTACGCCAGCACTGACCAAAAGGACGGCACGGTGCAACTGCGGTTCCTCAGTGGAGCTCGCACGGGTGAAGTGTTTGACGTTAGCAGCGGAACACTGTCCATCTCCTCCTTCCTTGACCCCGACGAGGCCTCCCTGGACTCAGAGTTCATGCTGAATATCGGGGCAGACGGGGCCGTGTCTGTATTCCCTAACGTCAAAGCCAAGCGCATAGCTACCAAAAAGAAGCGCTTCGGGCGGAAGAAAAAAGAGGTCGAACTGTCCTCTGGGGTACGAGTCGACGGTAAGGAAATCACCGAACCCACCGAAGTAGACCCCGGGCAGGAAATATCGATCCCCGACTGCATCGTGACAGTCACAACCACCCGCGGCGAACCAGTCCCCATAGATACGACCTCGAAACCCGGAAAGTGGCTCTATTCCAGGCCTCCAAAGATTCGCCAAAAGATCGAAGACAAGAAGTATTCTCTGCCAAACAAGCCGGTTGAACCCGACAAGTCTTCGCTGCCCTGGCTGACAGCCGCGCTACCCCTAATCCTGTGCCTTGGGCTGGCCTACTTCATGCACAACTACATCTTCTTGGCGTTCGGCTTGATGAGCCCCCTGATGATAGTTGGTTCTTACTTCACCGGGAACTCGCAAAGACGCAAATCTTTCAAACGGCAGATGGAAAAATACCGCGAATCCAAAGCCAAAACCCAGAAGGAGGCGCGCGACGCGGTGGCTCGCGAAGAAGCGCACTCGCGGGTGGAATTCCCCGACGCTTCTCAGGTGTTAGACATTTGCACCAGACATACCTCCCACCTATGGAATCGCAGGCCAGCGGATGATTCATGGCTGCGATTGCGCGTGGGCACCGGAGTGGTGAATTCGCACATTACGCTCACTGACCCGTCGAAGTTAGATTTTGAGCGCGTCAAACAGTGGGAGCTGGAGCGCTTCCCCGTGTCCGTATCCTTGACCGAATCGGGCTGTGTCGGCTTCACCGGACAGACCGCTATTATCTTTCCGGTCCTTAAATGGGCGGTGGCGCAGCTGGCTGCCCTGCATTCCACTAGGGACCTGGGCTTGTACCTGCTTGCACCCAGGGCAAACGAGAAGGTGGAAGCTGCGGGCACGCCCTCGATAAATTGGCATTTTGCGCAGTGGATTCCCCATTTCATTCCCCAGCTTGGGCAGGGGGCTGTGCGCACGATTGGTATTACCGCCGAGCAGGTGGCCCACCGCATTTCCGAACTGGTGTCGATCTTGGATGCGCGCGCTGAGGAAAAGCGCAATCGGTCAATGAATACTTGGGCGGGTTCGCACATCGTGGTCATCATGGAGCACGCGCACCTGCTCCGCCAGATGCCGGGTACCATTCGGCTGCTCAAGGAGGGGCCGACGGTAGGCATGTTCATGCTGTGCGTGGATGCCGACGAACGGCTGCTCCCCGAAGAATGTGAAACTGTGGTCACTGCCGAGGGCGGCGTCCTGACTGTGGCGTCAAACCTGGGCAAGGATATTACCGACGTCATGCCAGACTTGGTTTCAGACAGGTGGTTGGATTCGGTGGCGTTAGCTCTAGCTCCCATCGAGGATGGCAGCCCAGATGCGGCCCAGCTTGCGATCCCTGATCAATCCAGACTGCTGAATCTTCTGGAGCTAACGCCTACCGCAAACGAGATCGAGGGCAGGTGGGCGTCGAGTCCTAGATCTACAGCATGTGTGATCGGCGAGTCCGTGGACGGCGCCTTCGGGTTAGATATTTCAAAAGATGGCCCTCACGGCCTGATTGCGGGCACCACCGGTTCTGGTAAGTCGGAATTGCTGCAGTCCCTGGTAGCGTCCCTGGCGGTGGCTAACACCCCGAATGCGCTGAACTTCGTCTTGGTTGACTACAAGGGTGGTGCGGCCTTCAAAGACTGTGTTCATTTGCCGCACACGGTGGGCATGGTTACCGACTTGGATAATCACCTGGTTGTGCGCGCGCTGACTTCCCTTAGCGCCGAATTAACCTACCGCGAGCACATGTTGGCACAAGTAGGTGCCAAGGACTTGGAAGACTACATCGACCTGCGGGCTACGAAGCCCGAAGCCGTCGAGATTCCCCGCCTGCTGATCGTTATCGACGAGTTTGCCTCGCTGGCTCGCGAGCTGCCAGACTTCGTTACCGGCCTTGTGAATATAGCTCAGAGGGGCCGTTCGCTGGGCATTCACCTGCTGTTGGCCACCCAGAGGCCGGGCGGTGTGGTGTCCCCAGAAATTAGGGCGAACACTAACTTGCGCATTGCCCTTCGCATGACTGATGCCGAGGAAAGCCAGGACGTAATCGATGCCAAAGATGCCGCTCTTATTTCGAAGAACACTCCGGGACGTGCGGTAGTAAGGCTCGGTTCGTCCTCGTTGATTCCGTTCCAGTCCGCGCGTGTTGGAGGGCGGTATATCAAGGCCGAGGACTTGGTAGATCACTCTGCCAAGGAGCCGTTCATGCGGTCGGTTCCGTTTGTGAAGTTGGGGGCCGCCCCGCCGCGTCGCCCCGAGGCGAAGAAAACGCGCGGAGACGTAGCTGTTACGGATTTGAAGATGCTGGTGGATGCGATCGTGCAGGTGAACGAGCGGTTGCATTTTCCACCGCAGCGCGAGCCGTGGCTGCCGGCCTTGCAGGACAACATTGCGCTGGCCAGTTTGCCGCGGGTCGGTGGACAGGGGATCCGCATTCCGTTTGCATTGGGCGATTACCCTCAGGCGCAGAAGCAGCACGCTGTGTCCATCGATGCGGCCTCGTTTGGCAACCTGTACATAGTGGGCACCTCCCGCACCGGCAAGTCCACTGCGCTGCGCGCTATCGCCTTTTCTGCCGCTTCCTTGTACTCCCCTGCGCAATGCCACTTTTACTGTATTGATGCGGGAAATGGTGCACTGGGGCCGCTGAAGGCTATGCCGCACGTGGGAGCCGTAGCTAACCGTGGGGAAACGCAGAAGATAGATCGGCTCTTGCGCAAGCTGGAGGCGGAGCAGGGGAAGCGTTCCGCTATGCTTTCTAGGGATGGCTATTCCAATATTGACGAATACAACCAGAATTTAGCCGAGGGCGAGGCCGCGATCCCGCACGTGTTTGTGCTGTTGGATTCTTGGGAAGGCTTTCATTCGACGTACGAAACTTACGACACGGGCACCATGTTGACGCGCATTCAATCCTTGATGCGGGAAGCCCCGTCAGTGGGTATTCACTTTATTGTGTCGGGTGACAGGGCGCTGCTGAGCGGCCGCATGTCTACGTTGGCCGAAACGAAGATTCTGCTGAAACTGGTGGAGCCTTCTGACTACACCTTGATCGGCATGAAGGTGCGCGAAGTTCCCGAGAACATGACTGAAGGGCGGGGGTTCCGCTCTGAGGATTTGGCAGAGTTGCAGATTGCCACCATTGGCAAGGAGCTCAGCGGTCGCGAGGAGTCGGAGCGGATTCGTGCTTTGGGCACCAAGCTCCGCGAGAAGTATCTGGATTTGCCCAAGTCTCTTCGGCCTTTTGCGGTAGAGGAGCTGCCTACAGATATTTCTGTCGAACGTGTCTGGGAACGCGAAGAGGTCGAAGGGCTGCCTGAACCTGCTGACCTCAATTGGCCTCGACTGAGCTTGGGCGTCGGCGGAG
The DNA here is from genome assembly GCF_002849225.1 of Actinomyces sp. UMB0138. Taxonomy (GTDB): domain Bacteria; phylum Bacillota; class Negativicutes; order Veillonellales; family Veillonellaceae; genus Veillonella; species Veillonella parvula_H. Next base: position 296,399 of record NZ_PKMC01000002.1, read on the forward strand.
ACGACAACTCGCTCATCTCTTACGACCCGGTGGCTGTCCCCATGCTGCCTATCTACGGGTCTATTCAGGCTGGCAAGACGACCGCGCTCGCTACGGCAATCAACTCTGGGCTGCGGGCGGGATACCGAGTGGTGATTGTGGCTCCCAAGAGGAATATGCTGCATCGTTTTGCGGACCGGCCCGGGGTGGAACGGCTGATTACCCTGCCCACCGACTTTACTCGCGAGGCTTTGGAACCGTACATCCTCGGCGCTGACGGCAGCCCCCAGCGCACGCTTATTGCGGTAGACGACGCCCAGTTGTTGAAGGAGGCCCCGGCTGGTGACTGGCTGCGCGACAGTATTGGTCGCTTGGATGATTCTAGAGCCAGTTTTGTGGTTGCTGGTGACACTGAACAGTTCCCGATGGGCTTTAACACCTGGGGCGTACGCGTGCGGGGGTTGAAGATGGGCATCCTGCTGCGCCCGGACGACGTATTGAACCAGGATCTTATTGGAATTCGCTTGAAGAGGGCGCAGCTAAACAGTGAAGGCCCTGCGGGACGCGGTTTTGTGCACATTGGGCGTCTGAATGAGGCCATGCAGGTGGCGTCTAGTGGCGCGACCACTAAGGGGAAGCGTTCATGAAGTGGTTCGGTTGGTTTAGGAAGAAGAAGTCTGAGGGGATAAAACCGGTGGCTAGGCCTGCTAGGGTGTTCGCCGAGATTCCTAGATTGCCGACCCCGGTCGAGAATCGGGTAACTAAGGCTTGGGAGGTAAAAAGTCAGACCGCTTCCGCCAAGGCGCCAAAGCCGGCTGAGACGCACAAATTTGTGCTCGAGTTTTCTGATGGACAGGTGGTGCCCTTTACTAGTCGGGGGGCCTGTGGTCGAGGAAAGACGGGTACTGCCGATTATGACCAGTATGTGCGCGTGGAGGATCCGCAGGTTTCGCGGGTGCATTTCATATTCGGGTTGGATGGCGACGGCTTCCCATGGATAGAGGACGCCGGTAGCGCTAATGGTACGGATGTTGTTTACGCCAGCGGGAGGCGGCAGGACCGGTGCAAAGGCGTCGTAGGATTGGACGTCCGCGACCAGATCATGTTTGGGAATATGTCGGCAGTGGTAAATAGGGTTATTGATAATTCTGCCCGATGAGTGTGCGCGGCATTAATGTCATTTATGCGGGCATGAATACCGCCTATATTCGACCGGATATAGAAAACAACGTTAACGGTTGGTGAACTGGGGGTTGTTTTTAGGTGTATTCGTTGTTTGGGTCTGTTGTGGGGTTTTTGGGGTGGTTAGGGTTGGTTTTGGGTCGGTGATCTTGCCGGCTGTTTTGGGAAACCGACTATTTTGATTTGGAGTATTTCCATGGCGAACATGAATGTTACTTATGCTGAGCTGCAGCAGGTTGCTTCTCAGTTGCAGTCTGGTCAGGGTGAGCTTGAGGGTATTTTGGGTAAGTTGCAGTCTTTGGTGGAGCAGCTGGTTTCGGCTGGTTTTCAGACTGATCAGGCTTCTGGTGCTTTCCAGGCTTCTTACAGCGAGTTCACTCAGGGTGCTAAGTCTGCGGTGCAGGGTCTTACTGGTATGTCGCAGTTCCTGAACAAGGCGCAGCAGTCGATGTCTGAGCTGGATTCCTCGCTGGCATCCGGTCTGAACTAACTAATCGCGCATTGGGTCCTGCCCTCCGGGTGAGCGGGCAGGGCCCAACAAAAGTGCCGGAGGGGCAATGTCAGACCTAAAAGTTGACCAGGCAGAGCTGGACGAATTGCAAAATACTTTTTCTAATATTAGGCAAGTATTGAGCCTTGGGGATAATGAAGACATGGAGCCTACAAAGCATAATGTGGGCCATCCAGATATTATCCGTGAGCTTACTGATTTTAATGCCGAAGTACAAAAGACTCGGAATAAGTATCAGGAAAAAGTACAAAATTATTCGCAGTATCTGGAGAATGTCTCTAAGGGCACTACCGAGGCAGACAATCAAATGGCTCAAGCCGCTCGGAGTGGCTCCCAAGCGCAGGGCGCTACAGCAAATACAGGTGGTGGGAGCCGATGAGCACTGCCGAGGACGAACTAACTATTTCTTTCATCCCGCCCGCTGGGTGGGAACGAATTGACGTTGATCCTGACCGGCGTGACGCGCAGCTATTCAAGGTACTGAATCCCATGCGCAACACGGTTGCTAACTGGCACGAAGTCTATCCGAAGGTTCGGCAAGGTCTTTCTAATGCTTACGAGCAGGCCTGGAATTCTGGGGTCAGGCTAGCGTATACAACCAATCCGGATCCGCAGGGCGTAGACAATTTGATGGCTACGTTCATGGTTTCGATCATGCCGCCGGCTTCCGCGTTTGGTGAGATAGATGAAGAGCTAGAGGTCATTTCCGAGACTCTTCTAGAAGAGCAGGAAGCCCTGGCGGACGACGAAGTTATGGATCTAATACCTGTCGATGTGCCGGAACTAGGGCGTGGCATTCAAGCGGCTGCGGTTGCCTCTGCGCGGTCTTTGACGGGTGACGGGCCAGCGGATACGAAGCTCGTGCATTTTCGTACTTTTATCCCAACTGCGGGGCAAGTTTTGGTCACGACCGGGATTAGCCCGCAAATAGACGTTGCCGAGACACTGTTCGAGCTGTTCGCATTGATCACCAGCTCTGTGCGTGTCACGGGTAAATAGGACTTGGAGAATCCGATGGAGCGAAATTGGCATCTTGTTGGGGAGTCATCTAATCCGATTCCCGGAGATAGCAGTGAAATTGCTGTGCTCAGCCAGAGGTACCAGCGTTTAGGCGACATTTTCGAACATGCTTCGGCGTTACTCGGTGGTAGTCCTACCGGCGCCCAGCAGGGGCAGTGGGCTAACAAGATCCAAGAAAAGTCCGAGAAGCTTCCTGGGGACTTCCGCCAGTTCGCTGGCGGATTCCACAAGGTGGCACAGGCACTGAGGTCGTGGGAGAGATACATTGATCCCTTGCGCTTCAGGGCGGAGCATGCACTAAACGAGGCAGAGCAGGCACACACGGATAGTCGCTGCATTGGCGGAGCGATTAGCCAGATCATGGGGCTGGCTGAGCGCGCCCATGAAGGCTCATCTAGTGCGAGCTCCCAATTGGAAAGCTATAAACGCCAGCTTGGAAATGCGTCTAGTCGCCTGTCTGAGGCAAAAGCGCAGGTACAGATGGTCAAAGAAGAGTACAACTCAGCCGCGGCGCAAGTGGTCAGCCAGATCAGGGCAGCAAATGAGGAAACTCCCAAGCTCAAGGGGATCGAAAAGTTGCTGTACTCGGATTTTTGGCGGGGACTCATGGAGGTCCTAAAGGCGGTGTCCGTTGTACTTGGCGTTGTGGCGATGTTTATGGGCGGAGGCTGGGTGGCCGTTGCGAGTGCCGTAGTATCAGGCCTGCAGGCTATAGACCAAGTGATGCGTATGGGTGTCAACGGGCAGCTAACCATTGATAATTTGCTCAAGATCGGCGCCTCCCTCTTGCCGGCATTACAAGCTGCAGGCGGGGTGTTGGGGCAAGCCTTCCAGGCGGTTGTGAGCGGTGGCAATTGGGTAGCGTCCTTCGCTCCTCAGCTCACAGGTGTATCGCAGATGTTTATGGGCGCCATAAAACCCGCCTTAGATAGTGGTTCAGTCAAGAACGTCCTTGGCGCGATAGGGAATTCGGTAAATAAGCTCTTTACTACCGGCCAGTGGGATAATCCACTGACACACATTAGTCCCGCCGATGCGCAAAATGCGATCGGTGCAGTAACGCAGTCAGCCCGCAACTTGGTTGAAGGACCTGATTCGTTCTTGCAGTCGCCTGACGGGTTGAGGTCAGTGATACCGAAGTTGCAGGAGGCTGGTAACCAGGTCGGTGCAATAATTAACGGTCACCCTGCAACGACGGGCGGCATGGGAAATGCCGAAGCCGCGGCGGCGCCAGCAACAACTGGTAGTGCGGGAACTGCCGGAGCCGGAGCCGCGGCGGCGCCAGCAACAAATGCGTATTCCGGAGTAGGCGCCGCGACACAACCCGCTAATGCTACAACTGCGCAGCCACTGGTCTCGGCTCATGCGGGAGCAGCTGGGGCGAGCGAGTCGTCCGGCGGTGCGAACCTGATGAGCGGTGGTACTGACGGGTACACCAGCTCCGGTTACATGTCTGAACCGAGCAGTTTTGGCTCCGCAAGTGGTGGTTTCAGCTCTTCAGGGCATATCGGTGGAGCAGAGGCCTCGGCTTCGACGGGAGCGGCCGCCACGTCCTCGGGCGGGGGAAGCCTATTTAGCCCAACCATGCAGGGAGGAATTCCTTCCTGGGAAAGCGGGCCTGCAGCGCAACCGCTTTCGGGTGGGGTCTTCTCATTGCTTTCTCTCTCCGACAAACTACTTGGTCCATGGGGGTTACTTAGCAGTGTGCTAAGCGCGTTAGTTAAGTGATTACAACAGGTCTACAGGGTCTTTACTCCCGCACTGCTCGTGCGGGAGTAAAGCTGCGTAATGAGACGCAAGGAAATTCGCTATTGTATGTAATGTGCAATGTTGTTGAAGGGACACTGCAGTGGTAAAGATCTTCACCGGGGATGAAAAATTCATCGCAGACGTGCAGGAGCTAATAAAGCTAGTGGAGCAATCTCCGTCAATTGGTGAACATGCCGGAGATGAGCTGATTAGTGCTGGGTTTGATCTGTTTGGCCAAAATAGCTACGGGTACATGTTTGTAGAGTGCGCCCAGGGCAATCAGCAGACCATAAATGGCGTACCTGGCATTATGAGCGTCGCCATTGCTAGAACTAAAGAGTCCGGTATTGCAGGGTGGGTGTTCACCTTGCTGTGGGATGCGTGCGGGCGGTTGCAACAGCTCGGGGACGAAGAATCGGATGCGGTTACGGAGCTCATTGACCACGTGGATAATACGTGCCGCATGGGGGCTCACCTGCTATTGAGGTACAGCCAGGACGATGACCAGCTGTGGTTCCCAGCTATGCAGTTACTGTCCGGGGAATATTTGGAATTCCTGGACATGATGTTGCCGAATATGGGGGTTACCTTCGATCAGCAGACGGTGGATAAGCTCACCAAGATCGCAGACGAGCGTCGTTTTGAGCGGATTGCCAAGAACAGCGGTCTGGCTAATGGGGAGCGGGTGTCCACAGATGATGCCCCGGAGCAGCCTGCTAATTCGAGCGAGTCTCTCAAACAAAACTGGGATGCGCTGCAGTCGGGAGAAAACGAGATTTCCATTCCCGAGGACGTGCCAATGCACCGGGAAACTGTCCAATATGCTTTCACGCTTGCCCAGGTGATTCGTGCATACCAGTTTCGGGCGAAGCAAAAGTTTGGCGTTTCAGACGAGGAAACAGGCATTATTCCCGCCCCGGTGTTCCCGTGGGATGGGAAGGACTTTGTGCATGCGAAGGCTGTCGGGGTGGCTGGGAGCAGAACTAACGTGCCGATGGTGGAAGCCAGCCTAGAAGAGGGCGGAAACGAAGCTGATTTCGGCACTGGTATTCAGAACCTGCTCACCATGCAGAAGGTGGCGATGGGGGGAGGAATTCTTTCCATTCCTCATTTGACCATGCAGAATTTTGAGCGAACTGGCACCGAGAATATGCAGAGTTGGGAGCCGGAAGAGAGGTTCGAGTGGTATAAGACCTACCAGAAGCTCGCTGCAGACATGGCACTTCTAGTTCTGACTAATCTATTGGATAAACAATTTGCTTGCGATCTAGCCAGGGCCCTGATTACGGGTAGTAATAAGGAATATGCCCAATTGGTCCTGCCTCTATATGAGACGGCGTGATCTACGACGGAGTCATTGTTTTCTAAAGTTTTCCGAACCATGGTCGTTGCGGAAAACTATTTACTATTTCTATCTAAGTAGCGGCCTAAACTGGCTTTTCTGAAATGCAAAACGCACTATCACCTCACAGGTTAACGGTTGGTGAACTGGGGGTTGTTTTTAAGTGTATTCGTTGTTTGGGTCTGTTGTGGGGTTTTTGGGGTGGTTAGGGTTGGTTTTGGGTCGGTGATCTTGCCGGCTGTTTTGGGAAACCGACTATTTTGATTTGGAGTATTTCCATGGCGAACATGAATGTTACTTATGCTGAGCTGCAGCAGGTTGCTTCTCAGTTGCAGTCTGGTCAGGGTGAGCTTGAGGGTATTTTGGGTAAGTTGCAGTCTTTGGTGGAGCAGCTGGTTTCGGCTGGTTTTCAGACTGATCAGGCTTCTGGTGCTTTCCAGGCTTCTTACAGCGAGTTCACTCAGGGTGCTAAGTCTGCGGTGCAGGGTCTTACTGGTATGTCGCAGTTCCTGAACAAGGCGCAGCAGTCGATGTCTGAGCTGGATTCCTCGCTGGCATCCGGTCTGAACTAATAGTTGGCTTGGGTTGGATTCTGAGCAACTAAGATCTCGGAACTCAACCTTTCGTGAAGGTAGGGGTGAGCCGTGGCCGATCTTAAAGTGAATCAGAATGACCTGGAAGAGCTCAAGAGCAATTTTGACAACATACGAAATACCCTGAGTCTGCAGAGTGACGGCAGTATTTCTCCGTCCATCGAAAATGTAGGGCATCGGAAAGTCGTTACTGCGCTAAGAGGCTTCAATCGTCAAGTACAAAGTACTAGAAATAAGTATCAGAAAAAAGTAGAGCGGTTTTCTGGTTTTATTGATCAAGTTATCGAGAGTACTGACCACGCGGATTCAGATATGGCGCAAACTATTCAGGAGGCAACTCCGACAATATCAACCTCCGCAGGTGGGTATAGTTCCTTCTGACGGTTATTTCTTAGTATTTAATACACGCTTTGTTATGCGAAATGTTAGGCATTTCGTAGTTATGGGGAATCATGGGTGAGAATTGGTATTTGGTGGGGGAGTCACGGAATCCTATCCGTGGTGATGGTGCGCAAATCGAAACGATGATTAAGCATTACCGGGATTTAGGTGACACCTTCGAGAAAATGGCTGCGTATCTTGACGGTAGCTCTGTGGGCGATCAGCAAGGTAAATGGGCTCAGATTTTAAAACAGGAATCTGGGGAGCTGCCGAATGACTTCAGGAAATTTGCTAGTAGCTTCAATACGGTCGGCAACCACCTTGCCGACTGGAAGACAAAAACTGAGGATTCGCAGGAAAAGGCCCGCGTTGAGGTAAGAAAGGCAGAAGCGGCAGAGCAAGACCGAGCCGCGGCTAGTGCTTCACTTCGGCAGGCTATGAGTCATGCGGTAGCGGCGGGGATGTCGGCTACAATAAGCGGCAACGTGGCGCAAGTAGCTGAAGCGCAGAGGCAAGTTTCGTCGTATCGGAATAAGTTGAACGAGGCTAAAGGGCGAATTGCGGAAGCTACAAAAAAAGTTCATGAAATAAAAAGAACTCACGATAACGATGCCGCCACGACAGCTGCTAAGATCGAGTCCGCAAAAGACGATGCGCCGAAGCTAAACGGGTGGGAAAGAATTCTATATTCTGACGCCTGGAAAGCTCTAGTCAAAGTAGCAAAAGTAGTGTCTGTGGTTCTTGGAATAGTGGCCTGCTTTGCGAGCGGCGGCGCCATCGCAATTGCATTAGGAGCAGCGGCTCTAATAACAGTGTTCAATGGATTTATGGAATGGCGTGCTGGCGATAAGAGTGGAGCAGAGTTCGCGATAGACGCTATTTTTGGCGCAATAACCATAATCCCTGGCGCAAAGGCCCTTGGCACTGGTTTGAAGGGGCTGAAGGCAGGTAAAGCCGCCAAGGCATTCGCTCCAGAACTGACTGCGACGGGGAAGCTGCTCCAGAAAAACTTCTCTCCACTTTTGGAGAACGGAGCGTTCAAAAACTTCCGAGCGGGCATAGCTAAATCGGCAAAGAACTTCCTTCATACAGGAAAGTGGTCAAGTCCTCTCTCTGGCATTGAACACGGCGCATATAGCGAGATCAAGGGGGCCGTGAAACACTCTTTCTACAATGCGACACATGGCAAAGAGTCTTTCCTGAGGAGCAGCGACGGCCTCAAGAAGGTACTTTTTGGTGACGTATTGCCAAGTAAGAAGAAAATTGCTGATTTCAACATAGCTAGAAAAAATGTTGGTGAATACAGTCAGCTTTATGGCAAATTGGGTGCGATGGAACGTGGCGGTGCAGGGCTTTCTGCGTTCGACAAGCTGAGCAACGCGGGTAACTCGGTGTTGCAGTCACATGTTATCGATAAGGGAGCTGACGTACTTAAGACTTTCAAACCGTTAGTGAAAGATGCGATGACCTCGTACAACAACCTCAATGATCCACTGAGCTCAGATGGCATTTCGCTGGATAACACCTTCCGCAAGATGTTCCAACCTGCAGGGCACGTAAAGGGGCTTGAGGACGCGCTCAAGTAGCAACTAGAGAAGTGCCCCGATCGGAGCCAGTGGTTCTATTGGTACCGCAGATAGCAAGAAACGCGGGGACTGGAACAGGCCCCGATCCCATTATTGCTGCCATCCGGGAGAATTTACCCTCGTCATGGCGCCGGCAGCGCTATTTGCCGAAGCTTATAGCCATCCTGCCCAGGGCGGGAATTGCGAATTAGTAGTTAGGAGAAGCAAGTAAATGGGTTCTATAAGTTCCGGCCAGAACGCAGGGGAGCGCAAGCGCAGTGGGCAGATGCCTAACGGTGTCTTGGTGCGCTACTTAATGCACGGAGCCGGGTACGAGACGACGAAGACGCCCCCAATAACGTGGAGGAATATAGCCCTCTGCCTAGTTGGCTTGCTTGCGGTCTTCATAGTTGGCATCCTGTGCCAAAGCGTATACATGGTACGGACAGGCGATGTTAGCGGTGATGCGTGGTTTGTAGGGCTCTCGCCAATAGATCGCGAGAACGGCAACACCCTCCTCCTAACGCTAGCTCTGTTGCTGGCCCCCGAATTGTCAGCAATGTTTGGGCTCGTGGCAGCTGCCTTCTGCATCTGGATGACGTATTCACGAGGTGCAGCATTCTTTGGCACAGTCTCTTCCCTGGGAGCAGGAGAAAGCATTGGTAGCCAACTTGGAAAATACTTGCTCTACAAAAAAGTTGTAGCAGGTGAAGTCAACAACGAATTCTACGATCCGATCCACAGCCTTCCAGTCAAACTCTCGGCAGACTCCTCGATTTTTGGGAGCTACTGGCCGCTTGGAGCAGGCATCATAATGATCGTGCTGGCGCTAGTGTGCCAATATGCCATGAGGAAGACGTCCAGCCTCAAACTATTCGGGGTTATTGCCGTAGTTGCCGGCCTAGTCCTAGCGGGCCGAGCCCTCTACCAAGGCCAACTAATAGGGGTGCTGCTTACCCTAGTCCTGCTAGTAGTTGCATTCCTGATCTTCCCGTTTGACGTCGACGGCACCCTCCACCTAGTAGACAATAAGTACTCCCAAAAGGCAGCCATCGGTGTGAGCATCTTACTGTTCTTCGAGTTAATCGCAATATTCGCCCTCGCCGTAGTGATCGTTTCCTAAAGCAAGCCGTCACCCGCGCAAACAACAAAAAGATGCCCCGCCCTCGGCACATGCCAAAGGCGGGGCAGTGTGTAACTGAAGCTACTGAGCGGTGGAACCGCCGCTCTGCTCAGAAGGCTTAGCCGGAGCCTCTTCTGGCTTAGAGTCCTTGTCCTCAGTGGAATACTTCGCAGCATCCTCCTCGGAAAAATCAACCGCATCGTCAGAAGCCAATTCCTGCGCAACCTCGTCGTGGATACTGTCAGACAGATCCTGGTCTTTGATAGGTGACCTAGAGAGCGCCCTCTTCAAAGCTGCAGCATGCTTGCGCCCAAAACGGAGTCCCGGGTTGAGCTTGCGGGCAACCAGCGCGCGGATCCGGCCACGCCGTTCAGCTTCATCGGAAATCTTTGATCGCTGGCGCAACCATGCGTACACCATCACTGCAATTAGAACGATGCCAATGTAACCAATGATCGGGTAGAAGATAGCAATCAGCTTCTTGAACCCGATGAAGCTGACGCCAAAAGCAACCAGCGTGGTGACAATCAGGATGGGGCGGAAACGTTCCGGCTTAGACGAGGAAGCCCTCTTCGCGAACGCATAAAACATGCCGATAGCGGTATTGAAGATCATGCCGAAAATAATCAGCGCCACCACAACTGCTAGCTTCGGACTTACCAGTTCAACCATTTGCAACGTGGGCATGTCGTAGCCGGCAGTATCGCGCACCGCATAGATCAGCCCGAGGGCGGACAAGGCTAGCAAGATGCCGAAAACAATGCCGCCCAGCAGTCCGCCCAGTCCAGCTGAACGCGGATCCACAAAATCGCCGCCCATGACGATCGCCATGGACACGGCAATGATGAACTCCATGCCCACATAGTTCAATGCCGAAATAGACCAGTGGGGCAACGAGGTATGTACGGTTGCGTGAGCCACCGGCGTAAGTGTGGAAACAGATTCCGTAGCGGTGACGATCGAATAGATCGCAACCGAAACCAAGAAAATAATAACCAGCGGGGTAATCGCGCCAATCAGCCGAGTCACCTTGTCTACATCCAAGAACCCCGCCAAAATGACCATGCCCACCATGATCAAAGCGCCCACAATGATGGGCAGCCCAAACTGCTGCTGCAAGTTCGCGCCCGCGCCAGCAATCATAATCACGCCGGTGAAGAACAACGTGAACATGATCGAAGCGTCAAAGAAACGCGACAGGATCGGGTGCGTCACCCGATCTAGCACAAACCTGTGTTCCTTAGCCTGAAAGTAGCTTCCGAGTTCAAGCGTGGCCAAACCGGCGGCAGCCATTACCACCCCCGCAATCACAGCTCCCCAAATACCAGAAAGACCAAAAGCCACGAAGTACTGGGAGATTTCTTGCCCGGAAGCAAACCCTGCTCCGACGACAAGGCCAATGAACGCGAGAGCAATACCAATTGCGCGCTTAACCATGTGCCACCCCTCGAAAACTACATAAGATAAAAGAATTTATAAAACCATAATACGGCTGCGTATTATTTGCCGCTCAGAGAAACAATATTTGGGCAAAAAAGTGGGAGGGGTCGAAACCCCTCCCACTAACTGCTAGCAAAAACTAGTTGTCAGAGTGCTGGTCCAAGCCGGCCTCATGCGCCTGTACCTTCTGCTCGGTGCGATCCTGCACCTGCTCGGTGGTAGCAGCGTCCTCGGCCTGCTCGTTAGGAACTTCCTGATCGTCGATAGGTAGATCCATCTTTACGTCCTCCCAATATTCTTCGGCCCACGGATCTTCAACCGGCTTAGTGCGGCGCCAAGCCACATAGCCGGCAGCGCCAACAGCCGCAGCGATCAACAGGGCAATGATGCCGCCCTTAGAAGAGCTATTCGACTTGCGGGCCTTAGCCAAAGCCTTCTTGTTGTCCTTAGCAGCCTTCTTAGCCTGCTTGGCAGCCTTCTTGGCGGCCTTCTTCAATTCACGCTTCGAGGGAACCGGGGTGTCGAGCGCGGCCGACTTAGCCGATTCAGCTGCGGCCCGCGTCTTCTTTACTGCAGGAGAAGCGGCTGCCGCTGCCGCGTACTTCTTAGCGGAAGACTGAGCTGCCTTGCCGTACTTCTTTGTAGCCTCAGTAGCGTCCTGAGCCTTATGCTCGAGCGAAGGCAGAACTTCCTTCTGCAACTTCTCGCTTGCCTCATTTACGCGGGGCAAAATGTCGTCCTCGAAACGTGCACGAGCGTCCTCGTAAACTGGCCTAATCGCCTTGGAAGCCTGATCAACCTTGGGGGCCACGTAATCGGCGGCCGCGTCAATCCAACCATGAGCGTGGTCGCGAACCGACTCGATGGCCTCGGTCGATGCTTCCTTCTTCTTACCGAACATCCACATGCTCCTCACATTGTCGGCGCCGAAACACTTTCGGCGTATACCTTTCTATTCTGCCAACAAACCACAGCTTTTGCTTGACCTATAAAGTAGTGAACAAAAATTTCGCCAATGGCGACACCCGAAGGCGGCAAAAATGCGCATCGAAACTAGCGCCGCCGCCCTCGCCCTGGCAACATTGGAGCCATGGAAGCAATAATGCATACAAACAAAGGCGACATCCGCCTAGAACTATTCCCGAATCACGCCCCGCTAACCGTGAAGAACTTCCGCGAACTCGCCCTCGGCGAGCGCGAATGGCTGAACCCCACCAACGGTAAGCCCACCTCGGAACCGCTCTACAAGGGCGTAATCTTCCACCGCGTCATCGACGGGTTCATGATTCAGGGTGGCGACCCGCTCGGCACTGGCACTGGCGGCCCCGGCTACCAGTTCAAAGATGAATTCCACCCAGAACTGACCTTCGGCGAACCCTACGTGCTTGCAATGGCAAACGCAGGTCCCGGCACTAACGGCTCGCAGTTCTTCATCACCGTAGCGCCCACCCCGCACCTGCAGAACCACCACACCATCTTCGGCAAGGTGGCAGACGAAGAATCCAAGAAGGTAGTTGACGCAATCGCTAAGGTGCCCACCGGCCCTCAGGATCGTCCTCTTGAAGATGTAGTCATCGAATCCGTCGAGATCAACGACTAGTATTCGCTCAAAAAATATCCGTCCTTATCGTTAGTGCCGATCCGCAGCCATACAAGCGCTGCGGACGCCTACCGATAAGGACGGAAAATTTATTTCCACCGAAGTAGCATCAAGAACCCGACCATCGCAACGCCAACGCCGACGCCCAGGTTCCAGTTACCAATAGCGCCAATCGGGTACTTAGCGCCAGAAATGTAATAAACGATGATGTAGAGCAAGCCGATAATCATCAAGGTCACCGATACGGGCGCCCACCACCGTGGCGACGGGGTCATGTCCGCGGACCAGCCCTTGTTCAGTTCGGACTCATCGACGGTAATGTTATGCGACTTACTAGACTTGCGGGACTCGGCCACTGCGACTCCTGGGGTAAAAACTATTCTGGTCGAGTCCTAGTGTAGTGGCTTCACAGGCGACAAATGCAACACGAAGCATAAAACGAACGTGAATGCTCATACAATAGTTTCTAGCAAAAACCAGGAGGTGAGCGGGTGAGCCACGTCAGAACGCCCCAGCCGCGCAGCAAACGCCGGCGCGGAGCCGACCCAATCAGCGTTATTGGGGAACTGCTTATAACCATAGGCCTGGTAATCGGCCTGTTCGCATTTTGGCAAGTCTATGTAACTGACTGGCAGGTAGCCGCTTCCGAGGACGCCGCCCTCAGCAAGTTCGACAAGCAGCTGAACGACGGGCCCAAGAAAATTTCCAACGACCTGCGCTACGACGCTCCACCGGCCACGGACCGGCCCGGATGGGACACCACCTTTGCTAGTCTGCACGTTCCCTCCTGGGAAAAAATGGTTGTGCCCGTCGTAGAAGGATCCGCCCAATACATCCTGGACAGGGGAGTGGCAGGACACTACGAACGCACCGCCCTACCTGGCGAGGTCGGAAACTTCTCTGTAGCCGCCCACCGCCGCTCCTACGGATCCAACTTCCGCTACATCGATCGATTAGAGGCCGGTAGCAACATTATTGTGCGCACCAAAAAAGCTTGGATGGTCTACAAAGTAACAGAGAAGAAGCTGACCACCCCCGACGACGGATCCGTCATCGCGCCCGTCCCCGGTAGCGACAGCGGCGCCCAACCAACCGAACGGCTGATGACCCTCACCACGTGCTCGACCGCTTCGGGCGGACAATTCGGCAACACGCACCGCTATATAGTGCACGCAAAACTAGACCACTGGGTGCCCCCTGAAACCGGCATCCCCGCAGAACTAGAAGGAACAAAATAATGTACGCAGCACTGTGGCGGATACTGCCCGGACCCACATTCGTGAAATTGCTAGAAGCCCTAGTCCTGCTTATGGGTACCATTGCAGTACTTTTTACCTGGGTCTACCCCTGGGCGGAAAAGTACTTCAATCTGACCGGAAACACTGTTCATTAGGCAAAACATATGGAAAATCAGCAAGTGGGCAAGGGCCTAAAAATACTGTGCGTAGATAACTACGATTCCTTCGTATGGACCATCGTCGGCTACCTGCGGGCCCTGGGCGCCACAGTTGAGGTGGTACGCAACGATCGCGTGGCCGCAAACGCTCCGGCACAGGTAGATATAGACAAAATAGGCGGACGTTTCTACACGGACCAAAACGGGCAAGCCCCACAGGCAACCCGCGCGGCCTCTGTAGAGGACGCCATCGCCCCATACGATGGCATCCTTGTTAGCCCCGGACCGGGCACGCCCTCGGAAGCCGGAGCAAGCCCCGCAGTGTTGCGGGCCTGCAAAAAAATGGGCAAGCCGATGCTAGGGGTGTGCCTAGGTGAGCAGGGACTGGCCGAAATTTGTGGCGCCAAAGTAGTGCGCGCCCCGCAGCTTATGCACGGAAAAACATCTATGATCAGCCATAACCGTGCTGGCATTTTCGAAGGCATCGAAAGCCCACTGCAAATAACCCGCTACCACTCCCTAGCGGTCGACCCCGCTACCATCCCCACCGAGCTCGAAGTAACCGCCACCACCGACGACGGCATCGTGATGGGAATCCAACACAGGCAAGTGCCACTATGGGGCGTCCAATTCCACCCCGAATCCGTCACCACCCACGCCGGACACCAAATGTTTGCCAACTGGCTCCGCCAGGTGCGTGACCATAGGTGAACCAGCTGCTGACAAAGGCGAAAACCCTAGCCGGAGACGCCCCACTACGACTCCTCATAGACGGCCGCTCCGGATCAGGCAAGACGTCCTTAGCGCAGCAGCTAAGCCAAGAAACAGAAGAACTCGAACTACTAGCGGTAGAACAATGGTGTCCCGGCTGGGACGGCCTGCAGCAAGCCGCCCACACCTGCGCCGATCTACTGCACGGCCGCATCACCCAAGTACACCTATGGGACTGGTACGCCGACGATTGGGGCAACTGGTTGCGCCCGGACCCAACTAAAGACTGGATCGTAGAAGGATGCGGCGCCCTCACCCGCGATTCCGTGAGCGCGCCCGGCGCCGTAGGTGTATGGCTAGAACTAGACGCCGCCGAGCGTAAAAAGCGCGCTCTGGCCCGCGACGGCGAACTCTACGCTCCCCACTGGCACGACTGGGCAAAAGCCGAAGAAAAACTATACGGCGCCGAAAAACCCTGGCAACTAGCCGCCCTCCACCTGTAAAACACGCAAAAGAAAAGTGCCCACCGGGACCGATCCGGCGGGCACTTCAGCCTAACCACTAATGCTCGTTGCCAGTATCTTGGCTCTGATTATTACCGGTATTGCCACTATCAGATGATTCCTTGTCCTTATTACCCGGCTCCTTAGTGGACTGAGACGGGCTCGGCGACGGCGACGCCGGCGCCTTCGCAACATTCACCGTAATAGAAGTGCCCTGCTTTACCTGGCCCACCGCAGACAAAGATGCGACGTTACCGGCAGGAACCGCGCCGGTTTCGACCTCGGTAATAGTAATGGACAAGCCATTTTCCTGCAGGAACTTAACCACTTCATCCTTAGACTTACCAACCAGCTCCTGCGGCACATTGACCATGCCAGAACCAACAATCAAGTTGATAGTGGTGCCCTTGGCAACCTTGGTGCCAGCCTCCGGATCAGAAGTAATCACCTGATCCTTCGGAACGGTACCCGAATCCTGAGTGCTCACCGACCCCGCGGACAGACCGGCAGCCTCAAGGGTAGAACGGGCCTGCTCCTGGCTCATTCCTGCCAAGTCGGGGACCTGAATCTCGCCTCGACCCTTAGAAATGATGACAGTAACCTTGGACCCCTTATCCACCTGCGTGCCAGGCTCCGGAGTCGAAGAAATCACGTGATCGGCCTCGACCGTATCCGATTCCTCCGGTTCGCCCTCGACCATAGTAAGACCCGCGTTAGACAGTTCAGTACGGGCCTCAGCGCGGGACATCCCCACAATATTCGCGGGCACCGCAACCTTGTTCTCGTTAGGATCCTTCTGCCCGTGAATAAACAGGTAGGCAACGGCCGCAACCGCCGCAATAGCTAGCAGCGACACCAACACGCCAATAATGCGGTTCCGCCGCCTGCGCTTCTTATCCTTCTGCGCCTGCACCCGCTTGGCCTCCTGGCGGGCTCGCCGCAATGCAGCCTGATCCTGAATCGGAGACTGCTGCTGGGTAATCGACAGCGCCCTGGTGCGATCCAGTTCGTCGGTGCGAGTGAGAACCTGAGTTTCGCCCTCGCCCCAAGTATCCACGCCGGGAGCACCAACGCGCGCCCCGCGACCCGCTGCTACCAAATCCTGCAGCATCTGGCCGGCATCGCCGTAACGATCCTCCTTGGCCTTAGCCAGGGACTTCATTACCACGCGATTCAACGCATCCGGAATGTCGGGAGTGATCTGCGCGGGAGGAGTAGGCACCTTCGAGACGTGCTGGTAGGCCACGGCCACCGCGGTATCGCCGGTGAACGGGGGTCGCCCGGTAAGTAGCTCGTACAGCAGACACCCGGCGGAATACAAGTCCGAGCGATTGTCCACCTTTTCGCCGCGCGCCTGTTCAGGAGACAGGTACTGGGCAGTGCCAACAACGGCATCAGTCTGCGTCATAGTGGCCGAGGAATCCGCAAGCGCCCTGGCAATGCCGAAGTCCATGACCTTGACCTTGCCGGTGGTAGTGAGCATGACGTTTCCCGGCTTGATATCGCGGTGCACCAGGCCCTGCGAATGCGCGTACTCCAGTGCCTGCAGCACGCCGGTCATGATCTCGATTGCCTCGTCGATAGGGACGGGAGAACCGTCAGAGAGCAGGTCTCGTACCGTATGCCCCTCTACATATTCCATGATGATGTAAGGCACCTGCACGGTAGAACCGTCGGGAGTGGTAACAGTTTCCTCGCCGGTGTCATACACCGCCACAATGTTCGGGTGGTTCAGCGACGCTGCCGACTGAGCTTCCCGGCGGAAACGGGCTTGGAAAATAGAATCTCGAGCCAAGTCAGTGCGCAGCATCTTGATGGCGACCACACGAGATAGACGAATATCGTAGCCCAGGTGGACTTGCGCCATCCCCCCGCGGCCAATGAGTGTTCGTACCTCGTAGCGTCCTGCTAACAGAGATTCGGCCATGACACACCCTTCAAATCAGTTACTAGCGCGAGGGCGGCATGCGCCCTCGCAGGTTCAATTATGTTCCAAATGACCATCATTGCGATGGCAAAGACAATTAGTGCAAAAGCGGCCAGAAGAATCCAGTATGTCAGGTCAGTGCCAGCTTCTTGATGCTTCGCATACCCCTGCGTCTGCGCTGCAAGAGGCCTGGCCGTAGAACCGGCCTTAGCCCGGGCCACTCGCTTCTTATTCCTGTCTGGCGGACGCCAGGCGGGCGGTTTGGTGGGACGCCACTTGCCCAGGGCTTCGATGGCTCCGGCCAGCGATTCCTTAGTGATCCTCCGGTGCGGACCGGTGGATTCAGAAGTGTGTTTGGGGGCAAACTCGGGCGGCATCTGGTCCGGTGCCGCTACTGTGCCACCGTCCAGCTCTTCTACCCTGTCGGAATCTTGAGCCAGCGGTTCGATAGAAGTTCGCACCGCCCCCTTGTGGGTCCCACCTGGAAGCGGCCACGGGCGCATAAGAGTGCGCTTCTTTGCCTTGGGGATGCGGCTGGGCGATGTCTCTTTCGAGGGCGCCGCCTTGGGCTCCGATTCGCCGGTGCGGAGAATGTGGCTTACGCGGGCCAATTCTCGGGCCAGGTCGCGGGCAGAGGCAGGCCGGTGGGCAGGATTCTTTTCGAGCAGCTGCATGACCAGTGCACGCAGTTCGGCGGGCACGGATTCTGGCAGTGGTGGAACCTTCTGGTTCACATGCGCGAAAGCGATATCCACCTGCGAAGACCCGGTAAAGGGACGCTTTCCGGCAAGGGCCTCGTAAGCGATGATTCCCAGGGCGTACAGGTCTCCGGCGGGAGTCGCAGGATTGCCCGTAGCCTGCTCCGGGGGCAGGTACTGGGCTGTTCCCATGACCATGCCCACCGCGGTCAACTGTTCCTGATGCGGGCTAAACGAAATGCCGAAATCGGTAAGCTTGGCGACTCCATCCGCACGCACCAGAATATTCGCCGGTTTGATGTCGCGGTGAACAATCCCCGCGCTATGGACGGCGTCCAAAGCATTGGCGGTCTGGTACATGATCGACAGCAGCAGATCCAGCTCCAAAGTAGCGCCATCTTGCAGTAGTTCGGTCATCGGGACGCCGTCGACCAGCTCCATGATGAGCCAGGCCAAGCCGTCGTCCTCGCCATAATCTAGAGTTTGAGCCACGCCAGGATGCGAAATCTTTTGGGCGTTGCGCGCCTCCACATTGAATCGGGCTAGGAACTGGCCTTGGCCTTCCAACTCTTCTTTCAAGACCTTCGCGGCAACGATCTTCCCATCCTGCGAATCGCGGGCCTGCCACACTTCTCCCATGCCGCCAACAGCAATCTGGGTTAGCAGCACGTAGCGCTCCCCAAGGGTGAAACCAGCAGCAATGCGTCCACTCATTGGTTGATCACCGCCTGCATTACCGCTTTAGCAATAGGGGCGGCCACCTGCCCGCCGTAAGCAATGTCGACTCCGGCCTGGCCGCCCTCGACTACCACGGCCACGGCGACCTTCGGATCGGTTGCAGGGGCGAAACCGGTAAACCAGCCGTCTGCCAGGTTGCCGCGTTCGGCCGTGCCGGTCTTGCCCGCTACGTCGATGCCAGAAATCTGGGCTGCGGTGGCGGTGCCCTCCTTGGTGGCATCCACCATCATCTTGGTCAGCTGCGCCGCGTTGTCAGCCTGCATGGCCCGCCCAAATTCCCGGGGAGATTCTTCCTTCTGTACCCCCAGGTCGGCGTCCAGAATCCGCGATATTAGCTGCGGCTTCATAACGGTGCCCTCATTGCCAATGGCGGCAGAAACCATAGCCATCTGCAGAGGGGTAACCCGGACGTCGTATTGGCCGATTGCGCTCATGGCTGTCTGGGCCTGTGGCATGTCTTTGGGGAAGGTCGAGGGCGTCGCCCTCAACGGAATGCGGTGGGCGGTAGAGAAGCCGAAGGCGTCGGCCTGCTTCGAGAGGGCCTCCTGGCCGATGGCCATGCCAGCCTTCGCGAAGGTGGTGTTACAGGAATTCGCCAGTGCGTACTGGAAAGTCGGATTGCCGTCGCCGCAAGTTTCTCCGGCGTCGTTAGAGATCTTGTTCGTGGTTTGGGGTAGATCCAAAGAGACGGGCGAATCAATCTTCGTGTTCGGCTTGTACTTACCGGACTCGAGCATGGCCGCTGCCGTGATCAACTTGAACGTGGACCCGGGCGCGTAAGTGTGATCGCCGAAAGCCCTGTTGTCCAGCGGCTTTTCAGTGTCTTTATTGTAAGCGTCGTAAGCCTGCTGGGCCGTCTTCCCGTCATGGGCGGCAAGGGGATTCGGGTCGTACGAGGGCGAGGAATACAGCGCCAGGATCCGTCCAGTCTTGGGCTCAAGTGCCACAACGGCTCCGCGGCGATCTCCTAATGCTTCTGCGGCGGCTTGCTGGGCAGCCGGATTGAGGGTGAGCTCTACCGAGCCGCCCACCGGCTGTGCCCCGGTGAACAGGCGTTGTATGCGCGACTTCAGGAGCGTGTCGGAGGTGCCATCTAGCACCTGGTTTTGGTTGGCCTCCAGGCCTGTAGCCGTGTTGAATGCCGTGGCGTAGTAGCCGGTAGACAGGGCGTACAACCCGCCTGCGGGGTATTGGCGCTGATACTTGAACACGTCCCCGGAAGGTTTAGAAGACGCCACGGGCGTGCCGCCCACAATGATTGAGCCACGGTCGCGCCCGGTAGAGGCGTAGATGGTGCGCGCGTTGCGCGAATCCGCGTTCAGTTCGGGAGCCTTCACAAACTGGATGAAAGTGGCCGCGCACATGAGCGTCACGAACATGAGGACCACAACAAAGGTCAGGCGTCGCACTTGCGTATTCACTGTGCCTCCCCCTTGTTTAGGTGTACCAGTTGGGTTTCGTCGTTTGAGGGCGTGGCCCCACTTTGGGCGGGGGCGTTCTTCTTCGCCGGATTGCCCTTGGTTACCTTCGCTATCTCGGCAGTAGTGAGGTTGCCGGTGGGAGCGGGACGGCGGGCAGCGTCGGAGATGCGCAATAGGAGCCCGACGATGATCCAGCTGGACATCAGCGAGGATCCGCCGGCCGCCAGGAAGGGCAGTGTCAGGCCGGTAAGAGGAAGGACTCGGGTAATGCCGCCTACCACTACGAATACCTGGAAGGCGATACCAAAGCTGAGGCCGGTGGCTAGCAATTTGCCGAAGCCGTCACGCACCCCGATGGCGGTGCGCATGCCGCGTTCGATAAGGATCAAATACAGGGCAAGGATGGCAAAGACGCCGGTAAGTCCCAGTTCTTCCGCTAGGGAAGCGAAGATGAAATCGGAGTTGGCGAAGGGCACGATCTGGGGGTAGCCAGAGCCCCAACCGGTGCCGAATAGGCCGCCGGTGGCCATGCCGAACAGCCCTTGCACCAGCTGTCCGGAGCCGCCGGGCCGGTTATATACCGCCGGGTCGAGGGCGTGTAGCCACCCGTCGATGCGCGAGGAGACGTGGGAAACTTTGGTTGCCATCCACAGGAATGGCAGCATCAAAAGCGCGCCAATGACCAGCCAGGACACGCGGTCGGTGGCCACGTAGATCATGGCTACGAATAGACCGAATAGCAGTAGGGAAGTGCCGAAGTCGCGCTGGCCCACCAGGACGACTATAGAGACTATCCAGACCACCACTAGCGGGCCTAAGTCGCGTGGTCGGGGCAGGCGCAAGCCAAGAATTTTTGGTCCGCCGACCGACAGTTTGTCGCGTCCTTCCACCAGGTAGGCGGCGAAGAAAATAGCTAGGAGGATCTTTGTGAGCTCTGCCGGCTGAATGGTGATGAAGCCCAGGTTGATCCAGATCTTTGCCCCGTTCACCGCGGGGAAGAAGATGGGCAGTACCAGCAGTACCAGGCCTGCCAGCATCAGCAGGTAAGAGTTCTTGCGCAGCCGCCTGTGGTCGCGGACTGCAATTAGGGTAAGCGCCATCAAAATGATGCCGGCAACGGTGATGATCAGCTGTTTTGAGCCAACCGCTAGATCCTGCTGGCCACGGGCTTCATAAGAGATGTCGAGCCTGTAGATCATTGCCAGCCCGATCCCGTTCAGGGCCACCGCGATGGGCAAAATGACGGGGTCAGCGTAGGGCGCGAAATGGCGTACCAGCAGGTGTGTTGCCACCGTAAATACGACGAGGGCGCCAACGTGCAGCCACAGCCCCGCGGGGGGTTCACCAGTCTTGGTGATTGCCGTGGCCACATATGCGCCCACCCCGACTAGTAGCGCTAGCACCAGCAGCGCTATTTCGGGAAGCCGAGCCGAAGAAACCGGCTTTATCTCGACTGTTGCCATTACTTATTTGCCTTTGGTGGCTTCGAATTTGAAGACTGTTCCTGGTTCCGCACGTGCGTCTTTTGAAGGTTCTTCACCACTTCGCGGGCGCGGGTGAGCGATTCCCTGGTAATCGGGGTTTTTAGCCGGTCGCGGGCAAACGGGTCCAGTTCGCTCATGGGCAAGTTAGACAGTTCAACGTGGTGAGATAGGTGCCAGGGGCCAATAGTTTGCGGAATCCCCTGATAGATGGCCACTGTGCCCCTGTACGGGGCAACGTAGTACTGGCTTTGCGACCAGTTCCAGGCGAGTATTCCACCCACGCCCACGGCAGCGGCTATGAGTAGGGAAATGGCAGCTGTAAGAAGCCGGCTGCGACGTTTTTTGCGCTTGGAAGCGCGCGCATCCGCCTCGTCGGCTTCGACCTCTTTTTGGTCCCGAGGGCTGCGCGAAGGGTCCCCCCGCCCAGTCAAAGCGGCCGCTTTACCTGCCGCAGAATCTGCGTCCCGAGTGCGGTCCAAGCGGTTCGTAGCCGCTGCTCCCACAATCTGGGGCGAGGCCGAAGGCTCAAAGCCAAGATGGTCCGGATCGACCACGTCTGCGATTACGACGGTAACGTTGTCGGGCCCACCCGCGCGCAATGCCAACGCAATTAGCTGATCGCATGCATCTGCCGGATCTTCGACCCCGTGGAGGACTTCGCCGATTGTCTGGGCACTAACCACACCAGACAGACCGTCAGAGCAGAGCAGCCACCGGTCGCCCTCGACGGCTTCCCTAATGGATTCGTCCAACGTAATGTCCGAGGTCGAATCGCCCAGTACGCGAAGAAGAACGCTGCGCTGGGGGTGGGTCTCGGCTTGCTCGGGGGTGAGCTGCCCGGACTGTACCAGGTACTGCACAAACGAGTGGTCGGTAGTTACCTGCGTAAGCGTTCCCTGGCGCAGCAGGTACGCCCTCGAATCGCCAATGTGAGTCATGGCCAGCTTGTTGCCGCTGCGCAAAACAGCGATACAAGTAGTGCCGAGGCCATGCAGATCGGCATCGTGGGAAGAACGGTCAACCAGTTCCTCGTGCGCGTCCGAAATGCGGGTGCGCAACAGGTTCAGCAGGTCGTCTGCGCCGTGGGCGTCAGTGTCCAGATCCGCCAGGTGTGCCACCGCGATAGAAGAGGCAATGTCGCCGCCCGCAGGCCCGCCCATGCCGTCGGCAAGCACCAACAGGTGAGGTCCGGCGTAACCGGAATCCTGATTCGACTTCCGCACCAACCCCACATCAGAGCGGGTAGCAAAACGCAAAGTAAGACTCATCGTGTTAGCTCCAATGTAGTTTGCCCAATTCTAATCTGGTTTCCTAACCCCACAGGGCGTGGTGAGGAGATTCGTTCCCCATCGACGAAGACGCCGTTCGTAGAATTCATGTCCTCGACATGCCAGGATCCGCCGGCCAAATATAGGCGAGCGTGCTGGGAAGATGCGTAGGAGTCGTCTACTACCAGCGTGCATGCTGGCGAGCGTCCGATGACAATGGCAGCAGATCCAAGCGGCATCTTGGTGCCCGTAAGAGCGCCCTCGGTAATTATCAGCTGCGTGGGGGAACTAGAGGCGCCCGTAATGGATCGCCTGCGCGGAATCCCTCCGGAATCGCGGTCGTTTTTTGGCGAGGGCGAAGGGGCTGCGGACTTCTTCCCGTGGCGGCCTCGGCCGCGCGGTGTTACTACAGTGCCCCACACGTCCCGGCGCAATACCCCGAGCGCTGCGGCAACAAACAGCCACAAAAGCACCAGGTAACCCAGGCGGATTACGGTAACCGCTAGTTCAGAAGCCAAACCCTACGCCTCCTGATCCTCGGAGGTAAAGAAGAATATGTGAGTGCGTCCAACCGTCAGTTCGTTGCCGTCCAACAGTGTGGCGGCGTCGATGCGGTGGCCTTCGACGTAGGAACCGTTTGTGGAACCCAAGTCGGTGGCAATTACGCCAGTAGGCGTGATGCGCAGCTCCAGGTGTTTGCGGGATACGCCCGAGTCAGCTAGCACAATGTCAGCTTCGGTGCCGCGTCCGATAATGGTGACAGGCTCGGTGAGCATCCAGCGTTTGCCGTCAATTTCCAAAATAGGATGCGACGGGCTGGCCTGGTTTGAGGTAACTGGGGCGGCCGGGCCTCGGCGCGTAGCCGGGGTAACCCGGACCGTGCCGGTTTCCTGGGTGGAATCCCTAGTGAAGGTGACTACGACGGGGCCCACAAAGGAATAGGACTGTTCCGTGGCGTACTGGGTGGCATCGTTTACCATTTCCTCGGCTAGTACGTCACCGTCGCTACCTGCAATATTGTCGAAGTCGGCCTTGGATAGGCTAACCGTGAATTCGTTCGGCACCACGGTGCGATTGGAGCTGATCGCGGCCGTATTGTCTTCCATTGACCGCCGCACTGCTGCCGAAATATCGACAGGCTTCAGCTGCGACCGGAATACCTTTGAAAACGCGCCAGAGATGCCACGCTCAACGGCATTTTCAAAACGGTCAAAAACGCTCACCGTCAACCCCCAGTAGTGCAATTAGGCGCAAAGCCCAAAATGGTCATATACCTTCCCTAGTATGCCGCGTTAAGTAGGGATCTTGCACCTTAGCGCCAGCGAGGGCGAATATCTGGGTTCGCCCTCGGGATAACTGTTGGCTAGTTTGCCCGGCTACTTAGCGGCAGCAAGCTGAAAAGTTAAAACAAAAAGCCCCAAAGCTTTCGCCTGGGGACTACCTGTGCTCGAGGGGGGAGTTGAACCCCCACGGTATCTCTACCACACGGACCTGAACCGTGCGCGTCTGCCTATTCCGCCACTCGAGCTTGCATCAGCTCGTATACAGTAGCGCGATCGGAGGGGCGGGTGCAAGCTGGTCCTTTGTGCGGTTATCCACAATTCGTCCCATTTCCGTATTCCACAGCCGTGGCGAAGTCCGCTGGAGGGCGCTGCGGAGAATTTCCGACACTGGGGTCATGACAACGAAAAACAAGCCTTTGCGCAGGCAAAAAGCGCCTTTACTGAAACCGACATTGCTGGAGCGGGTCTGTCGCAGGCTTCGTTCCCGCGTCATTGCAACTATGGCGCTTACCACAGCGACGTTTGGGGTGTGCGCTCCCGGGGCACTTGCCGATGGCGCGGGACCCAGGATCGAGTCATGGAAGATCGTTGGGCGAGCCGACCTGGAACTAGGGGCGCACAAAGCAGCTAACGGGCAGTTCATGATCTGTGCTACCGATTCGCAGATCAACTTTGGAGCGAAAGCTCATCCGATCTTTTTTGATCGCGAGGTAACCGTAGGGGCACGATCGCCCTACAGGGTTTCCTCTTCGTATCTAGGAAACGCGGGCTCCAATGTTGTCGATGCGGACAAACAGCCGCTCATTGCCTACATGCTCTGGCGGCACCTAAAGGAGGCGGGGCAAAAGGCCGAGGGTGGAAATTGGCGTCCGCTAGCAGGCTTAGTGGACGCGGTGCACAGCTCCACTAACTCTAGGAAGTACCTGGCAGATAAGGGGCCACTGCCAGCGCAAGTAAGGAAGGACGCGAAGAGCTACCTTGCCGAGGCCGCTAAATATGCCGGCCCCTACCGGCTTGTAACCAGATGGCACGGGCAGGCACTGGGGGTGCAGGTGCTTTCGGCTGCGGGTAACCCCATCGGCGTGAAGGTGCAGGTGGCTGGGCAGGCCCCGCTAGTAATAAACGGAATCCGGTACTCGGATAAGGCGTCGTTTAAGAGCGGCGCCAAAGAGGTACTGGTCAAGCCGCAACGGCAACAGGGAAAACAGACGCTACTGGAACTGAAAGCAGGAGGCGTTCCGGCAGTCACCTTCCGCGTGTGGGAACACCATAAGGCGCAAGACATGATGCTGTCGGGCTATGACTCGGAGCTGACCGCGAAGGTGGACGTTCCGGCAACGCCGGTTCCACCCAAGCAGACTCCGCCAGCGAAGACTCCGCCGGAAAAGACTCCGCCAGCGAAGACTCCGCCGGAAAAGGAAGTGCCGAAAGAGACCCCACCTGTTTTGCCAGCAGCGGATATGCCATCACCGAAGCAGGTCACGCCGCCTGAGTCACCCGAACCTGTACCGGCCGAGCCGGAGCAGACCCCGCCGCCGAAAGTAGCGGAAAACCCGACTCCGGAAGTGCGGCCAGTGCAGGTTGAAACCGCGGTACAGACAAAACCGAAGACTACGCCCTCGCCCACGAAAAAACGGACGCTAGCCAAGACAGGTAGTTCGGCGGTATTGGCAGGTGGGGCTGCACTTGCGCTCGCGGGGCTCGGGGTGGCGTTCCTGGGGCTGAGGAGGCGGATCTAAGCATTCGGAAATCCCGGCGGCAGCGTCCTTGCTGCGGGTAGCGTAGAGATAAGCACTACGTGAGGTGAATAATGGCAAAACAAAATAGGGTTCCACTTAGCATTTTGGATCTAGTGCCGGTATCCGAGGGGATGACTAGGAAGCAGGCGTTGGACAACTCGGTTGAGGTTGCCAAGGTTGCTGATCAGACCGGTTACAACAGGTACTGGGTGGCGGAACACCACGGTTCGCTAGCGTTCATGGCCTCGGCAACCTCGCTACTGCTGGGACGCGCCGCCGAACACACCTCGCGCATTCGCCTAGGATCCGGTGGGGTCATGATGCCCAACCACACCCCGCTGATGGTGGCCGAATACTACGGCACCCTAGCGACTCTGTACCCAGACCGCATCGACCTGGGGTTGGGGCGTGCGCCGGGGACCGACCCGGTAACAGCAGCTGCGCTGAATCGAGGGCAGGCGGACCTGCGCTCATTCGGCCGGGACGTGCAAGAGCTGGCAAATTACCTAGCCGACGCTGACCCGAACGAATACGCAACCCAGGTGCGCGG
This sequence comes from Actinomyces sp. UMB0138, assembly GCF_002849225.1. GTDB lineage: Bacteria > Bacillota > Negativicutes > Veillonellales > Veillonellaceae > Veillonella > Veillonella parvula_H. Next base: position 322,602 of record NZ_PKMC01000002.1, read on the forward strand.
GGCAGAGGCCGGAGCACTTGGACTGCCGTTTGCCCCCGAACGACCACTGACCAGAGTGCGAGCAATCCCCGGGCAGGGAACCAAGGTGCCCCTGTGGATGCTCGGTTCTTCCACCGGTGGAGCCAAGGTGGCGGCCAAACTCGGACTGCCCTTCTCGTTCGCCTCCCACTTCGCGCCCGCAGCAATGGACGCGGCACTGTCTATCTACCGGGCAGACTTCGAATGCGAATCTCCTACCAAACAGATCGAAAAGCCCTACGCCATGGCTGGAATCAACGTGATGGTGGCGCCCACCCAGGAAGAAGCTGAATTCCTGTACACCACCAGCCTGCAGATGCAATCGCGCATTCGCCGAGGCCGGGCGGGACAGCTGCCCGCCCCAACTCACGACCTAGAGGGCACGCTGGGTCCGGCGGAAGCTTCGCTCGTGCGGCATCTTCCCTCGGTCAGCGCAATTGGCACCCCCGACCAGGTGACCGAAAAGATGCAGGCATTCGTAGACGAGTTTGCCCTAGATGAGCTAATCGTCATCTGCTACGCCTACGATCCACAGCTGCGGTTGCGCTCGCTGCGCATGCTATCTGAGGCCTGGTTCGGCTAGCCGAACCGCCTAGCGCCGGACCGGGCGCTAATCTGGATGGTGATGAAGAAACCACCAACTTCCTCCCTGCAAAAGCCCCGGGCCACGCGCGTAGACATAGCCACCCGGGCGGCAGGCGTGCTCATAGGTACCGCCTGCGGGGACGCACTGGGAGTGCCCTACGAATTTGCGCCCAAAGTGCAAGTTACGCCCTCGATGCGCGGGGGCGGTATGGGCCCGTACGCCGCCGGAGAGTGGTCTGACGACACCCAATTGGCGGTAGCTCTGGCGGAAGTAGCGGTAACGGGCGCTAACTTGGCGACCAAGGCCTCCTTAGACAACATTGCCGAGCGGATGCTGCGATGGCTGAAAGGCGGAGCCACAGACGTCGATTCGCAAACTCGCGTCATCTTGCAGGGCGCACTCGACGACGAGGGCCCCCGCAGCCCAGCGCACAAACTAGCCGCCTCCGCCGCCTACTTCCACAAGCGCACTGGCCGCTCCGCCGGAAACGGAATATTGCCGCGGGCCGGCGTGCTAGGGCTCAGCCGCGTCGAGTCGCGCCAACTCACCGCCGAGGCCGCCCGCGCCGTTTCTTGCCTGACACACCCAGACCCCCTTGCCGGCGACGCCGTAGTGCTATGGGCAGAAGCAGTCCGCTACGCGGTCACCTCGCCACCAGGATCTACCTGGGCCGGTCGCATAAACATCGAGGGCGGCATAGACCTTCTTCCCCTCCACCGGCAAGCCCAGTGGCGCGAATGGGTCCGCGACGCGCTAGAACGGTACTTCGCACCGCCCTCGGACAACACGTATGTAGTGTCAGCCTTCCAGGCAGCCCTCGGAGCCATAGCCGCGACCGCGCTAGAAGAAGTACCTGACACCGAAGCATTCGAACAGGCCCTCTCTAGAGCCGTGCAAGCCGGCGGTGACACAGACACAGTAGCCGCCACCGTTGGCGCACTTATGGGGGCAGCCCTCGGAGCACCACAAATACCCCAAAAATGGGTGAACAAAGTACACGGTTGGCCGGGCCTGACCGCCTCAGATCTGTATGATTTGGGAGCCGGCATCGCAATAGCCGGCATCGTAGGAGAAGAGGCCATGGCTCAAGCTTTGGTAGGCGAAATCGACCTCGAAGGGGACGCATGATCACAGCAGCTGCAGACGGTTCCAGCCTAGGCAACCCAGGCCCGGCCGGATGGGCGTGGTACGTAAACGCAAACTGTTGGAAAGCCGGCGGATGGAAAAACGGCACCAACAACAAGGGCGAACTAACCGCCGTGCTGAACCTGCTCGAATCTACCCGCGAAGCCGGCCTGGCGGATCAAGAACTAGTCATATTCGCAGACTCTCAATACGTGATCAACGCCCTGACAAAATGGATCCGCGGGTGGAAAAAGAAAAACTGGAAAAAAGCGGACGGCAAACCAGTACTAAATAAGGACCTGATGGTCGCCCTCGACAAGGAAATGGAAGGCCGCAAGGTCACCTTCAAATGGGTGAAAGGCCACGCAGGGCACCAGATGAACGAAGCTGCGGACACGCGCGCTCGCGGAGCCGCAACGGCAATGCGTGACGGCACCCCGGTAGAAGAAGGGCCGGGATTTTCCGGAGGCTCCGCATCTAGCGACGCGGTGGCAGAGGCAGCGACAGAGCCTCCTGCGCGAAGTGCTGAAGAACCCCAAAAAAGCAACGACGAGCTTTTTTTGGCGGCCGAAGACAAACTGATCGAGGCGCTGCGATCCGGCGCGCAGGAAAAACTGCAGGGGCTGCTAGCCTCCGGGTTTAGAGGATTCGATGGCGGTGGCCACCCGCTAAATGCGGCAGACGCAATAGCCGACGTAACCAACATGGTCCCGCCCGATGCGCAGGTAGGAAAGAAGGCGTGCGCACACCTGGGAGCCGGCCTCTACCTGGTCTGCTACAGGGTGGGCGAGGCCGGCGGCACCTCTTTGCACTCAACGATTTGGCAGTTGCGCGCCGGCCACCCCGAGGCCCTGTATCACCAGGCCAGCAAGCTATAGCTGCTTAGCTAGTTCCAACACGGTTCGGGCGGAAACCGCTGCCGCCTCCGAACCGTCAATGTGGAAGTCTTGGCCCGCCTGTGGCCCGCACAGATCCGATACCCCGCGCACGGAAATAAACGCTACGTCGCGGGCAGCACTTACCTGAGCAAGCGCAGTAGATTCCATGTCAGCAGCCAAAGCCTGCGGGAAAGTCTGGCGCATTGCTGGGGTCTGGTCGGCGGCAACGAAAGAATTCCCGGAAACAACTTCGCCCACGCGCACGCCGGCAAGCTTGTCGGCTATTTCTACTAGCTGGTTCCCGCCCGGGAAAGATTCGGGTTCGGAAGGCAACTGGCCCGGCTTGTACCCGAATGCGGTGGCGTCAGCATCCGCATACCGGTAGGCGGAGCCAGCGATTACGTCGCGTACTTCGATGCCTTCACCGAGTCCGCCACAGGTGCCCGCAGCAATTACCGCGGTGGGGGCGTCAACCCCCAGCTGGGCTGCGGCGCTGTCCAACACCCAGGTCAGACAGGTAGCAGCATTGACTAACCCGATAGCGGAGGTAGCCAGCAAAATCGGGGTGGGTGCATCCAGCAGGTAGCATTTTGCGCGCCCGCACGAGACAGATTCCTTAGCGGGAAGAGCTTCCAAGAAAGGGGCCGCCTCCATGTCCATGGCGACCTGGATTAGTAGGCTCATCGGATTTCTTCCCATTCGGAACGCTTGTCCAAAAATGCGCGTACAGCTTCCTGTGCGCCCTCGAGCGAGTGGTTCGCCCCCCACCCGCACTGCTTCTCGTTAGCTGCGGGGACGGCCTCGGCCTGCAGGATGTCTTTGCAGGTAGCTTCTAGGATCTGCAGAAATTCGTCCATTTCCAAGCCCAGGGTTTGGGCGTAGAAGCCGGTCTGGCATCCCATTGGGCCGAAGTCGATGAGGGCGTCAGTGTGGTTTCGCATCAGCTCTGCAGCCATATGTTCGATGGAGTGCACGGTTGGCATCTCTAGGTGATCCTTGTTGGGCTGGCAGAAGCGGACGTCGTACTTGATCAGGGTGTCGCCGCCCGGCAACTGCTTGCGATCGGCTACGCGCACAAAGGGTGCCTTTACAGTTCGGTGGTCCAGGTTGAATGATTCAACGTTCATCTTTTCGCTCATGGGCCCATTGTTCCATGTTCGTTTCCAAGTGGAAGGGTGGGCGCGGAGCGGCGTGGTACCAGAGCGTGTAGAGTGGCGAGTTTCGCACGACGTATTTATCCACAGGCAGACAATACTGTGGATAAAAGTTTCCACAGTCCAAATGGGTCTGGCTAACAGAGGGCGTCGGCGCGGCCCTGGCGCCATTTGACGGGGGTGGAGGCGACAATGAAAGAGCGCCTACAGAAAGGGGGTGAAGTGGGGTATCCACCGGCTCGTCCACCACTTTTGCCACTTTGTCCACAGCAGGTGTGAAACACGTTATCTAGTGGTCGTGGCGAAAGGTAACCACTAGGTGTAGTGTTTGTACGAGCGGGCGGAAAGCGCCTACAACTAAATTGCATGGATGTAGTTACATGCGCGTAATAAACGTGCTGGTAAGACCAATAAGTAAGGAGCCTACTCAATGTCCGTCACTGTTTACTCGAAGCCGATGTGCGTGCAATGTGATGCGACTAAGCGTGCATTGAAGCGTAAGGGCGTTGCCTTCGCCGAGGTCGACATCACTCAGGACGCCGACGCACTTGAGCAGGTCAAAGCCTTGGGTTACGTGCAGGCTCCGGTAGTAATGGCAGGGGAAGATCACTGGTCCGGTTACCGTCCGGACAAGATCAAGGCCCTGGTTGCTGCTATGGGCTCGCAGAAGGTGGCAAATGCCTAACACTGTGGAGGCCGCAGGATCGGCCCCATACGTCATCTACTTCTCGTCGGCAACGAACAACACGAAACGTTTCGTTGACCGGCTAGAAGTAGATTCCGACAGGATCCCGCTCAGGCCGAAGGATCCGTTTTTGTACGCCAAGCGCCCGTACGTGCTGATTGTTCCCACCTATGGGGGCGGAAACCTGAAGGGCGCGGTACCAAAACAAGTCATCAAGTTCTTGAACCACGAACCCAACCGCAAGCTGTGCCGCGGCGTAATTGCGGGGGGAAATACCAACTTCGGGAAGGCCTACTGCATTGCCGGCGATATCATTGCCGCCAAGTTGCAGGTTCCCTTCATGTACAAATTTGAGCTCCTGGGCACCGGAGATGACGTGTCCATTGTTCGTAAAGGATTGGAAGAGTTTTGGCAGAAAATCTGACCGATACTGGCACCGAGACCGCCCTCAGCCCCGATAAGGACTACCACGCCCTCAACGCGAAGCTGAACCTGTATTCCCCCGACGGCAAGATCCAGTTCGATGCCGACAAGCAGGCGGCCCGCCAGTACTTCCTACAGCACGTAAACCAGAACACCGTCTACTTCCACGACTTGGAAGAGAAGATGGAATACCTGATCGAAAACGGCTACTACGAAGAGGACGTAGTGCGCCAGTACGATTGGGAATTCGTGAAGAAGCTGTACAAGGCCGCGTACGCGCACAAGTTCCGTTTCCCCACCTTCTTGGGTGCGTTCAAGTACTACACCTCTTACACGTTGAAGACTTTTGACGGCAAACGCTACCTGGAACGTTACGAGGACCGGGTGTGCATGGTCGCCCTCTACCTGGGCCGTGGCAACGAAGAGCTGGCCATGTCCGTTATGGAAGAGATCATCTCCGGGCGCTACCAGCCCGCAACGCCAACGTTCCTGAATGCCGGTAAGGCTGCGCGTGGGGAACTAGTCTCTTGCTTCCTGGTGCGCGTGGAAGACAATATGGAGTCGATCGCCCGCGGCATCAACTCCTCCCTGCAGCTGTCTAAGCGCGGCGGCGGCGTGGCACTGTGTCTTACTAACCTGCGCGAATCTGGTGCACCGATCAAGCGGATTGAAAACCAATCCTCTGGGGTGGTGCCCGTTATGAAGATGCTCGAGGACGCGTTCAGCTACGCTAATCAGCTCGGGGCTCGTCAGGGTGCGGGTGCCGCGTACTTGCATGCCCACCATCCCGATATTCTGAAGTTCCTGGATACTAAGCGTGAAAACGCCGACGAGAAGATCCGTATTAAGACCCTTTCTTTGGGCGTGATCATTCCCGACGTAACCTTCGAACTGGCCAAGCGCAACGAAGACATGTACCTGTTTAGCCCCTATGACGTGGAACGCGTTTACGGCAAGGCCTTCAGCGAAATCTCGGTCACCGAGCACTATCGCGAAATGGTAGAGGACGGGCGCATCCACAAGAAGAAGATCAACGCCCGAAAGTTCTTCCAGACGTTGGCCGAAATCCAGTTTGAATCTGGCTACCCGTACATCGTTTTTGAAGACACGGTCAATCGCGCTAGCCCCATCAAGGGGCGCGTGACCATGTCCAACCTGTGCAGCGAGATTCTGCAGGTGTCCGAGCCCTCCACTTTCAACGAGGACCTCACCTACGAGCACGTGGGCAAAGATATTTCGTGCAACCTGGGCTCGCTGAACATTGCGCGCACTATGGATTCGCCGGACTTTGGCAAGACCATCGAGACTGCGGTGCGCGGTCTGACTGCCGTGTCTGACCTGTCCAATATTGCGTCGGTTCCGTCTATCCAGCGGGGTAATGCCATGAGCCACGCCATTGGGCTGGGGCAGATGAACCTGCACGGTTACTTGGCGCGCGAGGGCGTGTATTACGGCAGCGAGGAAGCGTTGGACTTTACCAACATGTACTTCTACGCGGTGTGCTACCAGGCGATTAAGGCCTCCTGTAAGATCGCGCAAGAGCGCGGCGAGAAGTTTGTCGGCTTCGAAGATTCTGACTACGCGTCAGGAAAATTCTTCCAGAAGTACATCGAGGGCGAATGGGTGCCCAAGACCGACAAGTGCAAACAGCTGTTGGAAAAGTCTACAATTTTCATTCCTACCCAGGAGGATTGGAAGGCTTTGGCCGCCGATGTTGCTAAGTACGGCATGTACAACCAGAACCTGCAGGCTATCCCGCCCACCGGTTCTATCTCGTACATCAACTACTCCACCTCTTCTATCCACCCCATTGTGTCTAAGGTAGAGATCCGCAAGGAAGGCAAGATCGGGCGCGTCTACTACCCGGCTCCGTACATGACTAATGACAACCTGGAGTACTACCAGGATGCCTACGAGATTGGGCCGGAAAAGATCATTGACACCTACGCCGTGGCAACCCAGCACGTAGATCAGGGCCTGTCGCTAACCCTGTTCTACCCGGACACCGTTACTTCCCGTGACGTGAACAAGTCTTACATTTACGCTTGGCGCAAGGGCATCAAAACTATGTACTACATGCGGATCCGCCAGCAGGCCTTGGAAGGCACTGAGGTGCAGGGCTGCGTGTCCTGCATGCTGTAGCTGATCAGGAAAAGACCGGGTCGTGCCCCACGCGCGGCCCGGTCTTGTATGTCAGGCGGTTTTCCGGGGGCTACATTCGGGGAGGGCGGATTCGCCCTCGTACTTGGCGCAGATGCCGGGCGTGAAAGCACATCTGGTTATCGAAGGCACATTGGATGGTCGGTGGCACATCGAAATGTGCACAGTTAGGTGTGCTTTAGATGAAATGATGTGCTTTCGGCATGGGGAGGGATCCAGGGATCCACACGAATGATTGTGGCCCCTAGGCCCGGCCTGCTCAGCAAATTATTCTTATGCCAGGCAAGTGCGTGATTGTGCTTTGCCCCGAACCTATTCGTCGGTAGGGCTGGCACTACCTGAAATCTATTCCCCTCCCGATTCTGCCTCACCAGCGCTTTTGCGATCGTAGAGGTATGAACAACACAAGCATTCCTCAGTCGCCTCTGATGGCGAATAATTCGGCGGCACCGGCCGCTTCGTTCCTGCAGCCCGTCGTTGAACTGGTCGACGTCTCGAAAATCTACGGTACTGGTGGCGCCCAGGTGCGAGCCCTAGACAAAGTGTCCGTCGGCTTCGAAGCAGGCAAGTTCACCGCGATCATGGGGCCTTCCGGGTCGGGCAAATCGACCATGTTGCACATGCTTGCAGGGCTAGATACCCCAACCGCAGGCAAAGTTCTTATTGAGGGCAAAGACATTACCCAGCTGAAGGATGACGCCCTGACCAAGCTGCGCCGCGACCGGATTGGTTTTGTATTCCAAAGCTTCAACCTGGTCCCCACACTAGATGCGGCCGCCAACATAAAGCTGCCCGCACAGCTGGCAGGACACAAGGTAAACGAACACCAATTCGCCCAGATTACCAGGACTCTAGGAATTGAAGGCAGGCTCGACCACCGCCCTTCACAAATGTCAGGTGGCCAGCAGCAACGCGTAGCTGTGGCCCGAGCCCTCGTAATGAATCCGGCCGTTATCGTGGCAGATGAACCGACGGGCAATCTGGATTCTGCGTCTTCTAGAGAGGTCCTGTCCATGCTGCGCCGCGCAGTAACTGACCTTGGGCAAACCGTGATCATGGTGACCCATGACGCCGACTGTGCCGCTGTGGCCGATCGCGTTCTGGAAGTGTGCGACGGCAAGATCTCTGCCGATCACAGCCTGATTGGTGGTGCCCGGTGAACACACTTCTAAAAGCCAACCTGCGCACGTACGCGCGGCGTTATTTAGCCACCGGGCTAGCCGTCGCCATTTCGATGGCCTTCGTGTTCGCGTGCCTGGTAATGACCCAGTCGCTGCAACAATCCCTTACGCAGAGCGCGGATGAGGAATTTCAGGGAGTCGCGGCGTTTGCCACCCCCCAAGGTGCCGTAGACCTGCAACAGGCTGCAAAAAAGCTGCAAAATACGCCGGGTGTTGGCGCGGCCCAGCAGACAGCCTATGGCGTATTGCAGATGCGCGCCGGGAGCGAAAACACCACGGCGTTTGTCGCCGCAGAACAGAAAGCGCCCTTCTTTCATCGTGAGGCTGACGAAGGGAAACGGCCAGGCGAGGACGAAATCATGCTCACGACCCAGGCCGCCCAAACCCTGCACGTGAAAGTGGGGCAGACGGTGAAGGCGCGCTCTAACATCGAGGGCGGCGACTACTTCCCACTCAAAGTCTCTGGGCTGATCAAGCAGGGCGCTATAAGTAACGTGCGCTCGGTGATTACTGAAGCGACCATGACTAAGATGAATGCCTCCATGGCAGCAAACCTCAAAGTCGCTGGTCAGAGCAAGAATCCTAATAAGGCTGAACAGCAGCGCGTGGCCAAGACGGTAAAACAGGTGTTGGGTAAGGACGTCAAGGTGCAAACCGGCTCCGAGGCCAGAACCACAATGCTGCAGCAGATGCGCATCGGTGGCGCTGTCATGATGGCTGTGCTACTCACTTTTCCGGCAATAGCCCTGGTTGTTGCGTTCATTGTAGTGTCCACTACGTTCAAGGTGGTCTACCAGCAGCGGCGACGTGAACTGGCCCTACTGCGCGCGGTCGGGGCTACCGGGCGGCAGGTGCGATCTCTACTGCGCAAGGAAACCTTACTGGTGGGCGCCATTTCCTCAATTATCGGAATTATCCTCGGCATGGGTCTGGCAGTCCTTGCATTGCGGATTGGCAAGATCCCGTTAGGCGCGGTCAACCCACTACTGTTGGTGGGCGTGTTCGTCCTCGGCACGGTACTGACGTATTTGGTAGGTATGCGGCCAGCGGGACGAGTGGCGAAGGTTCCGCCCCTTGCGGCCCTGTCGCAGTTCAGTGAAGAGGAGGGCGGTAGTGCTCGCACCCGGTGGGGGCGAATCGTCTTCGGACTGCTGCTGGTTGCGGTCGGCGCCGCCGGGCTGGGGATTGGTATCCACCACGGCGAAGAACTCGGGTTCGTCATTGCGCTAGCGGGTGGCATCCCCGCTTTCCTCGGGGCGGTCTTGTTGGCCAGTGCCGCCATGCCGAAGCTCACTTCGCTGGTCGGCACCATTGCTCGCAGTGGTATTGGCAAGATGGCGAGGGCGAACACGACCCGCAACCGGGCCCGTACTGCTGCGACGGGAACGGCAATCGTTATTGGGGTCACTTTGATCACGATGATGTCGGTGGGAGCTACTTCGATGCGCGCATCGTTGGAAGATACTCTGAATACCGAGCGGCCCATTGACCTGGTAGTCACGTCGCGTGGTGGATCTTTGCAGGCGGGCCAGGTGGCTAAGCTGCGCGGTCTTGCCGGCATAGCGAAGATGCAGGTAGAGAAGGCGGCTCCGGCGCGTCTGGGAGATAGGGACGTGAAGGCGTACGGCGTTGCGGACCGAAACCCGGTATCGCGCGCAAAGGAAAAGCTGTTTACTCATAACGAGGGCGAGGCTGCTTCCGGTCTGCCTACGGGAGCCTCCCGACTGTGCGTCGGCCAGACATGTCAGGACGTGCAGGTGAAGCAGAATAAGGCGATGGAGGCCGGCTCGGTGAATGTGGCCGCCGAAACGCTAAAGCAGTTGGCCCCTAATGCGAAGGATGCTCGCGCGGTGATTCGCCTGAATGACAATGCGAACATCGAACAGGTGATAAAGGATGTTGGCCAGATCTCTGACAGTCTGGAAATTACTGGTGGTGCTGGCGAGAGGGCCTTCTATTCGAAGATGATCAACGCGGCGCTCGCGGTGGTTGTCGGGCTGTTGGCGGTGTCCGTATTGGTCGCCCTCGTTGGGGTTGCGAACACCCTTTCGCTGTCGGTGGCGGAACGCACCCGCGAGAATGGGCTGTTGCGCGCCCTCGGACTGCTGCGGAGGCAGATGAGGCGGATGCTGTTGTGGGAGGCGGTCCTGATCGCGATCACCGGGTCCGCAATTGGCATCCTTCTGGGCATAGGGTTTGGCATCCTCGGAATCCACGCACTGCCGCTAGAGGTGAACCGCGTGATCGTGGTCATGCCCTGGGCCTACATCGCGGCGGCAGTGGTGATCACTCTGATTGCGGCGGCTTTGGCCTCCTGGGTACCGGGGAGGAAGGCAGCTAAGGTGCCTCCCGTGCGGGCGCTAACGGCTGACTGAAGAAAGTGAATAGGCGTGAGGGCGTAGTCCAACTTGGGCTGCGCCCTCCACCTTTTAAGAAAGGCGGCCATTTGCGCTCCGACCTCTGTTTTTAGAGAAGTGGCCAAGGGTAGAATAGGAGCATGTTATTTGCTTTTTCAATTGCGCCTTCCACAACTGACGATCCGGATGGTTCGATGGCTTCGGCCGTAGCTCGTGCGATCAAGGTTGTGCGCGATTCGGGCCTGCCAAACGAAACCACTTCGATGTTCACGACTTTGGAAGGCAGCTGGGAAGAATGCATGCCGGTCATCCAGAAGGCGTGTGATGCAGTGGGAGAGGTTAGCCCGCGCGTGTCCCTAGTGCTCAAGGCGGATCTACGCCCGGGCCATACCGGGGAAATTGAAGGCAAGGTAGAACGCGTGAACGCGCAGGTAGAAAAGCTGTAACTGCGTTTTTCAAAATAAGAATTTAAAATATCTAATCACGGAAGATTAGTGATGGTTGTCGCCGGATCCAAACGCAAGATGCTAATAATCGGCCTGAGCATTGCCCTGGCAGTAGTGGTTGTCGCCAACTTGACGATCGGCTACTTCCTGCTGAGGCCGGCCCCCACCGCAGTAAGTAAGGGGCCCGCTGCCAAGACTATGACTGCTAAACAGCGGCAAGAGGCCTTGAGCGTGCCTGTCAACTATTCCAGGGGAATAAAGAAATATCGCAGATTTAAGAAGCCGAATCTGGGTGCAGATTTCTCTTTAGCTAAGTATCAGTATTCTGCGAAGAGTAATCACATGGCGGCGATTGCGTATTTGACAGAAAAAGTAAACATTGCGGTCTTTGACCAGCAGGGGAAGGTCTTATCTAAATATCAGATTGCCCCACCGACGTGGAAAGCGGCGGACGAGAATGAGAAGAACATCCTTCAGACATTTACCCGGGTTTATCCTGACGCGTTCTTAGGGCACGTTTCTTTCGGGGATTACGTGTGGGGACACAAAGAGGGCGTGAACATTGCAACGGGTAAGAAAGTCCCTGTTCCCGGCCAGAAAGGCTCGGTCGTGCGTGGGGTGGCAGGAACATATCTGATTGTTTCTAACCCGAAGGGTGCGGACGAAGAGGTGAGGGCGTACGCTCCCGGTGCATATGATGATCCGGCGCTCACAGTGTCGGGGCAGGGGCATCTCCAGTCTTTTTCTGCCGAGACTTTAGCTTTCGCAAAGAAATTGGGGCGGGATTCGGATATTTCGCTGCTCTATTTGAAGACCGGAAAAATTGTAAATACCCATGTTAAGGGGGCGACCATGCCCATTAGCGGCGTAATTGCTATGACTGACGGGTATTGGCTTGTGGGTGATGCTGGAAATCATTGGCAGGTACCTGCTAAGGAAGGGGAGGTAAAGCTTGGCAGTCGCATCGTTCACGCGGCGTTCGGCAATGGTGAGGGCGAGAGCTCAATAATACTGGGTACTTCCGCCTATTTGGTCTCAAAATCTAGTATGCCGGCCTCGTCTAATAAGCTCAGCAGCGCCAAGTTCAGGGAAGCGCTAGGCCGGGGGCTTGGTGCGCTAGTTCCAATTCCTGGGGATGAGCTACTTTTCCTACCTGATGGAGGCGATTATCTTGCTGTGACCGGGACGGACAGGCAATACTTGTGCTCCCGGGTTTATGGAATGGTGGATGGATTACTTGTCCAGGACTCTGAGCATATGAGCGAATCCAGCGATTCGATCATGGGTATAGAGATGAAGACGGGAACGCGGCTGTGGGTACTTCCGAAGGGATTCTCTGCGGATGAGTATATGACTGGCGGCTTGATAACTGGGTCGGACGCTACCGCTGAAGAAATTGTTGTTAGTGGGGCGGAGGGCGCGCTGCCGGAAGAATCGCAGCAGAAAAATAGCGAACAGAATCGGGCGAGGGCGGCCGGCGATGCCATCCGGAACTTCGATTTTGCGAACGCCACGTGGGATGTGGGCCGCAATGGTGCTTCTAATACTTACGATCTGAAAGATGGAGTAAAGGAAGAGTCGTTTAACGGCGTGCCCGCAAAATTGCAGTATGTCCCAGAAGCTGCCTTCTACGTAGATATTGACGGCGACGGTTACTTAGATTCGATCCAGCGGGTGAATTATTACCCGGGCACGGCCCATATTCATTTCTGGTATGCACTGTGGATGTGGGATCCGCAAAGGAATACCGCGGTCCAGCACGGAATGTTGGAGGATTTTGCTGGGGAATCTTGTGCGGGGGAGATTCAGCGTTTCTGGGTGCAGGGTGACACGATTCGGGCGTCTGGGGTGAAGCATGATGACAACGCTGCCTGCGCCGTAGCGCCTTCAATCCCGTTCAGTGGGGAAGTCCAATGGGACGGTGAGTCCATCCGCTTTGTGGAGGACTAATATCCCATGACATTTGCAATGGAGTTTTCGTTGCACTAGGCCTAGCTGGTGGTTTTGTTTTGCCAATAGCTTGGAGGCATGGAAACAAAAACAAGACCTGTTTTAGAAAATACCCAAACTGGCTGTCCGCCGGCGCTACAAATCGAGGGCGCCCGTCGCGCCTTCGGCAAGGTGCAGGCGGTAGACGGTGTTGACCTCACTATCGGCCAGGGCGAACTGGTCGCCCTTCTTGGTCGCAATGGTGCTGGGAAGACCACGCTGCTGGACATCGCCCTCGGATTGGGGCACCCCGATGCGGGCCGTGCCCTACTTTTTGGCCTGGAGCCGCGGGAGGCTATCCGCCGCGGTCTAGTTGGCGTCATCCAGCAGGAGGGCGGATTCCCCACTTCGGGTACTGTCCGCTCACTACTGCGGCTGGCCGCCAGTCCGTACCGGAATCACATTGGCGTAGATGCTGCGTTGAAAAGGGCTGGTATTGCGGATTTGGCGGGGCGGCGGCTCAGTAAATGTTCGGGCGGACAACGCCAGCGTTTTCGCCTGGCAATGGCGTTGCTGTCTGAGCCCCGCCTGCTACTCATGGACGAACCGACTGTCGGTATGGACGTGGCTAGTCGGAAGGAGTTCTGGGAAGGTATGCGCTCCCTTACCGCCGAGGGGGTATCAATTATTTTCGCCACCCACTACCTGCAGGAAGCCGAAGACATTGCTGGGCGCATAGTCATCATGGATAGGGGCAAGGTGGCGATGGATAAACCGAAATCTGAACTAATTGATGCGGATCGGCGGGCACAGGTGCGCGCCATCCTCCCGGCGGATTCTAACCTGCCTGAACAGCTGGCTCGTATGGGACAGGCGGCGTGGGACATTTCTCTAAGCGGCAACACCCTTTTAGTGCAGGGGATGGATCTAGAACCTCTGGCCCTGCGTCTTTTGCAAACTCCTGGCGTGCGCGGCTTCCAGATGACCCGCATCAGCTTGGACGACATTTTTACTTCTATAACGTCCTCTAAAGGTGAATCCCGATGAGAAATACTCTTAGTACAGCCGAAATAAAAGCAATTCCAACGCCCAAACCTTTCCAGGGCGCTGTTACCCACTTTTTGGCCTCTTTATACGGCCAAACTATAGGTAACCCCTGGTTTATTGGCGGTGCAATAGGCATTCCGCTGCTAATGTATTTTTTCTTTGCGGTTGACCAGCCGTATTCGGATGAAAGTGTGGGTAACGGAAACGTGCAGGCGGCGATCATGGTGGGCATGGCCTGCTATGGGGCGCTCACTACAGCAGGGTGGGGCGCCTGTGTGACCGCCCTCGGCCGCAACAGTGGGTGGTGGCGTACATTGGCGCTCACGCCGCTGTCTTTCCCAGCTTATCTGGGTGCACAGGTGGTCTCTGCAGTCTGCCAGGCTGGCCTTGCCGCGCTTGTGACCTACGTGGTCGGGGCCTTCACGGGGGCACATTTGACTGCTTTGGCATGGGGAGCGACGTACCTGCTCATACTGGTTTGCTGTCTTCCGCTGGCGGCAATGGGGTTTGCAATAGGTCAGGTAGTAAACGAGCAGGCGGCAAACTTCATCCTGACCATGATCCTGCTGGTTTCCTCGTTCCTGTCGGGCATGTTTATGCCGCTGGAGCAGATGGGCAAGCTGGTGCAGGATATGGCTCCATATACACCGCTGTATGGCATTATCAATCTTGTCAGGGCGCCGCTAATCGGGTGGGCCAATACGTTCAACTGGTCGTGGGTGGTAAACATCGGGGTTTATTCAACAGTCTTTATCGGCCTAGCCGCACTGTTGTACTTCCGCAAGGGGCGCACAGAAAGGTAGATCATGCTTACTACGTCGAGGGCGGCGACCCAGCCTTTGCGCGAGCGTTTAGAATCACTGCCGTGGGCGCTGCCATACCTGATCTTCATGTGGATCTTTCCCCTAATTGGGGTGGCCTCCGCCTCCGAGCTCTTTTGGACTATCTGGTGGCAGATAGCTTTCACGGCTGTTTATGCGCAAACTTGGGTCCGGTCGGATTCGGCGCCAGTGTCGGGGAGTGTGGACCGCGCAGTGCTAATAACCATAGCGCTGATATGCCTACTGGCCGCAGTGGTGGTTTACATTTCTGGCGTTCCGCTCATGGCCGCCTACTGTTTTCCTTATCTAGCAGCAATAATTACCTTCCAACTACCTAGAGCCTACATAGGGCGATCCTCTATTGTGCTGGGGGTTGCGATGGTGGTCCTGCTTGTGAGCACCTACATCACCGGGCCGCGTGACGTAAACATGCTGATAGCACCGGGGGTGACGGTTATCGGCTACTTCATGACCGCGAAGGCGCGCCAGGGGGTAGAAGAAGACAGGGCGAAGGCGGTGGCCGCGGCCGATCGGGTAGAAGCGTCGAAGGAGGGTGAACGCGCGCGCATCAGCGCCGACCTGCATGACGTGCTGGGCCAAACTTTGACTGCCATAAACGTGAACGCGCAGGTGGGAGCCAAAATGCTCGAGGCGGGCAGAGAGGTGGAAGCCACCCAGTTTTTGCAGCAAGTGCAACACCTTTCCCACCAGGCGCTCGCGGACATGCGTGCCGTTGTTGCTGCCACCAGGCAGGCGGACATAAATGAGGAGCTGGAAAGCGCAAGGCAGCTCGCTAAGGCTGCCGGCATCGCCCTCGATATTAAAGACGACGGCCACCCGCCGCAGGGGGCGCCAAACACCGTGGCCGCCCACGTTCTGCGCGAGGGCGTAGCGAACGTAGTGCACCATTCTGCGGCCTCGCGCATCCGAATCCAGATCAGCCCCACCGAACTGTCGATTATTGACAACGGCAGACAAAAGAAGGAATCCCACCGGCAGGGCACGGGCCTACAAAAGCTGCGCGAGCGAGCAGCAGACGTAGGCGAATTGAGCTGGGGCCAAGATCAGGCGGGATTCCGTCTACACTTTTCCTTGAGGAAGGGGGAAAGTAGTGATAAACGTTGCCGTGGTTGACGATCAGGCCATGGTGCGGGCCGGGCTGGTTGCGCTGCTAAACCTGGAATCCGACCTACACGTGGTAGGGGAGGGCGAAACTGGGCAAGATGCCATAGAAGTTGCACAGTTGCCAGGTTTGGACGTCCTCTTGTTAGACGTGGAAATGCCGCAAATGGACGGCCTCGAGGCTCTGGAGCGAATTAGAGGATCTGCCTGCAAGGTAGCCATCCTAATGCTCACCACTTTTGACCGGCCTGGCTGGGTAACGCGAGCCTTGGCGGGCGGAGCCAGCGGCTTCCTTGTCAAAGACCAGCAGGCAGCCCAGTTAGCTGAAGCGATTCGCCGGGTGCATGCGGGAATGCGCGTAGTCGATCCAGACCTGGCAGCCCGCTCCCTGGGACTGGGCCAAAACCCGCTCACCGCAAGGGAAAAAGACGTGCTGCGCGCCGCCCTCGGCGGGGGAACCAGCGCCCAGGTAGCCCGTCAAGTGGGCCTTTCCGAGGGGACCGTGCGCAACCACGTAACCTCGGCAATGGCTAAAACGGGTGGATCCTCGCGCATGGATGCTGCCCGCCGCGCTCACAACAATGGGTGGCTGTGACCCGTATAGTGGGAACATGAGTGAACGGAAAATAGCCCTAATTACCGGCGGCACCCGCGGCATTGGCGCCGCAATCGCTGCAGAATTGGCAAGCACCCACGAACTGATCATTGGCGGTACCAACGCGTGCCGCGTCGAAAAAGCTGTCGCCAACTACCCGCATGCCCGCGGTTTTGTATGTGACCTGTTAGACGTGAACTCTATTGCCGGCGCCGTGGCGGAGCTCGGTTTGGAACGGTTGGATGTGGCGGTGCTGTCTGCTGGCACTGCTGCCCGCGGCAACATTGCCGAGGTCGAACCCGAGGTGTGGACGCGTACGCTCACCCTAAACGTCACCTCGGTGGCAGAAACTGTGCGACAGCTACTGCCGGCACTGCGAGCGGCAAAAGGACAGGTTATAGCCATCAATTCGGGCTCCGGCTACAATTCGAAAGCGGGCAATGCCGTGTACTCGGCCTCGAAATTTGCGCTGCGAGCCCTAACGGATGCTCTTCGCGAAGAGGAACGGGGGCGGGTGCGTGTCAGCTCGATTCATCCGGGGCGCGTAGACACCGACATGCAAGTGCAGATCCAAAAGGAGGCCGGACACGGCTACGAACCCACCGACCATGTTGCGCCGGAGTCGGTGGCCAAGGCGGTGCGCGCAGTAGTCGATACTTCCGCCGAGGCAACGATCGAAAACCTAGAAATTAGGCCGGTCGTAAAAACCCCCACCGCCTGAAAGAGGCATCCTGATAAACTTCACATAGTTCCTATCCAGATGGAGAAGCTATGTCCCTTGAAGAAGCCCAACAGGATCTCTCGGATCCGCAGCTGGCACCCATAAGGTTGCAGCAGATCGCGGGGGAGTTCCCGCAGCTGCGCCCGCAGATTGCCTTGCACCCACAGGCCTATCCGGCCTTGCTGGAGTGGCTACAGAACCTGGGGGATGCCGATGTGGATAAGGCGTTGCGCAGGCGGCGTCTTTTTGAAAAACAGGGTGCTACTGCCCAGGAAGAACCTGCGGGGCCTGACCCGGATGAATCTACTCTGGAACAGGAACCAGAGAACATGCCCGCCACTCCTGCCGAAGACGATACGGACCAGGCGCAAGCACCTGCTGAGGACGAATCGCACACCGAGCCGTCCCCCCAGATAGAAGAGCAGAATGATCAGCCAGAGGGGCAGAGCGCGGCTGAGCTTGCGGGCTCTAGCGGGCAGGGTGAAGCTGACAGTGAGGAAGAGGTGCACCACGGTGAACACGTTGCTGCGAACAGCAGCGCAGTCACCGGTGAAGAAGCTCCTAGCATTTCTTATACTTCGGCATATGGGTCGGGTAGGCAGAACCCCGAGGAAACGGTGGTTATCCCCAAATTTGAGCAGGAGCGGATGAAACGCGAATATCAGCCGGCTCCTGCGTCGGGTACTTCGGCGCCCGCTGCTAAGAAGAAGTCGAAAGCAGTACCGATTTTGGCAACCCTGCTGGCCCTAGCCCTAGTTGTGTTGGTGGCCTCGGGAATTTTGTTGTTTAAAAACCGGGGTAAGCGCCCGGCGCCAGCGGCCACACCAACCCAGAGTGAGACAACTCAGGCGGCCCCCGAGACTAAGAGCTCGGAACCGACCGAAAGTGACAGCCCAAGCTGGGATGACCCGGCCAAGGCCCCCTATCCGGTCAGTGGGCAGTACGTGGAAACTGGCGCCTTCGTGATGCCTTCAGGAAATATTGCTTGCAAGCTCGAGGGCGACGGCGTCAGTTGCACTGTCTACCAGAATGATTACCGGCGCGCGGGCGTAGAGAATTGTGGGGACGGCAAGGCAACTCTAGCTGTTGAGGGCGATGCGGCTGCCGTGCTGCGCTGTGGTACGGATGCCCAGACTAGTTCCACTCGTCCCTTGGACTACGGGCAGACTGCGTTCAAAGATAAGGTTGCCTGTTCTGCTACTCAGGATGGGGTGCAGTGCTGGAATCTGGATTCGGGCAAGTCATTCTTCGCGAACCGGCAGGGCTGGTCTAGAGGATCGGACGGCCGCGATCAGTGAGCCTGCGCAAGCTAGACGCGGCACTGCGAAAGTGCAACTTTTCGCCCTCGGGATTTGCGGCCGAACTTGACGAGGCCTGGCAGGACTGGGCGCGTGGGTTAGAATCGCCCACCCAAAGGGCGGTTTCTGGATGGTTGCAGCTGGGTGAGTTGAATGCGTTGCGCGTCGCGATCGCGTTGTTCGTGACGGGGCATCGTGTTTCAAAAGGGCAGGTAGAAGAGTTTTTGCCAGAAGCTACCTGTTTGTGTGACGGGCAGCAGAGGCTGCGCGCTCGCTGGCGCCTGTCGCCGTTGCAAATCAGCATAGACGGCAAGGAGCATACCTGGTTTGTGCCTTCGGATCCGCGTTCGGTACCGGGGGTGCCGCTTCCGGCAGACCACGTGCTGGGCTTGGGCGGGGCAACGAATTCGCTACTGGCGTGGACGCCCAGGGAACACTTCGGTACCGTCCTCGACCTGGGGTGCGGATCGGGAGCGCAGGCGTTGGCTGCTACGGCACACGCTGATTCGGTTACTGGCGTAGATATTTTGCCGCGAGCTCTTGGAGCGGCAGGCGTGGCGGCGCAGCTGGCCGGTGAGTCCGTTGAGCTTTTGCAATCCGATATGTTTTCGGCGGTGCGAGGGCGTCGCTTCGACCTGATCGTCTCTAACCCGCCTTTTGTGATCACCCCGCAGCAGGCGCGCGAGGGCGAGCGGTTCACCTACCGAGACGGCGGGCGTGACGGGGACGATTTGGTTGCCGAGCTAGTCGCAGCCTTGCCCGAGTACCTTAGCGAAGGTGGGGTGGCCGCCCTCATTTGTAATTGGCAGATTACGGGGCAGTGGCGCGAACGTTGGGACTCGTGGTTGTCCCACAGCCCGTTGGATGCTTGGGTGTGCTTGCGTGAAGTTGCCTCGCCGGCCGCATACGCCAAAATGTGGTTACGTGACGAGGGGCTTATTCCCGGAACCGCCGAATACGCTGCGCGGGAAAGGCTGTGGCTTGACGATTTTGATCGCCGCGGCATTACGGGGGTGGGTTTTGGTTACGTGCTGCTACATAGGGGGCAGGGCGTCCCGGTGCGCCGTTTTGAGGACGCGTTGGGCACCGACCGGGCGCCGGGCAGCGAGTTCGCCTCACATCTGCTAACGGCTTTCGCTAGAGAACGCGGAGGAGGATTAGAAGACACGGCTTTAAAGGAGGCGCGGTTGGTTGTGCCTCACGACGTTACTGAGGAACGCTTTTACACGCCTGGGGCGCAGGATCCACAAGTGATTATGTTGCACCAAGGGGGCGGGGTAGGTCGCCAAATTAGGGTAGATACCGCTCTGGCAGGGCTGGCGGGCGCCTGTGATGGGGAGCTTGCCATTGGGCAGATTATTGGGGCCCTTTCGGTGCTTTTAGACGCGGATAAGGGCGAATTGGAGCGCGAATTGTTGCCGCGGGTGCGCGATTTGTACTGGCAAGGATTCTTGCGCGAGACCGCAGACTCGCCTGTGCGGTTTTAGGTAGAGGATTTTGAAGCTAGGGGACTTGTTTTGTTAGAGGGCGCATTTGACACTCCGGGGCGTAGGGGTGCCTTTACTGCAGGGGCATCCTTGTGTGGGATCGCGTTTGGTTGCCTAATCGGGATAATTATTATGGCCGTGCGCGCCCGGTCGGTTGCTTTCCCCGTGTGGGGGGGGCAATTGCAGTCAGCTCGTTTGCGGCCTGCGCGTTTGCCACTTGGAATACGTTGAGGGCGGATCCTGACCGGGCTGGACGCACGCTTATTGTGACAGGCGTGGCGGCCTTACTAGTCTCTGTGGTATCCGCAGTAGTTGTTGCTTCAGCCTTCTAACTTTGCCGGCTTGGTAAGGCCGGCTGGCGGGGCCCGTTCATTGGTTTTCTTAGTTGCCTTCTTGCGTGGACCTCAATAGGAGGATAAGTCGCGTCACGACACAGAGACGATGGATTCTTCCAGGCCAGCCCCAACTTCCATGCGCAAATCATTGAATAATAATCAATAGGGGCGGCATTCTGAAGGTTGCTCAAAGCTTGTGCGAAACGTTAGTAAATACTCATTAGGGTTTAATGGTAGTGCTGCCGAATGCGCGCGACATGGGATTCTAACAAAATGAAATATTAAGGTTTGAATTAGTGTCGACAAGGCGTTAATCTGGGGCGGCGCCCGAAACTGGGCGGTGTATGCCCCGATATGCATGCGGCATCGGTGGCGGCGTGATTGGAGGTGCGGTGGTGCACTCAAGGGAGCGGCAGACCACTGCTTCGGTTAAGTTCTATATGCTGTGCTTCATTGCGCAAGTAGTTATTTTGATCGGCAATATTTTATTGCAGTGGAGCCTCGGGGATTCATTTAAACAAGCTACGCACCATTCACTAAATTATTTCATTGGCATTTTTATGGTGATTACCGTTGTGATTGGTGTTGTCGCCTTCAGACGAGCAAACGGCGGCCGCCGAGGCAGAGCTCAGGGGTAAGCCTCAACCCTTCGGTATGCAGTCCAGGTCTGCTGGCGGGGCCGGTGGCCTCGCCAGCAGACTATCTATTTAGATGATTTCTTCGCAGCTGTCTTCTTGGCTGCGGGTTTCTTTGCCGTCGTCTTCTTTGTTGCAGCCTTTTTCGTAGTGGTTTTCTTTGTTGTGGTTTTCTTGGCTGTGCTCCGCTTCGTGGTCTTCTTAGTTGCCTTCTTGCGCGGGCCCTTCGCCCTCTTGTCGGCAAGCAACTGGAAGGCCCGTTCCACCTCTAGGTGTTCTATGCTTTCGCCGCGCGGCACGGTCACATTCGTGGTGCCGTCAGTAATGTAGGGTCCGAAGCGGCCATCCTTGATAACTACTGGTTTTTCAGTGGCCGGATCGGTGCCTAGCTCGCGAAGGGGCGGTTTCGCTGCTCGCCTACCGCGCTGCTTAGGCTGGGAGTAGATCTTCAGTGCCTCTTCCAAGGTGATGGTGAACATCTGCTCTTCAGTCTCTAAGGAACGCGAATCTTTCCCCTTCTTCAGGTAGGGGCCGAAACGCCCATTCTGGGCGGTAATGACCTCGCCAGATTCCGGATCAGTGCCGACCTCACGGGGCAGAGACAGCAGCTGCAAGGCGTCCTCGAAAGTAATGTCCGCAAGGTTTTGAGTCTTCAGTAGCGAAGCAGTCTTGGGCTTAATCTTCTTCTTTCCAGTGCCCTGTTCCTCCTCGGGAATGACCTCGGTGACATAGGGGCCGAAACGCCCGTTCTTAGCCACGATAGTGCGCCCAGTGTTGGGGTATACGCCGAGTTCGCGGCCGTCGTCTGCGGCAGCAGCGTACAGTTCCTTTACCTTTTCGGGGCTCAGCTCGTCCGGAGCCACGTCGTCCGGGATGGAGGCGCGCTTGCCGTCCTTATCTTCCAGGTAGGGGCCGAAACGCCCGACGCGTACCGCCACGCCCTCGCCCAGATCAATGGTGTTGACGGTGCGGGCATCAATGTCGCCCAGCGAGGAAACAGCGTGCTTGAGGCCGGCGACCTCGCCAGATCCATCCGCTCCGAAGTAGAACTGTCCAAGCCATTGCTTGCGATCAGCATTGCCCGCGGCGATCTTGTCCAGGTCCTCCTCCAAAGAGGCAGTGAAGTCGTAGTCGACCAGATCAGGCAGGTTCTGTTCCAACAGGCGGGTGACCGAGAAGGCCAGCCAGGTGGGGATTAGCGCCTGGCCGCGGTGTAGCACGTAGCCGCGATCTCCAATCACGCCAATGGTAGCGGCGTAGGTGGAGGGGCGGCCAATACCGCGTTCTTCCAGGGCTTTTACCAGGGACGCTTCCGTGTACCGCGGAGGCGGGGTAGTGGTGTGCTCGCGGTCCTCGTAGTCGACCTTCTTCACCTGCAACGTGTCGCCCTCGGAAAGCTTCGGCAAACGTACGTTTTCGCCAGCCGATTTGGCGTAGCGATCCTTGTCCCGGCCCTCTTCGTAAGCAGCCAAGAAGCCGCGGTCGGTAATGACCGTGCCGGAGGCCGAGAAAGTGGCTTTACCCTCGGAAGAGTCGGCCTGGATGCGCACGGTAGCTGTTTGCCCGCGAGCATCATTCATCTGCGAGGCCACAGTGCGCTTCCAGATCAGGTCGTAAAGACGCAATTCCGCACCGCTGATCTGCCCGGCCACCTGGTCTGGGGAACGGAAGTGGGCACCCGCTGGGCGGATAGCTTCGTGAGCCTCCTGCGCGCCCTTGGATTTGGTTGCGTAAAAGCGCGGCTTGGCGGGAATCGAGGTGGCTCCGTACAGCTCGCTGGCCTGTTTGCGGGCCGCAGCAATCGCCTGTGACGACAGCGCTGTGGAGTCAGTACGCATGTAGGTGATGAAACCGTTTTCGTACAAGGTCTGGGCAACCCGCATGGTCTGGCGCGAGGACATGCGCAGCTTGCGGGAAGCCTCCTGCTGCAACGTCGACGTGGTAAAGGGCGCCGCCGGCCTGCGCGTGTACGGCTTAGTGTCCAGTTTCTGGACCGTGTATGGGGACGTTTTTTCCAGTGCCTTGCCGAGGGCGGAAGCCTGCTCTGCCTGCAGTACGTGCACCTTGGCCAGCTGGGCCTTCTTTGTCAACTGGCCGTCGTCGCCAAAGTCGCGTCCAGTAGCCAGGCGATGGCCATCGAGTTCTACCAGCTTGGCTTCGAATTCGCCCTCGTCGTTCGCTAAAGTAGCAGCAATATCCCAGTAGGTTGCGGGCACAAATTCGATGCGTTCGCGTTCGCGGTCTACAACCATGCGCGTCGCCACAGACTGAACGCGCCCAGCGGAAGAGCCAGCCTGGACCTTGCGCCACAGTAGCGGAGACACTTCGTAACCGTACAGGCGGTCGAGCACGCGGCGGGTCTCCTGAGCGTCCACCAGGTCAGTATCGAGCTCGCGGGTGTTGGCAAGAGCGTTGGAAATGGCATCCTTGGTGATTTCGTGGAACACCATGCGGTATACGGGAACCTTCGGCTTTAGCACCTGCAGTAGGTGCCATGCGATCGCTTCACCTTCGCGGTCCTCATCTGTTGCCAGATAGAGTTCGTCGGCCTCTTTTAGAGCTTTGCGCAGCTGAGTAACCGTCTTCTTCTTGTCCGGGCTGACAACGTAATAGGGGTCGAAGCCGTCGTCTACGTCCACTGCGAACTTGCCGTAGGGGCCTTTCTTCATGTCGGCAGGTAGGTCGGAGGGTTTAGGCAGGTCGCGCACATGGCCGACTGATGCCAGCACATGAAAAGACGGTCCTAAGTAGCCAGCAATAGTTTTAGCTTTGGCTGGAGACTCGACTATTACTAGCTTCGAGTTCTTGTCTGCCTGCGACACTGCTTCTCCTTATATATGCATTAAAGCCAACTGCCTGAACTGTACTATGTCCCCCTGTCACTTGAGCGAGTCGGCTTATCTGCCGGTTGTCGCGTAAAGGGCGGGTAATGGCCGGGGCGCTGCGGTCGTAATGCCCGATGAAACCGCAGATGAGGGGTTAGTTTGAGGGCGGTCTCCGCCCCGCCCTCAAAAACAATAATGAGTGGTGTAATTCACAAGCGATCTATCTGGTCTGTCCTCACCTTCTGGATGGTCACCTGTTTTTCTAGCGGGCACCGGTGGGGATGCGGTGGCCGTCAGTGGGAACAGTTAGGCTAGAGGCCATGACGGCTAATCTTGCGCAAAATGCTTCAGATGCCCCGCGGGGGCTCTTTATTACCTTTGAGGGCGGCGAAGCTGCCGGCAAATCCACCCAGGTACGGCTGTTGCAGAAAGCGTGTATTGAAGCCGGATTGCAGGTGTTAGTTACGTTCGAACCGGGCGACAGCGCCCTCGGCAAAGAATTGCGCCGGCAGGTGATGAACGGGCCGCAGGATGTAGATCCGCGCACTGAGGCGCTGCTGTACGCCGCCGACCGTGCCTATCACGTGGCCACCAAGATTAGGCCGGCGCTGCAGGCGGGCAAAGTCGTTATTTGTGATCGGTACATCGATTCTTCGGTAGCCTATCAAGGAATGGGCCGCGATCTGGGGGAACAAGAGATTAGACAGCTAAGCGAATGGGCTACGGACGGCCTAAATCCAGACATCACCGTCCTTCTTGACTTAGATCTAGACACCGCCGCCCACCGCTTAGCTGAACGCGGTATGGGCCAGGACCGGATCGAGGGCGCGGGGCGAGCCTTTCACAAACAGGTACGTGCCGCTTTCCTAAATATGGCCCAGGAATCGAACGGGCGGATCTGCCGCATTGACGGATCTAAAACGGTAGAAGAAGTAAAAGAGGACATCTTTAGCGTCCTCGAGCAGTTGCCGTGGTTTGTCCAGCGAGGCATTGAGCTACCGCGGGAGGCGAAGTAGTGAGCGTTTGGGATCAGCTCGTCGGCCAAGAACAGCAGGTGCAGGTATTGCAGAAGGCTGCTTCTGCTGCCAGGCAAATTGTGTGTCAGCGGGGCAGTGGAAACGATGATACGGGCAGGCAGATGTCGCACGCCTGGCTTATTACAGGGCCTCCGGGGTCTGGGCGCTCACTGGCTGCAAAAGCCTTCGCAGCGTCGCTGCAATGCGAGGGTGAAACGGTGGGGTGCGGAAAGTGTCAGGGGTGTACCCAAACTATGGGGGGCACTCATCCGGACGTGCGCTACCTTCGCACCGAGAAAGTAGTTATTTCTATCGAGGAGGCGCGCCAACTTATAGGGGTGGCAGCGCAAGCGCCCTCGCAGGGAAAGTGGCGCGTTATCGTTGTCGAGGACGCAGACCGCATGGTAGAGCGCACCTCGAATGTGCTGCTGAAAGCTATTGAAGAGCCGCCGCCGCATACGGTGTGGTTGCTGTGCGCGCCCAGTCCCGAGGACATGATCACCACGATCCGCTCCCGTTGTAGGGCACTCAACCTGCGGGTGCCGCCGGTGCGGGCGGTGGCCGAGCTGATCGTTGCTCGCGACGGGGTAGACCCGCAGGTGGCAATGTCCGCAGCTCGTGCCGCCCAGTCCCATATTGGCTTGGCGAAGTATCTAGCTACTGATCCGCAGGCGCGCGAACAGAGGCGCAAAACCCTGCTGCGCCCCGCACAGGTACGTTCGGTAGCCGACGCGGTGTTTGCTGCCGGGCAGATGGTGGACCTAGCGAAGGCCGAGGCCGAACGCATTACTGCTACAAAGGATGCGGCAGAGCTAGGAGAGTTGAAAAGGGCGCTGGGGTTGGATGCCGACGCGAAGGTTCCGCCAGCGCTGCGGGCGCAGGTGCGGCAGTTGGAAGAGGAACAAAAACGGCGTGCCACCCGCGCCTTGCGCGACCAGCTCGATCGGGCCATGACGGATCTAATGTCGCTATACCGGGACGTGTACGCCCGCCAGGTAGGAGCCGATGTCGATTTTGTAAACGACGATATGGTAGAGGTGATTTCTGACCTGGCTTCTCAGATGGATACTGCGGCTACGATAGCCAAGATGGATGCAATTGAAGTGGCCCGCCGTCGGCTCGCGCACAATGTCACACCCGTGGTAGCAATAGAAGCGATGTGTGTAGCATTGAGGCCGCACGCCCAGCCAACCCCTTGGGAGTAATTGAATGGTGAAACGGACTGGCAGAATCCTGGCCGCAAGCTTTGCTTTAGTGACGCTCTTAGCTGGGTGCTCAATGGGGCAAAGTAACCAGCCCTCGCGGCAGGAACGGGAAGACCATAAGCAGAGCGCGCCCTCGCCGCAGCTGCAAAAGTTCTACGACCAACGGGTGAAGTGGGGCAAGTGTGATCCGAAGGTTTCCTCTGACAAGAATCTACAGTGCGGCACTATAGAGGTACCCCTGGACTATTCCAAGCCTGCCGGGCGCACAATCAAATTGCAGATGGCTAGGCAGAAGGCTGCTGGCAACAATCCCAAGGGTTCCCTGTTTACTAATCCGGGCGGGCCCGGCCAGTCTGGCATTGAATCTTTGTCGGGGCTAGTTAGCGGTGCCATCGGCTCAGACGTGCAGAAGGCCTACGACTTGGTTAGCTTCGACCCTAGGGGCGTGGGCGCGTCGGCACCTATCGTGTGCAGCTCGGATGAGCAGAAGGATACTTGGCGCAGCATGGATTCTACTGGGGATGCGGGAACTGACATCAAACAGGTGCGCGAACAGGCCGCCCAGTTTGGGCAGCAGTGCCTGGACAAGGATGCGGAGCTGACGAAAAACCTAGACACTGTCTCTGCCGCGAAAGACATGGACGTGATGCGTGCCGCCGTGGGCGACGACAAGCTCACCTACGTTGGCTATTCGTATGGCACCCTACTGGGATCTACCTACGTCAACCATTTCCCGAAACAGTCGGGTCGAATCGTGCTAGATGGCGTGGTAGATCCGAAGGCTGACATGTTTGATCTTTCTCTTGGGCAGGCGGAGCATTTCCAAAAGTCGCTCGCTAAGTTTGCTGACGAGTGCAAGGAGTTTGCTAACTGTCCATTAAAATCGAAGACCAAGGAAGGGCGTCTAAAAGACATCGATAAGTTCTTGAAGTCGCTGGCAGGAAACCCGCTGCGGACCTCGAATTCGAACCGTCCGCTCACTCAGTCCCTAGCTACCGAAGGCACTGTTGCGCCCCTTTACAATTACGAATCGTGGCCGACGCTGGTGGACGCCCTCGCCAGGGCTATTAGGCTGCACGACGGCACGCAGTTGCTGTACTTGGCTGATTTTTATGCGTCTAGGAATTCCGACGGCACTTACTCTGACAATTCCTTCGATGCTATGAGCGTCATCAACCAGTTGGATTACCCGGTGGTGGGCGACGCTAAGACGTGGGCTCAGCAAGATGCGCAGCTCGACAAGGTGGCACCAGTGATTGGCAGCACCTTCAAATATGGGCCTCAGGGCGCACAGGCGTCGCCGATCAAGCCTAAGCCTGCGGACGATCCCACGTTCAAAGATGCTCCTAAAGTAGTAATCGTGGGCAACAAGAACGATCCGGCCACCCCGTATAAGTTTGCGCAGTCGCTGCATAGGCAGATCCCAGGGTCTTCGTTGGTTACTCTCGATTCTTGGAATCATTGCGGCTACACGGGCATTTCGAAGTGCGTCAACAAGGCGGTCGAGGCGTATCTACTGCAAGGCGAGCAGCCGGCGAGCGAAGTCAGCTGCAAGCTAGATGAGCGATAGCGGCCACATTGGTTTGATTTGCAGGTGAAAGCTTAGGTAAGCTTTTTCCTGCTGCGCCACCTTAGCTCAGTCGGTAGAGCGATTCACTCGTAATGAATAGGTCGCGGGTTCGATTCCCGCAGGTGGCTCCACTTTTACGGCGGCTTTGATATGCCGGCGTCTGCGTTAGCGGGTGTGCCCAAGGGGCAATTTCAATGCTCGCCATTTGGTCTTCTACGTCTGTGCTGACGGTCTCCGTGGGTACTTCGAGGCGTCCATCGTTGTGCCCTAGATAAAAGTTGGGCTGCAAGCAGCAGTTTCAAACGCGGCTCATAATGAGCAGATAGCCTGACTTGGCGCACTACCGGGAAAACAATTACTGCACTTGAAAGTTAAAGAACACTAATTGATGTGCAAAAAAACACCGACGTAGGGTGGCTTACCATTTGGTAGGTTGAAGGTGTGAAAACTTTTAGCGCAAAAAAGAAATTGACCGCTTCCATGTTCACCCTAGGTTTGGTTGCTGCTGGTTTGTCGGTGGCAGCTCCTGCGCAGGCTGCTCAGCTGCCCATGACTCCCGCAACTTGCAACGTCCTGCACAGGGAAGTGAAACAGGGCAAAACTAGTTTCTCAAATATGGACCGGATTCTGTACGGAAGCAAGCAGACCGTTTACAACAACACAATGGAGTTGTACTCGCAGAGCGCCTACAATGACGCTATCAAAAAGGGTGCCCAGATGTGGGAACAGGCTACTGGGGGCAAACTGAAGTTCAAGATGGTATCGGCTCCGACTCCTCGTTCGGTCACTATTGTTGACGAACACTGGAGGGAAGGGTCCGCCCTCGGGTATGGGGGGCGGGACAGCAAGCGGATCCGCCTGATGATCGACCGTACTCCTGCTGCAAGCCAGCCGATGGTCGTGGCCCACGAAATTGGGCATGTCATAGGCCTTGAGCACACCTGCCGCGGCGATCTTATGGGTGCCGGCTCCGTTATGGGAACCAAGATTACTGATACTGACGTTGCGCTTGCGTATGCAGCAATCAAAGCTCAGGGCGGAGACAAGTAGCACTTCTCTGTACATAGTAGACAGTTCGGCTGCTACGCATGGGCTTAAGGCTTTAGGGGAGGAACGCACCGCGTCCCTCCCCTAAAGCCTTTCTAGTCCCCGAGCCCACCCTCGCCGTCTACCCAATGCGCGGTAGTGAAATGTACAAGGTGCCAAGTGCCCATGTGAGGCGTGCCGGGGAGTGAAATGTAAGTAGAGAGTTGAACTCTAGCCATTCCCCAGTGGCTGCCATGTGTGGACCGAAAAGGTCCGGGGTGCATTCGCTGTAGCGGCTACCAACTAAAAACTAATCAACCAATTCGGTGGTCCAATTCAGTTCCTGCAGTTGCAAATCCAGGTGGCGGTATTCTTTAGCGGCGTCATCGGCACGATCGCGCAACTGCGAAACCGGGTAGGCGGGCATGAATTTTACTTCCATACGAGTGAAACGATCCTGTCGCGCTGCTGCCTTGTCTGCCAAATTGGAGAAGAAAATATGCCTGCGCTGGGCGTTGTCGCGGGCCGCAATCGCATCCGAAATAGTCTGCTCCCCGGAAAAAGTAGTGGCCGAGTTAGTCCTGTTGATGCGCATAATCAAATTTTGCAGCTTCTGGTGCAGCGCCTCGGCCTGCTCGATCAGCTGAGCCGGATCCTCGGCTGGGTCTTCGCCCTCTTGCACCCTAATGACGTTCTGGGCGCGCTGGCTCAGGTGCGTCAGGCGAGCCTGAATCTGGGCCCTCTCGGATAAAGCTTCAGCAAGTTTCATGTTTTCCTCCCCGGCCATACTAACTTGTATTTCAGGCGCCATGTTCGGCCTCATAAAGACAAAAGGGGTGAACAAAACAGTAGCGGGACGGCCTTGCCGTCCCGCTACTGCGTTCCCCATCTCAGAAAAGAATATGAAGTTGTTCCCCATCTAGAAGTAAGTTTCTAGCTCCTTGTGGCTACCACTATAGGTAGTCAACCTTGGGATACCAGCAAACTAACCTTGGAATTTCCTGGCAATTGCGTTGAGTTGGTGTGAAGGCGGCAGCCTGTCCCTAGCGCTATCGAAAGTAGCCGGGCTGAAAGAACAGTAGCGGGACGGCCTTGCCGTCCCGCTACTGCGTTCCCCATCTCAGAAAAGATATTCTGTGTTATCCCCATTGGAGGCTTCATCAGCCTCACAACACATACTGTAAAGATCCATTCTGAACACACCGTTAAGCAAACCTTAGAATTTCCTAAGGAAAGCTAAATTGGCCGGTCGAAGAGGCTATTTGACCTTTACAACCGTTCTTCCCAGCGCATTTGCCTCAGCGATCGTATCCAGCGCCGTCCCCACTTCATCAAGGGGGACAGTATGCACGAGTGCCCGCAGCAGATCCGGGCTGACGCCCTCGGCAAGATTCTGCCAAAGCTGGGCCCGCAATTCCGGAGCAAGGAACGTGACAGAAACCCCCAGGACGTTGATGCCACGCAGAATCAGGGGCAGCACGTTGGTCTGCAACTTGTTGCCCGCCGCGTTGCCAATGACAGCTACGGAGGCACCCGTGCTGGCGCTACGCAGCAGCCAATCCAAAGTGGTACCCCCAACCACGTCTACACCGCCAGCCCAGCGGGACTTTTCTAGAGGGCGATGCCCAAAGTCCGGGTAGGACTCGATCTGGGCTGCCCCCGCCATCTGCAACAGCTCAGCCACGTTGTCTTTACGCGAGAACGCGTGTACCTCGCGCCCAGCCTTGGCAAGAAGTGCGGTAGCAAGTAGCCCAGCGCCGCCGCTGGCGCCCGTAACCGCAACCGGTCCGTCGGGCAACCCCACCGCTTGCAACTTGTGTACGGCCAGCGCCGCCGCATAACCGGCAGTGCCCAAAGCCGAAGCGGTCCACGTATCCATGTTCTGCGGCAGGGGAGTGACCCATGAAGACGGTACTCGCACGTATTCGCAGTATCCGCCCGGATGCTTCTCAGAAAGAGAAGCGCCCGTAACGGTCACGGGAGTACCCACCGCCAAGCCGGTCTGCCCGGGCTGCTCGATCGTGCCGGTAACATCGCAACCACCAATCAGCGGCAACGACCTGGCAATCGGGGCCTTTCCCGAAGCGGCCAAGCCATCCTTGTAGTTAACTGAAGAATATTCGACACGGATGAGGGCGTCGCCCTCCCCAAGAGCGTCTTCGCCCACTTCGCAAACGCGCCCCGCAGCTCGCCCATCCCTGTCTTCAAGTAGAAAAGCTTTCATAAGCCCTATTGTCGCAAACGTTGCCTGGACTGGGAAGAGACTTAGGACTTTCAGAATTTGGACTAAGGGATGAACTCCGCTCGCCCGCGCGCTAGCGTAGTGACAAGCTAACCCGAAAGGCCTAATCGTGAGCACTATTCCTGGCATTGGTAGCGTTGAACCGAAACCCGCCCTGGACAACCTTGATCTACTAGCAGCTCCGGTAGCGGAGGCACTGGAGGCTGTGGTGGCCGACAATCCTGAGCTCGCCGACCAGGCGCTGGCAGTGGCAATCGACCCTGATCTAGCCGACACGGAAGCGATGACCGAAGCATTCGGCATGGACCTGTCGCTGTCCGCCAACTGTATTCTGGTGGCAGGCAAACGCGCCGGCGAAGAACGAGTCGCCGCCTGCCTCGTGCGCGCTCACACCTTCGCCGACGTCAACCACGTGGTGAAGAAAACCTTGAACGTGCGCAAAGCGTCCTTCTGGCCTCAGGAAAAGGCAGTGGAGGCCTCGGGAATGGAATACGGCGGAATCACGCCGGTCGGGTTGCCCTCCGAATGGCGGCTGCTGATCGACACCAGGTGCACGGAAGGTTGGGCTTGCATCGGCTCCGGCCTGCGCAGCTCCAAGCTCTTTATTACCGGTGAACTGCTAAAGGCATTGCCGGACGCCGAGATTATTGAAGGGCTTGGCGTAGAGCCAAAATAGTCCTTCGCAAAGTAGACTTGGGTCGTGGAGAGCATTGATGGAAGCCGCGCCGAAATAGTGGTGCAGCTGCTTACGCGTATCGAAGCGCTGTGCGCGAATTCGTCCTCGCGCGTGCTGATAGGCATAGCAGGATGCCCCGGCGCCGGAAAGACAACCCTCACGAAGCTTCTGCTGGACGGGATTCCCGAAGCCGCCTGGGTACCCATGGACGGCTTCCACCTTTCCGACGCGGTGCTAACCGACCGCGGCACCCTGGACCGAAAAGGAGCGCCGGATACCTTCGACACCGAGGGGTATTTTTCGGCCCTGCAACGGATCAAAGCTGGACGCGAGGACGTGTATGTGCCGTCTTTTGACCGCGATCTGGAGCAGCCGATAGCTGCCGGTCTGCGAGTACCCGTAGAAGCCAAGGTAGTCATCTCTGAGGGCAATTATCTGCTGCTAGCAAGGGATGAATGGGATCGTATCCACCAACTTTTTGACCAGGTGTGGTTTGTGGATACACCGCCAGAACTGCGAATATCGCGGCTCGTCAACCGGCACATGCGCTACGGCAAGCCACCCCAGTTTGCGCGCGAATGGGTGCAGGAAGTGGACGAAGCCAACGCCGCCCTCATAGAAGAGGACGCGCAAAGTGCAGACTTGCTGGTGCCCTTCGACTAGCAGCTATTAACAGCAAAAGTGGGAGCCAAAAAGGCCCCCACTTTTCTGCCCTATCGCTACCTAAACTGCCGTGGAACCGTCACCTTTCGCGGATGCTGGGACAGATAGGTTTGCCCCTTCTACATCTAGGTGCGGCAGGATCTTGTCCAACCACTTTGGCAGCCACCAGGCCGCGTCTCCCAGTAGGTGCATGAGCGCGGGAATTACTAGTAGACGTACGATGAACGCGTCCAGGATTATGCCCAGCGTCAGACCGAAGCCAATTGACTTGATCATCGGGTTGGAATTGAAAATAAACCCGGCGAAGACTGCGGTCATAATGGTCGCTGCCGCTATAACTACCGTGCGGCCAGAATGTAATCCTTCACGTACTGCCGTACGAGCGTCGATCCCCTTAGAGTGGGCTTCCTTCATGCCCGAGACTAGGAATAGCTGGTAGTCCATTGCCAATCCGAACAGAATGCCCGTCATTATGATCGGTAGGAATGACAGAACCGGACCGGGGGTTGTGATGTTGAATAGCGACGCCAAGTGTCCTTCCTGGAACACCCAGGTGACCCCTCCGAATGCGCCCAGCACGGACAGGGCGAACCCGATTGTTGCTGTCAGCGGCACCAGGATAGAGCGGAACACCACCATCAAGATCAGGAAAGACAGCCCGATCACGATCAGCAGGTACGGTACAAGCGCGTCCGAAATAACTTCCGAAACGTCGATCATTGCCGAGGTCGATCCGGCAACTCCCATCTTGTAGCCGTGGTCCATGTCGCGCAGCTGGTGTACTAGAGTCTCAGTCTGCTTGGCCGACGGGCCGTGTTTGGGTACTACTTGGTAGGCAATCAGCTTGTGATTGTCAGAGGCGCCCACTGGCACCACAGCGGCGACCTCAGCGAGTTTGTTAATTTGCTTGCCGATTTCTACCTGTTTCGAGGTGACGGCGTCTTGGGCGATCGGTTTGTCCAATTCCGCAACGGCTAACAGTGGGCCGTTCATGCCGTCGCCGAATTTATCCTGCATGATCTTGTAGGTCTGGTGAACCTCAGATTCCTTCGCTTCCGAGGATGCGTCAGGTAGCCCAAGACGCATGTTCAAAGACGGAATAGCAAGAGCTGCCAACACCAGCAAACCCGCCACCACGGTCACGGTAGCCCGCATAGTGCCCATGGGCGCAGGAAGGGTGTGCGGTTTTGGATGCTGACCGAGCCCCTCACGTGCTTTCTTAGGAAGAATGCGTAGTCCAATTAGCTTTAGGAGGGCGGGTGTTAGGGTAATTGCCACTAGGATGGCGGTCAAAACCGCGAAAGCTCCGACGGTGCCCATCATGCCAACAATTGAAATGCCCGTAACGTTTAGGGCCAACAGGGCGATGATGACGGTGGATCCAGCGAACACCACGGCTCCGCCCGAGGTGCCGTTGGCAACGCCAATCGAGTCGATTAGGCCCATACCGCGCAGTAGCTGCTTTCGGTGCCTATTCAAGATGAATAGGGAATAGTCGATGCCAACTGCGAGCCCCAACATCAAGCCGAGCACAGGGGTTACCGAGAACATGTCGACGATGCCTGAGAAGGCCATTGCGGTAGTTACAGCGATACCGACCCCTAACAGTGCATTGATTAGGGGCAGTCCGGCACCGATCAGGGTGCCTAACATGAGCAAAAGGACGATGCCTGCGATCACCACTCCCGCTATCTCGCCTGGGCCGACCATTTGCGGCATAGTACGTGCCAGGTCAGTGCCGAAATGGGCCTTGACGCCGTGCATGTCGGTGTCATTGATGGCCTTCATCAAGTCGGCCTTGGAATCCATCGAAACATCCATCAGCTCTTTGTCGAAAGAAATGGAACTGATGGCGGCGGTTCCGTCTTTCGAGATCATGCGCGTTCCGGCGGCCATGTCAGCCATGGCCTTGCCGTCAGTGAGTTGTTTCTTCTTAGCGTCTAATTTTGCTTTGCCGGAATTTAGCTCCCGCTGCTTTTCTTCTAGCAGCTGCTTCTGCTGATCCAGCTCCGCCTGCTGCGGGGCAAGCTGAGCCTCCGCCTCTGGCATGGCTGCCTTGGCTTGATCGAGTTGGGCCTGTCCGGCCTCGATCTGTTTCTTGCCCTGGTCTAGTTGAGCCTGACCCGCCTTGGCCCGTTCTTCGGCCTCGGCAAGCTTGTGCTCGCCGGCAGCCATCTTCTGCATTCCCCTATCCAGCTTTTGCTGTGCGGCGAACGGATCAGTGGCAGTCTTGACGTCCTTTACCTTTTCAGCATTCTTCAGCGCCTGGGCGATGCCTTTGCGCTGTTCTGGGGTAAATTTGTCTGTCGCCGTAAAAACGATCTGACTACTGCCACCGGAAGCTTTCTTGAAGTTCTTCGATAGCTGGTCTGCCACCTTCGAGGTGGGAGTATTTGGTAGGTCGATAGTTGTGGACATTGGGCCGTGGAATAACCCAAATCCCACGAAAGATAGGGCAAGTATCGCTACCCAGGTAACGATAACCGCCCAGGCGTGCTGGGCGCAAAAGCGGCCCAGTCGTTCCAACAGTTTTGCCATAAGTCTTCCTTTAGTAAAAGTGCCTATTTTAGCGGCCGAGGCCGGATTCTAGGCGTGCAAATGCATGCTGCAGATTTTCCTGCCAATCCTCGCGAGCCTTCCTAGAGAGATGGCCGGGAACCGGTGAATATTTCGGAACCCACTCGCGGGCGCACAGCGATACGGCAAGAAACAGCGAACCAACAGTGAGACGTATATCGAGTACGGAAATATTGGGATATTTCTGTTGTAGTCCTGTCTGGAACGCGTAGCTCAGCTGGCCAAAAACCTGTCCAAAAAGCTGATTAGTTTTTTCTTGTCTGCTAGAAAAGCTGTTAATTACCTGATCAAAATAGGCAATTTGTTCAGGTAGATCGGCTTCTACAAGTGCGTTAGCTGTGTTGTGAAAAAGGTCCGCAACCGTGGCAGTTTCGGGATTTGTGTCCCGCTCCAAGATTGCATTTCCGAGGGCGGAAAAGACCTGTGCGCAGTGTTCTACTACTGCTTCGTCCAACGAGGCAAAGTGGTTGAAAATCGTGCGCCTGGATACGCCCGCTTTGCGGGCGAGTCCAGTAGCGGTAAGCTCGCTCAACTCGCCGCCCTCGATGGTGGCATCGATGGCTGCGAGTATGGCGTCCCTGGATGAGGACGCGGTGCGAGGCATGCGTCGTACGTTCACGTATGAAGATGGTACGCGCCGTTTGCACTGAGTGCAATTGCGCAGTTGAGAGTTATGACACTACTGAATGTTTGAGCATGCAGGGTCGACTTTACGGAAGGGTGCTAATCTAACCCGATGTCGAAAGCGGCGTCGAGATCTTCGCGTGAGTAGGTGCGGAAAGCTAGGTGGGTGATCAGTTTTTCCACGCCCTCGACCTTAGCGATCTGGTCAGAAATTACCTTGGCTATTTCGTCGTGAGACGACACGCGCACGATCGCAATCAAGTCGGCTTCGCCGGTGGTGGAGTAGACCTCAGCTACCCCGTCTATAGCGGCCACCTTTTTTCCCACGGTGGTGATCTTGGCGGGCGTTATGTTGAGCATGACAATAGCGGTAAGCATTTTTCCTCCTAAAGCTCACCCAACCTTACCTTTAAAAGAGGTGCGAGAGTGCGCCGGCGATAAACCGGTATCCAGTTGCCTTATATGTTGAAGGGTTGGGATCGCAGGTAAGGTAGCAAACATTAGTCTATTTTAATCTTAAGCGCTTGCAATCCTGAGAAATTCCTTGGAATGGTATGGGGTGTTCGAGCTAGCGTCAAAAATTTTTCCAATATGAAAAATAATAATGCTGCACGCTTTATCTATTGCAGAAAATGAATTAATCGTTATACGGTGATGGTGACATAGGAAGATAAATAAGGAGCACGCAATATGGCCAAGATGGTGAAGACGATTTTGCTAGACGACGTTGACGGTTCGCAGGCTGCGTCCACAGTTCAGTTTGGGTACCAGGGCGTCCAATATGAAATCGATCTTAGCGACGAAAATGCTAAGAAATTCCAAGAACTAATGCAGCCATGGGTTGATGCGGGGCGCAGGACTGGTGGACGGCGTCGTTCCGGTACCGCAGTTAAAAGCAAGACTAAGGCTGCAGAAATTCGCGAATGGGCACGGGAAAAGGGGCTTGATGTTCCCGATCGTGGCCGTATTCCGGTAGAAATTCGTGAGCGCTACGCTCAGGAAGTCGAAGACTAATTCACTCTGCAATGTGGCAGTTAAGCCATTGGTCCTCTTTTGTGCATGCCGTGAGCGTGAAAGGATAAAAGTATGACTTACAAACTAGTACTGCTCCGCCATGGGCAGAGCGAAT
Organism: Actinomyces sp. UMB0138; assembly: GCF_002849225.1. Taxonomy (GTDB): domain Bacteria; phylum Bacillota; class Negativicutes; order Veillonellales; family Veillonellaceae; genus Veillonella; species Veillonella parvula_H. Next base: position 359,158 of record NZ_PKMC01000002.1, read on the forward strand.
GGAACGCTAAGAACCTGTTTACTGGTTGGGTTGACGTGCCGCTTTCCGAAGCTGGCCGCGAAGAGGCAGTTCACGGAGGTGAGCTGCTGAAGAAGGAGGGCATTCTTCCTGACCTGCTGTTCACCTCTATGTTGCGTCGCGCCATCTCCACTGCAAACCTCGCGTTGGACGCTTGCGATCGTCACTGGATTCCGGTGGAGCGCTCTTGGCGTCTGAACGAGCGTCACTACGGCGCCCTCCAAGGTAAGAACAAGAAGGAAATTCGCGACGAATACGGCGAAGAGCAGTTCATGCAGTGGCGTCGTTCCTACGACAATCCGCCGCCGCAGATCGAACTTGGTTCCGAGTTCAGCCAAGACAAGGATCCGCGCTACCAGGGCGAACCTATTCCTGCCACCGAGTGCTTGAAGGACGTTCTGGAACGCATGCTGCCCTACTGGGAGCAGACCATCCTTCCCGCAGTGAAAACTGGCAAGACCGTTTTGGTGGCAGCCCACGGCAACTCGCTGCGTGCGCTCGTCAAGCACCTAGATGGCATCTCTGACGAGGAGATCTCGGGTCTGAACATTCCGACCGGTGTACCGCTCTACTACGAACTAGACGAGGAAACTCTGAAGCCCGTAAAGGCTGGCGGCACCTATCTTGATCCGGATGCACAGGCAAAGATTGAAGCTGTAGCAAACCAGGGCAAGTAGCCTTAAAAAATGGGGTCGGGAATTATCCCGGCCCCATTTTTTATGCCCGCTTTGCGAGCAAAATCTAGGTGCGCCCTCGCCGCTAGTAAACGGAAGAGGGCGCACCTACCAGCTTCCCGTTTAGTTCCCTTCGGCGGGGAAGTCGTGGGCATGTGCTACGGCAATGCCCTGAATTTGAAATGCGAGCCGGCGAGCTACAGAGGTTGCGTGATCGCCAAAGCGTTCAAAGAATCGGGCCAATAGCAAGATATTCGCGATCTGCTGCCTGGATAGTTCGATAGATTCATCCAGCACCAGCTTATTTATTTCGATTTCTAGATCGTCAATCGCGTCGTCCTGGTCCTGGATCTTACCGGCCAGCTTAATGTCCTTATCAGTGAGGGCATCAACGACGTTGTGAGCCGCCTGCACAACCAGCTTGGCCATCTGATCGATCTTTTGCTGGATAGGTTCCGGGGCTGGCTTGCTCGGGTGAGACTGGCGCACGATCTGGGCGACGTGCCTGGCCAGATCGCCCATGCGCTCCAAAGTCTGCGACACGCGCAGCGAGGTGATCACAATGCGCAAGTCCGTAGCAACCGGGGCCTGCAAGGCCAGCAGTTGCACGCACTGGTCATCGACGTGATCGGCTAGTTCGTCGATTCGATCGTCGGCGTCGATGGTCTGTTCTGCAACCACCACATCGCAGGTATTCATCGCTTCAACAGCGCGCTCCATAGCGCGGCGTACGTAACGGGACATGCGCAGAAGGTCCTCGTCTAGAGTGTCCATCTGAGTAATAAATTCTTGACGCATGAGGCTCCTTAGACCAATAGTTGTGCAGCTTTTATCTAACCAGTCACCAGTGAACTGAAGTCGGTATCTAAGTGAACAATGAGTTAATCCTACAGTTGCGTTAGTCACCGCGTCCTACTTCGGCGTATGTTTTAAAAATGAGCTTAGGCGTAACCATTCTCGCGGCACTCCTGGGCCTCACTGTAGGGGTGGGATCTATGGTGGCTTACTTCGTTTCTGAAAGATCCCGCCGCAAACCAATCGAAATTGAACGGCCAGTTCTTTCCTCTGACCTACTTTCAGTGCTTGCGGTAATCCCCGGTAGCGCCATTGTGCTTGACGAAAAAGACAGGGTGCTGCGCGCCGGTGCCTCCGCCCTCGCCTACGGCTTCATTCAAAACGACCAGGTAGTGAGCCAAGAGCTGCTGCGTGACGTGCATGAACTGCGCTCCCAGGGGCGTGTCAGCGAACGTAAACTAATCGTCGACAAGGGCGGAAATCCGCCTAAGCCACTGCGCCTGCAAGTGCGCGTAGCCCCACTGGCACATGGGTTGGTGCTCATCCTGGTACAGGATGTTTCAGCCGCCGAACGGGTGCAAGACATGCGCATCGACTTCACCGCCAACGTTTCGCACGAACTAAAAACACCAATCGGAGCCATCCGCCTGCTCACCGAGACTATCCGCGACAACGCGGACGATCCCAAAGCCGTGGCCCGCTTTTCAAAGAACTTGGAAAAAGAGGCAGACCGGCTCTCCGCCCTCGTCCGCGACATCATGGACCTGTCGCGCGTGTCAGTTGAAGACCCGCTAGCGAAGGGGATAGCCGTAACGGTCGACTCGGTGGTGCGCGAAGCAACCGACCGCTGCCGCATCCTGGCTGAAGAATCCGGGGTAACCCTGAAGGTAGGCGACCCCTGCTATGCCCGCGTGTACGGCGATCGCGACCAACTCATTACTGCCGTTCGCAACCTAATCGACAACGCGATCCGCTATTCTGAACCCAACACTCCCGTATCCGTTTCCGCCAAAGTTGAAGATGACCTGGTGCGAATAGCCGTAGTAGATCGCGGCATAGGCATTCCCGCTAAAGCCCGCAACCGTATTTTTGAACGGTTCTACCGAGTCGACAAAGCCAGGTCTCGCCAAACTGGGGGCACCGGGCTGGGATTGGCAATCGTAAAGCACATTGCTGCCGAGCATAGAGGTACTGTGACCTGCTGGTCTACCGAAGGAGCAGGATCAACATTTACCCTTGTATTACCCGAAGCATCTGAGCTGCGCGGCAACGACGACTAACAAGGAGGGGTGCAGCCCATGGTCACGATCATGGTGGTCGAGGACGAACCAAACTTTCTGGAACCGCTAACCTTCAACCTCGAAAAGGACGGCTACAAAGTAATTGGGTGCGAGGACGGGGAAACCGCCCTCAAGACCTTTGCCGCCAACGATGTTGACCTGGTGGTGCTCGACCTGATGCTGCCCGGCGTGGACGGAGTCGAAGTGTGCAGGCAGATCCGGAAGACGTCCTCGGTACCAATCATCATGTTGACCGCCCGCGACGACGTGGTAGACCGCGTCGTCGGGCTTGAGGTTGGAGCGGATGACTACGTGTCGAAGCCCTACTCCTATCGAGAACTGGCCGCACGCATCAAAGCGGTGTTGCGCCGTGGTGGCACAGACGCCCTAGACAGCGAAGTGCTAGAGGTTGGCAACGTCCGCATGGACGTGGAACGGCACCAAGTGTTGGTGGGGGGCAAGGAAGTAACCATGCCTCTTCGTGAATTCGAATTGCTGGAACTGTTGCTGCGGAACCGGGATCGCGTCTTGACTCGCGGGCAGATCCTGGATCGGCTGTGGGGCGCCAACTTTATAGGCGACACAAAGACGCTGGACGTGCACATCAAGAGGGTACGGTCGCACATCGAGGGCAATCCCTCCAAACCGAAACTGCTGGTAACGGTACGTGGGCTCGGCTACAAGATCACCAGTCCTCGGGCTACCAGCCACCCAGCCAACTAATAGGGCGTTCTGCCTATCCAGGCGGTCTTTGCCCGCAGCGATATGCGGGGCTGCGGGCCTAGCGCATGTTAGGATGGAAGTCTGAAACTATGGTTAAAGGGGCTAAAAACATGACCTTTGAAGTCGGCGAAACAGTCGTATACCCGCACCACGGTGCGGCCGTTATCGAAGATGTCTCGACTCGCATGCTCAAGGGCGAAGAAAAACTTTACCTGACTTTGCGCGTGGCGCAGGGCGACCTGACCATCCAAGTTCCCGCAGAAAACTGCGAAATGGTGGGAGTGCGCGACGTGGTGGATCAGAAGGGGCTCAAGGAAGTCCACGAGGTCCTTATGGAACAGAACACCGAAGAGCCCACTAACTGGTCGCGGCGGTACAAGGCCAACGTGGAAAAGATTGCTACCGGTGACATTGTGCGCGTAGCTGAAGTTGTGCGCGACCTGTCCCGCCGCGACAACGAGAAGGGCCTTTCTGCAGGTGAAAAGCGGATGCTCGCAAAGGCTCGGCAGATTCTGATTTCCGAGCTGGCGCTTGCTCGCGAAACTGACGAGGAGGAAGCCACCGCCCAGCTAGACAAGGTGTTGGCAGAATCTGATCCGACCTTGCAGGCCGAAGCCGAAGAGGCCGCCGAAAAGGTCAAGGAAGCCAAAAAGGCGAAGTAGTGCGGCCCTGTTGGGCGGTCATCACTGCCGCCGGATCGGGGGTGCGCCTGGGGTGTGAGGGCCCCAAAGCGCTGGTTGACGTAGCGGGGCGGTCCATGCTGTCCCGCTCGCTCGACATTTTCAAAGCGGATCCGCAGGTAGAGCGCATCTGCGTGACCGCGCCGGTCGAATGGGTGGACCGTTTTGGTGCGCTCGTCGGCCCAGGCGTAAGGGTCGTGCCGGGCGGCACTGACCGGCAAACTTCCGTGCGTGCCGGTATCGAAGCGGTCAGCGATAATGCAGCCTGGCCGAATACGCAGGCCGAGGGCGCGATGCTGCTTATTCACGATGCGGCAAGACCATTTACTCCGGCCGAAGTGCTCCGGAGGATCATCGAACGATTAGAGGCCGGGGCTAATGCTGTGCTTCCGGCTGTCCCGGTCACGGATACCATTCGCCAGGTGGGTGCGGACGGGAGCCAAAATTCGGCAAGCCAGGTGGCGGGCGCCCTCGTCGATAGAAGTGGGCTGAGGGCAATGCAGACTCCGCAAGGTTTCGATGCGGACTTTATTTGTCAGGCTTACCGGCAAGTTGGCGATGTCAGTGCGTTCACAGACGATGGGGCAATAGCGCAGGCAGTAGGCGAACAGGTGGTGCTAGTGCCCGGCGACTCCATGTCTTTCAAGATCACCGTTCCGCTAGATTTGCAGTTGGCTGAGGCAGTAGCCGCCCTCTAACCAGTATTTGTGTCGAAAGCCTATCGGATGGTCGACGGCGTATCGGAATGCGTGCAGTAAGGTATGCCCTGGATAAAATGGTGTGCTCTCGGCATTCTAGAAGCTATCCTCAGCAAAACTATCCACAGGCGTGTAAGAAGTAGCCTGGAAATAAAATCTGTACATGGCGACAATCTGAGCAGATCTCCTCCTCAGATCGGATTCAAATGTTGCCAGAACTATTGCGCAAGTCATCCGTAAGTCGCCGCGCGCTCAGCAAAAGCATTGAGACTGGAAGTATTGTCGATGCGGGCAGATCATTCTGCTTTCGAATACCGCCAGGCTTGCGACGTTGGCAGCTGCGTAATTTTGTTGCACTAGGACGGATGCTGGCTATCCAGGCGCGAAGTAAGAAAGAACTGGTGTTTATTGGCAAAGCAGCAGCGTTACTACACGAACTACCTGTATTTGGGTCGCTGCCACACATAGATTTCAGTTCGGGACTCAGCACCCATCTGGTACTTCCTGGCGGGCGGGCAGTTTCCGAGGGCGGGGATTCCATCGTCTTTGGCAGTGCGCTTGCTCGTGGTCACCGGCGTCGACCGAAAGCTACTACGAAGTTAGAAGGTAGCCTCTGCGCCTCCAGCCTCCAAGAGACATGTGCCCAGGCAGCAATGAATGCGTCTGGGGCGCAGGCGCTCGCAATATTGGATGCGGCACTTCGCACGTATATCCCCCAATCTGTGCTCCGCACTCGCAATGTAGATGGCTACGCGGCAATTGCGCGTCAAAGTATCTTTGAAATCCTGAATAGGAATGCCTCTACCCGCGGTATTAGGGGAGCGCGGGAGCTGCTTGCTATAGCTAGTCCGCTTTGCGAATCGCCTGCTGAATCTTTGGCGCACTATAGTGCCTACCTGTCTGGGCTGGAATATGTCCTCCAACATAAAGTCTGGGCAGTTCAGAAGCATTTTTACTTGGACCTATATTTCCCTAAATATGGGGTTGCGATTGAGATTGACGGTTTTGGAAAATATGTGGATTTGAGCAAACGAACTACTCAGCAGACGATTGATGCCGAGCATTCTCGCCAGAATCTGATTCAGTCTGGTGGCATTAAGGTAATCAGGACGAATTGGAACGATTTGCAAGATAGTAATGCCAACGCCAGATATTTTCTGCAGTTGTGCAAGCAATCTGGGCGGCCGTTGCGCCATACCTATACTCGGGCAACGAGAGCGCTAGAGCATTCGTGGTAGTGCGTTAAGGGCTGCTAATAGCATCCACGTCGAAAGCACATTGAACAGTTGGCGGCCTATCGAAAAGTGCGCCGTAGGGTGTGCTTTGGACCAAATGATGTGCTTTGAGCGGGGCAATGCGCCGCGAGCAAGACGATAGGCTTTCGGGGGGGGAAAAAAAGAAAAAGGCGACCAGGGAGCCCCCCCCAATAAGGGAGCCCCCCTCGAATAGAGGCACCAGTTACACGTAATCAGCCTAGTTTTCGTGGCTAATGTGCTCTAGGCGAGCATCGGCGGCGCGCACAGGCAGCAGCAGTAGCAGCCCAACCAGCAGCACGAAACCGATCCCTAGAATGCCGAAGTAGGTGGCGTTCTGCAGCCCAGTAATCTTGCCGCCCAGCCAGATCGAGAACCCGAACATGGCCGGCGCCAGCGGGGTGGCCGCCCTACCTGTGGTTTGGTACAGACCGAAGACCTCGCCCTCGTTGCCTTTGGGAATACGGCGGGCCAGGAAAGACCTAGACGCCGACTGTGCAGGCCCAACCCAAATGCACAGGAATAGGCCTAGCACCCAGAAGACGACCTTCCCACCATCGTGCATGAAGAAGATGGCGAGGGCGGCGATCACCAGGGAGCTGAGCGACAACACCATCAGCGACTTGGGGCCGAATTTGTCGTCAAAGTAGCCCAGTCCGAAGGTGAAGATGCCGGCCACGACGTTGGCGGCGACGCCGAATAGAAGTACTTCGGCCGAGGAGAACCCGAACGTGGTGGCTGCAATCATGCCGCCGTAGGTGAAGACTCCGGAAAGCCCGTCTCGGAAGATAGCGGAGGCAAATAGGAAGTAGAGCAGGTGGGGCGACTTATGGAACAGAGTTTTTACCGTCTGCCACAGGTTCTTGTAGGACTGGATGAAAGATTCGCGTTCCATCTGATCGGCACCCGGCACCGCCCTGCCAGGAACGGCCTTCAGTACGGGCAGGTAAAGCAGCAGCGACCAGATTGCCGCTACTAGCATTGCCACGCGCACCGGCAAGCCATTTTCTCGGGAAACGGGAATGAGGGCGTCCTCGGAAATAAGCCCAAAGTTCAGTATGAGCAGCAAGAATATGCCCGCAAAGTAACCGGACGCCCATCCCAGTCCGGAGATGCGTCCAACGGTTTGTGGGGTGGAAACTCGTGGGAGCATGGCGTAGTAGTTTACGGAAGCAAATTCGGAAAAGACGGTTCCCAAACCTAGCAGGAATACCCCGAAGTACAGGTAGGAAGGGGTTGGTTGAACTAGTGCCATGGCTGCTAGAGCGGCCACCACGATCATCGAGAAGATCCCGAGCCAGGCCGTGCCTTTGCCGCGGCGATCGGCCCTCTGCCCGGTGATGGGGGCGGTGAGGGCGACGAGCAAGCCGGCAATGCCCATGCCGAAAGAGACCGCTTGGGTGGTGTGGTTTTCGGTGCCAAATCCTGAAGAGGTTAGGTAGACACTGAAAACGAAGGTAGTGGCAACCGCGTTGATTCCTGCGCTGCCCGCGTCCCACGCTGCCCAGGCAGCAACTTGCTTCTTGCTTATTGATCGGTTAGACACTAGCTCAGGCTATAACGAATAGGTGAACTGTAGGGATACTAATTGGTATCTGTTGGCAAATAGATGGGCCGGCGGCGGGGAAGTTACTCGGTTGGATATGCTTGAGCCATGAGCTTCGTTGTTCCTCGCGTGGGCATTGGCACTGATGTGCATGCCTTTTCTTCCGATCCTGAATGCGAACTATGGTTGGCCTGTTTGAAGTGGGATGGCCCGGGTTTGGAGGGGCATTCCGATGCCGACGTGGCTGCCCATGCCGCCTGCGATGCGGTGTTGCAGGCTGCGGCTTTAGGCGATTTGGGAACGAACTTTGGTACTGACCGGCCAGAATGGGCGGGTGCGTCCGGGGGCGCATTCCTGGCGGAGGTGGCGCGGATGGTTGCCGCGAAGGGGCTGCAGATCGGCAATGTGGCCGTGCAGGTGATTGGTAATAAGCCGCGGATGGGCAAGCGTTATGCGGAATGCAATGCGGCCATGTCGAAGGCTCTTGGCGCTCCGGTGACGGTTTCTGCTACCACTTCCGATGGGCTGGGATTTACAGGTAGGGGCGAGGGCGTAGCCGCAGTTGCTACGGCACTAGTATTTCCGAGGCAAGATGGCACACAAGAAGACTAAGCGTTCGAAGCGTTCCAGTGAATCGGAGCTGCTTCCGACTCGCATTGATACGGGGATGCAATTGGCGCAGGTGCGCCAGTGGGGGAGCGGATGGATGCTTTATTTGGACGGTGCCGAATCGTCTTTCATTGATCCTGACCGCCCCGAATTGTTGGAGTTTGAGTACCACCAGCACATGGATCTGCTGGTGCAGGTGGCGTTTGGGGATCAGCCGGTGCGGGCGTTGCATCTGGGTGGAGCCGGCTGTGCTTTGGCGAGGGCATGGGCAAAGACACGCCCTGGCAGTCAGAATACGGCGGTCGAGATCGATCCTGTTTTGGCTGAGAAGGTGCGTGAGTGGTTCGCGCTGCCGCGTTCGCCCTTGCTGCGTATCCGAGTTGGGGAGGCAGCGGCTGAGCTTGCCGCCACCCGCCCAGGCAGCTGGGATGTGGTGATTCGGGACGTGTTCGCGAACCGGGAGGTGCCGGAAGCGTGCGCTACCGCTGAATTTTTTGCCTCAGCAATGCGGGCTGTGGGCGAGGGCGTGTTCCTTGCGAACGTGACCAGTGCTGATGGCATTGGCAAGGCCAGAGAGCAATTGCAGCTGCTGCTTGACGCTGCCCATCACGCGCAAAAGCAGGCGGGGGTTACCGAGGTAGCCGGGCCGACCGTGGTAGCGGTGGCTGACCCGGCGGTGGTGAAGCGCGCTAGGCACGGCAATATTGTGCTTGCGGCCTGCGTTGGTGGCTGGGACGTGAACGACATAGATCGGGCGTGCCGCCGACTCCCACTGCCAGCCCGTTGCTACCGCGCTTTGTAGGCTTAGTCGGCCAGCAGTTCTACCAGTACTTCGGCGTGGTTCGTCTGGGGGAACATGTCGAAGAGACGGGCTCGGCGCAGCCGGTAATTGCTAAGGACTTGCAGATCTTTGGCCAGGGTTTTGGGGTTGCAGCTGGAGTATAGGATTCGCCTGGCTCCGCCCTCGTTTAGCGCTGTGGCAAGCTTTTTCCCAATGCCGCGCCGGGGTGGGTTCACTACGACGAGGGCGGGCTTTTCAGTTTGCGCCAACGCCCATTCGGTGGCATCGCCGGTTTCGAAGCGGGCGTGCAATCCCTGTGCTGTGGCCGCGTCGCGGGCGCACGCAATTGCCGCGTCGATGGCTTCTACGCCAGCTACTTCCCACCCCGCTTTAGCGAGGGTGAGGGCGAAGCCTCCCACTCCGCAGTAAAGATCCCAGGCTTTCCCGTCCGGGGTGCCTGCCCAATCGCGGGCCTGCGCGTACAGCCCGCGAGCAACGGTGGTGTTGGTTTGGAAGAAGCTGCGCCTATCGAGCTGCAGGTCGACGCCTACCGGCATGGTCAGGCGGGCACCTTCTGTAAGGGGAACTTCTTCGGCGCCCTCTAAAAGGGCAACGTGCTCCGGGTGCAAGTTGATGGAGGCCGCTACTAGCTGCGGCAATTCTGCCTGCAACCCGGCTAGAGCGCGCCGCAGCGGCACAATCGAAGCGGCGGTGCGGCACACGAACCTGACCTGCAGGTGGCCGGCAGGATTCGCGCTGACAATTACGGTGCGCAACTGGCCTTTGTGAGTGGCCGGATCGTAAGGCTTTAGGTCGGTCCTTGTCAGCGCCCTCCTGATGGGGGCGAAGGCGGCTCGTACCGGTGCCTCGTAAAGGCCGCATGCCGTTAGGTCTTGCACGCCCTTGCCGGGTGCGAGAATGCCTAGTTGGTAAGGGCCAGACCGGCCCTTTCGTCCTACAGCCAGCTTCGCCTTATTGCGAAATCCGCTTTCGGGGCCGCAGAAAGGTTCGGCCCAAAAATCGCCCTCGGGCAGCATTGCGGAAACTTTTGCCTGCTTAGAGGCAACTTGCGCGTCGTAAGGAGTGCCCATCAAGGTACACGAGCGGCACTTTCCGGCATCAAAGTAGGCGCACTGCATGTGAACTATATTAACCGCGCTTTAGTCTGCTTCGATACACTTGCACTGTGACTTTGAAACTTCATGACTCCAAGACCCGTAAGACCACTCCCTTCGAACCGGTAACGCCCGGGCAGGTGTGTATTTACGTCTGTGGGGCTACAGTGCAGGGCAGCCCCCACATCGGGCACATGCGTTCCGCCCTGGCATTTGACGTTGCCGTGCGCTGGTTCCTGCGTTCGGGATACAAGGTCACTTACGTGCGTAACGTGACCGATATTGATGACAAGATTTTGGCAAAGTCTATCGAGGAAGGGCAGCCCTGGTGGGCGCACGCCTACAAGTACGAGCAGGAATTTGCTAAGGCCTACCGCGATTTGGGCACCCTGACTCCTACCTACGAACCGCACGCTACCGCGCACATCCCTGACCAGATTGCCATGGTGCAACGGCTGATCGACGCCGGCCACGCCTATTCTGACGGGCAGGGTAGCGTCTACTTCGACGTGCATTCGCTAAAGGACTACGGTTCGCTCACCCACCAGCGGCTCGAGGACCTGGCTACTACCGAGGACGAATCTCAGATCGACCAGGACGTGGAAGCAGGCAAGCGCGACCCGCGCGATTTCGCCCTCTGGAAGGCTGCGAAGGACAGCGAACCTGACACTGCTAAGTGGGACAGTCCGTGGGGCAAGGGGCGGCCAGGTTGGCACCTGGAATGCTCGGCCATGTCGCGGCGCTACTTGGGCGACGAATTCGACATCCACGCCGGTGGCATCGACCTGCGTTTCCCGCACCACGAGAACGAGCAGGCCCAGTCGCACGGCGCTGGTTACGGCTTTGCCCGCCGCTGGATGCACAACGCGTGGGTAACCATTAAAGGCGAGAAGATGTCCAAGTCGTTGGGCAATTCCCTGATCGTCCAGAACATATTGGATCAGTACCCGGCCGTGCTGGTGCGCTTCACACTGGGCACGGTCCACTACCGTTCCACCGTCGAATACTCGGAAGATTCCCTGAAGGCTGCCGATGCCGTCTGGCAGAAACTGGCAGGATTCGTCACTCGCGCCCAGAAGGCCCTTGGTGGGGACGTGCTGCAGGATGTGCAGGCCCCTAGTGGGGACCAGGTGTGGCGGCACTGGTATGGCGCTGACTCTTCCTCGGCGAAACTGCAGGGCGTGCCCGTAACGGACGCTTTCGCCCAGGCACTGGATGACGACCTCAATGTGGCCGGCGCGCTCGCGGCAGTTCACGAGAAGGTCCGCGAAGGCAATGCCGCGTTGCAGAGCGGGGACAAGGACGCGCTACGAGAGGCAGTACTTTCCGTCCGCGCCATGTTGGACACGCTCGGCTTGGATCCGGCGGGCGACCAGTGGGGTGGCAGCCAGGTAGTGGATTCGCACGAGGGCGCCCTCGACACTCTGGTCGGCGAATTGATCAAGCAGCGTGGTGCTGCCCGCGCAGAAAAAGACTGGGCAACCGCGGATGCAATTCGTGATCAACTCACGGCAGCCGGAATTGTTGTCGAAGATGGAGCCGATGGAGCCCACTGGCACCTATCCTGACATGGTTCTTTAGGCCCACATAACTGAATAATTTGCCGCCTATGCTTCACGGTAGCGGAAAAGCGAGTGTGGTATAGGCGGCATTTAACTTTGCAAACTGCCTCTGGTGTGCGAAAGTTTTTCGTTGTTCGTAAAAAACTGACGAAAGGGTAGCGCCCATGAGCCAGGTTGCGTCCTCGCCCCGCCCTTCCCAGAAGATAGGGATTGTGTACGAAGGGGCTGGAGCCTCATTTGCTTTGATGGTTATCTGTTTCGCCGCATGGGGTGTAGCTGCAACCATGACGGACCCGATGGTCAAGGTATTCGGGTCGGTCTTTTCGATGGGCGCTTTCCAATCTTCACTGGTGCAGTCCGCCTACTACGGTGCCTATTTCTTCCTGGCTTTGCCGGCAGCGTTCTTGAACGCTCGGTTGGGTTACAAGGCGGGCGTAATAGTGGGGCTGGGCCTGGCTGCTGCCGGGGGCATGATGTTCTATCCGGCCTCGAAAGTAATGACCTTTGGCATGTTCATTGCTGCCCTGTTCACCCTGGCTTCGGGGCTATCCATTCTGGAAACGTCCGCGAACCCGTACGTGATGTCTATGGGGCCGGAACAGAATTCGACGCGCCGGCTCAACTTCGCGCAGGCTTTCAACCCGATTGGCGCCAACCTGGGCGTATTCATGGCCGCCACTTTTATCCTGCCCTACATTAGCCCGGCCACTCCCGCCCAGCGCGCGTCCATGACCCCTGCCGCCCTGCGCGCAACCCAGTCCGTGGAATTGCAGGCCATCATGGGCCCGTACCTGCTGCTGGCGTTGGTGTACGTGGTGATTTTGTTGGGCATCTGGTTTACCAAGCCCCAGTCCCACAGTGGTGGGAATGTGGAAGAAGAACAGCACGTTGCCGGTAACCCGGCCGATTCGCGGCTGATGCGGCTGATGTTCAACCGGCACTACAGCTTCGGGGTGGTGGCCCAGTTCTTCAACTTGGGCGCACAAACCTGCATCTGGACCTACACGCTGCACTACGTCACCGACGCCCTCGGCATCCCGGATACGAAGGGTGGCTGGTGGCTGCAGGGCTCTTTGCTGATCTTCCTTGTTTCGCGCTTCGTCATGGTAGCGATCATGGGTAAGTTCGATGCCCGCAAGCTGATGGTGCTGATGTGCACGGTGGGAGTAGTGCTCACCTTGGTTGCTGTTGCAACCGGCAACATTGTTGGGGCGGTATGTGTGGTTGCCCTGTCTGCCTGCCTATCTTTGCTGTTCCCCACCATTTACGGGGTAGCCCTGGAAGGGCTGGGGGCCGACACCAAGTTCGGCGCTGCCGGGTTGGTAATGGCAATCCTGGGTGGAGCCGTCATGCCCATGGTGCAGGGCTGGCTGCTGGACAAGACTTCGGCCTCTTTCAGCTACGTAATTCCCGCCCTGTGCCTCACTATTATTCTGGCTTACGCCATCTATGTGGTGCGCGTGCCGGCGCTGCGTCCTTCTGCCGAGGGCGGCTGCTAAAGCTAACGCAAAACGGATAAGTAACGTCCCGGGGATAAGCGAGAGATCCCCGGGACGTTTCTTCTTCTAAGGAATGGACTAGTTAGCGCAAACTAGGCCAGAGCTTTCAACGCGTTATACGAGCGGCGTGCCATCTCGATCGGGCCTTTGCCCTCTTCGGGTTCTCCGTCGATCATGATGTCCTGCTCAAGAACGTAGTAGCCGTCGAAGCCGGCTTCGTTCAGTGCGTCAACTACTGCACGGAAGTCGATGTCGCCTTCGCCGATGGGGGCGAACATGCCTGCGCGCACGCCCTCGGACCAGGTCAGTTCGTGTGGCAGTAGTTTGTCGGTCATGTCCTTGTGGATGTCCTTGGCGTGGACAATGTCGACGCGATCTGCATACTTTTGTGTTAGCTTGACGATGTCGGCGCCGCCGGCGGCTAGGTGTCCGGTGTCTAGGCAGAGGCCGATGGAGGATTCTGCCATCATCTTCTCGACCTCTTCGACGTTCTGAATCATGGTGCCCCAGTGTGGGTGTACGCAGGCGGTGACGCCGTCCTTGGCAGCCCTTTCCTTGATGCGATCTAGGTTATGGAACAGGGTCTTCCAACCTTCATCGTCTAGGACGGGACGGTTGTCGTAGCCTTCGCGGCCAGAATCGCATGCCAGGATCAGGTATTCGCCGCCGGCAACGCGGAAGGCTTCCAGTTCCTTTTCCACTGCGGGCATCGGATCGTAGTTGGGGTCATGCATGATGGCCAGGAAGAATGCGCCAACCGGTTTCAGGTCGAACTTCGAGATGGCTTCGGCACGGGCTTGCGCTTCAACGGGCAGCCAGCCTTGGGGGCCAAATTCGGTGGCAGTTAGGCCGATTTCTTTCATTTCAGTGAGTACGCGTTCCGGGCTCATCTGGTATCCCCAGTTCGGGACTTCGCATACGCCCCAGGAAATGGGGGCTCCGGCGATCTTCATTTTTTCCTTCTTCTATGTTCTGTAGTTTTTATAGGTGGATGGGTTTGGAGCCGTCGTGTGCAGATTCTTCTGCGGCTTCAGCAATGCGCAGGGCGGCAAAGCCGTCTGCGATCGAGGGCGAGATTTCTTCGCCGGCCTCTAGGGCGTCGATGAAGTGGCCCAGTTCGAGGGCGTATGCGTCCGCGTAGCGGTCCAGGAAGAAGTCCAGGTAGACGTCCTGGGCGTCTGTGACTTGGTTGTTGGAGAAGCGCACGGTGGTGGGGCGAATGTTCTCGGCGAACAATGCGCCGTCCTTGCCGAATGCTTCCAACCGCTGGTCGTAGCCGGAGGAGCAGTGGCGGGAATTGGTGATGGTTGCTACCGCGCCAGACTCTGCGATCAGAGTGATTACTGCGGCGTCGAAGTCGCCGGTGTCTGCCAGTTCGGGATCTAGGTTCTGGCCGACGGCCTGAACAGTCTTGATTGGGCCGAGCATGAACTGCGCGGTGTCGAAGTCATGAATGGTCATGTCCTTGAAGATGCCGCCGGAAACCGCAATGTATTCCTTTGGTGGGGCAGCTGGGTCACGGCTGATGATGGTTAGCTGTTCGATTTCGCCGCCGATCTTGCCGTCTGAAACAGCCTTTCGGACGGCTGCGAAGGCGGGGTCGAAACGACGGTTGAAGCCCAGCATTACCTTTGCGTCGTATCCTTCGATGGCCTTCATCAGTTTTTCTTCGTCAGCAGAGGACATGGCAATTGGCTTCTCGCAAAGAGCCGCCTTGCCAGCTTTCACAGCGGCGGTGATGTGAGCGACGTGTAGTGGAGTGGGGGAGCCGATAATTACGGCGTCAATGTCGTCTGCCTGGAATAGTTCCTCGGCGTCGGCAACTGCGCGGGCGTCGTAGGACTTTGCAAGTTTTTCGGCTGCTTCGATGACCGGGTCGGCGATTGCCACTAGCCGCGCATTAGGGTGGGCGGCCAGGGAGCGGGCGTGAACCTGTCCGATGCGGCCTGCCCCAATTAGACCGAAATTAATCATTGTGTCTCCTTATAGGTGAAATGGAGTTAGGGACTTTTGGAATCGAAAAAGGGGCTGATTCCACCTGGTGGTGTGTAAGCGAAATCAGCCCCTTTTTAGAACTTGTTACGGCTGGGGAAGGATGATGTCGCGAACGAACGCATCCAGGTTTGCGTTGTCGGCAAGGAAGCCGCGCAGGGTACGAACGGTTGCGCCAAAGGTGAGGAACTCATCCGGCTTCATTCCGTCAGGCTCGTAGGCGCGCCGGAATTCGTCGATGGACAGCAGAGTCTTCATAATGTTTTCGGGAACTGGGGCATCCCAGCGCTCCACCATGTCGGCGCCGCCATCGTTGATGCGCTTTTGCCACTTGAACGGTGGGGAGACGACTAGGTCGCCACCGACCAGTTCTAGGTAGTGGTTGACGTTGCGGAAGGCAGCGGCGAGCATGCGGGAACGGAGCCCGCGCTTTTCGAATTCGACTGCGGCTCGCTTGATGGCTGCGATGCCGGCCCATTCCAGGTGGCCTGGGTCGATTACTAGGCGCTCGCGTTCGGCAACGATCTTGATCCAGTCGTCGAGGCGGCCAACCATAAGGGTAACTACTGGCCACATCTTTGAGATGTCCTTGCCCTCTTCTTCGCGGCGCTTGAGTCCGCGTTCAATTGCCTCGCCGGCGGATACTGCCTGTGGCACGGTGAAGGATACGGTGACGTTGCAAACTACTCCGCGGTAGGTGGCTTCCTCTAGAGCTTCGATGCCAACTGCAGTGGCTGGGATCTTTACGATGATGTTCGGAGCCATCTCAGAGAAGTGGACTGCCTGCTCTACCAGCTTTTCGGCGTTGCGGTAGTTGGCGGGAGTGGTCTGCACGGACAGGCGGCCGTTCTTGCCATTCGATTCTTCAAAGGCGGGTTCAAGCAGCTTGGCGGCCTCGACTGACATGTCTTCGACGGTCTTCCAACCGATCTCGTTCTCGGTTGCCGTGGGCATCTGCTCGGCCAATTTCTTGATGTGTGGCCCCCATACGTCCGGGTGGGCTTTCAAAGTGTTGAGGGCGATTGATGGGTTGCAGGTTGCGCCCACGCCGCCCATTTTGATCGATTCGCTCAGTTCGTGCAGGTCGGAAGAGTCGTTCCAGAGGGCGGTTTTGGTCTTCTGGGATGCTTCGTAGAGCGGCCCGGGGGTGTATTCCTTCGTCATTGAATCTCCTGGTGGTAGTCAGGACTGGAGAGCCTGCGCTGGCGTCTCCGTGTGAACAATGACAATGGTAGGCAAAGTTAAGACAATATGTCAATACATTGTCCTAACAAAATAGGTTAATTTGCGTTTAGACTCATGGTAAAAGAATATAGTGAGGCCCGGTATATGTGAGCCCCATACTCAATTGCACGCCCTTCAGCGTCGTAGCCGATGCGCTCCATGGTCAGCACTGCGGCCCCGCGCGATTCCTTTAGCAATTCGGCCTCGGTTTGGGTGGCTTTGCGAGCGCTGATCTTTTGGCGGGCGGTGTGGGTTGAGACGGAGTTGTTCTTCATGGCCGCGTAGAGGCCATGCTCGCTGAGCTCGGCCGGCTTTGGGGCAATGTCCTCGGGAATGTAGTTGGTCAGAATTGCCAGCGGCTCATTGTCTGCAAAACGCAGGCGGCGAATATAGGCGACTGGCTGGTCTTCGGAGATGCCTAGCGAGATTGCGACATGGGCGGGAGGGGTCGTGATGGTGTATTCCAGAACCTTTGTGGAGGGTTTCTTGCCTGCGCGATACAAATCTTCGTACAGGCTGGTTAGTTCTAAATCGCGGTGGATAGCCTTTGGGGCGACGATGGTGCCGATGGCCCGTTTTCTAATTACGAGTCCAAGGTCTACAAGGTTTTGGAGGGCGCGGCGGGCGGTAGGGCGCGAGACGCCTAGCCGCTTAGCCATTGATAGCTCATCTTCGAGCCGGGTTCCTGGCTCTAGTTGCCCGCTGGTGATCAGTTTGCGCAACGGTTCGCTGATCTGGTGGTATAAGGGGACTGGTAGGGAGTGGTCAACCCTGATCTGTGGCGCAGCCGGAACTTTCCCTGGCATTGTCGATTTACCTCCAAATTGATTATTGAGGGCGAGTGCTCCTCGGGTGCCGCCGCTGGTGCATTTGGGACGCATAAAGCGTCGCTTTGGAAAAATGTAGCGGCAAACTCGCACAAAGCATAACCGTGTATTAACTGCGCTGCCAAGCGGGAAATTCGGTGAGCGGTAGGCGGTTGCGGATACTCTGCAGAGATCAGCCTTATTAATTGTACGTAAAAATGTATTTACAAACAAGTGAAGCCTGCTATTGTGTTACTCAACTAGGTGCTTGGTTGCAGTATGCTATGTCCCTACCCGTACAGGGGCACCCCGGGCCATCCGCGCAAGGTGGCCTCGGCTGCTGCTAGTGCCGAAGATATGAGAGGACGAGGATGTCTGATATTAGAGCGCAGTTGCCAGATGGGATGGTCCCGGACAAGGCGGCAGTAAGTGGGCTTGTTGCTCGTATTAAGGCGAGCGGAAAGCATCGCGCCCCTATCGTACTTGCGATCGTGGCAACCATTGGTTCATTTCTGTTTGGGTATGACACCGGCGTTATTGCTGGGGCCCTTCCGTACATGTATCTTCCCCATGCAGCTGGCGGCTTGGCGCTGACAGCCTTCTCGGAAGGTGTAGTCACCGCTATTTTGGCTTTCGGTGCAGCTTTCGGTGCTTTCTTTGGGGGGCAAATCAACGACCGCATTGGGCGTCGCCGCTCGATTTTGTTCCTAGCGTTCATGTTCTGCTTGGGAACGCTCGGGTGCACTTTCTCGCCAAACGTCATTGTCATGTATCCCTTCCGTTTTATCTTGGGGTGGGCAGTCGGTGGGGCCTCATCGACTGTTCCTCTGTATCTAGCGGAAACTGCTCCGAAGTCCATTCGTGGGCCGATCGTGGCATTGGACCAGTTCATGATCGTGTTCGGTCAGTTCATTGCCTACTCGATGAACGCTGTGATCGCTCACTACAACCACGCTCCGCAAGCTGTAGTTGGGAGTGATCCTTCCGGCACTTACCAGCGCGGTGATGTGGTCAGCTGGGACATTCTAAAGAATATGACGGATGTTGCCGTCCTGGAAGGCAATGGGCACGCCTGGCGCTGGATGCTCGTGTTGGCAACCATTCCTGCTATTGCGTTGTGGTTGGGAATGCGTGTCATGCCAGAGTCGCCTAGGTGGTATGCGACCAGGAAGCGTTATTACGAGGCGATCGCTTCGATGAAGCGTCTGCGTACTTCTGATGAAGAAGTTGCTGACGAAATGTGCGAAATGATCGATCTGGAGCGTGCAGAAGAGAATCAAGAAAAGTGGGGCTTCAAGCAGGCGTTCAAGACTAAGTGGACGCGGCGAATTATTTATATCGGCATTGTGCTTGGTATCGGAGACCAGCTTACCGGCATCAATACGGCCATGTGGTACATGCCGAAGATCCTTCACTCGGCAGGCTTTGCTACCTCGGATGCCATTACCTTGAACGTAGTTACCGGATTCGTCTCGGCGGTAGGGTCTTTGATTGGCATGTGGCTTGTAGGCAAGTTCATGCGTCGCCATGTGGGGATGGGCCAAGAGGCGGGTATTGCTGCTTCCTTGCTAGTCCTTTCTGGGATCTTCCACTTTGGGATCCAGCCTTACACGGATGAGGCGGGCAATATTAGCAAGGCGATTCCTGCCTACATTCCGTGGCTGGTTGTGCTGGTGGTTTCCCTCTTTGTGTTTGCCAAGCAGGCGGGCACGGTCAACTGGGTGCTCATGTCTGAGATTTTCCCGGCAAAAATTCGCGGTATCTCGCAGGGCATATCCGTAGGCGCACTCTGGTTCTTCAACGGAATTGTCGCAATGGTATTCCCCTCGATGATGGAGTTCTTGGGAGGGTCAAAGACGTATCTGATCTTCGGCCTCATCAATATTGGTACCTTCCTCTTCTACTGGAAGGTTGTGCCCGAAACGAAGATGTACTCTCTAGAGGAGGTCGAAGAACGCTTGCAGAAGCGCTTTTCGTAGGCAAACGCCCGATAGGGTTGTTTGTAAGAACAAAAGAACATAGTATTGAGATGTGACGTCGACGACGACGCGACGCTTCAAAGAGGTGGCGCCCAGCTCAAGGAAAGGAGAGGAAATGACTTCTAAAGCTAGAAATCTGACCGATCCTAGGTACTCGAAGCTGGCAGTCGGTGTCTGCCCTGACCAGTGGGGCGTTTGGTTCCCCCAGGACGAAAAGCAGATAGAGCCTCGCCAAGCCATGAAGGAAATGGCAGAGGCCGGCTTCGAAATCCTGGAAACTGGCCCCTACGGCTACTTCCCGACTGACCCGAAGGAACTCACCCGGTGGTGTGACGAATTCGGTTTCAAAGTTGTAGCTGGTACCGGCTGGGGTATCCTGCACAAAGCTGAGGCATGGCCGGAAACTGAAAAGACCTTCCGCGCCATCGCTGAAACACACGCGGCAGTAGGAGCCGAATACATCGTGCACCTACCTCCGCTGTACCGTGACGACAAGTCCTGGCAGTGGACCGATGATCGCGTCCTGCGCCCCGACGCCTGGAAGCTGTACGTGGAAAACGCCAACAGGCTGGGGCAGATGCTGCTGGATGAATACGGACTGAAGATGGTGTTGCACCCCCACGGGGATTCGCACATCGAAACCCCCGAAGACATTGACCGAATCTTCAAGGCCACGGATCCGAAATACGTGAATCTGTGTCTTGACACCGGCCACATTGTCTACGGCGGCGGCGATCCGATTCAGATGGTGCGCGATTACCCAGACCGCATCACCTACGTTCACATCAAGTCCTTTGACGTGGCCCTATCAAAGCAGGCGCACGTGGAGGATTGGCCGTTTGGTGAAGCTGTCGCTAAGGGAGCCGCGGTGCGTCCTCCAGCGGGCGCGCCCGACATGGTGGCGCTGATTGACGCCCTTTCCAAATTGGACAGGGATATCTATTGCGTGTGCGAGCAGGATTGTTACCCGTGCGCGCCGGATTTCCCGCTTCCGAATGCTATTAAGACTCGCGAATACTTGGCCTCTATCGGCCTGGGAACCCTGTAGGAGCATGCCATGACAGTAAGAATCGGACTAATTGGATGCGGCGGCATGGGCAGGGCTCATGTGGATCGCATAGTGAATGATTTGGCCGGCGCGAAGGTGGTGGCCGCGGCTGACCTGAACTTACAGGCTGCCGAAGAGGTCGCAGCCCAAGTAGGTGGGAAGGCCTACGGCAGCGGGGCAGAACTGATCGCGGCCCCGGACGTCGATGCCGTATTGATTGCGACCTTCGGAAAGGTGCACGCCCCTGACGTAATCGCCGCCGTCGAGGCGGGGAAGTACGTACTGTGCGAAAAGCCGTTGGCTACTACTGCCGAGGACTGCAAGAAGATCATGCAGGCCGAGGAGAAAGCCGGCAAGAAGCTGGTGACCGTTGGCTTCATGCGGCGTTTCGACCAGGGCTACAACCAGCTGAAGGATGCTATTGCCGAGGGCGGATACGGCCCGGTGCTGATGGTGCACAACCGCCACCGCAACCCCACCGTGCCCGACAATTACACTTCCCGGATGCTGATTGACGACACGGCCATCCACGAGATCGACACGATGCGGTGGATGACTGGCGAAGAGATTAAGGCTGTGCGCGTTGATCCCGTCCGCCAGACCAGCCGCGCCCACGACGGGTTGGAAGAGCCGATCGTGCTGGTGATGTACACCGAATCGGGAATCCGCTTGGATGACGAGGTGAACGTCAATCTGGGGTGGGGCTACTCCATCGAATGTGAAGTGGTCATGGAAAGCGCGGCAGCCAGGTTGGGCGACCAGGAAAAGACCGTTATTCGTGACGCGAGCGGCAACCGCAATGCCATCTGCAAATCCCACATAGACAGGTTCAAGGCAGCCTTCGATACGGAAGTGCAGTCGTGGATCAACGCGGTAGCAGAAGATCGCCACACCGGTTCTACTGCCTGGGATGGCTACGCCGCCACCTCGGTAGTGGATGCCGCACTTAGATCCCAGGAAGAGGGCGGCAAACAGATTGCCGTTGAGCTAATCGAAAAGCCTGCTTTCTACAACTAAACAATCAGGTTTGCTCGGCGCTGCCGCCTGCTCCGAGCGGCAGCAAAGAGTAAACCTGCCCCACAATCAAAAGCCGGAGCAAGCGCCATCGATGGCGCAGGCAGCGTAGCTGCTAGCCACGCATACCGTGCACAATGAAGGAAGGTTTTGTCGATGCGTAGGATACCGGAACCGCAGCTGGATGTACTTACCATAGGGCGTTCTGGCGTGGACATTTACCCGTTGCAGACGGGAGTCGGACTGGAAAAAGTCACCTCCTTTGGTAAGTTCCTGGGAGGCTCCCCCACTAACGTTGCGGTTGCAGCGGCAAAATTGCGCCACTCCGCCGCGGTAATCACCGGGGTGGGCGACGACCCATTCGGCAGGTACGTGCGCAGCGAAATGCGCGCCCTCGGCGTGTACGACACCTACGTGAAGACCAGCAAGACGCTATCTACCCCGGTCACCTTCTGCGAAATCTTCCCGCCAGACAATTTCCCGCTGTACTTCTACCGGCAGCCGAAAGCCCCCGATCTGGAAATTACCCCGGAGGATATTCCAGAGGACGCCCTGCAGAAGGCCAAGATCTTCTGGATCTCGGTAACCGGCCTTTCTGAAGAACCTTCCTTCGGCGCTCACATGCACGCCCTGAAGGCTCGCGGGCGCGAGCACTGGGTGATTGCCGATCTGGACTACCGCCCCATGTTCTGGGAAGACGAAAAGCTCGCCACTGAACGAGTGGGAGAGGCCCTCCAATACGTCAACATCGCTGTGGGCAACAAGGAAGAATGCCGCATTGCGGTAGGCGAGACGGAACCAGACCGGGCAGCAGACGCCCTCCTAGATCGCGGCGTAGAAATTGCCATTGTCAAGCAGGGCCCGAAGGGCACCCTGTGCAAGACCAAGGATCGTCGCATTGAAGTTCCAGTCACCGAAGTAGACGTAGTAAATGGGCTCGGGGCAGGCGATTCCTTCGGCGGCACCCTGTGCCACGGGCTGCTTTCTGACTGGGATCTACCAGAAATTATCTCGGCGGCATCGACGGCAGGTGCCCTAGTATGCACCCGCCTAGAATGCTCGACCGCTATGGCTTCCGAGCCTGAAATCCTCGACATGATGAGGGCGCACCCGGAGGCCGAACCACAAGTAACCGAGCGGAACTGACATGTCCATCATCGAAAAAATAGCTGATATTCGCGCAACTGAACCCGAAAAGATTGCGCAAACCCTTGCTAACCGGAAGAAGGGAAGCGTGCCCAAAGACGGGGCAATGCTGATCATCGCTTGTGATCACCCGGCACGCGGAGCGCTCAAAGCGGGTGCCGACAACACTGCAATGGCAGACCGCGAAGAACTGCTCTCGCGCTGTGCTGAAGCCCTCGGACGCCCCGGCGTACACGGTTTTCTTGGCACCGCGGACATGATCGAAGACTTGGCGCTGATGGGAGCCCTGGAAGGCAAGCTGGTTTACGGTTCCATGAACCGCGCCGGCTTAGACGGCGCCAGCTTCGGCATAGACGACCGCTTCAATTGTTACGACGCGGCCGGCGTGAAAGCCGCCGGGCTGGATGGCGGCAAGATGCTTCTGCGCATTCATTTTGACGATCCCGCCACCCCGGCAACGCTAGATGCGGCTGCGAAGGCCGTGAACGAACTAGCAGATGAAAAAGTTATGGCCATGGTTGAACCGTTCATCTCGGAAACAAAAGATGGGCGGATTGTGAACAACCTAGAGCCGCAGGCGGTGATTCGCTCCATCGCGATCGCCGAGGGCCTAGGACGGACGTCCGCATATACCTGGCTAAAGCTGCCATGCGTACCTGACATGGAAAAAGTCATGGCGGCTACTACTCTTCCATCGCTTATTCTGGGTGGGGAAGTTTCCTCAGATCCCGAAGCTGCGATGAATGGTTGGGGCAAAGCCCTGAAACTACCGAATGTCAAAGGCCTAGTGATCGGAAGATCGCTCCTATTTCCGCCTGACGGCGATGTCGCCAAGGCGGTCGATCAGACAGTGGAGATGCTATGAGTGACAACGAAAAGTATTTGAAAAAAGCCGGTTCCACCGCTCACGGACAGTTTGACACTGATGTCTGTCCCGAAATTGCAGGATGGGAATTTTCCGGCATCAAGGTACTGAACCTGCCAGCCGGCGGAAGTGAAGAGGTGGACTCTGATGGCGACGAATTGCTGGTACTGCCGCTGGAGGGGGCGTGCACGGTAAGTGTAGAGGGCAAGGAATATGAACTCGAAGGACGCGAGAATATTTGGACCGAAGTGTCTGACTACCTGTACATTCCTCGCGACACCACCTTCACTATCACCTCTAAAGAGGGTGGCCGCTTCTGCCTGCCCACTTCGCGCTGCAACGAGCGCCTCGAGGTGTCCTACTGGGGCAAGGAAGCCGTCAACACCTCCTTGCGCGGGGCTGGCCCGTGCTCACGGCAGGTGAACAATTACGCCCTCGGCAATGAGCTTAAGACCGACCACCTGCTGGTCACCGAAGTGTTGACCCCGGGCGGGAACTGGTCCTCCTACCCGCCGCACAAGCACGACGAACATAACGAGAATGAGCGCAAGCTCGAAGAGATCTATTACTTTGAGGTGCGTCCTGGCAAGGACGGTTCTGAAGGCTTCGCCCTGCAGCGCGTCTACCCGTCTCCGGGCCACCCGATCGATGTGTGCACAGAGGTGCGCACGGGCGACGTTGTGGTTATGCCCTACGGCTACCACGGTCCTTCCGCCGCCGCGCCTGGCTACGACCTGTACTACCTGAATGTGATGGCAGGCCCAGCCGAGGACGCAACCTGGCTAATGACCGACGATCCGGTCCACGCCTGGGTGAAGGAAACATGGGGTGAGCAGCAGGTAGATCCGCGCCTGCCCATGACAAAAACAGTAGAAAAGTAGGCAAACAACAATGAAGAGCGAACCCAAAGTTAGGCTAACCGTCGGGCAGGCAATTGTCCGCTTCCTGGTGAATCAGTACTCCGAGCGCGACGGTGTAGAAAAGCGCCTTGTGCCCGGCACCTTCGGTATCTTTGGCCACGGCAACGTGGCTGGACTGGGGCAGGCGCTGCTACAAAACGAGATCGATCCAGAACCGGACGGTGGGCGCATGAAGTACATCATGCCTCGCAACGAACAGGGGCAGGTGCACGCGGCGGCAGCGTTTGCGAAAGCTAACGAGCGTACGCAGTTCCTGGCTTGCACGGCCTCGATTGGCCCCGGCTCCCTGAATATGGTTACCGGTGCGGCGCTGGCTACGACCAACCGCGTGCCCGTGCTGCTGTTCCCGTCGGACATCTTCTCTACCCGGTTCCCGGATCCGGTACTGCAGCAGTTAGAGGATCCCACCAGCCTGGACGTGTCGGTCAACGACGCCTTTAGGCCGGTGTCTCGTTTCTTCGATCGCATCAACCGGCCCGAGCAGTTGATGCCCTCGCTGATGGCCGCTATGCGTGTGCTGACTGACCCCGCCGAAACTGGAGCCGTGACCATCGCCTTGCCGCAGGATGTGCAGGCGGAGGCCTACGACTTCCCGGAGGCAATGTTCAATAAGCGCGTCTGGCACCTGCGCCGGCCCGCTGTCTCGCCGGCGGAATTGGAGCGGGCAGTTGCTGCTATCAAGGCTTCCAAGCGGCCGCTCATCATTGCGGGCGGTGGCGTCAAGTATTCGCACGCCCACGAAGAGCTGCGCGAATTGGCTACGGCAACGGGACTGCCGGTTGCTGACACTCAGGCAGGGAAGGGCGCTATTACCTTCGATCACCCGTCCTCGGTTGGCGGCGTGGGTTCGACCGGTGGCGATTCCGGCAACCATCTGGCTGACAAGGCGGACCTGATCATTGGCATTGGTACCCGCTACAGCGATTTCACCACGGCGTCGCGGACTCAGTTCAAGAACCCCGATGTCCGTTTCGTCAACATCAACGTGACTAGCTTCGACGCGGCGAAGAACTCCGCGGTGATGGTAGTTGCAGACGCCCGCGAGGCCCTGGTTGCCCTGAAGGACGCCCTTGCCGGATACAGGGTGGACGAGGACTACGCGAAGGAAATTGCGGCTGAGCGCGAAGCTTGGATGAAGGCCACTGAAAAGTGCTACCACCTGGACCATGGTCCGCTGCCGGCTCAGACCGAGGTCTTCGGCGCTTTGAACGAGATGCTTGGCGAGCGCGACGTGGTAATCAACGCCGCTGGTTCTATGCCGGGTGATTTGCAGGCGCTGTGGCAGGCCAAGTCCGAGATCCAGTACCATGTCGAATACGCCTTCTCGTGCATGGGCTATGAGGTTCCTGCCGCAATGGGCGTGAAGCTGGCGCTGCCTGACTCCGAGGTAGTAGCCATAGTGGGAGATGGCACCTACCAGATGCTGCCCATGGAACTGGCTACCGTGGTGCAGGAACGCATCAAGGTTATTTACGTGCTGCTGGAAAACCATGGTTTCGCCTCCATTGGCGCTCTTAGCGAGTCGCACGGTTCGCAGCGCTTCGGCACCCGCTACAGGGTGGGGGATGGCAACGCCCATAACGAGGACGGCGAACTGCTGAGCGTTGACATTGCGGCCAATGCCGAATCGTGGGGGCTGGATGTGCTTCGAGTGCACTCCATCGCGGAATTCCGCGATGCTTACGCGAAGGCAGCTGCCTCTGACAAGGCCACCATGATCTACATTGAAACGGATCTGTACGGGCCTAATCCGCCGGCTTCGTCCTGGTGGGACGTGGCGGTGTCGCAGACTTCCCGCCTTGATTCGACCAATGAAGCTTACAAGGAATACATCGAATACAAGGACAAGTATCAGCGGCATTACTGGTAAAACCCCCAGGAAGTAGCTTTCTTGGGTTCGCTCGAAAATGCCCCGACGCGCAAGCGTCGGGGCATTTTCCTTTCTCACCCCGGACTTGGGGCCCGGGTGTGGGTGGCCTGGCATTTGGCCCAACAGCAATGTAGAAGGGTGAAGAATGGCGAAACCCGTGCTCACAATAAAAGCGTATTGATAGGACAAACTGTTGAATGGTAGGACAAAAGACCGTAGTATGGGAGCAAGAGACCGAAGCAATTAGAGGCTCTTAGCAGACTTAAAAAGCAACTCATTGGGGAGATACTTTTATGACCTACGTTGTCAAGCCTTGGATCGGCGGCAAAGCCGTTGACGGTAAGGGTGGAAAAGTAGATATCGACAACCCGGCTACCGGAGAAGTCATTGGGACCTTGGAGCTGGTAAGCCCCGAGCAGGTAGAAGAAGCCATCGCTTTGGCAGACAAGGCGCAAAAGGAATGGCGCAACAAGTCGATTCCGAAGCGGCAGGAAGTGATGTACAGGTTCCGGCAGCTAGTCATGGACGATATTGACAATATGGCGCAGCTGTCGGTGGACGAACATGGCAAGACCTTGTCGGATGCGCGCGGAGAGATTCAGCGCGGCCTGGAAACGGTCGAATATGCATGCAACATTGGCGCCAATTCCAAGGGGCAGTATTCCTACAACGTAGGTACCAATGTCGATCTGAAGGTCATCCGGCAGCCTCTGGGCGTAGTAGCCGGCATTGTGCCGTTCAACTTCCCCGCCATGGTCCCTATGTGGATGTTCCCGCTGGCATTGGCCACCGGAAATGCTATTGTACTAAAGCCTGCCAACGCTGTTCCCTCTGCTGCCTTTGATATGGCGAAGAAGCTGAAGGAAGCAGGTCTTCCCGACGGGCTATTCTCGCTGCTGCCTGGCGACAACGAGATCACGAACGTCATGATCGACAACCCGGCCGTGCAGGGAGTGTCCTTTGTGGGCTCTACCAAGGTTGCCAAGCTGGTGCAGAAGCGAGCGATCGAAGCTGGCAAGCGGGTGCAGGCTCTTGGCGGGGCAAATAACCACGCTATGGTGATGCCTGATGCCGATCAGGAATTCGTAGCAAAGTGGCTGGCTGCAGCCGCATTTGGTGCTGCCGGGGAGCGGTGTATGGCACTCTCTGTGGCGGTGGCTGTAGGCGAGGCTGGCGATGGCCTGGCCGAGGCGGTAAAGAAGCAGGCTGCCGAGATTGCTATTCCGGGGCAGGGGAATGACAAGAAGTCCGGTTTTGGCCCGGTCATCTCGAAGGCCGCCCAGGAGCGCATTATCTCTTGGATCGACGAGGCGGAAAAGATGGGCGCCAAGGTTGTTCTGGATGGACGCAAGCAGACGGTGGAGGGCTACGACGGCGGCTACTGGCTGGGCCCAACCATTCTCGAGGACGTTCCGCTAGAGGCCAAGGCATACTGTGAAGAGGTATTTGGCCCGGTACTGCTGATTCAGCATCGGGACTCCTTTGATGAGGCGATTGAGCTAATGAATGCCCAGACCGTCGGCAACGGCTCGGCTATCTTTACTAATGACGGCGGGGTTGCCCGGCGTTTCGAGCACGAGATTGAGGCTGGCATGGTCGGCATCAACGTGCCAATCCCAACCCCGGTTGCCTACCACTCTTTTGGCGGCTGGAAGGATTCGCTGAACGGCGAGCACCACATTCACGGGCCCGAGGGCGTCGAGTTCTACACTCGCGCAAAGGCGATCACTTCGCGCTGGCCCTCCGAGGACGGCGTCCACGACGCGACGCTGTCTTTCGAAAAAGAAGACTAATTTAGCCTAGCGAATAGGGCCTGACCAGGGAGTAAATCTCTGGTCAGGTCTTTTTAAAGGTGTCCGCGCAGGCCGCGGCAAGTCAGGGGAGTGAAAAGACAAACCTGAACTATTCCTGAGAGTTTATGTAAAATGATTTTTATGGCTAGGAAAGTAACCCAACAGGACGTTGCAGATCTGGCCTGCGTCTCTAGGGGCCTCGTGTCCATGGCGCTTCATGATTCCCCAAAGATTCGCCCCGAAACCAAAAAGCGTGTAGCCGAGGCGGCAGCGAAGCTTGGGTATCGGCCCAATGCTGCGGCGGCAATGCTGGCTTCTTCTAAATCTGGGCTTGTGGGGCTGATCCTGCCCAATCTGTCTAATAGCTTTTACGATTCTGTGGTGTCGGGGGCGCGTACGGTAGCGAAGGATGCGGGGAAATTGGTGCTGGTTGCGGACACTGGCGCCGAAGCAGCTACCGAATTGTTCTCGGCCTGGAAGTTTGTTGATTTGGCCGTGGATGCGCTGATCTTGGTTAGTCCTATGCAAACCAAGGCACAGTTGATCGAGCTAGGGCGAAAGGCGCCGCTGGTAGTGGTTGGCCGGCCTTCTCCGGATCCGTGCGTGCCGGCGGTGTATGCCGATCCCAATCCCATCATGGAACAGATGGTTGGCCACTTGTATGAGGCGGGGTGGCAGCATCTGGTCTACGTTAATTATTCCGAGGACGCGGGTGAACTGGGGGCGCGCGATCGACGTGATGCGTTCCGTGCAAGCGTGAAGAAGAACAAGGCGATCACCTACGAGCTGACGATGGTAAGTCGGGATGGTATTGGGCGTCTTATAGATACTCGAATCGAAAAGCACGAGAGCGTTGCCTTTGTGGCCCATAACGACATGTTGGCGCTGTCGCTAATGTCGGGGCTAACCGTGCGGGGCCTGCATGTCGGGTTGGATGTGGGCTTAGTTGGTTATGACAATATTCCAATAGCTGCCGCCCCCGAAATTGACCTGACTAGCGTCGATCAAAAGGGGTTCAATCTAGGGTGCTTGGCGTTGCTGCGCGCGCTTGGCGGTCGCAAAGAGCAGCAGTTGGTCGAAGAGGGAAATCTGATCGTCCGCTCGTCCTCGCGAGGCTGAATTTACATTTTTGAAAAAATGATATTACAAAGCGTTGACGCGCGTTAAAAACTTTGGTAGCGTGAAAGTCAACGAGACAGGACCCGGCCATTGGGTGCCCAAGCAGCACATTCTCAAAGAAGAGAGAGACGAAATGGCAAAACCACTATCCGTAGCAGTCATAGGTGCTGGCATGGCGGGAGCAACCCACGCCAATGCCTGGCGGCAAGCAACCACCGTCTTCGACACCAATCTTCCCCCAGTCAGACTGGCAACGATCGCCGATGCCTACCTTCCTTTCGCGCAGGATGCTGCAAAGCGGTACGGCTACGAAAAGGCTACCGAAAACTGGCGCGACATTCTGGACGACCCCAGCATCGACGTGGTTTCGATTGTGGTGGGAAACGCCCTTCACCGCGAAATGGCGGAAGCACTGGTGAAGGCTGGAAAGCATGTTCTTTGCGAAAAGCCGCTGACCGACAAGATCGAGGACGCCAAGGCGCTCGCGGAACTAGAGAAGTCGGCTTCAGTACAAACCGGTACGGCCTTCGGGTACCGGTGGTCGCCCTCGATCGCGAAAGCGGCGGAGCTGGCGAAGGAAGGTCGCTTTGGGAAACTGGTGAACTTCACCGGCACCTACCTTTGCGACTATGGCTGTGATCGCAATGCGCCCTTGGCCTGGCGCTACACCGGTCCGATGGGGTCGGGAGCGTTGGGCGACGTGGGCTCGCACCTGCTGAACACCGCCGAGTTGGTGTGCGGCAAGATTAAGGCCGTGTCTGGGGCCGGGTTTGCCACCGTCATCAAAGAGAGGCCGATTGTCGCCGGGGCGCAGGCGCTGCAGCGCGGCAAGAAAGTGCAAAGCGCCCAGATGGGTCCGGTGACCAACGACGATGTGGCGGTCTTTACTGCTTCTTTCGAAAGTGGGGTAGTCGGGTCCTTTACCTGTTCGCGCGTTGCGTTGGGACATCCCAACTCGCAGCGCTTTGAGGTCTACGGCACTGACGGGTTCGCTGCCTTCGACATGGCGCGGGCCGGGGAGCTTGTGGTACAAACCCGTTCAGATGACCCAGACATTGCGGGGCCGCGAGTGGTTCTTGCTAACCCGGATTTCCCGTATTTTAGGGCGGGATCGTCAATGGCCTTCGGCGGGGTGGGAGTAACCCAGATTGACCAGTTCATCTACCAGGCGCATGCTTTCTTAGGCCAGGTCGCTGGGGTAGACACTGGATTGCCCGCAGTGCCTTCTTTCGAGGCCGGCTACCGGGCAATGCGAATCCAAGAAGCAATAGTGCGCTCCGCCAATGATGGCGGGGCTGAAGTAACGATCCGATAGGACAAAGATGTCACTCAAACTTGGGGCATATACCGCATGCCTACATAACTACGATTTGGCAGAAGCTTTGGACATCCTGAAGGGGTATGGCCTCGATGGCGCGGAAGTGAACGTGGGCGGTTTTATTCCTTCCCCACACTGCCACGTTGACCTGCTAGTTTCTTCAGAAACTGCGCGCGAGGAATATAGGGGGCTGTTTGCTGATAAGGGGATGCAGATAACCGGGATGAACTGTTCGGGCAACGTTCTGGATCCCCTCTCGGACGTCGGGCCGCGCCATCACTACGACTTGAAGAGGGCGATCGAGTTGGCCTCCAAGCTGGGGGTGGACGAGATTGTGTGTATGTCGGGCGCACCCGGTTCGGACCCGGATGCAAAGTATCCCTCCTGGGTGGTAAATCCGTGGAACGGCGTTTACCTAGAAGTGCTGCACTACCAGCAGTCCGTCCTAGATAAGTACTGGAAAGAGATGGACAAGAGGGCGGCTGATGCGGGAGTGAAACTTGCGTGGGAGTTGCACCCGCACAATACTGTCTTCACCCCGGTGGGCTTCATGAATTTCCTTGAGCGAGTGCAGCCAACAAACATAGGCGTAAACATGGATCCGTCGCATCTGATGTGGCAGGGCATGGACATCTTCAAATGCATCGATTACCTCGGCGAACATATTTACCACGTCCACGCCAAGGATACGAAGATACTGCCGGATGTCGATGTACGGGGTGTGCTCGATGACAACTTCACCAAGTGGCCTGATGAAAACCCGTATCCGTCTGGCATGGCCCACTACTGTTCTACTTGGGCAGAGCCGGCGCCCTGGCGGTTCGTAGCTGTTGGGAATGGGCATGATACCGACTGGTGGGCAGAATTCCTGCGGCACATCGAGGCGGTAAACCCAAACATGAACGTCAATATTGAACATGAGGACCCATTCCTAGACCAGTTAGCCGGCATTGAAGTGTCAGCGAAGACGCTGCTGGCGGCCAATAAGGGCAAGTAGGAAGGTTCTAGCTAAAAGGAGTAACAAATGGTAGATATCGCCCTTGATCCAAATATGTACTACTTTTCCATGTCGGTGCCCGATACGCTTCGCAAGGCGCGAGAGCTGGGGTATGACAATGTGGAGCTTTCCCCCAACGCGGACTTCCACTTTTGGCACCACTACCCAAAGGCAGATGACGACTACGTTGCCGACCTGATGAAGGCTTCCAAGAAGACAGGGGTGCGTATTCGCACGCTCAATCCGGTGTTCAACTGGTCTTCTGTGGACGAGCAGGAGCGCATGGCACAGGTGCGCAACTGGCGGCGGCTACTGGAGATCGCCGATCAGCTGGACTGTCGCGAGATCACCTCGGAGTTTTCTGGGAATCCGAACACCCCCATGGAATGTGAACACCAGTGGTACAAGTCCATGGCAGAACTGGAAGGTGACTTCGAAAAGTACGGCATCGCGCTGAATATGGAAGCCCACCCCTACGACTTCGTCGAGACTCACGATGCAGCATTGCGTCTGGTGCGCGGGGTGAATAAGGAGTGGGTAAATTACGAATACTGTTGCCCGCACACCTTCCACCTGTCCGAAGGTAAGGGAGATGTGGAGCGGATGTTGCGCAGTAGTGGGAAGAAGCTCAGGGAAGTGCATGTTGCCGACGTCTTCAATCACGCTGCTAACGACGGCAACCGCTACATCATTAACCCGCCGGGGGTGGACGCGCGCGTGCACCAGCACAACGAGATCGGGAAGGGCGAGGTAGATTGGGACGCCGTCTTCAACACGTTGCACGACATGAACTTTGACGGGGTGCTGAGCGTATGCGTCTTCGGCTGGCATGAATGGGCGGACCAGATTAACAAGCGGATTCTGGAGCGCTTGCAAAAGGAATTCGCTTAGGGGGTTGCCTATAGGTCGCTGATTTGTTTCTTCCACATCGCTTTGGCGGGGGCAGGGCACTGTCTCCGCCAAAGGCGCATGTGCGCCGTTAATGCTGGTGAGAGGGGAGTCTAGGTCTTAGGGCCTTGTGTCTAAACCGTCTTTGAACTAATGTTTTTTTGTAGTGACAAATATCGCTTGGGAAGCTGGTCCCACGCGAGGCCTAGTGCAAAGGAGCAACCATGGCCAGGAAACGAATTGGCGTAGGAGTAATTTCGCTTGGATGGATGGGCAGGCTGCACACCCGCTCCTACAAGGCTCTGCGCGAGAAATATCCAGAGCTAGAAGTGGACATCGATCTTGTGGTCTGTTGTGATCTGATCGAAGAAAACAGGCGCGTAGCGGTAGAAAACCTAGGGTTCTCGAAAGCGGTAGAGGACTACCACGAGGTGCTAAACGATCCAGAGGTCGACATTGTGTCGATCTGCGCCCCAAACTTCTTGCACCACGAAATTGCGATGGCGACCATTGCGGCAGGCAAGCCGTTCTGGATTGAAAAGCCCATGGGCATTTCCGCAGCCCAGTCAAAAGACATTGCCGAGGGCGCAGCCCGAGCCGGCTTGATCACTTCCGTCGGGTTCAACTACCGGCACACGCCGGCTATTGAACTGGGGCGCAAGCTAATTGCCGAGGGCAAGTTGGGGACTATTACCAATGCTCGCGTGTGGCTCATCGCTGATTACGCATCCGGCCCAGAAGGGCCGCTGACTTGGCGTTATTCAAAGGAAAAAGCTGGTGCGGGCGTAATTTTGGATCTGCTAGGACACGGCGAAGACCTAGTGCAGTATCTGCTGAAAGATCGCATCAGCGCGGTAACGGCACAAACTGGCACGTTCATTACCGAACGTCCGATCCCCCTGAAGGCTGGCATCGGCCATACGGGCTGGGAAGTATCAGAGAAGAAAGGCCCGGTAGGAAACGAAGACTACGTGTCCGTCATCGGCCGGTTCGAATCCGGGGCGCTGCTAACGATGGAATCCTCTCGTGTGTCAGTGGGGCCGCGCGCCGAATACATAGTGGAAATTTACGGTACTGACGGTTCCATCCGGTGGAACTTCGAAGATCTGAATCACCTGCAGATCTGCCTGGGACGCCAGAATGGCTTCCAACAGGGCTACACGAACGCCATGGCAGGCCCGGACTTCCCCGACTTCATGCGCTTCCAGCCAGGAGCTGGTACATCGATGGGATTTGACGACATGAAGGTGGTAGAAGCTGCCCAGTTTATCCAGGGCATTTTGGAGCAGAGGCAGATTGGCCCCTCGGCAGCCGACGGGTGGTCCGCTGCAGAAGTAGATGCCGCAGTTGAGGCCTCGGCGGGCGATGGCAAGTGGCACGAAGTGACCCCGGTAACCGAGCACACCACCTTCGACAAATAGAAAGAGGGGGCTGCTGCAGGCAGATTGAAGGCGTGCTGGTGTCAACATGACTGCCAGCTGCGGAAATCTGCGCGGTTGTCCCGGCTCTGGAGAGGCAAATGACTGATTCAACTTCGACAGGCGGCGACTTTTATAGTAAGTTCACGCCGCAGAAAATAACGGAAATGGTGGCCGAGACGCCGCCCTCTGGAAAGAGGAGGGGTATTGCAGCCCTGGCGGCAGTGGCCACCTTAGGCTCGCTGCTGTTCGGCTACGATACGGGCGTTATCTCGGGGGCCCTGCCCTACATGTATATGCCTCATGGGGCGGGCGGGATGTCACTGACGGCGCTCGAAGAGGGCGCCATCGGTGGTGTGCTCACGCTCGCGGCAGCTTTCGGGGCGCTCCTTGGAGGGCGACTGTCAGATAGATATGGACGTAAGCATAACATCATCCTGCTGGCGGTACTGTTCATTATCGGCGCAGTTGGTAATACCTTCTCGCCAAACGTGTGGATTATGTACATCTTCCGCGCCATCTTAGGCTTAGCTGTAGGCGGGGCATCCGCGACGGTTCCTGTGTTCTTAGCTGAATCTGCTCCCAAGAGGGTGCGCGGCATGATCGTAGCTGTTGATCAGCTAATGATCGTTGTGGGCCAGTTGCTGGCGTTTTCGATGAACGCGGCAATCAACTCGGCCCATGGCGGCCCGCAGCTGACGGTAGCGGCGGATCCTACCGGAACGATCAAGCCGGGCACCTACGATTGGGATGCGTTGAACCAGATGGTATCCCAGCAAGTAGGTACAGATAAGGCTGCTATTCACGACTTCATGATGCAGCTGAGCGTAACTGCGGGTAACGGCTCTGCTTGGCGGTGGATGATCATTCTGTGCACCCTACCGGCCATCTTCTTGTGGATAGGTATGCACCTGATGCCAGAGTCCTCGCGCTGGTACGTGATCAAGCATCAGATGTACCAGGCCATCGGGGCTTTGAAGCGCGTGCGGGATCCTGAAAAGGATGGTTCGCTCGAGGATGAACTGAACGAGATGGTGGCCGCTCGCATGGAGCACGATGCCACTGAGAGGCTCGGTCTGCGCGAAGTCTTGCAAACGCCGTGGCTGCGCAAGCTGTTGGCGGTAGGCATTTTCATGGCGATCGTGAATCAGACAACCGGCGTGAACACGGTAATGTACTACGCTCCCAAGGTGCTTTCGTTTGCAGGGATGGGCACGTCGGCAGCGATTACTGCACAGGTCGCCAATGGTGTCATGTCTGTGGTTGGCTCCGCCCTCGGGCTCGTTCTTATTACGAAGTTCCGCCGTCGCCAGATCCTGATCTTTGACGTGACCGGGGTGGGCGTGTGTCTGCTTACCATTGCGGCGTTGTTCCAGTTTGTGATTGCGCCCGTAATGGGCGGGCCTGGCAAACCGCCGGCATGGGCGGCCTACCTGATTCTGGCTGTAATGGGCGTGTTCATGTTGATCGTCCAGTCCACCAATGGAACGGTTGTGTGGACGATGCTGGGCGAGATGTTCCCGGCAAACGTGCGCGGCGTCATGAACGGTTTCGCTGTGTTCTGCATGTGGATTTCGAACGCGCTGATTACCTGGACCTTCCCGAAGATGATGGATACCTTCGGTGGGGGAATGACGTACGCATTCTACGGCGTGCTGAATCTGATTATTGCGGTAGTGCTGTTCAAGATCATGCCGGAAACGTCGAATAAGTCGCTAGACGAGATTGAAAAATACATGCATTCGATCTATTCGAAGTAGTGGCTTTTCTGAAGGGGGCGGAGCTGCGGCTTCGCCCCCTTTTTGCTCGTGATAGTGGGGGGCGAGGCCGTGGTGGGACTTTCGGAGGAGGACGGGCGCAAGAGAGCCTTACGATTCCCGCATAATACATATTTTTGTGTGAATGTATTTACAAAGGTGGCGCAGTCGGGCTATATTCAAATTAAGCGCTCGCAGTTGAGCCATCACAAAACGCAAGAGGAGACATAGATGTCGGCGAACATTCCACAGACCATGAAGGCAGCAGTGTTGCGCGAACCCGGTAAGGGCTTGCACGTTGAAGAAATCCGCACCCCTCACCCGCGCGAGGGCGAAGTACTGGTGAAGGTATCAGCTTGCGGCATGTGCCACTCGGATTTGCACGTCATCAACGGTGCCATCGCCTTCCCAATGCCCGCTCTGCTAGGGCACGAAGTTGCAGGCGAGATCGTCGAGATCGGCCCCGGCAACGACAAGCGCGATCTGAAAGTTGGCGACAAGGTGGCGGGCGCATTCTTGATGCCCTGCGGTACCTGCGAAGCCTGCTCCAAGGGCCGCGACGATCTGTGTGATCCCTTCTTCTCGATGAACCGGCTCAACGGCACCCTGTACGACGGTGAGACACGCCTGGCCGACCTGGACGGCAACCCGATTTGGATGTACTCCATGGGCGGCCTGTCTGAATACTGCGTCATCCCGGCCACCTCGGTAACCAAGGCAGGGGACAACATCGATCCCGTAGCCGGATCGATCCTGGGCTGTGCGGCCTTGACCGCCTACGGCGCTGTTCGCCGGGGCGCGAACCTGCAGTACGGGGAGACCTGCGCGGTTGTTGCGACCGGCGGCGTTGGCTCGAACATCATCTCTATCGCCCGCGCGTTTGGCGCCCGCAAGGTAGTCGCCATCGACGTCTCTGACGAGAAGCTGGCACCCATGAAGGAATTGGGGGCAACTGACGTAATCAACTCGACCAAGGTGGATAACATCCACGAGGCTATCGTCGACATTGTGGGTGGCACTGGCGTAGATGTGGCCTTCGAAGCGCTGGGCATCCCCGCAACCTGGACCACCGCCCTCGACGTGCTATCCGACGGCGGTCGCATGGTTCCGATCGGGTTGGGCGCTGGCGTGCAAACTGCCGGTGTCGAGATCAACCGCACCGTCCGCCGTGGCCAGTCCATCCTGGGCTCCTACGGTGCCCGCACTCGCCAGGATCTGCCCGAGGTAGTCCGCCTAGCCGAAGAGGGCGTCATCCACTACCAAGATGTTGTTACCCGCCACTTCGCACTGGAGGATGCAAACGAGGGCTACCAGCTGCTGAAGGAAGGCAAGATAAACGGGCGCGCGGTCGTTGACATGTCTCTGTAAAAGCGAAAAGTAGTCGGGGCCGGCTCTTAGTCGGCCCCGACTATTTGTATGCAAAAGGGCAAAAATATTGGGCCACTCACCGCTGTGAGTAGCCCAGGTGTTAGGCGCAGCCTAGTTCTTGTGTGCTGCGGCGATTCCGATGTTGAAGGCGGTTGCGATGCCGGTGAAGGCGACTGCGAATCCGCCAATGATTGCCATCGGGAAGATCGAGGTGAATACACCGATCCAGGTGACTACGATGGCTGCGAGCATTAGCGCAAAGAGTGCGACGGTCAGGGCGCCGGTGGTCAGTTCGGGCTTCACGCCTGCTAGGTACATCTGAGTCATTTTTCCTCCTGAAAGGCTTATTTGCTGGGGGATCTCTCTTGTCCCTCGCTGTCGGTAACAATGTTAGGACATATAAAACCAGGGCGAAAGGTTACAGGATTTTTTAGCGCGCGCCAACTACTATGACCTTATTCATACGCTGCTGACCTGGGTGAATGTCGTGTGGAATGGGGTAGGCCAGGGATTTGGCGGCAAAAAAGAAGCACTTTGGCACGCGCTAAACGTTGGTTGGCAAATTTTTGCGTCTCGTAGAGCTAACGCGGGCTAGAACTAGCCAGCCTAGAAATGGTGTTTGAAATCGGCGATAGCCGCGTAGGTTCCCTTGCACACTGCTAGCAGAGTGTCCGGCTCAAGTTTTACCGACCAGCCGCGCTTGCCAGCGCTAACATGGATGGCTTCCTGCAAAATAGCGGATTCGTC
This sequence comes from Actinomyces sp. UMB0138, assembly GCF_002849225.1. GTDB lineage: Bacteria > Bacillota > Negativicutes > Veillonellales > Veillonellaceae > Veillonella > Veillonella parvula_H. The sequence goes on from NZ_PKMC01000002.1 coordinate 396,660, forward strand.
AAGGAAGATGCGGTGAGGCTGTTTCTGCCCCAGCGGGGAAATTCCTCCGGCAATGTAGCCGGTAACAACCTGGGCGCGCGCAACGGGAAGCATCTCCGCCCTCTTCCCACCTGCAGCCTTGGCTAGCTGCTTCAAATTCAAAGTGGCGGTAGCGGGCACGATGCCCACAACATCCTCAGAATCATCGACGCGGGCCATAAGCGTCTTATAAACGGTATCCGGATCCAGGCCCATCAGTTCTGCCCCCTCGAGGGCGAATCCTTGCTTGGTGCGCGGATCATGGGGGTGTTCTAACACCTCGTAGCTGACGCCTGCCTTATCGAGGGCCTCCAATGCCGGGGTGGCGGCTCCTGCCTCGACCTTACCTGTGCCACGTTTTTTCGACATGGAACAATTGTAGGCCGGTGCCGGGCAGCGAAATTCCCACGCTGCTAGAACCGGGATAAAGAAGAGGAGGGGGACGTGCCCCCTCCTCGACGTTTCAGTAGCTGCCCCGCGCGCCTACTACTTGCGGTTGCGCGGCCTCTTGCCTGCCAAATCCCACCAGTAGACAATCGCAATGACCAATGCGACGGCCAGAATAGATGCGGTTAGGACGTAGGCGGCGCTGATACCCATGGACCAGTCCCACTTCGAAGCGGTCTGCTGGTTGCCCACTACTGCGAAGAACACTGCCGTCATGACCGCGTTACCAATAGCGGTGGTAATGCGCTGTGCCGTCTGGGTAATGCCACCGGCAATCCCGCCGTGCTCGACAGGTACGTCCAGCATCGCCTGCGTCTGGTTTGCAGCGCCCATAGCACCCTGCCCGAAGCCGAACAGCATGAGCGGGGCGCACATCCACCAGAACGAGGCTCCCGCGTTGACTGCCCAGACGGTGCCGATCAGGGTAATGACTCCTAGCAGCAGGAAGCTCAGAGCCAGAATCTGCACCTGGCGGCCAGACTTCAGAGCATGCTTGCCGGACCAGAGGGCGGCCAGCGCCGAGACGATAGCGTTCGGAATGCCGATGGAACCGGCAACCAAAGCCGACTGGCCCAACCCGGCCTGCAGGTACATTGCAAAAATGACGAACAGCGATGTAGTGCCCAGGAACTGGGTGGCAGAAATGGCCGCACAGTAGCTGAAGGACTTCAGCTTGAACAGGGACAGATCAACCATGGGGAAGTGCCCGTGGCGCTTGTAGCGGTTCTCCCACCAAATCCACACGACGGTCAGGATGATCGCCAGCGGAATCAAAGACCACATGAGCGGGTGCCCGTGGCTCATAAACGGAAGCATGATGCAAAGGACTGCCAAGGACAGAAGGACTATGCCAACCGGGTCCAGGTCAATCTTCTGGGTAGCCTGCGAGGCATTTGCCTGCTCGGCTGGAAGGTTAGTCTTCGACTCGGAGGCGTCAGATTTGACTTTCTTTGCTCCCATAAAGTGCCGCCGTTCCTTGCCGAAAGGCAGAAGGCGGAAGGCTGCGATTACGCCGATGATGCCCAGCGGAAGGTTGAACAGGAACGAAGAACGCCACCCGTTGGTAGGCCCCAAAGTTTCGATCAGGAAGCCTGCGAACAGTGGGCCAACGGCAACGGACGCGCCAATTACTAGGCCGAACATAGAAAAGGCGCGGGCGCGGGCCTGGCCCTGGAAATACTGCTGAATAATGCCGGTTACCTGCGGGCTGAAGATGCCTGCAGCCATGCCCTGCAGCACGCGGAACACGTTCAGCATTACCGGACTAGTAGCAAAACCGCACGCCGTACACGCGATGGTGAACAGCGCCAGGCCGATTGTGAACACGCCGGAACGGCCAAAAATGTCCCCCAATCGGCCTGACGGCACTAGGAAAATTCCGAAGGAAAGGGCGTAGCCAGATAGCACCCACTGCAATGAGGTCTGGGAAGCCCTAAGAGCCGAGCCTATCGTCTCTAACGCCACATTCACCGAAGACACCTGAATCAGCGACATGGCCAACGGAATGAGTAGAACTACCAGAATCAGATTGCGGTTATACACCCGATCTGACTCGGGGATGCGCACCCATTTCGGGTCATCCGGATTTGGGCGGTTGATGAAAGATGGCGATTGGGACATATGCTCCTCAGTTATTCTTCGTTCAGCCTTAGCCAGCGCATCCGGTTAGCGGCAGCGATTATGTCGATCGTGCGCGGCTCTGCTAGGAAGCCGGAGCGAGGTCGAAGGGCGTCAAGACCTCCGTTACTGTACTCCTTTTCCCACAGGTAGTCGACAGCCTCTTTCAGGGTTCGCTCGCCGTTGAAAACCTCGTCTTGCAGTTTGCGCAGCGACCACCCAATAGCATCGGCCTGACCTGCCTCAACGACCTGTTCGAGGGCAGTAATGTCGATGTCTTGGCGGTCTAGCGAGATGCGCGAGGTGTTGCCGCGCACCTTCGGGCCGCGATCGCCCTCGTAGGGGTTGGCCAGGGGCTTGCGAGCTGCGACTTCAGGGAAATCCAAGTCCGCAGCGGTCTGCCTGGGAGCATCCTGCACGATCTTCTTCGCCTTTTCGGTCACATCGGTGATCACGTAGTTGTCCATGCAAATGACCGTGTCAGCCCGATCTAGGTAGTCGCCGGAACCGCCCATAACCGCAATTGAGGAAACTCCCCGCCGTACCAGTCCGCGGATACGGTCAACTAACGGGGTAATAGGCTCGCCCGAATCTGGTACCAGCTGTCGCATCCGCAAGTCGCGGATCATCAGGTTGGTAGCCGAAGTATCCTCGTCAATCAGCAGGCAGTTGGAGCCCGCTTCGACGGCCTCGGCGATCGCAGCAGCCTGCGAAGTAGAACCGGAAGCATCTGGGGAAGTGAAACGGGAAGTGTCTCCGCCCGACGGCAGGTTAGAGATGAACGCGGAGACGTCCACGCCGGTAACTGCCCGGCCGTCCTCGGCACGCACAGCCACGGCCAGCGGCGTAGTGGCCACCAGCTCGCGTCCGTCACCGGGAATATGCGGGTACACGCCATTCATGAGGGCGTCCAATAGCGTCGACTTGCCGTGGTAGCCGCCGCCCACAATCAGGGTGACACCTGGGCGTAGCGCCAGGCCGCGGACCTTGCCGGCGTGCGGGAGCTCCACCTGCAGTGCCAAAGTCTCGGGAGCCTTAGTAGCCACCGCGTTTTCCATCGGGTGCTCGTCAACGCCGGAGGCGCGCGCCAGGATCGAATCGTCCGCAATGAAAGCCAGCAGATCCTTCTCCTTTAGAACCTGCTGCAGCGCGAACCAGTCTTCAACCGATTCCACGTGCTTCTTCAGCGCCGCCTCGTCTGCAACGGCCTCGTCGGAGGCGAAATCGATGGTGTCCAGCACCGAATCGGGGAGCGGGCCATCCACCAGGTTTGCCATTGCGTGTCCCAGAATACGGCGTCCGCGTGCCGCGAACTGCACCTGGAAGCGCATCTGGATAGATCCGTCCTCGTTTACTGTTACGGCGCCACGGTTCAGCACCGTCTGGCCGGTGTAAGCCACCCGCAGGTCGCGTTCCGGACGGATGCGGGCAGAAAAATCCCTGTGGAAGTAGTCGGCCGCCGCAAGGCGGGCATGCGCAGAAGCAGTAGCGAAGTCGGGAAGACCCGCGACCTCGGCCGGGATCTCGGCGCGCACGGTTGACGGTGGAGCGTACGGGTCAGATTGGACGCGCTCAATATGAAGAACGAAATCGCCGTAATCCCATGCGCCCACCAATTGCTTGTAGGCGCCATAGGAAGAACCGTCCATTTTGTGTAGATGTTCAATCAGTTGGTCTGCGGTACCCCCGCCAAAGGGCTCGCGGCGTCCTTTGCCGTGATGGTTACCTTTTCCTCGTTTGCCGCGAAAATTATTCATGCCTCCACAATAGGACAGCGGCACCAATCCCACCCGGTCGCAGTGTAAAGTCACAACATTTCTTATGCATTAGTGCAATTTTGTCTTCTTTTGCCAAAAAGCGAGGGCGGGCGCGCCACCGCCTTACAAACTAAGAAAGGAGTAGCTGCCACCACACAGGGTTGGCCGATATGGTTGTGCTATGGCACGCATAAGCATTGACGGGATCCGCTCGGCTACCCTCCAGATGGCCACTTCTATCACGGTGATAGCGCCAAACGAGCGCGACCTGGCCGAGGACGCACCCGCCCCCGGCAGAGTTGCCTACATGCTGCACGGCCTGAGCGGCGACCAGTCCATCTGGTCTACCTATGCGCCCGTGCAACGGTGGGCAGACAAATATAACGCACTGTTCGTGTTTGCCTCGGGCGAACGCTCATTTTGGACGAACGCGAAATATGGGTTGGCATGGGCGGACTGGGCCTTTACCGAAGTGCCCCAATACATAGAGGCGACGCTGGGGGCAGCTTCGCCCTCGCGCAGGATCGTGGCCGGCTTTTCTATGGGCGGGTATGGGGCCTTGAAAGCGGCCTTGGCTAAACCGGATTTCTACCGCGCGGCCATCAGCCTGTCTGGAACCACCGACATTACCGAGGATGCCTTCCACTCCCGCCACCCGGACCTATACCGGAACGTGTTCGGCCTCGACGACGCGCGCGGGTCTGTCCACGATTTGCTGGCGCAGCTGAAGAAGGCAGACCCGGCGGCGCTGCCAAAACTGTGGGCTTGCTGCGGCACCGAAGATAGGCTGCTAGATATGAATAGGCGTTTTGCCGCCCTCGCTAAAGAGCTTGGCGTGGCCTACGAATACACTGAAGGTAGTGGCGGACACGACTATGGCTACTGGAATCCGCAGATGGCAGCCGCGTTAGAATCAGTGGCACCTATCTGGTAGTGGAATGACGGCAGAAGAAGGGAAACATGTTCGGCAATAATCACGTAATCAAGGCGATCAACTGGAACAAGATCGAGGACGAAAAGGACGTCGAGGTGTGGGACCGCCTGACGGGTAACTTCTGGTTGCCTGAAAAGGTGCCGATTTCGAACGACATTCCTTCGTGGAAGACCTTGACTGACGACGAAAAGACCATGACCAACCGCGTCTTTACCGGCTTGACTCTGCTGGATACGTTGCAGGGCACCGTGGGGGCGGTCTCGCTGATCCCGGACGCGCGCACCCCGCACGAAGAGGCTGTCTACACCAACATTGCGTTCATGGAATCTGTGCACGCCAAGTCGTACTCTTCCATCTTCTCTACCCTGCTTTCCACCGAAGAGATCAACGAATCCTTCCGCTGGTCCGAAGAAAACGAGGCGTTGCAGCGCAAGGCGTTGATCGTCGAAAAGTACTACGAGGGCGATGACCCGGAAAAGCGTAAGGTCGCCTCCACCATGCTGGAGTCCTTCCTGTTCTACTCCGGCTTCTACGCGCCCATGTACTGGTCGGCACACGCTAAGCTGACCAACACGGCCGACCTGATCCGTCTGATCATCCGCGACGAGGCCGTACATGGCTACTACATTGGCTACAAGTACCAGGTGGCCGTCAATGAGGCATCGCCGCAGCGGCAGGCAGAACTAAAGGAATATACGTTTGACCTGCTGGACGAACTGTACGAGAACGAGGAACAGTACACCGAGGACCTATACGATCCGCTCGGACTGACCGAGGACGTAAAGAAGTTCCTGCGCTACAACGCCAACAAGGCCCTGATGAACCTGGGGTACGAGGCGCTGTTCCCCGCCGAAGCGGTAGACGTGAACCCGGCTATTTTGGCGGCACTGTCGCCAAACGCTGACGAAAACCACGACTTCTTCAGTGGCTCCGGCTCCTCCTACGTAATCGGTGACATTGTTGATACCGAGGACGGAGACTGGGACTTCTAACCTTTCCGGAGCGGCGTTGTCAGCCCCCAAGTTTTTCCTAGCCCCTGTAGGGCGATCGGCAAGTGCTTGGGGGCTTCCAACTTTTACCTGCCGGCCCAAAAGATTGTTGACTAGGCCGAATTCCCTTATAGATAATGGTTTCAAACAGGGCAAGGTTCAGTGAGGAACCGGAAAAACCAAGGAGGGGCGCCCGTGTTTACCGAAGGATTTTTTGGTCGGGGAAAAACCCTGACAAGTTTCGCCGAGCGGCTGGATCTGGTCGCGCTGGTAGCTATAGAACTACTTTATGTGGGCACGGTGATGTGGCCCGAAAATGCGGTGTCGTGGCTGTGTCGCCCCCTGGCGCTCCTGATCGCAGCCACCGAAGTGACCTATTTCTTGGGTGCCTACCTGTTTCAGAGCAACCCTTCCTGGGGCCCGGTGCTGTGGGGCTGTCAGGGAATGCGAGTCATGAACGCCGGCCTTGCCCTGGGGGGAGTATGGGTGATTGCGAACGAGGACTGCGCTCGCGGCATCTTTGAGGCGCTGCGCCTGTATGACACCAAGATCGTACTGCCAGCTCTGGCCGAGCTGACCCTGTTTGTGCTATGCCTGTGTACCCTGCTAACTGCCGGCCGCCCGGTGTGGCAGTTTCCCCTGCCAGATGCCGATTACAGGCGGGGCGGAGCGTAGCCGGAATATGGTAGCCCGGCATGCCTGCCACGGCGGCACCATAGGGGCAAGCGCGGTCTCGGCGTTAGCGGGCAGTTTTACTGGTTGGTCACCTTGCGCACGTAGGAAACGATGTGCGGGCATATCTCTTCGACCGTTTGCATAGTCTGATCGAAATCGGCAGCGGTGCCATACCACGGGTCGGGCACGTCTAATTCGCGGCGCCGTAGCCACTGTGCGTCCCCCTCCGGTTCAGCGTCGGCGAAGGGGTCGCCCTCGCCCCGTTCAGCTGGGGAAACCGCAAGGTTAGGGTCAAAGCTGCGGAACATTCGCAGGTCTACGCGGCCCGGCCCGGAAGCACCCGGGTAAGCCTCAAGCCCCGCCTCCCGCGCCAGCTGCTCAAGGCGGGCAAAGTGAGTGGACGTCATAGCCAGCACTAGATCCGAAGACGCAAACGTGTTCGCATCCAACTGGTGGGCCCGGTGCAACGGGGTTGGGTAGCCTGCCTGTCGCAGCGCTTTAGCTGCTCGCCGATCTATGGGGTTGCCGTGCTCCTCGTCGGAGATTCCCGAGGACGACACGATCACGCCCTGGGTGCCCGCGCTCCGCAGCTGGGTGTCGAGCACAATTTGTGCCATTACGGAACGGCAGATGTTGCCCGTGCAAACCATTTCAATCCGGTATGGCCCTGAGGTATTCATAACCTCATTGTTACCCGACATGCGAATATATGCATCCTGGCAGCTCGCGGAGACTATCCAGGCTAGGGGGGGCGAGCACAGAAACCGGGTGCCTACCCCTCCTGTTGTGCGCCAGTTTCCGCCTCGCGCCCAGCCTGCTGGGCTTTAGCAAGATCGGCTTGCAAATCCTGGCTCGCCTGAGGGGAAGCCGCATCGATCTTGGCAAGTTCTTCGTAGGCGCGAGCCAGCAGTGGCTTGAGCGGTTCCCGATCCCCACCAGTAGGAATGGTCATAAGCCCAACGGCGGTTTCGGGCAGCATCAGCATCAGCGTGCCGAACTCTAGGGCGCTCATGGCGTCAACCATTTCCCGCCACTGGTCGGGTTTGCCCAAAAGAGAAAAGTAGATCGCGTCAAAGCTAGGCAGAGAGGCACGGGCGGCCTCGTCGCCCTGCTCAAACTTTGCTGCCAGATCGTCGTGGATGTGCGCCATCAGATCGGTCAGATCCTTCTCGGATACGCCTAACGCCTGCATTGCGTTAGAAACAATCATGGCTACCGCGATCGTTACACGTTGGGCGTCGGGAAGAAACACTTTCCCGTCCTCGACAAGGCTCAGGCTGTTTTGGCCCTGCAGACGCTCTTGCAATACGAGCAACGCTTTGCCCAGGTCAGTGCGGAGGTTAGCCATCTTAGGATCGCCTAGGTGAAGGGTGGAATTAGTATGGGCTGCCTCGCCGCCTTGAGGGGCATTATTAGAATTCATGATTCTACTTTGCCACATAAGGCACTTTAAACACACAAGTCTGACCTCTCTAAGGTAAATGGCGGCAGTTAAGGGTGCAGGTGAGTGGGCTCACTTACTAAATACCAAGATGAGTTTGCGTGAAGATAGTAAGGGCCTTAAGCTCAAAACGGACCATCAAGAGTAGCGCAGAGACCTGGCTCGTACGCTGCAGCAACCCGCCATCGTGGTGAGGGTGCTTCCGCCAGGACCGATGGAAGGATGTGGATGACGAATAACCCAACGGACGACTCGCCACTCATTAAACTCAGCGATGTTACTAAGCGGTATCCGCGCCGCAAAGAAGAGGACGTAATTGCCCTCGACAACATCAACCTTTCCGTTCCTAAAGGGGACATTCACGGCATCGTCGGACAGTCCGGTGCCGGTAAATCAACCCTGATCCGATGCCTGTGTGCGCTGGAAAAGCCGACGTCGGGATCAATTACCGTTGCTGGCAAAGACCTGTCGAAGCTGCGTTCATCGGCATTGCGGCAGGCGCGACTAAACATCGGCATGGTGTTCCAGAACGCAAACCTGCTGGATTCGCGTACGGCCGCTGGCAACATCGGCTACGCCCTATCGCTTGCCGGAGTAAAATCCGGCAAAAGGCATGAGCGCGTCCAGGAAATGCTGGATCTGGTTGGCCTTTCCGCTCGCGGATCCTCGTACCCCGCACAGCTGTCCGGCGGGCAACGGCAACGCGTCGGTATTGCCCGCGCCCTCGCTACCAACCCGCCCGTGCTGCTATGCGACGAGCCGACTTCCGCCCTCGATAGTGAATCCACCAGGCAGATTCTGCAGCTGATCTCGGACGTGCGCGACCGCCTGGGCGTGACCGTCCTGATCATCACCCACGAAATGGGTGTTGTCCGCGAAATCTGCGATTCGGTTACCATGCTGGAAAACGGCCAGGTAATTCAATCCGGACGTATCGAAGATGTCCTTGAAGACCCGCAGTCGCGACTGTCGCGCGAACTAGTGCCGCCGCCCTCGATAGAGGACGAGCCCGTGCTGAACGGGCAGTCTGCCGCAGTCGTCGACGTGGCATTTACCGCCCACCCGGGCGAACCTAAGGGATCGGCGGTCATGAGTGCCGCCGCCCGAATTGGAGCCGACATTGTTGCGGGCACTTTCGAAACCGTAGGGCAGACACAGGTAGGCCGATTAGCTCTAGCTGTGCCACCCAACCAAGTAAACGAAACCATTGCAGCCATGCGTAACGCAGGCACCAGCGCGGAAGTGAGGGACATCTAATGAACGCCTCCCTACTATCCGGCCTCACAGATATTCCCGTGATTCAGAGCGGTGAACTGTGGACGGCCACCTGGCAGACTTTGGCTATGACCGCAATCTCGTCGGTGCTCACCGTAATTGGCGGCGTCATCCTCGGCCTGGTGCTAGTTGGCACCGGCAAAGGGGGCCTGTTCCCGAACCGGGCAGTGAATCAAATCCTGGGTACAATCGTGAACATTGGCAGATCTTTCCCATTTGTCATCCTGGTGGTGGCAATCATCCCGTTCACCAGGATGGTGGCCGGGACCTCGATCGGATGGAAAGCCGCGATCGTGCCGCTAACCGTGGGCGCAATTCCCTTCTTTGCGCGTCTTGTTGAATCAAACCTGCTGGGGATTGAACCCGGGAAGATTGAAGCGGCAAAAATGATGGGAGCTTCCCGTCGGCAAATCATGTTCGACGTGCAGATCCGCGAAGCGCTGCCCGCCCTCATCCAATCAATTACCGTCACTGTCATCACCCTGATTGGCTACAGTGCCATCACCGGCATGCTGGGTGGGGACGGCCTAGGCTTCTTGGCTGTCTCCTACGGATATAACCGATTCGAAACCGACGTCATGATTCTGGCAGTGCTGGTAGTCATCGTCATAGTTGAAGTTATTCAGCTGATCGGTGACATGCTCAGCCGGCTAGTAGATCACCGCTAAGGCTCTACTAGTCGGGCCCTAGCGCCTTAGCTGACAACACTTAGACTTTCGGACTCTTTATATTCCCAAGAAAGAAGCAAAATCGTGAAAATTCGCAACATCCTAGCAGCAACCACCGCCCTCGTAACCGCCGTAGCACTGACCGGCTGCGGCTCCTCTAACAGCGGCCAGGAAGGCAAATCTGCTTCCGGCAAGTCTGACACAATTGTGGTGGCAGCCTCGCCCACCCCGCACGCCCAGATCCTAAAGTTCTTGAACAAGGAAGTCGCCCCCAAGCACGGCTACAAGATTGACATCAAGGAATTTAACGACTACGTCCAGCCGAACGAAGCGTTGAAAACCCACGAGGTGGATGCCAACTACTTCCAGACTATTCCTTTCCTGAACAACGAATCTAAGCAGCGCGGCTACAAGTTCGAGCCGGGCGAATCCGTTCACCTAGAGCCGGTGGGCATCTTCTCGAAGAAGGTCAAGAACGTAAACGACCTGAAGGAAGGCGACAAGGTAGGCATCATTCAGGACGTCACCAACCAGGACCGTGCTCTACGCCTGCTGGGCGCGCAGGGACTAATCAAGCTACCCAAGAAGCAGAACCTGGCAGTTGCCGACGTGAAGAATTCCAAGGAATTCAACCCGAAGGGGCTAGTATTCCAGGAAGTAGACGGCCCGCAGCTGGTTCGTTCCTTGGCAGACGTTGACATTGCCGTCATCAACGGCAACTACGCACAGGCTGGCGGTCTGAAGCAGTCCGAGGCTATTGCACTAGAATCCACCGAAAACAACCCGGCTACCAACCTGCTGGTGTGGCGTAAGGGAGAGAAGAGCGAACTAGTCAAGAAGCTAGAGAAGGACCTGCACTCCAAGGAGGTCAAGGACTTCATCGAAAAGACCTGGCCTGACAAGTCTGTCATCCCCGCTTTCTAAGCTGAGCTGACGCAGGCGCTAGTGCCGCGCAGCGGACCCCCACCGGTTTTGCCGGTGGGGGTTTTCCATTTCTTGAGGGCGGGGCGGCGCTCTGGTGTGTCGCAGTGGCGGAAGGGATCCATCCAACTTTTGTGCTGTCCAGAGTAGCTTTGCCTTTGGGCCGGTAGGGTAGGGGTATGCGCATCAGCTTGGTTTTAGGTTCGGGTGGAGCCCGCGGGTGGGCTCACATTGGCGTGATCGAAGAAGTCGAACGGCGCGGACACACGATCGTGTCGATCGCGGGGGCGTCGATGGGCGCGCTAGTGGGTGGCGTCTACGGGACGGGCAAGCTACCCGAAGTGGCGCAGTGGGCGGCATCTTTGACGCGCACGGACGTGGTGCGCCTAGTAGACCCGGCGCTGGGGTCGGCTGGCATTGTGCGCGGCCAGAAAGTACTCAAGAAGATCGAGGAGATCGCCGGGTCGGCACGCATCGAAGAGCTGTCTATTCCCTTCACGGCGGTGGCTACAGACTTATTGTCGCAGCGCGAAATTTGGTTCCAATCGGGGCCACTGTATCCGGCGATCCGTGCTTCCATTTCCATCCCCACAATCTTCACTCCCGTGCTGATGGGGGACAGACTGTTGGCAGACGGCGGCCTAGTAAATCCGGTGCCGGTTGAACCTACTCTGGCGCAGGTATCGGATGCGACCATTGCGGTAAACCTGTACGGCCACCCAGATGCGCACCCGCGGGACCGCCTCCGAAAAGCAATAGAGGCAGAAAGGCAGGGCTCCGCCCTCGCTAAATCCATTAACAAGGGCGTTACTGCGCTTACGGACAACGAACTGTTCCACAAGATCACGCGCTATTTTGAAGAGCCGCAAAAAGAAGAGTGCGGGCAGATTACTGAACCAGGCAATCCCGAGGCGGGCAACGATCCGCAAGAGAACTGGGGGCCGGAAAAGTTGCCCTCCGGCATATCTACCTGGCAGGTGGCGGACATGTCTATGACTACCATGCAAGAATTGGTGTACCGCTACCGGGCGGCCTCTAATCCGGTCAGCGCCACGATCGAGATTCCCATCGACAAGGTGGGAACTTTGGAGTTCTACCGGGCCCAAGAAATGATGGATTACGGCCGGGAATTGGCCGCGGGCGTGCTGGATGAGTTAGAAAGCTAAGAACTGCAGCCGGAAGTGTTCACGGCAGGTATAATTAACAGCGAAGCTGCGAAAAGTAACAGCAGCGCTGTGAATTGTAACTGGTGTTACGGCGAAGGAGCACTAATGAGCGGTAACCTTTTAGAACTTTCTTCAATTGGCGTCTCTATCTGGCTGGACGACCTGTCCAGAGGCAGACTGGAATCGGGCAATCTGCGCGAACTGATTGATTCGTCCTCGGTGGTTGGTGTGACCACAAATCCGGCCATTTTTAATGCTGCAATTGGAACGGGTAGTCAATACGCGGACCAGATCAAGGAATTGGCTTCCAAAGGCGCCGACGTGGGCGCTGCCATCGAAGCAATGACTACTGATGATGTGCGCGCTGCCTGCGATCTGTTTGCGCCCATCTACGAAGCCACGCACGGCCGCGATGGACGCGTGTCCATCGAAGTGGACCCCCGCCTAGCCGACAAGGCAGAAGAAACAGTAGCAGCTGCGAAAAACCTGTGGCAGGTAGTGGATCGGCCTAACGCGATGATCAAGATCCCCGCCACTGCCGCGGGACTGGAAGCAATTCCCGAGGTAATCGGGGCAGGCATCTCCGTCAACGTGACGCTGATCTTCTCGGTACCGCAGTACCGACAGGTAGTCGAAGCTTATTGGGCTGGGTTGGAAAAGGCGCGCGAGGCCGGCATCGACCTTTCCACTATTACGTCTGTGGCCTCCTTCTTTGTTTCGCGCGTAGACGCGCTGGTCGACTCGCTGTTGGACAAGAAGGGTGGCGAAGAGGCAGCTCAGCTGCGCTCCAAGGCCGGGGTTGCCAATGCGCGCCTAGCGTATGAGGCCTACCAGGAATCGCTACAGCAGGAACGGTGGACAGAACTGGCGAGGGATGGTGCCACCAAACAACGGCCACTGTGGGCTTCGACGGGCGTGAAGGATCCATCGCTGAAACCCACCTTGTACGTTGACGAACTGGCCGCCCCCGACACCGTCAACACGATGCCCGAAAAAACCATGAAAGCGGTGGCTGAATCGGCTGAATTGCACGGAGACGCGGTCAGCGCGAACATCGGCGAAGCCCATCAGGTATTCGCAGCGCTAGCAGAAGCGGGAATCGACTTTAGTGCCGTTTCCCGCCAGCTTTTAGACGAGGGCGTCAAGAAGTTTGAGGTCGCCTGGGAGGAACTACTCGCCAGCGTGAAGGAAGCACTCGCCGCTTCCAAGTAGCCTAAACCATTGCGGCAAAGCCCGCTCTAGCTGCGTAAATCGGAAAAGAAAGTGTGCAGCTGGGCGCGGGCTTCGCCCTCTAAAATCCCGCCAATCACTTCGGGGCGGTGATTCAAACGGGAATCGCGGGCCACATCGCGGATCGACCCGCACGCGCCAGCCTTCGGATCCCATGCGGCAAAGACAATGCGGTCCACGCGGGACAGGACGGCCGCCCCGGCGCACATAGTGCAAGGTTCCAGCGACACCACCAGTGTGCAGCCCTGCAGAGTGTGCCTGCTGAGGGCGGCCCCAGCAGCCCGCAGCGCCAGCACCTCGGCGTGTGCAGTCGGATCGAAATGGGGGGCGCGCTGGGCGTTGCGCGCCTCAGAAACTACCAGCCCATCGGCCGTGACGACTAGCGCGCCCACCGGCACCTCGCCAAAAGAGCCGCCGTCCTCGGCAAGTTCCAGAGTACGGCGCAGAAGTGGGGTCCAGCGGGAGTGGCAATTCATGGTTTTAAGGTACCAGGGCCTTGTCTACCCGTATCCAGGGGCAACGCGGTAGCCTAAAGGTATGGATTTGAAAGTGCTTGACCACCCCCTTGTAAACCATAAGATGACCGTCCTGCGTGACAAGAACACGCCCTCGTCCACGTTCCGCATGATCGTAGACGAACTAACAACTCTGCTAGCCTACGAGGCCACCCGCAACGTGCGCGTCGAGGACGTGCAGGTTGAAACCCCGGTCGCGCCGACTGGTGGAAAGAAGCTATCTGAACCCCGCCCCATCGTGATCCCAATCCTGCGTGCCGGCCTGGGCATGCTCGACGGTATGACTCGCCTACTGCCCACAGCCGAAGTTGGCTTCCTGGGCATGGTCCGTGACGACGAGACGCTAGCCGTGGAAACCTACGCGAACCGCCTGCCTGACGACCTGACTGATCGGCAGGTATTCCTGGTAGACCCGATGCTCGCAACCGGGCACACCCTGGTAGCCGCTGTGAACTACGTGCTGGAGCGCGGGGCTCGCGACGTCACCTGCACCTCGCTGGTGGCTGCCCCACAAGGAATCAAGGCCATGCAGGAAGCAATCGGCGACCGCGCCGACGTGCATGTGGTTGTTGCTGCCGAGGACGAAGGGCTCAACGAGCATAACTACATCGTCCCTGGTCTTGGCGATGCAGGCGACCGCCTGTACGGCATTGTCGACTAGTTAGTTACTTGGCGTGAAACTCGCGTTCGCGGTTAGGCAATATGCCGGCGCGGCGCGGGTGGGACGTCTCACTGTCAACCGATTTGAGGTCAACCCTTGCGGTTTTGTATAGTGAGTGTCTGGGCTTACTATTAGTGAGCTTTGGTGGAGTGTCCGAGCGGCCGAAGGTGCAGCACTCGAAATGCTGTGTGGTTAATAGCCACCGTGGGTTCAAATCCCACCTCCACCGCTATTTAAATAGCCTCTGACCTGGGAAAACAGGTTAGGGGCTTTACTATTGCGGTTGTCGACGCATAAGCAACGCATAAGCGTCCGCGCTCGCGGGGTGCGGGGTTCCCTCCCGGCCCCTACCACGCCCTGGCGGTGGGGTTCGACAATTTTTCGTCTCTACGAGCTTCCAAAACTTTTAGACGAGGCGCAAAAAGCAAAGGCACAAAAAGGCGACACCAGCCCGCCCTCGGGCTAATAATTTAGACACCTGCGAAGGAATATGGACACCGTTCGCGCCGGTAATACCAGCTCGACTAGGGTGGCGGTATGGCAGAGCACGTAAATGACACCCCGCGATCCTATTCGAAGCCATTCCTGCTTGCCGTTTGCCGCCCACCTGGGCTCATAGCGGAGGATGAGGTGGCTGTAATTAAAGAATGGGGCAATATGTCGGATACGGAGCTCCACCAAGTTTCCCTCCTGAACCCTTCTGAGCCTAATCCGGCCACAGAGCTGGAACTGACTAAGTATTCGGGAGTCATAATTACAGGCTCGCCGTTTGGCTACGCCCACCCTCAAGAAACGAAAAGCGCCCAGCACTTGCTGGTAGAAGAACGCGTGTCTGCTTTAGCTCGCCGCGTGGTAGCGGAGGATTTTCCCACTTTAGGTATCTGCTTCGGACTGCAGACGTTGGCAAGAGCCACCGGCGGAATGCTGGTGGGCGGTTTTGCTGAAGACCTGCAGGCGCCAGAAATCAGGCTTACAGATGCGGGGAAAGCCGATCCGCTAACAGGTAAATTGCCCGCCATATTCCGCTCCTACACAGGGCATTCGGATGCGGTCGGCCAGCTTCCGGCCACCGCCACCCTGCTGGCGTCCGGCTCGTTCTGTCACGTGCAGATGGTCCGGTGGGGTAAGAACGTGTACGGCACCCAATTCCACCCCGAAATTACCACTGCAGGAATGCATATACGCATCAATTCATACGGCGACACCTACTACCCGGCTGCTCAGAAATCCCAGGTCATAGCCCGTTGCAACGCAGCTGACGTCAAAGGAGCAAACCAGGTAATTACCGAATTTGCCAACCGCTTCCGCTGCCAACTCCCCGCCTAGTAGCCGCTGGGGGCGGCTGTAAGTGACTGGGGAGTTCGCCCTCGAAAAGGGAGAACCCGCGAGCCATGGTGTTATTTTTCAACCCTGGCGCTTTTCGCGAAACATGGTGTAGATCGCCAAGGTTCGACGAAAACACCAAGGCTCGTCAATTTTCACCAGAGGTCGGCGACAGCACCAAGATTCGACATGCCCGGCTAGCTTCCCAATTACCTCCCCCGAGGGCGGCACCTACAGCTACACGGCCGCGCTACCGCAACTGTGCAGGCAGGGCCAATGCGGCGTGGTTTCTACCTTTGGACACTCGGCGGCGCGGTCGTGGGATGCCAAGTACGATTTTGCTGTCACTTGTCTGGATCGCTGGCGGCGCTAGAGAAATTACGGGAGCATGTAACCATGGCTATTGACTTTGCTTGCTCGGAACGGTCGACGATTGGCTTGGAGTGGGAACTCCAGCTAATCGACAAAGACTCTGATGACCTGCGCCAATGTGCGGATACGGTGATTGCTGAGGCTGAGAAAGCGCACCCCGACACAACTTTGATATACGGCGAAATGCTGCGTAACACGGTCGAACTAGTCTCGCGTAAGAACACGACGGTTGCCGGGTGTGCAGCCGACATGGAAGAGGCTCTGGAACAGCTGGAGCCAGCCCTCTCGCGATTGCGCATTGAACTGGCCTCGGCGGGATCGCACCCCTTTGCCCAGCCCTCATACCAGCGTGTCAGCGATTCTGACCGCTACGGCGAACTGGTAAATCGCACCCAGTTCTGGGGCAGGCAGATGCTGCTGTTTGGCACGCACGTGCACGTGGGCATCGAGGATCGGGACAAGGTGATGCCGATCCAGAACTTCTTGGCCACCAAGCTGGGCCACATTCAGGCCATTTCCGCCTCCTCCCCATTCTGGGCGGGGACCAACACGGGGTATGCGGACAACCGCGCGATGGTGTTCCAGCAGCTTCCCACTGCGGGCGCACCCCGCCAGTTCGATTCCTGGGAGGGGCTAGAAAAGTATACGGCGGACATGCTGAAGACCGGCGTGATTGATTCTTTCAACGAGATTCGGTGGGATATTCGCCCTTCGCCAAAGCTGGGAACGATCGAAGTGCGCGTGTGCGATGCTGCCTCCAACTTGGCCGAATTGCGTGCCTTTGCGGCGCTGATCCATTCGCTGGTGGAAACGGCTTCGCGGGAGCTGGATGCGGGACGTGCGCTGGCCAGGGTGCCTGACTGGTTCTTGGCTGAGAACAAGTGGCGGGCCGCCCGCTACGGTATGGATGCGATTCTTATCGAAAATGCCGAGGGCGACGAAGCGCTGATCACCGATACTCTTCCTGATCTGCTCGATTGGCTTGAGCCTGCCGCCACTGACCTAGGTTGCCTAGACGATTTGGGATTTATTCACGAGATAGTCTCCACAGGGGCTGGCTACCAGCGGCAGTTGCAGGTTGCGAATACTACCGGCAATTTGGAGGCCGTAGTTGCCTACCTCCGGGCTGAACTAAAGGCGGGGGCGCCGATCCGCCCTCACGAATTCGAACCACAGCTGGAGGGCGTACACGTGCCGGCCGAAGGGAACCGGGGTTGGAATCGGTGACCATTGAAGGCGTCGTTATCCTGGCGGGGGGCACGGCCCGCAGGCTGGGTGGTATTTCGAAGCCGGACTTGGAGGTGGCGTGCAGGCGCTTGCTGGACTGGCAGCTCGATCAGGTGTCCAGGGTGGCGCCCGAGGCCACCGTGGTAGTGGTGGCCCCGCCGCAGGTGCAGGTGCCAGCTGCGGTGGTGCGCGTTCTGGAAGACCCGCCTTTTGGCGGCCCGGTCGCCGGTTTCGCTGCTGGACTGGCAGCGCTAAGAAGGGCCGGGGTTACCGACGGTCTGATCGGCCTGGCCACCTGCGATGCGCCCCTCGCCCCAGCGAACTACCTGGGCCTGGTTGCCGCCCTCGAACCGGGGCTGGACGGGGCCGCCCCCACCACCGCCGCTGAGGATGGTACGTTCCCCCAGTACGCCCTTGGCGTATATCGGGCCGGCGCGCTGGGCAAAATCTTGCCTGAAAACGCCCGAAACGTGTCGGTCAAACGCACCTTTTCCCCTGCAAAACTGGCGTTTGTGCCGGATGTGAACCGCAACTGCACGGATGTAGATACGTGGGCGGATGTCAAAACGTTAGAAGGGTTACTAAAACTGCACTGAATAACTAGGCTAGTTAGACTAAAGCCCTGGATAGGGAGGTTTTTTGTCAACACTCGTCGAGTTGCCACTAGTGCAAACCAAGCTTGATCCGCGCGATCGCCCAGACGTGGCCGAATTGGTGGATAAGCATGGCCGAGTAGCTCGAGACATGCGCATCTCAGTGACGGATCGCTGCAATCTGCGCTGCCAATACTGCATGCCCGAAGAGGGCGTGGCCTTCCGTCCTACCGAGCAGATTCTGACCGATGCGGAAATAGTACGCCTGATGCGCATCGGAGTTGACTTGTGCGGCATTGAAGAGATCCGTTTTACAGGCGGGGAACCGCTCATGCGTCGCAGCCTGGAAAAGTTGGTGGAAGCGGCGGCCAACTTGCGCACTTGGCGGGGAAAGAAACTAGATATTTCCCTGACCACCAACGGGCTGGGGCTGAAGCATCGCGCCCAAGGCTTGGCGGATGCCGGCTTGGATCGGGTGAATATTTCGATGGACTCGGCTACCCGCGCCGGGTATTTGAAGTTGACGCGGCGGGACCGGTTCAAGGATGCTGCCGAGGGCGCCGTAGCTGCGGTTCGGGCCGGATTGAGGCCGGTAAAACTGAACGCGCTGCTGATGCCCGGCGTGAACGAATCCGAGGCGCCGGAACTCGTTCGCTACGCGCTGCGGGGCGGTTACGAGCTGCGCTTTATCGAATTCATGCCACTGGGCCCACGTGGGTCTTGGAAGCGCGAACAGATGGTTACGCGCGACGATATTTTGGATCTTCTGCGCCCTCACTTCGACCTATGCCACCGTCCGGAGCGCGAACGGGGCGCGTCCCCTGCCGAAGAGTGGGATGTGATGCCTGGCGCGGATCATCCGGGTGGTCGCATCGGCATTATTGGATCTGTGACGCGGCCTTTCTGTGGGGACTGCGACCGCACCCGGCTTACCGCGGATGGGCAGATCCGCTCGTGCCTGTTTGCGCGTTCAGAAACAGATTTGCGGAAGATGCTGCGCGGGGGCGCCACAGATCAGGAAATCGCCGCCGTGTGGCAGGCTGCGATGTGGGAGAAGCAGCCGGGGCACGGTATAAATGACCCTAGTTTCTTGAGCCCTTCGCGGCCCATGAGCGCGATTGGAGGATAAATGCCTACAGCAAACGTGACCTATTTTGCGGGAGTGGCAGACGCCGCCGGGACTCGCCAAGAGAGTGTGCAGTTGCCTGAAACGGTTGATGCCGCTTCCCTCAGAGAGCTCCTGAAGGTGGGAAAATCTGAACGCTTCGCCCAGGTGGTAGATGTGTGCGCCCTGATTGTGGGCGGGCAGGCGCTGGGCGCTGACCCGGTGCGCCTAGATGGCGAGATCTCGGTAGAGGTGCTGCCGCCCTTCGCCGGGGGGTAAAGACCCCGCGCCGCGGCGCTTACTTGCGCCCGCCGCGCTGACCGGGCCGAATAAGAATGTAGCGGAAGTACATTCCGCGGAGCCGCCCAAAGGGTTCCTTCACACGGTCGACGATGCGGAAGCCGACGCCCTCGTATAGGGGAAGAACCTTTTCGTTGCCTTCCATCACGTCCAAAATGTAGGTGCGGGCAGGCGCCACTTCAAGTGCCTTGCGGAGCATTCCCGTTGCCACGCCCTTGCCACGCGCGGCGGGAATGGTGCCAACGCAGCTGATAAACGCCTCTTTCGTGCCAACTTTCACAGGAGGGCGTACCTCGCGTTCCAGCACGCGCCCGCCGATGTGCCCATAGATGGGGCCGAGAACCTTAGCCAGCTGCGAGTAATCTACGTTGAAGGGATTGCGCCCGGCGAAAGCAATTGCCACTACGCCTACCACTTGGCCGTCCTCGATAGCAATCACGAAGCGGTCGGGCACTACCGCGTGGGATAGTCCCTCGATCAGTTTGTTCTTGTCTGAGCTCAGGGCTTTGAATTGGTCGTAGAACGCAGTGGATACTGCTGCCACAATGCCGGCGCGGTCGGCGTCGGTGCCAAGTCTGTATTCGATCATGACTTCAACACTAAGCCGGCCGAGGGCACCCTTCCACCGCTAGGCGCTGCCCGTCCAAGCGTGCGAACCGTCAGTAAATTGCTGTTTCTTCCACACTGGCAGTTCCGCTTTCACCTGTTCTACGGCCTTTTCTAGCAGCTCAAAAGCTTCGCGGCGGTGTGCGGCGGAGGCAGCAGCTGCGAAGGCGACGTCGCCGACCTCGAGGTGACCGTAGCGGTGTGCGATGGCCAACTTTGCTGCCCCGGAGCCTTTGGCACAGGCCTTTGCGATCCGTTCAACAACTTTGCCAGCGTCCGGGTGGGCTTCGTAGTCGATAGACACTACGCCCTGCCCGTCGTCGTGGTTGCGCACGCGCCCATCGAAGAGGGCGACAGCCCCCGCCTGCGGGTCGCGTACGGCTTCCTGGAGTGCAGCCACGTCAATGGGCTGGTCAGTAACGCCTGCCCACACCACCTGGGCGTCAGACCCGTCGCTGTAACCCCGGTTTTGCACGGCATGGGTGGCCCGCTGATGCGGGGTAAGCCCAATCTTTTCTGCCGGGGCGGTGTGGTCGGCGTCTGCTAGCTGCTCCGTGATGTGCGAGATGAGGGGGCCTACCGCTGCCACAGCGTCCTTCACACCGCCGGTGGAGCCGGGTGCGTTCACGACGAATGCGCGCGTCCCATCTAGGTCTATGACTCCTGCGACTCCCCGCGAGAGTGCGGCGGCTGGCACCTTAGGGTTGTCTCGGAGAGCCGCCTCGATGCCGCCTGCGCGTTTGCTGAGTAGGGGCGCGGTGGCCTCGGGGGTGACGTCCCGGGTAGAGAACCCGGTACCCCCGGTGGTGAAGATGATGTCGGCTCCGCCCGCAACGGCCGCCTTGATGGCGTCCTGAATGGCAGTGACCTGGTCGGGGACGATAGTAGGGGCCTCTACCTGGCCGTAGTCGGCCAGCAGCTGACATGCCAGCGGCCCGGACTTATCGGGGCGGGTCCCGGCTGCAGACCTGTCAGAAACGGTGATGACAGAAATTTTTGGCATGCATACATGGTAGTTGCTATCAGCGAATACGTCGTAGCGCATGTGGAAAGTGTGTCCGCACGCTTATAGGCTTGAGCACGATGAGCATTACACCTGTAGCCCAGATGGGTCCCGAACTTACTGAAATTCAGCGTGACCGTTACGCCCGCCCCATGCTGTTGGAAGGCATGGGGGAGGCGGGGCAACGCCGCCTCCTTAACTCTAAAGTGTTGGTGGTGGGGGCCGGTGGGCTTGGTTCGCCGGCGCTGCTCTACCTTGCGGGCGCGGGAGTGGGCCATCTGGGCGTGCTGGATTCGGATCGGTTGGACACCTCGAATTTGCACCGCCAGGTCATCCACTCCACGGCCGCCTTGGGGAAGGAAAAGGTGGAGTCTGCGGCGGAGCGCATCCGCGGGCTGAACCCGGACGTGCAGGTTATTACCTACACGACCCGGTTGGATGAGGCGAATATCGACGACATCTTCGCCGCCTGGGACGTGATTGTTGACGCAACTGACAACTTTGCGACGCGCTACTTGATAGACCAGGCGGCAACGCGAGCGGGTAAACCCGAAGTATGGGGGTCGGTGCTGGGTGCGGCCGGCCAGGTTTCTACCTTCTGGTCGGGCCAGCAAGCAGAAGCGGCCGGGGCGCCCGTGCAGGCTCGACTGCGGGATTTGCATCCGGCTGCCCCGCCCGAGGGCGTAATCCCAGTGGGGGCTGCCTCCCCGGTGATTGGCCCGCTGACGGGCATGATCGGGTCGCTCATGGCCGGCGAGGTGACAAAGCTGGTTGCTGGCTACGGGGAGTTACTGCTGGGGCGCGTGGCCTACATTGACACCGCTTCTGGCCAGATGCGCGATATTCAGTTCAAAAGTGCCAAGTGAGTGGCAGCGAAGGAACAGACAATGAAAGATGTAGCTGAACATTATCGGGACGTATTGCGACTGGGGCAGGCCCTGCCAGCAGAAACGCTGCCAGTGGGCGAGGCATTGGGCCGAATCCTAGCTGAAGACGTCACCGCCCGTCTTAGCGTCCCACCCTTTACTAACTCGGCCATGGATGGTTTCGCCGTGCGGGCCCAGGAAACAGCTGCCGGAGTGGGTCTCCCGGTAGCTGCAGATATCCCCGCCGGTCGTACGGACGCCCTCACCTTGGAAAAGGGAACGGCCATGCGCATCATGACCGGGGCCCCGCTGCCGCAGGGGGCAGATGCCGTGATCCAGGTGGAACTTACTGAGGGCGGCCCCGCCAACATGGCACCTGCCGCGCCCGCGACAGTTACGTTTACCGATGCGGTTGCAAAGGGCGCCAATGTTCGCCGCGCTGGCGAAGACATTGCGGCCGGCCAGCTGCTATTTACTGCTGGCACAAGGCTGAGTGCAGCCCACCTTTCCGCCCTCGTGTCCGTCGGCTGCGGGCAGGTAGCAGTGTCGCCACAGCTGCGCGTAGGAGTAGTGACCACGGGCGAGGAACTGCGTGGCGCTGGCGAAGACCTAAAACCGGGGCAGATCCCGGATTCAAACTCGGTGCTGGTGTCCGGGCTAGCCCGTGAAGCCGGCGCATCCCCAATCCTACGAACCTTCCACGCCGACACCGTGGACGGCTTCCTGAAGGACATCGACGCCGCTGCCGGGCAGGTCGACATGCTGGTGACCACCGGGGGAGTCTCGGCGGGAGCATTCGACGTGGTAAAAGCCGCTCTGCGCGAACGGGGAGTCACCTTCACCCGCGTTGCCATGCAGCCGGGCAAACCCCAGGGCTTCGGGAAAGTGGGGCAGGTTCCCATCCTGTGCCTGCCCGGCAACCCCGTGTCCGTACTGGTGTCCTGGTACCTGTTCGCCCTCCCCCTATTGGGGGTCCTAGCAGGTGTTGACCAGCCGGCCTTCGAAGATCGCTTCGTACGCGCCCAGGTGGGAACCGGCTGGAAACGCAAAACCGGCCGCGTCCAGTTCCTGCCAGCTACTGCCCGCGAGGGCGAAGACGGCGGCACTTCGGCACAAGTCCATGTGCACCCGGCCAGCCACGGCGGCTCCAAATCCCACTTTGTAGCATCCCTAGCGGCAGCTACGGGACTAGTGCGAATCCCCGCTGACCAGGCCGAAGTGAAGCCCGGCGAAGAAGTACCCGTCATGTGGTTCGGGAGGGCCCGATGAAATTTACTCACCTTACCCAATCCGGCGACGCCTACATGGTAGACGTGACCGCCAAAACCCCCACCGTGCGCGAGGCGACCGCAATCGGGAAGGTCGAATGTTCGCCCACTGTCATGCAGGCATTGCGCGACGGCACGGTACCCAAAGGTGACGTGCTGGCCGTAGCTCGCATCGCCGGGATCGCGGCAGCCAAACGGGTACCGCAGCTGCTCCCGCTCGCCCACACGATAGGGGTTCACGGCGCGCAAGTGGATCTGCAACTGCAAGAAGACCACGTGGCCATCACTGCCATCGTGCGTACCGCCGACCGCACCGGCGTAGAAATGGAAGCGCTTACCGCCGTGTCCGTGGCCGCCCTCGCCATTGTCGACATGGTCAAGGGCGTGGATCGCTCCGCCCAGATCACCGACTGCAAGATCATCCACAAGGCAGGCGGGCGTTCCGGCGACTGGCACCGGGCCGGATACGAAAAGTAGAGGCGGAAGGGGCTGCCTCTATCCGCCTGCGGCTATCTACGGCCTGGTTTCGGCACCATCTACCCGGCCATGCCGGATCAGCACATCGAAGCTGGAAAGCCGCTTCGCATCCTCGACATCGTGGGTCACTAGCACCGCCGTAAACGGGGAAGCCGCCAGCCGTCGCGCGAGCTCGTTGCGCACCGCCTGCGCCGACGGCTCATCAAGGCCCGCCATCGGCTCATCCAACAACACCACATCGGGGTCTAACGCCATCGCCCGCGCAATAGCAGTGCGCTGCGCCTGCCCTCCAGACAGCTGTGTCGAACGTCGATCTGCCAGCGCTAACATGCCCACCGCGCGCAATTCGGCGGTGGCGCGCTCGCAGGCCTTCTTGGCACTCACTCCGCGTGCCCGCAACCCAAATTCGACGTTTCGCCGCACGCTCATGTGTGGGAATAGCAGCGACTTCTGCTGCAGCAGCACAATGCGCGGGTTAGGCGGGGTAAAACTGACCGCGCCCGCAGAGGGGGTGAGAGTCCCGGATATGAGCGACAACAGCGTGGATTTGCCCGACCCGTTCGGGCCCATGACTGCGGTCAGCACGCCGCCAGGCAGGTTCACTTTTAGGTGCACGCCGCGGTCTTGTACCTGCGCGTCTACATGTATTTTGGGGCAGGACGAGGGCGAAGCAGAAACGGGCAGTTCGCCCTCAGTAGTCGCTTCCGCCTCGACCGGATGTTTCTTAGAGCTGCGCCTTTGCAGTTCCTGCATTTCAGCCTCGGTCCGGCCGCCGGGTAGGTGGGCTGCTAGGGCATTAGCTCCGAACAAGATCGCTAGCGCGAATGCTAGCAGGACTACGGAGAGGGCCAGGGCCTCGTCGGTAGAGGACTGTCGCTGTAAGTAGATAGCTAGCGGCATTGTCTGCGTGGTGCCCTGCAACGAGCCCGCGAAAGTGATAGTGGCGCCAAACTCTCCCAACGCCCTCGAAAAGGACATGGCTGCCGCCGAAAGGACGGAGGGAAACATGACTGGCAAGGTGACCAGGAAAAACGTACGGGTGCGTGAGGCCCCCAAAGAGCGGGCAGCCTGGTCGTATTCGGAACTGCGCGTCCGGATCGCACCTTCAAGTGAGGAAACTAAGAAAGGCATGGCCACAAACGTCTGGGCCATGATGACCGCCAGGGTGGTAAAGCCAATTTCGATTCCCATAACGGACAGGTGCTCGCCAAGTAGCCCGCGCCGGCCCCAAGTTAGCAGTAGGGCCAGGCCCGCCACAACCGGTGGCAGCATCATGGGCAGAGTCACCACCGTGCGCAGCAGGCGCGCCCACCAGCGGTCAGGCAGGTTCGCAAGTACGAAGGCGAGCGGCACCCCTAACAGGACACAGATCGCAAGGGTGGTTCCGCATGTGCGCAACGACAACCACAGGGCGTCCTGGGAGACTGCGGTAGAGACGAGCTGGCCAAAACGCGCCCATGGCGTCTGCACGAAGATTGTTACCAGAGGGAATGCAAGGAAGAGGGCGGCGATCCCGCCGGGCACCGTCAACCAGGGAGCATACTTTAGTTTCATAAATACACCGGTGGCCCGCCGAAGCGGGCCACTGAAGGATTTTTACTTGTTGGTCGGAGCAGTGAAGCCGTACTTCTTCAAGATCTTCTGCCCGGCGTCGGAAAGGATGTAATCGACAAAGGCCTTGCCGCCATCCTTGTTCTTAGCGGACTTGGTCAGTGCCACGCGGTAGTCGTTGACGACCATGTCGGCGTGAGGCATGTCCATGGCCTCGACCTTGTCGGAGGCCATTGCGTCCGTCCTGTAGACGATGCCGGCGTCGGCCTCTCCAGTTTCAACCTTGGCCAGGGTGTCGCCCACGTTCTGTTCTTCGGAAACCGGCGTGAACTTTACGCCCGCCATATCGGCAACTTCCTTAGTGGCGTTGCCGCAGGGCACGCCAACAGCGCAGATTACCAGCTTCTTATCCTTCAGAGCGTTGGTGCTGAATTCCTTCACCCCGGCGGGGTTGCCCTTCGGGACGACCATGACCAGAGTGTTGGTCGCGTAAGACTTGTTGGCCTCGACGTCACCGTTCTTGTCTGCCTTGTCCATGTTCTTCTGATCAGCGGTGAACAGAGCATCAGCCGGCGAACCCTGGTGGATCTGGTCGACTAGGTTCTGGGATCCGTCGAAGCTGAAGGTCACCTTGGTGCCCTTGTTCTGCTTCTCGAATTCCTTACCTAGTTCGGTGAAGGCATTGGTCAGGGACTTAGCCGCGAAAATGGTGACCTGCCCGTAGTTCTTGCCCTGGTCGGACTGGGCAGACTGGGAGGTTTCCGACTTGGCATCGTCGGCCTTCTGGTTGTCGGTAGAAGAACAGCCAGATAGGGCCATGGCTGCGGCTGCCACTAGGGCAAGACCGGTACCAAACTTGCGGAGCATATGTAACTGCCTTTCGTCGCGGCCAAGCCGCGTGCTTATTTAACGATGGAAACGTTCGTAGCCTTGATTTGCGCCTTTGCAATGACGCCTGGCTTTAGCTCCAGGTCGTTTACGGCCTCGGTAGAGATCAGCGATACGACCCGGTAGGGGCCGCACTGCATTACGACTTGGCTCATGACCTTGTCCGAGACTACTTCTAGGACTAGGCCTTCCAGTAGGTTGCGGCTAGATACGTGATGACTCGGTTCGTGAGTGTTCGCATTCTTTAGGTATTCGGCCAGAGATTCCCCTTTGACCTGCAACGGCGAAGAATCCTTTTCAGCCTGAATTCGGCCGTCGTCAAGCCAGCGGCGAACAGTGTCGTCAGAGACACCGAGCAGACGCGAAACTTCAGAAATACGGTAATTCATCAATACCACCTTATCTAGTATTTGCGGATTAGGACAAACATTTACGCCGCAAATGCGGAAGCGTATGTTGGGTAGGTGAGCTGCGTAAATGCAGTCTCTGTTGCCACCATAGCCGAGGGCGGGCGGGAGCGTTGGTGGGGAAAAGATGGGGTAAGCACAAACTTTCGCGGGCGTCCGATCGGGGCGGATTTTGGGAGGGCGTACCCAAAGGCCCAGGATGTAGCGGATTAGCGCTCATTGAGGCGGGTAGGAAAATTTTTAGCCAAATAAATCACATGCGCTCAAATATCCGCTTTATGCCCGAAAGTGCGACAGTAGATAGTAAATATGTCAGCAGATGCGGAGGGGGATGGATGCGCAGATCTGCCGGGGTGCAGCTAGCCCTCCTTCTGCTTATTTCCCTTGTGATGTTGCTTGCAATCATGGTTATCTGTCTAACTGTAGGCAGATATGGGCTGCCCGCTAACACTATTTTTACCGCGGTCAACCCGTTTGCCAGCGCCGACCTTTCTGCCGCAGATGCGACTGTCCTCTACCAGGTGCGCCTTCCCCGCATGGCGGGTGCCGCCCTCGTGGGTGCCGCGCTGGCGCTTGCTGGCGTGTCCTATCAGGGCATCTTCCGCAATCCACTGGTATCGCCCGGAATCTTGGGCGTATCGCAGGGCGCCTCAGTGGGGGCCGCAGGAGCAATTCTGCTGGGCCTCACTACGCTGGGAGTATCCGTAGCGGCCCTAATAGGCGGCATCTTGGCAGTACTGCTTGCTACCTCCATTCCGCGCCTGCTGCACAACGATTCGACCCTGATGCTGGTGCTCTCGGGCGTAATAATCGGCGGCTTCGGATCCGCCCTCGTGGGAATCTTGAAGTTCGTTGCGGATCCGGAAACGGAGCTTGCCGCGATCGTGTTCTGGCAGATGGGCTCCCTTTCGGATGTGCGTACTGATTCGCTCGCACAATGCGCGCTGCTCGCCGTGCCCGCCGCTGCGCTACTGCTGGCAATGCGCTGGCGCATCAACGTGATTTCTCTGGGTGACCAGGAGGCGGCGGCGTTGGGCGTGAATCTGCGCAGGGATCGCGCCGTGGCAATTCTGGCCGCCACCGTGCTGACCGCCGCTGCCGTATGTTTGGCGGGAACTGTGTCGTGGGTAGGGCTAGTAGTACCGCACCTGTGCCGCCTAGTTGTGGGTCCGAACAATTCGCGGCTGTTGCCACTGGCAGTTACCTTCGGCGCCTCTTTCATGGTGGTGGTGGATACGCTGGCGCGCTCGCTCAGCCAGATGGAAGTGCCCCTTGGGGTCGTCACGGGCATGATTGGCGCACCGCTATTCCTGCTGCTGCTAGCGGTGGGCAAGGTGAAAATTCGATGAGCCTGTTGCAACTGGAAAACGCCGGCTTCTACTACCGCGAAAACGAGTGGGTATTCCGCGACGTAAACCTAGACCTTGCAGCCGGGCAAACCCTATCGATACTAGGGCGAAACGGCGCCGGTAAATCAACGCTCTTGCAGGTGGCACTCGGCCTGCTGCCCCCAGCTGAGGGCGAAGCGCGCCTGGACGGGGCAGCCACCACTCACCTGAGCGCTGCCAAGCGGGCCCGCCTAGCGTGCTACCTGCCGCAAGCAGAAAATGTCTCCGTTGCCTACTCGGTAACCGACTATCTACTGATGGGGCGAACCCCCTATCTGGGGGCCTTCAGCTCGCCCAGGAAAAAAGACCGGGCTCGCGTGCGCGAAGTGATAGCCGAAATGGGGCTGGACAGTTATGCGGACCGTCCCATCAACGAACTTTCCGGAGGCGAAAAGCAGCGCATCGGCTTCGCACGCGCACTAGTACAGGGCTCCCCACTGGTGGTTATGGACGAGCCGACGGCCGCCCTCGACATGGGAAACCAAATACGCACCTTGAAGAAGATGCGGGAGCTAGCCGCGGAAGGATACGCGGTCGTGGCCACCACCCACGACCCAAACCAGGCGTTCCTACTGGGAGGCAAAGTCGCCCTGATGGAAAAAGGCAAACCCGTGCGAGTCGGCGAGGCGGCAGAAGTGCTGACCACTGACTCGCTCACGGAACTTTTTGGAACCCCCATCCAGGTGCGCTGGGACGACCAGCTGCGCAGGCACGTGTGCCTAGGGGCCAAGAAAATTGAAGAAAGGTAAGAATATGTCTCTGCTGAAGAAAGTAGTGGCAATTGGTGCGTTGGTGGCAATGCCGCTGACTCTGACGGCTTGCGGGGCAAACCAGGCGAGCGAAAAGCCCTCACCGTCAGCAACACAGACCGAGTCCAAGACTCGCACCGTGACCGATGTGGACGGCACCAAAGTTGAAATTCCCGCCCAGCCGAAACGCATTGCAGACCTGTGGCACGCCAACAACCAGGTGGTGTTGCTTCTGGGAGGCGCGGACAAGCTGGTAGCAACCACCAAACAGGTACAGGCGCTGCCCTGGTTCGCCAAGGTGTACCCGAACATCTCGAAGCTGCCCGCTCCCGCGGCAAAGACCGACCTGAACATGGAAGAACTGCTAGCGGCAAAGCCCGAGGTCGTACTTGCTTCCGATAAGGAGCAGGTCGAGGCCGTGCGCGCCAAGGGCATCCCCGCAGTTCACGTTGAGTTCCAAAACTTTGCGGACATGAACAAAGTCATCGACATTACCGCTGACGTGCTGGGGACTGCCGAGGCCAAAGAGAGAGCCGCAGCCTTCCACAAGTATCTAAACAAGAATCTGAACCTGGTTAGGGATCACCTGAAAGACGTTGCTGACTCGGACAAGCCCTCCGTGCTGCACATTGTTGGTGGGGATGATCTGACTAAGGTTGACGGTTCAGATTCCTTGATCGGCGAATGGATGAAGGCTACCGGTCTGAAGAATTCTCTGGACAACGTCGAAAACATGCAGGAAGTAACCCTGGAGCAGATCATTGGTTCCAACCCTGACGCCATCATCATCGGCGGCGGGAAGGCACAGGCCGGTGTGGATCAGATCAAGTCTGACCCGGCATGGGCCGGCGTGAAGGCGGTAGCTGACGACAAGATCATCAAGAACCCGGTCGGCACCTTCAACTGGGATCGTTACTCTGCTGAAGAAGCACTGCAGATCCTGTGGTCGGCGAAGACCTTCTACCCGGACAAGTTCAAAGATGTTGATCTGGTGGCGGAGACGCAGAAGTTCTACAAGGACTTTTACGGATATGACCTGAGCAAAGATGATGCTCAGCGCATAATCGACGGCCAGGCCCCTGAAGGTGCCGCCAAGTAAATAGCGGTAAGAAGTTATTTGCCCCGGATCGTCCCTGCACAGGGGGCGGTCCGGGGTTTTATTCGGCTAACTGCCTGAAGATCGAGGGCAGTACCTGAAGCATTACGGCTAGGGTGTCTTTTATTCCCCCAGTCGAAGAGGGCGAATTCGCTATTACCGTTCCTGCTGTGCAGATTGTGGTCACGCCGACTAGGCCACGCGATAGGCCGGCTAGGGCGTGCCGAAAATCTGCTGCCCGTTCCGCAACTACTACGGGGGCAGCGCAGTTGTATCCGGCATCGGATAGTAGCCGGGTGGCAAGGGCGGCACCCACAATTCGTTAACCCGGATCCTGCTGAAGCCAGCCCACCTGATCGGTGGCTACGGGCATACCACCTACGGTTTTAACTACATTGGCCCAACCGGAAACTAGCGTGACGAAGTAGCAATACTTCGCCTCCGTAGCCAGGAGGTGCAGTTCTAATGAAGGTCATGGCACAAATTGCCATGGTCATGAACCTGGACAAATGCATCGGATGCCACACCTGTTCTGTCACCTGTAAGCAGGCGTGGACCAACCGTGACGGGACGGAGTACATCTGGTTTAACAACGTGGAAACAAAACCCGGCATCGGCTACTCGAAGCGCTGGGAAGACCAGGAAAAGTACCGGGGTAGGTGGAAGCTCAAACACGGCAAATTGACCCCGAGCCTGGGTGGGCGCGCCCACCTCTTGTCGACCATCTTCGCCAACCCGCGCATGCCCGGCCTGCAGGATCACTACGAGCCGTGGACCTATGAGTACGAGAAGTTAACGACTTACCATTCCCAACCTTCCCGGAGGCTATCCGATGAACGCACTAGAGATTTTTTGTTGGGGAATCTTCCCCTATATCTGCATGAGCCTGTGCATCGGCGGATTGGCGTGGCGGTGGTGTCACGACCAGTTCGGATGGACTTCACGCTCCTCCCAGCTGCACGAATCTACCCTGCTGCGACTCGGATCGCCGCTGTGATGACGGTAGCCGGTTTGTTCATTCTGCTCTACCGCCGCTTCCGTGTGCGGGGCGTGCGCGAGGCAACGACGCGTGCCGACAAGATCATGTACGTGTTCCTCACCATCCCCATTCTGCTCGGAGCATGGGCGACACTGTACAACCAGGTGTTCGGCCAGTCCCCGGCAGGAGCGGCCGGCTACGACTACCGCGAAACCATATCGCCGTGGCTGCGATCGCTGTTTTACTTCCACCCCAAGGTGTCACTAATGGCAGACGTGCCCGTCAGCTTCAAAATGCACATTGTTGCGGGATTCTTATTGTTTGCGCTGCTGCCACTGACCAGGCTCGTGCACATATTTAGCGCCCCGATGGGGTATACGACCAGGCCATACGTGGTGTACCGGTCGCGTGAACCGCACATTTCGGCCGCCAAACCCGCGCGCGGTTGGGACAAGCCGCGTACCGCCCAGCGCTTCGAGGAATGATCGACCGACCGCGATGTCCGCTACTAGATGCCGCGCAGCTGGCGGCGCACGTCCTCGGGAAGGGCAGCTAACGCTTCGGTGGGCATCGCGGCGGTGAATGGGTGTTGCTCCCGGTAGGCACACATGCGGCACAGCTCGCCCTCGGCAGCCGGGTGCGGGTTCTTGCATTTCTCGCAGGGCTGGAGCTGCTCGCCGTCCTGCTGGGTGGCCGTGAAAGAGGTCAAGGCAGTAGCCCCCTGCTCGTCCGCTACGGAACGATTCGGACAGTAGTGTGCGGCCACCTGGCAGGCCGGGCAGAGGGCGCGAAAGTTGGTGGCGGCGGCCCGGGCCGTAAAGTTGCGGTCGGCATTTGCCGGGCACTTCTCAATCAGTGTGGCACAGGTGGAACAGCGTAGGCAGTGCAGGGCGTCGGCCTCGGAAAAATCGGTGGGCCGGAAGATGGCGTGCGCTGTGGCCAGGTCGTGAAAGGCTTCAAAGCTGCGCCAAGAATTACTGGCCGAAATGGTGAGCGCCGAATCGGAGCGGGTCGGCAGCAGAGTGCGGCGCGGAACCAGCCCGGTGGCCACATCCATTATCTGTGGGCGGCGGCTGGCTCGCTCGGGTGGGGCGAAAGGGAGCACCAATTCGCCCAGGACAGCCTGCAAGCCCGGCAGCGGAGCACAGGTCGAGCAGGGGTAAAGTTGCAGGTAGGAGGCTCCCTGTACCAGAAGTTGCGCGGCTTGGGGCGCAGTCAGGTCCTGGGCATGTCCGGGAAGAATAAGGCCAGCATCCTTCTTGCCAAGGGCGGGTACGGCAGCATCCTTGCAAAACAGCACTAGGTTTTCCACCGGGTCAGCTGCGGCCAACCACTGCAACGCCGGGCGTAGATCCATTTATAGCTCGGTTTCAGAGGGCCCAGCAGTGGCCGGATCTAAGGTAGTGGCTGCCTCAGCTAGGCTGGCGGCTTCCTTCACCAAAGCTGCGGCCAGTTCTACAGCGGCCTTATACGTTGGGGAGGCGGACTGCGTGCGCACTCCGCCCACCACGTCTACAGCCAGCGGGCCAGTGTAGCGGTCTACGAAGGTTTGCAATGTGCCCCCAGTTTGGTGGGCGTCCGGGGCTTCGCCCTCGCGCCAAAGCCCCGCAAGGAAAGTCGCAAGGTGACCGATGAACGCCAGCTGCGTGGCAAAATGCGCTGGGGGTAGCGAGGGCGTTGGCGCGGCAAAGCCGAACTTGCTGTACAGGGCGGGCAAGGCCGCATCCGGGTCCTGGCCCAACAAGGATACGCGGCCCAAAGGCCCGAACAGGCGGGCGTACTCGTTTGAAAGGTCGCGTCCGTGCTCGTGCTCGTTCTCTAAGATGGCTGCCGCCTGGACTGACTGTTCGTCCCGCAGCGGCCACATGCGCAGAAGCGCGGGATTGGAAAGGTTTTCCAACAGGCCGCGGTCAGGCATGGCTGCGAAAATCTTGTGCAGTACAGAAGCTGCGGTGCCGACGCGCACTCCGCGGCTGGTGATATCTTCCGCGGCTGGGGTAGTGAATGGGTCGAAAGCCATTACAGCTGGTCCTTCCACGAAATCGGGTTGTCCTCGATCTTCACCGGTTCGGGTGCGGGAGTAGAAGCACATCCGCAGTTTTCACCGCAACCGCAGGCTGGTGAATACCCATCCTGTTGGAGGGCATTTTGCCACTGTGCCAGGGTGCCGCAGGTAAGTTTCTGGACGCCGGTAAGCCAGTGGGTAGTGGCGGCCTCGGCTGCGCTGGCAAGCATCTGTGGGGCCCAGGCAGCTACGTGCTCGAAAGTAAAGGCAGCTGCCAAGTCGAGGGCGGCCTGTGCGCGTTCGGGCTGGTTCGCATCCAGTTCGTCGAGGACGGCCAGGGTGGCCTTGGAGAGGAAATCTAGTTCTAGGCCAATGTGGTCATCCGGGTCGTGGCCCATGCGGGGAGCCTCGTAGCCGAGCGCCGCATAAAACTTCCTCACCTGCAATGTCTGTTCGTCGAAGACTAGGCCGTCAGTACCGCGGTGAACGGATTCGTAGGGTGCAACCTTGGCGCCGGCAGCTATACCGTAAACCTCATTTTGATCCGCCCATCTAGCGTCTTCGTCCTCGTCCGTGCTATGGGAGATTTCGCGGGCTCCGTCTTTGGTGTCTCCTTCTAGGGGCAGAGGCCACTGACCGATCATGTTCCGCATAGAGGAGGCCGTGTCGTCCTTGGCGGGTTGCAGGTGCAAAGAGGCAAGCACGGCAAAAGCCGCGCTGAAAGCATCAAGCTTATTGACGTCGAGCATAGGATCCTATCGTTGGTATATAGCGGTCGACCCAGGTAACTGGCGGGGTGCCGCTGCTCCTGGGAAGCTGCATAGGTACCATGATAAGGGGTTATGCCCGACCAGTCTGTTAGCAGTAGGTGCTTTCGTCTGCGGCTGACAGATTTGGTTATCTTTGGGGTAGTTTCGAAGGTGCAGCTAGGAAGGGTAGGCATTTAAGACGCCTAGTAGGCTACCTATCTTGAGCCTCTTTGAACATGTCACTTGCGAAGACACGCATCGATTCCGAGTGGGGTTGGCCTGTGGGCAGCTCCCGCCAGGGTCGGATGAAGATTGCCTCTAGCGTAAGTGTCAGTGGATACGCCGAGGCGACGAGCAGCGCTGGGGACAGGGGTGCTATAAACGTGTTGGCGAGGGCGAAGCCTCCAAAGCAAGCAATCCCAATTCCCGCTAGAAAGCACCATTTTGTACCTAGTTTGCGGCGGTGCGCCATATAAATTAGTGTGGCTTCGACGGATTCTGTGGCGGCCATGATCGCTATGTAGGTTGCCCACAGTGTCGCGAAGCTTATCTTGTGTGCGCCAAAAGTCAGATTTATAGCAGTGATGATGAAGCCCATAGGAAGCATGGCGAACAAGCCGAATACCACATGGGTTATCACGTAGTCAGAGAATTTTCGGTTAGGTTTTCTCAAAATACGTTTCTTTCGAGGGCGAAGCGGTTTTCTTAGTACCGCTCATCGGAGTCGGTATCGGAGTCTGACTGGAAGTGCTCGCGGGTCATTACTTTAGTTTCTTCCCACTTTTGGTGTACCTCAGTGCGGGATAGGTCCGTATCCCACGGCTTCATGGTAAGGATCTCAACTAGAGAAAGAACCGGATAAATGATCGCCATTACGGCTGTTGCGTTGATGTCCTTACTGGCGAACCACGCGATTATGAGGCTAATGGCCAGGGAAAACAAGACTGTTGCGAAATAATTCCACTTTGTTCCAGGTTGGGTACTGTGGTATCGCTGCTGCAACGTATAGAGCAAAATTGAGGCAAAGCTTTCGGTCGCGATGGCAATTATTATGTACCCAGGTACAAAGTTCTCTGCGGTAATCTTATGCGTACCTAAAATCAGATTTATTAGAGCGAAAACTGCCAACGCTGTAATTGTCTTTATTGCGCCTATAAATAGATGTCCGGCAAGGACGTGCTGGAACTCAATTTGGTCAGGATTCTGGTTCTTAAACATTGCTGCCTCGTTTTAAGAAAAACAAGCTTTCTTTACCGCATCTAATCCTAAGATGCCCTCAATAATACTTACCGCATCCTCACCTATCTCGGCTGCAGCGCTACCGCTAGCTATCGCATAATAGATTCCGCGCAAGCCGCCCCAGAGTGCTCTCGCTTTCTTCAACCAAGAAATTACTTTCGCGATTGGAATGCCATATTGGAGTACGGTAGCAGCTACCTGCGATGCGCAAAGGGCCCAGTTAGTCGCCGTAACGGCTCGGGAGATGCCAACAGTGTTCACTCCTTTAAGTGTTCACTCCTTTAAGCGCATTTCTCACAGCTGCCGCTACCTTAGGATTAGATGGGTTCCCGTTCTTTATGTCTTCAGGTAGCGAATCTAGTACGCTGATAATCCTATTTAAAATCTGGTCGGCTACCTGTGAAGTGGTTGTGACGGTAGTGGTCCTGGCCGGACTAGGCTCTGCCGAAGTTGCGTTAGAAGGTGCGGCGATAGAGAAGGGCACCGTTATTGCGAGTAAAGTTCCGATGCCTAAGCGGATCGATGGTCTCATATTCCTCTCCTTCGAGGTGTGAAAGTGCGCTTCGCCGCACACAATACGCATCATAGAGTAGCTGCGCAAGAAAAAGATATTTTTGAGTAGCTAGATTAAGGTGCCATTAAGGAATGTGAAAAATAGATTAACACACAAGATCGCTCTGACTCAGGTAAATATTCATATTTTTAATATTGGCCAATAAAATGACTAGGAAAATTAAATTTAAAACTTCTTGCCATTTGCTATTGCGCCGGAGCCGTAGGCCTTGCCGGCCTCTGCTTGTACATGTAAAAACCCGGGCCAGATGCGACTGCAACCGACCCGGGTAGGAGCTGTCGTTTGCTCGCTAGCCCATCGTGGTGTTGATGCCAGCACGGATTAGGCCTTCGTAGTGCAGGCCGCGACCCAAAAGCTCGGTGGCAATAGCCAGAATGAAAGCGACTGCCAGCAGGACGACTAGCAGGGTAGAAGGGCTAGTGGCCTTTTCTAGTTGCTTGCGCAGAACCAGCGCGATCAACAGTACGGCGAGCGCTAACGTAATCAGGCGAATTGCTAGGTACCCGTGGTCCATCATCGCGTGCGCTACTTGGCGTTCCACCTCGGAGCCAAGCCCTAGCCCAGTCATGTGGAACGGGTAGGCGACTAATAAAATAGCGCCAGCAACAGCGGCAATGGAAGCAGCCATGCGCAAGGACCGCTGGGTCAAAGACACCATCTCGATGGTCATACGCCCCTCAGGGAATAGCCCTCGGGAAATAAGGCCGGTTGCCTTGCGGAAGGTCGAAACGGAATCGCCCTTGCCGTCGGTAGTGCCAGTGGCCTTATATTCGCGCCACTGTTCCTTAGTGATCTTGCCCTTCGCTACGTCCTCTTCCTGGATCTGAGAACCGGAGACCAGGGGAGTGGGGTTGCCATCACGCTTATTCTGTACGCTCCAAGCAGCAAACAGAGCAACGGCCACTGCCAGCGCCCCAGTAAAGAACGCGGAGCAGAAGAAAGATACCCAGGTGAACCAAGAGTGCCAGGCGGGCACGGTTTCGGTGAAGTAGTAAACCCCGCACATGGATACCAGTAGGGCTAGCCCTGCTAGTGCCGTCAGGATGGCCAGCACGTCACGTACCTTGCGAGAAAAGAGGTCGAACCACTGGGTGATTGCGAACAATGCGCCTAGGGCTGCGTACAGCACTCCGGATATGAGTTCGCGAGACAGCCACGAGGAACCCATATTGAACAGGGTGTATGGCGAGTGCATCGGATCGTTCAGGTGGAAGAACGCGGCAAAAAAGCCCAGGACTAGTAGTGGGCCGGCCGCGTACATGCCAGCGTTAGTGATGCGATCGATGGTTACGTGCCGCATCCCGGTCCAGCGGCCAATGAACTGGATTATGCCAAGGATCCAAAACGCCCCCACTGACATTTGTGCCACGGTGGTGAAGATGATCATTGGCAGTTCGCCGATGTGCATGATGCTCCTTTTTCGAAGTCCCTAACTAGAGTTCTTTAGGGTTCTGAATAGTGCCCGTGCCTTCGTCCCACTTCTGAGCATCACGGTGCGGTTTCACTACCAGGTGTGGCTTGGTAATGGACGGGTCAGGGAGCGGGGCAATACCTGCCTCCGACCCGAATTCCTTGCGAAGCGCGTCAATGGGCCCCCAGCCGAGAGCGCGAGTGGGACAGGCGTCGACACAAGCTGGGTTTTGCCCCTGCTCTCGGTAGTCGTAGCACAAATCGCACTTTGACATGTGTCCGGTACGTGAGTCAAGCTGTGGCGCTCCGTAAGGGCACGCCCACTGGCAGTAGCGGCAACCAACGCATTTGCTTTGGTCGACGTAGACCGTGCCATCCTCGCGGCGGCTCATCGCGGTGGTCGGACAAACTCGCATGCAGATGGGGTTTTCGCAGTGGTTGCATGAGATGGAGGTGTAGTAGCTGAATACCGATGGGGTGAAGGTACCTTCTTGTTTGTTGGTATGCCAAGATCCACCTGTGTATTCGATCACGCGGCGCCAGTTCATGCCCACGGGTAGGTCGTGCTTGTCCTTGCAAGCGATTTGGCAGGCCTTGCATCCGTTGCACAGAGTCTGGTCGAAAACAAATCCGTACCCGGCGTCTTTCTGCGTGAATGGTTCGTCTGCCGTGTCGTGTCTGCCCGGTTGGGGGATCACGTTCTGCGCCATCGCTTCCTCCTCATGTTCTATCCGAAGTTTCGGCGACAGGTGTCGCTTACGTATATGGGCAACTATAGTAAGCAGGGATTTTGCCGCAGAAAATGGGCCAAGTCCGGCTACTTTAAGGGCACCCAGGTGTTTCTTTATTGGGCGAGGGCGAAGGCACTACTTATCCGGGTAGAACGTGCCTGGCTAGCGGCAGAACGCCGCCGAAACTGTGCCCGCCTCGGCGTAGGAAGCTTGCGCCCCCAGTTTCTGGGTTGAAAAAGCGGAAACTGCGGAGGCGACGTGGGCGCCCTCGGCAAGATCTAAGCCGGCAGCAGTGGCTGCCAACAAGGTCGCAAAGAAGGAGTCGCCCGCGCCCGTAGTATCCACCGCATTCACGGGATAGGGAGCCACCTTAGTTATCTGCTCGCCGGCGAGCACTAGCGACCCCTCGGCCCCCAAAGTGATCACGGCTCTGGCCACGCCCAAAGTGGACAGAGCTCGGCCAGCCTGCTCCCAGTCCGAGAACTCTAAATCCTGGTGGGCAAGCATGTCCCGAAGCTCATGTTCGTTGACGATCAGAACATCGACGTTCTGCATCAGTTCCGTGGGAAGGTCGGGGCGGAACGGAGAGTTATTGAAAAACACGACCGTGCCAGCCGCGCGAGCAATTGCGGCGGCAGCGCAAGCCGCTTCCAAGCTGACCTCCAGGCAAATCCCCAAGGCGTCGGCCTCTTCAATCAGGTGGGCGTGCTTCGAAACGGTGGCAGCATCCACGCTGCCGTTGGCTCCCGGCGATACCACGATCGTATTTTCGCCCTGATCGTTCACTGTGATGATGGCGGTGCCAGTAGGAGTATCGATGCGCTCGATGGCGGCTGTGTCCACCCCGGCCTGATCGAGTGAATCCAGCAGCAGCTGCCCGTTGGCGTCGCGGCCCACGGCACCGACCATGCTCACATGCGCGCCCAACAGGCCCGCCTGCACTGCCTGGTTGGCACTCTTTCCGCCGGGCAGGATCACCAGGTCCTGGCCGGTAACTGTTTGTCCGGGGCGCGGAAAATCAGCGGTGCGTACGGTTAGGTCAGCATTCAGGGAGCCCACAACCGCGACCTTGCCGGGCGTGGCGGTAAGAGTTTCTAAAAGGGAATTGAGCTGCATGTTTTACTCCTAAGAGAGGCGGGTTGTTGAGTTTCGCAGCCGCAGCGTTGCGGGCTGAAAGATGGTCTTTGGACTGGCAGAGGGCGAATTGATGCGCCGGCGCAGCAGTGTGGTAGCGGCTCGGGCAAGTGCCGCAGGGTCAGCCGCAATCGCGGTCAAAGACGGGCGCAAATAGCTAAACCAGGGCAGGTCATCAAACGTGGCGAGGCCGATCTGTGCTCTCGTCTCCTGTAAACATTGCAATGCGCCGAGGGCAATCATGTTCCCGCCCACTACTAGTGCGTCAACGTCGTTGCTAGAAAGTAACTTGGCGCAGGCCGCCCTGGCAAGATTCGGGTTGTGCGGCACGTGCCCGGTGGGGATAGGGGCATCCGGAAAGTGTCGGCGCAAAGCCGCGGCTACGGCCTCGGCGCGCGAGATCCCGGTAGACGTGTCGGTGGGACCGCACAAGATGGCGGGACGGAAGTAGCCATTTTGGGCCAGGTGCGCGGCCAACTGGACCACCGCCAGGGCGCTATCGACGAGGGCGCAGTCCAACTCGGTCCCATCCAGGACGCGGTCTACGGCCACAGTGGGTACCTGGTTGATGAGGCGGATAGTAAGGGGGCTCGCCTCTCCGGTGGGCACCAGCAGGAGACCGTCTACGCCCTGCGCAAGCATGGAACCGATGACTTTTTCTTGCGCCGTGGGGTCTTCCTGGCTGTTTGCGATTAGGAGTGAGAGGCCGACTTTGTCTACTTCTCGTTCAATGTGATGGGCCAAGGAAGCGAAATAGGGGTTGTCTATGTCGCCCACTGCCAGGCCGATTACTCCGGTGCGGCGCGTGCGCAGTGCGGAGGCGGGACGGTAGCGGCGGTAGCCGACTTGTGCGGCTAGTCCCTGCACGCGCTCTACGGTTTCGGGAGGAAGTTTGGTGGAGCCGGCTAAGGCTCGGGACACCGTGGATACGGAAAGCCCGAGCCTTTGAGCCAGTTCCTTTTGGGTGATCATTGCTGGGGTGCGTGCTTCGGAATCAATAGAGAGAACGCGAAGGCTGCGCACAGCAGGATGGCGCCGGCGACGGTGGTAACGACGTAGCCGTGCTGGCCCATGCCGGCAGCTGTATTGATCGCGTACAGTACCGCGAATGACATGCCTGCGCCTAGGTTGAAGGCGCCCGCGTTCAGGCCCGGCAGGTATCCGGGGTTGTCAGCGGGCGAGAGCTCAATGCCCAGCCCGTTTAGCATGATGTTTCCAATGCCCGCGTAGGTGATACCCACGAAAATGGAAATGATCAGCAAGAATGCGGGGGTGGGGTGGTAAACACTGAAGATGGTCAGTATCAGTCCGATGATGGTGCCAGCTAGCCCGATGCGCAGCACTTTGTGGTAGCCGATGCGGCCTGCCAGCGTGCCAGCGACTGGGCCCATGGCTAGCCCGGCGATCGCGTAGGGCGTCAAGGTGTACAACGAGACGACCTCTGCGGCCATGCCCGCTCCTACCTCGCCGTCCTGTGCGAGGGCGGGGATGATGCCGTTCATGATGGCGAAGACGCCGGTCATGGTCAGTAGGGTGGTGGTCAACAATGCCCAGGTGGAGCGGGCCTTCAGGTAAGTGGTGGTGACGAGCGGGTGAGCCGTGGCGCCCTCGCGCCGCCAGAAGGTGAGTGCGCTGAGTACGCAAACGACCGCCAATATCACGACTAGCACCCACTTGGCAGCGGCGAGTTTGGCCGCCTCGTTGATGGCTACAAGAGCCGTACCTACGGCTATGACCAGCAGTAGCGTGCCGAGCCAGTCCATGGGAACAGGCGTGTCGATGCTAGTTTCGTCAGTCATGACCAGGACGCATCCCGCCGCTATGAGGGCGATAAGGGCCATTACCCAGAAGACCGAGGAGAAGCCGAAGTGGCCAGCCAGGTAACCGCCAGCCAGGGCGTCTACGCCGGCGATGCCACCGTTTACAGCGGTGATAACCCCCATTAGGGTGCCGTAGAGCTTGTTGTCAGTAACTGCCTGGCGCAAGATGATCAGGCACACCGGCACTGTGGGGCCGGCGACGCCTTGAATTAGGCGGCCGATCATCAGCAACGCCACGGATTCAAAAGTGCCTGCCAGGGCAGAAAGCACGCAGCCGATGCCGGTCAGCGTCATCATTGCTACCAGCAGCTTGCGCCTGCCAATGATGTCGCCGAGGCGAGGGAGGAATAGTGAGAAGAGGGCAGCGCCGGTGAAGAACACCGTTTGGGTTAGTCCAATGGTGTTGGCGTCGGTGTGCAGTTCCTTCTCCATGGTCACCAGTGCCGGCGAGAGCATGGAGGCGTTCAGCTGGAACGCAAAACAGGCAATGAGCAGCGCAGTCATCACTGCGGCTACGGAACGGGTCTTAGTCGAATTCATTTATTCGCCTTGCTATCGATGGGTTGTTTGCCGGGTTAGTTTGCAGATTGGTGGGCGGGCAACTGTTTCTGAATGCGATCGATGGCATCGGTGACTACGTCCCAGAACTTGTGGAAGTCCAACTCGGTTGCTGCCCAAGTGTGGCAGTCCCCTGGAGCTGGAGCGCGGAAATCGGCTACCGTCATTCCCAGGGTAAGAGTGCCAGTCAATTCGATGTCGATTGGAACCTTCACGGTCTTTACGATTGCCGGGTCGATCAGATAGGCGACGGTACACGGATCGTGCACCGGCGGGAAGTCGAAGCCCTGGGCATCTTTGTAGGCCTTGCGGAAGAAGGCAAACAGCCCCAGGGTGAAGTCCGATACCGGGCCAGGATGTGCGGCGATCTGCTTGGCCACGTCGTCGGTTGCCAGCGCCTGGTGAGTCAGATCCAGGCCCACCATTACCACCGGCCAGTTTTCGTTGAATACGACGTGGGCGGCCTCGGGGTCAACCTTGATATTGAATTCGGCAACTGGCGACCAGTTGCCGGTGTGGTAGCCGCCGCCCATGAGGACGACCTCGCGCACGCGTTCCACGATGCGCGGTTCCTTGCGAACGGCCATTGCGATGTTGGTTAGAGGACCGGTGGGAACCAGGGTAATTTCGCCCGGTTCTGCCTGCATGATGGTGTCAATGATCAGGTCCACGCCGTGGCGCGGATCGAGTTGCATTGCCGGTTCGGGAAGGTCTACCCCATCTAAGCCGGTGTCTCCGTGTACGTCCTCGGCAATTTCTACAGGACGCACCAGCGGGTTCTTGCAACCGGCCGCGATGGGCACGTCGTGCATTCCGATCACGGTGGCGACGCTGAGCGCATTGCGCGTTACTTTCTGCAGTGTCTGGTTGCCGCCCACGGTAGTTACCGCCGCGAGTTCTATTTCCGGGTTGCCCCACGCCAACATCATGGCTACCGCATCGTCATGTCCTGGGTCGCAGTCCAGGATTATCTTCCGTGGCATCGTTGCCTCCATATGGAACAGTCTGAGTCTTTAGCGTTTATGTAGTTGTTAGTTTTGCTTGCCTGCGTAGATGCGTATGCAAACGTTTGCACAGCCGAGTATAGCAGTCCCATAAAGCCTGCGGTAGTGCCGAAATCCTGCGCTGATGTTAAAAAATATGGCCCCGCCTGCGCCCGGCCGGAAGCGAGCCGGACGCAGTAGCGGGATGTGTTATTACGCCTTCTTCACCTGAGCCAGGTTTGTGTGTTGCCCGTTGCCCTTCGACAGAGGAGTGGTGTGCAGTGAGGTGAGCACGTTCATCGCGCCGCCGTGGTCAACGCCGTCCTTATCCCACTCGACCCAAGCGCCCTGCGGTACTGACACGACGCCGGGGGCGATACGCGGAGATACGAAGGCTTGCGTCTGGATCTTGCCGCGGTCGTTGAAAATGAGCACCTGGTCGCCATTTTGGATGCCTCGTTCCTTCGCGTCGGCGGTGTTGATCCACGCCTTTTGCGGGTGTGCCTCGCGGTTCTTGGACAGGTTTCCGTAGGTGGAGTGAGTCCTGGACTTGTAGTGAT
Source organism: Actinomyces sp. UMB0138 (assembly GCF_002849225.1). Lineage (GTDB taxonomy): Bacteria > Bacillota > Negativicutes > Veillonellales > Veillonellaceae > Veillonella > Veillonella parvula_H. The sequence continues at coordinate 438,935 of NZ_PKMC01000002.1, forward strand.
GTCCAATAACCTGCAACGGGTACTTCTTGTTGGTGCGCGCCTCTTCGACGCCCTCGCGCGTTGGAACGTATGCGGGAATGGGCGTGATCTCGTCCCCCGGCAGCGGGTTCGGGAACTGCCAGGTCTTTGCCAGTTCTGCCAGCTGGGAGGAATATAGCTCAATCTTTCCCGAGGGCGTATCCAGCGGGTTCGCCTTGGGATCTTCGCGGAATTCCTTCAGCGGCACCACGTGCTCCTTGGAGGGGTAGCGGTATACACGCATCTTGCGCAGCTCGTCGAAGGTGGGGAATTCCGGGTTGTCCTTGCGCGTGACATCCTGAATTTCGCGTGCCCAATCTTCGGTGGTCTTCTTGCCCTGCGAGAATTTGTCGCCGATGCCCATGCGACGGGCGATTTCGGCAGTCACGTCAATAGCGGAGCGGCATTCGTATAGCGGTTCGATTGCTTTTTCTGCCATGATTTCGTAGGCCAGTTCGCCAGTGTATTCGCTGGGGATCAAGTCCCATCTTTCCGAGGTCGTAGTGTCAGGCAGAACCAGGTCGCACAGCTTCATGGAGGCGGTCATCTGGTTGTCCATGCCCAGGATGAATTCGCACTTAGAATCGTCATCTAGAATCTTGCGGGTGCGGTTTATGTCGCCGTGCTGCGAAGACAGCATGTTGGAACCGTAAATCACCATGAACTTGATGCCCACGTCCAGCTTGTCCTTGCCGCGCACCCCATCCTTCAGGGCGGTCATTTCCGGCCCGTGGTCGATGGCGTCGGTCCACTTGTAGCAGCTGATGGTGGTTTCAACCGGGTTTTCCCCGTCGTCCATCCACACGGACTTGGGCCAGTAGTAGCCGTCGCGTCCGCCGGTGCCGCCGCCGGGAATACCCACGTTGCCGGTAACGCATGCCAGCAGGTAGATCGAGTTGGCCTGGTTTTCGCCGTTTGCGTGCCGCTGCGGGCCCCACCCCTGATTGATATTTACGGGGCCGGAAGTGGCGACCTCGCGCGCAAACTTGCGGATGGTGTCTGCGGGGATACCGGTAATCGGGGCTGCCCATTCGGGGGTCTTTTCCACCCCGTCCTTGCCTTTTCCTTCCACGTAGGAACGGTAGGAGGCATTCTTGGGGGCACCCTTAGGCATGTGTGCCTCGTCGAAGCCGATGCAGTACTTGTCAAGGAAGGCCTGGTCGTGCAGGTTTTCTTTCAGCATTACGTGGACCATGGCGGCCACTAGCGCTGCGTCGGTGCCGGGACGGATCGGGATCCACTGGTCGGCAATGGTCGAGGCCGTATCCGAATACCGCGGGTCCACCACAATGATCTTCACGCCCGCCTTATGTGCCTGCGTGGCGGTGAAGGCGATGCCACCACCGGACATGCGAGTCTCCAGGGGGTTGTTGCCCCAGAACACGATCAGCTTGGAATTGTCGATGGAATCTTCCAACGAGTTCGAGATCTGTTCGTCCGCCGCCCCATAGACGTACTTGGTGCACTGGGAAATCTGCAGGTAGGAGTAGTTGCCGTAATAGCCCAGGTGTCCGCCTAGCAGATTGAAGAGGCGGTGCCAGCCGCCGGAGTAGGCCACGTGCGCGTTCCATACGCCCGACCCATAGTTTTTGTATACCGATTCGGGGCCGTACTTGTCGTATGTGTAGCGCAGCTGTTTGGTAATAATATCGAAGGCTTCATCCCAGCTGATTGCCTTGAATTTGCCGTCCGAGCGTTTCCTTCCGACACGCTTTAGCGGGGTCTTGATGCGGTCGGGGTTGTAGATGCGTTCACGCATGTTTCGCCCTCGAACGCAGGCAAGAATGTTGCGGTTCTTGATGGTGTTGTCCCCGGTGTTGTCCGGCAGTACGCGCACAACCGTGCCGTCTTTGACCTGTAAGCGCAGCGGGCAGCGGGAGCCACAGTTGACTACGCATGCGGAGGAAACTGTGCGGTCAACATCGGTGCGCCCGGTGCCGTTGGCTACCAGGTTGCCCTTGCCAGGGTGGGAGTACTTCACGTCTTCTTTGGCGCATGCCACCAGCCCGGCGCTTGCTCCCGCGACGGCCGACCATTTTAGGAAGGAACGACGAGTTGGGCCTGAAGCCGATTTCAAATCTTTCACCGCTACCTCTTTGCTTTAATGACAAGTGTCTATTAGTGCTCGGGCTAATTGTTGCAGAGCCTCCCACGAACGTGGGTTTTAGGCTGTAAAGAGGCGGCGACTTTCGCAGCGCTCACCTTTCCTTAATGGGCGAGGGCGGTCGACTACCTGCACGGTGCGCCCGGGCCCAGGAGGGGCGCCAATAGTTGGTATAAACTGACGGGTACTTTGTGTTGGCAAAATTTGCGCATCGGTGAAGGAGGTCGCGTGAGCGCTCCCCAGAGTGTCGGCGTGCGTCGCAGCCCCCAAGACGATCCGCGGTATAAGAGGGTGCGGGCCGCCCTCGTTAGTGCCCTGGTTGAGTTAGCTAAGGAACGCAACGTAGACGACATTTCTGTTTCTGAACTAACGGGGCGAGCCGGGGTTGCAAGACAAACGTTCTATAAGCATGCCCCCAGTCCAGCCCATTTTCTGGCGGACTATCTGACGGGCCAACTGGAACCGCACTTTTCTGCCCTGGCCAAACTACTAGGCGATGGCGCAGCAGATACCCGAGAGCGCCTGACCAGCATATATGTGGCTATCATGGAAGTGATCGCTCGTGATCCGGAAATTTACAGCCAAGTGTTTGTGAAGAATACGTCCTCGTCAGTGCGGGCCCTATTTGCCACGCGACTAGAGGAAGTGTTCCGCACCTACGTTGCCGATTTCGCTGCGCGCCTGGAATGGCAGGCTACTGACTTGTGGGTGGAAATGGCCGTGTCGCAACAGTTGCACAACATGATCGCCATCATTACTGCGTGGCTGCGTACCGGAATGAGTGCGAGCGCCCGCGAGGTTGTTGCTACCTACCTGACGCTTGCCCCGCCATGGCAGCTGGTGCACCTAAATGAATCCGGCAAAGCCCCGATGCCAAGACGCGGCTTTATCGAGGGCGATAAATAACGCGGGCGGTAAGCTAAGGATTTGCTGGAAACGCGGGGGCCTGGCAAGACCTGGCGCGGTGGCTACTGAGGTGGTGGCCGGCAAAATGGTCGATTCTAGCCTTAGCTGCAAAGCGCATTGAATGGTCCGAAGCACATTGAGCCCTCCAAAACACATCGGATGGTCGAGGGCTCATCGAAATTTGCACTGCTTGGTGTGCTTTCGACGAGGACGTGTGCTTTCGCCGAGGGCGTGTGCTTTCGCCGAGGGCGTGCGCTTCAAGTAGGCAGCAAAAGTGGGCCGAAAGCACAGTCGCTTCGGCCAGCTTGCCTACTAACACCTACCGGCTGCGCACCTGCCAGCAGTTAAGCCGGCCAGTTTTGGGCTAATTCGCCAATTTCGCGGGCAGCCTTTGCCGGATCGATGTCGGCTTTGCCTGCTGCGTATCCGATTAGGAAGGCGGTCAGCGGTCCGCCAGGACGGGATGGGCCGTGGGCAACCTTGCCCACCATGTTCAGTAGTTCTTCCTGAGCCTCCGGTAGGGGATTGTCCTGCAACTGCAAGTGTTTTGCGACGTCTTGTAGCCATTCGGCCATCTGGGGGCTCTTTGCTGGGTCTGCCATGATGTCTCCTTCGATAAGTCCATACCATTATGCACACACTAATCCGCAGCGGCTTTCTACCGGGGAAGGGCAAACTAGTCGACGCGTTTGCGGGGGATTTGCCGCCGTGAGTTTTGCACCGGCTCGCCCTCGGCTGCCTTGGCCCCCGCCTTTGGGCGGAGCCGCCACCCGTAGGCAAGGTAGCGTTCGCGTATCCACGAGATCAGTATCGCAAACAGGTATAGTGCCACCAGCACGAGCGCCTGTACGGTCATGGGCCACGGGCTCGGCAGCGGGTTCGCGATCGCCGCAAACACGAAACAGACGAGCACCACCCACCGCCATGCCCTCAGCATGGTGCGCGCGGATAGTACACCCATGAAGTTAGCTAGTACCAGGACCTCGGGCAGCAGGTAGGACAGCCCAAATAGGATTACTAGGCGCATGTAGAAGCTGATGTAGCTAGAGGCCTGTAGTAGGGAGACGCCTCCTACCGGTACAAATGACTGTAAGATGCGCACGGCCTTCGGGGCTACCCAAACGCCGGTGATTGCTCCTGCTACGAAGAGGGCGACGCCTACCAGTCCGAAGATGGCGACATACAGTTTTTCTTTTCGGCGTAGGCCGGGGGCGATGAACGCGCCGATCTGAAATATCCACCACGGGCAAGAAAGCAGTGCGCCTAGCCAAATGGATACTTGCAATTTCAGGTCGAAAGCTGCTCCGATGGTCTGAAAGTTGATCTGTGTGCCCGTCGTGCGCAGCTCCCTCAGCGGATCCGTCATAAATGCCATGACCGGGTCGTAAAGGAACCAGCCTGCTACTGCGCCGAGTAGAATCCCCCCGAGGGCGAAGATAAGGCGCCTGCGCAGTTCGGCTAGGTGGGCCGCAATGGGCATGCGTCCCTGCGGGTTGTTTCGCTTCATGACCTACTAGTTAGCTGGGTTCTGAGGCTGGGCCGGGCCTTGCCCTTCCTGAAACTGCTGCGGCGGAACCGGCTGCTGCTGGAGCGGAATCTGCGGGTTCTGCTGCGGCTGGTATTGCTGCGGCTGTGCGGGCTGCTGGTACTGCTGCACCGGCGGGGTTGCCTGCATCGGCTGAGTCGGTTGTACCGGGGGCACTTGCGTTGCCGGCTGGCCAGGCTGCGTCGCTGGCTGCTGGTACTGCTGCACCGGCTGGCTTTGCTGACTCGGCTGCGCCTGTACCTGCGCCTGCTGGGAGGGTGCCGCGTCGTCCTCGGAAAGTTCGCGCATTTCCTTCTTCAGGACCTTGGCGGACTGGCCTAACGACCGGGCAATATCCGGCAGCTTCGAGGCGCCGAACAGCACTAGCAGAATAACTACGATGACAATTATGTGGCTGGGTCTCACTATTTACCTCCATCGGGGGCTGACTGTTCCCCAGAAACTGGGGGATTGCTGCCAGCGGCGGTGCCAGCATCGCTGGCGGGGCTTGAACTGCGCGCCTGCTTCATCCATTCGTTCAGTTCCTCCTGGACGGCCTCGCGCACCATTTGCTTCGGACTGTACTTCGAAAGGTCGAAGTCTCGTAGCATTTGCAGGTTTTTTATGTCTTGTTCGGTAAGGCCGGCAGAATCGGATAGCGTTTCGGCTCGCAGTCGCGCCGACCAGTTGCGGAAAGCTGCTAGCAGTGTACGCAGCCCGTGTAGCGCTTGCGCCACAGATTTAGGGCCTAACAGCAGAGCTGCCAAGACAAGGATGATCAGAAATTCTGCTCCGTCTATCCCAAACATGGCGCCTCCTTACCGAAATAGTCTACCTGTATCCTGAATCCTGCCAGCTGCCGGATTACCGGCTGCGATCTTACGCCTTGACGGCCTGCGCCAAGATCGTGTGCACGCCCATCCCTTTGGCTATGGGAGTGGGGTGCAGTGAGGACAGGGTGTTGACCGATCCGGCCACGTCTACCGGTTTGTCCGGGTTGGCACCTGCCGGGGGCTTCACTTCCGAGGCCGGACGGGGATCGTACCAGGCTCCTTGCGGCACTGACATGGTTCCGGGGGCGATGCGCGCGGTCACTTTGGCGGGTAGGCGGATGGTGCCGCGGTCGTTGTAGACGAACACCAGATCCCCGTTTTCTATCCCGCGTTCTTTGGCGTCTGCCGGGTTCATCCACACGGTTTGGATGTGCGCTTCTTTTAGCCATGCCACGTTGCCGTATGAAGAGTGCGTGCGTGCCTTAAAGTGATGGCCGATAACCTGCAGCGGATATTTTTTGTTGGTGGCGGCGTCCTCGGCCCCTTCCCAGGTGTTGACATGTTCGGGGAGAGGCGTAATAACGTCGCCGGACAGCTTGGGACGGAATTTGCCGAAGGTCCACTTTTGTGCCAGGTTTTCCAGGCGCTGCGAATAGATTTCGATCTTTCCCGAGGGCGTCGCCAGCGGATTTGCGTCCGGATCTTTGCGGAAGTCCTCCATGGATACGGTAGCGCCCATGTTCTTGCGGAAGATGCCCATCTTCTTCCATTCTTCGTAAGTGGGTAGATCTGGGTCTTCGGCTCTGCCGGTTTCCACGGTTTCTTTGAGCCACTGTTCGCGGGTTTTTCCGCCCGTGAATGCTTCTTTGATGCCTAGCTTGGCTGATAGTTCGGTGCAAATGTCGAAGATGGATTTGCATTCGTATAGCGGTTCTATGGCCTGTTCGGAAACGATCCCGTAGGCCATGGGGGTAGCGTTTTCGCCGGGGTGGTAGTCCGACTCTTCTGCAGTGGAAGTGCCTGGCAGTAGATAGTCCGAATACCGTGCCGTCACGGTTTGCATAATGTCGCAGGTGACGATTAGTTCGCATTTTGATTCGTCGCGCAGGATGTCTACGGAATGGTTGTTGTCGCCGGTCTGGTTTACCAGCGAGTTTGACCCGTAGTTGAAGATGGCCTTGATCGGGGTGGTAAGGCGAGTGTTGGTGGGGTTGCCGTCCTCGTCGACGGGGACCTTGAGGGCGCGCACGCCCAACTCGGGTTTTTGGCCCACCCCCGAGTTGAAGGTGTCCATCTGTGGGCCGTGCTCTATGGCGTCCAACCAGCTAAACACTGAGATGATCTTCATGGAGGGGTTCTTTATGTCCTCGTAGAAGGTCTTGGTTACGGGCAGTGCTACTCCGCCCTCGCGCGCGCCTGGCCCGCCCCCAGCGATGCCGACGTTGCCGGTTACGCAAGCTAGTAGGAAGATCGCCCGCGCAATGTTTTCGCCGTTGGCGTGCCGCTGCGGGCCCCACCCCTGGGTGATGGCGCAGGGTTTCGCCCCCGCGATGGTGCGGGCTAGCTGGCGGATTCGCGAGGCCGGAACCCCCGTGATCGCGGCGGCCCACTGTGGGGTCTTTTCCACCCCATCCTTGCCTTTGCCTTCCAGGTAGGAGCGGTAGGAGGCGTTCTTGGGGGCACCTTTTGGCATGTGTGCCTCGTCGAAGCCGACGCAGTATTTGTCCAGGAAGGCCTGGTCGTGCAGGTTTTCTTGCAGCATCACGTAAATCATGCCGGCTACTAGCGCCGCGTCGGTGCCGGGGCGCAGTGGCACCCATTCGTCGCCGAGCGCCACCGAGGTTTCCGAATAGCGCGGGTCAATAATGATGGTCTTCACGCCGCTCTTGCGCTTAGTGGCCTGCGTGATGAAGGTTTGCCCGCCGCCGGACATGCGGGTTTCTAGCGGGTTGTTGCCGAACATGACCTGTAGCTGCGCATTTGCAGCGTCGTCAAAGCTGTTGGCCGCCTGCCATTCGCCGTAAAAGTACGGGTAAGCCTGGGTGATGTTCGTGGTCGAATAGTCAGAGTAGTGGTCTAGGTAGCCACCGAAGGCGTTTAGCATGCGCGCCACGGGAGTCTGCTCTGGCGGCCACGAGCAAGCCATAGTAGAACCGAGTACGCCCGTGCCGTACTGGATGTAGAAGCACTCATTGCCCCAGTCGGATTTCAGCTGTTTCATCTTGTCCGCGATTTCGGTGAGGGCCTGATCCCAGCTGATGGGAACCCACTGGCCGTCGCCACGCTTCGTGCCGGGTTTGCGCTTCATGGGGCGCTTCAACCGTTGCGGGTTGTAGATTCGCTGGCGCATTGAACGCCCACGCGGGCAGGCCCGCACCTGCTGGTTGCCCAGTTCGTCGCTGCCGGTGTTGTCTGGCAGGACGCGGATGACTCGTCCGTCTTTTACTTGTAGGCGCAGCGGGCAGCGGGAACCGCAGTTGACTGTGCAGGCACTCCACACGGTGCGGTCGGCACTGGTGTTGCCCGTGCCATTCGGAACCAACTTTTTGGGAGCGGCAGTGGGTTTGTCAGAGCAGGCCACGAGCGCCCCTGCACTTGCCCCTAATGCGGACCACTTCAAAAATTGTCTCCTGGAGGGGTTGGCCATGACTGCTCCTTTCAGTTTCTGCCTAGTGGAAGTAGAGCTTAGGCGACAAGTGACGCATAAATGTGGGACCTTGCCCGTCCAGATCAGTCAAGCCGCCTGGCAAGGCCGTTTTAGAAGCCGTTTCAAAAGGTGAGGGCGGCGTCTTGGATCCCCAAGGACCACCGAATTAGGCAACTCCTGCCTTCCCAATCCCTGGCTGAATGGCAGGCTCTAGCCTACCTCGCAGCCCCTGGCCCGCCGCCAACCGGCTGCCTCAGCCCGCTATAGTCGAAACGTGAATAAGAAATCTGCAGGCAGGTATGCGCCCTCGCCCTCGGGGGATCTACATGTGGGCAACCTGCGCACGGCACTGCTGGCATGGGTGGGCGCTCGCGGCACGGGGCGGCGCTTTGTAATGCGCGTGGAGGACATTGACGCGGCCCGCTCTTCGCACGCCTCCGGGGAGCGCCAGCTTGAAGACCTGGCTGCCCTAGGGCTGGACTGGGATGAACTGTATTGGCAAAGTGAGGCTCCCACCCGCCACCAGCAGGCATTAGAGCGGTTGCTTGCAGGTGGGCACGTATTTGAATGCTACTGTTCGCGCCGCGAGATCCGGGAGGCGGCGTCAGCGCCCCACGTGCCGCCGGGATTCTACCCAGGGACTTGTCTGCACCTTACCGAGGGCGAACGGCAGACCGCGCGGGAACGGTTGGCCGCGGCGGGGCGCGCCCCTGCGCTGCGACTGCGTGGGGGAGAAACTTGGCGAGTGCACGACCTGTATGCCGGGGACGTGGAAGGCACAGTCGATCACCTGGTGTTGCGCCGCGGCGATGGGCAGCTGGCCTATAACCTGGTGTGCGTTGTGGACGACGGCGACGAGGGCGTAGACCAGGTTGTCCGCGGGGCCGATCTGCTTTCCGCCGCACCTGCCCAGGCCTACCTGGCGCACCTGCTCGGTTTGCCGAAGGTGGTCGAATATGCGCACGTGCCCCTGGTGCTGGGGCCATCTGGGGCGCGGCTAGCCAAACGCGACGGGGCAGTCACCTTGCGACAGCTGCGCGAAGGGGGCATGTCCGTCGGGGACGTGGTGGGGATGATTGCAGCCTCTTTGGGGTTCGAGGGCGTAGATTCAGCCTCCGGGCTGCTAGAAGAAATGGCAGCTAGCCCGGGCAAGCACCCGCTTGCCGGGATCGGCGAGCGGGAGTGGACATTTCACCCGCACCAGTGTTCGCAGGCAGATTGAAGGCCTGCATAGGCCGGCGTTGTGACTATTACCGGGGGGTGGCTAGTTTGCGCCTAGCAGCCGCTCAGCTAGGCCGGTCAGCGCTTCGGAAGCGCCGCCCTCAATTCGCACGTCCGCGAAGGGGTCACCCTGGCAACGGCCGCGATTGACAATGGCAACCTTCGCCCCGTGCATCGCGCCTTCGCGCAACACCATCATCCCGGTCATCACCATCAGCGAAGAACCCACAGTGAGCATCACGTCCGCTGTGGCCGCTGCGGCGAAAGAATTTTCCATGGCATCCATGGGCAGCTGTTCGCCGAAGAAAATGACGTCCGGCTTTAGCAGCCCACCGCAAATAGTGCAGGGGGCCAACACAAAATCTTTGGCGTCGGCCTCGGCGGCGGTGCGGTCGGCCTCGGCAAGAATGGCCACGTGCTGCGGATCCAAATCGGGTTTCAGATCCGGGTTGAGGCGCCGCAATTCCTTATCTACGACCTCGCGCGAAAAGTACTGACCGCACTTTAGGCAGCGGACACGATTGAAAGAGCCATGCAGCTCATAAAGGTTTTGGATCCCGGCCCGCGCGTCTAACCCGTCGACGTTCTGGGTGGCGACTGCGCTCACCAGGCCCGCCTTTTCTAGTTGTGCCAACGCCTGATGGCCGGGGGTGGGCGAGAGAGTTTCCATGGTGCGCCAGGTCTGCTGGTTGCGCATCCACACCCACCGCTGCCACACCGGGTCTGATACGAAATCATCAAACTCTACCGACGGGCGATCCCCCGAACCGGTACCGCGGTAGTCCGGAATGCCCGCGTCCGTCGACAGGCCAGCCCCCGCAATCACAACCGTTTTCCTACCCCGCATGAGCGAGGCAAGTTCGTCTAACTGTGCTTCCATATTACTTTGCGCCATGGCTTCACCTTATCGCCGCCGCCCAATTCGAGGAGGAAGACCTCCTTCCTCCTCCACCTTCGCCGCCGTGTTAGACCGCGCACGTGAACGGCAAATAGCTTCCATCTGAACGGGCAAAACAGTTAGGCTGGTGTCCCGGTCGGTGCATTAACTGGCACCTTATTGATCGGAGATCCCCAAATGCCTATTCTTGGTCACTGGCGCCTTCACGGCGACGGTAAAACTATTGCTCCCGGCGAAGTGGTTATGCCGCAGGAGCGCCTATCCTGGCCCCGCACTGCTGGCATCGGCGCCCAGCACGTGGTGGCAATGTTCGGAGCCACTTTCCTGGTGCCGCTACTGACCGGATTCCCGCCCTCGACAACCCTGTTCTTCACGGGCATGGGCACAATCTTGTTCATCCTTATTACTTCTGGGCGGCTCCCATCCTACCTGGGTTCTTCATTTGCGCTGATTGCCCCAATTGGGGCAGTGACCGGATACGTTTCTGGCGGCGGCGCCCCCATCGATGCCTCCAAGATGGCCCTGGCTCAAGGCGGCGTAATTAGTGCGGGTCTGGCCCTGTTCGTGGTGGGTGTGATCGTGCACTTTGCTGGGGCACACTGGGTTGACCGTGTGATGCCCCCGATCGTCACCGGCGCGATCGTGGCCTTGATCGGCTTCAACCTGGCCCCTGCCGCCTGGAACAACGTCAAACAGGCGCCCGTGACCGCGCTGGTCACCATCGTCTCTATCCTGGCAATCACCGTCCTGTTCAAAGGCATCATTGGCCGCCTGTCCATCCTGTTCGGTGTACTGATCGGCTACGCGTGCGCGGTGATCCGCCACGAAGTGAACTTCGAAGCGATCGATTCGGCAGCCTGGATCGGTCTGCCCACCTTCCACGCGCCGGCCTTCGACCCGTCCCTGCTGGGCCTGTTCGTGCCCGTAGTACTAGTGTTGATCGCCGAGAACGTCGGCCACGTCAAGTCCGTGTCCGCAATGACCGGCCAGCAGCTCGACGATGTGACCGGGCGGGCGCTAATGGCCGACGGGTTCTCGACCATGCTTGCCGGCTCTGGCGGTGGCTCCGGCACCACCACTTACGCGGAGAACATTGGCGTTATGGCTGCCACCCGCGTCTACTCGACCGCAGCCTACATTATTGCCGCCGTCGTCGCCCTCGCCCTGTCCTTGCTGCCTAAGTTCGGCGAAATCATTGCGACTATCCCGCCGGGAGTGCTGGGGGGCGCCTCTACCGTCCTGTACGGCATGATCGGCATGCTGGGCGTGCGCATTTGGGTACAGAACAAGGTTGATTTTGCTGACCCCGTAAACCTGAACACCGCAGCTGTGTCCATGGTTGTGGCCATCGCCAACTACACCTGGCACTGGGGCGACATGGTGTTCGAAGGCATCGCGCTCGGTTCTGCCGCCGCGATCCTGATCTACCACATCATGCGGTGGATCTCGAAGGTGCGCGGGACCAACCTGGAGCAGGCTTCGCCCGCCTCCGCACCCGCAGGCGTGGAACTAGATTCGCCCTCTTACGCTAAGCGGCACCGGGCGGCACAGCTTCACGCCGAGGCCGAAAAGCTAGAGCATGAGGCCGAGGAAATCGAAGCCGACCGTGGCGTCGAGCCTCCTATAGTGAAGTAGGTGGCGGTCCTGCCAGCATAGGGCGGGGCCAGACACCAAAATAGACTACCGCCAGCATCCGGCAGCCTCTGGGAAGGCGGATGCTGGCGGCAAAAGTTTAAGCAGTACCGGCATGGCCTATAGCCGTGCCAGGTTGGTAGGCAAGCTCGCAGAAGTTAGTTCCATAGATTGCGCGGGGCGCCGGAGCAAATGTGCCGCTACTCGACTGATTTTTGGCCAATTGGTAGGCAGGTGCGCGGCGACTTGAGGCCTTCCTTTTTCAGGATCTGCTCAACGTGTTTTGTGTCCTCGAGCTTGGCAAATTCGTTGCCTAGCGTCAGCTCTAGGCCGGAGGAGGCAGTCCCGTCCAACACTACCGAGGAGCCGGGCACGGCCACGGCCAACGTGTATGCCGCCGCGACACCGCTGGTGCCCGTACGAATACGGGCAGCGCCGGTGAACTCGCCGGTGGGCGCGTTGCCAGTTTCACCAATCTTGTAGCCGCGCCCCTTCAAATTGCCGGCCACCTCGGTTGCCAGACCGGCCTTATCCGTACCATTTAGTACGACCACCGTGGAGTCCTTCGGATCGGTCGGCTTAGACCCTTCGGGCACGCAGGGCACCTGGCTGATGCGGGCTACGGGTTTCTTTTCCGAGAACGTGTTACCGAATGGCAGGGGAATGATGCCTAACGCCATCAGCATGCCCACTAGTAGCGCTATAACCATTAGGGCAGCGCTAATGGTGAAGACGACGGTTTCGCGTTGTTGCCGTTTGCGCCTGTACAGTTGGCGCCCGGTTAGTCCTTCGGAAGTGCTCACCTTCCTGAGTTTAGTTGATGATCGCCAATTTAGGCATTCCCGGTGTTCACTAGTCCTTTTCCGGCGGCGGGGCGGTAGAGGGCGGGGTCCTCGCCTGGGCAAGGTGCCCTCTAGGTGGGCTATGATTGTCCCCGACAGGGGAGCTGTTTGGCTGAGAGTGCGGATGGTCCGCAGACCCTCGAACCTGATCCGGGTAATGCTGGCGTAGGTGGTCGAGCTCTGCCACGTATGTGGTCCCCTCCGAACGGAGGATTTTATGAATAAAGAGTTTTCTGCGGTGGCAGTGCTGGCGCTGTCAACGATCGTGATTTCCGGCTGTGGCGCCGGCAACGGCACCGACAAGGCGGCCTCTGACAAGTCGGGTTCTGATCAGAAGGCCGACAAGACGGTCACTCTGATTGCTTACGATTCGTTCCCCACTAAGGACATTCAGCCCGCGTTTGAAAAGAAGACTGGCTACAAGCTGAAGGTCGTCGATGGCGGCGATGGTGCCGAGCTCACCAACAAACTGGTCATGTCCAAGGGCGCCCCGGTGGCGGATGTCGCCCTCGGCATGGATAACAACGTGGCACTTACGGCAGCTGATAAGGGCGTGTTTGAAAAGGCGGATGTGAAGCTGCCCGAGGGCGTAGACCAGTACCAGGTGAAGGGCCAGGAGGCGTTGGTGCCCTTCGATCGGTCGCAGTACTGCCTGAACTATGACGAAAAGTGGTTTAAGGACAAGGGCAAGCAGGCGCCGACCTCGTTTGAAGACCTGACTAAGCCAGAATACAAGAACCTGGTGGTGGTAGAGGATCCGCGCAAGTCCACTCCGGGCATGGGGCTGCTGACGGCTACCATTGCTGACCAGGGCGAGAATGCTTTCGCTGACTACTGGAAGAAACTGAAGGATAACGGCGTGGAAGTAACCGGCGGCTGGACTGATGCATTCGCCAAGTTCTCTACCTCTGACGGCGGCACCAAGCCGGTGATGGCCGGTTATGCTTCTTCCCCCGCATACCCGACTGGTAAAGACGAGGCCGGAAAGGATGTCTTCAACATGAAGAATATGGATTCGACCTGCTACGCCGCCGTTGAATACATGTCAGCTCTGAAGGGCGCCAAGAATACCGAGGGTGCCAAGGTCCTCATGGACTACCTGCTGTCTAAAGACGCGCAGGAACTCGTCTCGAAGGTCAACTACATGTACCCGGTGAACTCCCAAGCGCAGCTACCCAAGGATCTAGCCGAGCACGGTGCCGAGGTCAAAGACGCGCTGAACATCGATCCAAAGAAGGTTGCGGACAATCGCACTGCGTGGCTGAAGACATGGGCCGACGCAATGGGGATGTAAACAGGATTAGACGAAGGGTTTTCCCTTGACGAAATTGCGGTGGGCGGCACGCTACTTGGCTCTGGCCTTGGGCGTGGCCGCCCCGCTCGCTTTTATGGCGATCTTCTTCCTGTGGCCTGTCCTAACCATGGTTTCGATGGGGCTTTTCGGCGAGGGCGGCGGCTCAGGTTTCGCGGAAGCGCTTGGGCGGCGGCGCGTGTGGGACGTGGTCGCTATGACCGTTGGCATGGCTGCGGGCGGAACCGTTGGTTCGGTGCTGTTGGGCTTGCCCGGAGCCTACGTCTTGTACAAGCTGAAGATCCCGTTCCGCGGTGCCTTGCGTGCGTTCGTGTCGATCCCCTTCGTGCTCCCGGTGATGGCGGTAGCCGTTGGTTTTGGAGCCCTCTTCGGCCCCGGCGGGCCATTGGCATCCTGGCACCTGATGGGCACGAAAACCCTGGTGGTAGCCGCAATGGTGTTCTTTAACTATTCGCTGGTAGTGCGCATCGTGGGGCCCATGTGGGCGGGGTTAGATCCGCGTGCGGAAGAGGCTGCCGTCTCCCTGGGCGCCTCGCCTGCGCGCGTATTTTTCACCGTCGTGCTGCCCCGCCTGGTGCCCGCCATCGCGTCAGCCGCCTCAATGGTGTTCCTTTTCTGTGCCTCCGCCTACGCCCTGGTGCAGGTGTTGGGCGGGCCGGGTGCTACCACGCTCGAGGCCGAAATCTACAACGAAACAGTTGCCTACATGGACTATCAGGCCGCCGCCGTCCTCTCGATATTGCAACTGGTAATAGTGGTTGCCGCCCTCGCCTTATCTGAAATTTTGCGAGGGCGGGTCGAACGCGGCCAGAAGATGACGCGGACGGCGGCCCGTCGCCCTCGCAAGGGGGACCTTCCCGCTCTGGTTGTAACGGGCCTGACTATCGTATTTTTGCTGGCCGCGCCCATGGTGGGGTTGCTGACCAGGTCGCTGCGCCGAGGCGGGGCGTGGACCCTGCAAAACTACACCGACATGGCCAATGCGGACGCGTCGGCCGCCATCCAAACCTCCGTGCTTTCCTCCCTGGGCACTTCCTTCGCCACGGCGCTGGTGGCGGCGGTGCTGGCGCTCGCGGTGGGGGTGTCGCTGTCAGTAATTCTGTCGCGCAGGCCCCGCAAGAGGGCGGCGAAGGGGGCATTGAAGGCGTTGGACATCCTGTTTATGCTGCCGCTCGGGGTGTCTGCGGTTACTGTCGGTTTCGGCTTCCTTGTAACCATGTCCGGCCCGCCCCTAAATTTGGCTACGTCGTGGTGGCTGGTGCCTATCGCCCAGTCCATCGTGGCGATTCCCATGGTAGCGCGCACGGTCTTGCCCACGATGAGGGCGATCGACCCCCGCCAGCGCGAGGCCGCCGCGTCCCTGGGGGCTTCCCCCGAACGCGTACTGGCCACCATCGATGGGCCCTACCTGTGGCGTACGGGCGTGGTGGCAGCCGGGTTCGCGCTGGCGATTTCGATGGGCGAGTTCGGGGCAACCTCGTTCTTGGCACGCCCGCAGACGGCCACGCTGCCCGTGACGATTTATTCACTGGCGTCCCGCCCTGGGGCCACCGAGCAGGGCATGGCCATGGCTGCTTCCGTGCTGCTGGCGGTAGTGACGGCAACTTTGATGGTAATTGTTGAACGGCTACGCCCAAACGATGCGACCCCAATGATGTGAGGAAAAATGCTGCAAGTAAAAGACCTGACCGTAAAGTATGGCAGCACCGTGGCCGTCGATTCGGTGTCTATGGCCGTTGCCGAGGGCGAAATTGTTGCTCTGCTGGGCCCGTCCGGTTCGGGCAAATCCTCGCTGCTGCGCGCGGTACTGGGGTTGGAGCCGGTGGCCGGGGGAAAGATTTCCTGGGACGGGCACGATCTGTCCGGGGTACCCACCTATCAGCGCGGTTTTGGGCTGATGTTCCAAGATGGGCAGCTGTTTGCGCATAGGGACGTGGCCGGCAATATTGCTTACGGTTTGAAGGGCTCTGGGGCGCAAAAACAGGAGCGGGTACGCGAATTGTTGGACCTGGTTGGCCTGAAAGACTACGCTTCGCGTCAGGTCAGTGAGCTCTCGGGTGGGGAAGCCCAGCGGGTGGCGCTTGCCCGTTCTCTTGCCCCCCGCCCTAAGCTGCTGGGTCTGGACGAGCCGCTGTCGGCCCTCGATCGCAAATTGCGCGAAGGCTTGGCGGTGCAGCTGCGGCAGATTTTGACCGCGGAGGGCACGGCGGGCATCTATGTCACCCACGACCAGGATGAGGCGTTTACGGTTGCCGACAAGATCGGGGTACTGATTGCGGGCGGGCTGGCGGCGTTTGGTACGCCGGCGCAGGTGTGGACGCAGCCGGGAACGCGATCGGTCGCAGAATTTTTGGGCTACGGGCCGTTTGTCAGCCCCGAGTTGGCGGCCAAGTTGGGAGCCCGGGTGCCGCGGGGGGCGGCACTCATCGGGTTGGCTCCGGGGGCGCTAAGGGTGTGCTTTGAGGGCGAGGGCGTGCACCTGCCCGTCGATTCTGTACACGTGCGCCGCGGCAGCGTGAACGTGCAGGTGATCCTCCCGGATGGCCAGTTGGCCGGGGCGAGCGCGCCTTTGACTCACGAGGCGGAGGCTATTAGCGAGGGCGAACAAGTTGGCATCCGGGTCGACCAGACCCGCCTAGCGGCCATAGAGTAGTATCTGCCAAGCTGGTTCAGGCCAGGTCCAAGACATACTGCGAAGCCGACCCTTTGGGTTGGAACGATTACAGGGAGTGTTGCATGCAAGTGAAAGCGGCAAAAACACTCGGCTACGGATTGTTTGCGCTAATTTCTACGGTCGGGGTGTTTTATATAGTGTCCTATCTTTTTCCTACTGAAACTGGGCTGCGCGCTGGCATCGTCGTCGCATGGATCATCTGCCTCGTAGGGATCCCCTTTGTGGCTAGGCAAGCTTCGAAGAAATCCCAAGGGCGGCAATAAGTTTCAGTACCGCCGAAACGTGCCGTGCGCCCTTGCCGGGAGCGCCCCGGATTGGCTAAACGGCCTGACTTAGTTGGGTTACGTCCTCGGTGGGAATTGCTTGATAGGCTTTCGCAATCTTATTAGCCCAAGCCAAGCCTTCCAGACTGCAGCGTAGGCGCGGACCAATTGTGGTGATGGGGCGAACCCCGCTAGTTGCGTTAGTGGCAATCGCCCCCACAAAATTGCCGATCTCGCCCACGCGTACAGGCCGGCTCTCGCAGGCCCACACGCCCTCGAGCTGTTTCCAGGTTGTGCCTGCCAGCACGGGCCCTTCCGGCCACACCAAACGCCCGTCGGCCCGAATGAAGCCGACGTTGAACATGGTGCCTTCCAATACCAGGTCGTCTTTATCGAGCCCCGTGCAACAGATGGCATCGTCGGCTGCGACTGCACGACGGGCATGCCACTGCGGGGCCAACCCGAAGTGTTTCACGTGGGACAGGTTGCGCTGCAGCGGAAACAGCTCGCAGCTGATCGGCCCAGTCGAGGGCGCACTGCGGGTGGTGATCAGGTGCTCGGTTTCGAACATGCTCACGCGGGCAACGAAGCTACCGGTCTGCGCGGCTAGTTTTTCCAGTTCGGCTGCGACGGACGCCAAATCCAGGTCGGTGCCAAAGAGAGTGCGGTGGTCGCGCTGCAACCTCTTAGCGTGCAGCTGGGGCCCGCGCACTTTGCCGCCCTCGATGAGCATCGTGGTGAAGTGCCCGTCTCCCTTGAGCGCCTGGGTAATGGCGACGTCAGCTTCCATTGGGCTGCACCCTTTCCCGGAAGAATCCTGGTTACTTACTTGAGCAGACTGATTTTATAATCTTTGCCCGTGGGCGTCTTGTTGATTGATAATCATGATTCTTTTACGTACAACCTGGCACACCTTGTTTTTGCTGCCTGCGGGCAGATGCCGCAGGTGGTTATTGCCGAGGACGTAACCGATACCCACCTGGCGGCCGCCGACCGCATTATTGTTTCCGCGGGGCCGGGGCGACCTGCAGAATACCCTTGGTTTCCGGGCATTTTCTTGGATCCTCCCGCCCCCACATTGGGAATTTGTTTGGGCTTTCAGGGCCTGTGTGAGGCCTACGGAGCGAAACTGGGCACCGCCCGCTACCCGCGCCACGGCGAGGTAACCGGTGGGCGGATGCGCTATCACTCTTTGGAAATAACGGACCTGCCGGCTTGCCTGACCGCCACGGAATGGGACGAGGACGGTACGTTGCTGGGCGTGGCACACAAGTCTTTGCCACTGTGGGGCGTGCAATATCACCCCGAATCGGTAGGTTCTACCGGTGGGGTAGAGCTCATGCGAAACTTCCTTAGCGCGTCTGCGCAACAAGTTGGGGCCGGCCTACAGGGCGAAGCGCAAACCGGCCATGCGCCAGCCGGGCCTGCCTCTTACCCCGGATCGCCCGCCACGTCGGACTCGCCGCACCCGCCCGCTACACCTGGCCCGCCCTCGTCGGCGCCGGTGAAGGTGTGGTACGAAAAGATTGACACCGATTTGCTGCCCGAAGCATTGTTTGCCGCCAACTTCCTTGGTCAAAGCCACGCGGCCTGGCTCGATTCTTCTGACGGTTCCGGCTGGCACTATTTGTGCTCGGGTACGCCCGTGCCTTCCCTAGAACGGGCGCCTCTGCCCGAGGCGGATACGACCGGTGTGCCGTGCGCTTTCGCCCTCGGAATGGTGGGCTACCTAACCTACGAGGGGAAAGCCCACTTCATAAGCGTAGACAAATGCCTTGCGATCAGCCCGAATGGTGAGGTGTGGGCGCTGGGGTATGAGCCGTGGCAAGTGAATACTGCCGCCAGCCCGGTCAGCGCGTTGGCCCTGCCGGATACGCCGCGCACGTTCCGTTTTAGTCGCGAACAGTACCTGGCCAAGATCGCCCAGGCGCAAGAGGAAATTGCCAAAGGGAATGCATACGAGCTGTGCCTTACCAACTCAATTAGTTTCCCCGCCCTCGGTGACCCGTACCGTTACTACTTGCATTTGCGTTCAAAGTATCCAGCGCCTTTTGCCAGCTTCTTGCGCTTCGGCGGGCGCGCGGTGCTTTCGACCTCGCCGGAACGCTTCCTCTCCCTTAGCTCGAGTGGCGTTCTGGAAGCAAAACCTATCAAAGGGACGCGCCCGCGCGGGCACACCCCGGCCGAGGACGAAGCCCTGCGCGATGACTTGGCCACTTCCGTCAAAGATAGGGCCGAGAACCTGATGATCTGCGACCTGCTGCGAAACGACCTGGGCCGGGTGGCGGTGCCGGGCAGTGTCGAAGTGCCGGTGGTCTGCGGCATTGAGAGTTTCAGCTACGTGCACCAGATGGTGTCGACAATTAGGGCCCGCAAGAGAGGCGACGTGTCTGCCCTGGATTGTATTCGGGCGGCTTTCCCGGGAGGTTCCATGACCGGGGCGCCCAAGGAGCGTTCTATGCGGATCCTGGAGCGGCTAGAAGAAGGCCACCTTCGCGGGATTTATTCGGGGGCAATTGGCTACATTTCGCTCAGCGGGGCAATGGACCTGTCCATCACGATCCGCACGGCCCTCATCGAGGGCGGAAAGGCCAGCTACGGTTGCGGGGGTGCCATCACGCGGCTGTCGGATCCGCAAGAAGAATGGGAAGAAATTCTAACCAAGGCCCGGCCCATTCTGAGTGAAATATAGCTGATGGGACGCGCCTGCGCTGCATCAGGTCGCGCGTGTGCTTTTGGGGCCTGAGCTTTGCGCCAGCCAGTACACTTACACCCCTAGGCCGGCAGGCGGGGGATTGAAGCTAACAGCTGGCGGGTGTAGTCCTGGCTGGGCGCACCTAGCACCTGTTGGGTGGTGCCGGTCTCGACAAGTCTTCCGCCCTGTAGCACCAGAATGCGTTCACATGTTGAGGCAACGGTAGCCAGGTCGTGTGACACCAGCAGCAGGGCGGTGCCGCGGCTGCGCGTAATCTGTTCGACCATTTCCATTACGGAGGCACGTGTGGCCATGTCGAGGGCGCTCACCGGCTCGTCCGCTACCAGCACTTTTGGTTGGCTCACCAGGGCGCGGGCAATGGCGATGCGCTGGCGTTGGCCGCCCGAGAAGGTGCGCGGATATTCGTCGGCCCGGTCCGGATCAACGTCCACGAGTGCCAAAGCCTCCCGAACGCGCTCGCGGGCTGCCTGGCCGCTGGCCAGATGTAGTGCGCGTAGTGGCTCGGCTACTGTTTCGCCTACGCGCATGCGCGGATCTAGGGAAGAATACGGGTCTTGGAAGACTGCGGAAACTTGTCCGCGGAACTTCCGGCGTCCGTGGCGCCCGCGGCCGGGTATTTTCGTGCCTGCGAAGCTGACGCGGCCGGCTTTTGGGCGCAACAAGCCCAGCCCCAGACGGGCGACGGTGGATTTGCCGGAGCCAGATTCGCCCACTAGTGCTATGCGTTCGCCCTCGGCAAGGGAGAGGTTAAAGCCTGCGATACCGCGCTCTGATTTGGGGTAGGTGTAGGTGACGCTGTCGAATTGGAGTATGGTCTCGCTCATGGGCGGTCTCCTTGCTGTGCGGCGGCAAGGGCGTCTTCCAGGTTCCTTGCGGCCTGCACGATTGCGCGGGCGCGCGGGCTTACTCCGGCCCCGGCGAGCAGTGCTGGTACGGGTACGTCGTCGGTTACCCGGCCTTGGTTGAGCACCAGCGTGCGCCCCACGAGTTGGGTGACCACGGGCAGGTCGTGCGATATGAAAATGAGGGTGGTTTTTCGGGCGGCGGTAATTTCTTTTAGCAGTTGGAGGATTTGCTGTTGCACTGTTACGTCTAGGGCGGTGGTGGGTTCGTCCGCCAGCAGGATTTGGGGTTGGCACGCGAGGGCGAGGGCGATGGCGACGCGTTGGCGTTGGCCTCCAGAGAGCTCGTGCGGGTAGGCGTGGGCTATGCGATCTGCGTCTGCCAGGTGTACTTCGGTGAGGGCGGCACGGACGGCTTCACGCAGCTTTTTACCTTTTTCTACGCCTTGGTGGTGGCGGATTGGCCAGGATAGTTGGCGGCCGATGCGTTGAAGGGGGTCGAGGGCGGTGAGTGGGTCTTGGAAGATCATGGCGGCTAGGGCGCCGCGCACCTCGCCCATTTCTTTTTCGGTGGCGCCTACTATTTGCTTGCCGGCTACTTGGAGGGAGCCGCTCACGTTGGCGCGGGCGGGCAGCAGGCCCATGGCAGTGCGGGCGAACATAGATTTTCCGGATCCGGAGGGGCCGATTAGCCCTAGGTGTTCGCCTGCCTGAACGGTAAACGTGAGCGAGTCCAAAAGGGTTTTCTTTCCTATGCGGACCGAAAGGTTTTGTGCGCTTAGGGTGGGGGCCATTATGCCTCCTCTAAGGTGGGGTCTATGGCGCGGAGCCCGTCAGATAGTAGGTTGGCGCCTATCACGAGGGCGAGAATCGCCACCCCCGGGATTATTGCGCCGAGCGGTTGCACGGTGAAGGTGGCTTGGGCATCTAGCAGGAGGCGCCCCCAGGAGGCGTTTGGTGGGGGTGTGCCGAGCCCGAGGTATGAGAGGCCGGCCTCTGCAAGTACTGCGGAGCCGAATAGTAGGGCCACGTTTACTACCAGGAATTGCCAGATGTTGGGGAGCACATGCCGGGCGATGATGCCGAGGGTGCCCACTCCGGCGGTGCGGGCTGCGGTGACGTATTGTTCGCGCAGCACGCGGGAGGCCAGTATGCGGGTTAGCCTTGCGATTACTGCCGAGGCCGAAATACCAATTGCGCAGGTTACGGTCACTAGTGAGGCCCCGCCTACGGCCACCATGAGCATTGCTAGCAGTAGGGTGGGGAAGGCAATTAGAACGTCGAGTGTGACTGAGGCGATGTCGTCTAGGTAGCCGTGGGCTAGGGCTGCGGCTAGGCCGAAGCTTACCCCGATGGCGGCGGCTATTATTGAGGCGCCAAGTCCCACTCCCAGGGCTATACGCGC
Organism: Actinomyces sp. UMB0138; assembly: GCF_002849225.1. GTDB lineage: Bacteria > Bacillota > Negativicutes > Veillonellales > Veillonellaceae > Veillonella > Veillonella parvula_H. The sequence continues at coordinate 460,713 of NZ_PKMC01000002.1, forward strand.
TCCTAGTAGCATGCGGGTGAGTAGGTCGTGCCCGAGCCGGTCGGTACCTAGCAGGTGCTGGGTACCGGGCCCTTCGAGGCGCCCTCCGGAGGTATCGGAAACGGGGTAGGGCAGCCAGAAAAACGAGACGGCGGCGGCCAGCGCTATCAATGACAGTAGGGTGATTCCTACCCACAGGTTGGTTCGCTTCATTGGTATCCTCCGCTCAGGGAGTTGCGCAGGCGTGGGTCTATGAGTCGCTGTAGCACGTCGGCTGCGAAGCCTATCAGCAGTACTAATGCGGTAGATACCACTAGAACTCCCTGGATTGAGGGGAAGTCGTGCTGGGTGATGGCGAGCGTGAGCATCGAGCCGAGCCCGGGAAGGGCGAAGACTTGTTCTACTACTACGGCGCCTATGAACGTGGTGGCCAGTTCTATGCTGGCTACGGATATTACGGGTACGCAGGCGTTTCTGATCCCGTGGGTGAGCATTGCCTGGGTTTTGCTCTGTCCGAGGGCGCGCGCCTGGGCCAGGTAGTCGGCCTGCAGTACGTCTAGGGTTGCCGCTCGGGTGTAGCGGGTTAGGGAGGCGCAGGAAACGAACGCGATGGTGGCTGCTGGGAGGATGAGTGCGGTCCAGGCGAGGAGGGGACTGTTCCATCCTTCGGGTGGGAAGCCGGAGGCGGGGACCCATTTGAGGTGTACGCCGAAGACTAGGGCGCCCATCATTGCGATCCAGAACACGGGGATTGCGATCCCGATTTGCAGGAAGGCTGAAATGGCTGCGCCGATTGTGCCTTTCCGCCACCGGGCGGCTGCGTAGCCTAGGGGGATGGCGGCCGCCAGGGCGAAGGTGAAGGCAATGAGGGTGAGCGGCAGGGTGACGGTGAGCCGGGAGGAAATTTCGGAGGCCACGTCCCTCCCCGAGGTGAACGAGGTGCCTAGATCCCCGTGGGCTAGCCCGCCTACCCAGTTGGTGAATTGGGTTAGTACGGGCTGATCGGAGCCGACTTGTGCCCTCGCTGCCGCGATTTGGGCGGGGGTGGCGGTAGCTGACAGGAGTGCGTTGGCCGGATCGCCGGGCAGTAGGCGCAGCAGAACAAATATTAGGATTAGTCCTGCTGCGCCTGTGCCAACTAGCAATGCGCTGCGGCGAATTAGGTAGGAAAGCATTTAGGCTTTCTTAGAAATTGGCGCCAGGAAGAACTGCGAGTTCAGCCCGTTCACACCGTAGCCGGAAACGCCTGCCTTCGATACCACTATTTGCGGGTACAGGTACAGCCAGGCGCTAGCAGCGTCGGTGGCTATGATCCGGTTTGCCTTGCGCAGCAGTTCGGTTTGTTCCTTAACGTTCGCGGCCTTTTGTGACTTGGCTACTAGGTCAGTGACATGGGGGTTGTTGTAGCCCCAGTAGAAGTCGGGGTTGCCGTACCAGACTACGTCGCGGGTGTTGACGTGCTCTTGCAAGGTGGCGGTGAAGTTGTGGTCTTTGAACACCTTGGAGTACCACTCGTCGGCGCTTATCGAATTGATCTTTACTTCTACGCCTATCTTTGCCAGCTCGGATTTTACGAATTCGGCTACTAGCGGGTGCGGGTCGTAGGTGGGAGCGTCCAGGGTGAAGGACAGTCCTTCCTTACCAGCTTCCTTCAGTAGTTTCTGCGACCTGGCTGGGTCGTAGGGGTTTAGCGAGTTCAGATCTTCGTACCACGGGTCCGAGGGTGGAACCATGGATCCGATTACTTGGCCCTTGTCGTTCCAAATGGAGTGCAACAGTTTTTTGCGGTCTATTGCCGAGTAGATTGCCTGGCGCACGCGGGCATCGTCGAAGGGGGCCACACGGTCGTTGAAGGCCAGCAGTTCCTTGGTGGTGGAGTTACCAGAGGCGACCTTGTACTTGGCGTCCTTTTCTAGTTCCGGTAGTGCGTCTGGCGATTGTACGTTGGTTACCACGTCGACGTCTCCAGCTTTCAGCGCATTGGTGAGGGCGGTGGCGTCAGTGTAGTAGTGGAATACGGCCGCCGAGTTGGCGGGTTTTTCGCCCCAGTAGTCTTTGCGGGCTTTTAGTGACAGGGTGGAGCCTTTGGTCCATTTGTCCAGCGTGTAGGGGCCGGTTCCTTCGGTCTTTTTCTTTGTGTCTAGCCCTTCGGGAACGATCCACAGCCCGGACAGGTTGTATTGCAAAGATACGGACGGTTCGGACAGGGTGAGTTTTACCGCATCCTCGCCCTGGGCGGTGACGTCTTTGATTACGGAGAGCTCTTTTTTGCTGGCAGCTTGGGACTGTTCTGACAGAACAGTTTTGATGGAGGCTGCCACGTCTTTCGCGGAGAGGGCTTTGCCGGAGGAGAAGGTGACGCCTTTGCGCAGGGACAGGGTGTGGGTTAAACCGTCTGGGGAGGCCTCGTCTTTTGTGGCCAACCAGGGTTTTACTTTGCCGTTGTCTTCTAGGCGGAAGAGGGTTTCGTACACGTTTCCGGTTAGGGCCTCGGTTACGCCTTGGCCGCCACCGCCCGTGTTAGACAGGTTGGTGGGCTCGTATAGGGAGCCTACGTTGATGGTGGCCGCCTTGGAGTCTTTGCCTTTGGCTCCTTCTGCCGCGTTGGGTCCCGCGCAAGCGCACATGCACATCATGGCCATAGCTAGTGTTGCGGCTGTGGGGATGAGACGTGATCGCTTCATGCGGAACTCCTTTTCTTTGTGTTCGCAGTTTTAGTAGTACGAACGCTTTGTTCGTTGGGGAAAACGCTAGACCTTCGACCTAGTCATGTGCTGGTGGCTTTCGAGTGTTGAAACGTATTCCACTTGTGCCGCCGAGGGCGCCAAACTTGTAGTTTGGGGATTTTTGGCCCCTGCCACTCGTGTGTGGGCATTTTGGGCGGTAGGCCGTGTTTTAGATCCACGGATAGTTTCGGCTTTAAAAATAAGATTAACGTCAATTTAAGCGAGTGCAGAAAGTGTGAAATTGTGGGACCGATGGAAACCGTTGCCAAATTTGTGTGAGCTAGTTTCGGGGTGTGTGGCCGAGGCGATTGTGGCGTTCGAACGCAAAAAAGTTGGCCTCGAAGGCGCATGTAAGGGCGTTTTGTGCGGATTCGCCGGCGACTGCCCGCCTGGGGTGGCATTTTAGTGCAGGGATGAGAGCTAGTAACTGTTTATTTAATCCTATTTCTTAAAGATTGATTAAATATACTTAATAGTATTTAAATGAAGGGTATTTTCTGACACCGTGTTAAAAATGCGCCATGAATATTAAATGAAGGAAAGTGGCGATTGTTTTGGCACTATCAAGACAATTTGCGCGAGGAATGGGCTTTGTGGCCTTGCTTGCGCTTACGGTACCGTCTTCGCTGTCAGCGCTGGCAGCACCTTAAGGCGACAAGGTAGGGGACCTGATTCCGGCCCCGACCCAGCGTTGGGGCACCCCGGACGGCCAGAAGCCGCAGGTTACCACCACGCTCAAGTATGACGGAGGCGCTGTTCAGCCGGGGCAGAAAATGTATGTTAAGGCTGACATACGTTTTGACGTTCACCAGGGCAAGCATCCGGAGGTTTTCAGCCCGTATGTGCGAGTAGCTGTGCCGAAGATCTTCGACGTAAATATTGACGACGTGAAGGTCCCAGGCCCGGTAAAGACCAAGGTTGTGGATGCGGGTACGGATAAGGACGGCAATAAGCTGTTCGACATCTACTTCAACTACAACGAATGGGCTGGGGATTTCGATGCTGAGATGCCTAAGCTAGCCGAGGCTATTGGCGCTATTCCCGAGAGCGGCAACGTGCTCGGTGATGGCTCGGTTGCAAAGAGCGGGCAAACCTACACTGCGATTATTCCCGTGAAGGTTAAGCCGGACGTAACTGCTGCCCAGTTGCGGGATTTGCGTGAGGGCAAGTCTGGCGCGAAGCTAGCAATCCAGGGGCGCGCTTCTGTGAGTATCGAGGGCGAGACCGGCGACTTCAAGTCGAATATTGTCGATTTTGGGGATTTCCTGGAGGATAAGATTCTGCAAGGGGATCATTGGTTGGTCCGTTCCGATTTTGAAACCGGGTTTACCTCCTGAGGACGATTATGGGGTTTGGTTGCGCGGGCTGGCACTGTCCACCCGTGGCGTTGACTACCACGGCGAGGGTACGGTCGTTCGTTCGCTTTCTGGGCTGAAGCTGCGCCAATTGGTTCCTGCTAAGGGCTTGGATGCGAACCAGATTATTACTACTACGCCGCGTACTGGCGCCGAACCGATCGTGCTGAAGTCCAATATTGGTGCAAATGCCGACGTGCGGGAACAGAATAATCTGAAGGTCTACCACCACCCGAACAAGACCCGTGAGGCTCGCGAGTTGATGGGTATGGCTGACATTATTCGGGTTCGTCCTTCCGGGTCAGCTAGCGAACTGTACGGGTACACCTGGGATACCCCTGAGTACCACCCGGATTGGGGTAATGTTCCTAAGTATGGTAAAGAATCGCAGCCGGCTAGAACTTTTGTTGCGGCCGACTTTGATCTGAGCGAGAAGATTTTTGGTGAAACTGCACAGGGCAAGGGCGGCTTTCCAAGGAATTCGTTCACTTTAGTTCTTACGGATTCGATTAGTACAGATAATCTGTCCCGCAGCGCGGAATAGAAACCGAAACGCGAGCGGAACAACATGGGGTTGTGCGCTTGCCAAAATCAAAAGAAACTGGCAAAACTATGCGGTAAAAGCCAACTAATACAGCTGAGGCGGTTACGCAAGAAACTGCTTTTATATTAAAAGTTCTAATAAACTAGAGTCCAGTCTTGGCGCAGAACTGGGATATCGAACATTTGCTGACACGCAAAAGCGCGCTCGCGCGGTGTATAGCTGGGGTGGCTACGCCGCCTGTAGCTGGGATCAGCTCACCGGGCAAGGGATCCCCTAGTGGGAAATCAGGGGCATTCCCTATATAAATAGCGCCTCCCACCTGATTGAGTAGAAATATGGAGAACAGCGCCGCCCCCACCCCTATCCCGATCGCCCTACCGAAGAACACTTGTATCCGCCAAAAATCTGCTTGTATATTTGTTCTACAAGCTGCATTGCGAACCACCGTAGCGGTCAGCGTCCTCCTAGTAGCGATGGTTGGTCCGGTGGCAATCGTAGGTGCGATCCCCGAACTGCGCTCCCGCTTTTCCGGCACCACCCAGATGGGCCCATACGGGCAAGTAATGACCGCTGTGGGGGTACATGCCCTCATAGTGGTACTGGTTGCCCTCGCCCTCGCCCTGTTAGTGCACTATTGGGACAAAACCACCCTGGACGTGCTGAGGCTGAGACCAACCGCAAAAGGTGTCGTCTGGTTTACGGCAATGCTTGTACTGGCGGCCCTGATCGCGCTAGTTGCCCAGTTGTTTACCGGCGGATTAGGCGGGTATCGCGCCCCCGCGCACCTGCCCGCGTGTCTAGGGGCGGTGGCGGCGCTGAGCAGCGGGTTCTTCGCGCATGCCATCCCCGAAGAACTGGTTTTCCGGGGCTGGTTGCTGCACTTTTTTCGATTCCGTCCCTGCCTAGGGCTGTTCATTGTCACCGCCACATTTGCCGGCCTACACCTAGTTTTCCAGGGCGGTGGGGCAGAAGTTGGCGAACAGCTAGCCTACCTAACCATGCCCTTAGGGTTCGGCTTCGCCGCCGGAGCGGTGCGACTCAAAACGGCTAACCTGTGGCCCGCCATCGGTCTGCACGGCGGATTTTACTTAGGCAACTTCCTGGTCAGCCTCTTTGCGGCCAGCGCCCCAAACACGAGAACGTGGATCTTCATGGGCATCGCCTGGTTTGTAGTAGGCCTCGCAATAAAACCTAACAAGGGTGCCTTTACACGGCAACACTAAGACCGGACCTGTGGGGCGCAGCGCGCCTATGCCGGTGTCCACCCAGGTGGAAAGGCAGCCCTCAGGTTCCTACCCAGGCGGAAAAGCAGCGCTAGAACAGAAAAAAGAGGTGGAACCCAGATGGGTCCCCCCTCTTTTCGACCTTAGAAACTAATGCCTAAGAAGTAGATTACCTGCCGGCCTCGGCAACCCTGTAAGCCGCCTGCAGATCAGCAATAGCCTTGTCAACGTCAGCAACGGTGGCGCGAGCATTAAACCAGACGCCAACAGCCTTGGTGATATTGCGGTTCAAAGTATGGTAGGTGCGGAAGGACTTCTTGCCCAAGATATTCCTGTCACGAGCGAAGCGCGTGTTCCAGATGACCTTGTCAAGCTTCGCCTTCACGTAGATGGTGGCGGTGTCCGAAGGGGACAGGTCGGGGTACTGTGAAACCCTGGCTAGAACATCCTTCAACTCCTGGGAAGCAGCCTGCAAGGCCGAAGTGGAATTGGTTAGGTTGATCAGCTTTAGAACAGCCTTAGTGGTGGCCAAACCTAGCTCAACGTGGGTCGGCTTAACCTTGGTGGTCAGTTTAGTGGTGGCAGTCTCAATGGTGTCGGCGATAGTTAGAGTCAGTTCGAGGCGAGCGCCGATAGTGTTCATGTCGAACTTAGAAACGTCGCCCGTGATGATGGCGGTCAGAGTGTCGCGCAGGTCGAACGCGGTCGTTAGCAGGTCCCTGATTTGAGGCTTGTAATCGCCGGTGGGAAGAACAGCCTGCCGCTTCTGCATGGTGTTAATGCGGTCATTTACCTCGGACAGCATCTGCTGGGCTTGCGCCTTAGCCGGGGCAGCAGCGACGACTGCGGCCGGTGCGGGAGCAACTCCAGCGGTAGCAACCGCGGGCATAGCTGGGGTCAGCAGGGCTGCTGCGAGGGCTGGAACTACAAGAAATCGAGTTTTCATTGATCGGACTTTCTGAGTAGAGGTACGAGGCACGGTGTGCGCACCATTGGATAACATCCGAAAACCTACCGGGTGGTGGTGAACGGTACGCGGCCAGGCTGGACGCGCATCTACTACCAGTACTCTGCCGCCAAAAGCCTGGATAGTTCTAATTCTTAGATCGAGGTAATGCACGAAACTTTTGCAACATAAAATATTGTTAAAATTCCCTGAAGAGATGAATGTGAAGAAAATTGGTGCGTGCTGATCAGCATAAACTCCACCTAGGGTCAAATGATGCGATCCTAGTTAGGGGTGGAGCGTACCAGAGTTGGCGCTTCCAAATAGTGGCATTACTGGCCTTATGGGGGTGCAATAGTGTAGCTCGGCTGCCGGAAAACGGAGCCATATAATGGCGGGTTCTGATTATATTTGCCCGCAAGGAATACCTATTCGCCAATTCGTGACAATTGGAGAGTGAATGGTGCATGTCCTGGGCGTTTCGGCCAGGGGACTGTAGTCCCTCAGTGCTTTCGTGAACCTCGGCGTTTCGTCGAACCTTGGCGATCTACACCATGTTTCGCGGAAAACACTAAGGGGCGGGAAATAATGCCAAGGCCCGCGCACGCCGATCCCACATCGAGGGCGAAGCTCACCAGCCTTCCCATTTGCGCCAATCTTGCCAGCTGGCACGTACTGAATCGCTGGCAAGTCCGCTGCCTGATTTGCCTGTTAAATGTGGGAAAGGTGGAACCCCGAAGGGTCCCACCTTTCCCAGAGTTTCTAAAGCCTGAAAGCCTTAGCTAAATTAGTGCAGGTTTACTTGCCGGCCTCGGCGGTCTTGTAAGCAGCCTGCAGATCGGCAATAGCCTTGTCAACGTCAGCAACGGTGGCGTGAGCGTTGAACCAAACGCCAACAGCCTTGGTGATGTTGGAGTTCAAGGTGTTGTAGGTCTCGAAGGACTTCTTGCCCAGGATGTGCTTGTCGCGGTCGAAACGGGTGTTCCAGATGACCTTGTCAAGCTTCGCCTTCACGTAGATGGTGGCGGTGTCCTTGGCAGTCAGGTCGGGGTACTGGGAAACCTTGGCGAGCACGCCCTTCAGTTCCTTCTGAGCGGCTTCAAGATCGGCGGAGGAGTTGGTCAGGTTGATCAACTTCAGGACAGCCTTGGTGGTGGCCAGTCCGAGCTCAATGTGGGTGGCCTGCACCTTGTTGGTCAGCTTGGTGGTAGCAGTCTTGATCGTGTCCGCAATAGTCAGGGTCAGCTGGTAGCGGGCCTCGATGGTCTGCATGTCGAACGCGCTGATGTCGCCCTTAGCGATGGCAATCAGGGTGTCCTTCAGGTCGAAGGCGGTCTTCAGAAGGTCCTTTACCTGGGCCTTGTAATCACCGGTGGGCAGGACGGCTTCCTGCTTCTTCAGGGTGTCGATGCGGCCGTTGACGTTGGTCAGCATCTTCTTAGCTTCGGTCTTAGTCTTTGCGGGAGCGGAGGCAACAGCGGCCGGTGCGGGAGCAGCTTCAGCGGAGGCAACTGCGGGCAGAACGGGGGTAAGTAGGGCTGCTGCGAGGGCGGGTACTACGAGAACTCGAGATTTCATCGGTCGAACTTTCTGAGTCGGTTACGAAGGCACGCCATGCGCACCACTGGAAAACTACCGAAAACCTACCAGGTGGAGGTGATCGGTACGCGACCATTCTAAACAGGTATTTATCAGCGACACCACACGTTCAAGAAGATGAAAATTTCTAATATTAAAGGGGGTGCGCGTATGAAAACCTTCCAATCTTAAATTTTTCCCAAAGTCGCTGAATAGTGCGTGAGAGGCGGCTGCGTGAGCTATTAGTCGGGTTAAAAGATTAATTCATATTAATTTATGTGATGTTAATCAACAATACTGCGAGCTGTGGCTTTACTCTGCCAGATAGTAGCCCTACCAGCTATTTCGGACGCAGAGACGTCAATTATCCGTTGGTTTGCTGATCCACGGAAAGGCAAGTTCGGATCAAATTCCGCCTGAATGAATGGCCCATCAACCAACACATCACACATAGCAAGCAGCTCCCGCTTGTCCTTATTCTCCATCCGCAACTGCTCCCAGGTGTATCCAGACCAAGCCCATACTGTTTTGGTGTCGCCGAACTTGGTGCGCAGCTGCTGTAGTAACGGAAGTAGGACGGGGGTTGCCAAAAAAGGTTCCCCGCCCAGTAGTGACAGTCCAGCCACGTAAGGTTTGGCCAGATCGGCAAAAATCCGTTCTTCTAACCGGTCATCGTAAGGGCTGCCATACTGGAAAGATTGCGCCGCCTTGTTGTAGCAGCCCGGGCACTTGAAGGGACACCCAGACATATAGAGGGAACAGCGCACGCCTTCGCCGTCAACAAAGTTGAATGGCTTGTAGTCGGCAACGTAGTTGCGCGAAAGTAACCGGCCGTCCCACTGGCCAATTTTCGGTTGGCGTACCCCGTGGCCGCGAGCATAATCGACTTGCTCGCGGACCGACGGGGTAGACGGAGGGACGGTCATCGGGTGGGTCCATCCATGTGTTTTACTCGCGAAGCGATCTCAGTGTGGCGTCCATGCACCATGGGCCGCTTCTGCGGGTTTCCAAGATAGCCGCAGGTTCGTTTGACTACGTCGCACGAATTCGGGTCAGCGTTGCCGCAGTCAGGGCATTTGAAACCCTCCTCGGTAGGCAGGAACTCGCCCTCAAAGCCGCACACAAAGCACTTATCGATCGGCGTGTTAGTGCCCAGGTACGCCACCTTGTCATAGGCGTAATCCCATACGGCCTCCAGGGCCTTCGCATTGTGGGTCAGCTTTGGGTACTCGCAGTAGTGGATGAAACCGCCCTTTGTGTACGGTTCATATGGGGACTCGAAATCGATCTTCTCGAAGGGCGTGATCTTCTTGCGCACGTCATAATGGAAGGAATTCGTGTAGTAGTCCTTCTGCGTAATATCCGGCACTGAGCCAAACTTTTGCCGGTCCAATCTGCAAAAACGATCCGTCAACGATTCCGAGGGAGTGGAATAGACGCTAAACCAGTACGGGTATTCGCGCTTCCACTGATCGGCGTAAGCAGACAGCTTGCGCACTACTCTCAGGGTGAAATCCTTCGCCTGCGGGTTAGATTCCCAATTCGGGCCGTAGAAGCAAGTAGCCGTCTCATACAGGCCAATGTAACCAATAGATAGCGTAGAACGCTGGTTGTGGAAGAACTGCGTAACGGATTGCTCGCCCTCGCCCGCACGAATCCCAAAGGCACCATGCTTGTACAGGATCGGGGCGTTGTCCGGGGTAGCGTCCTCGCACCGTTTCGCGCGAAAGACAAGGGCTTCCTTAACTACCTGCATGCGCTCATCGAACAACTGCCAGAAACGATCCTGATCTCCGTGCGCCTCCATCGCAATGCGCGGCACGTTCAAAGTGACCACGCCAAGATTGTTACGGCCTGCATTAACTGCCTCGCCGGTTTCTGGATCCACCCACTTCGGCAAGAATGAACGGCAACCCATGGGTGCCTTGTAGTCGCCCTCTATTTCCGTCAGCTTGTCGTAGGACAAGACATCTGGGTACATGCGCTTAGTGGAGCATTCAAGTGCCAACTGCTTGATGTCATAATTCGGGTCAGATGGATCCAAATTGACGCCGCGGCGCAGCCCAAACACCAGCTTCGGGAAAATTGCAGTGTAATGATCCTTTCCGATCCCCTTTATCCGTACCTGCAAAATGGCCTTCTGGATCTCGCGCTCAAACTCGGAGGTTCCCAGGCCGAAGCCTAAAGTGACAAACGGAGTCTGCCCATTCGAGGAATACAGCGTATTGATCTCGTATTCCAAAGACTGCATCGCGTCGTAAATGTCCTTGCGGGTCTTCGCCATGGCGTAGTCGTGCTGCTTTTCGGGGGCAACCCACTGCTCCGCATCCCGTACGTGCTTTTCGTAGTTGATCTGTGCGTACGGCGCCAAGACTTCGTCGGCGCGATCCACCGAGCAGCCACCGTACTGTGAGGACGCCACATTCGCGATAATCTGCGCAATCTGCGCCGTAGCCGTATTGATGGAACGGGGAGATTCTACCCGCGCGTTGCCAATCTGGAAGCCCTCGGCCAACATGCCCTTGATGTCGATCAGGCAGCAGTTAGTCATTGGTTGGAACGGGTTGTAATCCAGGTCATGGAAGTGGATCTCGCCTTTAATGTGCGCGTTCGCCACTGCGGGGGGCAGTAAATTTTTGAGGGCGTAGGCGCGCGCCACCGAACCGGCGGTCAGATCGCGCTGGGTGTTGAAAACGGTCGAATCCTTGTTCGCGTTCTCGTTTACCACGGTCTTGTCGCGACGCATCAGCTTATCTAAGGAGGCGGAAACGTCCATCGCGGTTTCGCGTGCCTTGTCGCGGTCGTGGCGGTACTCGATGTAGGCGCGCGCAACCTGTGGGTACCTGGAGGACATGAGCGCATCCTCGACCGCACGTTGAATGGTGGGGATGTCTAATGTGCCGTCCGGCAGGGAAGCGATCGCGTCCTCTGTGGTGTCGGAAACGAATGCTGGATCATCAATCCCTTGATCGTTCATGGCTAGGTAGACAGCCCGGTAAATCTTGCTGGCGTCGAAAGTTACCGTTCGGCCATCACGTTTTTCGACCAGTGTTGTTTCCTTCGTGTTAGCAGCCGCGGTAACCATTTCGTAACCCCCCAGGTAGAAGCAATATCTTGTGTTAGCCAGACGCCCTAGACCCCATATCTAGTGGTTGGCACATAGGTAGGTTACATCAATGTGATTAGCTTTTTGACTTACACGCCCACATGGAAAAGTTGCCATATTTTTCCTTCAGGGACTCTTTCGCGCGGCGCTGCGGAAAAATGAAAATCATTCAAGAATGTGGAGTGCGTCACCATTGGCCATGTGCTGCGGAGATGTCAGAAATGTGAATTCTTGCATGCGAGGGCGACTTACCATCGACCGTGCAAATCGGTTTAAAAAGTACCGCCCTCGGGGCGGTGGCAGACTCGCGCCGAGGGCGGTAGATGTGGCAAAAGGGACGGTTATAGTCCCTGGGACACCTTAGTTAGTGCTTCGACCTCGTCCGGGTCGAGCTGCAAGGTAGCGCCAACCATAATCTGCTCCAGCTGCTCGGTGTTGCGGGCTGAAGCGAGCGGGGCCGCCACCGTGTCCTGAGCGTGCAGCCACGCTAGCGCCACCGCACCCGGAGTGACTGACCGCTTGTCGGCAATGGCCTTCAGTTGGTCAACCGTGTCGAAAGCCTGGTCGTTCAGGTAGGGCGCAACCATGTCCTTGCGGTCCCCGCGCACAGGTTCATCCCGCTTGTACTTGCCAGTCAAGAAGCCGGAAGCGAGCGAGAAGTAGGGGAACACCGCCAAGTTGTATTCCCGGGCTATCGGGGCGCGCTCGTCCTCGAAATCGGCGCGCGTGACCAGGTTGTAATGCGGCTGCATCGCCACCGGAGCGCGGAATCCGTTCTTCTTCGCGATCTGCATCCACTCGGTAAAGCGAGTCGGCTCAAAGTTCGATATCCCGATCTCGCGGATCAGGCCCTCCTCGGCCAACTCCGAAAAAGCGTGGGCGAACTCGTCCATCGGCACCTCGGGATCGTCCTCGTGTGCGTAATACAAGTCGATCTGTTCGACCCCCATGCGCTCGGCTGACTCCTGCGCCGCCTTACGGATATTTTCGGGAGCCAACCCCTTCCTGTCCGGCTTCTGGCCGACCTTGGTGGCAACCAGCACTTTCTCCCGATTGGCAGAGAGCCAACGCTTCATGGCGGATTCAGATTCTCCGCCCTGGTTGCCTGGCGCCCACGCCGAATACACGTCAGCGGTGTCGATCATGTTGCCGCCCGCATCGGCGAAGGCGTCCAAAATTTTGTAGGTAGTAGCTTCGTCAGCGGTCCACCCGAAGGGGTTTGCGCCCAGCGCAATTCCAGAAACTTCCAAGTCAGATTTTCCAATGTTCATACAAAAAGTCTAGGAAATAAGGTGACCTGGTGCACCGTCAATTAGCGGATGAGAGGCGGTATCGCCAGTGGCAGAAATTAGATATTTAATTAGAAGATTCTCATAATGCTCTGGTCAAAGCGGTTTTATAGGACTAAGGTAACAGGTATGGACAACTTAGATAGCTTTACCGGGTTGCCCGCCGAGGTCGACGACGAAGCCGCGCGGCGTTGGGCAAGCCTGATCGTGAAAATACTCTGGCCCGTGATTGTGATTGGAGTGTTAGTTGGAATCATCTTTTGGGTAACTGCATCCAGTGAAACTGGCAGGGACATTGGCGCCCTCTGCTGGTGCATCACCTTCGGGGCTAGTGTGGCCCTCCTTAGTATCCGCCAGGCCGTCCTGGCAGAAAGGAGGTAGTCATGATAATGCAGGGGGTTACTTTCAATACGACAATGGCGCTGGTAGCCGGCACCATCATGATTCTGGCAGTCGTGTTCGCCCGCACCGCAGCCCGCGCGCAGGCAGCGGTGCCAGGAAAGGCACGCACCCTGACAGGCTGGGGGTGGGCCTTCGTCGCCCTCGGCGCATATCTGGGCGTGACCGGCATGTACATGACGCTGATGTGGCCGCTAAAAGAGGTCGACGGCGCATTTTGCTGCACCGTTGACAACGTCACCTTCGGCGAGCCTGCAGCGCTATACGGACTGCTCACCTTTATTGCCGGGCTAGCAATTATTGCCGCGCAAAAGGCCGCTGACCGCAAGGAGCGGCCGCTCGATCTAGTCGGCACGCTGCGCCCAATCCTTTACGTGGCCGCGGTTGGAGGTGTCGGCTTAGTCATGTTCGCCATCGCAGGAATGCACTTCGGCATGTGGCGGCCGCCAGACATTGAACCCATCGCCCGCTTGATGGCGGGGCAAATTTGGGAGCCACTTATGGTTATGTGCCTGTACGGTTTCAGTGGGATTGCGGCGATGCTTGCCCCCTTCGCCCCCGAAAATAAGTGGGTCGGCCGCATCGCCACCCTGCTGACATGGGGTTGCGGTGTCACGTGGGTGTTCCTATCGTTTACCGTGTTCTATTCGCACGTGGGCTTCTTTCCGCCGGCCTAAACCGCGCAGCTGCTTGCTTGAGTTAAGCGTTTGCCACAACAGTCTTGACGCTAGCGATCGGGGCACTCCGCCACCGCGGCGATCAGTGCGCCCGCTAGCGGCAAGACTTCTTTTTGGTAGGGGCGAGGGGAAGGCAAGATATGCATGCGATCGAGTGTGGGTGCGCTAGCGTCTTGCGCGCCGCCCCCAAGTCAGTTATCTTAATGTCTGAACAGTTGTTCAGGTGTGAAACTAAAAGGGGTGCTTGTGGTGGCATCGAGTAATGCGCAAGCCGAATGTGACGCAGACAAGCCGCGTTTTGAATTACTGCGGGCCACCCTGCCCGCCGAAGATGAAATACAGCAGATTGCGCAGATTATGCGACTGTTTGGCGATCCGGCCCGGTTGCGGCTGCTGCTGGTACTCCTAGAGGTCGACGAAATGTGCGTAGGGGACTTGGCACAGTTAGCCCAGATGAACGAATCGGCCACCTCGCACGCACTCCGGCTACTTCGTGCGCACCACGTAGTTGCCGTCCGTCGCGAGGGCCGCATGGCCTACTACCGCATTATTGACACCCACGTGAAAGCATCCTTGCAGCTCACGCTCGATCACGTGCGTCACGAAACGAATTAAAGAACTAGGAATTGTAATGGGCCACAGCCATAGCCACAGCCACGATCACGGGGTCGGCGAGCAAACCGCCACCGGCGCCCACCGGGGCCGCCTACTAATTGTCTTCTTTATTTACCTACTAATCATCCTCGCTGAACTGATCGGCGCCTGGTGGGCAAACTCCCTGGCCCTAGTCGCCGAAGCGATGCACATGACCGTCGATTCTTCGGGCATTCTGATCGCCCTGATAGCTGCCTGGCTGGCAACCCGCAAGGCTTCCCCCAGGCGCACCTACGGGTGGATGAGGGCGGAGATTATTGCCGTCCTCATCAATTGCTTCTTATTGCTAGGGGTGGGTGTCTTCATTGCCTACGAGGCGGTAGATCGCTGGATTAACCCGCCGCAGGTGCACGGCGTGGGCGTGATCGGCTTTGCGGTAGTTGGCGTTATCGGTTCGGCCGTGTCGCTCTTCCTGCTGGCCGGCGGGCAAAAAGAATCTTTGAACGTGAAAGCCGCCTTCCTCGAAGTCATGAGTGATGGCATCGGCGCCGCCGGTATCATCCTCTCGGGGGTGCTGAACGTTGCCTTCGGGTGGAACCGGATCGACGCCATCGCTGCGGCCGCCGTGGGCTTGATCATCTTGCCGCGCACCTTCGTCCTGCTGAAAAAGGCGGTAAACATCATCATGCAAGGCGTGCCGGAAGGTATGAATGTCAAGGAAATCCGCGCCTCGCTAGCTGCCGCCAAGGGCGTAGACGCAATCCACTCGCTGCACGTGTGGGCGCTGACCTCAGGCGTGCCGGTGTTGAGTGCGCACGTGCGCGTCAGCGAGCAGGCGTGGGTTGATGGATCCGGGCCGCGCATCTTGGACGAGCTGACCCATACGGCCCAACATCAGTGGGGGATTGATCACTGCACCTTCCAGCTCGAAGAACCTGGGCACGAGCACCACGAAGCCGCCATGCATGCCAACTAGCTGGCCGTATTAGGGCGCCGGCCTGGACTAATGTACCTACTCTCACGCGCCTAACCCCTGTGCATACGCTCGCGCACCTTATACTCTGGTAAATGTTCTCCCAATGGAAAGGGTCGCGATGTCGGCAAGGAAGTCTTCGCTGGGCGCAGTAGCAGCGCTCGCAATGATCGCTACAGTTGTTATGGTCCCGGCAGCAGGAGCAGATGAGCTACCCGTCGGCGGCGCGGATGGCACTATTACTTCTCCCGAGCAGGCCGATCCGGAGCTCACGGTTGAATATTGGACGCCACAGCGGATGCGTGCCGCGCAGCCGCCAGAGTCGCCCTCGACACCCTTCCGGACGCGAATCCGCACCCGTAGCGCCGCGCCAACAGCGAAGATGCCCGCAGACTATACGGAGCAGGAAACGGTGCTCACTCAGCCGAAAGCTCCCCTCGGCAAGGCGGCGTATTCCAAGAGTGATGACACGAAGGTGACGGCGGTGGGAGCCGTAAATGGCAAAGTGTTCTACCGGGATCCGGCGCTCGACCACGATTCGCGCTGCTCGGCCGCTGCCGTGAATACCCCAAAGAAGACCGTGGTGCTGACCGCAGGGCACTGCGTGATCTCGGCTCGGTCGAAGAAGTGGGTGAAGAACTGGGTGTTCGTGCCTGGATACAAGGATGGGCAGGCCCCGCACGGCAAGTTCGCTGCCAAGAAGATGCGCACCACCCCCGAGTGGACAAAGTACAACTTTAGTGTGGATGGGGTAGTAGGCGATGTGGCTATGGTAGAAACCGCGCCGAATTCGAAGGGCAAAAAGGTAGTTGACGAAGTAGGTGGGCACGGCCTTATTGCAGGGGGTCCGCTGAACTTCCACGCGCTGATGGTGGGCTATCCCAGCGACATTAAGGAGGGCGAACAGGTGTCTTTCTTCGAGGGCGACGGCAAGAGCTACGACTGGGGGGAGCGGCGTTTTAGTACCATTGCCGGTTCGAAGTTTGGCGTCGGCGCCTCCGGTGGGCCGTGGCTTGCTCACTACAGCAAGGCGGCCGAGGTGGGCTATGTTCGCGGACTGTCCTCCTTTGGTCCGCAGGACGATTCCTTCATGGGCTCGCCCTACTTCAATACCCAGTTGAAAGATTTGTACGCTGCTACTGAATCTAAGGCGACTAAGTAAATTTGCCTTGGCGGCAAATTTGGGAACCATTTTGCTTTAGTGACATGGAGTCATGCAGGCATGGCTAAAAATTGACATTCTTTAGAAAGATTTTATGCAACTGAAGCAGTGTCTTGACCCACGCACCTTAATCTGCTGCGCCTCGCGCTAGCTGATCCCAGGGCTACAGGGGTCCCGTTAACTAGCAGAGGAGCAGGTAATGGACGCAAAACAAGTTGGCTTCGCATTGCTGTTGCTGGGCATATTTTTGCTTATCGGCAAGGTGCTGCGCGTAAAAGTAAGGTGGATTCAAAAGATCTTCCTCCCCTCGTCAATCGTAGGCGGATTCGTGGCGCTCTTTCTTGGGCCCGGCGTTTTTGGGGCGATCGCTGACAAGCTCGGCTACCACCAGTTTGCCGACGGCGGGCTGCTAGGGGAAAACGTCCTCAGCATCTGGTCAACCCTTCCGGGGCTGCTAATCTCAGTAGTGTTTGCCACGCTGTTCATGGGCCAGGATCTGCCGGGTCCTAAACGCATCGTCAATATTGCGGGCCCCCAGCTATCGGTTGGCGTGGCAATGGCAACTGGCCAATACGTTGCCGGCCTGCTACTGACCGTTGCCATATTGGTGCCACTGTTCGGTATTTCCCCAATGGCGGGCGCACTGATCGAAATTGGTTACGAGGGCGGACACGGTACCGCCGCCGGCATGATCCCCGTGTTCAAAGAATTAGGGTGGTCCGAGGGCGGCGACCTTTCCATCGGTGTTGCTACTGTCGGCCTCGTAGGGGGCGTAGTCCTAGGCGTTGCGCTGATCAACTGGGCCGTGCGCACCGGCCGCACCCAGATTGTCAAAGAGACGGCTAACCGCTCTGTCGAAGAGCAGCAGGGTCTGTTCCGTTCTGACGAAAACTACGTGGCAGCACACATGACCGTGCGTCCGTCCTCGATCGAACCCCTGTCATTGCACGTAGCGTTCCTTGCACTGGCAATCCTGATCGGCCAGGCAATGCTTTCCGGGCTGCAGTGGATGGAACAGATGCTGTGGATTGACCACATCAAGTTGATGGCCTTCGTGCCCCTGTTCCCGCTGGCAATGATCGGCGGCATTATTGTGCAGGTGCTGCTGAAAGCCGTTGGCTACTCGCACATCATCGATTCGCAAATGATGCTTCGTATTCAAGGCCTTGCACTGGACATCTTGATTCTGGCTGCCATGGCAACTATCTCTATCAAGGCCATTTCAGACAACCTGGTGCCGTTCCTCGTGCTGTGCCTTGGCGGCGTGGTGCTAAACCTGTTTGTGCTGCTGTGGCTGACCCCACGCACCATCCCCGAATACTGGTTTGAACGCGGCATTGGCGACTTCGGGCAGGGCATGGGCGTTACCGCCACCGGCCTGATCCTGATGCGCATCGTCGACCCGGAAGGCAAGTCGCCCTGCTTCGAAGCGTTCGGCTTCAAACAGCTGGTATTCGAACCCTTCTTCGGCGGCGGCATCATTACCGCCATGGTTGCTCCACTAATCTTCTCGGTGGGGCCGTGGCCGGTGCTGATCGTCATGAGCATCATCTTCATAGCCGCAGTGCTGTCCGGCCTGTTCTACTGGGGCAAGAGCGGACGCGGGTGGATCAACCCGCAGGCCGCCATCGAACACGAAGAAGAACACGTGCGGCGCGACTGGCGTCCCTCCGAAGAACTGGCCAATCCGCCAGGAACTCTGAACTAAGCGAGCTGGCGGGCCCGACCCTAGGGCGGCTTAGTCGCCCTCAGAGGCCCGCTAGAACACTTCGGCTACGCCCTTACCCAACAGCACGGTAGCCAGCACCAGCATGATGATGCCGGTGCCCCCATCCATCACAGAACGGTAGCGGTTTACCCACCGCTGTACCTTCGGGGTAGAAATTAGCAGCGCTACCGCCCCAAACCAGATCACTTCCATGCTGATCAGGTAGACCACCATGGCGCTCATGGACAGGACAGATAGGTTCGTGGGCAGGAAATTAGACAAGATGGCGCCGAAGAAGATGACCGCCTTCGGGTTAGTCAGATTAGTCAGCAACCCGGACCGGAATGGGTGCGAATTCAGGTAGTCCTTGACCTCCTCTTTGCCGTCCTCGGCAGGACGGCGCGCAGCAAGAGCAGAACGGATAGCCTGCCACCCCAACCAGATCAGGTAGAAGCCGCCAAGCACCGAAATGATGGTGATCGCCCAGGGGAAAGCCTTCGCAATAGCGCCCAAGCCAGCAATCGCTGCAGCCAGCCACAGCAGTACACCCAGCACAATTCCCGCCGCAGTCTTTAGCCCGTGGAGGCGGGAAATCGTGCCAGAACGCAACGTCAGAAAGAAATCCGGCCCGGGCGTAATAATGATTGCCACCCAGGCAACGGTCAGGGCAGTGAACTGGCTGAAATCCATCCGGACTCCTAACTGTGTTTAGTTTCTATAACCGGCCGCAGCTAGCGTTTAGTTCTTAAAGCCGTGCACTGGCGAGGGGATGCGACCGCCGCGGGCTACCAGTGCACTAGAGGAATATTTAGACACTTCCATAATTGGCGCGCGCCCCAGCAATCCGCCGAACTCTACGGTCTGGCCCACGTTCATGCCGGGTACGGGAATTACGCGCACCGCGGTGGTCTTGTGATTGATCATGCCGATGGCTGCCTCGTCAGCGATCATGCCGGCAATAGTGTCGGCCGAGGTGTCTCCTGGGATCGCAACCATGTCCAACCCCACCGAACAGATCGCCGTCATTGCTTCCAGCTTGTCGATGGTGATCGCGCCCATTTCTGCTGCCTCGATCATGCCAATGTCTTCCGAAACGGGAATGAAGGAACCAGAAAGGCCGCCCACGTGGCCACACGCCATCAGCCCACCCTTCTTTACCGCATCATTAAGCAGGGCGAGGGCGGCGGTGGTTCCGGGTGCGCCCACGCGCTCTACGCCCATCTCTTCGAGGATGCGCGCAACCGAATCGCCGACCTCGGCGGTGGGGGCGAGCGACAGATCTACGATGCCGAAGGGAACCCCAAGCCGATCGGCCGCCATGTTGCCAACTAGTTGGCCAACGCGAGTGATCTGGAACGCCGCCCTCTTTATAGTTTGGGCACACTTGCCAAAAGACAGACCGGAAGCCTTCTCGAGGGCGCGGCGCACCACCCCCGGCCCGGATACGCCCACGGACAGCACCACATCCGGTTCGGCAACGCCGTGGAAGGCGCCTGCCATGAACGGGTTGTCGCCCACGGAATTGCAGAACACGACCAGCTTGGCAGCCCCGATGGCACTGCGGTCGGCAGTCTCCTCGGCCGCCTGCTTCACTACCTGCCCCATCTTTGCTACGGCAGACATGTTTATCCCGGAGCGCGAGGAACCAATCGACACCGACGAACAGACGTATTCAGTCTGTGCCAGCGCCTGGGGGATCGAATCGATCAGCAGCTTGTCAGCTGTTGTCGCGTCCTTGTCAACAATGGCGCTGTAGCCGCCAATAAAATCGACTCCTACCTCGCGGGCTGCAGCGTCCAGAGTGCGCGCCACTTTCACCATGTCCTCGGCAGACTTTGCCGCACTGGCTGCCACCAGCGCAATAGGAGTCACGGACACGCGCTTGTTCACAATGGGAATGCCCAGTTCGCCCTCGATATCGCGGGCTACCTGCACTAGGTTTTGCGCCTGCGTGGTTACCCGGTCGAAAATGTTCTTGCACAGGCGGTCCAGGTTGGGATCGGCACACTGCAGCAGCGAAATCCCCATGGTTACGGTGCGGATGTCCAGGCGATCCTCTTCGATCATCTGCAGCGTATCTAGAATCTTGTTGTAAGTAGCCAAGTTATACCTCGTGCATGGCGTCGAAAATGGCCTCGGACTGAACCTTGATGATCAGATTCTCGGCCGCGGCAACCTTGCCCATGCGTTCCTGCAAAGCAGAAATGGGCAGGCGGTCGGCGTCAAATTCGCAGTGCAAGATCATCGTGAAGTACTGGTCCATCAGCGTCTGCGAAATATTTACAATGTTTACTTTTTCTTCAGCCAGGGCGTTTGCAACAGCCGACACAATTCCAGTGTGATCGACTCCCGCCACGGTTATTATCGCATCCATGTCAACTATTGTATGGATGTTAGGAGCTGCGTCTAATGCTGCCCCCGATCCGGACAAGGGAGAGGCAGACGGAGGCCAGTTCAAGCCACCAGCAGCACGATGCCGCCGCCAATAGTTACCACGTAGGCAAGGAAGTCGAAGAGCTTTTGGTCAATCCGTTTTGCCAGCAGGTAGCCAATGACGGCGCCGATGGCCACGGCCGGTATTAGCGGTAGGGCAATGGTGAACGCGTGCCAGCTGAGCACGCCCGCGAAAACCGAAAATGGTGTCTTGATTACGTTTACTAGAAAGAAGAACCAGGTGGAGGTGCCAAGGAACGCCCTCACATCCATTCGCCTTGACAGCAGATACAGGGTCAGCGCGGGCGAACCAGCATTGGCTACCATCGTGCCAAATCCGGCAAGGGTGCCGTAGAAGGCGCTGGAAACATTGCGCAGAGTAGGCGACTTTGGCGCCCTATGTTTGTGCGGCATATAGGTGATCGCAAGCTGCATAAGCGTAAGGACGATCAGGGCAATGCCGATGCCGTACCGAACCACCGCGTCGGAGGCTAAGCGTAAGAACACGGTGCCCAAGAGGACACCTAGGACAACAACGGGCATTAGCTTCTTCAGGATCGGCCAGTTAGCGTCCTTTCGGTAAAACCACAGCGCTAGCAGATCGCCGAACAGCAAAATGATCAGTAGCACCCCTACTGATTCTTTCGCTGGCAAGACGATCGCGGCGAGTGCTACCGCGATCATGCACGCTCCTGGGATGAGTCCTTTGGAAAGGCCCGCCCCAATGCCGGCAATGAATAGGATGATCCATGCTGTTGCGCTCATGCATACAGGTTTAGCACGCGTTCGGGGTCCGACCAAAGAACGAGGGCGGGGCAACTAACGCTGGAGGCGGGTAGGTGGTGGAGGCCTTAATGGGTGCGCATGAGGGCGCAGATTTGGGCCCGTGCAGCAGCTCCGGCGCGCGTTGGCAAAAGCGGGTAAACGTGCAGTCCTGAGGGTTCTTCTACCAGATCATAGTGGCCGCCCTCGGCAGCGATCTTGTGCGCGAGCAGGTGGGCGTCCGGGTTGAAGATGTCTGCGGTACCGGTAAAGATCGTGACCGGTCCTAGCGAGGCTAGCTCCGTTGCGGGTGCTAGTAGAGGGCTGACTTTCGGATCGGTTAGCGGGGTGCTTGCGGCCCACTCTTCTAGGAACACTTTGCATCCGGGTACGCCCAGCCACGGGTCTGCCTGCTGCGCTGCGGGGATATGTGGGTTCGAGAAGGTGGCGTCGAGGGCGGGCGATATCAGAACGATTGGCATGGTGGCAGTTTTTCTTATTTCGAGGGCCGCGGACAGTGCAATCTGGCCCCCAGCCGAGTCCCCGCCTAAGGCGACTTCTCCAAACTTTTCTTTAGCCGCCAGGGTGATCCGGCCTATGGAAGGGATCACCTGCGCTGCCGTGCCAAAAGGTATGAGCGGGTAGATAGGAAGTAGAACTGCCCGCCCGGTGGTGGTGGCCATCTCGGCTGCTAACTGCCAGTGCTGGGGTGCGATCTGGTTGACCCAGCCACCCCCGTGCACGTACACGAATGCGCCCCGTGGCTGCTGATCATTTGGCACTAGCACGTATATGTACTGGCCTGCCGAGTAGGTGACCTTGATGCGCACCTGTGTCTTTCCCGGAAAGAAGCGTGGCACAATCGGCTGGGGCAATAGCGCTCTTTTCGCGATTCGCTTCCGAGCCGCCGCCGGGTCTAGGTAGGCGCGGTTCGCCCTCGTGAGTTTCAAGAAAGCGGTCACCGTCCACTGCGGGATGTGCATTGGTCCTCCTTACCGGACATTGGTATAGGCAGGACTTTACTCTGCTTCCGCCTAGACGATTGGCGAGGGTGGCTTCGCGGTGTTGGGCCTAGGGGCGGGAGCCTGTCGATCCATGGTGTTTTCGTCCAGCCTTGGCGATCTACACCATGTTTCGCTGAAAACGCCAAAGGTCGAAAAAACACCGAGGCTCGCCGTCAATTCCTGTGGAGGGGAAAAGTCTTAAGATAGCCGAATTGATTACTTTTTACGCGCAGGCTGCAATTGCCGCCTTATCGGGGGTGAGGTCGCCCTGCCGCACAGCACTTACAAGCCCAGGTTTAGCTGGTGGACCAGCAAGTCAAACTGGCCGTGCTCTCGGTAGGCAGCCGCCGGTCTAGCTGGCGAAAGAATTCAAGAAAGGGTTCGAGCCTCCGCCGGGTAACTTTAGTTTTCCCACTAGAGCGCGCCGGTTTGGCGGGCCTATTTTAGGTCTATTTTGTTGCACATTAGCGGCTACGGGCACATACCGAAGCGCATTCACTCTTTGGACTTTCCCGCCCAATTACAACGAAAAACCCCGCCGTTCCAACGGGACAGCGGGGTGCTGGCGGAGGATGGGGGATTCGAACCCCCGAGGGCTTGCACCCAACACGCTTTCCAAGCGTGCGCACTAGGCCACTATGCGAATCCTCCAGATACGCAAACGCGCTTCAATAAGTGTACTTAAAACTGCCTGACTAGTAAAACTAGAAAGCTGGGAGGTGTGCCACATCTTGTTCTTAGCAGCACTTTTTCGCCACCTATGCATCATGTCACGACAGTAGTTGCTGCTTCTGGTTCCACAGCAGCCTTACTGCCGTGTACACTGGAGCCGATCCCTCATGTGACGGTATCACCTGAACCTCCCCAGGGCCGGAAGGCAGCAAGGATAGGGTAGCTCTGCCGGGTGCGTGAGGGATCCTTATTTTTCGCTCTGGGCGCCCCAAGTATCAAATGTGGGTGACGCCCTCTAAAGTAGAGGCGTGAGCACAGCCCTATATCGCCGTTACCGTCCCGACACTTTTGACCAGGTGATCGGGCAAGAACACGTGACTAAGCCGCTTATGGCTGCCCTTCGGGCGCAAAAGGTCACCCACGCATACCTTTTCTCTGGCCCTCGCGGCTGCGGTAAGACTACCTCCGCCCGCATTTTGGCACGATGCTTGAACTGCGCGCAGTATCCTACGGACACCCCGTGTGGCCAGTGTGATTCGTGCCGCGAATTGGCTACGGGTGGTCCGGGCTCGCTTGATGTTGTAGAGATCGATGCTGCCTCGCACAACGGTGTTGATGATGCGCGTGAGCTGCGGGAGCGTGCCGCTTTCGCTCCCGTTCGCGACAGGTTCAAGATCTTCATCCTCGACGAGGCGCACATGGTCACCTCGGCTGGGTTTAATGCGCTGCTGAAGCTGGTGGAAGAGCCGCCCGAACACGTCAAGTTCATTTTTGCTACCACGGAACCCGAGAAGGTTATCTCTACCATCCGATCGCGCACCCACCATTACCCGTTCCGCCTTGTGCCTCCCGAAATCATGCGCGGTTTTCTTGCGGACATGTGCGCTAAAGAAGGAATTTCTCCCGAGGGCGGGGTGCTCAACCTGGTCATGCGCGCTGGCGGTGGATCTGTGCGCGACACGTTGGGGGTACTTGATCAGCTGATGGCTGGCTGTGACACCGAAGTGCTCAGCTATGAAATGGCTGTCCACCTGTTGGGCTACACTGACTCTACGCTGCTGGCGCAGACGGTTGACGCGATTGCCGGCCGCGATGGGGCTGGTGCTTTCCGTATTGTGGAACGCATTATTGAATCCGGCCATGATCCCAGGCGTTTCGTAGAGGATCTGTTGCAGCGCCTTCGTGACCTGTTGGTTATATCCGTATCAAATGGGGGAGCCATCGAAGCCTTGCAGGGCATCCCTCAGGACGAACTCGACCAGATGCTCACCCAGGCGAAGGTGATGGGAGCTGCTGACTTGTCTAGGGCGGCAGATCTGACAAATGAGGCCCTCACCGCTATGTCGGGTGCTATCAGCCCCCGTTTGCAGCTGGAACTGTTGATCGCCAAGCTGCTGCTACCTGCCCAGACGGTGGCGGTAGCGCCTAGCGCGGCTACCGCGGTAGCCAACCCTGACCTACCCGATTCGCCGGCAGCTATTAGACAGATGCTGTCTAAGAGGCGTGGCGGGGCTAATCAGTCGGCCGCGACTAGCCGGGCCTCGCAGCCGGAATCGTCGGCAGCTACTCGCGGGGAGGCAGCAGCGCCCGCCCAGTCAGAAAAGCCGCTACAGCAGGTTGCTCAGCCAAACTTGCAAGCTCCAGCCGAGGAAGCGGGTGAACCGCAGCAGGCGCAGACGGCCAGCCCCGAACCTGCCGGAAGACAAGATTCTCAGAGTGAACCAGAAAAGCCGCAGCCCTCGCAAGAGGCAACCATGCAGGTGCATGCTCGGCCAGAATCTGTGAAATCGGAACGCCCTCGGTCCGTCGAAGCGCCGCCGGCGCAGAAAGTGCCAGACTCTCCGGCGCCTGCCAACCAGCCGTCTGCCTCCTCTGACGGGACCACGTCGGAAACGATCCGTAACAGGTGGCAGGAGGTAACCGAATTTCTGGCGCAAAACCATGCCCGTTCCACTTGGGGGCGCCTTACTCAGGCCCAGTTGGGGACCGTGACGGATGGGCAGTTGACTATCCGCTACCAGAGCCCGGGGATGGCTCAGGCATTCAACTCGGGTACCCACACTCAGGTGCTCTCGAATGCGCTGTATCAGGTATTAGGGGTGAAACTGCAGGTTGTTGCCCTCAGTGCGGATGACCCTAATCCCACCCCGGCGCAGCGGCGCCAACCCGCTCAAGGTTCGAAGCAAGGGTCTGCTGAGAAAAACCAAAATCAGCATGTAAATGCAGTTCACAGGCAGAATGGAGGTTCTCAACCGCAGGCCGCTGCGCAAGTTCCGGAAGAGCCCGCAGATGATTCGGAGGACGATTCGTGGGGGCCCATTGCGCAACCCGCCAACTCGGTCCCTGACCCGCAGGAAGACCAGCCAGGATGGCCCCAGGTAGCTGAACCGCCAGTGGCGCCACAAGAGCCTGGGTGGGCAGATGCTGATTCATCCCCTGCCGCTGACGCGGATGATGGGTGGGGCCCGATTGCTACCCCACCTTCCCCGCCGCAGGAGACGCCCTCGAACGTCACGCCGCTGCACAAAATAAACGCGCAGCATCCGGCTGGGCGAAGCGAAGAATTTGGCCAGCCCACTCCGCCAGTAGCACAGTTTGACCCGGACCCTATCCCCACCCACCAGGGAGCCCGCGAAATTATCGAGGAGACCCTGGCGAGGGGTGCCCAACCCGAAGCCCCGGTTCAGAACGTTGACGACAATGTGAGCCCGGACGATCCTGAAGCTGAAGACACGGGGGTGGTGGGATTGGCCGCGGTGGAGGACATACTGGGCGCCCGCATCATCTCGGACACTAAGGAATAGATTTGTACGAAGGTACCCTGCAAGACCTAATCGACGAGCTTGGCCGCCTACCAGGCATAGGCCCCAAGTCGGCTGAACGGCTCGCCTTTCACATCCTGGAGATGGATACCGAGGACGTAGATCTGCTCACCTCTACCATTTCCAAGGTCAAATCCTCGGTACGTTTCTGCACCACCTGTGGCAACATTTCCGAAGGTGAAGAATGCCAGATATGTACAGACCCGCGCCGCGATGCCTCGCTAATCTGCGTGGTAGAAGAAGCGAAAGACATCGGCGTCATCGAACGCACCCGCTCCTACCGGGGCCTGTACCACGTCCTCGGAGGGGCTATCGATCCGCTGAATGGGGTGGGGCCTGATCAACTGCGCATCCGCGAACTGCTTACCCGGCTTGGTGGGGATACGGTCCAAGAAGTCATATTGGCAACCGACCCTAATATCGAGGGCGAAGCCACCGCCACGTTCCTGGCGCGAACTTTGGGAACACTAGGCCTAAAGGTTACCCGCCTGGCCTCTGGTCTGCCGGTCGGTGGGGACCTTGAATACGCTGATGAAATAACTTTGGGTAGGGCTTTAGAAGGTCGTCGTCAGGTTTAGATCCGGTAGACTGGAAGCCACTGTTAGGAAGGAACACATCGTGGTTGATTTCGACTCCATCGTACCGGTCTCTGAGCTGCCCGAACCGGAAGCATGGCTTTCGGATATGGACGGCGTTCTTGTCCACGAAAACACCGCTTTGAACGGTGCAGCTGAATTTATCGAGAAGTTGAAGGAAGACAAGAAGCCTTTCTTGGTGCTCACCAATAACTCGATCTTCACCCCGCGGGATCTGTCTGCCAGGTTGGCGCATTCGGGGTTGGATGTGCCCGAACAGAACATCTGGACGTCGGCCCTGGCTACGGCCTCTTTCCTAACCCAACAATCACCCAGGTCCACCGCTTTTGTTATTGGCGAGGCAGGACTTACCACTGCCCTCCACGAGGCCGGCTACATTATGACCGATCGCAACCCCGAATACGTGGTGTTAGGCGAGACCCGTACTTACTCCTTCGAAGTGATCACCCAAGCCTGCCGCCTAATCCAAAAGGGTGCCAAATTTATTGCCACTAACCCGGACGTGTCTGGTCCTTCCGAGAACGGGATCCTGCCCGCTAACGGCGCTGTTGCCGCAATGATTGAAGCGGTCACCGGTCACAAGCCGTACTTTGTGGGTAAGCCGAACCCGGTGATGATCAGGGCAGGGTTGAACAAGTTGGGCGCACACTCTGAAACGACGGCTTTTGTGGGCGACCGCATGGATACGGACGTGCAAGCGGGTATTGAGGCAGGGTTGCGCACCTACCTGGTGCTGACTGGTTCCACTGACCGCGAGGAGATCTTCAAGTACCCTTACCGGCCCACTAAGGTTTTTGAATCGATCGCCGACATGGTTGAAATGCTTTAACCATCCAATCTCAAAATATTGTAGTAATTTTGCCAATTCTGTATGTAGCCGTAAGGTTAGGGCACCCCTCTGGCAACTTGTATTAGCTGGTGGTGGGACCGCGCCCAAGGAGTAGTGAAGTGGCACTTATCGTCCAGAAGTATGGTGGCTCATCCGTTGCTGACGTCGACTCGATCAAACGAGTGGCCAGGCGGGTTGTGGCCACTACTAACGCGGGCCACCAGGTAGTTGTGGTTGTTTCGGCCATGGGGGATACTACGGACGACCTGCTGGATATGGCAGGTCAGGTATCTTCTGAACCGGCGCAACGCGAGATGGACATCCTTCTTACTGCTGGCGAACGCATCTCCATGTCACTGTTGGCCATGGCAATAACGGCGGAAGGTAAGGAAGCTAGCGCGTTCACTGGCCCGCAGGCAGGCATTCACACGGATGCGAAGTACGGGCGTGCCTCGATCACCGCCCTCATTCCTGAACGCATTGCCCGCTCAGTTCAGGCCGGTAATGTTGCGGTAGTGGCCGGTTTCCAAGGGGTAAACGATTTTGACGACGTGACCACCCTTGGCCGTGGCGGCTCGGACACTACGGCGGTCGCCCTCGCCCAGGCGTTGCACGCGGACGTGTGCGAAATATATACGGATGTAGATGGCCTATTTAGTGCAGACCCGCGAGTGGTGCCCATGGCGCACAGGCTGCAACGGGCCGACTTTGAAGAGACGTTGGAACTGGCGGCGCACGGAGCGAAGATCCTGCACCTGAGGGCGGTCGAATTTGCTCGCCGCTACCGTGTGCCTCTACACGTGCGGTCGTCTTTTTCCAGCAAGGAAGGAACGTGGATTTCCGATGGGCCAGCTTCGGCGGCACTGCGGGGAGTCGTTCCTAAGGCAGCCCTTCCAACCAGTGAGGAGTATTCCGTGGAAGCACCTATTATTAGCGGCATTGCCCATGATCGTTCCCAAGAGAAGATCACGGTGGTAGGGCTTCCAGATAAGCCTGGCGCAGCAGCTAAGCTGTTTGAAATTGTGGCATCTGTGGGTGCCAACATTGACATGATTGTGCAGAACGTGGGCGTTTCTGAACAGGGCAGGGCGAACGTCTCTTTTACTCTTCCCGAGGCCGATTCGCGCCGCACGCTGCAGGCCATCTCGGATGCGAAGGAGGAACTGGGCTACCGCGAGCTTTTGGATAACCGCGAGATCGGCATCCTGTCTTTGGTGGGGGCCGGTATGCGCACCAACCCGGGGGTGTCAGCGAAACTGTTTGGGGCTCTTTCGCAGGCGGGGATCAATATCGAGATGATTTCTACTTCCGAGATCCGCATTTCGGTGGTAACAGATTTGGACGAGCTGGATGATGCGGTGCGGGCCGTACATTCGGCGTTCGGCTTAGACGCCTCCGAAACCGAGGCGGTAGTTTATGGAGGTACGGGACGATGAGTTTGACCCTGGGTGTCGTAGGAGCAACTGGCCAGGTAGGGCGCGTGATGCGAACGATTCTGGCAGAACGGGATTTCCCAGCTGACAAGGTGCGTTTCTTTGCCTCTTCGCGGAGTGCGGGCAAAGTGCTGGATTACCGGGGCACCGCGGTAACTGTCGAGGACGTGGCCACAGCCGATCTGACGGGCATAGATTTGGCGATTTTCAGTGCGGGTGGGGCGGCTTCGCGCGAGTTCGCACCCAAGTTTGCCACCGCCGGTGCCGTGGTGGTGGACAATTCTTCGGCTTGGCGGAAGGACCCGCAGGTTCCCCTGGTGGTGTCGGAGGTGAATCCGCACCAGATTTCGAATCGGCCGAAGGGCATCATTGCGAATCCGAATTGTACGACCATGGCAGCCATGCCTGTGCTGAAGCCGTTGCATGATGCGGCTGGGCTGACCCGGTTGCAGGTAGCCACCTATCAGGCAGTCTCCGGGTCTGGGCTCGCGGGCGTGAAGACTCTGATTAGCCAGACCAAGAAGGGCGTGGAGCAGGACCTGACGGGGCTGGTCACTGACGGTGGGGCAGTGGATCTCGGAGAAGGAACTGGCCCGTACGTGCACCCCATCGCGTTTAACGTGGTGGCGTTGGCAGGCAACCTGGTGGAAGATGGCACTGAGGAAACCGACGAAGAACAGAAGCTGCGCAATGAATCCCGCAAGATTCTTGAAATCGCGGACTTGCCTGTGTCCGGTACCTGTATTCGCGTGCCCGTGTTTACTTCGCACACGCTGGTGGTGCACGCGCAATTCCGTGACGCCCTCAGTGTGGAGCAAGCCAAGAACCTGTTAGCCAAGGCCCCGGGAGTGCGCCTGGTGGATGTGCCGTCGCCTTTGCAGGCGGCCGGGCAGGATCCCTCGCTTGTGGGCCGCATCAGGCAGGATTATTCTGCCCCGCAGGGCCACGGCCTGGTCATGGTGATCACCTCTGACAACCTGCGCAAGGGTGCGGCACTGAACGCGATCCAGATTGCGGAACTGGTAGCTAAGGATCTGTAAACCATCTGCGGTAATGTGGAGCCCGTGAAGATCCTAGTAATTGGCTCAGGCGGGCGCGAACATGCCCTTGCGCTGGCACTGAAGGCAGATCCGCAAGTAACCGACATTTACTGCATGCCGGGCAATCCAGGCATTTCGCAGGTAGCGACCCTTATCGAGGGCGACGCTAACGATGGGGCGCAGGTGGCGCAGGCCGCGCAGCACCTGGGTGTAGACTTGGTCGTGGTGGGACCGGAAGCCCCGCTGGTGGCTGGGGTAGCTGACGCGGTGCGGCAGGCCGGAATTGCCTGTTTCGGCCCCGGTGCTGAAGCGGCCCGGTTGGAAGGGTCGAAGGCCTTTGCCAAACAGGTCATGGAGGAAGCGGGGGTACCTACCGCTCGCGCATTGACCTGCCATAATCAGGATGAGCTGCAGGGGGCACTAGCCGAGTTCGGCGCCCCGTACGTAGTAAAAGAGGACGGACTGGCAGCTGGCAAGGGCGTGGTAGTCACCTCGGATTTGCAGCAGGCTTTTGACCATGGCGCGGATATTTTTGCGCGCGGCGGTTCTCTGATTGTCGAGGAATACTTGGACGGGCCGGAGGTGTCCCTGTTCTGTGTTTGTGACGGCAAGACTGTTCTTCCGCTAGCGCCAGCGCAGGATTTCAAACGTGCGCTTGATGGGGATGAAGGCCCCAACACGGGCGGTATGGGGGCCTACTCGCCGTTGGAGTGGGCACCGGCCGACCTTACGGAACAGGTGTTGCAGAAGGTTGCTGTACCTACCGTGCAGCGCATGGCTGAACGCGGCACCCCCTTTTCCGGACTGCTTTACTGCGGGCTGGCACTGACTTCGAAGGGCGTGCGCGTTGTCGAATTCAACGTCCGCTTTGGCGACCCTGAAACTCAGGTAGTGCTGGCCAGATTGCGCTCTCCGCTGGGGCAACTGCTGTTGGCAGCAGCTACCGGGAAACTGGCTGATTTTGGGGAACTCGAATGGTCCGAGCAGGCGGGCGTGTGCGTCGTTCTCGCTTCGCCCGGATACCCGCAGAAGGCGAAGACGGGGGGAGCGCTGACGGGCTTGGAAGAGGCCGAAGCACTCGAGGGCGTACACGTTGTTCACGCCGGTACTGCCCGGAAGGGGCAGGGGCTTGTGTCTGCTGGGGGGCGTGTGCTTGCTGTTGTCGCCTTAGGCCAGGATATTGAGGCTGCTCGAACGAAGGCATACCAGGGGATGCAGCGGATTTCTCTTCCGGACGGGCACTACCGGCTCGACATTGCTGAGGCGAAAGCGTGAGTTTAGAAAAGGACGAGGCCGAACTTACGGAGTTTGTAGCTCAGACTCGCAAGCAGTTCGACCAGCAGAAGGAGCTGGCTGACGCGCAGGTGCACCAGGGGATCGACCAGTTGGTGGCGCAGTTGCGGGCGCGCTCTGCGAAGGGGCTGCTGCCCCCGGAGCCGCAGGTGAAGGTTGCCCGCCCTGCTATTTCGCGTCCGGCCCGTCTGGAGCAGGCCGGGCCCTTCCCTGATTACGATCGGGTGCTTTCGGCGCAGGATGTGGTAGCCCTCGGTGCAAAACCGGATTTCAGTGGCAAAACCATCAAGGAATTGGCTTCTGCCATGCGCCCGCCTGCCCTACCGCAGCCCACGCCCGGTAGCGTGCAGGTGGTAATTGGCCAAACGGGCAGTGCCGAAATGGTGCGCGAGTGGGCCTTACGCCTTGCCGGCCGCATTGACTCAGATGCGCAGGTACTTCTTTCCGGAGCAAAGACGCTGTTGCCCGGCACGGGGGACCGGGTGCGCACCGCCGCCGATTTGCAGAAGGCAATTCATGAGGGCGTCACAACAGTGTTAGCGGTAGTAGACTCTGCAGTGCCTTCCCACCAGCGCACGGCGCAGCGTCTTTTGGAGGCCGCTGAACCGGCGTTTACCTGGGCGATTGGGCAGGCAGATGATGCTCAGCTAGAAGCGTGGTTGGCCGAACTGCCGGCAGGTATTGACGCCGACGCCCTCGTGCTGGACGGGGTGTGGGATGCGCCGGCGCCGCTGCGCAACGCCTATTTGTCGGCCCCGGTTTCGGTGTTGGAGGGGGCGCCAGCGAAGGCCGGCGTGTGGGCGGCTCTGATTGCCGATCGAATCTGAAAGAGTGCTCATAATCCATTTCGGCGGTACTGTGAGTCAGAAGTGTTTGTTTTTTACTCGCAGGGGGCTAAATGCTCGTATTAACCAGGCGCCCGGGCGAAAAGATCGTCATTGGCGATTCCGTTACTCTGACTGTGGTAGAGGCGCATCGTGATGCGGTGCGTATTGGCATAGAAGCGCCGCGCGACGTAAAGATTCAGAGGGCGGAGCTATTGGATGACGAGGTAGAGGGCGGGCAGCAGACAGCCCGGTAGGGACTTTGTTCCTAGATTCTGCGCGCGAAAGTGTCATCTATGGCACAATGGGTTGGTAACCCAAAGGCGGGAGGATCCGAACATGTCGAACATTCAGGCCAGCGGCAGCGATGCTCGGGGCGCAAAGTGGCGCATCCAGCAGCGGTGGTGGAACCGTTCAGAATTGTTAGCTGCCTGTCTATTGCTGTTGTTCCCAGCTTTTTGCACCTACGGTTTCCGCATGGTGGTAGGCAAAGAGCTGCCGCCGGTTGTCCCGTTTAGTTGGGGCGCGCTCTCTCATCCCATCCGCGTATCTGGGTCGCAAAGTTACTGGATCGAGGGCGCTGTGTGCCTAGTGCTGGCGGCTGTTGGCATCGCCCTCACCATTGCCTTCAGGGGTGGTGAGCGTATGCGCCGCATCGTGCCGCCCTTCCTTGGGGCCGCTGCATCGGTTATCAGTGCGGGCTGGGTTATTAGCGTCTTGTACTCAATGGGCACGATCTCGTCCAAACCCTTCGCCATCTTTGCTATCGGGGCTGCAGCCGTAGTTGGTATTCCTATCTATTTCTGCCTGCGCAAGCCCCTAGAGGTGTCCAGATATTCGGCGTAACTTTGTGTCGTCATACAGTGGTGACATTATTAAGCCATGAGCCAACCAAAAATTCCTGGCTGGAAGCACCTCTCCAGCGGAAAAGTTCGTGACCTATACATCCCCGAATCTGGCGATCAGGATCGACTTCTGGTTGTTGCTTCTGATCGCATTAGCGCATACGACTACATTCTTCCCTCTGTTATTCCCGACAAGGGAAAGGTGCTGACCCAGCTTTCCCTGTGGTGGTTTGAGCAGCTGTCGGATCTGATTGACAATCACCTGGTGGTAGACGCCGAGGTGCCTGAACAGGTTGCCGGGCGGGCCATGGTGGTAAAGCGCCTCAACATGTACCCGATCGAATGTGTGGCACGCGGATACCTGACAGGGTCAGGGCTCGTTGAATATAAGCAGTCTAAATCTGTGTGCGGGGTGGGCCTGCCTGGCGGACTCGTCGAGGCCTCCAAGCTACCCACCGCAATTTACACTCCCGCCGCCAAAGCGGAATTGGGCGAGCATGACGAGAACGTTTCTTTCGAGCGCACTGCCCAGATGGTAGGCGAAGAAGCCGCTACCGCTTTGAAAGAAAAGACCATTCAAATCTACGAGAAGGCTGCCGCTATCGCATTGAATAAGGGCATTATTATTGCCGACACCAAGTTTGAATTTGGTGCAGACGAACAGGGCAACCTAGTGCTGGCAGACGAAGTATTGACCCCCGATTCATCGCGCTTCTGGCCGGTAGACAAGTGGCAGGAAGGCCAGGTTACGCCCTCTTTCGACAAGCAGTATGTGCGCGATTGGCTGACCAGTGCCGAATCTGGGTGGGATCGTGCCTCTGGCCAGGAACCCCCAACTCTTCCCGAACAGGTTGTTGAGGCAACCCGCGCTCGCTACGTGGAAGCCTACGAAACCACTACTGGGAAAACCTTTACCGCCTAAGAAACCGGGTAGCCGTTGCTACCCGGTTTCTTAGTAAACTTATAAAGTCCAAACCAACCCCCTATTTGGAGGACCTATGGGACGCATCGTCGTCGACATTATGCCCAAACCTGAAATCCTTGATCCGCAAGGTAAAGCAATTTTAGGAGCGTTGCCCCGAATCGGCATCGATTCTTTTACTTCCGTCCGTCAGGGCAAACGTTTTGAACTGGCCACCGAGGGCGAAGTTACTCAGAAGGATCTGGATGCTGCCAAGGAAGCCGCCACTGAGCTGCTTTCTAACCCCATTATCGAGAACGTTGTTCGAGTAGAAGCGGTGGAGGAATAGTGGCGCGCATAGGTGTGGTAACTTTCCCTGGCACGCTTGACGACGGGGACGCCCGGAGGGCGGTGCGCCTGGCAGGGGCCGAGCCGGTGCGGCTGTGGCACAAGGATGCTGATTTGCACGGGGTGGATGCGGTAATCTTGCCCGGTGGTTTTTCTTACGGTGACTACTTGCGCTGCGGGGCAATCTCTTCCTTCGCTCCCGTGATGAACGGGGTGGTGGATGCTGCCAAAAAGGGCATGCCTGTCCTCGGTATTTGCAATGGTTTCCAGGTGCTGTGTGAAGCGCACTTGCTACCTGGGGCGTTGATCCGAAATGATCACCAGCGTTTCATTTGCCGCGACCAAAAGCTGGTGGTGGAAAATACCACTACGGTCTGGACTCGCGAATTTGAACAGGGAGCGCAGATCACCATTCCGCTAAAAAATGGCGAGGGCAACTTCCAGCTAGATCCCGAAGGGCTGAAGCGTCTTGAGGGGCAGGGGCAGGTTGTGTTCCGCTACGTAGATGTGAATCCCAACGGGTCTATGAATGACATTGCCGGCGTCGCCAACGAGGCGGGCAACGTAGTAGGTCTGATGCCGCACCCAGAACATGCTGTAGAACAGGGCTTTGGTCCCGAGTCTGCAGATGGTCCTCACGGTGGCACCGATGGGCTGGGACTGTTCAAATCTGTCCTGCAATCGCTGCTGTCGTAGCTTATCCCCAAGTTTCCCACAGACTCGGCTGCGAATATGCAACCTGTGCACAACCCTGTGGATAAAACCTGTGGATAACTTTGGGAGGCTGAATGGCAATAAATTAGACATTAATGTGGTAACCGCATAATTCCGCTAGAAAGTCAACTTTAAAGTGAGACTTGAGAGTATCTCGATTTGCGTGCACAACCCTTGCAAATCTGGGGATAACTGTGGATTACCCGGTCACGAATGTGGATAAAACTTACAGGCGCCAACAAAATTTTTCCTGACAGAGCGCACCTATGAAAAAACTCACCCAAGCTCGTAACGAGACGGAGAATCGATGAGCAACAAACCGGCAAACGTAGAGCACCCCGACACGGTTGCGGATGCGGCGGCAACGCCCGACACCGCTATGCCGTACGCCGAATTAGGGCTCAAAGACGACGAATACGCGGATATTAAGAAGCTGCTGGGAAGGCGTCCAACTAACGCAGAGCTGGCAATGTATTCGGTCATGTGGTCTGAGCACTGCTCCTACAAGTCCTCGAAAAAACATTTGGGCGAACAATTCGGCGGCAAGACCACCCAGCAAATGAAAGAGCGGCTGCTGGTAGGGATGGGTCAGAACGCCGGCGTCGTGGACGTGGGCGACGGGATGGCGGTCACCTTTAAGGTGGAATCGCACAATCACCCCTCGTTCGTGGAGCCGTACCAGGGCGCAGCGACCGGCGTTGGCGGTATTGTCCGCGACATTATTGCAATGGGCGCCCGCCCAGTGGCAGTCATGGATCAGCTCCGTTTCGGGGATCCGAAGAACGCTGACACAGCCCGCGTGGTACACGGGGTAGTGGCTGGCGTCGGCGGCTACGGCAACTGTTTAGGCCTGCCTAACATTGGCGGCGAAACCGAATTCGATCCCTCTTACCAGGGCAATCCGCTAGTTAACGCGCTGTGCGTGGGAGTGCTAAAGCACGAGGACATTCACCTGGCAAACGCCGAGGGCGTCGGAAATAAAATCGTCCTATTCGGTGCTCGTACCGGCGGCGACGGTATTGGGGGCGCCTCTATCCTGGCTTCCGAAACCTTCGAGGACGGCATGCCGGCCAAACGGCCATCCGTCCAGGTGGGTGACCCCTTCATGGAAAAGGTGCTCATCGAATGCTGCCTGGAACTATTTGCGGCTGACCTCGTAGAGGGCATCCAGGACCTGGGCGCGGCAGGCATCTCCTGCGCCACCTCCGAACTGGCCTCAAACGGCAACTCTGGTATGCACGTCGACCTCGAAAATGTGCTTCTGCGCGACCCCACCCTGACTGCAGGCGAGATCCTGATGTCGGAATCGCAAGAACGCATGATGGCAGTTGTGGCTGCCGACAAGATTGATGCCTTCATGGACGTCATCAACAAGTGGGACGTGGAAGCAGCCGTGATTGGCGAGGTGACCGGCGACGGCAGGCTCACCATCGACCACTACGGCGAACGCATCGTGGACGTAGACCCGAAGACAGTGGCCCACGACGGTCCAGTCTACGATCGCCCGTACTCCCGCCCGGCCTGGCAGGATGACCTGCAGGCGGATACCTCCGACAAGCTGGCTCGCTCTGAGTCTTCTGCTGCTTTAGAAGAAGAGCTACGCAAGATAGTACTCAGCCCAAACGGTGCCTCCAAAGCGTGGGTAACCGACCAGTACGACCGCTACGTGCGCGGCAACACTGCATTGGCTCAGCCCGACGATGCGGGTGTCATCCGCGTAGTAGAAGAATCTAACCGCGGCGTAGCCATCGCTACTGACGCGAACGGTTGGTACACCAAGCTCGACCCGTATGCTGGCGCCCAGCAGGCGCTCGCGGAGGCCTATCGCAACGTGTGCACCGTTGGGGCTCGCCCGATGGCAGTGACCGACTGCCTGAATTTTGGTAACCCGGAAGATCCGGACGCAATGTGGCAACTAGTTACCGCTATGACTGGTATGGCTGACGGCTGTAAGGTGCTGGGCACGCCGGTTACCGGCGGCAACGTGTCTCTGTACAACTCCTCTGGAACTGAGAAGGGGCAGCCGGATTCTTCGATCAACCCGACTCCTGTAGTGGGCATGTTGGGCTTGATCGACGATGTTACGAAAGCTGTGCCTTCCGGCTGGAATGAACAGGGACTTGCCGTCTTGCTGCTAGGCGAGACTAACGACGAACTGGATGGTTCTGCCTGGGCTCGCGAAGTCCATTCGCACCTGGGTGGGCTGCCCCCGAAGGTGGATTTTGAAGCGGAAATGGCGCTGGGTCGAGTACTTATTGCGGTAGCTCAGGCCGAGGTGGACGGTATTCGCGTTGTCAAAGCGGCACACGATATTTCCAATGGCGGCTTGGCTGCAGCAGTGCTGGAGTCGGCTTCACGTTTCGGTATTGGCGCCAACATCGATCTGGCTCGCGTCGGTTTCGAGGGACAGGACGACACAGTCCGGCTGTTCTCGGAATCGCAGGCGCGCGCTTTGGTTGTGGTACCTGAAGTGGCCGTGTCCATGGTTGCTGCCGCAGCGGAAGCAGAGGGCGTAGCTTGCTCGCGCATTGGTACTACCGGTGGTTCGATGGTCACCTTCACTCGTTCTAACGAGAGCGAGCCGGCTGACTTTGAAGAGTCTGTTGCGGGTGCGGCTGACCGGTCTGTGATCGCTTTGGACCTGGCCGATTTGGCCGAGGCTTCCCGCAAGGTGTTGCCGGAACTGTTTGCGTAGCCGGTAGTTGGTCCCGGGCTAGGCTCGGGACCAACGATGGTAGCGTGAAGCCATGCCTATCCTGATTGCTGGTATTTTTTCTGTTCTTTTGACTTTGCAGGCACTGTATTGCCTGTTCCTGGTTATTGCCCCCGGGCGCGAGGGGTTTCGGGTGGGGCATCCGCTAGGTTTGCCCTTTAAGGTGTTGCGTAGGAGCGAGACGGTTTGGCATCGGGCGCACATGCATGCCTGCCCATTCTTCTTATTGGCGATTGCCCTAGCTTTGATAAACATTGTGGTGCTGGTGGCGTTGGCCCCTTATGTTTCTGTTGCTACTGGCGTGATTGCCGGCATTGGCTCGGTAATCATTGTGGCAGGTATGTGGGCCCTAGCGGCAGCTGCGGCTTTGCGGTGGGCGAGATTGAACTAGCTGCCCAAAGTTTCCTTGCGAACTTTTAGTTTAGTCAAAGACAAGTGTATAACTATTGGTGCGCACCTAACGGAATAGTAAAGCGCGGGTAAAGCCCGGGTGTCTAGGGAAGGAATATAATGCATAAAGCAGCAGAAGCGGTGTACCAAGACGTGTTGCGCCGCAACCCAGCAGAACCAGAATTTCACCAGGCAGTAGCAGAATTTCTGAACTCTATCGGGCCGGTTTTGGATGAGCATCCCGAATACGCCGACCATGCCCTGTTAGAAAGATTGGTAGAGCCGGAACGTCAGATTATTTTTCGCGTCCCCTGGATCGACGACTCTGGCAAGTGCCAGGTAAACCGCGGCTATCGTGTTGAATTCAACTCCGCCCTCGGCCCGTACAAGGGTGGCCTCCGCTTCCACCAATCCGTAAACCGCAACATCATCAAGTTCCTTGGCTTTGAACAGATTTTCAAAAACTCTCTAACCGGGCTTGGCATCGGCGGTGGCAAAGGTGGGTCTGACTTTGACCCGCACGGGCGCTCCGACAACGAAGTGATGCGTTTTTGTCAGGCCTTTATGAGTGAACTGTACCGTCACATCGGCCAGTTCACAGACGTACCTGCCGGCGACATTGGCGTGGGTGGGCGCGAAATCGGTTACCTGTTTGGTCAATATAAGAAACTGACCAACCGCTTCGAAGCAGGCGTCTTGACGGGGAAGAAGCTCGGCTGGGGCGGCTCGCTTGGGCGCACGGAAGCAACCGGTTACGGCACTGTCATGTTCGCCCAGTCCATGCTGGGCACCATATCGGAAGGGCTTGAGGCTAAAAGCGTAGCGGTTTCCGGTTCCGGCAACGTAGCAATTTATGCGGCGCAATATGCCCAAATGAAGGGCGCAAAGGTGCTGACCGTGTCTGATTCGAACGGGTGGGTCTACGACAAGGACGGCATTGACGTAGAGCTACTACAGCAAGTCAAAGGGGTAGAACGAGGGCGGGTAAGCGATTACGCGCAACGCAAGAGCGGTGCCGTATTCCACGCCGAAGGCCGTCCCTGGCAGGTAGCCGTGGACGTGGCGCTGCCGTGTGCGACCCAGAATGAACTCTCGCAGGAGGACGCTAAGACTCTGGTGAGCAACGGAGTGAAGGTAGTTGCCGAGGGGGCTAACATGCCGTGCACCCCGGGCGCTATCGACGCTTTCCAGCAGGCAGGCGTGCTCTATGCTCCGGGCAAGGCCGCAAACGCTGGGGGAGTAGCAACCTCCGCCCTCGAGATGGAACAGAATGCTTCCCGCACGAAGTGGACCTTCGAGCAGGTAGCCACAAAGCTGGAACACATCATGGCCGACATTCACGACACCTGTGCGGAAACTGCTGCCCGCTACGGGGCCGAGGGCAACTACGTGCTGGGCGCGAACATTGCGGGATTCAAGCGCGTAGCTGACGCCATGATCGATCAGGGATTCATCTAAAAATAGCAGTGGGGTGTGGATCGATTCACAGTTACGGTGATGATCGCGTTATCCTTTAGACATGATTGATCTTCGTGCACTTGAAGCCGATCCCACCCCCGGCTACGCCTCGCAGAAGGCTCGCGGGGAGGACCCGGCCCTTATCGACCAGGCCATTGCAGCAGACCGCAAGCGTCGCGAGGCGCTTAGCGAATTCGAATCCGCCCGTGCGGAACAGAAATCTGTGTCTAAGTCGGTGGGTAAGGCCAGTCCCGAAGAACGTCCAGCCGTCCTCGCAAAGGCGAAGGAACTGGCAGCACACGTAAAGGAACTGGAAGCCGAGGCTAATAAGGCGGCTGAAGAGGCTCGCGCAATTGCCATGCGCATCGACAACATTGTCAGCCCGGAAGCCCCCACCGGTGGGGAAGAGAACTTCACCGACCTAGAGCACGTGGGGGAGCGGCGCGACTTCGCCGCAGAAGGGTTTGAACCCAAGGATCACCTGGCAGTAGCCGAAGGGCTCGATGCCATTGATATGAAGCGGGGCGCTAAAGTATCCGGCTCGCGCTTCTACTACCTAAAGGGCATCGGCGCCCGCATGGAACTGGCATTCCTTACCATGGCATGGGACCAGGCCGAGGCTGCTGGTTTCGTCCCCATGATTACGCCCACCATGGTCAGCCCCCAAACAATGGGAGGCACCGGCTTTTTGGGTGCCCACGCTGACGAGATCTACCATCTAGAGGCAGACGACCTGTACTTGACGGGTACCTCCGAAGTGGCGTTGGCTGGCTACCACACTGACGAGATCTTGGATCTGTCTAACGGGCCGAAGCGCTACACCGGTTGGTCTACGTGCTACCGGCGCGAGGCCGGCGCTGCGGGCCGCGACACTCGCGGCATCATCCGCGTCCACCAGTTCAATAAGGTGGAAATGTTCAGCTACTGTCGCATTGAGGACGCAGCTGAAGAGCACAAGCGCTTGCTTGGGTGGGAACGCGAGATGCTGGGCAAGATGGAGCTTCCCTACCGGATCATCGATACTGCAGCAGGCGACCTTGGTTCTTCTGCGGCTCGCAAGTTTGACTGTGAAGCATGGCTCCCTTCGCAAGAGCGATGGATGGAGGTAACCTCCACTTCGAACTGCACTCAGTTCCAGGCCCGCCGGCTAGGAATTAGGGAACGCATTGAACAGGATGGGCGCCAGGTTACCCGCCCGGTAGCCACTCTAAATGGCACCCTGGCCACTACCAGGTGGCTAGTCGCCCTCTTCGAAAACCATCAGCAGGCTGACGGATCCCTGTATATTCCTAAGGCAATGCGCCCGTACCTGGGTGGTCGCGAACTGATCGAACCGGTGAATGCATAAGCTATACCAAACATTGAACGCGCAGGGACTCACCTTTTCGGCGTCAGAAAACATGCCCGTAACAGGAACGTTTATTCCGCCTGAATTCGGTGGGGACCTGCGCGTTAGTGGTGGTTCTAAAACGGCGCCACTGCCGCAGGTCGTCGCTGGCGAAGCACCCGCACAGGTGGTAGATGCTAGTGGCGATCAGCTAGTGGTCCCAGAACAGCTTAGGGGAGTAGATCCGGCGAAGCTGCTGGTTGCTTTTGACATTGACGGCACCATTTTGGGGCGCGATGGTTCTATGTCCAGCGCGGTGTTGCAATCGTTGCGCGCCTTAGACGCTGCTGGGGCCAATGTTGTTATTGCTACTGGCCGTTCCATTCCGGCAGTGGCTGGGGTGCTCACTCTGTTGCAGTTGCGGCATGGCTTCGTAGTTTGTTCTAACGGGGCGGTGGTGTTGCGCACCGCGCCGGGAAAGACGGCCGGGGCGATCGACTACAAGGTGGTAAAAACCGTAACCTTTCCGCCGGCGCCAATCATCGATCGGCTAGTAGAAAAGATCCCGGATGCTTACGTAGGGGTAGAAGCGGTAGGATCCGGATTTTTGGTGTCGGAGCACTTCCCGGCTGGCGAACTGATCGGCGAACAACAAGTGGTAGGTTGGCAAGGACTGCGGCAGAAGGAAGTGACCCGGGTTATCCTGCGGGCGCCTT
This sequence comes from Actinomyces sp. UMB0138, assembly GCF_002849225.1. Taxonomy (GTDB): domain Bacteria; phylum Bacillota; class Negativicutes; order Veillonellales; family Veillonellaceae; genus Veillonella; species Veillonella parvula_H. The sequence goes on from NZ_PKMC01000002.1 coordinate 502,092, forward strand.
CGTTAAGCGCACAAGATTTGAAAGACATCGTGGCTGGCCTTGGGATTGACACGGTGCAATGGGACATTGGGTGGACTGCTTGGCTAGACGTTGTGTCTGAAGATTCCACCAAGGCTAGGGCCTTAGCGGAGCTAGCAGATACTTTGGGCGTTGACCATGCGCATACGGTTGCCGTTGGGGACGGCTCTAACGACGTGGCAATGATCGACTGGGCCAGTTGGGGGCTTGCCATGAAGAACGGTTCCCAGGATGCCAAATCCGTGGCCGCTGCGGTACTTCCCCCGGTCACAGAAAATGGGGCAGCGCTGGTAGGAAAGCTTCTGCTCGGATAGGTAAAACCTGGCGTACTCGGCCTGTACTCTTAAGGGGTAATCCTCAACGTAGCGGATGGGAGTAGGCGTGGGTTGGTTCAATTCGATAGAACACAACAGGTGGTTGTCGCAGCAAATGCGCGACCTTCTAGATTTCGGCAAGAACTCGCTGGTAGAGGGCGGGTTCGGGTCGATGGATTTGGAAGGAAAAGTAGACTCTGAAGCGCAACTGCCCCTGTTCGTCACCTGCCGCATGGTGCACGTTTACTCGCTGGGGACGCTCATGGGTATCCCCGGTTGCAGGCGGATGGTAGACCACGGAGTCAGAGCGCTTACGGAAGCCTTCTACGACCATGACCATGGCGGCTGGTATGACCAGATAGAGCCGAAATTGGACCAGAACGGGCATGGCATTGCTGCCTCTAAGGTAAAGATGGCTTATTCGTCTGCCTTTGTGTTGCTTGCTGCGTCCTCGGCGGCAGTGGCGAATAGACCCGGCGCGCAGGAGCTCTTGGCGCTTGCCATGCGGGACCAGGACAAACACTGGTGGGATCCGGAATACCAGATGGTTGTGGACGATCGCAGCCTAGATTTCACTTCGACCTCGGACTACCGGGGGATGAATGCAAATATGCACACCTGCGAGGCCTACCTGGCGTGCGCGGACGCTACCACCCAGCCGAAGTGGCTAGACCGCGCGATGGCGATATTGGGGCGGATGCGCAGAAACGCCCAGCACAATAACTGGCGCATTCCGGAACATTATTCGCCGCAGTGGGAGCCGCAACTGGATTACAACCAGGACAACCCTGCAGACCAGTTCCGCCCCTTTGGATGTACGCCGGGACATGGCATGGAATTTGCAAAGCTCTTGGTGGCGGCACGTGGAGCACTAATTAGGGCGGGCCGTGAGGTTCCCGAGTGGATGCTTGAAACGGCCAGTGAATTGTTTATGAGGGCGCGCCAAGACGGGTGGGCACGCAACGGCAAGCCCGGTTTCGTGTATACGACGGATGCGCGTGGAGGAGTGGTGATTGCCGATCGCATGCACTGGGTAGTATGCGAGGCAATCGGGGCGGCCGTAGCGCTGCGGCGGGCAGAATTGGACGGTCCGGGTGAGCCCGATCGGGGGCTGATCGAGGACTATGAGCACTGCTACCGTACGTTTATTGATTACGCGGACGAGTACCTGATAGCCGGGGATGGGAAGTGGAACCACCAGCTGGGCCCGGATAACCAGTTGGCTACGACCATTTGGCCGGGCAGGCCAGATATCTACCACGCAGTGCAAGCTATGCTGGCCCAGCGGGTTCCTGTATCTCCTGCGTTCGCGCAAGCTCTTGATCAAGGGCTATTGGACACGCCGCAGAGCTTGGGGCAGGAAAAGGGCAGGCCCACCCGCAGGTGAGCCTGCCGCGTGGGCGGTGCTGACTACTTCAGATTCTGGTCGTAGTGGGCGCGCTCGCCGCCAATGTACTTGGGGCGGGTGCGCGCTGCGGTCACGTGTGCTGCTCCGACTTCGGTAGCAGCGAGCCTGACCGGGGAAGCAACGTGCTTCAGATGCATCCCGATGAACGTGTCGCCGATGTCTAAACCGCCCTCCACAGCGACCTTCTCTACTAGCCACGGCTCCTGGATATGTGCGTAGGCGGCACACGAGAAGGATCCGCCCGCGTGTAATTGTGGAACTGCGTTCACCCGTTCAAAACCGCGTTTTCGTGCCAGCTCAGCGGGTACCACGAGGGCGCGGTTCAGGTGTTCACAGCACTGTGCGATTGGAGTTACGCCCGTGCCATCGGTTGCTGCGCACACGCCTTGCCAGACGGCCTCGCCGATCTGTGGTGAAGAAGCCTTGCCAATGCGGTCTCCCAAGATCTCTGACGAAGAACACCCCACTACTATTGCGTCGCCGTCGGAAAGTTTAGCTTTTTCCAGAAGCTCTTTTACTAGGTCGGCAACTTGGGTGCGCACTTGCTCTGCTGAAATATCTGTCTGCGGTGACATTACCCCTCCTAAAATATGGCAATGCGGCACTCCCAGTCTATGCGTTCGGGAGGAGGAAGTAGCTAGCTTGATTTTCGTGGTTGGTTGTTAATTGGTTAGACTGGGAGGCGCGCTTCGCGTTTGGAGAGTTGTCCGAGCGGCCGAAGGAGACGGTCTTGAAAACCGTTGTGTCAGCAATGGCACCAAGGGTTCGAATCCCTTACTCTCCGCTCTACCCCGCCATTCCGTTGGAATGGCGGGTTTTTCGTTGTAATAGTGCGGAAAAGGCCGAAGGGTGAATGTGCGGCGGTATGCGTCTATAGCCGCTAATTTGCAACAAAATAGACCTAAAATAGACCCGAGTTCGCCTATTTTCTAGTAGTTAGTACAGCGAAGAGCGAGAATGCACCGCAAGCGAATCCAGTAATTCCGAGTCCTAAGTTAAATGCGGGCGGAAGGGTAAACGGAAAAACGGTAATAAGGCCGATTGCTAGGGCGATTAGGCCAGTAATTCTAGCGACAGCTAACCTGGTTGGAGTTGTCGCCCCGTCCTGGGAAGGATGATCTGCGGAGGAATCGCCTACCATTTGGCCTTTAGTGAGGCGATATTTTTGGGCTATAAGGCTAATTACAGCGGCACATAGGGTGAAGACGCACGCCCCAATAGCGAACCAGGAGGAACGGTGCGAGGCCGAGGCTAAACAGATCAATGTAGCCGCTACTATGATGAACCAAGTTGTATCGTTTTTTCTCATGGCGCCAGAGTATAGGTCGCCTGTGCGAAATGATGACTCGCACTTCTGGGTTTATTCAAAAAATGTCTCTTAGAGCGGCGGGCTATTAATAGAATTTATTCTGCTAGTCGCCATTTGAACCTAGAGGCGATGTTGGCTGCTGCCCACACCTAGGCTGTGCAACCCGCATGGCAGGAACCGTCGTCAGGATGGGAGTCACCGGCCCTGGGGCGGCCCGCCTACTAAACCAGATCGACATAACCATAAAACCGGCAACAATACGCCAATGGGAACACCGAGGAAAAATAAAACACATAACCGAAAACGGGGAACCAAATACTGGATGGTAGACATACTCGCCTGCCGCGAATCGAACAAATATTCTAAACCAGGGATGACTTGACACTGTCACACGAAAAAATGATAGGCGAACGCCATAGGGAGGTGCCATAAAAACACCACGTAGTGTTCGCCAGGCACCGCCCTTAATCACACCCTCAACCATCCACGGTCGGTCCCGGGTACGCCAAAAAGGATTCAGGGGTAAGGGCGCTAACTAGACCACCCGTGAACACGCAAGGATGGAAGAGGGGAGGGGTGGGCCCGTATTTTGGGGTAGTTTCCGGGTGCAACCCACACGCAAACCGCAATAAACCCCCAACGGGCAAACAGTAGGAGCCCCCATAACGACCCTCGCCCAATGCGACCTAACCGGCTGGCGCATCCTAGACATCATCAAACCCACCATAGGCGGGCACGCCAAATTCCAACGCGTCCTACTCCAACCAACACCCCACACCGAAGGAAAAAGATAATGCCTGAGAAGATGGGCCGCAACAACCGCGAGTACGTTCGCCGCGCCCACGCCCTCAAACGCCGCGTAAGACTCGAACGCCTACCCTGCTGGATCTGCGGGCAACCCATCGACACCACACTACCGTTCACGCACAAGGACGCCTTCACCGCCGACCACGTACGCGAACTACACAAAGGCGGCTCACTACTCGGAGCGCTCATGCCAGCACACCGAGGCTGCAACAGTAGGAGATCCAACAAGAAGCGCAGCACGCAGACCGTTCTCAAACCCGTGAAGACCTCACGCAAATGGTAAGACCAATAAGGCCTAAGAATAAGCGAGGCAAGAGGCTTTCAAAGGCATGCATAAACTGTAAGGCTACGACACGGTAAACGCTCAGCGTAACCCACACGGTGAAACGTAAAAGCGCAGGTAGGAGACGCTTACGGGGGTGGGGGGATGCCCCCGGCCCCCCTCTAGGTTGAGGCACACGGGCAAACTCGCACTTTCCCTCCCCACACTGGGGCGGTGTACACCCTGCTGCGGCGAGGGCACCCGGATATACGAATAGGAGGCTGATTATGAGGCCATGTGGCACTATGGCAGCCTACACGCGCCACCGCCGCCACGGGGAAGAACCATGCCCCGCATGTAAGGAAGCTAAACGGTTACAAACGGCTGAGCGGCGCGCAAAAAAGCGTGCCCAGGCAAAAGCTGTTGCCGAAGGCAGACCGACCCCACCAGCAAGGCCTGTAAGGCGGGAGAAAAAACCGTATGCGGTAAAAGCTTCCGAGGAATGTATCCCCGCCACGACTTTCCCGGCTGCCCCGCCTAAACCAGAGACATTTGACCGGCTGGAGTATGACCGGTTACACGAGAACCTAAACATTGTTGATCATGCTCTCTTCGAGGCATCCCCGGGGGACGTGGCCAGGCTTTCTAAGCGCCGCCAAGAAATCGAAGAGGCTATTTTCGCCCTGCTTAAGCGGGGGAAGAAGAAAGGCGGGAACGCGTTAGATGAGCTCGCAAGACGCCGCGCGCAAAGGCCGACAGAGGCCACGGCTTGAACACTACCCGGCCTATTTCACTACTGCCGGCCAGGACGTTGCCGATCTTGCCGCCCTGGCCGGTCTGGACCTGTTGGACTGGCAAAAGTACGTGCTGGAAAAGTCTTTGGGCGAGCAAAAGGGAGGGCATTGGGCTGCTAGCGAGGTCGGTCTTATCGTGCCCCGCCAAAATGGTAAGAACGTGATCCTTGAGGCTCGGGAACTGGCTGGCCTGTTCTTGTTGGGTGAGAACCTGCTGATTCATACCGCGCACGAGTTCAAAACGGCGGGTGAGGCATTCTTGTCTATGAAGAACAGGATTTTGTCATGCCCGGACTTGGCCGAGTACGTGCTCGGTTGGGAGGGGGACCCGGACGCTAACATTCGGGGTATTCGCACCGCGCACGGGTTTGAGGCAATCGAGTTAAAGACGGGCCGTCGCCTGAAATACGCTACAAGGACAGCTGGGGCAGGGCGTGGTTTCACTGCCGATTTTTTGGCCTTAGATGAGGCTTACGCGCTAACTGAGGAACAGCAGGCGGCTATCTTCTCGACCCTGGCGGCTAGGTCCCTGCAGGGCAGTCCGCAGATCTGGTACACCTCTAGTGCTGGTATGCCGGCTTCTACCGTGCTCGCACGGTTGCGTGAGCGTGGCATGAGCAAGGACGGTGAGGACGGGCTGGCCTATTTTGAGTGGTCAGCAGCCGATGAGGCAGACCCAGAAGATAAGGACACTTGGGCTCTGGCTAACCCGTCGTTGGGGTATTTCATTTCTGAGGGGTTTGTGGCCAGTGAAAAGAATGCCCTCGATGAGGAGAAATTCAAACGCGAACGCCTAGGCATTTGGGCTGAGGAAGCAGAAGACCCCCCAGTGATTGCCCCTTCTGATTGGCAGGCCTGTTTCGATAATGCTTCACAGATTGGGCAGAGCGTGTGTTTTGGGGTGGATATTCCGCCCTCGCGTGAGAGCGCGGTAATAGCCGCAGCATCCTTACGCGAAGATGGGATGACGCACGTTGAGATTGTTGAACAAGACTACGGCACTTCTTGGCTACCGGCCCGACTGCAGGAGTTACAGGCGGCTTATCCGACCTCCAAGCTGGTTATTGATGCTGGCGGGGCGGTTGGGGCCCTGGAGGCAGATCTAGCCAGGTTCAGGGTGCGGGCTAACCGTGTGGGCGGGCGTGATTACGGGCAGGCTTGCGGCCTGTTTTTTGATCTTTCTGGCGAGCACAAGCTACGCCACATCGGCAAAGAACAGTTGACTGACGCGGTCAGTGCGGCCCGAATCCAACCCATGGGTGAATCACTGTGGAAGTGGAAGCGTAAGCACTCTCTAGCGGATATTTCCCCACTAGTAGCTACCTCCCTGGCGGTGTTAGGAGCCCACCGCCTACTAAGAAAACGCAAGCAGGGACGCAGAAGACTCCTGGTTGTCTAAATCAAACCTATGGAAGGAGCCCCTCTTTTGATGAATCTTGACAAAGTTGGCGGTCTCGATGCTGGCGAGCTGGCCTTGCTGCGAAAGATCGGGGCCCGGGTGAGTGCGCATCAGGCCGATAATCTGCAACTACAGGCCTGGTATGACGCGAAAGTGAAAGTCCCGAACCTGGGTCTTGCTCTACCGGAGCGGACCGGCTCGCGGGTGAGGACAGTGGCGGGCTGGCCTGGCATGGTTGTAGACGCTTTGGAAGAACGCCTCGATATTGATGGGTTTGACGGGCCCACGCGTGAGGCAGCAGGTCAGATTTGGGCAGAAAACTACTTGGATTCACAGTACTCAGAAGCCCACATTGAAGCTCTGGTGCACGGGGTCGCCTTTATCGTTACTGATAAGGGCGGGCCGGGAGACCCGCAGGTGGTTATTACTGTGGAGTCCCCACTGACCACGAGCGGGATTTGGGACCCGGTACGCCGCCGCCTCTCGGCTGCCGCCACTTTCATTACTGACCCGGAAAACCCTGCCCGCGTGTTGGCTGCTACCTTGTACCTACCTAATGAGACTATCCAGCTAGATGGGGACGGTACCGGCGCGTTGCAGGCTCGTGACAGTATCGCCCATAATTTGGGCCGTCCCACGGTGGAGTGTTTAGTCAATCGTCCTCGTACTTCTAAGCCGTGGGGGCGCTCAGAGATTACTGAGCCGATTATTTCTTATACGCAAGCTGCTATCCGCACTCTTTTGCGGGCGGAGATTGGTTCAGAGTTCTTTTCTGCCCCGCAACGGTACGTGTTGAACATGAGTGAGGACATGTTCGGCCCGGATAGGTCGATGGCTGAGCAGGCCCTGAAAATGTATGCGGGCCACATGATGATGTTTAGTGCGGGAGATCCGGATGATCCGGTACCCCAGTTGGGCCAGTTCGCGGCTTCTAGTCCGGCACCATTTATTGAGATGGTGAAAATGTATGCGCAAATGGTTGCGGGCGAGGCCGCCTTGCCGCCCACCTATTTAGGGTTTGTGACAGACAACCCGGCTTCAGCGGATCAGATTAGGGCTACTGAGGCAAGGCATGTAAAGCGTGCTGAACGCCGTCAGCGTACTTTTGGGCGGGCCTGGCAGGCAGCTCTTACTACTGCTGTCGCATTAGGTGGGGGCACGTTCCCTGATAACAGGTTGGCGGTGCGGTGGAAAGATGCTTCTACCCCGACTAAGGCGGCTACTACTGACGCGGTAGTTAAACAGGTCCAGGCCGGGATTTTGCCGACTAATAGTCCGGTTACTTTCCACGAGCTTGGTTTTGACGAGGCCGCCACTAACCAGCTCTTACAGGCCCAGGCGCAAATATCTCGCCAGCAGGTAATGCTAGCAACCCTTGCTGGCGGGCAGCTGAATGGGCCGGGTGCGGGGGTAGATAGGGGCCCTGGGGGCGAATGAGTAAGGAGGAGGTATGGCCGATCCTTCGGTAGAACTAGAGGACCTGTATAAGGCTCTTGAGGGCCGCTATTTTGGTAGTGCCCGCCTGGAGATGGAAGCCCTAATGGAAGTCCTCTTCGCGCGGGCAACCCAGGGGGCGAAAAAGGTCTGGGCTGCCCGCCCAGAAGACAAGGAAGAACTAGACGAGTATCTGTTCAATCAGCTTGTTGAACTCTCGCAGGGGCCATTGTGTCAGAGCGCGGATGATGTGGGAGCCCGCTATGTGAGTGTTCACCGCGCAGAGCAAGGCGCTGGCACTTCCCTGCCGCTTATAACCCCGCAAAGGGAAGGCAAACAGCTCCTAGGTGCTCACGCCCGCACGGTAATGGACGTACTTGCCTCGAAGGGCCAGTATGAGGCAGAAAAACGCTTCACCGGTATCTACGGGGACCTGGTGCTAAACAGGGTGCGTAACACGGTAAAACTATCAGCTAAGGCTGCTGGTAATAAATGGTGCCGTGTGCCTGAGGCGGGGGCTTGCCCGTTCTGTCTGATGCTGGCCTCACGCGGGGCTGTCTACGAGGATAAAACTACTGCTACCCGCTCTCAGGGCGGGAGCCGCTACCATGCGCACTGTAAATGCACGGCTGTGGAAATCCTGCACGAGGCCGACGTACCACCAGCTGCCCGCAGAGCGTGGGATCTGACCGAGAAATTCAACCTACGCACCGTTACAGACTGGGCCGCTGCCCGTAAAGACCCCGCCATCATTGAATACCTGCTAGACAACGGGATTAGAGACGACCCAACCCGCACGGTAAGGCTCGGGCCAATGCTCCACCCGGAAATCCCTACCCTGGACCCTTTAGGGCCGCTACCAAGACCAACCCTAGAAGACTTCGACGTAAACTGCTTCGGTAAATCACAGAAACGGAAGAGCGGGAAAATAAAGTACTATGGGGGCCACCTCTACGGTACCGGTATTCCAGGCAAAACCGAGTTCCCAGCATCATGGACAGCCGACGACATCATCTACGCTACAGAACTAACCCTGAGAGAACCGCAGAGAATTGTACCTAGAGGGTCGCAGCGAACTAGTCATTTCAGGGAAGTGCATGGTGTAGTAGTGGAGGTCTCTTTCTATCAAGTTAGTCCATTGGAGGAGCCCGTCTATAGGCACTCTGTTCCGATTAATGGCAACGGAGTATACTTTCGTGGAGAAGACGGTGTTGTAATGGCACGGCCGATTGATGTGTCTATTCTAGGAAGGGGAAGTTATGGACATCATTAGCCGCCAGTTCTTCCCTCATCTAGAAGGTAGGGTGGTTGAAAATATTTGGCCCTATCTGACTGGTGAATATCAGAAAATAGTCAATTTTGATGCAAGCGTGGGGGAGTTTTGGGATGCCATGGGCTCTGCCCTTGAAGGGGCGAGCGTTGCAGGGTACCGGGTCCCAGAAGAACTACTAAAAGCGGTTGAAGAAGAGTGCGACGATTTAAGCTACGCACCAGATAGCATTGACCGCTGGATCGCGACTCGTTTTCTTGACAAGATTCGTGCTTTTGATGATGTGCCCGCTAGTGTTAGTTAGCTGATCGCTGGCTGCTTGTTATTCTTGCCCGCCTGGGGTTTTTCCTGGGTGGGTTTTGTTTTACCCGAAATATTGGTCCCGGCATGGGGTTTTATCTCCCGACATGGGAAACCGTTTTTGAGAGGAAAGGTTAGTTATTATGGCTGAGGCGAAGATCAGCTCTGAGGTTGAAGAAGAATCCGCAAAGGCTGTAGCTGAGGGCGAGTCCGCTCCTGACAAGGAGGTGGATTGGCAGGCTGAGGCGAAAAAGTGGAAGGTTCTCTCACGTAAGCACGAGGCTAACGAGAAGGCGCTAGCGTCTAAAGCATCCGAGTACGATAAGTATTTGGAGTCTCAGAAAACTGAGGAGCAAAAACGCGTTGAGGCCCTCCAGAGGGCCGAGAAGGAACGCGATGAGGCTAACGCGAGCCTGGCTCGTATGGCTGCAGGGATCAAGTACGGGCTTTCCGAAGAAGACCTGGCCTTGCTGGGTGCGGGCGAGGATTTCGAGGAAAGGGCTAAAACCCTGGCTGAACGCCTAAAAGCCGGAAGCCCGGTGCGGGCGCGTTCTGCCACCCAGGGGGTAGAAGCCGGCAGTACTGTTTCTGATGATTTCCTTGGCGAGGTGCTGCGCTCACGCTAAAGCGCTGTTTCCCTTTCGCAATCACAAATTTTTTTAGTCATTTGTTTTGGCCGCCTAACCGGGCGGCCTTTCGTGTTTAAAACACGAGTTTTCCCATGAACGTAAAAGGAGAAAAGAACATTATGGGTACTTATAACAAGATTGTGGGTCGCTCCCAAACTGGTGAGCAGCTGATCCCACCGGAACAGGTAAAAGCAATCCTGCAAGATACTCCGAAGTCTTCTGTTGTCCTGGATAAGGCAGTAAAGGCTCGCATGTCTACCACAAAGCAGACCCAGCCGGTCCTGGCGACTTTGCCGGACGCCTACTGGGTTAACGGTGATACCGGGCTGAAACAGACTAGTGAGGCAACCTGGAAGGGCCAGACCATGACCGCTGAAGAACTAGCGGTTATCGTCCCGATCCCGGACGCGGTTGCTGATGATACTTCTATTAACCTGTGGGAGGCAGTAAAACCCCTGCTAGCTGAAGCACTAGGCAAGAAGATAGACCAGGCCGTCATCTTTGGTACGGACAAGCCTACTAGCTGGCCGGACGCTCTTACAGCCGGGGCCGAGGCTGCTGGTAACAGTGTAAAGCTGACAGCAAAGAAGAATGTTGGGGACGCGGTTATTGAGCTGGGCGAGAAGATGGCAGCCCAGGGGTTTGGTATTAACGGGTTTATTTCCCGGCCCGGCCTGGACTGGAAGCTACGCGGCCTAAAGGATGCTAACGGCCAGCCCATCTACGGCGGTAAACTCTCTGAGGCCCAGCCAGCCACCCTGTTCGGTTTCCCGCTAAACCCGGTAATTAATGGGGCTTGGGATGCTGCTGCGGCAGAACTGCTAGCCGTGGATTGGTCCAAGGTCGTTATCGGTACCCGCCAGGATATTACTTACAAGATCTTCGAAGAAGGCGTCATCTCTGACGAGAATGGCAAGGTCATCCTAAACCTCATGCAGCAGGACACTAAGGCTATGCGCGTGGTTATGCGCCTGGGATACCAGGTTATTAACCCGCCCACCAGGGTCGCCGGCGGAGCGGTAATACTTGCGCCCTTTGAGCATGTACGCTTCCACGCTGCCCACACACCCTGCCCATGCCCCAAACAAAGCTGTGGCTATTTTAGGTCTATCTTGTTGCACTTTAGCGGCTATAGGCACACACTGCCGCACATTCACTCTTTGGAATTTCCAGCACCATAACAACGAAAAACCCCGCCATTCCAACGGAACAGCGGGGTCAGAGCGGAGACGATGGGATTTGAACCCACGAGGGGCGAACGCCCCAACCTCCTTAGCAGGGAGGCGCACTAGGCCACTATGCGACGTCTCCACCGGCAAGCCTACCCAAATTTACGTCCTGTTCACAAACTGATTCGCGGAAGAAAGGCTAAGTTCACACAAAAGCTGCTCTGCCGTCCTCTTCTGGCACCTACTTTCGGCCCATAACCTGCCTCCTGCTATCTTGTGCGGACCATGGCGATTGCGCCTAAACTTGGGACCACTCTGACAAGGGCGGGGCTGATTCGATGGCTGACTTCATTTTGCAGCGTTGGCGCCAACTACTATTCATGTCCATCCAACACGCCTGGCTGGCAGCCCAGTGCGTTTTGCTAGCCACGCTAGTGGCAGTGGCCCTGGCAGCCCTAGCCTATAAGTCGACTCGTCTTCGTGCCCTCCTAAATAACGTTTCCACCATAGGGCTTACTATCCCCTCATTTGCGCTCTTGGCCCTACTAGTGGCACCGCTGGGGTTCGGAGTCGCTCCGACAGTAATCGCCTTAGTGTTCTATGGGGCTCTACCTATCATGCGTAATGCTGTGGTGGGGCTAGCGGGGGTAGACAATACAGTCATCGAATCTGCGCGCGGGCAGGGGATGTCCGCTACCGCAATATTCTTCCGGGTGCGCCTCCCGCTATCCTGGCCACTGATCCTTTCAGGCATACGGGTATCAACTCAGATGGTTATGGGCATTGCTGCCATTGGTGCTTACGTCTTGGGTCCCGGTTTAGGAAGCCTTATCTTCACCGGACTTGCCCGGCTAGGTGGGGCTGGTGCCGTCGAATCAGCTGCGGTGGGCACTCTACTAGTCGTAATTGTGGCGCTAATTGCCGACTTTGGCCTGGCCATACTTGGTCGTCTTACTATCTCCAGGGGGATTCGTGACTAGCCAGAAAACTTCTGAACCTACCCGCCACGCTGCTGCGGGAGGAGCCTCAATCAGGCTTTCACACATGAGCAAAACATACCCGGGTGCAGACTCGCCAGCGGTAAACGACTTCAACCTTGATATTTCCGCAGGGGAAATCCTGGCCCTTGTTGGCCCCTCCGGCTGTGGCAAGACCACCACCCTAAAGATGATCAACAGATTGATCGAACCGTCCACGGGAAAAATCATCATCAATGGCCGCGACGTTACAGATATGAACCCAGACAAGTTGCGCCGCAAGATCGGCTACGTAATTCAGGCCGGCGGCCTGATGCCTCACCTGTCCGTGGCGCAGAACGTTGCAATGGTGCCCAAGATGCTCGGCTGGACGAAGAAGCGCATTGCTGCCCGCGTTGACGAACTGCTGCGCGCCGTTGCCCTCGAACCGGAAACATATGCCGACCGTTACCCCCGCGATCTGTCCGGTGGTCAACAACAACGCGTAGGAGTTGCCCGCGCCCTAGCTGCGAATCCGCCCGTCCTCCTAATGGACGAACCATTTGGCGCGGTAGATCCGATCACCCGACGGGCATTGCAGGAAACCTTGCTAGCCACCCAAGCCCGCCTGGGAACGACCGTAGTGATCGTCACGCATGATCTGGATGAGGCCCTAAAGCTCGGTACCCGCATCGCCATCCTTTCCGAAGGTGGCAGGTTGCGGCAAGTAGGAACGCCAGAACACATCCTTATGGATCCGGCAGACGAATTCGTGTCAGACTTTGTGGGAGCAGACGCCGCCACGCGCCTCCTGAAAATTACCCCTGTCGAAGATCTGACACCTTCGCGCACCGTGACCGCACACCTGGGGGATGACCGGGAAAAAGTGCTCGCCCAGGCAGCCGCAGCAGGCGGGCACGGCATCGTCATCTTGAACGAGGACGGCAGCCCGCTCGCCTGGTTGAGCACCAAACAATATCGGGCTAGCACCGGCCGGCACCCCCAGGACAACTCCCTGCCCCTGGTGCGCGGAACCGACTCCGCGGCAGATGTCATGGAGCTGATGCTCACCTCTACCCACAACGGCGTCTTAGTAGTAGATCGTCAGGGCCGCTACCGCTTCGCCCTGCGTGCTTCCGACCTGTTAGACCAAATCAGCCAGGAGGCCTAATGAGCCGCCTTCTTGCAAAACGAAACGTCTGGATGCCACCGCTAGCGCTCCTGATCGGGTTCAGTCTCTTCTTTATGTGGCTGCGCACCGCAAGCCTTTCCCCAAAAGAGTCTCGGCAGCTAAACACCGCAAACCTCATCACCATCATGGGTGAACACCTACTACTTACAGTGCTCGGCGCCGTCCTGGTAGTCCTGATCGCGGTGCCAGCAGGCATCATCCTCACCAGGGGGCCGTTGCGTCGCCTTGCCCCCGCCGTACTAGCCCTTGCCAACGTTGGCCAGGCTGCGCCCTCGATAGGGCTGATAGTGCTTATTGCGATGGGGATAGGCTTCGGCATGAAAACAGCGCTCATAGCGATCGTTGCCTACGCCGTACTACCCGTACTCTCGTCCACCATGGTGGGGTTGGAAGGGGTAGACCGGAACACTGTTGAAGCAGCCCGCGGCATGGGCATGAGCGCCCTGGCTGTCCTCGTGAAAGTAGAACTGCCGCTAGCAAGCCCGGTTGTCCTTGCCGGGCTACGCACCGCCCTAGTCCTGCTAGTCGGCACGGCGACGTTAGCCGTCTTCGTGAACGGCGGCGGCCTAGGAGTCCTAATCCAAACGGGCATGACCCTCTTCCTGTACAAACTGCTGGTGGCGGGGGCGCTACTGGTAGCCCTGCTTGCCCTAGCCGTCGACTGGGTTGGGCGCATGATCGAACTGTGGGCCCGGCCGAAAGGAATCTGATGAGACGCATAGCAACTTCCCTGGCCCTCCTGAGCGTCATTAGCCTTGGCGGGTGCGCGCTTTCGCCCTCGTCCGGATTTGCCCCGGACATGGCCCCCGCCGAAATTGCGCATGAAAAGGGCGCCGAGGGCGTGCACGTCACCGTCGGATCCAAAAATTTCACCGAAGGTTTAGTCCTTGGCAAACTCGCCGTGATCGCCCTGCGCGCGGCAGGCTACCAGGTTACCGACATGACCGGGATGCCCGGATCCCAATCCGCGCGGCAAGCCCACACCACCGGGGCAGTAGACTTCGAATTCGAATACACCGGCACCGCCTGGACCATCTACCTGGGCGGCAAAGGCGTCGCGAACCGCCAAAAACAGTACGAGCTAGTGCGCGAAGCAGACAAGAAAAATGGGCTCACCTGGTTACCCCCTGCACCCATGAACAACACGTACGGCTTCGCGGTGCGACAAGCAGACAAGACACACCTGCGAACGCTATCTGACGTGGCCGCCCTCGACCCGGAAACGCTAACCATTTGCGCGGACCCAGAATTCTTTTCGCGCGACGACGGCTTACAGCCAGCCCTGGCCCACTACGGTCTGAAGCTGGGGGAAAATCTGCCGAGAAGCAACATAAAACTGATGGATCAGGGAGCCATGTTCCAGGCGCTCGCGGACGGGCAGTGCAAAGTTGGCGAAGTCATGAGTACGGATGGGCGGATCATGGCGTTGCACCTTGCCACGCTCGAGGACGACAAAGGGTATTTCCCGAACTATGCGGTAGCTCCCGTCATTGCTACAGCGAAGCTGCGCGAGTCTCCCGCAATTGCGAAAGTATTTGCCCGTATAACCCCGAAGTTGACCACCGAGGCGTTGCAACGGATGAATGCCGCGGTAGATGTCGAGGGCAAAGATCCGGCCAACGTGGCCGCCGATTGGTTGCAAAGCCAGGGACTGGTGGCTAAGAAGTAGGAGTTTCGCGGGGCATGAAAAATAATGCCAAACCTGGACCGGGTGACTAGGTTGTAAGCATGAACCAGACGCTAGAAAAACAGCTTTCTCATAAGAGTATTCGCCGCTTCTTGGATGAGCCCATTTCCGATCAGGTCAGAGCAGATCTGCTAGAGGTGGCACGCCGGACGGCTACTTCCTGTGGGCTTCAGATGAGCTCCCTGATCCGCCTCACCGACCCGAAGATCAAAGAAGAAGTGGCCAAAATTGCCCACCAGGCCTACATTGCGGAAGCCCCGGAAATCTGGGTGTTCGTGGCCGATCTGAACCGTGCCCAGCATATTGTGACCGAGAAGGGCCAGGATGGGGCTAATGCCACCACCATGGACGGCTTCTTCCAGGGATTTACCGATGCCGTGCTGATGGCCCAGAACGTTGCCACAGCTGCCGAGTCAATGGGGCTCGGTACCTGTTTCTTAGGGTCGCTGTTGAATGATCCGTGGGCGCTGGTTGAGCTGCTGCATCTGCCCAAGCTGGTATTTCCCGCCCTCGGGCTGATGTTCGGCAAGCCTGCCCAGGAACCGCAACTGAAGCCGCGGATGCCCATTGCCCTGCGCGCCTACGAAAACGTTTACGACGAGGGCGAGGACGGCTCTTACCTGGAAACGTTCAAGGATTACGACGCCGAGATGACCACCTACTATGATCTGCGCGATGCCAATAGGCGTGTCGATTCGTTCACCGAGCAACTGACGCGCATCATTACCCGCGACGCGCCTAAGCGGCGCCGCATCGTGGCAGCTATAGCAGATCAGGGATTCAATCTGGCCTTGCAGGATAAGTAGGCGGCGTAGGCCTAGACGTAACGCATGGCGGTGGCTACGGTGATTCGGCCGTAGCTGCCGCCAAATATTGCGGCGTGCACCGCCAGAATGTGTAGTTGGTGGATGCCCATGCGTTTCTTCCAACCTTCTTGCAGTTTCGAGACGGAATTGTAACCGGCGTAGATGCGATCTAGGTAGGGTTGGCCGAATACTTCTAGGTAGGCCAAGTCGGTTTCTGCGTGTCCACCCTGGGCGGCCGGGTCGATGATGACTCCTACTGTATTGTGCAGCGCGTCGCGGTTTCCTTCGGGACTTCCGGTCCCAGCTGCCTGGGGCGCCCACTGCAGGTCTTCCTTACGAGCCCACAGCACATTGCCCGTCCATAGGTCACCGTGGATGCGCGCTGGGGCGTCTGCGGCCAGTAGAGCCGGTTGGGCCGAGGAGAAGTCGCCGCGGCTGATGCGGGCAGCAACCTTTTCCACGATTTTTACGTCCGAGGCTGACATGGATCCGTTTTCGCGGGCGTATTTCATACACGGCAAGATTCGTTGCTCAGCAAAGAATTCGCCCCAGGTAGGTAGTGATTCCTTGGAGTTGGCTGCCGGTAGGCGTAGTTCTTTCCGGCCCATGTAGCCGTCCCCCTGCCATCCGGCGGGAGGGGCTCCCCATCCGGCCGCCCCGGCCGCGTGGGTGCGTGCTAGGGCACGCCCAAATTCAAAAGCGGCTACCTCATCTACGCGGGTCTCGTGGATGCGCCTGGTAGAGAGACGCCCGGGCACCGCCCCGGTGTGGGGGACAACGAAGGCGCCCCCTTGCGCCATCGGTTCGGCTAACCACTGTAGGCCCAACGCCTCGAGTACAGTCGCATATGGGCGAGACGGCTCCGTCTTTGCGAAGTCGTCGTGGGCAGGGGCAACCATAGGATCTAGCTGTTCAACCATGCATCCATTGTCTCGCTAAGAGCCAGAGGTGTGAACTGGACAGCAAAAGTTGCGCTGAAAAAGGGCTGTTAGTTCGCGGGTTCCTACATAGGCGCAGGTAAGAGCCTCTGTGATCAGGATCGCGTCCCGCCGGTTTGGAGGTTTCGCGTTCCGGTTGTAGAGTAATTACGTCAAAGCGAACAACGCTTATGCGCCCGTAGCTCAATGGATAGAGCATCTGACTACGGATCAGAAGGTTGGGGGTTCGAGTCCCTTCGGGCGCGCAGACACCCCGTCTAGTTGAGACCCAGCTAGGCGGGGTTCGTCGTACCCGCTAACTAGTTCTTGTACAGTGACGCGCAAGACTTTAGCGACTTTATCGAGTTCCGATAGTCTCCACTCGCGTTGCCCGCGCCACCTGAACCCCGCGCTGGCTCTATCCATGCCTATAGCGCGCGCTAATTCTGAACAGGTTACGCGCTTTACGGCGCAAAACGCCCTAATGTTGTTTGCTACCGCGTCCGCTGTGGTGTGTGTTGCTGGTGCTATCTTTGTCGCTGTCATAGATCCAGGATAATGCAAAATGCACAGAATAGAAAATATCTAGATATATCGCCGGTCGGTGTGTCGCGCATCTTTTCTTGTGCGAAATCGACAAAGATAGTTCGCGTGACTACTTCTCAAGTTTTGGCTAGCCGCGCGGTCAAGAATTATTTAGCGCGGCGTGGGTGTCCTATGGGCACCCTCGCGAAAGAAGCGGGTATGAAACCCGCTCGGTTTTACGAGCGCCTACGAGGCCGCTCGAAATGGACTGTTGATGAATTGTTCGCCCTCGCAGACGCGGGCGTTCAAATCCCTGGCATTGATCCGACTTTCATCCCCGCATGGTTGGAGGGTGCCCAATGAGTGAAGGAATAAAAAGGGGGCAGGTAGTCGGTAGTACCGTCCGTGAAGCCCTAACGGCAATCATTGACGATATTGGAGATCACCAAGTGCTAGCCCTTGCTTTGATCTCAATGGGTCAACCCGACTGTGCCCAGGCTGTCGTTACTGTAAACCCCGCTCAAACGCCTTATAGCGCTATCCAGGCCGTAGATTATGCGACTTCCAAGCTCCAAAACGCGCTAAAAGTCGCTCTAGTTCAAAGGGGAAACTATGAAGACTAATTGGTTTATCGCCGGGGCATGGGCCTGTCTAGCTGTTTCGTTTGTCTCGCTAATGCTTGTTATCGCCCTGTTCATGCTGCCTTTTGACGTGTTCGGGGGCATAACCAGGGCAGCGGCAATGACATTCGCCAGCGCGCTAACAAGCTATCTGACCCTTATCGGCGCGTTTGTCCTATCCCTACTTGACCAAGTAAGGGGTCGGTAAATGGGTGCCGCGCCAGAGCCTAATGCTTCGTGGCCTTTGCCGTCGCTTTTGACCTCACTTAAGCGCGCTCATTGGGGTGTGCTTACCGGTGGCAGGCGGCAAGGCGTTCGCTCAACGCTCGAGGGCCTTGCCGCTCAACTTCCACATGTGAAAGCCCAAGGGCGAACAACAGTGCTACAGATCGCCGGGGCGGCTGGCCTCTCGGAAGACTGGTGCCGCCAGTGCTTGCGCTGTCTAGAGGACATGGGCGTAATCGTTTGGCACAGGGGAACTATTTTCGAGGGAAAACCGATACCGTCTACGTTCCGAATCGTAAAGAAGAAGCTAGTACAGCTAATCCGCATCGCGCGCGGGGAATCGTCTAGGCGCCTTGCTCAGGCTCGCAAGGCATTTGATGCACGACTTTCGCGCCTTAAGAGGAATAGTTTACCGCCGTATAAGAGGGAAAACGCGGCCCTCCGTACAGAACCCAGTAGGGGCCTCACCACCTATAAAGGTGAGTCGCCTACGGCGGCGAACTCACCGCAGACCAATAATTCCGCAAAGGCTGAAAGCCGAAAGAAAATGCCAGCTATCCCAAATGATATTCCAGCTCATAGACTCGCCCACCCCTGTCCGCATGGCCACCAGTCGGCTAGCCGATGTGCACAGTGCCGTTATAACGCGATGGACGCTAACCAGATAGCCGAATGGCAAGCCGAACGCATGAACTCCCTAGGAGGGTATTACCAGACCATCCCCGCGGCCCCTATAACTCACCTCAGTGCCCAGGTAGAGGTATTGGTAGCCAAAGGCCTTAGCGGGGCAAAGATAGCCCTCGCAATGGCAAAGAAGAAGCGAGAACAGCATGTGCGCTAATGATCTAGCCCAAGCACGGATAGAGCGGGCGCTAGAGGACGTGGCAGCGGCAATTAGCGCCCTGGAAGTCGTTGAGTCAATGCTAAAGACCCCACTATCTGCCAAGGCGACCAGGTTCCCGCAAACGCGCGCAGTACAGCAAGCCCGCGCGGCTTTGGGTATGAGCGTTGACAACCTCGTCATAGCCGAATCGTTCTTACGCGCCCGCAAACGCCAGCTAGCGGCGCTACAGCAAAAGAAGGGGGTGGGGGTATGAGAGCGTGGACCGGTAAGGAGAAAAAGCGGTGGGGGCCCCTCATTATCGGTACCTATGGGGCTAAGTGCTGGATATGCGGACGCCCGATCAATCTAGCGTTGAAACATCCACATAAAGAATCATTCACAATTGACCATGTTCGCCCGCGCGCGCTTGGCGGCTCCAACTCACTTGCTAACCTTCGTCCCGCGCATCTTGTCTGCAACTCGAGGAAAGGAAAGCAAGTGAAAGTCACGCGAAATCCGGAGGACAACAGCGACTTTTTTAAGTGAACCAGGTGCCAGGAGATCCCGCGCCAGCATAGAAGTTTATCTATAAACCAAATAAAAAAACGCCCCCACGAAAGAGGGTGAAACCAGCAAAATAAAGCCAAAAAATAGACCTGAAAAGAGAGCAAAAAAGTGTCAAAAACACCCCAACTTTTCCACATTGGACCCGAAACCGACGAACCAACCCCCTTAGAGCTCGCAGCCAAGAACCATTTAGCCTATTTGAAAGACCAAGGCCTACTAGGCAAGCAACATGAGCTAATATCACAGCTCGTTCTAGACCTAGCGAAAGCGGTAGGAGTAGGGGCACAGTCCGCTAAAACCTCAACCCCGCTCGCAGCCGCCCAATTACTCGCAGCAATGGAGCGCCTACCACAAATGCCAGACGCTACCACCGCAGACCAGCTACAAAAGACTCTCAAGGGACTAAGCACAAAGTGAGAGAGGACGAACTCACCGCCCGCGCCGCCTCGGACTGGAACAAGTTCTTAGCTGGGGATGAAAAACGCGCCGCCCCGCCCAAATACGCCACCAGCCCAAAGGCAGGGGCCGATAACGAGCTAGAGCTAATCGAATCTGTCTCTAAGGGCCTTGACGCCCCCTTGTTGCAATGGCAGCGATACGTTACCCGCGTAGCTACCGAAAAGACCGAGGACGGCGAATACCGGTACAAAATCGTAATCGTCACAGTTCCGCGCCAATCGGGAAAAACAACGTTAATGCGCGCGATCCTTACCGCGCGCCTGTTAACCCGGCCCGGCTTCGTCGGACGGTTCACCGCGCAAAACGGCGCAAAAGCGCGGGAGCGTTTCGCAGACCTGATTAAGATCTTCGAAAAAGACGGCAACCCGCTAGCCCCCTTCGTGAGAATCAAGCGAGGGATAGGCGCGGAATCCATCGAAGCGAAATGGAACGCTAGCGCGGATCTGAAACCTTTCGCCCCAACCCTGAAAAATGGCCACGGCGACACCCCGACTTGCGTTTTTCTTGATGAAGCCTGGGCATTTGATACCGGGGCCGGAACCGGGCTACTTGGCGCGCTTATCCCGTCTATGCAAACCATCAAAGACCGTCAATTTTGGATTATCTCGACCGCTGGCAACCTCAATTCGACATTTTTCAAGGAATGGGTAGACAAAGGCCGCGCCGCCCTGGATGACCCGCACGCCCCTATAGCGTTTTTTGAATGGTCAAAACCCGACAGCCTAGACCTTGCAGACATTAGCGCTTGGGAACAGTTCCACCCCGCCTGTGGAGCCCCGCCCCTGGGCATCGTTTCAGCGCAGACGCTAACGAGTGACGCGGCCCTCGTGCCCGTGGTAGAGCGAGAACGCGCTTACGGCAATCTCTGGCAGGCAGAGGACGAAAAAACCGTAATACCCCTTACCGACTGGGACGCGTGCGAGGGCAACCTCGAAGCCCCCGGAAAAGGCGTTGACGTAGTGCTCGCATACGAGGTGGCAGGATTCAACGAGCACGCTTGCGTTGTCGCAGCGTGGAAGAACGAGGGCGAAAAAGTCTGTATCAAGACCGTCAAAAGCGCACCCGGTACCGATTGGATACTGCCCACCCTCGAAGACCTACGCACACGGCTTAGCCCGCGCGCTATCTTGGCAGATGACGGCGGCGCGACACGCGAAATTACTGATCTAGCCCGCCTGAAAGGCATCGAGGTATACACCCTTAGGCCCCGTGAGTTCGCCACTGCTACTAGCGCTTTCATAGACGGGATAAAGACCGGACGGATAACGCACGGAGGCAGTGCGGAAATGCGCGCGTGTGCCCAGCGCGCCGCCCTTAGACCCATGGCAGACGCCTACGTTTGGTACCGGCGCGGTTCCAACGGACCGATAGACGATCTCATTGCCGCCACCGTCGCATACCGGGGCGCTCTCATGGCTCCACCGCCCGCGCCGGGCCCGCTAATAGCTTTCACATAATCCACAGGCCAAACCGCGCCACCACGCGCAAAAACCAAACCCACCCGGCCCGCGCCGGGCCCCGCCTGTCATAGGGCCCTGGCAGTCTTTGGGGCATGAAGCTCTTTGACTACCTCGGTATCACCACCCCGCGCGCGGGCGTGCTATCCCCGGTCGCTGACAACTCGAACCTAGAGCGCATAACCTTCGAAAGCCTGTTCGGTGACCTCGACAACCTACCAGTGGGCAGAGAACAAGCCAAAAGGCTAGGAGTAGTATCGCGCGCGGTACAAATCATTAGCGGTCAAATCTCCCTAATGCCAATGGTGGCAATGAAAGGTACCAAAGCCACCCAAAACGCTTTCATCACCCAGCCGGAAAAACTACGCCCCCGGATCGCTACCTTGCGCGACACAGTAGAAGACCTGATCTTTACCGGGACGGCATTTTGGAAAATAACCGGCTATGACAGCGCCGGTCAAGTCCGCAACGCCAAATACATTAGCGGCGAAAAAGCCAAAGATGTTCCAGCCTCCGAGTTGATCTACTTCGAAGGACCACACACCGGCGTACTACGCGGCGGGGCAGGCGCCGCCCTTAGGGACGCGCTCAAGGCCCGCAAAGCCGCCCGCCTGGCAGCCGCGAACCCCGTCCCCTCGGTCGAACTCCACCAAACCCAGGGCGACCCGCTCACCCCCGAAGAAATAAGGGGATTAATCGACTCATGGAACGCAAATCAATCGCGTTCTAAGACGGCATTTACCAACCAGTCCTTAGAAGTCAAAACGCACGGACAAGCCGCTGAACAACTCCTAGCGAAATCGCTAGAGGACTCAGCAATCGAACTCGCGCGCCTGTTTAATCTGCCCGCCTGGGCAATAGACGGGGCCGTACACGGATCTTCGGTTACCTACTCTAATAGCCCCTCAAGGGCCCGCGAGCTCGTCGACTTTACCCTTGCCCCATACATGGAATCAATCGCGCAACGGCTCAGCATGGACGACGTTTTACCCCGCGGGACGTGGTGCCGCTTCGACACCTCGAACATCCTCCGTCAAGACGTAAAAACGCGCATGGAAGCCTACAAAACCGCCATCGAAATAGGCGTCTACACCGTCGAAGACTGTAGAGGCCTAGAGACCGGCATACCCCTCGAATAGGAAAAACAATGACTACGCTATCTTTTGCCACCCCCGCCACCACCAACGAGAACGGCCGCACCATTAGCGGACTCGTAGCCCCATACGGCAAGCCCGGCTACGCATCTACCGGAAAAACGCAAATCCGCGCCGGGGCTATCACCGTGCCTGAAGAGATAAAGCGGGTAAAGCTCCTACTCGATCACGATCCGGCCCGCCCGGTCGGCTATGCCACCGCCGCCGAAGAAAAGGAAGACGGCCTACACATGTCATTTACCCTGGCAGACACCCCAGCCGGTAACGCCGCCCTCGCAGAGGCCCGCGCCGGTCTAAGAGACGGTCTATCGGTTCGAGTGCAAGCCACCGAGGAGGACGGAATCGTTCAGCGGGCCGGGCTATGCGAGGTAGTAAACGCCGATCTAATCGAATGCTCACTAGTAGCTATCCCCGCCTTCGCAGACGCCCGCATAAGCGAGGGCGTAAAGGCCGCTTTTATCAACCCAGAAACACCAACCAAGGAAGAGGAAACCATGACAAACACCAAGACCAAGCCCGTCGAAGATACTGAAAAGGTAGAGGCAAAACCCGGCGAAACCACCGGCGGCGAAATGCGCGCCGCAATGGCAGAACAAGCACCAAAACCCAAAAAGGTGACCGCTGCCAGCATCGCCCACACGGTCGCTACAGTTATGGCATCCGGGGGCAACGCCTCCGAAGTCCGGGCCGCGCTATCCGATATCACCCCAGAGGTCGACAAAGCCAACGGCATTGCCCCGAACCGCCCCGCCTACCTAGGAGAGCTTTGGACCGCCTCCAACATCGACCGGCCTTTCATTGACGCGATCACTACCAAGCCACTCACGGCGATGAAGATGTGGGGATTCAAATGGAAGAAACGCGCCACGGTTGACGAATACGCGGGCAACAAGAAAGACATCCCCAGCTCTACCGTAGAGACCGAGGCCCTCGAGGCCGTGGCCAAGCGCTACGCCGGCGGCTGGGACATCGACCGAATCTTCGTTGACCTCGGTGACGCTTCCGTTATCAACTCCATCTTTGCCCACGCTGTAGACGACTACCGCCTAAAGACCGAGGCCGCAGTAGCTAAGACTATCCAGGAAAAAGCCACCGCAGTCGATGGGTCCAAGACAGTGCTCGAGGCCCTCGCAGCCCTTGGAACCCGCGCATCGAAGATCGGATCACGCCTTGACTTCGTAGCCCTTTCGGCCCAGGCATGGGCAGAGCTGGCAGCAATCCCACGCGACATGCTGCCCTGGTGGATTACTGGCTCGCTCAACCTCGCAGGCGGCGGGAATGTGGCCGGGCTGAAACTGTTCACCGCGCCCGCCCTAACTGGCAACACCGTTATTGCTGGTGATAAGCGCGCCGCGACGTTCTTCGAAAAGCCCCCGATCAGGGTAGACGCAATCGACCTCGCCCACGGCGGCGTTGACCTTGGCGTATTCGGATACGCGGCAACTCTAGTAGAAGGCGCCGAAGCGATATTCAAGGCAACCGTAACCGCCCCCGCCCACACCGAGGCAGCATGAAACTCGACGGCGACAGCCTCACGCTACTAACCGGCATGTGGGCAAAGCTCAACACCAATGCAGGAAACTACGACCATGCGTGCCTAAAAGAATGCGCCGAAGCCGTGGTAGCCCTACTTGAGTCTTTGCCCACCGTCCCGGTGGACGCATCGGGGGAAACCCCCGCGCGGGTACGCCTTGCCGCGATGATGCTTACCGCCCGCCTATATCGGCGGCGAAACTCACTAACCGGCATCGAGACAATCGCAGACCTAGGCACCTCCTACGTAGCCCGCTATGACCCCGATATTGCCCGAATGCTACGGATCGACGCTTTCACCCCTCCACAGATCGGCTAAAACAATGGGACGTCTACAAGAGGCTCTACAGGCCTTGGCAGAGCGCCTAACCGAGGCCGGACTACCCGCCACCGCCGGGGTAGAAGGTCTAACAGTACCAGGGGCAATACTTGCCCCCGAAAGACTCGAATACAACCGCCTTGGACGATTCTTAGAGGCCACCATAGAGGTAGTAGCGCTAGCCCCGGCAAACAGCTACGAGCTCGACTACCTCGAACAGGCATCCGCCTCGATCCGAGCCGCATTCGGAATTGACCAGTTAGAGTTTGGCACTTTCACCCTTCCATCCCTTAGTCCGGACCCGCTGCCATGCGTAACCGGAAAAATAACCATCGAAATAACAGGAGCATAAAAATGAGTAAGAGCCCGCGCATTATCGAAATGGGACCCGGCACCCTCGTTATCGGAGCCTCAGAAACCATATGCGCTATGGAACACCAAGTGCTAGAGGCAACGCTAAAACCCGACGCCAAGCACGAAAAACCCATGCGAGTACTCTCAGGGGACTACATCCCCGGCACCCGCTCCGAATCATGGACCCTATCAGGCAAGCTTGCCCAGGACACCGGAGAAGAGGACTCGGTACAAGACTGGCTATTCGACCATCGCGGCCAAGAATACCCCTTCGAGTTCACCCCACGAAATGCACGCAAGCAAAAATTCCAAGGCAACCTAATCGTCGAAGCTACCGCCATTGGTGGCCAGTCCGGGACAAAGCCCGATACCGAATTTGAGTTCGAGCTAGTCGGGGCACCAATTAGGCAGAAACTAGGCTAATGCTCTCCGGGACCGAGTTCGCAAAGGTAGAGGTAGAAGGCGCCCGCAAACTCAGGCGCGAACTACGCCGCGCGGGCCGCTCACTCGATGACCTGAAAGAGGCAGGGCGGGCGGCGGCGAACATCGTCGCAGAGCGCGCCCGCACCCTCGCCCCGAAAGGCCCCAGCGGCAATCTCAGCGCGGACATCCGCGCCGGGAACATCGCAACCGGAGGAATAGTAAAAACCGGGCGTAAACGCATCCCCTACGCCGGTCCTATTCATTGGGGCTGGCTCAAAGTGGGGGCCAACTACTCAGGGGGCAAATACAAGCCCGGCCAAAAAAGAAACATCAAGCCAAATCCGTTCCTATCGAACGCAGCTACCGAGACCGAACGGATATGGGTACCCGTATACGAAAAATACTTAGAAAAAGTCCTAGACGATTTGAAAGGAAAAGAAATATGAACATAGTCGAATCAACCGCACTCCTAGAGCGAGAAGACGGAACCCTACGAGAAGTAACCGTACGCTGTGACCAACGCGACTTGCGCGCCTGGGAACTCTACGCCAAACGCAACCGGCTAGACGATATGACTAAAATGCCGCTTACAGCATCGGCATTCACCGTCTATAACGCTCTGAAACGAACCGGCGAAATCGAAGCGGGAACGACTTTTGAGGCGTTCAACGACACCCTAATTTGTCAAAGCGATGAAGCCGTAGAAGTAAACCCTACTCTGGCCTCCTAGAGGCAGTCGTAGAACTAGCCACCCTAACCGGCATCCCTTTCACGCAGTGGGTGGAAGAAGAACCCGAGGTCATAGCCACCGCGATCAAGGTAATCAATAGAAGGGCAGAAAATGGGTAAAACCGCTATCGTTTCCGTGCGCATCTTAGGAGACGCAGCCGGGGCAAAACGCGCCACCAAAGAAACAGAAAGCGCCCTTGGCAAGCTCGAAGGCAAACTAAAAGGCATTACCGCCCCCGCCGCCCTGGCCGGGGGCGCGGTGGCCGCTATGGCCACTCAAGCCGGTCGCGCAGCCTCGAACCTACAGCAATCCACCGGGGCGGTCGCAACCGTGTTCAAGGACCAGGCTAAACAGGTCGAAAACTTCGCTGCCTCAGCTGCTACCACCATGGGGTTATCTGCGAACCAGTATCAAGAAATGGCCTCCGTGATGGGCTCGCAGCTAAAGAACCTGGGGGTAAACCAAGACCAGCTAGTAGGCAAGACCTCCGACCTTATCCGCCTTGGCTCTGACCTGGCAGCGACCTACGGGGGCGAAACCTCCGAGGCCGTGCAAGCCCTTAGCGCCCTCATGCGCGGGGAAGCCGATCCGATCGAACGCTACGGCGTGTCGATAAAGAAGAATGACATAAACGCGCGCATGGCTAAAGAAGGCCTCACCGGCCTCACCGGGGCAGCGCTGAAACAGGCGGAAACGCAAACCATGCTGAAAATGCTGTATGAACAGACCTCGGACGCGCAAGGCCAATTCAAACGCGAGACAGACTCCGAGGCCGGATCAAGGCAAATACTCAACGCCCAATACGAGAACACCAAGGCTAAGCTCGGTGAAACGCTCTTACCGATTATGACTAAGGCTAACGAGGTACTCCTAAGTGCGGTTAGCTTTGCTGGCAGGCACACTACCGCCGTCGGCATTTTGGCGGGGGCGATTGGTACCGCCGCCGCTGTAGTCATAGGTCTAAACGCGGCGCTAAAGATACACACCGCCGTATCTAACGCCGCGAAACTCGCAACCATGGGGGTTGCAGCGGCGTCGAAAATATGGGCCGGGGCGCAGTGGCTCCTAAACGTTGCTCTCAACGCTAACCCCGTAGGTCTACTCGTTGCCGGGATTGGGTTGCTTATTGGTGCCTTCGTTCTTGCCTATAACAAGTCTGAGACATTCCGCAATGCCGTTCACTGGCTCGGAGAAAAGATCAAGTCTGTTTGGGAAAACTACATCAAACCCTTTTGGGACAAAATATCGGGCGCTTGGTCGGCTGTGTCTAATTGGTATTCCACAGGGCACGCAGGCGCGCACTTTTCCGCCAACGGTCCTACTTGGGAGCTAGTCAGCACGCACGCCGCCTATTTTTCAACCCAACAGCGTCCCCAATCGGAGGGAAAGAACATAAACATCACGGTCAATGGGGCGCTAGATCCGGTAGGGGTAGCAAACCAAATCAAAGGCATTCTAGATAGCCAATCGCTACGACTGGCAGGGGGGCGAACATGGTAGCAACCACTGCCCCGAACGTCATAGTAGGAGGCACTAACTACACCCAGTTATGGGAGTACCCAACCGCCCTAGCCGGACTAACCCTCCGTTGGGGTAGATCCGGGGCGGGGGCACAACCGGAAACCCCTACCGCCCAATTCACTATCCTTTACGACCAGGAAGACCCAGAGGCCGCACGTATCGCGCAAGCCGATCTAAGGCCCGGCCAAGCCGTAGTAATAGAAGATGACAATTTTGCCCCGCCCCTGTTCTTCGGGTGGGTATCCAATGTTGAGCATTCCGACTACACCAGTCGCGTTATCGCGGTGGGGTGGGAATGCCTGTTAGAAAAAGAAATAGACCTCGGATACCGGCCGGTCGAACCATGCCAAAGCCGGGTAGACGCAATCTTGACCGCACTACCCATACCGGTCAAACGCGTGCCCTTTGCCCCATATGACCCCAATAAGAACTTCCAAGTAACCCCGTATCCGCCTAACGTGACTTTGAACGCCAAAGACGACATGAAAGGCACCGCCATAAGTCTACTTAGAGATGTGGCGAAAACTACCGGGGCGGTGTGCTGGCCATACGTCCAAGGCAAAAAAGGCGAATTTGCTATATGCTTCGAGGCCCCAATATCACGCTACCCAGGCCGGGGCGCGCTCCTATATGACACTATGCGCCACTTCGACGCCGACATAATCCAGGCCCCTATCACCTTTCATCAAGACGTCGCAAGCTGCCCACCAGAGCTAACCGTAACCTACTACAAAGGCTTTTCTTCCACCGGGGGTAAATACGACAAAGGCGAATCCACCTACACCATGGCAGATATCGGCATACCAGGGCAAAAAGGCCTAAAAGTGGAAACCGACTACCTGTACCAACCCAATATCGGGGTTATCCAATTCGATCTACCCGAATACCTCTACCGGCAAATCGAAGTCGCAACCGAAACAGTCTCCAACCTACGCCTATCAACAAAACACCTCACCCGCGCCCAATGGCTAGGCCTCATGGACCCAGTAGCCCGGATAGGCAAAACCATCCAAATACACGGCCTGAACGCCCTATACGAGCGCGCCGAACACCTTTGCCTAGAGGGTACAACATGCACCTACAACGGGCGGGACTGGCTAATAGAAGCAACCTGTTCGCTAATCCCTAGAAGTATCCCGGATGTCACCCACGGCCCCGGCAACGGCAACCGGTCCGGAGGCACCTGGGCAACCTCTACCGATACATGGGCCAAAGCACAAGAAAGCTGGAATAACCGATGAAAGACTACCGCATAAGCGAGAGTGCAAAGATAAGAGACTTTCCCGCTGAATACAACGACTTTACGAACATGGTCACCTCAAACCTAGTACACCACCGCGACCGGCTAGAGAGTGTGGAAAGCCTCTACAAGAACCTTTCCCACTCCAAAGGAGGCGGGGACCCATACACCGCCACCATCGAGGGGACCGCCCGCCAAACCACCGGCGTATTCACCTCTGTTAGCTGGTCAAAAATCCAAGACCTAACCAAACGCCAAAGCACCCAGTACATAGGCCAGGTAGCCCAGCCTTTCAAACCACCAAGCGGATGGAGGTTCGCTTGCTTCGTGATCCGTAGTGAACCAATCGCCTACGCACACACCGCATACGAAAACAAAGGCAGCATCTACATCAACCTCGAGCTAATAAAACCCGGCGCCATCGACGAAATCGAAATCGGCTGGCACCTAATCAAGGAATAACAAGATGACATTCTCATACCGAACCGAACTTACCACCCCGAACCGGTGGCACGGGGCAAATGCCCGCGCCTCCATCACTATCCACCACTTCGGCGAAAGAAATAACTACGCGAACGATGACAGCGCCGCCGCCTCTGTCGCTAGCTACCTATGCAACCCCGACGCCGGGGTATCTGCCCACTTCGTCGCCTCACATAACACCGTCTATTGCCTTGCCGCTTGCTCCGATCGCACCTGGGCAACCGGTACCCGCGCGGGCAACAACTCAACTATCTCGATTGAATGCAACCCCCACTGTGACCCCACCACCTTAGAGAGCGTGGCAATGCTGATCGCCGTGTTATGGCATTGGTACCCACACCTGAAAGGCAGGGGCCTAGTCCCGCATTCGGCATGGGTACCCACCAATTGCCCAGGACTTTACCGAAAGCGCCTGGAATGGCTCCGAGACCGCGCCCTAGCGCTTTTCCCGATAGTAGACCCGGACCACCCCGGCCAAACCCTCAAGACAGGCGCCCCGCCCGTGGGGAAATACCCCAAAGACCCCGCAACCGCCTCCACCGCCGCCCTTGCCCCCGATGGATACTGGGGTACCGAGACAACCAAGGTTTTGCAAACTATCGCCGGTACCCCGCGCGATGGGCTCATATCATCACAAAATGAACGATGGGAAGGCATAAACACAGGCCTAACAAGCGGATGGAGATGGGAAGAATATCCGGCAGGCTCGCAGCTAATCGCCCACCTACAACACCGCTGGAACACCGACACGGACGGGCTAATAGGCCCGGAAACAATTCGGGCCATGCAACGCTACTACAACACCCCCGTAGATGGGGTACTAGACGCCGACTCGCCCGCCATTGCCGCTATGCAAAAAGAAGCTAACCGACTAAGTAGAAAGTAAAACCAAATGGGTAAACACGAAGCACCACAACCGATAAGCTGGCTAACCCCACGCCTTCGCGCCTGGCTCTATGGCATCCTAACCGCGCTAATACCCTTGCTAATCGCCTACGGGGTCCTAGAGGCCTCTACCGCCCCGCTCTGGCTAGCATTGGGGGCCGCTGTCCTTGGCACCGGCACCGCGCTAGTACACACACCAAGGAAAGACGGAAAATGAGTGACATAATCGCCCTACTATCGGCAACAGGCGGGCTAACCGGCCTTGCCGCATTTATCACCTCTCTACGCAACCTACACAACACCCAGCAAGTCAAAGCTGACACGATCCACTTACGGCCAGATTCCAAAGTGCTATTGACCAAGATTGACGGCATGAAAGACCAGATAACACTGCTAGGAGATCAAATAAGTTACCTAAGATCTGATACCGCAAGCTCGATAAAAGACCTACGCGAAAGAGTAGGAGTCCTGGAGGCAAGAAAATAGAGGACCTGGGCACCAGCCTAGCCGGTGCCCAGCTAGCCAACCTACTTACGCATATAGTCAATCAACTCAATGATTGATACAATCGTAGTAGGAAGAGCTAGGAATAGCGAGATGATGGTTAATGTGAACATCTCATAATCCCTTCCTCTAAGCCGCCGGGTTCCGCCCCCGGCGGCATCCTAATGTTGAGACCGGATTATCTCAACACGCCAATCATGCCATACGTTCAGCTCGCTACTTGCACCGCTGCCCTTAGCGCTGAAAGCGGGGCAGGTACATATCTTTGCGTTGTAGCAAGCGAGGCATGTCCTAACAGCATTTGCAAAGACCTGAGGTCTTTTGTCTGTTCGTAAATCTTTGCGCTAAAGCGGTGCCGCAGTGCGTGTAAACCGGTGCCCTCTGGCAGATACTTACAAGCTAGCTTGCCCACATGCCGGGGCGTAAGTGGGTGCCCTGTAGTCTCATTAGGCAGCAAATAAGGGCCGGGCAGCTGCCTAAGCGCGCGCTCAACCTCGCTAGCAAGCGAATCGGTTAGGGGAACTAGCCTTATTTTTGCGCCTTTACCATGAACAATAAGGGTAGTCCCGCCCAAATCAGCCGTTAAATCACTAACCGATATCTGGGCAATTTCAGCCCGTCTTAGCCCACCCTCACCGGCAAGCCGTAACACTATATGGGCGCGCCAATCATTCACACTAGCAACAAGCGCTGTCCGGTAAACTGCCTCCGAGGCTGGGCGTGGACATTCCGGGCCCGCTTTGACCTTCGGCAAGGCGGCGCTAATATCCTCGCTGCCACTTCGGGCCGAATAGTATCCATAAAACCGCGTGACCGAGGCGTAAAAACTCCGGCGCGTTTCCGCCTTCCAGACTTGCGAACCGCAAAACTCAATTAGGCGCCCTTTGGTCAACATTGATGGGGTTGGGGTCTTAGTATGTCTTGCCAAGCGCCTAATATGTTCGCTTCGAGTCTCTATCGTCGCCTTTGACGCACCCGAGGCCGCTAACGCCTTTTCCCAATGCTCTATCTCAACAGCCCACGCGCGGGGCAAATAACGCCTATGCATAGCGGTTAATAATAATGACAACCATTACCAAAGCGTTAAGCCGCCAAAGTAAACCAGCTGGTCAAGTAGCCCGAGGCTCCAAACCAGAAGGTTGGGGGTTCGAGTCCCTTCGGGCGCGCAGACGCTCCTTTGAACTGAGGCCCAGTTCAAGGGAGCTTGTCGTTTAAAAAGTGCTATAGAAGCGCGGTCTGCAGGTCTTGCCAAAGCCCAGATGGCTGGCCCAACGCCTTGCGCGCCCTCCGAAGTAAAACTAGGAGGCGTGGCAACGGTCTACTGTGCGTAGCGCCGGTGGCAGGCCTGGGCAGCTATCTGTTAGAGACAGAACAATTTTGCGGAAAAAGTTTAGCGAATAGCAACCTTCCAGGGGCAGGCTGTGGTCTGCCCCTGGAAGGTATGGGCGCGACTAATCTTCCTGTGCGCTGGGCTCTAGCGCACAGGAGCCAACTGCCCAAAGCGTCAGATTCTAGTGGTGCGACAACCAGATCAACATCTTTCGGCGGAGCACTGGCGCTTCTGGTTCGTTGAACACTTCATGACGAGCGGCGGGTACGTCCACCACCGTTACGTCCTGGGCGCCGCCAGCGCGAGCGTCCTCGGCAAAATAGTGGGACCCAGCTGGCGCAGCCAATTTGTCCTCTTCGCCGTGGAAGATCAGAAGCGGCAGGCGCCAATCGCTGGCGTTGGACAACACCTCGCCACCCTGGGCAACCATAGTGAGGGCGGTGAGCGCGGGAACCTTGCCCGTGAAATTTAGAGGATCGGTCGTGTAGCTTTCCACTACCTGCGGGTCGCGCGAGACCTGATCGGCCGAGAGGCGCACCGTGCCCAGGGCTGGAAACATCTGTGCTAGCGGCATGAGCGCCCGAGCAACCTTGGGAGTCAACGAAGCATTCATCAAGGCTGGCCCGGACAGTACAACCCCGGATACGCCCTCGGGCTGCAAAAGTGCTGAGGCCGCAGTTACTAGGCCCCCCATGGAATGCCCGAACAGGAAAAACTTGTCGGTGCGAATGCGTGCGGCAAGGTCCATGCGGGCTTGCACGTGATCCTTGATCAATGCCCCCACATCCACTTGCGCGCGGGGCCCCGGCGCCAAGCCATGCCCGTACTGGTCGTAGCTGTAAACGTCGTATCCGCCCTGCACCAGCGCGTCCTTGAGGGCCCTGTAGCGGCCTTGGTGTTCGGCGTAACCGTGCAAAATAAGTACGGATCCGCGCGGATCCTTGGCTAAATCTTCGTGGAAGTCAGCTTTCATAGACCCTAGTTTGCCAGGGAACGCGCACCTTTGTGCCTAAACGAGCGCTGCTAAAGCACCATTGCCGCAATCCATCCAGCTACCATTAGCGGAATGTTGAAGTGCAAGAACGTGGGGATAACCGAGTCGCGAATGTGGTCGTGTTGCCCATCCACGTTGAGGCCGGCGGTTGGCCCCAATGTCGAATCGGAGGCGGGGGAGCCCGCGTCCCCTAGGGCCCCGGCGGTACCGACAAGCGCGACGGTGGCCATGGGACTAAAACCAAGTGCGCCGCATAGCGGCACATAAATGGCGGCAATGATCGGCAAGGTAGAAAACGACGAGCCAATCCCCATCGTTACAAGTAAGCCCACCAAGAGCATGGCAAGAGCGGCCATGGCCTTATTGTCGCCGAATAGGGCGGCTGTGGATTTTACGAGCGGCTCGATCTGACCGGATTTGCTCATCACGTTTGCGAATCCCTGTGCACTGATCATAATGAAGCCGATGAGCGCCATCATGCGCATGCCCGAAGTGAATACCTCGTCGGCCTCCCGCACCTTAATTGCGCCGGTAAAGATAAATACGCCCAGACCAACTAGCGCGCCAACCAGCAATGCGTCCGCATCAGAGTTGATGGTGTTCAGCACCAGTTGCATTGAGAAACAGGCAAGGATGGCGATGACCGATACGGTGATGCGGTACTTTGAAATTTCTTTTTCTTCCGCCTCGATTTTTGTTGCGCGGTAGGTGCGTGGCCGCCTGTAGGTGACGAAGAGGGCGAATAGTAGACCTAAGAACATGCCGAGGGCGGGAATGCCCATCGTGCGCATGATTGATATGTGGGAGGTGTCCAGCCCCGCCTTTTTGATATTGCCCAGCAGGATGTCATTTAGGAAGATCTTGCCGAAGCCGATGGGTAAAAACATGTAGGTAGTGACTAGGCCGAAGGTTAGTACGCAGGTAATAGCGCGCCGGTCTAGGTGCAGCTTATTCATAACCCCCAGTAGCGGGGGTATTAGTAGCGGAATGAAGGCGATGTGGACGGGGATTACGTTCTGGCTCATGACCGCCATGGCTGCGATTGCGGCGATCATGCCCCACTTCGTTAGCAGGCGGGCTTTGGAGGAGCCCTGCTCTTCTGCCTCGTTCAGCTTGGTAATTAGCTTGCTTGCCAACATGTCGGGCAAGCCCGAATGCGCAACTGCCATAGCGAAAGCTCCGAGGAGGGCGTAGGACAGGGCAATCTTGGCGCCGTCGCCTAGGCCTTCTTGGAAGGCAACCATGGTGCCATCCAGGCCTAAGCCGCTAAGCAGCCCCCCGACCAATGCGCCTATGAACAGGGCGAGGACCACGTGCACTCGTGCTACTGCCAGGAGGAGCATGAGGCAAACTGCTATAACAACTGCGTTCATACGCAAACCCTAATGGCAGGGTTGTGCACGTGCGAAGGTTTGTCCACTAGGTGGCTTGGCGTCAGCGCCTATTCCCCTTGCGCCAGTTGGGCAGTTTCATTCCCATGGCCAGTCCGATGAGTTCCGCCGAGGAAAGCACAATAAAGCCCACAATCAGCAGATCTACGTCGAAATAGTGGGGTGTGGCCTGCTCGACGGAAGTGGTTGGCAAGATGACGTGGGGATGGTCAACGGTGTTTTCTGAGTCGCTACCTTCCTCAGAATCTGTCTTAGAATGTGAACGCTTCGGGCTGATTGGGGTTGGCCCGGGCGAACTGGAAGCTTCGGGCAGCACCTTCGGAGAGACGCCCGCGTTGCCCGCCTTGCCAGGCGCTTCAGTGGCCAAGCTAGCCCCGTCTGCCTGCTCGGGGGCAGCGTTTGGCGAGGGCGCGGCCGCAAGTGTCGAACCGGCAGCTTCAGTCGCTGGGGATTCGGGTAGTGAATCCGAGTCAACCGAGGGCGTTATCTCTTTAGGGGCACGCTGGCCCTTCACGTTTGCCTTGGGGGCGTGGGGGTGACTTTTGGGGGAGGCGACCTTCGTGCCGGGCGCCTTCTTGTCGTCAGTCTTCGGAGCTATTTCGCCACTCGGCTTGGAGCCTTGCCCGTCGGCTGCGGCGGGGGAATCTTTCCCCGCTTCCTGCGTGCCCTTCTGGTATTCCGCGGTGGAAGTGGAGGGCGAAGAAGTGGGCTCGGCTGTTGGCGATTCATCGGCCAGAGCCACCGAGGGGACTAGTAGGAAGGGCACTAATGCCGCAAAACCTACCATCCGGAAAAGGGGGCGGAAATGATGGAGTAGCAGCGCTGACATGACTCCCCCTAACTGAATCAGTCGTTACATTACAAAACCATAATGTTTTTTTCATCTTTTTGCGACCTGTGGTAAAAATTCGTCCTCGTCCTTGAGGGCGCAACCACGCTTGCACGTGGTGGTCGCACTTTCCAGCCCCTCCAGCCTACGGAAAAAAAGCATTAAAGTCCCACAAACCGGGATGGAATATTCGCCACATTATGGAAGGCGTACAATTTGCCCAGTTAGTAACCCCTTAACGGTGAGGATTTTTATGTCTGGAAGCGCAAGTAGAACCCACTTAGATCGGAGGTTGACATCCGGTCAGGTATCAATGATCGGACTGTCTGGTGCCCTGGGCACTGGCCTCTTTCTGGGGGCAGGCTCTACTATCGCGCTAGCCGGGCCTGCCACCGTTATTTCGTACGCGCTTGCGGGACTGTGCGCCCTCTCCATCGTTTGGGCGTTAGCCGAGATGGTGTCCGTTTACCCGGTTCCGGGCGGACACGGCGCAATTGCCGCGCACTACCTGGGGAAGATGGGTGGCTACGTCACCCGGTGGAACTTCTCGGTGTGTATGTTGACGGCGGTGGGGGCCGAAGTTACGGCTACCGCCACCTACTTGCAGCACTGGTTTCCCGGCCTGTCGTTAGGGCTGGGTACGGTACTGTGCTCCGTATTCATCGTGGGCCTCAATATGGCCACGGTGCGGCTGTATGGCACCTCTGAATACTGGTTCTCGATGATTAAAGTAACCGCCATCTGCGTATTCATCCTTTTGGGATTGTCGCTGCTGCTCTTTGGGTGGCCGGCCTACCCGGAGCCGCTCGGTTTCGCACACCTGACAGCCCACGGCGGTTTTGCGCCCAAAGGTTTGGGCGGGATCCTGATCGCTGCTTGTATGGCGGTTTTCAGCTTCGGCGGTATTGAAAACGTATCTGTGGGGGCAGCTGAATCTGAACACCCCGAGCGGGATATTCCGCGCGCTGCCGGCGCTATGATCTGGCGACTGCTGATCTTCTACGTGCTGGCAGTTACCGTGGTGGTCGCGCTTCAGAATTGGCAGGACACGGCTGCCCATACAGGTTCAGTCTCAGAATCGCCCTTCGTGAAGGTCTTGGACGCTTCCGGAGTGCCAGCTGCAGGGCACATTATGAACGCCATCTTGATCGTGGCAGCGCTGTCGGCCGCGAACGGCTGCCTGTATTCGTGCTCCCGCATGATCCACTCGCTCGCCCTGGACAAGATGGCTCCCAACTTTGCTCGCTTTACTTCTAGGCACGGGGCTCCTCGGGGCGCGGTCCTAATAGCAACGGTGGGAATGGTGATTGCCTCCGTTCTGGCGATCGTGGCACCAAACAGTGCCTTCCTGTACCTGTATGGGTGCGCCACCGTGTCGATCCTGGTCACTTGGGTCATGGTCATGCTGACTCACCTGCGTTTCCGCAGGGACACTACGCATAAAGAAAAGCCGCCGGCATGTCTGGTTGGCTACCCGGTGGTGAATTACCTGATCATTGCTATTTCGGTGGCCATTTTTATCCTGCTGTACTGGGAACTTCCCGTGGTGTGGTACGCGGGCATTCCATACCTGATTATCTTGGTGGCTTCCTACTACCTGCTGGCGCGGTCGCGGAAGCTGCCCGATCCCGCCCCGCTTACCACCATGGATCAGAAGCGGGCCGAATGACCGGGGCAGATTCTGGCGCGGTCCGGGTGGACCAGTGGTTGTGGGCGGTGCGCGTGGTAAAAACGCGCACGCTCGCCACCCAGATGGCTAAATCTGGTCATGTGCGTATCAATAAGGAGCCGGTCAAGCCGGCTACTAAGGTGCACGTGGGCGACGAGGTGCGGGTGCGCGTTCAGGGCTTCGACAAAATTTTTGTGGCGCAAAAGCTGCTGAAGAAACGGGTCGGGGCACCAGTTGCCCGCACCTGTTACGAAGATCTCTCGCCAGCCCGTCCTCGGTTCTACATTCCGGTGGCTAAACGCGAGCCGGGAAGTGGGCGCCCAACCAAGCGGGAGAGGCGGCAATTAGACAAATTGCGCGGGCACGATCCGAACTGGGATAGGCGCTAGATAACTAAGCGAAATAAAACACCTTTTCCTAAATGGAGTTTTTTTCTTTCTCGTTCTACCGTTACAGGTAGTAACTAGGAAAGGAAAGAAAGTGACGCGTATCCCCGCTGATCAGCTTGGTATTGATCTAGCAGATCTAGTTCATGATCTACATGTTTTTGCTTTCAATAGGCGCGACGAAGAACTGTGGGTTGAGGTAGCTAATAAGCGCCAGCTTTCTAAGACCACTCAGGGATATGCGTGGCTGCTCGAAGAGGTGGCTGACGAGGCGAAGCTGGCGCGCAGGGATCTCTCGCACGGGTCGCAGGAACTTACCGAATCTATTCCCGAGGACGACGAACTGGAATTTCAGGCGGTGACTTTGCTGGAAAACGCGTTGGCGTCGGATATGTCTGGATTGCAGCGCACGCTTGAAGACGTAGATATTGAGGACGTGGACGAAGTTGCTGAGGTTATCGGAGAGCTCTCTGGCCGCCTGTTGCAGATGCAGTTGGAACCGGCTGGACTGCACGAGGCGTTGGTTCAGGTTGGCCAGCGCTACGACGTGGACTTTGCCGACCTGGATACCCAGGTTGAAGACGAAGACGACGACGAAGAAGAAGAGATAGCCGACATCCAGATCGAGGACGAAGAGGACGAAGAAGAAGAGTGGTAGAGCGGGTGCAAGAACCCGGGTCTATCCCGCATAATTGAGCTATGGATAGCGCGAGCAGGCTTTTACAGAACATTTGTGTAGAGGCGGGGATGCTTCCCGCGTCGTTTAACCTTCAGGTGGCGGACGATCCGACGCAGGAGACGTTGGATTATGCGCAGGTTTTGCGTGCCGCCTTTGCTGGCATAGCCCACTCCCAGGTGGCCGCGGCATTTGAGCAGGTGTCGGCTTTGGCTGAGGCCATGGAGATGGAAGGGGAGCTGCCGGCTCTGCATGCGCTTGCTTCCGCTTACGAGGGGCAAAAGGCCGAAGCAATCCAGTACTCTACGGTGCCTGATGCCGAGGTCGATTCTTTTGGGGAATCGCTAGCGTTTATGGCACATTCGACGCTACAAGAGGTTTTTGTTGAGCCGCAGGCGATGCTTGATGCGCTGCAGTCGGCGTCACGCCAGCTGGTGGGTGAATCTTTGCCGGAGCAGGTTTCTGCCGGCCAGGATGACACGGATGTGTCGGGGCTTGACCTGTCCGATGCCGATCTGGCTGCTGCGGTTGCGATCTTGAATCCGCATGCCGATGCGCAGGAGGTTGCCGAGGAGCAGCTGGATAGTGCCGGTGTGGTAACCGATCAGTCTGAGGCCGACCAGGGTGATGAAGAGGACGAGTTGGCCCAGTGGGCAAAGTCGGGCTGGGACCTGGATATGGATCCGGAGGCAGACGGCCAAGACGAGGCCGGTTTTGCCGATTGGCATGATGATCGTTTCGATGATGAAGAGGACGAGCAAACTGACTCGGACGATTTAGACGACTGGGACTACTAACCTGTAACTAGCATTGACGGGCTCCTGATGGTTATCCACAGGAGCCCATTAGCGTACTTATCCACAATCGCCCCTTTTTTCGGAGAGGCCGATGCCTGCATTTGGTTAGCGTGCGGGTATGAAAGATGGTTATGAAGCGGTCGTTGGTCAGGACGGACTAGGGCGCCCGGCATGGGCATACGCAGATCAGGCACTGCGCGATTATTACGATTCAGAATGGTCTGTGCCGATGTGGGGAGAACAGGGCATGTTTGAGCTGCTTGCCTTACTGTTGTTTCAGGCGGGAATGCGATGGCGGCTGATTTTGGCTCGCCGCCCGCAGTTGCGCCGCCTGTTCTGCTCCTTCGACGTTGATCGGGTAGCTGCTTTTACGGACACCGATGTGCGGCAGATCTTGGACGAGTCGGCAGGCATCCGCAACGAACAGAAGGTCCGGGCCGTGATCGCGCTAGCGAACGCGGTACAGAAAATGCGCGCAGTCGGGGGACTACCCAAGGTTGCGTGGCAAGCTTATGACCCAGATCGTCCTCGGCCTATGCGAGGCGAAGAGGTGCCGTCTTATTCGGCGCGCTCGGCTGAGCTGGCGAAGCGGCTCACCGAGTTTGGCTGTAAGCGGGTGGGAGCCCGCACCGCATACGCGTTTATGCAGGCATGCGGCATCGTAGATGACAATGTGCCGGGAACCTGGCGGGCCGATGTGTTAGCTGACGAGCAGGGCAATTATTACCAGGATGAATATTCCTACCTCGGAATAACCAATGACCTTGGGGCGGATTCGCTTCCCGGTGTGGGCGGAATACCAGGGAGCGAAGGCGGATTTGCCGGCCAGGAATATCCACCAGATGAAGGCGTTTATTGGATGAAGCCAGGTGTGGAAGACGGCTACGCTAACCCCGATGCTAGCTAGCACGTGGGTGCCAATTGACAGGGCGACCATCGGGATAGAGCCGCGATTGCGCACTAAGGATTTTACGTAGGGTACTGACAGCCAAAAATAGGTGGTCAGGATTATGCTCAGCAAAAACACCCAGGGCCAACCGGTAAGAGAGGCATTTTCGTTAGTGGCAACGCCGGTATCAATATGACCATTGCTAAAAAGATTGGAAATGGTCTGCACGCCCGTTGCGCACGCATACCCGACCAGAGTCATCATGCCAGCGGCAAGAATTGTCGCTGACCGGGCAACTAGAGAGCGGCCAGCGTGGTGCACGGTTCGTTCTAATGCAAGCGCTGCCAGTGGAACAAAAGGCACTGCCCAAGCCAGCAGCCATGGGCGGATAAATGCGGCAGTCAATCCCAGTAGGGCAGTGATGGTCGTGTATACCAGAGTCGGTTTTAGTCCCCTTCTGCCTTTAGAAAGGAAGTATTGGCTGGCGCTGAAGAAAGCAAAGTAACCAACGAACCAAACTGCAAACACTAGCAAGGTAAGGAACACGTAGTCTTCGCCTTGCAATGCTCCAATCCAGTAAGGAACGACGACCATCGCCCATGCGCCATGCTGGTTGGGAACCCATCCTTGCCGTGAGCGGGAGCCGCGCTCGTTTTTTGCAGTCATACCCCTCATCTTCCCATGGGCTTTGTCCCACTCCAAGTTCCCATATGCTTGAATGGTGCGTTCCATAGAGGAAATAAATCAGGCTGCGGGCGGGCTGCCCGCCTACGCTGTGCTAGCCCCGCTGGCTGTCGCGCTCGCTAAAGATGGGGCGGCTGTAGTTTCAGCACCGCCCGGAACCGGAAAGACCACTCTGATTCCGCCCGCCCTTGCGGCAACGGTGCCAGGACGCGTCATAGTCACCCAACCTAGGCGGCTGGCTGCCCGCGCCGGCGCCCACCGCCTGGCCAGTCTGCTGGGCGAAAAAGTTGGCCACCAAGTAGGACTCACTGTGCGGGGCGAATCCAAACTAAGTGCGCACACCAAAGTCGAATTTGTAACCACCGGGGTATTCATCCGCAGGGCCATTGCCGATCCCGAACTAGCGGGAGTTGGCGCCGTAGTACTAGATGAGGTACACGAACGCCACACCGACACTGACCTGGCAGTGGGGATCTGCCACGACATTGCTCAACTGCGCGAGGACTTCCAGGTGGTTGCCATGTCCGCAACCCTAGATGCGGACAGATTCTCCGCCACTCTGGGTGGGGTAGAAGAAGTTGCCATCGACGCCGAATCCTACCCGCTCCAGATCGACTACCAGCCAGGCAAGATGCAACGGCTAA
The DNA here is from genome assembly GCF_002849225.1 of Actinomyces sp. UMB0138. Lineage (GTDB taxonomy): Bacteria > Bacillota > Negativicutes > Veillonellales > Veillonellaceae > Veillonella > Veillonella parvula_H. The sequence goes on from NZ_PKMC01000002.1 coordinate 542,874, forward strand.
CTGACCGGGGCACAAACCCGGATTTTCTTGCCTACGCGGGCAGGGCAGCCGCCTCCGCCCTCGAAAAGGATGAGGGGCAAGTAGCGTTGCTATTCCTCCCCGGACTACGCGACCTGGAAATTGCTGCCCAAGCCGCGCGCGCCGCCTGCCCGGACATGGACGTCAGATTGCTACACGGACGCCTGAGCGGAGCCGAGCAAGACAGCATCCTCGCCCTGCCTCAGAAGGGCAAACGCCTAGTCTGTACCACCAATGTGGCAGAATCATCCATCACAGTGCCAGGGGTGCGCCTAGTAGTAGACGCGGGCCTGGAACGAGTGGCCACCTTTGACGTCTCCCGCCAAATGACCGGCCTGGTCACTAACTATTCTTCAAAAGCCTCCTCGACCCAGCGGGCAGGTCGCGCCGGCCGCCTCGGTCCCGGCCGCGTCATCAGACTGTTCTCCAAAGTCGAATGGGCTCGCATGCGCTCCCATTCCTTGCCAGAGGTCGAAACCTCTGACCTAGCCCAATTGCTCCTGCTGCTGGCGGCGTGGGGGGCTCCGCGCGCTCGCGGGATGGCGCTTCCCTCGCCACTGCCCGAAGCTGCTAGTGACCGAGCAGAGAATACACTGCGAACTCTGGGAGCGGTAGACGAGCGCGGGACGATCACTGCCTTCGGTCGCCAGCTGGCTCGCATCCCCGCTGATCCGCGCCTTGGGCGTGCCCTTTTGGAAGGGGGCAAAAGGTTTGGTCCTGCCCGCGCCGGGGCGCTGTTGGCCACTCTCAGCTCTGACGAACGCGATGCGGGAGCTGATCTGCCCGCGCTGCACAGGCGGCTCAAGCGGCAGTGCCCACCGCGGTGGAAGGCGGATGCGAAGCGTTTCGCGCAGATGGCCCCCACCGAGCAAAGTCCCACTAGCGCAAGCTTAGAAGCCGAAATGGTAGCGTTGGCCTACCCTGGCAGGATCGCTCGCCGTCGCGGTAATTCCGACGAATATTTGCTGGCCCAAGGCAACGGCGCCGCCCTCCCGAAAGGCTCGCCGCTGCAAGGACAAACCTGGCTGGCGGTAGCCGACCTGACCAAGGCTAGCCCTACAAACATCATCCGCCTGGCGGCCGAATTAACTGAGGCGGACGCGTTGCGTCTGGGAGAGCCGCTGAAAAATACCTCCGTGACCGTGCACTTTGAGGACGGCAAGGTACGTGCCGAAGAGACGGTGACGTTGGGGCACATCGAACTCTCGGCAAGGCCGGTGCCTGCTCGGGGCGAGGCCGTAGCCGAGGCCGTTCGCGCAGAATTCGCCCGCCAGGGAGCCCGCCTTTTCACCTGGTCGAAGAAAGGCGAGAACCTGCGCCGCCGCCTGCTATTGCTGCACCGCACTTTGGGTGCTCCCTGGCCCGACACCTCAATGGAGGGGTTAGGGAAGAACGAACTATTCGCCGCCCCTTTGCTTGCCCAGCTAGAAAAAGGGGCGAGCGTACCGCAACTGTCGCCAACCTCGGCCTTGCAGGGTATTTTGCCGTGGCCGGAAGCAGCCAAACTAGACGAGCTCGTCCCCGAACGCCTGCAAGTGCCTTCGGGAAGCACCGTCGCCCTCGAATATTTAGAGGACGGCGCCCCACCCCGACTTTCAGTGAAGCTGCAAGCATGTTTTGGGTGGGAGCAAAATCCCACCGTTGTAGATGGGCGTGTGCCCGTACAGCTGTCCTTACTGTCTCCAGCTGGGCGGCCGCTGGCACTAACCCAGGATTTGGAATCATTCTGGAAGAATGCCTATCCGGGGGTGCGTGCCGAAATGCGGGGCCGCTACCCGAAACACCCCTGGCCGGAGGATCCCACTACGGCGCAGGCAACGATGAAAACCAAGAAGGCGCTTGCTCATAAAAAATCTTAACTTCGAAGTCTAAACCAGCGCGTTTTCCGGCGGCCTCAGAGTTAGGCATAATGGATACGTGTTGCTAAGTGATCGTGATATTCGGCGCGCCTTGGATTCGGGAAGGGTGAACCTGGACCCGCTCGCCCCCGAGCTAATCCAGCCTTCCTCTATCGACGTGCGCCTAGACAGGTGGTTTCGGCTTTTCGATAACCACAAGTATTCGGTGATCGACCCTGCTAGCGAGCAGGAAGATCTCACTCACCTTGTCAAGGTCGAGGGCGACGAGCCCTTCGTCTTGCACCCGGGCGAGTTCGTGCTGGGCGCCACTTGGGAAAAGGTTACGTTGGGGCCGGACATTGCTGCCCGCCTGGAGGGCAAGTCCTCGCTGGGGCGGCTGGGGTTGCTGACGCACTCGACCGCAGGTTTCATTGATCCGGGCTTTTCCGGGCACGTCACCTTGGAACTGTCGAACACCGCCACCATGCCGATTTTGCTGTACCCCGGAATGAAGGTCGGCCAGCTGTGCTTCTTTGAGCTGACTTCGCCGGCACAGAATCCGTACGGTTCGGGTGAACTGGGATCGCACTATCAGGGCCAGCGCGGCCCGACCGCCTCCCGCTCTTACTTGCGTTTCACGCGAGGCAATCCGGAATGAATAAACCAGTTCGCCGAGTTTCGACCGAACAGAAGATGGCGTGGGCGGCCGAGCAGAACTTTTCGGAGGACATCGCAGCCATCCCCAACACCGTCACTTCTACCGCGTTAGGCATTCCCGCCTACCGGGTGGGGGCCACGGGTATCACCACTGCCGAGGGCGTCTCGATCGATCCCGGCGCAGAGTGGTACAAGGTGCAGGGGGAGCTGCCGCTCGAAGAGGCCGCCCAGGCCGTAGTCTTGGGCGTTGCCGACGAGGTCGAAGTCAGCGAACTAGAAGCGCTCGCGGTGTCGCTGTGGCCCCGCGCAGGCTGGGTTGGTCCCGGCAGGTTACAGATTTCTGAGGCGGCAACGCTTGCTGGGCCTTTCCAGGTCGAGAAGCTGGTGGCTTCCGAGATGGGGTTTCACGCTACTGTCACGCAGGCGTTTATTTTGCAGTGCGAGCAGCAGGTGGCTGGGAAGATGCCGCCGCATCTGCGCGGCCTGGACCCTCTGATGGATGCTTTCACTGAGGCTCCCGCGGGTGAATATCTGCGCGCGGTCAATGCGTGCCGCAAGTTTGCGCGCCGGTTGGCAGGTCAGTTGCGCGTGCCCGACACGGCTAAGGTCATTACCCCGGATCCGGATTCGTCGGTGGGCATGGTAGTTTACGGCCCGCACTACTTGGATCCTGCCCAGTTGGTCGAGTCCCTAGAGACCATTGTGCCCACGCTAGATGCACCCGCCCTGGCGGAACCGCCCCTGGCGCCGAGCAAGCTGGCTATGGACAAGCACGGGATTCGGGAAGCTGCGGTTGCGCAGATGAGCGAAGCGGAACGGCAAGAATTGCATCGTCGCGCCGACGAGTACGATCAGGAAGCTGCCTATGCGGAGCTGACTCCCGGCTACCACCTGATGGGGCGAGCCGGGCATTCCTCCAGCCTCGAAATTGTGGTTGAGCCGGCTCACTACCTGCCTGTGTGCGTGCAGTATGAGACCTGGGCCGAGGACGAACCGACCAGCTATTTGATCCAGTGGGTACCGGACAATCCGGCCAAGGCGGGGGCTGCCAAGGTGCAGCGTTCCATGCGAGTAGAACGGTTGCGGGTCGCTTCTACGATTGAGCAGGTGGCGCGCACATTGTGCACCTTGACTGGCGGGCGCGCTGTAGACGAGGACGGTTTCCTAGTCTTCTAGGCTCAGTCGAAGAAATCGTCCCAGTCGTCTTCCTCTTCTTCCTGCTGAACCGGTTTTTCTTCAACAGTCTTTTCCAGTACTGCGTCGCGCAGCAGGATGGCCACGTCGGCAACCTGTGGGGCTTCGCCCTCTTGCGGCCTGCCGGAGGCCAGCATTGTCGAACAGAATGGGCAGGCGGTTGCCACGGTGTCTGCCCCGGTGGCTGCGGCTTCGCTGACCCGCGCATCGGCAATGCGAACGCCGATTGTGTCCTGCATGAAGGCATGGGCACCGCCAGCACCGCAACACATTGCCCGGTCTTTAGTGCGCGGCATTTCGGTTACTTCGAAGCCGGGGAGGGCGCCGAGCAATTCGCGCGGGGCGTTGTAGATGCCGTTGTGTCGGCCCAGGTAGCAGGCGTCGTGCAGGGTCACTTTGTGCTTGCCGTTTTCGATGAGGGGCTTCAGCTTGCCTTCGGCTACCAGTGTGGACAGTAATTCAGTGTGGTGGATTACCTGGTAATTCCCCCCAAGCTCGGGGTATTCGTTGCGAATGGTGTTGAAGCAGTGGGCACAGGTGACCACGATGCGTTTGGGGGCGGCTTCGTTCAGTTTTTCTACCGCTGCGGCGGCCAGTGTCTGGTACAGCAGTTCGTTGCCGGCGCGGCGGGCCGGATCGCCGGTGCAGCTCTCGCCGCTGCCGAGCACTGCAAAGGTGACGCCGGCGTGGTGGAGCATCTGCGCCACCGCCTGCGTAGTCTTCTTGGCTCGATCGTCGTAGGCACCCGCACACCCGACCCAGAATAGGTAGTCGACTGAGGAGGCATTCGGAATGTCCTGGCCTACGACGGGCACGTCGAAATCTAAGTCTTTAGCCCAGTCCAGTCGCTTCTTCCCGGAGATGCCGTACGGGTTTTGTTGGCGCTGCAAAGACCGCAGTGGGCGGGCCAGATCCTGCGGGAAGGCACTTTGCATGGTGACCTGGTGGCGGCGGATGTCAATGATGTGATCGAGGATCTCTAGATCGGTGGGGCACTGGTCGACGCAGGCGCCGCAAGTGGTGCAGGCCCACAGGGTTTCGGGAGAAATTACGTTGCAGACTAGTGGCGCCGGTTCGATGGCCACCCCGTCCGCGCCGGTGATCTTCGCGTCCCGGAGCGCCCCGAGCACATCTGCGTTGTGAGGCATGAGCGAGCCGCGGTACAGGCTCTTGGTGCCCTGTACTAATTCGTCGGTATCGCTAGCGCCCATTTTGGCTGCGGCCTGCGCGAATGACGAGGACGCCACCGCGTGGTCGCGGAGGGCAGTAATGAAAAGTTTGGGGGACAGGGGCTTGCCGGTGGCCCACGCCGGGCACACCTCCTGGCAGCGGCCGCACTCGGTACACGAGAAGATATCGAGGCGATCCTTCCAGGTCATGTCTGCCAGAGAGCCGACTCCTAGCGATTCGCCCTCGAGCGCCTCCAAGTTCTCCATTGACTTGGCGGTGACCGGCTTGCCGCCAGCGTACATGGGAGCGGCAGCCCCCAGCGCTTTCGAACCATCCACCTTGCGGCGCGCGTAAATGTTTACGAACGCCAAGAACCGGTGCCAAGCTACGCCCATCGAAATGGCCAAGCCGACCACTACCATCCAGGCCATGGAGATGACGATCTTTACGGTCGCGGTAACCACAATCGCGTTCTGCAAAGCCCCAACCGATGCGTGCGCTGCCAGCTTGCCCAGAAGGAAAGTGAAAGGGAAATGCCATGCGGATACGGCAGTAGCCGGATCCTTAGACAGCAGGGCGTATTCCAATATGCGAAGCAACAGCACGCAAATGACGACCCCAAGGATGACGCCCTCGACGAAGCGGGCATGGCTCCAGGCAGACCCCAAAAAGCGAGACGGCCTCTTCTGACCGTCCCGACCAGTAGATTCTGCCTCTCCGGGCCTTCCCTTGCCCGCGCGAGTGCGCACCACAATCAGCCAGATGATACCGGCCATCGAGGCCCACGCAATGGCCTCAACAGTCCACTCCCAGGGCGCAAACGAACCCAGAATTGGGAGCGTGTAGTGCGGGTTCACCACCTGGCCGTAGCCGGCAACCAAAGTCAAAAACAGCAGCGGGAACGACACCATCACTAGCCAGTGCGCCGCCTTGATGAAAGGTCGACCCTTAAAAGCTGAGTGCGACAGGGGCTTCGAGATAGCAAGCCAAAGGCGGCGCGCAAGAGGCTTCCCCCTGCCCGGGGCAGGGGCGCCCTCGGCAATGATCGAAACCATCTGCGAAAGACCGCGGATAAAGCTGCCTATCCCAACCACCGTCGCAATAACGACCAAGGTCAAGCATACTGTTTGCAATACCGACAATTTCACGAATCCCACCCTACTAAAGCCCGCCCAAGATTCTACGGCGAAGAAAATGCAGTGGTGATCAAACACTCCAAAAACTACCGCGCTAACTCCACGCTTGTGGGAGTAGCCTATGCGAGGAGGAAATCAATGGGAAAAATTTTTAGCAGGTGGGGTGCGCCCAAAAACGAAACTATGGAGGTCATCGCAGGCCTCCTATTAGTCATGTTCGTGGCAGTAATGTCACTAACGATCGTGGGAACGGCTCTGCCCGTAATGCTCTCCTCGCTACACGGTTCCGAAACCCAGTACGCGTGGGTAGTAACCTCCATGCTGCTTTCTTCAACGGCAGCCACACCCATCGCCGGCAGACTCGGCGATTTATACGACAAAAAGAAACTGCTGATTTTCTTTATTGCCATTTTCGCCCTCGGATCGTTGCTAGCTGGAGCCTCGGTGACGGCGGACATGCTAATCCTGATGCGAATCGTCCAAGGTGCCGGCCTCGGGGCACTAATGGCCATGGTGCAAACCGTCATGGCAGTGATCACCTCGCCGCGCGAGAGGGGTAAATACAACGGCTACTTTGGCGCGGTCGTCACCGTTGCCAACGTGTCCGGCCCAATCGTCGGCGGCTTCGTAGTAGACCTGCTGGGATGGCGCTGGTGCCTGTGGATTTCAGTGCCCTTCGCCATCGCCGCGATGGTGGTCCTTGCAAAGAAACTGCGTGTGCCGTCCTCTGTAATAGAAAACCCGAAGATTGACTATCTGGGATCTACCATGGGCACCGCGGGCGTATCCCTGCTGCTCATCTACATGTCGATGGGCGGGGACGGGATCATGGCGTGGACCTCCATGCCCATGATGGTGATGGCGATACTTGGCGTTATTGCAGTGATCGCGTTCGTGTTCGTGGAACTGCGCGCTGACCAGCCCATCGTTCCGGTGCGGCTGCTGGCCAACCAAACCGTGACACTTGCCGTGTTGGCATCCATCGGCTTGGGCCTGGTGCTGAACGCGCCCATGGTCTACTTCGGCCAGTATTTCCAGATCGGGCGGCAAATGAGCCCTACCGCATCCGGCATGTGCATGCTGCCCATGATGATCGCCTCCTTCGTTTTCTCGACCTTCACGGGCAGGATGGTGTCATCGGTCGGCAGGTGGAAACGATTCGTCGTCTCCGGCTTCGTTATGATGGTCGCTGGGCTGGCAATCTTGTCCTTCACCGGCAAATCCACGCCGCTGGTGGTGCTGTGGGTCGGGATGTTCCTGCTCGGCGCCGGGCAGGGATCCTCGATGCAGAACCTGGTGTTGGCAGTGCAAAATACGGTACCGCTGCGCGACATGGGGGCTTCCACAGCGATGGTTACCTTCTTCAGGAACCTGGGCGGTGCAATGGGCGTGCAATTTGCTTCTCTAATCTTCAATATGTCCCTTGCCGTACAACTGCGCAGGAACTTTGCTGAGGCCGGAGTCAAAATGCCGCCCAAAGTGGCACAGGGACATTCGGCCAGTGCAGCCGCGAGCTCCCCGCAGATTGCTCACCTAGTTGCCGATTCTTTTGCCGACGCAATGGGAACAATCTTCATTGCCGGCACCGTCAGCACGCTGATCTGCCTAATCCTTGTGGCCTTCATGAAATCATCCTCCCTGCGCGACACCATCGACGCCCCCGTGTCGGAACAGGTGGCGGAGGTATTTCGGGAGGACGGAATGGAGAGTCGTTCTCAGAAAGAGGAATAACCGCTGGAAGGCGACACAGCCGCACGCGAATGTTACAAATTTGTTAACATCATTAACGGTACTTTCATCAATCTAAAGGAGTGCGCGTGCTTGTATTGCTGTCGCTCTTCGTACTGTTCGGGGCGATGGCAGGGGCCGCAGTAGGACGTTTCTCTGGACGCGGCTATGCAGTGGCTTTTGTTCCCTTTGCCGCCACGGCTATCTGGGCCCTACTCAACACCGGTCGAGCATTCACTGCCACGGTGGTCCAGCACCACACGTGGGTGAGCGTGCTAGGGCTAGACCTAGCATTCCGTTTCGATCCCTTGGCGTGGATCATGACCCTGGTAGTTTCAGGAGTCGGTGCCGCCATAGTCATCTACTGCGCCTTCTACTTTCCGCCTAACGCAGCAGGCAGAGCCCGTTTTGCCGCCACCTTTACCTTCTTCGGCGGATCCATGCTGGGCCTGGTGTGGTCTAACCACGCCCTGATGATTTACACCTTCTGGGAACTGACCTCGGTGTTCTCCTTCCTGCTTATCGGCCACCACTACCGCTCGCGAGCCGCCCGTGCCGCCGCCCGCCAAGCATTCGTGGTAACCACCTTCGGCTCGCTGGCGATGTTCGGCGGGTTCATGATTCTAGGGGCCGGCCCGGGCGGATCCTTCCAAGTCGATCAACTAGTTGCGCGCGGGGCGGAAGGAACGCTACTGCAAGGCCATCCGGGCACCTTGAACGTCGCCCTCGTGCTGGTAATCATCGGCATCCTAACCAAGTCGGCAATGCTGCCATTCCACTTCTGGCTGCCGGCCGCCATGGCCGCCCCGACCCCGGTATCTGCATTTCTGCACGCAGCCACCCTGGTCAAGGCGGGCGTCTACCTGGCCCTGCGTTTCACCCCCGGTTTTGCGGATGTGCCCGTCTGGTCCTCGCTGCTAACCATCTTCGGTGCCGCCACGCTGCTAGTTGGTGGCTGGCTGGCCATTAGACAGACAGACCTCAAACGAGTGCTCGCATACGGCACGGTCTCGCAGCTGGGCCTCATAACCGCGCTGGCAGGCTACGGCAATCGAGCCACGCTGCTGGCCGCCCTCACTTTGGTGCTAGCACACGGCACCTTTAAATCGTGCCTCTTCCTTACTACCGGCACAGTAGAGAAGATCACCGGATCCCGCGACATTCGCGAACTGTCCGGGGTCGGCCGCACCCACCCGGTGCTGGCCACGATTGGCGGCCTTGCCGCGGCCTCCATGGCAGGCTTCCCGCTGACGCTCGGTTACCTTGGCAAGGAAGCTGGCATCCACAACCTGCTGCACCAGGGAGCGGCCGGAGTCATCCTGCTAGCGGGCATAGCTGCTGGTTCCGTCCTAACCGCCGCCTACTCGTTGCGCTGGTGGTTCGGCGCCTTCGGCGGCAAGGAACTGCCAGGACACAGGCTGGCCTCTTTGCTCTCTGAAAAAGAGGCCCCGGTCGGTTCCTACCCGGCAGCAGCACTAATTGCCGTCCCAGGTTTCCTAGCGGCGATCACAGTGTCGGGCGGGTTCTTCCCCGGCTCGGTCAACGCTCTGACCGGCCCCCATGCCGACACCCAGCTGGAAGGGTACTTGGCAACTTCCAACGAGGCCGGCCACCTGGCCCTGTGGAGCGGGCTGATGCCAGCCCTCATCACCGCCCTCATACTGACAGGCGGATATGCCTGCTTCCACTGGCGTGGCAAGGTAATCCGCTTTGCCAAGAAGACGGCACTACCCGAGACCTTCCGTGCAGCTAACCTGTATCGGGTAATCATGCGCAACCTAGAGGCGGTAGCTGGTCGAGTCACCTCATTCACCCAGTCCGGCTCGCTGCCACTAGACATCTCTATCATCTCGACCGTATTCGCCATTGCTGTGGGCGGGGCACTGTGCTACGCCCTCCCAACCATCAAGTGGGGGCCGGTACGCCTATTCGATTCCTTCCTGCAAGCGATAGCCATCGCGATTCTTGCCGGGGCCACCATAGTTGTGGTGCGCGCCCGCAGAAGAATGAAGGCCGTACTGGGCCTGGGCGCAATGGGGGTGGGCATGGCAACCCTGTGGGCCGTGCACGGCGCACCCGACCTGGCCCTGACTCAACTGGTAGTAGAAGCCTTCACCATCGTGGTCTTTGTGCTGGTACTACGCTTTTTGCCCACCCACTTCACCGACCGGCCGCTCCGCTCTTCGCGCTGGCTGCGACTAATTATCTCCGTGGTGGCCGGCGTGGTTACCTCCGGTGGGGTGCTGCTTGCGGCGGCCTCCCGCAAAGAAAACCCGGTCTCTGAACTGCTTCCCGACGAAGTCTTGCAATTCGGCTACGGCCACAACATCGTAAACGTCATCCTGGTAGACGTGCGCGCATGGGACACCGTCGGCGAACTATCCGTACTACTAATCGCAGTTACCGGGGTTACCGCCTTGATCTTCCGCTCCGGCCTAATTAGCCGGCTGACAGTATCTGCGCCCTCGCTGCGTTCCAGCGTGGCAAAGGCGGCAAGCCGTACCAGCACCAACTCTCGTTGGCTGGCAGGGGCCTCCGCCCTCGAAGAAGACCGACGGTCGCTGATGCTAGAGGTAGCAGCCCGAATCCTGTACCCCACGTTGCTGGTGGCCTCCGTCTGGCTACTACTAGTAGGACACAACTCGCCCGGCGGCGGTTTTGCCGGCGGAATGCTAGCCGCCTCGGCACTGTCGATCCGCTACCTGGCAGGTGGGCATTACGAACTGACACTGGCGGCGCCATTTAGCCCCGGCGCAATCCTTGGACTGGGACTAACCATTGCCGCAGCTGCCGGGCTTGCCCCGGTGCTCGCAGGGGGAGCGCCCTTCCAAACCCTGCCCGTCGACATTCTCTTCGGCCCGCTCGGCACCGTCCACTTCACCACTGCTATGGGGCTAGATATTGGCGTGTACCTGGTGGTTCTGGGGCTGGCTGTAGACATTCTTGGGGCACTGGGCGCCGCCCTCGACCACGACGAAGAACAGGGCGTGCAACTAGTTAGCTCCAGAAAGGGGAAGACAAAGTGATTCCCACTTTGGGTCTGGTTTTGCTAGCCGGCGTACTGGTTGGTGCCGGTGTCTACCTGGTAACCGATCGCACTTTCACCCGCATCGTCATCGGGCTGGCCCTGATCGGCAACGGATCGAACATTGCCTTGTTAGCAGCAGGTGGAGCCGCCGGAGCGCCCCCAATTCTAGGCACCGACGCCCTCTCGTCCATTGCCGATCCGCTGCCACAAGCCATGATCTTGACTTCGATCGTTATCACCATGGCCACCACCGCGTTCATGCTGGCGTTGGCATTCCGCGAATGGATTCTTACCGGCGGTGACGAGGTTGTGGACGACGTTGAAGACCGCCGTCTAGCAAGGCGTGCAGCTACCGGCCGTGGCAGCGAACGCATCGAAGACGCTCCCGAGACCGAGGACGAAGATTCCGGCCAGGACGAAGACCAAGCAGACCGCGACGACAAAGATGAAGCAGAAGGGGAGGATGCCAAGTGACCTGGTTACTGCCCATTCCCGTCATTGCGCCGCTACTAGCTGCAGGACTATCGCTCGTACTTGGTCGCTTCCGCCGCACCCAATTGTCCGTTACCGTCATTGCGTTGGCCGGGTCGTTGGCGGCGGCAATCGCCATGGCGTTCGAAGCCGACACCGCCCCCATGGTGCTCGACGTCGGCTCATGGGCTGCCCCGGTTGGGGTCTCGCTGGTTGCGGACCGGCTTACCCTAATGATGCTGATCGTGTCGCTGATAGTGACTGTGGGCGTGCTGATCTACTCGTCCTCGCAGTCGGTATCCCGCGACGAGTCGGCCTCCCCAATGCCCGTCTATTACCCCTCCTACCTGGTGCTTTCTGCGGGCGTGTCGGATGCGTTCCTGGCTGGGGACCTGTTCAACCTGTACATCGGCTTCGAGATTTTGTTGGCGGCCTCCTTCGTACTGATCACCTTGGGAGGCACCCGGTCCAGGGTGCGTTCCGGCACCGTGTACGTCGTGGTTTCCCTATTTTCCTCTGCCGTTTTCTTGATCGGCATAGCCTTCACATACGCCGCTGTGGGAACGGTCAACATGGCGCAGCTGGCAATCCGCCTGTCGGAACTTCCAGAACCCACCCGCATCCTGTTGCAGGCCACTTTCCTGGTTGCCTTTGGGATCAAGGCGGCAATCTTCCCACTGTCGGCATGGCTACCTGACTCTTACCCGACAGCTCCCGCCCCGGTCACGGCCGTGTTCGCCGGCCTGCTTACCAAGGTGGGTGTCTACGCCATTATTCGCACTCAGTTCCTGCTGTTCCCAGGCGGAGCGCTGGATACCATCTTGGCCGTCCTCGGCATGTTCACCATGATCGTGGGAATTTTGGGTGCGATCGCCCAGGACGACATAAAACGTATGGTGTCCTTTACCCTTGTTTCGCACATCGGTTTCATGATCTGGGGCATTTCGTTGTCTTCGGAGGCCGGCCTTGGCGCCGCTATCGTGTACGCCGCCCACCACATTTTGGTGCAGACTACGCTATTCCTGATCGTAGGCCTCATGCAGTACCTGGGCGGAACTACTTCGCTTGCCAAACTGGGTGGCCTGGCCGGAAAGTCTCCGTTCTTGGCGGGCATGTTCTTGATCGTGGCATTCAACTTGGTCGGCATCCCTCCGCTGACCGGTTTCTTGGGGAAGGTGGGCCTCGCCCGCGCTTCGGTACTTGCCGGCACTGGGCGCGGTTGGGCGCTGCTCGCGGCTGGCCTAGTCGCGTCGATGCTCACCCTGTACGTGGTGGTCAAGGCCTGGTCCATGGCGTTTTGGCAGCCTAGCGAGGGCGAGAAACAACTCAAGGCTGAAAAGCGCTCCTTGCCGAAGGCAATGGTAGTAGCCACTGCAGGCCTACTGCTAGTGCAGGTGGCGATGGCCGGGGGAATGAACATTATTTACGGATATGCCGAAAGAGCCGCTGTCGATCTGAAAGCGCGCACGCCCTACCTCAATGCCGTCCTCGGCCAGGATGGGCGAGGCAGCGGGCACTCATCTGACGTGGTGCGTCGCAGTGATTTCGACGTTCTGCCCCCGCACACGCAGCGGCCGCAAGTTCTGCCCGCGCCGCTCCGCCTGGATTTTGATACCGACACTCGCGAGCGGGTACGCGTAGGGGAGGACCAATGAGGATGATTCGGAATACTTCCTGGAAGATGACCCTGTGGCTGCTGCTGGTGTGGCTCGTTCTGTTCCGGTCTATCGAACCCGTAGTAATCATTGGGGGTATCCTGGTTGCGCTGCTAGTGCAGTGGGTGGGGCCGATGATGCGAGTGGGAGCCCTGGGCAGGATTAGGTTTGTGCCCCTGCTGGCTCTAATCGCGCGTTTCGCCTGGGACATGTTCATGTCCGCCCTCCACGTGTCAAAGCTGATCGTCACCGGCAAGCGGTATCGCAGCGGCTTCGTTTCCATCAACCTTGGTGCCGTAAGCGACATGGAGTTGATGATCAGCGCGGCCATGACTTCTTTGGTTCCGGGCACGCTCGTAATTGACGTGAATAGGCACGAAAGCGACGCCGACGGTTCCATGTACTTGCACGTGATTGACATGGAAGCCTCCGGCGGCGAGCGTGGAGTGCGCGAAATGATTACCAAACAGACCGCGCGTATTGGACGTGCCCTACCCAGGCCACAGGAGGACTAATGCAATTCGTGCTCGTTGCAGCCGGCGGATTCTTGGCCCTGGCCGTGCTGCTGACCCTATACCGGTTAGAAAAAGGCCCTTCGCTGGCTGACAGAGCGATCGCCACCGATCTAATGACTGCGGTGCTGGTGGGTGTGATTGCAGTGTGCGCCGCCCTCTTCGAACGCGATGATCTGCAGCCACTGCTGGTAATTGTGGCGCTGGTTGGTTTTATCTCCTCGGCTACGATCGGGCGCATTGCCCGCCACGGCGGGGAAGAAAACCGCAGAGTCATCTCTGCTGCCGAAGAAAAGGCACGTGAGCGTCGCTTGCAGGCAGAAGAAATGAAGGCACAGCGTGCCGAGGGCGAAGAAACCTCCCACCTGACCCCTGAACAGATAGCGAAGGCGCAAGACGAACAGGAAGCAAAGGCGAAGGGGGAAGGCAAATGATCGTCCTCGAATGGTCAGGGGCTATAATCATGCTGGCCGGTGCTATTTGGATCTGCATTTCTGCCCTGGGGATCGCCCGGTGGAAAGACACGCTCTCGCGCATGCACGCTGCCACTAAACCCCAACTCTTTGCTTTTGCGGTAATGATGATCGGGCTCGCCCTTTACATGCACACTTTGCAGTGGGTGGTGCTGGTCATCCTGGCAATCGGTCTGCAGGCAATCGCGACCCCGGTGGCAGCTCAGGTGCTGGGTCACGCCAGGGTCAAAGAGATGCGCACGAAGGTAGATCGGCAGGCCGCAGAAAACATGGGAAATGATGGGCACTCGGCCCCAAAGCGTGAAAAACTATAGGCCTAGGAGGAAACATGGATATTGGTTGGAAAGTAGCAAGTGCAGCATCGGTTGCAGGGGCCGGGTTTGTGGCCGATCGTCTGATCGACTTGATCTGGAAGGGATTCACCGGTCATAAGCCCCCGCGCGGTAGCGAGGACGAAGCCGTAGCTAACATGCTCGAAGTAGCCCTCTTCGGGGCCCTGTCGGGACTTACCGTGGCACTCATCCAGCGTCTGGCCGTGCGTGGTACCTCCAAATGGTATGGCGGCAAGAACAAGAACGCTTTAGCAAACTCCCAAAAGTAACTACAGCGAACCTGCCAGGCATACTGCCACCACTTTCGGGTCATAGATGGAAGATTGCACTGAAATCATGGTGCGTGCTGCCCGGTTGACCCTGCAGGAGTCAGTGAGGGTGTCCACGTCGGCATCTCGGGGCACCTGATCGGTGGTGACGACGCTCAGTATTTCTTGGGTGCCCTCAACCTGGCAGTTAGCTTTCATCATGGTCACGTCCGCAGATTCGGTGGAGATGCGTTGCACTAGCACGCAGCTGCCAGCCGGCAATGGGGCGTGACCTTCTATTTTCTTAGTTACTTTTGGGGCGGTGAGCTTAGCTGTCTTACCGTAGCCGGGCGCGAGCACAATCTGCCCGTTAGTACCCGAGACCGTGATTCTTCCCTGGGTAGTGTCCAGGCGGGGCGCATCTCCTACCCGCTCCGGCGAGGTCCATGTTGCCTTACCGTCCTTCACTACGGACACCTCGCCCTGTTTGGAGACGGCTAGGGTGCCGAGCTTACTGGCGGTTCCCTGCGCCAGTGGCTGCTCGAACCTCCAGTCCAGATGCCCGTCGTTGCCGACTTGGACCAGGCCGGCATCGACGCCCATCGCCAGCCCGGCAGAATTGTGGGCAATAAACGTGGGGGCACCAGAAAAAACGGCCCTGTCCGCGCGAAATAGCGGATTGCCTAGCTTGCCATTCTTGAAGTGGTGCGGCACCTTGTCCAGTAGCGCTACCGGGGGAACGTGCGAGTCTGTTGTGCGGGGGAGCACCAGGTGTTCCGGAAGGTCGGCCACCTTGTCGCCGATCAGCGCCGCTCCTCTATTGCAATTGGGAAATGGCGAAATGTAAACGTCGGATCCGGACAGTAGCGGGTAGCCGGAACTGCGCAGCAGCACACGTTTAGGTTCTACCACGTCGACCGTCCCGTTTACCGATACTACTGCCCGGTTAGGTCCAAGCGTTTTAGCCATGTTCGGGGTGATCGGCGTGGCCGAGGCCGTAGGGCACCGATTCGCTTTGGGTTCGTCTTTTGGCCAGGGCAGCGACACAAGTTCCCCGTTCAAGTCGACCTGCGCATATTTGCCCTTCGGCAGGGCCAGCAGGATATTTCCTTCCAATGCGGCTACGGCTTCCGCTTTGGTGGGCATGGAAAAAAGCCACCGGGCCTTACCCGTATTCGCATCGACAAGCAGAAGACGCGACCCCTCGGTAGAAGAAGACAGGCAGGCGAAAGTTTGGCCGGTAATCGGTGAGGTGGTACATGCAGATAGTGCCGTCTTCGTCTGGAGTTGCCACGAAACGTCCCGGTCTAACCGCATCAATATGGTCTGGCCATGATTCCTAGCAAGACCGATGGTGGCTTCTCCGATTCGGGCGGGGCCAGCTGGCGAACCCTTCCCGAACAACGGAAGGAAAGCGGATACCCCCACATTCTTTGCGGATATAGAGGAGGCGACGTGCACCTTCGCCTTGGCAGGATGGGCGCGCTGGTAGGCGCTAATAGCGAGCGCAAGTAAGGCTATTACTACTGCCCCCACAATAATCGTGAGCGCTATCCGCGAGGCCCTCCTTCCCGCCGGTGGAGGCGAAGCATGCGACATTATCCTCTAAGCAAGGACGGATCGACCTTGCATTCCTTTCCTAGCCTCATAGGGGCGATCAGGCCCTTCTCGCGCAGGTCGTACAGCTTGCCCAGGACCCGGTCGCGAACTCCCCATGGATCAATAGTGTTCAAATAGATGCGGGTGCCGCCCTCGAACCCGGCAAGGGTAGAGATGCGCCACTTGACCAGAATCCGCCAGCGCAACGGCGAAGCTACCGAGGCCGGACGGTGGTACCACTCCTCGTTGCACGGCACATCCGGGCCGGTAGCGGCGTGCACGGCGTGCAGTATGTCAGAGACTCCCCGTACCTGTTCAGGTGCGGCCTCCCAGGGGTTCACCGGATCCCCGAGCGCCCACACCGCCACCGTGGGGAAGCGGTGGCCAATGCCAGAGAGCGCCACCGCGTAATCATTCTGCGCCAATATCAGGTCGCGGGAAGCCCCCACGGACAAGATATCGTCATAAATGTGCGGAGTGCGGCGGAGCCTGTCCATTTCGGCCTCGATCTGTACCGGGCGTTCATCGATAGCGACCAGCTGCTTGTGCAGGTGATCAAACGAGGCCCCAGCGGGCTTGCGCCAATTCTGGAAGGCCGCCACATAGCGCACTGCCGGATCCAAACCATACAAGTCACCCATGGAATCGCAGGTGAACTGGGTGTAGGCAGCATGCTCGTCCGGGGTGAGCGTGCCCGAGGACGCCAGTTGGGAATCGTTAGTAGCCCCATCCACGAAGTGGCGGCGCGCCACAATCACGTCGTGCCCGCCCGTGAAGAAGCCCATTGCCTGTGGCATCAGTTCCTCATCGCGTTGCGACTCGATCTTCTTCTCGGGAACGCCGTAGGCGCGCAGCCGGGCCTTTAGAATCCGCATAACGTGGTCGTAGCCCACCGACGAGGAAAGGTAACGAGCCATCCGTTCGCGCTCCTGGGTACTGGGCTGGTGGCCGTGGTTTAGCGCCCAGTAGTTTGCAGAGACGATCTCAAAAAGATTGGGAATTCGGCGAAACTGGGCAACTTCATCTTCGAGTTCCTCGGCCGAAACCCCAACCTGCTTGACCCACTTTCCGTCCCGCAGAACGATCCTGTCCTTTTCGGGTGGGGTCTCAAAGTATCTGCGGGAGCAAAATGCGCAGTGGGCGCCTTCCTTGGCTGGATCCAACGGCTTAGGGTCCTGCTGCGGCACAGCCAGAGGGCGATGCCCCCTGCCAGGGACCGTCCATACTTCAGTGCCCGTCAGCATGTTCTTCTGTTTAACCGTCCCGTCCTGCATGGCAGTGAGCGCGGACGAAAACTCGTTCTTCGATGAACTCATGCTTTAACCCTATAGGCAAATAGTCATGAATACGTATGTAGGAAGGGGGAAGCGCTAATCCGGCTTACAGCCAACCCTGAGCTTGCTTAGACAGGTCCCGCAGCAGTTCAATCGCGTCGTCGGTCATCCGCTTGGGAACGAAAATGTGGTCGTGGTAGAAGCCGGCAATCACGTTGCACGGGATAGAACGGGCAGACAGCGCCTGTGCTACAGCCGAAGTAAGCCCTACCGCCTGCGGTGACGATTCAACCCGCAAAGTAATACGCGTATAGATATCAGTGATCTGGTACCCGGCTGCTTCTGCATCCTCGCGGGCAATGACACAGGTAGTGCCTTCGTCCTCGGCAACCGTGGCAAAGACATGAACGTCCTTGGGGATCCTAGAAGAGACAAGGTAGATGTATTCTCCCTGGATCTTCGCGTCAAGGCGGGCAAGCATCTGGTCTAAATTAATCGGACTCACTGAACCAAAGATAACGGGAAAATTGCTTAGGCGCCATAGTGATTCCAAAGGGCGAAAAGCTAGCAATAATAGGGCATTTTGGGCATGAAAAAGTGGCGGACAGAACCTGCCCGCCACTTCCACGCTAATTGACTACTTGTCGGTGAAGCCTTCCTTCAGCTTCTCGGCAGCGGCCTTGATGTTTGCACCTAGGTCGCCTGCAGCATCCTTAGCCTTCTCGGAAAATTCGGAAGCCTTGTCCTTGACCTCGGCGCCAACCTGGTCCATCTTGCCTTCGGCTTCGGTGTCCTTGTCGCCAGTTACCTTGCCGGCTGCTTCCTTGGCCTTGCCGCCTAGGTCCTCGCCAGTGTTCTTCAGCTTGTCTTCGAAAGACATATTTTCTCCTTTTATCTTTTTCGAAGCGGTATTAGCTTCAATGTGCTTATGTCGGGTAATCCGCCGGACTAACGGACGCGATCGGACGAGCCGATCAATGAACGCCAATCGTTTTGGATGTGTACGCAAATGGGTGGTGTAGTGCCCAGAAGCGAATCTACGCGTGCGATTGCCCGATCCATGATCTGCCGGATGTGAGCGGGGGAAGCCCCCTTGTACGCGCCAACCTTAATTAGGATTCCCGGTTCGTTCTTTACCTCGTAGCCATACGCAGACACGTTAGTGATCCACCGGTCGTCGCCGACCTCGTGTTCAATTACCTGTTGCACCAGGTCGATGCTGGCAGTAGTGGTGCCTGAGGAGGTTTGCGAAGGAACCAACGAAGCGGTGTGAGTACGCCCGCCGCCCTGCGAGAAGATGACGCAAAGGGCAATGATCACGCCGATTACAGCAAGCGCAATGAGGGCGATTGCCAACCAGGACATGTCAGTGTTGCCGACCGTAGTGCGCTCAGCTAGATCGGAGTAGCTCTGCAGCACGGTAGGTGCGTTCTTCTTGTAAGCGTCGGTAGCGGTAGGCCACAGGGAGATGAGTAGGGCGCCAATGCCGCCAACTAGCAACAGTGCTGCCAGCAGGAACAGTAGGAACCTATTCAAAGCTCTTGGTAAGTGCCTCACTTTGCCACCTCCCCATTGGAGTTAAGCTTCACCGAACCGGTTGTGGCCGGATTTAGCTGGTAGCCTTCGACCTCGGTATTCAGTACAGACTGAATGGAGCTGGTATCGACCTCACGGCCAGACGTGGGAGTGACCTGCACGTTGGCGTTACGCTTTGAAAGCGAAGTCGCAACCTGGCCCTCGGGGAGTCCAGCGTGTTCGCGCACCGCCCTGGAAAGGGCCGAGGCAGTAACCTTGTCGTCAACAATGTAGGCAACTCGATCAGAGGCCAGCGAGTGGCGATCCAAAGCTCCGCCGCCCAAGGCCTTCCCCAGCATCCACAGGCCGAGCAAAGTGGCGACGATGCCGCCAACGATCAGGGCCCACTGGGGGACACCGGCAGGCAGCTTTACTACTGAATTGGCGATCTGGTCCCAAGAGGCAAGCAAGTTCGGCTTGCCCATGGCAGTTAGAATGCGTTCAGCAATCAGCCACACCAACACCACAGCAACGATCAGGCCAACAATAGAGGCCGTGATAGCACGAGATGAGTGCGTCTCGCGGCGCACCATGTACGACACATGCGGCCCCTGCGAAGCCGGCTGTACTGGAGCGTCGGAGGTAATGGGCTTGTCGGTGCTCATTCAACCCTCCTCTTTGGCTCGGGCTTGTAGTGAATACCCGTCAAAACCATGCGGACGTCACCGATCTTGTGACCGGTAATGCGCTCAGCATTGCGAACAATGCTTTCGCGAGCCGCATCCGCTGCGCCAAAGATGTTCATATCCTTGGTGCGGGTAACCCTTTCCACTGTTGTTTCGGGAACGGGAGTGGAAATGTCTAAGCCCAAAGCGCTTTCCGAATCGTGCAAATCTACCGAAATCTTGTCAGCTGGAACCGACAGGGCATCACCAACTACCGCAGCCGCCGCCCTCTTAATGGCTTTGGCGCGAATAGTGGTGTGACCGCGGTAGTTATGCGCGTTTGCAGATGCTTCAGACACAGTTAGTCAGACGTGGTGGTGTGCTTGCCGATCAAGGCGCTCCCGACAGCGCGCAGGTCGAGCTTGCCGGTGGTGGCGCGACCCAAAACGGCGCCAATAACCATGAACAGAGCAGTCAGAATGAAAGCCCAAAAACCGAGCTTAACTGCAACGACTGCAAGAATGGCACCTACGAAGATGCCCATTTGCGTGTTAGTCACTTGACGCGCTCCCTCTTCTTTTCGATTTCCTTGACCTCTTCCTCATCGTCGTCATCTTCGTCGATGGAAGGAATGTGAACGTCGGCAATGTCGATGTTCACTTCGGTGACCTCGAGGCCGACCAAGCCCTGGATGCCTTCGATGATCTTGGAACGAACCTGGTCGGCGACCTCGTTGAGCGGGTACGGGTACTCGGCGACGAGGGTCAGGTCAACAGCGGCCTGAGTCTGGCCGACCTCGACGTTGATGCCCTGCTTGACGTTCTCGGAAGCGCCCATCTTGTCGCGAACCGAGCCGAGGGCGCGGCTGAAGGAACCGCCAATGTCATACACGCCGGGGATCTCGCGGATCGAGAGGCCGGCGATCTTTGCTACCACCTGGTCAGCAATGGTGGTGGTGCCGTTGCCGTGGTCCTTGCCGATATTGGACTGCTGCACGTCAGTGCCCTTGCCCTGGGCAGTGGCGCCAGTCTTAGTGATGTCTTTGCGCGCATCGTTCTTTGCTGCGACGTCGGTCGGCTTTGCCGACGGCTTCTGATGGGATGATGCCACTTTGAGCTCCTTATTTTTCGAACAAGATGTTTAGAGCTTGGCCGCAACGCATAAATGCATCGCGTCATACTCTCATGTTCGAGGCTACCGGCAAACAGAAGTGTTTACCAGTGGAAGCTGCATTTTTCTGCCATTGGTATAAATACAGTCGGATAATTTGCCTGTATTTTTATTGTTTAAACATTTTTTATATCTGGTCGGGCCGCTTTAACCAGTCGCCGCTGGCAGATTCTTCGGTGTAGGCAGAGTTTTGATCCAGTGCGTTTTCGGTGGCCACATACAAATAGCATTCCACCTTCTGGCCTGCGTTTTCGCCCTCGCTAATGGTGGGGTGGGTGATGACTCTGGTGTACAGGTTGTTCGGATCTTCGTCGCCCAAATATCCCTCTAGTTCATCCATGTCGGCTAGAAGGGAATCGAAATTAGCTTCTGAAACGTAAATGACGTCGCCGGTGATCTGGTCTTCTTTTGAAGGTATTGCCATCGGGTAGGAGGGGGTCAGCAGCATTTTGTATCCGGAAAGGCGGGCGGGAATTGCCTCTTTCAGGTGGGGGCCAAGAATGGCCTCGCAGTTTGTTTGTCCTGGACGCAGGGTTCCGTACACGAAGAAGGGTCTATAAGTGGTGTTCATGTATCAATACTGGCACTTCAGGCGTAGAACCTAAGCGATCTTTTCGGGTGCGTCGCGCGTCACGCAAAAATAGGGTTGAGTCTTGTCGGCTCAACTTTTACGCCCAAGGTGAATTAAGTGGCCATCGCAAAGTTGAGCGTCTTAGACTCAAGGTGAACTTGAAAAAAGAAAAGGAGCTCAAAATGGTTAGCAGGTACGATCCCTTCCGCGAGATGGAACGTCTATTCAACTCGACTATGCGCCAGGCTTCTAGCCCGGTTCTTCCCATGGACCTCTACCGCGATGGTGACAAATTCGTGGCCATCCTAGAGATGCCTGGAGTGGACCCCGATACGATCGACATCGATGTCGAAGATCGCACGTTGACTGTGCGCGCAGAACGGCACTCTGTTGAGGGCGAGGACATTGAGTGGCTTACACACGAACGCCCAACCGGAACCTTCGCAAGGCAGCTGTCGGTCGGCTACGGCGTAGCGCTAGACAAGATCGAGGCCGAATATAACGACGGTCTTTTGACCCTTACGATTCCGGTGGCTGAAGAGGCCAAGCCGCGCAAGATTGCGGTCAAGTCGGCTTCTACCGCCAAGACCATCGATCACGAATAGGCAATAAACATTTTGGGGGGCCACTGGCCCCCCAAAATGTTTTTAAATCCGATCCATTGTCTGCGGGCTGGATCCGGTGCGCCCCGCCTCTCCCTTATCTAAATTATTAAGAATTCTCATCGATTCTTCATCTAAGCTGAAATCGAAAATATTTGCGTTCTCTTCAATTCGCTCCCGCGAGGAAGATTTTGGAAAAACAATAACTCCGCGCTGTAACGCCCATCTCAGGGCCACCTGCGCGGGTGTCCGCTCCAGGCGCGTAGCAATCGTCTGCACCTCGGGAATCTCTAGGATCTTGCCCCTAGCCAGTGGGCTCCACGCCTGCACCACAATGCGATGCTTTGCGCAGTAGTCCAAAACCTTATTGTTGGCAAAAAGTGGGTGCATCTCGATCTGATTTACGTGGGGCACTAGACCGGTTTCTGTTCGAAGCCGTTCCAAATGCTCGACCTCGAAATTAGAAACGCCGACTGTGCGCGCGCTCCCGTCGGCAGAAAAATCTTGCATCATCTGGAAGCATTCGGGGAAGCGTCCGCCGTAGCGATGCACCATAGGCCAGTGCATCAAGAACAAGTCAACATAATCAGTCTGTAAATCTGCCAAAGACTGTTCAAAAGAACGGCGGGCATCATCGGAGAGGTGATTGCCGTTATTCAGCTTGGTAGTCAAAAAGATCTGGTATCGGGGAATGCCAGAAGCCGCAATGGCCGCCCCTACCTGCTTCTCATTGCCGTACATCTGGGCGGTATCAATATGTCGGATCCCGGCCTCCAGTGCGGTTTCCACGAGGCGTTGCGTGTCCTCGGGCGCAATCTTGTACGTGCCAAACCCAAGGTAGGGGATTGAGTACCCTCCCATGGTGCGCTTGGTGGGAATTTTCAAAGCAGAATTCATATCTGGCCTCCTCTGCTTCCACCCTATCCATAGCAGGTGCTGCGAATGCAAAGCCGGCACCATACACTGGTAAGCAAGAAGACCGCCTTGTATTAGGAGACAGTAATGTCTGATCAGAACCAAAATGAGTCCACGGGCAGCAATCCGTGGGATCCGAATCAGTTGAATCAGAATGGCTCAACGCCTGTTGGAAACACCTCGCAGGATAGTCGGTACGGCCAGCCCGCACAGCCGGGTCAGTACGGTCAGTACTCTGTCAACACCGATCCCCGCTACGGCAAGATGGGGGAGGCCGGTTACGACCAGAACCCGCAGGGGTACGGCCAGTCCTACTACGGCGCAGGTGCTGGTGGCGCTGGGTACGGTCAGAACGGACAGTACGTCGTAGTCGAGGGCGAACCTCCCGTTGACCAGGACTTCACGCCGCATCCGGGGACGCAGATCCCATCGCGCCTGGCAGGGGTCAAAGGTGTGAGTGTTGGAAAGCGCATTCTTACCCGCATCCTCGACCAGATATTTCAAGGAGTCATCCTTGTGCTCGTATTCGTGATCTCCGGAGGCAGCATTTTCGCTGCAACTGCTCCTCTATCTGAAGTAGAAACGATGTCTGACGACGAGATGGCTGATGCTCTTGCACCCGCGATTCTTGGTTCTTTGGGCAGCTTGGCTTTAGGGGTTATCGTACTAGGAGTGGTGGTGCTCCTGCTCGTGTTCTTCACCGGATACACGCTGGGGGGCCTAGTTACTGGTGTGCGCACAATTGATTACACCACCGGCAAGGGTGGCGGCCTGCGCGCGGTTGGCAAGTGCATTGCTTACCCCATCATTAAGGGAACCGGCATTGGATCAATCTTCCTTCTGTTTGTCTGGTTTGCAACCCGCGACAGCGCCGAACGGCACTGGGTTGACCGCCTGATCGGTACCTGGGTTATCGATGCGCGCGACGGGCGTGATACTCACAAAGAACTGAAGGCACAACGGGGTTAGCAAATAATTCTAAATAAGGCGGTGGGCCGAGGAGTTTTTCCTCGGCCCACCGCCTTATGTTCAGGTGTTGGCTACTGGTAAAGTGCCGGTCACGTTAGGCGGAGGCGCCCTCGAACTGGGATTGGTACAGGCGGGCGTAGGCGCCAGCGGCTGCGAGCAGTTCGGTGTGGGTGCCCTGTTCTACCACGTCACCGTCCTCCATCACGATGATGGTCGATGCGTCCCGGATCGTCGAGAGGCGGTGAGCGATCACGAAGGACGTGTTGCCTTCCTGCAACCTATCCATCGCCTGTTGCACTAGCACTTCGGTGCGGGTGTCCACGCTGGACGTTGCCTCATCCAGGATCAGCACGTCGGAGTGGCGCAAGAAGGCGCGGGCGATGGTCACTAGCTGCTTCTCGCCTTGCGAGAGGGAGCCGCCCTCGTCGGATACTTCTGTGTCGTAGCCTTCGGGGAGCTGCCGGATGATGCGGTCTACCTGGGTGGCACGGGCGGCTTCAACAATTTGTTCGTCGGTGGCTGCCGCGTTGCCGAAGGCAATGTTGTCCCGGATCGAGCCCTTGAATAGCCAGGTGTCCTGTAAGACCATGGCGCAGCGTTCGCGCACCTGCGCCCTGGTCATCTGGCGAATATCTACACCGTCGATCAAGATCTGCCCGCTGTCTATCTCGTAGAACCTCATCAGTAGGTTTACCAGCGTGGTCTTGCCGGCGCCGGTTTGGCCGACGATTGCCACGGTCTGTCCGGGGGCCACGTCCAGGGACAGGTTCTTGATGACGGGCACGCCCTCTTCATAGCTGAACGAGACGTTCCTGAACTCGATATGGGCTCCGCACATGCCAATCTGAGGGCGGGAGGCGGCCTTTTCGTGGCTCTGTTCTGGAGAATCCAGGAACTCGAAGATGCGTTCGGCGCTGGCGCCGGCGCTTTGCACAGTAGAGAGCATTTGTGAGAGCTGGCCCAGCGGCGTTTGTAACTGACGCGAATATTGGATGAAAGCTTGTACCCCGCCCACCGACATGCGTCCTTCGAGCACCATCAGTGCGCCGACGACGCATACGGCAACAAAAGCCAGATTGTTGATCATGGTGGTCACTGGTTGGCTTAGTCCGGAACGCCAGTTGGCGCCGAAGGCGGAGTCGAATAGTTCCTTGTTGTGGTCAGCAAATTTGCGCCGAAATTGGTCGCGTAGGTTGAAGGTCAGCACGATCTCGTGACCCGAGAAGGCTTCTTCCACGGTGGACTGCACGTTCCCGGTCGCCTTCCACTGCCGCTGGAAGTAGGGCTGCGCCCTCTTCATAATGATGAAAATGATGACTAGGCCTGCCGGAACGATCAGCAGCGCCACGATTGTGAGCTGCCATGACAGCATAAACATCATGGTCAGGGTGCCAAGTAGTAAGAAGATGGAGTGGAACAGTTGGTTCACTACCTGCTGAAGGGATTGGGACACGTTGTCCACATCGTTTGTCACCCTAGAGAGGATGTCGCCGCGGGCGGCGCCGTTGAGAGCGCTGAGCGGGAGGCGGTTGATTTTCGCCTGTACCCGCTGCCGCAAGTCATAAGACACGTTTTGCACCGCGGTTCTAGTGCAGAGGCCGGAGAGCCAGTTGAGCACGGCTGACACCAGGTACAGGAGCACTACGGTCAGGAGGAGTTTCCCAAGTAGCGAGTAGTTGATCCCCACCCCTGGAACCACGTCGACGCTTTGCAGCATCTTGGCCATCTGACCTTTGCCAGATTCGGCTAGCTGGCGAATCACGTCAGCCTTTGACTGGCCGGGCTGCATGTTCTTCCCGATCATTCCGGCGAATATCGTATCTGTAGCCCTACCTAGCAGTCGGGGTGCCACTACTGACGCAACAATGCAGATGAACGTCAGGAGTATCGCCGCTATGACGCGTAGCTTTTCGGCCCGAAGGGTAGCGAAAAGTCGGGCGATGGTGCAGATAGGGTTCTTCGCCTTTTGGCCTGGTTTCCTATTGTTTGGTCTGGGGCTCATGCTGCCTCCTCGGCGCTAAGCTGCGAGGCTACGATCTCGCGATACGTCTGGGACGATTCCATTAGTTCCTCGTGGGTGCCCTGGGCAGTGATCTGACCGGCGTCGAACACCAGGATGTTGTCTGCGTGGCGGACCGTAGAGACTCGTTGCGCCACCACTACTACGGCAGCGTCGCCCACGTATTTCCGAAGGTTGGTGCGCACGCGCGCGTCCGTTGCGTAATCGAGGGCGGAGAAGGAGTCGTCGAAAATCACCAGCCCCGCTTGGGCGTAGAGGGCCCGGGCGATGGTCAGTCGCTGCTTTTGTCCGCCGGAGAAGTTGCTGCCGCCGGATTCTACCTTCGCGTCTACGCCGTCTTCGAGCTTGTCAACAAATTCGTCGGCTGCGGCGCCGGTTAGGGCCCGCCGTACCCTGGCGCGAACCTCGTCGGTAATCTGCTCCTTAGTAAGCCCGGAAACAGTGGTGGCGATAGTGCCCGAGAACAGGTAGGCCTTTTGCGGCACGAGGGCGACGTGGCTGCGTAGTTGTGCCAATTCTATGTTGCGAATATTGGTGGTGTTGCCGTCGCGCTCGCGCACAACCAGTTCGCCCTCGGACGTGTCCATGAGACGGGGGAGCAGGTTTACGAACGTCGATTTGCCGGTACCGGTAGAACCGATGATGGCGGTGGTCTTACCTGCCGGGATGGTCACGTTGATGTTGGCCAGGACAGGAGACTCGGCACCGGGGTGCGTGATCTGGGCGTTCGTGAACACAAAGTCCACTGGTCCCTGCGGCATGGGCACGGGCGAGCTTGCGTCCTGCACCTGTGGGGTGGTCTGCAATACTTCGCCAATGCGCCCGGCGCTGACGCGTCCGCGCGGGATCATCATGAACAGCATTGCTGCCATCATGACCGCGCCCAGAATCATCGCTAAGTAGTTGATGTATGCCATCAGGTCACCGATTTCCATCTGTGCCGCCTCTACTTGGCCGGAGGCAAACCAGACTACCGCCGCGTTAGATATCCCAATGATCAGGGAAATTGAGGGAATAAAGATGGCGAAGATATTGCCGGCGCGCAGTTGCATCTTGCGTAGCCGGGCATTGGCATGGGCAAAGCGATCGGCCTCGCTATCCTGGCGGCCAAAAGCGCGGATCACCTGTACGCCGGTGAGCTGCTCGCGCAGTACCGCGTTCACGTCGTCGATCCTGCTTTGAATGCGCTTGAAGATGGGGGCCAGCAGATACATGGCCCCGCCGGCGGCAGCGCCCAAGACCGCGATCGAGACCGCCAAAATCCATGACAGGCCCACTGCCTGGCGCAGGGCCATGAAGATGCCGCCGACCATCATTACCGGGGCTACTACCATCACGGTCAAAGTAATGAACGTGACCATCTGTACTTGCTGGGCGTCGTTAGTAGCACGCGTGACAAGCGTGCCGGCGCCAAAACGGTTGATTTCGGGAAGGCCAAATTCGCCCACCTTGATGAACTGTACTTTGCGCAGGTATTTGCCCAGTGCCATAGACAGGCGAGCGCCCTGATAAACAGCTAGGAAGGAGAGGCCCGCAGACAGGAAAGAAAACAGGATCATGGTGAGCCCGGACTGCTTTACTACCTCTAGGTTTCCGGCAACCACGCCCTTGTCGATGATGCGGGCATTGAGTGCCGGGAGGAATAAATTCAGCAGAGTTTGCGCCAACTGTGCGAGCACGACCACGGCAATGGCAAATTTGTGGCGGTGCAAATATTGCCAAGAAAGTTTAAGGAGCATTTCGCCTCGGATCTATAACTTATTCAGGGCTGATACAAGCCTATATTCCGCTTTTCAATAGCGCCCAAGATATCGCTGCTGCCGAAGTGTGTCCCCCGGGGGCGAATTATTGTGGGTAGGAAGACTTTTTCACCTAGCACCTCAGCGGGCGATCGGTGTGGGATGATTGAGGCATGAATAAGCGCAGATTCTTCAACTTTGCTTGGAAAACAATTGGTGCCACCACCGTTTCGCTAACGGCTACCGGACTGGCTTGCTGGAGGGTGGCCGTTCACAAGTTGGCCCGCCAGCGCCGCCCCTACCGCCGCGCTTGGGAAGACGCACAGCTCGGAATCAGCGTGGACCTGGATCGTATTGCTAAGCAGGCTCCGGCAGAACGCCCTCTTATCTATGTGGCGTTGGGCGATTCGGCAGCCCAGGGGATCGGCGCTCGCACCATAGAGGACGGGTACGTGGCTCGCATTGCGCAGGGGCTTGAGGCTGCTTCCGGGCGCAAAGTACTGTGCGTGAATCTGTCGGTTTCTGGCGGCACTGCGGTAACGGTGCTAGGCAATGAATTGCAGCAGCTCCGCGGCATGGGCTTGGACGGTTCGTTGCTTACCCCCGACGTGATCACCCTGGACATTGGTGGCAACGATGTGATGATGAAGCACCTCGAAGCAAAAACGTTCGGGCAAGCTATCGAAAATATCCTTGCTCAGCTGCCCACCAAGGCCTATGTGGCCAACATCCCTAGCTATGGTTTTGGCAACTGGGAAAAGCGGGCAAAACTGTTCTCGCAAAAGGTTGACGAGGCCGTCGAACAACACGGACACACCGTTATTGACCTGCGCACTTACTCCCGCTCTCTGCCTACCTGGTTCTACCTTTTCCGGCGTCATGCTGCCGATTTGTTCCACCCGAACTCGGCTGCCTACGCAGACTGGGCGGGCATGTTCTTGCAACGCATCTGCGCTGACCACAACTGGGAGGTTCCCCAGGAACAAAATGCCTAGTAGACGGTAAGCCAACAGTGGGCAGCGGTACGATTTTGGTGTGCTTGACCTTCTTTGTTCCCACCCACTTTTAACCGTTTTCTTAGTAGTTGCTCTGGGCGCCATTTTGGGCGCTATCCCTTTTGGCCCCATCCGCTTCGGAGCTGCGGGCGCCCTCTTCGTGGGACTGGCACTAGCTGCTGCTCGGCCGCAGTTGGGCGAAGGGATGGAACTGCTGCAGGGGCTGGGGTTAGCTCTCTTCGTCTACTCGGTAGGAGTGGGGGCAGGCACTACCTTTCTGTCGCAATTTCGCCGGCAATTGCCTCTCATGGGGATAGCCACGGCTTCGGTGTTGATAGCCGCCGTTGTAGCAATTGTTGGCGGCCACCTTGCAGGTCTTCCCAAAGCGCTTACTACGGGACTTTTTACCGGCGCGCTAACGGCGGCCCCCGCCCTCGACACGGCAGCAAAGTTGACCGGCTCGCATGAAGCCACTGTCGGCTACGCGCTGGCATACCCGCTGGCCGTTATTGTGGGCATCGTAATCGCCGCGATTACCGTGGGGCTGAAATGGAAAGGACACAACGACGTTCCTTCGCTGGCCGGCCAGGGCCTAGTTTCCTACACCGTCGAAGTGCACAGGTACATTCCGGTGCGGGACGTGCCGGGGATGCGCACCGGCGAAGTGCGCATGTCCTACCTGCGGCGCGACAAGCACACGCGCGTAGTTGCACCGGGGGAAGATCTGGTTCCAGGCGACGAAGTCGTAGTAGTAGGAGTTGGGGAAGCCCCGTTGGAGACCGTCGAGTACCTGGGGCAGCTAGTGGAAGAGCACCTTGCTGACGATAGGTCCGAGGTCGATTTCGAATGGTTTATCTGCTCGAATCCGGAAGTGTCGGGACGCACCATCGCAGAGCTCAACCTGCCTGCCCGCTTCGGCTCCCAAGTCACTCGCATCCGCCGCGGTGATCTGGATTTGCTAGCAACTGACGAGACCATTATCGAACCAGGCGATCACGTTGCCGTGGTAGCTCCCCGCGACGAAATGGAAAAGATCTCGGAATTCTTCGGCGATTCTGAACGGCGCGTCAGCGAAATTGACGCGGTAGCAGTTGGCATTGGGCTAGTAATCGGCATGATCGTCGGCTCTGCACAGATCCCCATGCCCGGAGACATGAGCTTCTCATTGGGGCCGGCAGCTGGGCCACTAGTAGTAGGCATGGTGCTAGGCGGGCTGCGTCGTACCGGACCGCTAGTGTGGGCATTGCCGCAGGCAGCCAACCTGACCATGCGCCAGCTGGGACTGCTATTTTTCCTAGCCGGACTGGGCCTAGTAGCGGGGCCATCCTTTGCCAAGATGGCAACCAGCCCAGAAGGATTTAGAGGCATCTTCGTCTCGGCTGCGATCGTGCTCGCATCCTGCCTGGGCACCGTAATTCTTGCCTATTTTGCCGGCCTGTCAGCGCCCAGAACGGCTGGCGCAGTAGCCGGCGGCCTAGGCCAGCCAGCGGTCCTGAGCGCTGCCCAAGACCGCGTGGCTGACGAACGCATCGAAAATGCCTACGCCGCCCTCTTCGCCTTTTCGATGATCATCAAGATCATCCTGGTGCCGGCGATTTTCGCCTTCTAAGAAGCCAGGTAAGCTGCCATCACGGCGCTGGTTGCCTCGAAGTCCGGAAGGAACGAGACTTCGCGGGCCGAATGCATGGACAGAATCGGCTGGCCTATGTCAACGGTTGTGATACCCAAGCGAGTGGCGGTCAAAGGCGCGATCGTAGAACCGCACGGACTGGAATTATTAGAAACAAACACCTGCGTCGGCTGCCCTGCCTCGGCTGCAGCGGCTGCAAAGATAGCCTGCCCCACCGAATCGGTGGAATAGTGCTGGGCGGCATTTAGCTTTAGTACCGGACCGCCGCCAAACACTGGGTGGTGCTGCGGATCGTGCTTCTCAGAATAGTTGGGGTGTACGGCGTGGGCCACGTCAGCGCTCAGGCAGGTAGTTTGGGCCATGAACTGTTCGCGCACTTCTACCGTCTCGCTGCCAATGATGCGGTTCAATACGGATTCAAGGAAGGGGCCGCACGCGCCCGAACGGCTTTGTGAGCCGACCTCTTCGTGGTCGAAACACGCCAAGATCGCAACGTGGTTGCTGTCTTCCAAGTCAAGCAGGGCGTGCAAGCCCGCCGCTGTGGAAAGCAGATTGTCCTGCCGCGCCGAAGCCAGGTAGTCACCTCCGAATACTCGCGGGCCCTCGGTGGGGTAGGTCAGTAAGTCGTGGCCGACAATATCCTGCTTCGCGATCCCCGCCTCTTTGGCGACTACGGCCAAAATGTCCTCTTCCTGCAGGATCGGCTGCAGGTGCTTCTGCCTGTCCAACTCCAGCTTGTTGCCGGCGCTCCGATCCAGATGAATTGCTAGCTGCGGCAGGAAGGCCACCGTGTCGGTACGCACCAGGTGTGACTTGCCCGTCCGGTCGGTGATGCGCCCGGCCACGCCCAGTTCGCGATTGAGCCACGAGTTCGGCATCATGCCGCCATACACCTCGACGGCAAGCTGGTTGTAGCCGTCCGCAGTGGTGAACTGTGGCTGCGGCTTCAGCTTGAACGCGGGAGAATCGGTGTGCGCCCCCACGATGCGGGCTCCGGGCTTAGCCGAGGTCGGAATATACCAGGCGATGAATGCGCCATCGCGAACAACCACGTGCCCACCCGGGGAAGCATCGAAGGGCTGGGCTTCGTCCTCGACGTTGTACCCCGCCTGTTTTAGCAGTTCACAGGCGCGCGCGGCGGCGTGGAAAGAAGTGGGCGAGTGGGCGATAAAATCCGTCAGAAATTGACGCTGCTCTTCTTGACTCATGTAAAGATGATACGTCGACCTGCCTGGTCTCCCTATTGCAAAGAATCAGAAAAAGTGTTGTGCTACACATATGAACACACCTGAAGAAATCGCATACGAAGCAGTAGCAATCACCGGCGGCGGACGCGATGGCAAGGCCTATTCGCGCAACCCCGACATCACCTTGCAGCTGGCCACTCCCTCCGAAATGGGTGGCACTGGCAAGGGCACTAACCCCGAGCAGCTGTTCGCAATCGGCTACGGCGCCTGTTTCCAAGGCGCCATGGGGATTGCCTCAAAGGAACTGGACATTCCGCACAAGGGATCGAAGGTTCGCGCCACTGTTGGAATTGGTCCCGAGGGCGACTCCTTCGCGATCAAGGTAAAACTAGAGGTGACCGTACCCGAGGTGCCAGTAGAGCAGGTGCAGAAGCTAGCTGAGCGCACTCACGAATTGTGCCCCTACTCGAAGGCGACCAGGGGCAACGTCGATGTCACGATCCAGGCCGTTGACCACATTGACGATGGGATCGACGACTAGTCGAATTAGATAGCAAAATGGGGGAAGCAGCTGCTTCCCCCATTTTTGTTTGCGCTAATTAGGCGAGCTTGGAAGTTACTTCCACTACCCGCTTGGCCATGTGGTCGAGGGCGTCTACGGTGGCCTGATCGATTTCGTTCTTATTTTCGGGGCCAGTCACCTTGGACACGCCGTACGGGTTGCCGTCCACGAACTTGAGGGGAGCGGTGAAGCCCGGGGTGACGATGATGCCGCCAAAGTGCATCACCATCTGGTAGATCTTGTGCAGCGTGGTTTCCTGGCCACCGTGGGCGGTCTGCGAAGAGGTGAATGCCGCGTAGACCTTGTTGGCGAGCTTGCCTTCGGCCCACAGTCCGCCCAGAGCGTCGATGAAGGCTTGGAACTGGCTGGCGGGCGAGCTGAAGCGAGTGGGGGTGCCGAAGATGACCGCATCTGCCCACACCAGATCGTCGCCGGTGGCGGCTGGCAGATCCTTTGTGGCCTCGTAGTTGGCGCTCCAGGCCGGGTTAGAGGCGAAGGTTTCGGGGCTTACAGTTTCAGCGATGTGGCGCAGGCGCACCTCGGCTCCTGCTTCTTCCGCGGCCTTGGCAAGGCGCTCTGCCATGTCAGTGCCGTGTCCGGTCGAGGAATAGTAGATGATTGCTACCTTGGTCATTTCTATCCTTTCGTCTCTTGGCCTCACGGTAACATCAAAATGGTTGCGCGCGCAATGAATATTGAAAATATTGTTTCGCAGGGGTTAATATGATTCGGCTGGTAATTGAATTTTTTGGTGTAAGTCGCACCGGAGGAAACAGTTGCTCGGTGCGGGTAAAGTTTTTTGCCTACAATGGGGACCTAAAGATCGGGGATGAAAGTTAAGGAGGGGCTCGTGGCCGACAACTTCTCGCTGTGGCATCAGCTTGGCTATGTATTTCGCAAGGTGGATGACGTGCTTGACCTGGAGTTGTCTGCTCTGGGGCTGTCCTTGCAAGATGTACAGTTGTTGTATTCGCTGAAACAGGCTCCTGAGTGGCGGCTGCGCATGAGTGACCTGGCTGATTCCGTAGCGCTGACCCGCTCTGGGGTTACTCGCGCTGTGTCTAGGTTGGTGAAGCGGTCGCTAGTTTGTAGGCAGGTTTGCCCTAAAGATCAGCGCGCGATGTATGCGGTAATGACCTCCGAGGGCGACGATGCTCTTGCGGGGGCGATGGAAATAGTTGAGCCCGTGCTGCAAAAGTATTTCTTTGACGGGCTGTCGAAGATGGATGAACGCGCAATTATGCGCGTAATGGAGCAGGTGTCTGTGCTGCTGGCAGACTCGAAAGCCTGCCAGCGAGCCGAGGTGCGCTAATCGGCGAAACGGTAGACGTTCGTTTCGCGTAGTTTGAAGCCGCAGCGCTTGTACAACCTGTTTGCCGCCTCTCGGGAGGGGCGGGAGGTTAGGTCTACGGTGCGGCATCCCAGTTCTTTGGCGTGGGCGACCGCGGCCTCTACCAGTGCCTGGCCGGCGCCCTGGCCGCGCGCTGCTTCGTCTACTACTACGTCCTCGATCCAGGCGCGCAGGCCGGTGGGAATCTTGAAGGTGGCGAGCGAAAGCATGCCAAGTAGTTTGCCCTTGTTTTCTTCGGTTTCGGAGCGGAATCCGAACAGATAGACCCCGTCCTGGGCAATAAATTCCGCGGTCTGCTCTGCGGTAAGTGGTTTCGAAGAGCGCGATAGCTGCGGAATTAGTTCCTGCATTAGTGCTACTACTTCGTCAGTAGTCTCGGTTAGTAGTTCGGTTGCCATTTTTCCTCCGATTTGCTGTTGCTTGCCTAGTTTCGCACGTTCTGTGGGAGCTTGCGTACCTCGACCCAAGCGGGGTGTGAGGGAGCTTACTTAATTGCTGGAATAAAAGCGTTGCCCTCATAGTTGAGTTAAGTAGACTCAACTTTTGGAGTGGCGACTTGACAGTCGAAAGCTCCTAAGGAAAACTTGAGTGCAACAGACTCAATGATGGTCGCTATGTTCGCGGCGGCCAGATGGAAGGAAGATAAATATGGCACGTGCAGTAGGTATTGACCTTGGCACCACGAACTCGGCAATTGCAGTACTAGAAGGTGGCGAGCCCACCGTTATCGCCAACGCGGAAGGCGCCCGCACTACTCCGTCGGTAGTCGCTTTCTCCAAGTCTGGCGAGGTGCTGGTCGGTGAAATCGCTAAGCGTCAGGCGGTAACCAACGTCGATCGCACCATCTCTTCTGTGAAGCGCCACATGGGTACCGACTGGACCGTCGACATCGACGGCAAGAAGTACACCGCTCAGGAAATCAGCGCTCGTATCCTTGGCAAGCTCAAGCACGACGCGGAAGAATACTTGGGCGACACCGTTACCGATGCGGTTATTACCGTTCCCGCATACTTCAACGATTCCCAGCGTCAGGCAACTAAGGATGCCGGTAAGATCGCTGGCCTAAACGTAAAGCGCATCGTCAACGAGCCTACCGCCGCAGCGCTGGCCTACGGCCTCGAAAAGGGCAAGGAAGACGAACTGATCCTAGTGTTCGACTTGGGTGGCGGCACCTTCGACGTGTCGTTGCTGGAAGTTGGCAAGGACGAGGACGACTTCTCCACTATTCAGGTGCGCGCCACTCACGGCGACAACAAGCTTGGTGGCGACGACTGGGATCAGCGCATCGTCG
This sequence comes from Actinomyces sp. UMB0138, assembly GCF_002849225.1. Taxonomy (GTDB): domain Bacteria; phylum Bacillota; class Negativicutes; order Veillonellales; family Veillonellaceae; genus Veillonella; species Veillonella parvula_H. Next base: position 577,389 of record NZ_PKMC01000002.1, read on the forward strand.
ACTGGTTGGTGCAGCAGGTGAAGTCCAAGACCGGTACTGATCTGACTACCGATCGCGTTGCTCTGCAGCGTCTGCGCGAAGCAGCTGAGCAGGCCAAGAAGGAACTGTCTTCTGCCACTCAGACCTCGATTTCGCTGCAGTACCTGTCCATGACTCCCGAAGGCCCGATCCACTTGGACGAGTCCCTGTCTAGGGCAAAGTTCCAGGACATGACTTCGGATCTGATCGAGCGCACCAAGGCGCCGTTCCAGCAGGTAATCAAGGACGCGGGCATTTCGGTGTCCGACATCGACCACGTAGTGCTGGTTGGTGGGTCCACCCGTATGCCGGCCGTGACTGACGTCGTCAAGGAACTGACCGGTGGCAAGGAACCGAACAAGGGCGTAAACCCCGACGAGGTTGTTGCTGTTGGTGCAGCACTGCAGGCTGGCGTCATTCAGGGCGAGCGTTCCGACGTGCTGCTGATCGACGTGACCCCGCTGTCGCTGGGCATCGAGACCAAGGGTGGCGTGATGACCAACCTGATCGATCGCAACACCGCGATCCCGACCAAGCACTCCGAGGTGTTCTCGACTGCCGAGGACAATCAGCCCTCCGTGCTGATCCAGGTCTACCAGGGTGAACGCAAGTTTGCTCGCGACAACAAGCCGCTCGGCAACTTCGAACTGACCGGTATTGCTCCGGCCCCGCGCGGCATCCCGCAGATCGAGGTCACCTTCGACATCGACGCCAACGGCATTGTGCACGTGTCCGCTAAGGACCGCGGCACTGGCGGCGAGCAGTCCATGACCATCACCGGCACGTCTTCGCTGTCTGACGAGGACATCGACCGCATGGTGAAGGAAGCAGAAGAAAACGCTGAAGAAGACAAGAAGCGCCGCGACGCCCAGGAGGCTCGCAACAACGCAGAGCAGACTGTCTACTCCATCGAGAAGCTGCTGAAGGACAACGCTGACAAGCTACCCGAGGACACCGTGGCTCCGGTCCGCGAATCTGTGGACAAGGTCAAGAAGGCTCTAGAGGGCGACGACACCGAGGCAGTAAAGTCCGCCATGGATGAACTGAACCAGAAGGCACAGTCGATCGGCCAGGCCCTGTACGCACAGGCCCAGCAGTCCCCGCAGAACGAGGCCCCGGCTGGCGACCAGAACGCCTCCTCCGCCGATGACGACGTCATCGATGCCGAGGTAGTAGATGATGAGGATTCCTCCAAGTGAGTGAACTAAACGAGCCCCAGGAGCGGGCTGACAAGCCCGCTCCCGGCGTTTCGGACGCCGAGAACGCGAAGGCAGAAGAGTCTGCCGCACAGCGCGAAGCGCCATCGGAAGATACCACCGCAGAAACTGAGGACGCTCCCGCCACACAGGCGAGCGAGGGCGAAACAGAAGAAGCGCCCAAGGATAAGCAGGAAGAAGAGGTGCCTAGCACCGACCAGATCATTGGCAAATTAGGCGATGATTTGGCCAGGGCAAAGGCCGACCTGTACAACCTGAACAACGAATACCAGTCTTACGTCCGCCGGTCGAAGGCTGATATTCCCGCGCACAAGACTGCTGGACAGCTGGACGTATTGGAGTCGCTGCTGTCCGTCCTCGACGATATCTACGGTGCCCGCACCGCAGGGGATCTGAAAGACGGCCCCTTTGCGGCAATCGCGCAAAAGTTGGAAGAAACGCTGCAGAACCGCTTCGGTCTGGAACGCTACGGAGCCGAGGGCGACCACTTCGACCCGAAGCTGCACGAAGCGCTCATGGCCAACGAGTCTGCCGACGTAAGCGAACCAACGGTTACCCAGGTACTCCAGCCCGGCTACAAGGTCGGCGATCGAGTCCTGCGGGCAACAAAAGTTATGGTTTCCAATCCCGCATAAAGAGGAGGTGAGCTGGGATGACCAACCAAGATTGGCTTTCTAAAGACTTCTACAAAGTCTTAGGCATCTCCAAGGATGCCGACCAAGCAGCCATCAAGAAGGCATACCGCAAGCTCGCCCGCAAGTATCACCCGGACCAGAACCCTGGCGACAAGACCGCCGAGGAAAGGTTCAAGGAGGTCGGGGAAGCTTACGCGGTGCTCTCTGATAAGAAGCAGCGCAGCCAATACGACGCCCTCAGACGGATGGCCGGGGGAGGTGCCAGGTTCTCCGCGGGCCCTCAGGGGGCCTCCGCCGGGGGGTTCGAAGACATGTTCGCGTCAATGTTCGGCGGGGGCGGAGCGAATTCAAGAGTTCGCTTTTCAAACTCCGGCGGCGGGGGCGCGGGATTCGAAGACATCTTGTCCGGGCTCTTCGGCGGCGGAGCCGCGGGCGGCGGCTTCGGTAATTCCGGCTCGTTCGGGGGCTTCTCGCAAGCCCCGCAGAAGGGGCAGGACTTGGCTACGGAAACCTCGCTTGACCTGCGACAGGCGGTACACGGTACCACTCTGAAGATGAAGGTCGACGGGCGGATTATGACCGTGCGCATCCCTGCGGGCGTGCACGATGGCCAGAAGCTGCGGTTGCGCGGGAAGGGCCGCCCATCTGCGAATGGGGGAGCTCCGGGCAACCTGGTCGTTACCATTCATGTCAAGCCGCACCCGGTATTCGCGATCGAGGGCGGCAACCTAGTTGCCGATCTTCCCGTGACTGTCGAAGAGGCAGCTTTGGGCGCGAAGGTGCAGGTGCCGTTGCTGGATGGAAAGTTGGTTACCGTGAAGGTGCCTGCCGGGTCTTCTTCAGGGGCTGTGCTGCGGTTGCGTGGCCGCGGTGTGCCCAAGGGCAAGAAGGCTTCAGACCTGCTGCTTAAGCTTAAAGTAGAAGTACCCAAGAAGCTGTCGCGCAAGGCCAAGTCAGCCTTGGAAGAATTTGCTGCTCAGACGGCAGATTTCGATCCGCGCTCCGGGTGGCAGGCGCAGGCAGCGCAAGACTAGTTTGGAGGTGATGGCGTGTTTGACGCAGCGATGTACGTGATCTCAGTGGCTGCTGAGCTCGCTGGCATGCACCCCCAGACTCTGCGCCAATACGACCGGCTGGGGCTGGTTACCCCGCAGCGCACTAAGGGGAGAGGGCGCCGGTATTCGCCCTCGGATATAGCGCGCCTGCGTCGTATCCAGCAGCTGAGCCAGGAAGAGGGCATCAATTTGGCGGGGATTTCCCGCATTATTGAGCTCGAAGAGAAGCTGGGGCGGCTCGAAGCTGAAAATGAGCGGCTGCAGGAACTAGTGGCTCGTTCTTCGCGAGTGTTCGCTGCTTCCTCGTCTGGGGAGGTGTGGGAATCCGCGCTCGGAGAACGGTTCCGGGCGCCGGCCAGAGGCGGTGCCTTGGTGCCGTACGGCTCGCGACTTGGCTTTTCGCGCGAGCAACGGCCTGCTTCCAGGGCTGTCGTAGTATTGGACGTCTAGCAAGAATACTGATGCGCTCCTTAGGGAAACCTGAGGAGCGCATTTGTATATCTGGGTGCGTCTGCACGCTTCCTAGTAGATTTCGTATGCTTGGTACACACGAACTATGGAAGGTGAGTAATATGTCTGAAAATACTCCGCAGCAGCACAGGTCGCAGACACCGCCACCACCGCCTCCGGTGGCAACTACTGAGGGCGATTCTTACGCTTCTTCTGTGCAATCGCATTCTGAAGGGCAATCGCAGGGCGCCCCTACGCAGCAGCCTTCTAGCGGCAATACCTCCCACCCGTATCCCTACCAGCAGGGAGGACAGAACCAGCAGGGCGGACAGTATCCACCTACCGGCCAGTACCCACCTACCGGGCAATACCCACAGTTCCAGCAGGGCCCCGGCTACTATGCCCAGCCGCAGCGGTCCGGGGATACGTTCTTTGGGGCTCTCTTTGACCTGAAGTTCGAAAAGTTTGTCACCATATCTTTTGCACAGGTTCTTTACGTCCTGCTAATGGCTTGGGTGGTCCTGCTGTGGGTGGGGGGATCCCTGCTGATTGCCTCGGGCTCGGCCGCATCTGCTAGCTACGAGTTCTCCAGCGCGGCATCTGGCACGGGAACGTTCATTGGGACCTTCCTTGCGTGCCTGTTTGTTGGGATTGTGCCCTCTTTCTTCCATCTGGTGTTTGGGCGAGTAGTTCTGGAACTGCTAGTGGCAAACGTGCGAACTGCGCGTAACACTTCTAAGCTCGTCAACGCGGAACAGAAGTAGACGTAGATGGCCACTCCTGAAAAACCGCGCTATGGGGTTCGGTTGCCCCGCGACGAGCAGGGCAGGCCGATCCTGCCTGACGGATCTGTCTATCAGGCCGCGCCGGAGGTGCCCAAAGCGCCGACTGAAGAAACACCGTCCTGGCCTCCGCGGCCGGGCCAGTGGTCCACAAAGGTGGCAAAGAAGAAGAAACGGGGCCTGGGGTTGCCAATTGCTTTGCTGATCGGTGGGCTGCTTTGCGCTTTCATCATTGCTCCAATGATCGGCGGTGTAGCGATGTTCATGAGGGAGCCGGCAGGGTTACAAAAAGCGTTGCAGTCTCCTGATGCACTGCAGGTGCACGACGGCGCAAAGGTCCAGATGTCTCAGCTTGGCATCACGTACGTAGGTTTTTCCGAAGAGGGCGCCGGTGACGATTGCACAATCGGCCAGGGACAGGGACGCACGAAGCTAGTGCCCGCTCCCTTTTCCAAGAAGGTCTACATAGCTCCCATTCTGTCCTCGGGCGAATACGTGTTTCGGTGTAAGGCACAGGGGACGGCTACGGATTCGGCACAATATTTGGACCCTGAGTTTCAGGGCGGGCTAGCCCCGGGATATGCCATAGCCATCCAGGTTGCGGTCTTCGCTTCTATGGTTGCCGCCGGGATCGGCATGGTGCTCCTAGTGCGCCGGCTGCGCGTAAGGAAGGCATAAAAATACTGGCCCAGCTAAGCTGGGCCAGTATTTTTATGCGATCGCGCTTACTGGGCGTCCTTGTTTTCCTTAGGGGCGTCCTTGGGCTTTTCCTTCTTCTGTTCAGTCTGCTTGTCCTCGTTTGAGCCAAGGTAGTTGTCTGCAGCACCGCGAGCCTGATCGATCTTGTCGTCATACTTACCGCCGGTGACTTTCTTAGCCGCCTGGGAAGCCTTGTCCAGAACAGAATCGGTCAGCTTCTCGTTGTGCGATGCTTCGCGCACCTTGTTCATTGCTTGATTCTTGATGTTGTTCAGGTCCATAACCGTCCCCTTTAACTAAATAAGGGTGGGGCAAATGCCCCACCCCTGACGATTGGATTATTCGCCTAGGCGCTTGTCTGCAGCGTCGCGGGCCTGATCAATCTTATCGTCGAACTTGCCACCGGTAACCTTCTTGGCGGCGTCGGAGGCCTTGTCGAGGCCAGCGTCAGTGGTTTCCTCGTTGCCGGTGACCTCGGATAGCTTTTCGGTTGCCTTGTTCTTCAGATCATCTAGTCCCATGTTTGCTCCTTGGGTAGAAAATATGTCGGACACAACTATTTTGCTTGAAAAGATTCATTGGCGCATTATTTTTCTGCTATGGCCCGCCGTGAAAAGGGGAGTGAGCCCAGGTTGGGGTAGGAGTCTGAGAAATACATTAGAAGTGAGCTAAGCTACACTGTAAAGCGGGATTGAGTGGAATAGACTCAACTTTAGGATTGTTGGACTAATCAGATAGGAAATTCTTGAGGAGGTCCAAGTGAACACCAAGCTCACTACTAAATCGCAGGAAGCGGTAACCGCTGCGTTGCAGGCTGCCTCGGCAGCAGGTAATCCGCAGGTGGAACCGCTGCACCTGCTCAATGTTTTATTGGAAGATGAGGGCGGGATTGCCCTGGCCCTGTTGGAGGCAGCGGGCGCGGATCGCAAGCAGATCGGCGCGCACGTGCGGAAAGCCCTGGTGGCATTGCCGTCCTCGTCAGGTTCTTCGGTTAGTGAACCATCCACTTCCAGGGCGCTGCTGAATGTGATTACCCAGGCCAGCGAGAGCGCTGGGGCCATGGGGGATGAGTACGTCTCTACTGAGCATTTGCTGCAGGCTCTGGCGAAAGTTCCCTCGGCGGCAGCCGAGGCGCTAAAAGCTGGCGGGGCTACGTCCGAAGCTCTCGAAGCGGCTATGCCCAAGATTCGGCAGAACGGCCCCGTTACCTCGCCGAATCCGGAGGGCACCTTCGAGGCTCTGAAAAAGTACGGGCGCGACCTGACCCAGGTTGCTAAGGATGGCAAACTCGACCCGGTCATTGGCAGAGACAGTGAAATCCGACGCGTGGTACAGGTTCTTTCTAGGCGCACCAAGAACAACCCGGTGTTGATCGGTGAACCCGGCGTTGGCAAGACTGCGGTAGTGGAGGGGCTAGCCCAGCGAATCGTCGCGGGCGACGTGCCGGAATCTCTTCGCGACAAGCGCCTGATTAGCCTGGACATTTCGGCAATGCTGGCGGGGGCAAAGTACCGCGGCGAATTTGAGGAACGCTTCAAGGCAGTGTTGGCTGAAGTGAAGTCTGCTGACGGGCAGATCATTACCTTCATCGACGAGTTGCACACGGTGGTAGGCGCCGGGGCCGGTTCGGAAGGTGCGATGGACGCGGGCAACATGCTCAAGCCGATGCTGGCCCGCGGGGAACTTCGCCTGGTGGGCGCTACTACGCTCGACGAATACCGCGAAAACATTGAAAAGGATCCGGCTTTGGAACGCCGGTTCCAGCAGGTTTTCGTGGGGGAGCCCTCGGTTGAGGACACCGTGGCAATACTGCGCGGCATCGCTCCTAAGTACGAAGCTCACCACAAGATCACCATTTCGGATGGCGCCCTGGTTGCTGCTGCCCGCCTGTCCGACCGCTACATTACCGGCAGGCAGTTGCCGGATAAGGCGATCGACCTGATCGACGAGGCGGCTTCTAGACTGCGCATGGAGCTGGACTCTTCGCCAGAAGAGATCGACCAGCTCACCCGCGAGGTGGACCGGTTGCGCATGGAGGAGTCCTACCTGACTGATTCGGACGAGGCAGACGACGCTGCTAGCGCGGAACGGCTGGCTAAGCTGCGCGAAGAGCTGGCCAACAAGACCGAGGAATTGCGCGGACTCACTGCCAGATGGGAGGCCGAAAAGGCCGAGCACAACAAGGTCGGCGATCTGAGGGTAAAACTCGACGAGTTGCGCACCCAGTTGAACGTGGCCATGCGCGATGGGCGTTGGGAAGAAGCCGGCCGCCTGCAAAATGGCGACATCCCCCAGGTGGAACGGCAGATCGCCGCCGCCGAGGAGGATGAAGAGACCCCGCTCGAACCCATGATTGCCGAAAAGGTGGGGCCCAGCGAGGTTGCCGAGGTAGTCGAAGCGTGGACCGGCATTCCCACTGGCAAACTGCTAGAGGGCGAACAGGACAAGCTGTTGCACATGGAAGACGTCATTGGCGAACGCCTAATAGGCCAGAAGAAGGCTGTTCAGGTGGTGGCCGATGCGGTGCGGCGCTCGCGGGCAGGGGTGTCTGACCCTGACCGGCCGACTGGTTCCTTCATGTTCCTGGGGCCGACTGGTGTGGGTAAGACCGAATTGGCAAAGTCCTTGGCGGACTTCCTGTTTGACGACGAGCATGCGCTGGTGCGTATCGACATGTCCGAGTATTCCGAGAAGCACTCGGTTTCGCGTCTGGTCGGTGCTCCTCCGGGATACGTCGGTTACGACGAGGGCGGCCAGCTCACCGAGGCGATTCGGCGTCGCCCCTACTCAGTGGTATTGCTGGACGAGGTCGAGAAGGCTCACCCCGAGATCTTCAACATTTTGTTGCAGGTCCTAGACGATGGCCGGCTTACTGATGGGCAGGGGCGCACGGTTGATTTCCGCAACACCATTTTGGTGCTGACTTCGAACTTGGGTTCGCAGTTCTTGGTGGATCCAACCATGGACACCGAGGAGCAGCACAACTCGGTAATGTCTACGGTCCGGAGTGCGTTCAAGCCGGAATTCCTGAACAGGTTGGACGAAGTAGTAATCTTCGACGCCCTTGATGAGGACGAATTGGGCCAGATTGTCACTTTGCAGGTGGCCTCCATGGCGGCCCGTCTGAAGGACCGCAGGATCAAGCTTGAGGTGGATGAATCGGCCCGACAGTACCTGGCAAGGGAAGGGTATGATCCGGCGTACGGTGCCCGCCCTCTGCGGCGACTGGTACAGCGGGAAATTGGCGATCCACTAGCGAAAATGCTGCTTGCTGGAAAGGTTAAGGAGGGCGAAACCGTCACCGTTACGGCAACGGATTCGAAGCTTAATCTTGGCGTGGCATAATTGACCGGCGCTTGGCGCGGAGTGATCCCAGTTTTGGGATCGCTCCGCGCTGTCGCATAACAATTTGTAAAGCAAAAATTAAATTTACAGTAATGTGCTCGGAACGGGCTAAACTAAGGTAGAAGAGGTCAGAGGGGAGATTGTGATGCCTGCGCGAAAGAAAGAGCGGGGACCTTATGCTGGCGGCCTAGCTCGGCGGCAGAAAATCCTAGATACAACGGTTGCGCTCCTTGGCGAGGTGGGATATTACGGTCTTTCCATGAGGGATATCGCTCGTCGAGTCGGCATCTCTCACCCCGGCGTCATCTACCATTTCCCCACTAAAGAAGCGCTGCTGGCGGCGGTTATCGAACGCTACGAAAGCCAGTTCGGCGTAACACTCGACAGTGTCGAGCACTTGGAGGCACACGAGGTCGTTCGCCTTTTCTTAGCTCTTACCGGTATTCACGTACACGACCCGGCTCTGGCTCAGATGGACTGTGTAATCGAGGTGGAGGCTGCTTCTACCGGTCATCCGGCCCGGGAACATTACCAGTACAACATGACTCGCATCGCGAAGGCGTTGACCAGGGCATACAAGGCATTTGAAGAGCACGGCCTATTCAAGGTGAATACTTCTGCCGCGGATCTGGCCCAGCAGCACCTGGCACTGTGGCGGGGGCTGCGCATCATGTGGCTATACGATCACAGCGTGGACGTGCAGGGTGCGCTTCGCGGCGAAATTGTGAAGGCCTTCGACATACTGAGCCCGCATCACGCTTCGCTCGCAAAATACTTGGAGCTCGACACTCCGCAGGCAATGTTGCAGATACAGCGGGTTACGGGCATGACCCTTCGGGACTTCCTAGACATTGGGCTGCTGGATGTTTCCCCCGACAATCTGTCTGATATGGGCGTTGGCCACCTGCAGATCGGACTGGTTTACCGCATTCTTAACGCGGATGTGCTCACGGTTCAAGACATTGCTGACAGCTATTACGCCCACGAGGTTCCCAAGCGAGTCGTGGACAAGATTATTGCCTCCGACATCGTCACCGATCGGGACCTGGTCCTAGCGAAGGGCTGGGATGACAGCGAAGAACAGGATCGGGAAGAAGCGATCCGGCAGCTGTTTGCACCTGTACAGCAAGAAGAAGACCCACAGGGGAAATAGATGCACTCCATGCCTCGGCAATTGCAGCAATCGTTAGATGAAACCGACCGACTGCTGCAGGAACCGTGGCAGCTGGTAGTGGTAAAAAGAGGCAAGGCGGTAGGGTGGACGCCCGGCATCCACCAGTCCTTCCCGCTCGCCTCAGTAACCAAATTGCTCGCGTCGTGGGCATACTTGGTAGCGCTCGAAGCGGGAAAGATATCGCTTTCAGATCCGCTAGGGCCAAAGGGGGCAACCCTCGAGCACGTCTTCTCGCACGCTTCCGGGTTGGCCATGGATTCAGATAAGGTGCTCTCTCCGGTTGGCACCCGGCGCATCTACTCGAACCGGAACATCGAAATCTTGGGCCAGGCAGTCTGCCAGAGCGTGGGAGCTGAAAACGCGGGGCAGTGGATCAAGCAGGCGGTACTGGAGCCGCTGCAAATGACCGAAACATCCGTGCCCGGATCGCCGGCGTATTCGGGAATATCAACCACTAATGACCTGACGCTGTTCCTGCGGGAACTGATGGAGCCCACCCTGATCAGCAAAGAAACCGCTGCAAATGCGATGCGCCCTCATTTTGATGGACTCAGCGGGGTGCTGCCCGGCTATGGCAGGCAAGACAACAACCTGTGGGGGCTAGGATTTGAAATCCGGGGGCAGAAATCGCCGCACTGGACCGCGCCCTCAGCCTCTCAAAAAGTGTGTGGGCACTTCGGGCAATCCGGGTCGTTCCTATGGGTGGACCCGCAGCTGCAACTGGGGGCCGCCTTCATTGGAGCCAAGCCGTTTGGGAAGCAACATGTGCAGGCTTGGCCGGGCCTAAATGAGGCGATCCTGGCAGCCTACGCCGATTAGTCGAATAGGGTCTGCCACGCTGGTCCTTGAGCGCGGGCCTCGAAGCACATGCGGATCTGCGCGGGCGTGTTCTTGGAATCAGAGACCTGTGGCAGCTCATCCAGGCTGAAGTAACCGGACTTTGTAGTTTCGATGTTTGACTCGAAGCTGCCGCCCTCGTTGTGGCAAAGGAAAAATAGCTTCCACACCGAATAGGCAAACAGGGGTTGGTTGTGCTTGTTGCGATCTTGCACCGCCACCAGCTTGTAGGGGCGCACGCGCAGCCCCGCTTCCTCGGCTGCCTCTTTTGCCGTGTTCGAGGCCGGGGACTGCAAGATGTCAGCCCAGCCTCCCGGAAGGGACCACTGGCCGTCATTCTCACGCACCAAAAGGATCTTGTCATCCCTAAATATTGCCGCGCGTGTATCCACCTTCGGAGTCTGATAGCCCGATTCGTTGCAGAACAGCTCTCGTGCCTTCTGCGTGGGAATATCTGCCTGGTGAGCCACCATTTCGGCGGCTATTTCCCGCAGCTCTTGGTAGCGTGCGCGATCGAAGTTGTTATCCGTGTATGCCAAACCCGTTTGGGCTAAAGACTGAATGCGCATAGCCCACGAGAGCCAGCGTTCCACCTGCTGCACTGTTCCTCCTACAGGTCGAAGTCAACAATTACGGGCACGTGGTCAGAGGCGCCTTTGCCCTTGCGCTCTTCGCGGTCGATCTGCACGTTAGTGACCGCTTTATCGAGGGCGGCGGTGGCGTACATCCAGTCGATGCGCATGCCCTCGTTCTTGGGGAAGCGCAGTCGCCGGTAGTCCCAGTAGGTGTAGCCTTCCGCCCGGTCCCGGGTCACCTCTACCATCCCGAGGTCGGAAAAAGCGGCGAATGCTTCGCGTTCCGGAGCGGACACGTGCGTGGAGTCTTTGAAGACCTCCATGTCCCACACGTCCTTGTCTTCGGGGGCCACGTTCCAATCGCCCATTAGGGCCAGCCTATCCTGCCCCGACTCCAGCTGCGCGCTGGCAAAGTCTTTCAATCTAGCCAGCCAGTCCAGTTTGTACTGGTAGTGGGGGTCGTCCAAGGCTCGTCCGTGAGGCACGTACAGGGAGCCGATGCGTACCCCGGCGCAGGTGGCGAATATTGCCCGCGGTTCTACCTTGTCTTTGAAAGTAGGACAGTTCGGAAAAGACACCTGGACGTCCTGCGGTTCGCTGCGCGAGAGGATCGCCACCCCGTTCCACTGGCTGATGCCGGCAGCGCAAGAGTAGTAGCCGACCTCGGCAAAAGCGTCCGCGGGAAAGACCTCTTCCTTGCACTTGGTTTCTTGGATGGCAAGCACGTCCGCTTCGGAGCGATCCAAAAATGCCAGGACGCGGTCTAGTCGGGCTCTAATAGAGTTCACATTCCAGGTTGCAATACGCATACTTCTAAGCTATCGCACGGCCGGGCGCGCCAAGCCTGTAAAGTAGAGGCATGTCTAACGATCCGCAGCACAACAAACTTGCCGAACTAGTACGTGAACTGGCCGTTATTCGCGGGGAAGTTACCCTTGCCTCCGGCCTCAAATCTGATTTTTACGTGGACATGCGCAGAGCAACTTTGCACCACGAAGCAGCCCCTCTGATCGGGCACGTCATGCTGGACATGCTGGAAGAAGCCGGCATTTCCCCAGAAGATATTGACGCCGTTGGCGGACTCACTATGGGAGCCGACCCGGTTGCCACCGCGATCATGCACGCAGCCGCTTCCAGGGGCCTAGACGTGGACGCCTTCGTAGTGCGCAAGGCCGCCAAGGACCACGGCATGAAGCGCCGCATCGAAGGGCCGGACATTGCTGGCCGCAACGTGGTGGTGCTCGAAGATACCTCTACCACCGGCGGCTCCCCGCTGGAAGCCGCAAAAGCTGTTTCCGAGGCCGGCGCCAATATCCTGGCCGTCGCCGTTGTAGTAGACCGCGACACGGGTGCCAAGGAAAAGATCGAAGCGGCCGGGTACAAGTACCTGCACGCCCTCTCGCTTTCGGATTTGGAGCTGGACTAAGTGGCAACAGCCCTAATCACCGGTGCCTCTTCGGGCATCGGTGAAGAGTTTGCCCGCCAACTAGCTGAACGTGGACACGACCTGGTGCTAGTGGCGCGCAACGAAACTAAATTGCGGCAGGTGGCGGCCGCCCTCGACTGGGTAAATGTCGAGGTGCTGCCCGCGGACCTGTCGAAAGCGGCAGACACGGATCGGGTCGCAGCCCGGCTCTCTCAGTCGGAGCGGCCCATCTCGCTGCTGGTAAACAACGCCGGCTTCGGCTTGGGGCAAGTGTTCGTCGAGGGCGACACGCAGCGCGAACTAGACGCGTTGAACGTGATGGTGCGTGCGGTCATGGTGTTATCCCAGGCTGCAGCGCGCGCTATGAAGGCGCGCCACCACGGCGCCATAGTCAACATTTCCTCGGTGGCTTCCTGGACGGCAGGGGGCACCTACGCTGCCCACAAGACCTGGGTGAACGTCTTCTCGGAAGCACTTGCCAGTGAACTGAAGGGGAGCGGGGTCACGGTCACCTCCGTGCGGCCGGGCACCACCGCCACCGAATTCTTTGACAAGATCGGTTTCGACTTCGCCTCTCTGCCAACGATTGCTCGGATCAGCCCACAACAGGTCGTAGCCGAAGCTATGCGTGGGGTTAGCGCAGGAAAGGTCGAGGTCGTACCTTCCTTTACGTACAAGGTGGTCGACGCCCTCACCCACATCAGCCCCCGCCCCCTAATCAGGCTCATCACCGGACGATCCAGCTGGAGGATCAGATAGTGGCAGAAGAACGTATTGATTCCCGCGAGGTCGGGGTAGGCCCTTACCCCGGAGGGAAGAAGGCATGGCCGGACGATCCGCGATTGGATCCGACCCTGCTCGAATATGGTGACCGGCGAAACGTCTCAGATAAATACCGGTATTGGAAGCTGGATGCCATTGTTGCTGATCTGGATCAGTCGCGATCCTCGCTTGAAGTGGCCATCGAGAACCTGGACCACGATTTCAACATCGGCTCCATTGTGCGCAGCGCCAACGCCTTCAATGCCCAAGCGGTGCACATCGTTGGCAAGAAGCGTTGGAACCGGCGCGGAGCAATGGTCACCGACCGGTACCTGCACGTAGACAACCTGGCCACGCCAGAAGAATTTGTTAGCCGGATGCAAGAACGCGGCAAACTAATCATCGGCATTGACAATGTTCCCGGCTCCACCCCAATCGAAGAGGTGGAACTACCGCGTGAGTGCGTGCTAGTTTTCGGCTCCGAATCAGAAGGACTAAGCGAGCCGATGCGAGCCTCTTGCAGCGCAATTCACCACATCACCCAGTACGGTTCCACCCGCTCCATAAACGTGGGTGCTGCCGCCGCGGTCGCAATGTGGGCATGGGCCAGAGTGCACCTTAGCCGCCCTACCGGTTAGCTACAGGCGAATATTGGGCTAAATTGGGACTTTGGCACTCGGAAAAAAATGTGAAACAGGGTAAATTTATCCCTGTAGCGATCCTCTAGTTAAAAGGAGATACCTGTGGCAATCGCAACCCCAGAGGTCTACGCCGAAATGCTGGACCGGGCAAAGGAACAGAAGTTCGCGTACCCGGCAATCAACGTAACCTCTTCCCAGACCCTAACTGCTGCCCTGCGTGGATTCGAGGAAGCCGAATCTGACGGCATCATCCAGGTTTCCGTAGGTGGTGCCGAATACTTCTCTGGTTCTACCAAGAAGGATCGCGTTGCCGGCTCGCTGGCAATGGTTGCTTACGCCCGTGAGGTCGCCAAGAACTACAACGTCACCGTTGCGCTGCACACCGACCACTGCGCCAAGCAGAACATCGACTCTTGGGTACGTCCGCTGCTAGAGCTGGAGGCCGAAGAGGTCAAGGCTGGCCGCGATCCGTTCTTCCAGTCGCACATGTGGGACGGCTCCTCCGTTCCGCTCGACGAGAACCTGAAGATTGGCCAGGAGCTGCTGGAGCTGTCCCAGAAGGCCAACACCATCCTGGAAGTTGAAATCGGCGTTGTCGGCGGCGAAGAAGACGGCATCAAGGGCGAAATTAACGAGAAGCTGTACACCACCACCGAAGATGGCATCAAGACCGTCGAGGCTCTTGGCCTAGGTGAAAAGGGCCGTTACATGACTGCTCTTACCTTCGGTAACGTTCACGGCGCATACAAGCCCGGCTTCGTGAAGCTGCGTCCGGAAATCCTGGGCACCATCCAGGAAGAGGTCGGCGCCAAGTTCAACGCTGGCGATCGTCCATTCGACCTAGTAATGCACGGCGGCTCCGGCTCCACTGCCGAAGAAATCGCCACCGCTGTAAAGAACGGCGTCATCAAGATGAACGTCGACACCGACACCCAGTACGCCTTCACCCGTCCGGTTGCTGCCTGGATGATGGAGAACTACTCCGGCGTCCTGAAGATCGACGGCGAGGTAGGCGTCAAGAAGCAGTACGATCCCCGTTCTTGGGGCAAGGCTGCTGAAGCTGGCATGGCTGCACGCGTTGTCGAGGCCTGTGAACGACTCGGCTCCAAGGGCACCAAGATGAAGTAAATCCTGCGCGGATTTGTGGGGCTGGCGCCAAAGAGCGCCGGCCCCATTTTCGTTGGAGAAAAATCATGAGGGTTGTACTTGCACCAGATTCATTTAAGGAATGCCTGAGCGCCGCCAAGGTGGCCGCCGCAATGGAGTGGGGAGTCCGCGAAGTGGCACCCGAGGCAGATTGCACTTTGGTTCCCATGGCAGACGGAGGCGAAGGCACGGCCTCGGCAGTTGTTGCAGCGTTGGGTGGATACTGGCAGGAATTGCAGGTGCACGGCCCAATGGGCACTTCCGTAGGTGCTCGTTTTGGCAAAGTCGGGCAGGCGGGAGTCTTTGAGGTGGCGTCTGCTGTGGGATTGGGCCTGGTAGCCCCTGCTAGGCGGGACATTTGGTCGGCCTCTTCCAGAGGGGCAGGGCAGACACTGCGAGCGATGGCATCGATGGGCATACATCGAGCACTGATTGGCCTGGGCGGATCTGCTACAAACGATGGCGGGATCGGACTCCTGGCAGGGCTGGGAGCACAATTCTTTGATCAGAACGGACATGCCGTAGAGCCGCTAGTAAAGAATATTCCGCAAATTACGCAGCTGGCCCTGGAACCTGCTCTGCAGACTGTGGCGGCAATGGAACTTACCGTAGCTAGCGACGTAACTAACCCGCTATGCGGCCGCGAGGGCGCTTCCGCGATTTTCGGCCCGCAAAAAGGGGCCACCCAATCTGACATCGAAGACTTGGATCGCACTCTGGCGTATTGGGGAAGGCTGCTGGAACAGGTTACCGGCAAAGAACTGATTGATCTTCCCGGGGCAGGGGCAGCAGGGGGCATGGGGGTTGCCCTCCTTGCTCTGGGTGCCCAGCTACGACCCGGAGTGCAGGCGGTCGGAGAAGCCGTGGGCCTGCCGGAAAAAATCCGGGGAGCAGACCTGGTCTTTACTGGCGAGGGCAAGATTGACGGGCAAACTCGTTACGGGAAAACCCCATATGGGGTAGCGCAGATGGCTGCAGAACAGCACGTGCCAACCATCGCGGTGGCGGGCAGGGTTGGGTCCGACGCGGAGGAACTGGTGCCGCACCCGTTTGCAGCGGTTGTGCCTACCCTGTTTGCCCCAATGTCGCTTGAGGAAGCAAAGAAGAGTGCCGCCAAAAACATTGCGAGCACCGTCGCGAATTGTCTGCGCCTAAAGCTGCTGTAGATACGCCTCGATTTGTGCCCGGCTGGGGGAGGTGGCAGGGCCTGCTTTGGTGACGGTCAGTGCGCCGGCCACATTCGCGCGCCTTACTGCCTGAACCGTGTCCAGGCCAGCTAACAGGGAAGAACAAAAGACTCCCGCGTGGGCGTCTCCGGCCCCATTGGAGTCGACGGGACTTACCACGGGCGTTGCCACGTGCTTGGGTGGATCCGAGGACGGCCAATAGATAGTGGTGCCCGCGGCTCCAGCCCGAGCCAGCACGGTTACGTGGAATTGTCTAGCGAGGGCGGCTCCAGCCATAGCCGTGGAGTATTCGAGCAACGCTAATTCGCGTTCGTTCACGCTGACTACACTGCACAGGCCAAGCACCTTATCGAGGGCGGCAATGTCGCCTACCACGGGACTGACATCTAATACGATCTGCTTGGCCTTGACCGTGGGCAACCACTGCAATAGTGCCGCGCTGTTTTGGGGGTGAACGAAGGAATACCCGGAAAGATAGATTACGTCTTCGGAAGATAGCGGCACCTGCGCCAGCAGCTGAGCGGTTAGCTGCGCTTCGGCGCCCACCGTAGAGACGAAGGTTCTTTCTGCCTGTGCATCCGTCATGGCAATGCAAAAACCAGTGTCTTGATCGGGAATGGGCGGCAGGGCTAGATGGACGCCCTCGGCCTGCATTGCGCTGCGCACTAGGTCCCCAAAGAAGCCCGTGCCACAGGTCCCGGCATAGACTACCTCGGCGCCGTCGCGAGCTGCCGCTGCCATGACGTTGAAACCGCCGCCAGCTGCAAAGTTGTGTGAATCTACGAAGACGTCCTCGCCTGCCTTAGGTACCCTGGCGAGGGACATTGTGAGGTCTACAATCGCCTGGCCGGTATGGATCAGTCGCGCCATCAGAATCGCCTCCTAGCAAGAGGGGCGTAGCAGGCTGCGGCAAGTACCAAGGTTACTAGCCAAGCCAACCCTGCCTGACCAATCCAGGTGGAATAGGCCGGTCCCGTAAATATGGGCGTCGACCCGTCGGTTACCTGAATGAATAGTGAACCAATTCCGATGGCAAGCAGCCAGGGAAGAAGTGCTGCCCACCTGATCCCGCCGGTGTAAAAGTACTTGCCTCCTGCCGAAAGGTCTAGCAGGTCAGGGCCGCTGTAGCTGTTCCGGAAGCACATGTCCACCAAGAAGATGCCGATCCACGCGGCAATGGGAATCGCCAGCACGGAAATGAAGGCAACAAATGGCCCGTAAAAACCCTGCGCCACAAGCAGAAACAGGATGGATCCTGAAGTGGTAGCGACCACGTCAACTAGCACTGCCCACACGCGGGGAATGCGGATGCCGAGGGTGAGGGTAGTAAGCCCGGCTGAATAAACCGACAGGTGATTAGAGAGCAAAAGGCCGACAATCGAAACCAGTAGGTAGGTAGCTGCCATCGGCTCGGGCAGAGTTTGCCGAATAGCCTCCATCGGGTTGGGGGATGCAAGCACCTGCTGGTTAGAACCGCCAATGAGGGCACCCATGCCGATCATGATGACCAGCGGGATGCCGGCACCCGCGGCGGCAGAAAGTACGAGGGCGCCCCCTGTCACCGAGGGACGCTGGTAGCGGGCCATATCGGCGCCGGAGTTAGCCCAGCCAATGCCCGTCCCAGCGGCAATGATGCCTATTCCCGTGAGCACTTCGGCAAGGCCGGCACCGGGCTTTGTTCCCAGCGCAGAGAAATTCACTCGGACCAATAAAAAGGCTGCCACCAGCAGGTTTAAGGCTCCGAATATCCAAGTCGCCCATTTTTGCACCACCAAGATAGCGGCGTGGCCCAGTCCAGCCGCCGCGACCGTCAGGGCGACAAAACCAACAGCTCCAACCACTGCAATGACAGGTGCCTTTGCCGCCGTGCCGGCAGTGCCAAAGCAGTAGGAGCAGAAAGTCACGAACGCCAGTGCCGCCGTCGCAGTATTGACTGTTTCCCAGCCCAATCGCGAGAGCAGGGAGATGAACGTGGGCCCAATGTTGCCCAGGGTGCCGAACATCGCCCTGGACAATGTGAGCGACGGCGCCCCACCATTCCTGCCAGCTACCGAAATGATGCCCACGACGGCAAAAGAACCCACTGACCCGACGGTGGCCGCAAAGAGAGCCTGCGGAATACTAAGTCCGAGGGCGATCAGCGAAACTCCCAGGGGAAGGCCGAGCACTGAAATATTCGCCGCGAACCACACCCAGAACAATTCCAGCGGGTTGCCGCCACGCTCGCTGGCAGGAACCGGTTCGATGCCTCGCTGCTCGTAGGAAGTAAGACGGCGGCCCATTATTGTTCCCCTTTGCGCAGTGCCAAGAGCTTTTCGGCAGTGCCGGCAAAATCGTGCTCATTGACCTCTTCAACCAGGCCAATCTGCGAGGGCGGAAAACCAGCAGGGCCGTGCAGGGCACCTAAGATGGCCCCGGCTATGGCCCCAATGGTGTCGGTGTCCCCGCCCAGATTCGCCGCCGCGCACAGGGCCGTAAAAGGCTTGTCCGCATACTTGCAGGCCAGCAGTAGAGCGGCAGTAACCGATTCGGGAGACTGCACAGACGTGCCCACTACCTGCTGTAAGAAGGTAGAAAATTCTTCCTCACCCATGGATTGACACAGTGGCCACAGCGCCTTGAAGCGGGCGGGGATTGACGCGCCCGCGACCCAGTTGCCGTAGTCTTTGCTGCCCTCGGCGATCCCCGCAGCTAGCGCCTCGGGCAGGGCCGCCCCCTCCAGGACATTACTGATGGTCACCGCCACCGTCATGGCGGCCGAGATGCCGATCGTAGTGCCGTGAGTGAGTGACGATATCTGGCAGACGGACTCCCGAAGGTGCTGGCCAGGCGGGTAGGCAATGCCCACCGGCGCAATGCGCATCGTAGAACCGTTAGTGGAGCCGTATTTTCCCGCCTCTGTCAGGTCCCCGCCCTCGCGAATCTTATAGAGGGCGGCCTTGGTGGAAGGGCCGAGCAGATCTAGCGAACCTATCGCGATCATGTGGTCTTCCCAATCGAGTAACGCCTGCGCAAAGGCGGGAGCGGAGAGTCCCTGCACTAGCATGTGGGCGACGATGAGCGCCTGATCAGTGTCGTCAGTGACCCGTCCGGCAGGAAGATTCGGTGCGATTGGTTGGTCCGCACTGGCATCCCGAAGGTGCGTAATGCGCCCGTAGGTAGAGATAATCTGCTGCGGCGACAAGGATTGCGTGGGGGCCCCGAGCGCATCCCCTAAAGCTAGGCCTAGCAGGCAACCTTCCGCTTTTTCAATGAGGTCAACAGTCATTATTCCCCTAAGGTTTTTTCTAACCCTAGCGCTTTTAGAAAACACGGGTAAATGAATCTCAAAAGACGCAAAAGTGGTAGCTCAAAATGCGGCAACAGCCAATACAGAACAAATGCGGTTAACGTTTCCTGCCCATTCGGTAACTGCGTTAACCTGGCAGTAGTCAACTTTTCTATGCCTATTAGGGGGCGAAAATGCGGACTCGTTTCTCCAAGTTGCTTGCCGCAAGTTCAATCATTCCGATTTGTGCGCTAGCAGGGTGCACAACAAATACCACCTCCGAACCCATCGAATTTTTACATACGCTGCCAGACGGACAGAACATGGTAAGCGTTTCCCAGATGGTGCAAAAGTGGAACAAGGAGCACCCAGCTTCGCAGGTCAAGGCCGAAAAATTCGATGCGGGCCTAGACGAACTGATCAAGAAGCTCGAGCTGGATGTAAAGGCAGGCACCGCCCCCTGCCTGGCAATGATGGGCTACAACGAGATCCCCGGTGTTTATACGAAATCACTGGTGCAAGACGTTACCGCCCAGGTAAAGCAATATCAGAAGAACTATTCGCCCTCGGCAGTGTCAATGACCGGGGTGGACGGCAAGTACTTTGGGCTCCCCACTGATACGGGCCCACTGGTGTATTTCTACAACAGGTCGGCTTTTGCGCGGTTAGGAATTGACCCGCCGCAGAATATTGCAGACTTTCGGAAGATAGGAAAAATAGCAGCCGAAAGTGGAAAATATGTAGCCGACTTTGAGCCTGACGAATCCCCATACTGGTTCTCCGCTCAGGCCATGGCCGCCGGAGACAAGTGGTACCAGATCGAGTCCGGCAAGTGGAAAGTGGGCGTGGATGGGCCAGGAGCGAAGAGGGTCGCCAGCCTTTGGCAGGGTCTCTTTGCAGACGGCGCTGCTCTGAAACTGCCCCGGTGGGATGACACCTTCAAGAAGGCACTGCAACAGGGAAAACTGATCGGTACCATCGGAGGAGCCTGGGAGGCCCCGCTGCTGGCCGCAGACATGCAGGAGACAACCGACAAGTGGGGGATTGCCCCGCTGCCCGATCTGGGGGCGGGCAAGCAGACGGCTCCTGACGGCGGCTCTGCCGTAGTAGTCATGAAGGGGTGCAAGGCCCCGGACAAGGCCGTCGAATTTGCAAACTGGTTCAACACCAACGTGGACGACCTAGCCTCGCAGGGGCTGGTGGTAGCCGCGAAGGATACCCCGAAGAGCGATGCGAAAGTATCGCAGTTCTACGGCGGGCAGAATGTAGTAGCGGCCGCTAAAGAAGCTGAAGACGCAATGGTGCAAGATGCCTACTTTATTCCCGGTTATGACACGGTAGCCGAGGCAATCAAACGCAGTGCCGGCGAAGTGGCCGACGGTACTGCTCCTGTCGGCGAGCTATTCTCGGTGGCACAAGCTGAATCAGTGCTGGTGCTGAAAGACTTGAAACTTCCGGTAGCGGAAAGATAAAAATTTGGGGCGGTTAGCGCGTAGCTAACCGCCCCAGAACTTTGCACGCTTACTTGATCGAGCCAGCCGTGAGACCGCCGATTAGGCGCTTTTCAACCACCGCAAACAGAATCACCACCGGAATGATGGCAACCACGGAAACCCCGAAGACGTACTGCCAACTGGTCTCGTACTGCCCCACGAACTTGGTGAGCGCGACCGACAGTGGTTGCTTGTCCGGCGAGGACAGCACTACCAGGGAGGCGGCGAATTCGTTCCAGGCGGCAACGAACGTGAAGATCACCGCAGTCACGATTCCTGGCCAAACGAGCGGCAAATTGATGCGGAATAGGACGGTCAGAAGCCCGGCCCCGTCAATTTGTGCGGCCTCGTCGACCTCGGCAGGTACGGAGGCAAAGAAGGAATGCATAATCCACGTTGCGAAGGCCAAGTTGAAGGCCGAATTGATAAGGATCATTGCCAGTAGCGTGTCGTTGAGGGACAGCATCTGGAATTCCCGGAAGAGCCCAGCAACTACCAGCGCCGGGGGACACATTTGCGTAAGCAACACCAGGAAGAGGAAGGCACCGCGCCCAGGGAACCGGAATCTGGCAGTGTAATAGGCTGCCGGCATCGCCACGATCACCACGATCAGGGTGGCCACTGCGGCAATGATCAGAGTAGACAGCAGGTTCTGCCCTACCGGCGTTTCAGGCGTGGACCACATGGTCAGGTAATTGTAGAAATGCCAGTTTTGGGGTAGGTACGTGGGCGGGATTGACAGCACTTCTGCCCGCGACTTGAGCGAGCCGAGCACCATTACCAAATATGGCAACACGAAGAGGACGATCAGCACTATGCCCGCTGCAACGCGCAGGCCGGTGTGCGGGTGTGCTCCCGGGGCCGACGGTTCGCTGTGCCGTTTCCACCAGTTTTTGAGCATGAGTCTTCAACCCCCCTCATTGGTTTCGCAAGAGCCAGATAGATCCCTATGATGACGATCATCAGGACCAAATTCAGTACCGAAAGGGCACTGGCCCAGTCGACGTGGCCGCGAGCGCGGATGTATTTGAACAGCAGTGTGGTCGTGGTGTCGGCGCTGTTGCCGGGGATGGCGCCGGTCATAACCTGCAGGATTGGGATGTTGTTGAACACGTTGATGATGTTGATGGTGGTGGCGGTTGCCAGTGCTGGTTTCAGCTGCGGCAGGATGATCGAAAAGTAGGTGCGCACCTTGGAGGCGCCGTCTACGCGGGCGGCTTCTAGCACGTCATTGGTGATGGCTTGGTGGCCGGCCAGCAGCGTGTAAGTAGTGAACGGAAGTGAAACAAATACTGCTACTGCGATTGCCACTAGGAAAGCGGGAATGGGTTGGGAAGTGATTCCTAGGTCGGTTCTGGAAGTCAGTCCGATGTCTTTTAGGAATTGCTGTGCCAACCCTAGTTTTGGTTGCAGGGAGTAGTAGACCACGGTGGTGGTCATTACTACCGAGGCAGCCCAGGGGATGATGACTGCCAGGCGCACTAGGCGGCGGCCTGGGAAAGCTTTGTTTAGGAAGTTGGCCAGTGCTAGTGAAAGGACGATGGTGATCACTACGACGGCGATTACCCAGATGGCGGTATTGGCCAGGACGCGGGGAAGAGCCGGGTCCGAGAGCACCTTGGTGTAGTTGTCCAGTCCCACAAATCCTTTGTCACGGCCGATGCGCGATATTTTGCGGGTGGAATTGAAGATCATCAGTCCCATTGGGTAGGCAACGATGGCTGCGATTAGGACGAGGACGGGCGCGAGCCAGGGGAGTGCTCTGAGCGCCGCGGAGGTCTTATTTTTGTTATTTTTCATGGGGGTGGAGTGGGGGTGGTTTCCCACCCCCACCGTTTTAGTCTTGTTCGGATTCGGATTGGATTTGTTTTAGTACCGTGGCTGGATCTTCTGTGGCGATCTTGCCAATGTTGGATTGGATCGAGCCCTGCACGGATTGCCACTTTGGGTTGGTGAAGGGGTAGAACTTCGCCTTGGGGAGCAGCGGAATGAATTCCTTGGTGGTGGGGTCGTCCTTCATGGCCTCACCAGCGCTCTTGGTGATCGGGATGAAGCCTAGGGTTCCTACGAACTTGGGGTAGGCAGCATCTGAGTAGAAGTAGTCGAAGAACTTCTTGATCGCTTCCTGCTTGTCGGCGCCGTTGTCGAAGGCCATCAGGTGGTCGGCAACGCCCAGGGTTACTTCTGAGCCGTCTTTGGTGGGTATTGGGGCGATCTTGTAGTTCAGCTTGGGGTTCTGTTCTTCGATCAGCTTCTTGTATTGGGGTAGTCCGACTACCATGCCGAGCTTGCCTTGGAAGAATGTTTTTCCGAGCGGGGTGCGTTGGGCGGAACCGGGGTTAGCTTCAGTGGCGCCCTCTTTGATCAGCTTCTGCATGAAATTGGCGGCCTCAACGTTGGCCTTCTGGTCTACCGTGATCTTGTTTTCGTCACCGTAGCCGCCGCCTGCGCCGAAGAACCAGATTGCAGCCTCAGCCTGGGCCTCCTCGTTACCGAGCGGCATTCCGTAACCGTCTACACCATCTTTGCCTAGGGCTTTGATTGCTTTGGCGTCCTTTTCTAGCTCAGCCCAGGTCTTTGGTGGGGCGGTGATGCCGGCCTCTTTGAATAGGTCTTCGTTGTAGAAGAGGGCGCGGGCCGAAGCGAATAGGGGTAGCCCGTACTGGGTGCCCTCCATGGAGGCATTCTTCCTGAAGGAGTCCTGGATGTTATCCAGGGTCTTCTTCGAGGCAACGTCCTCGGCACTGTAGAGCAGGTCGTCGGCGGCAAAATCAGTGAACGAGTCGATGTTCAAAATGTCGGGTGCTTTGTCCGCTTGAATGTTCTGGCGCACCACGTCATTGATGTTCTCCCACGATTCAACCTGCAGGTCGATGTTGATGTCTGGGTTTTCTTTCTTGAAACCGTCGATAACCTCGCCCCACAATTCCTTCACATTGTCGGTGTAGGCGGGCACCAGCATCTTTAGGGTGGTACCTGAATCTGAGGAAGCGGAATCATCTTTGCTTTGCCCACAACCGGCAAGGGTGAGGGCGGTAACTCCGGCGACACCTGCCGCCAGTAATCGCGTCGTTGCGTTGCGCATATGTATCCCTAACTGTTTTTATGCACCTCTGCGTGCACCGTTAAAGTATGCGCAATTGGATGGGCCGGGAAGGCCAATAACTGGCATTATTAGAAGATTCTAATGAACCACCTGCGGTTTTACTGCCAGTTATCGGCCAACTGTTCCATCCTTATGAGCGATATAGCTGCAGGAGGCGTTCGACCTCTGCGCGCACCTGCTCATCTGCCGGCCCCAAATACTTGCGAGGGTCGACCAGCTGTTCGTCCTCCTTCAAAGCCGCCCGCACCTGCTGGGTGCAGACCACATTCAGGTGGGTAGAGACATTGATCTTGGTCATTCCGGCCCTGATTGCCGCTACCATGCCGTCGTCAGGAACCCCCGAAGACCCGTGCAGCACAAGGGGAACAGGCACTGCTTGGCGGATCCGTTCGATCAGGGAATTGTCTAACACCGCTTCGCGAGTTGCCATGGCGTGCGAAGAACCCACCGCCACCGCCAGTAGATCCACGCCGGTATCCGCTACGAACTGGGCCGCATCTTCGGGAGCAGTGCGGGCCTTCGGATCGTGCACGCCGTTCTTGCCCCCGACCTCACCTAGCTCGGCCTCGACGGACACGCCGTTCTGGTGCGCGTAAGCGACGATCTGCGCGGTAGCTTCGCGGTTTTCCGCATCCGGCAGCTTGGAGCCGTCGTACATGACCGAGGAATAGCCCAGGTCAATGGCGCGGCGGCACAGTTGCGGATCTTCCGCATGGTCTAGATGCACCCCCACCGGCACTTTTGCCTCTTTCGCGAGGGCGAGCAGTGCTGAAGATAGGGGCGCGAACCTGCCGTGCCATTTCACGGCATTTTGCGACAGCTGCAAGATCACCGGCAGCCCTACGTTTTCGGCGGCGCGGACGAACATTTCTGCGTGGTGCAGCAGCACCACATTGAAAGCGCCCAAGCCCTGCTTGTTTGCTGCTGCCTGGCGAGCCAGGGCAGCGGTGTCGGATAGGGGCATTATTCCTCCAAAAGTTTTTGGTAAAGCGCCGGGTCGAAAGCACCGGCCGTAGGGGCGGCTACCGTAGCCGCCGCCAATGCGCTGGCCTTCCTTAGCCAGCAAGAAAGTTCGTCTTTGGATTGTGGGAGCTGGCCGGCCTCCTCCATCTGCGAGGCCAGCGAGGCAACTAAAGAATCGCCAGCACCGGTCGGGTTGCCGTGCACCCGCGTGGCGGGCGGCTGGCTGACCTGCATATGCGCGGTAAAAGCAGCCACGCCCTTGGCGCCCAAAGAACACACCACCATCTGGGCCCCCAGTTGCAAAAGCCGGGCCGCCCCCGCGGCCACTTCGCCCGCGCCGGTCGCCGCCGCCAGTTCTGCCTCGTTAGGTTTCAGAAGGTCCGCGCCCGCGTTCGCGGCCTCCAGTAGCAGCGGGCCGGAAGTATCTACAACCACCAGGCTTCCGCCCTCCTTGGCAGCCTCAACTAGCATCCGCAACACTCCCGCGGGGGTGTGGGGTGGAAAGGAGCCGCAGATAGTTACAACTTGGGCGCCCTCGTCCCGCAGCTGGCAAGCCAAGGTCTGCCACAGCGAATCGGGCTGGTCCGCCCCCGCCTCGTTGAAGATCGTGGCGTCACCGTCAGAAGTGATATTTACGGTCTGGCGGGTAGGGGCGGCAGAAGGCACAAACCGTTGCTCTACCGCATCATCTTGCAGCAGGCGGCGAATGCGGTTCCCGTTGGCTCCACCCAGCGGACCGGTAGTCGCGACCCGATGCCCAAGACGGGCTGCCACCCGTGCCACGTTGATTCCCTTGCCGCCAGCGGCAACTGTGGGCGCAACGCGGTAAGAAGACCCCACCTGCAGGTGCTCCACCCGGTAGGTAACGTCGAGGGCGGGATTAGCGGTAAGTGTCAGAATCATCTAATCCACCGCTGGGAAACTAATGGGCAGTGCGCGCCACTGCACGTAGGAATCGAACGAGCGCACTGCAGCCCCCAGAGCCTGACTGTAAGTACCCAAGGTGGCACTGCGCAGAGGAGCTTCGGGGAGCAGCGGCGAGTACGAGCGCAGCTGCTGTGCAATGGGATTGAGCAGCAGAGGACCAGCCCCAGCCATACCCCCACCCACGACTACGGGAATGGGACCAAGCAAATGAATGGCAGCGGCAATGGAGCGCGACAACTCGCCCAGACCAGAACTAATGATGTGCCGCGCCAATTCGTTGCCGCCGCGAGCCAGATCGAAGACCTCGCGCGCCCCCGCATCCTCTGCAATGAGGCGCGGATCCGCCCTCCACATGCGGCGTGCGAAAGCGGAGGCCGAACACACCTTTTCCAACGTGGTGTTCTGGCCGGGCCGATCCGGATCGGGCACCAGGTGTTGCCCGATCTCGCCAGACCACGGGTGGGCGGCCACGGGGTAGCCGTCGATGATCAAGGCTGCGGAAACGCCGGTACCCAGGGCAATGTAGAGGCTATCGGCCTCTGCCGCACCCCACCTGCTTTCCCCAAGAGCGCCCGAACGCACGTCATGCGCTAGCACTACGGGTACCTGCAGGGCAGTGGCGAGGGCGTCGCGCAGCGGGTAATCTTTCCACCCCAAATTGACGGAGTAGACCCCCACCCCGTGTTCCTCGTCAACAATGCCCGGTACTGCCACCGTTACGGTGGGTACCAACTCGGTGACGCCCTCGAGCCCGCTACTTTCAGCGCGCATAGTGGCATACAGATCCGCGAGCGCGTCGATAATGTCCTCCACCTTGCCGGTGCGCGGAGTGGGGCGATTCCACCTGGCTGCGACCTCGCCGGTTTTGCTGGCAAGCACCGCCTTGATGTTGGTGCCGCCGACATCTATCCCGAAGGCGTGCATCAGTGTTGCCCTTCAGCAAGAATCACCGAACGGGTCAGGTTCCGAGGGGTGTCTGGGTTTAGGCCGCGATCCTCGGCGCGGGCGACCGCCAGTCGCTGCGCGAGCACCAGGTGTGCTAGCGGGTGCAGCTCGCTGGTAACCAGTTCTGCGCCGGTCTGGGCCACCTGCTCCGCCAGTCCGGCGGGGAGCTTCCCGAAGGCCCACACCAGCCTGCCGGGTTGGGCGATCGAAATGGGGCCGTGCCGGTACTCCATGGCCGGGTAGGATTCAGCCCAGGACTGCGAGGCTTCCCTGTTCTTCAGGGCTGCTTCGTTTGCTAGGCCAATGGTCCAGCCGGTACCCAGGAACGAGATCTGGTCTGCCTTTACCCATCGCTCGGGAATGTCTAGTTGCAGGGCCTTTTCGCAATCGGCGGCGGCCGCCTGTACGTCCTCGCCAAGAGTAGAGAGCAGCAATAGTAGGGCGGTGGTAGCAAAGCGGGTCTGTACCACCGATTCTTCGTCGGCAAAGGCAAGAGTAATTTCTTCGTCCGCGTAGTCGCTGCCCGGGCCGGGGGTGACCGCGGTGATCAGGACGTTCGGAACGTTCTGTTCGCGCGTCGCCCGCAGCAGATCGACGATTTCGGTAGTGGTACCGGAACGAGAGATGCAGATGACCTTCTGCCAGTCGCCCATGGGGAATTCGGTTGCGGTGTAGGCGAAAGTTGCCTCTCCCGTCTTTAGTTCGCGCATCCGGGCGTATGCCTGCGCCATGAACCATGAGGTGCCGCAGCCAACCACGGCGACGCGCCCCTTCTCAGTGACGAGGGCGGAGGCATCCACCTGCGTAGTTTTCCGCCAGGTTTCCGGCTGTGAATTGATTTCCTGACTGGTTAGCGACATTGCTGCACCTTTCTGATTGAATTTCGACTCAAGGCTAGGGTTTTCGGTCAAAATCGGTCAATGAGTCGGGCTTGTGACGGTGAAAAATAAGGGGTTTAGGCAGAAAAAATCATCGCGAAATAGGCTTCTGGGCTGGGCATATAAGCTTCGATCAGCAAAAGTGAGCAAAATTTCTTGCACAGCTTGAGCGAATGTGACAAGATTTTGCTTGTCCCGGCTAGCAAAGGAGTGGCAGTGGGCAGACAAGACCGACAGTCAAAAATTGTCGACTTAGTGATCGAGCGTGGAAGTGTGCACGTAGACGATATTGTCGCCGCCCTCGGAGTATCTCCAGCTACGGTTCGCCGCGATCTAGATGCCCTGAGCGAGCAGCAACTTATCACCAGGGTACGAGGTGGTGCGAAGGCAAACGCGTCCTCGGGAGAATTGCCCATGCGCTACCGCACTTCGCGGGAATGGGACGAAAAGCAGGCCATTGCTCGGCGCGCGTGCCTGCTCGCAAAACCCGGCTCTGTTGTCTCGTTCAACGGCGGTACCACCACCACAGTGGCGGCCTACGAACTGGGCGTGCGCACGTCCTCGGAAAGAGCCTTTACCGAACGGCCGCTGACAGTGATCACTAACGCCGTAAACATTGCCAACGACCTGACTGTGCGCCCCAACGTGCAACTCGTGGTGATCGGTGGGGTGGCGCGCTCCCGCTCCTACGAACTTGTAGGGTCGCTGGCCAAGGCCGTATTGGAGCGCATCAAAGTGGGACTCTTGTTTTTAGGAGTCACCTCCCTCGATATACAATCAGGTGGCATTTACACAAACAACGAAGCCGAAGCTGTAGTGAATACGGCCTTGGTGGAAGTGGCTCAGAAAGTTGTAGTTTTGGCAGACCACACCAAATTCGGGCAAAGCGCCTTCGCTAACATCTGCTCTTTCGACAAGATCGACCAAGTTATTACCGACGGTGGTACCAGTGCCGATCAGATAGCCGCACTAACACGACACGGAATCGAGGTCACCGTAGCATGAGCACGCGCAAGGCAGTCATTATGGCTCGCGGACTCGGCACTCGCATGCGCGCCGACGACGGCACGAAACTAGAAGACTCCCAGGTAGGGGCCGCATCCGCCGGCACCAAGGGGCTGATCGACGTGGGCCGTCCCTTTTTGGACTACGTTATTTCCGCCCTCGTGAAGGCCGGTATCAAGGAAGTTTGCCTGGTAATAGGGCCAGAACAGCAAGCGTTCCGCGACTACTACGATTCGCTGGCTACCAAGAAGGTCACCATCTCTTACGCCGTACAAGAGAAGCCGCTAGGCACTGCCGACGCGGTGGCCGCCGCCAAAGATTTTCTTACCGAGGGCGCATTGGTGCTCAACTCGGACAACTACTATCCGGTCGGCGCGCTCAAGGCACTGGCGCAAACCGATGGTACTGCCACTGTTGGCTTTGACCGCGACGGGCTAGTAGCTAACTCCAACATTCCTGCCGACCGCATTGCGGCCTTCGCCATCATGGCAACCGAGGACGGCCATCTTCGCGACATCGTGGAAAAGCCGACTGCGCAGCAGCTGCAAGAATTGCCCGGAGCTCCCGTGTCAATGAACTGCTGGCGGTTCACCCCGCAAGTCATTACTGCCTGCGCCAATATTTCGCCCTCGCCCCGCGGGGAATACGAGGTAGTGGATGCGGTTAGATATTTGATTGAGCAGGGCGAACAGGTGACGGTAGTGCCTTCTAAAGAGGGCGTGCTGGACATGTCTTCGCGCCGCGACATTGCGGCGGTCAAAGAAGCCTTGGCAGATGTGTCGGTGAGTCTGTAAATCATGGATCCGGTCCTCTATCCCACAGGCCCCATCACCGGGGCAATCAACATTGCCGCAAAGGTATCTACCCCCGACGCGTTGCCGGGGCCTGTAAACGAAGTGTCCTGGTTTGTGCCCGGGCGTATTGAAGTGCTGGGCAAGCACACGGACTATGCGGGTGGCCGGTCACTGCTTGCGGCAGTAGACCGCGGGATTACGTTTACCGCCAGGCGCATCGACGAGCCGGTGGTGCGCGTGTATTCGTCGGCAGTTGGCGAAAGCGTAGACATTCAGATCAGCGGGGATAGGCCGCCACTGCCGCCGGGGCATTGGGCCGCCTACCCCGAAGCGGTAGTGACCCGCCTAGAAGCAAACTTTCCCGGCTACGTGGTGGGGGCACAAATAGATGTGGACTCCACCCTGCCGTTGGCATCGGGCATGTCTTCTTCCTCGGCAATGGTCATCGGCATCTCCCGCTGCCTCATTGACCTGGGCGGTATTGCTTCGCTGGCGCTCTTCCGCCGGCACATTCGCGACTACGAATCGTTGGCGGGCTACATGGCTTGCATCGAGAACGGAATGACTTTCGGGGATCTAAAAGGCAGACGCGGGGTAGGAACCTTTGGCGGCAGCGAAGACCACACCGCCATGCTGTGCTGCGAACAGGGCAAACTAGCGGAATACTCCTTCTCGCCGGTGCGGCGCCGGGCATTGGTACCCGTGCCCGAAGGGTATGCCTTCGTGGTGGCAGTGTCCGGGGTGCTGGCCGAAAAGACCGGTGCTGCCCGCGACGCTTACAACCGGGTGTCTCTGGCGGTGCGCGAAATTGTGGGGTTGTGGAATTCAGATACCGGCCGTACCGATACCTCGTTGGCCGAGGCAATCGCCTCCTCTGAGCATGCCTTAGACCGCATGCGGGAACTGGTAGGCGAAGACAACTATTTGCGTCGCCGGCTGGACCAGTTCTACGCGGAATCCGAAGAAATTGTGCCGCTGGCGGCCGACGCGCTAGCAGGCGGTCACTTGAAAGATTTTGGTGAACTGGTGGACCGTTCTCAGCAGTTGGCGCAGACAGGCCTAGAGAACCAGGTGCAGCAGACCGTTTTCCTAGCCCGCAGCGCCCGGCAGCTAGGCGCGCAGGCAGCCAGTGCATTCGGGGCTGGTTTCGGGGGCAGCGTCTGGGCCCTTGTCAGGCGCGAGAGTGCTGAAGAATTCGCCAGTAAATGGCTAAAGGAATACCTGCGGGTATTCCCGTATTTGAAAGACCGCGCTGCCACCCACGTGGCGGCGTTTGCCGGACGAGCATATAGAAGGAGCACCAATGGATAGTGGCCGCTTGACCCTACCTATCGAAGAGGGCATGGACAGCCAGATTCGTGAACTGGTAGCCCGCCTAAAACCGGATGCGGTGCGAAATTCTGACGGCACCGCCCTGCCCGCACTAGCGAAGGAGCTAGTCGACAAGGTGTATGCCACCTATTTCCCGTCTAGGGGCGACCACGGCTGGTCGCGGGCGCACCCAGATCAGCGCGTGCACCAGTATTTGATGAGCCGCCGCAAAGTAGCTGGCAGCAATGAAGCGCTCCAGATCGATGTGATGGAGGGGTATTTTGCCCAGCAGTTTGCGCCCGAACTAGAGTGCGACCTGGCTAAGTACTGGCAGGTCATAGACCGTACCACCGGCAGGGAAGTGCCTCCCAGCGGGTGGAGCGTAGCGCCGGCCCCCGCCCGCC
Source organism: Actinomyces sp. UMB0138 (assembly GCF_002849225.1). GTDB lineage: Bacteria > Bacillota > Negativicutes > Veillonellales > Veillonellaceae > Veillonella > Veillonella parvula_H. The sequence continues at coordinate 608,432 of NZ_PKMC01000002.1, forward strand.
CAATTGATCGGGAAGCGGAAGCGGCTAACTCCGGTCCAGAAGACGCAGAATCGGCCTCGGCAATCGTCACCATTGCCAGCCCCGAACTGCTCCACGAATACACGGTAAACTTCCTGGCCCGGCAGATTTGGGATTCGACCCAGATCTACAACTACCTGACCAACGACTGGGCAAGCGATCCCACCCGCAAGAAGGACAAGACTTACGATCCTGCCTACGCCCAGACCTGGCAGTTCATGCAGAAGGCCCTGAAGGAATGGTTGGATGAACACCCCGAAGTAGACGTGGTTCGCTTCACCACCTTCTTCTACCACTTCACCCTGGTCTTCGGTGAAGATGCCCGCGAGAAGTACGTAGACTGGTTCGGCTATTCTGCCGCGGTTTCCGTGCCCGCCCTGCAGGCGTTTGAAAAAGAAAAGGGCTATGCGCTGCGCCCTGAAGACTTTGTGGATGCCGGCTATTACAACTCGCCCTTCCGCCCTCCAAAAGCGCATTTCTTGGACTGGATTGACTTCGTCAGCAAGCAGGTGGCAGACAAGGCAAAGACCCTGGTGAAGACCACTCACGATGCCGGCAGGGAAGCCATGATGTTCCTGGGCGACAACTGGATTGGCACCGAGCCTTACGGGAAGTACTTCCCAGACATCGAATTGGATGCGGTAGTCGGGTCCGTTGGCAACGCCGCGACCTGCCGAATGATCAGTGACATTCCAGGCGTGCGCTACACGGAGGGACGGTTTTTGCCCTATTTCTTCCCAGATGTGTTCAACCCCGAGGGCGATCCGGTGGGCGAAGCCAACGAATCGTGGCTGGGCGCTCGCCGAGCCATCATTCGTAATCCCCTGGATCGCATGGGCTACGGCGGCTACCTCTCACTAGCCATGCAACACCCTGACTTCATCGACCGGGTGGAACAGATTGTTGCAGAATTCCGTTCCCTCCACTCGGTCACCGATGGGCAGCGCCCGCTGAACAGTCCTATCAAGGTGGGAATCGTCAACGCTTGGGGCGCTCTGCGCAGCTGGCAGACCCACATGGTGGCGCACGCCCTGCACTACCGCGAGGCCTACTCCTACGTGGGGGTTATTGAAGCGCTCGCGGGGCTACCTTTTGAGGTGCAGTTCCTCAGTTTCGCCGACGTTGTAGACGGGGCGCTAGAGGGCGTCGACGTGGTAATCAATGCCGGTTCTGCTGGTACTGCTTTCTCGGGTGGTCCGGCATGGGAGGATCCGAAGTTAGTGGTGGCTATGCGCGAGTTCGTGGCGCGCGGGGGCGGCTTCATCGGGGTAGGGGAACCTACTGCGTTGACCGCGGCAGCTGCCGGGCGTACGGGCGCTACTTTCGCCCTCTCCGATGTGCTGGGTGTTGACCGGGAACGCGATTGGTCCTTGTCCACTGACAAGTACCCCAGGCGGGCAGAGGATCACTTTATTACTGCCGATTTGTCTGCCCCCTTTGCTCCCGGCGAGGCAATAAATGGGGTATTCGCTACCACTGGTACCTCGTTAGCTCATACCGAGGGTGGGCTGATCCTAGCAGTCAACCAGTACTTTGCGGGACGCGCAGTCTACGCATCCGGGTTGGCCTATTCGATCCCTAATGCGCGCCTTCTACACCGCGCACTGTACTGGGCGGCTGGAGCCGAAGAGCAGTGGGCCTGCAGCGGCGTAAGCGATAACCCGGCCTTGGAAGTAGCGCATTATCCCAACGGCAAGGTGCTGGTCGCAAACATCAGCAATACTGATCAATCTGGCACATTTTCTACAGTGTCGAAAGAAGCTATAACTGTTCCATCTATGCAGGTCAAATGGGTTAAGTGAGGTTTTTGTGAGACATGTGCGAAACCGGAAGGGAGGGGCGGAAAAGATAAACTAGTTCCGCATATTCCCGCGTATTTTATTCACTTCAATGAAGAGGTTCATAATGAGGAATTTCCGTAAAGCCGGTGCGGGCATCGCTGTGCTCGCGCTTGCGTCCCTATCTCTGGCAGCGTGCTCTTCTGACGCTGACAAGACTAAGAAAGATACCGAGACTTCTAGTTCTTCCGATACTCAGATCCAGTTCATCCACCGCCTGCCCGATGGCGAGGGAATGACCAAGGTCGATGAAATTGTGAAGAAGTGGAACAAGGAAAACCCTGACAAGCAGGTCAAGGCCACCAAGTTCGATGGCAAGGCACAGGAACTGACTAAGAAGCTCGAGACCGACATCAAGGCTGATAACGGTCCGTGCTTGGCTCAGCTGGGCTACTCCGAGGTCCCGGAGATGTACACCAAGGGACTAGTTGAGGACGTTACGAAGCAGGCTGAAGCATACAAGGATAAGTTTGCTGCCGGCCCGTTCTCGCTAATGAGCGTCGACGGCAAGACTGTCGGACTGCCCCAGGATACTGGCCCGCTGGTCTACTACTACAACAAGGCAGAATTCGAAAAGCTTGGCATCGAAGCCCCGAAGAATCTGGATGATTTCAAGGCTGCTGCCAAGAAGGCTGCTGCTGCTGGCAAGTACATTGCCGACTTCCAGCCGGACGAATCCGCCTTCTGGCTGAGCGCTCAGGCTGCCGCCGCTGGAGACAGCTGGTACAAGGTGGAAAACAACAAGTGGGCAGTAAAGACTGACGGCGAGGGGTCGCAGAAGGTTGCCGCGTTCTGGCAGGACTTGCTAGACAGCAAGGCGGTGCTGACCGAAAATCGCTGGGATGACTCCTTCAAGAAGGCACTGGGCGACAAGAAGCTCATTGGCACCATCGGTGCTGCTTGGGAAGCTCCGCTACTGGTCGACGACATGGCTGGAACTGACAACGAGGGCGAATGGGCCGTTACCCAGTTGCCGGACTACGGTCAGGGAGTCAAGTCTGGCCCCGACGGTGGTTCTGGCGTAGCCGTGATGAAGGGCTGCAAGGCACCCGAGGCGGCAGTCGACTTTGCTGGCTGGTTCAACACTCAAATTGAACCGCTCGTGTCTCAGGGTCTAGTAGTGGCCGCCAAGGGCGATGCCAAGACTCCCGAGAAGATCTCCAAGTTCTACGGTGGCCAGGACGTTTTTGCCGAGCTATCTAAGGCCAACGAGGTAATGGCTCAGGACTTCGGTTACATGCCTGGCTTCAGCGGAGTCATGGAAGAAATGAACAAGACCGCAGCTAACACCGCTACTGGCGAGAAGAAGGTTGCTGACGTTTTCAAGACTGCACAGGATGCCTCCGTCAAGTCCTTGCAGGATCAGAAACTGCCGGTAGCTAACTAGCAACATTGATAAGGAATTGAACAAGTGAGTGCAGAAAAAGTCCGCGGCTCCTCTGCAATGCCTAAAGGGCTAGCTAACCGAGGTTCGCGCGCCAGAGAAAGACATGATGCAAGGACCGGGTGGGCGTTCATGGCGCCCTTCTGCCTCCTGTTCATCCTTGTATTCCTAATCCCCATTTGCGTCTCCATCTTCTCGTCCTTCTTCGCGCAAGAAGCGTCGGGAGGAGGCGCATTTGGGGGTGGGGAATCCGTATCTACCTTCGTTGGCCTCGCCAACTACAAGGCCGTCCTCGCCAATACAGAATTCTGGCGGGGGATGGGCAGGGTAATCCTGTACACCTTGTTCCAGGTGCCCGTGATGATCATCTTGGCGCTTATATTCGCGCTATTGCTGGATTCATTCCTAACAAAACACGTAACTATTTACCGGCTTGGCTATTTCTTGCCGTTTGCTATTCCCGGCATCGTAGCAGCAATGATCTGGCTGTACCTGTACACGCCGGAACTCTCGCCAATCGTTTCTGGGCTCTCCTCACTGGGCATCAACGTAAATTTCTTGTCCCGCAACGTCATCTTGGCTTCCATGGCAAACATGACCACGTGGACGTATACGGGCTACAACATGCTGATCTTCTTGGCGGCACTGCAAGCTATCCCCGCGGACCTTTCAGAGGCCGCCCGCATTGACGGAGCCACCGGGTTCCAGATCGTTACCCGCATCAAGATTCCACTGGTGCGCGGGGCAGCACTGCTGGCAGTGCTCCTGTCTATCATCGGTACGATTCAGCTGTTCAACGAGCCTTCCATCATGGCCACCTCCCAAACCTGGATGGGGAAGGCATACACGCCGATGATGATGGCTTACAACACCATGATGGGCAACCTCTCGCCCTCGGGCGATGGGCCGGCCTCGGCAGTATCCATTGTGATGGCGGTGTTCGCAGGCGCCCTCGCCATCGTGTACGCCCTAGTAGATAGGAAGACCGCAAAATGAGCACTCTGACTACCAAAAGCGGAATCAAATATCGGCCTTCGCTAGAGGGCGTGCCCGTCCGCTCGGTCGCGCCAAGTTCGGCGGCAAAGTGGATTACCACGGGGTTGTTGCTTCTCGCGCTGGTGTATTTCCTATTCCCCGTCTACTGGGTGATCATTGCTTCCTCGAAGTCGAACCCTGAACTGGTGGGTTCTTCGGGCGTCTGGTTCGCCTCGGGTTTTGACGGAATCGTGCAGGGGTTCGCCGACAACTACCGGCGGCTGATGAGCTGGACTCACGGCATGTTTTGGCGGTGGGTGCTGAACTCACTTGTGTATTCTACGGTAGCCGGCGTCATCGGCACCCTCATCTCGGTAATGGCAGGGTACGGCCTGGCCAAATTCCGCTTCCCCGGCAAGAACGTGGCTATGGGCGTCATTATGGGCGGGTTGCTGCTGCCAGTAGCGTTGCTGACCATTCCCATGTACATCGTGTTCCAGCACCTGGGACTCACCAACACTATGGCGGCCATTATTATCCCGTCGTGTGTAAGCCCCTTCGGGGTGTTCTTGGGCCGTGTTTACGCCCAGTCCTCGGTGCCTACTGAACTGATCGAGGCCGCCCGTATCGACGGCGCCTCCGAGGCGCGGATTTTCTTCACCATGGTACTTCGACTGCTAGCGCCAGCTATGGTCACCATATTCCTGTTCATTTTCGTGGCCACCTGGAATAACTTCCTGCTGCCTTTGATGATGGTTTCCTCGCAAGAGATCAAACCGGTCACCCTGGGTCTCTACGGCATGATGAGCTACTACAACCCCGAAAAGGGAGCCGTAATGATGGGCGCCCTCCTCGGGGTTGTACCACTGATTATTTTGTTCTTGGGACTGCAGAAGTACTGGCAGTCCGGCCTAGCGGCAGGCTCTGTGAAGGGTTAGTCCTCGCGCCTGCGCAAGAACATCAGCGTCCCTCCTACCAGAACTACAGCGGCGACAGTTGCCAAGGTGGCAGCAAGATTTACGCCGGTGTGGGAAAGGTGGGAGGGCACAGTTCTATTTGCGCCAGAGGCGGACTGGTGCTTTTGCGAAGAACCTTCCGCGGTGGGAGTTTCGGTGCCGGGTTTGTCAGTTGCCGGCTTGTCAGTTGCCGGCTTGTCAGTTGCCGGCTTGTCCGTGGTGGGGGCCGGTTTATCTGCGGAGCGGGCAGTCAGCCACTGCTCGGAGCTGAGCGCGTGGTCTACGATTCGGGTTTCCCCGATGTTGCCGTAAAAGCCGGTATTGAGCTTTCCGTCGTAAATTGACCCTCCAATGAGCCATGCCCCGGCGTTTACCGGGTTGAGGCCGTGCGCGCCGTTGGTTGCGCGCAGTGCCGGAGCGCCGTCGACGTACATGGTTACGGCGTCGATCTTAGGATCATCTACAACTGCAATGTGGTGCCATTGCCCCACGGGAATCTCGCAGGACCAGTTCGAGTGCCCAAGGGAGACGTCCTCGGCATCTGCAAAAGCCCACTGGACCTCTTTCAGGGACGAGATGGCGCCGGCTAGAGGAGGTTCTTCAATGTCGGAATCTTCGCCGAAATTCTTGATGTCAGAACGTTTCCCTTCGCGGGTAACAAACGCCATCCAGTGATTGGCTTCGGAATAGTTCTTGTCGATCTTGATGAATGTTTCGAACGTGTAGCCATCCTTCAGAGCAGCCTTGTTTAGCGGCGCATCCTTAGAGGTGGCGAAGTGGGCAAATTGGCCTTTGCCCTCCGGAGAGAACGCGAGCGAAGAATTTTCAGCCGAATCGGTGGGGGCATCCTGCGAAAGTGTGACGAGGTCGGCCGGGCCTGCTAGCGCCATGTCGTTGCCGTTTCCGCTCAGATCCTTTAGCGCCAGCTTTCCGTCTTGCTTGGCTGGCCGCCAGTGGGCAAGAGTCCCATCCACCTTCGGGTAGTCGGTGGAGGAGGTGGGGGCAGGCTTGGCAATGGTCTCGGCGGGGGTGAAGTTGGCATTTAGCCAGGACCGCAGCTTCGAGGTGGAGGAGGCGACACTGCCCTCGGGAGTGAACTCGGCTCCGAATGCTTCGAAACGTTTCTTGAAATCGATGGGGACGGTGTAGGTGGCTCCCACACTCTTGTCTATCGCGTGGTCGAAGGGGGTAACCTGCTTTTGCGGCTTCTGCACCACCCAGGGGCTGAAGGAAGTGAGCGAGAGCTGATTGTGGGTGAAGTCGAATTCGAACATGGACATCTTGCCATTGCCGCCTTGGTAGGCGCCCTGGAAGTCGACCAGCTGCTCGAACACGTCCAGTCCAGCATCGTTCTTGAGCACGCGGTTGGTGGAGCCGTGGTGGTGACCGTTGATAGTCAGGAAGATTTGCGGGTGGTTACGAATAATCTTGTCCCACAGCTTGTCGCCAAAATCGGTAGCTAAGGGATTGCCTGCACTGTCGACGTTGATGATCTGGTGCGAGGTGATCACCGTGGGAAGTTTCGGGTTCGCGTCAAGAATCTTTCCTGCCCACGCGATCTCGGCATCGTCCGCATGCCAGGGCAGGTTGACTGAGCCCATCTTGACCCCGGCCACGGTAAATTCGTGGAAATTGGATAGTCCCGAGGGCGAAGCCTCCTGGAAGGTAGAGGATTTAGCCTGACGCGAGACCGGGAAATTCCTTTGGTAGCTAGAGAACAGGTCCGAGGGTTTTCCCTGCCATTGCGGGACACAGTCGTGGCAGTCGTGGTTGCCGGGAATGATTGCGTACGGAACGCCTGCATCTTCGAGCTTCTTCTGGGACTTGGACGCCAGGTCCCACTGCCCGTCTACCGTCACCTGATCGACCACGTCCCCAAGGTGCTGGGTGATCGCCAGGTGGTAGTCCTTCTGGTGGTCGATGATCCACTGCATCTGGGAATCGTAGGGGTTGGGCAGGTCGGGGAAGTTCTTCGTGTACATGTCGTTCTGTCCCTCGCCATAACGAGAGTAGAACTGGGTGTCAGGAACAACGGCGATTGAGCCGCGTGCGCCCTCGGACTTATCTAGGTCAATTCCGCCCGTTGCGGATGCCGGCGGTTCCGGGGTTGTATCGGCGCTGGCTGGAAGCGAGAAGCCTACTGCGCCCAAAGAAATGGCGGCTATACCCGCCAGAGTTTTGTGTAATAGTTTCACGCCGCCAAAGCTAGCGGCCTACTATTACCCGCAGTTGACGAATCGGTGAACGGCAGGTTTCCGGGCAGGTCTGCGTAGGCAATAGGAACTACCTGCAAGCTCGAAAGTACCTGTACACTTGTTAACCGTGGCACAAAAAGAAACGAATGAAGCAGCAGACGTAAAAGTAGATCTTCCTGAGCAGGTGCGTGTTCGTGCGGAAAAGCGTGAGCGCTTGCTTGCTGATGGGCGTAACCCGTATCCAGTGTTGGTGCCGGTTACGGCCACGATTAGCGAGGTCCGCGAGAAGTATGATCTGGCTGCTGGTGAAGAGACTGAAGATTTTGTTGGTGTTGCTGGGCGCGTGATGCTTTCGCGTAATACTGGCAAGCTGTGTTTCGTTACTCTGATGGACGGCGAAGGCAACAAGTTGCAGGCTATGTTGTCGGCTCGCGAGATCGGTGCTGATTCATTGAAGAATTACAAGGCCGATGTTGACTTGGGCGATCACTTGTTTGTGTATGGTCGGGTTATTTCTTCGCGTACTGGCGAGCTGTCGGTTATGGCCACTCCGGGGAGCACTCCTGATGAGCGTACCGGGGTTGTTCCTCCGGCATGGATGCTTACGTGTAAGTCCATTTTGCCTCTGCCGAAGACGTTTGAGGGCAAGGATGGGGCGTCGGTGCTGTCTGAGGAGCAGCGTGTTCGTAGGCGTGAGCTGGATATGATTATGCGTCCTCGGGCACGCGAGATGGTGCGTCTTCGTGCTCGCGTGGTGAAGTCGCTGCGTGATTACTTTGATGAGCAGGGCTTTATCGAGATGGAAACTCCGATTTTGCAGAACCTGCACGGTGGGGCGGCGGCTCGTCCGTTTACCACTCACATGAATGCTTATGACACGGATCTGTACTTGCGTATTGCGCCTGAGCTGTTCTTGAAGCGGTGCCTGATTGGTGGCATTGAGCGCAACTTCGAAATTAACAGGAATTTCCGTAACGAGGGCGCTGATTCTTCGCACTCGCCTGAATTCACCATGCTTGAGGCCTACGCGGCTTACGGTAACTACGACACTATTGCCCAGTTGACCAAGGAACTGATTCAGAACGCGGCTATTGCGGCTACCGGTTCTACGCTGGTGACTTTGGCTGATGGCACTGAGTACGATTTGGGTGGCGAATGGAAGGAGATGGATTTGTATTCCACTCTTTCTGAGAAGATTGGCGAGCAGATTACTCCGGAGACTCCGCGTGAGCGCCTGGTTGAGCTGGCTGAAGAGCGCGGGATTGTTGTCGAGGACTACTACGTGCCGGGCAAGCTGGCTGAAATGCTGTGGGAAGAAGAGGTCGGTGACGACCTGTACGAGCCTACTTTCGTGAAGAACTTCCCCGAGGATACTTCTCCGCTGGTCAAGCAGCACCGTTCGCGCAAGGGTGTTGTAGAGAAGTGGGACCTGTACGTGCGTGGTTTTGAGTTGGCTACCGGCTACTCCGAGCTGAACGACCCGGTGGTCCAGCGCGAGCGCTTCGAGAAGCAGTCTTTGGATGCCGCTAATGGTGATCCTGAGGCAATGGAAGTGGACGAAGAGTTCTTGCAGGCTATTGAGCTGGGTATGCCCCCGGCCGGTGGCATGGGTATGGGTATTGACCGTTTGCTCATGGCTATTACCGGTCTTGGCATTCGCGAAACTATCACCTTCCCGCTAGTGAAGCGGCAAGGCTAGAACAAGTCTGAGCTGTGGCCCCGCCTTGGCGGGGCCACACGCATTTGTGGTGATAGATTTTTTACAGGAAATCGAAGGAGGATCCGTGGCAAATTCGCAGCTCAACGCGTCTCAGAGGGCGCGGGACATAGCCAAGATGGAAGCTGGAGAGATCTTCGACATCCTGGTAATCGGAGGCGGCATAAATGGGGCGGGCATCGCCCTCGAAGCGGCCAGCCGCGGGCTAAGCGTAGCTCTAATCGAAGCCCAAGACTGGGGCCAGGGCACCTCTTCTAGAACAAAAGGGCTGATCCACGGCGGCATCTCGTGGCTAGAGGACCGCGAAGTACACGAAATAGCAAAAGTGGCGGCCGAACGTGGCATTATGCTGCAAACCACGACGCCACACCTGGTCAAACTCATGCCCTTTATCTGGCCGGTCGAATTTGGCATTAAGGATCGCATCCGCCAAATCGGCGTAGCCTTCATCCACGACATGGTGGTCCGCGCCGGAGTGCGGGGAGCCGTGCCGCCACCGCGCACGTGCGGGGTGAAAGAGGCAGTACGCGCGTTCCCCTCGTTAGCGCGTAGTCCCAGGGCAGGCGCGCTTCGATTCTTTGACGCCGTCGTAACCGACACCCGACTGGTCATCACCGTGTTGCGCACGGCGAAACGCTACGGTGCCACGGTGGCTTCGCACGTGCAGGCAACCAAGATACTGCGCGACGCCTCAGGCAAAGTCAACGGGGCAGAAGTTTCTGATCAACTGCGGCCAGGCCACCGCTTTCGCGTACGTGCCCGCCACACCGTTCTGGCAACCGGCCCCTGGGTAGCCTCCTCGTCCCTGCAGATGTCACCGGAACTGGCCGACAAGGTACAGCTGCAAAAAGGAGTCAACATTTCTGTGCCGCGCAGTGCCATCCGTGGCTCTACCGGCGCCTACCTAGCTACGCCCTCGCGCCCAATCACCCTGGTGCCGCGCCGGACCCACTGGATCATCGGCTCCTACTGCCGGCCTTACGACGGCGACAAGTCTCACCCCAAAGTGTTGGAAGAAGACATTGAGGCACTACTAGAGCAGGTCAACTCCTACCTGTCAGTGCCGATCAGCCGGGCCGACGTGGAATCGGCATGGGCGGGCGTGCGCTATCTGATCGTAGACAAGGACCACCCGCAGGGAGCCACCATGCGTTGGCCGTACATTTCCGACGTAGGCTCGGGCATCACGGCAATATTTGGGGGAGCAATGACGCTCTACCGGCTGACGGCCGAACGCACCATCGACCAAATCATGCGCCACCTAGACAAATGGCGGCCATCGCGCACCGCCAAGCTGCCGCTGATCGGAGCAGCCGACTACACCAAGATGTGGAACACCCGCTACTCCGTGGCCGCCACCGCCGGACTAGACTCCGTACACATCGCCTCCATGCTGAACAGGTACGGTGACGAGGTCGAAGACATGCTGGCGCTAATCAAACAAGAACCGGTGCTGGCCGAAAAGATCCCCGGAGCCCCCGAACGTCTAAAAGTCGAAATTGTGTGGGCACTATGCAGCGAGGGAGCACTCACCCTAACTGACGTCATAGACCGGCGCCTGATGCTGGGCCGGCGCCACCAAGACGCTGGCAAAGAGGCCGCACCAGCCATCGCCGAAGTGGTGGCTAGGGCATGCAAGTGGAGCGATACAAAAAAGGAAGCCGAACTAGCCGACTTCCTTTCTGCCCACTAAATAATCTTCGTAGGATCAAATTCATCAAGCGGAATAATGTGCAACCTGGGCAACGGCACCTGGAAAGCATGCATGTCATATTCCATATCAATGATCTCGATGCCCTCATCGACAAAATCGTTGAAAGCAATAGACAAGAATTCACGGAAACACATGATTCCTACTCTCCTGCCAGCATCCAACAAGTCCTCGACTTGAGGCAAGAAATCGATGTCATGAGTGCCAAGAATGACGTCGCCCTCGCTCTGATCCAGAATGGCATCCAAAGTGCGCTGAATACCAATGTCGACCACCTTGTCGTTGGGATTGGTGGAAGACAGCGGTACGGGTGTGTACCCCATCGCAACGAGTGCCTGCACGAACGCCATAGGCAAATGCCCCGAAGAAGCATTCAGGAAAAATAGGGCACGCACTTCGCCGCCCCACCGCTCGCGGGCATATTCCAGAATGCGATCCCACCGGGGACGTTCTTCTGATTCTGGACGATGGCCAAGAACAGACATGCCTAACGTGGCATCAATATTTTCCCCATCAATAACTATGTAAGTTAAATTTTTACCCATGCCTTTAAGGCTACTAGTAGCTCGGGCCATATTCATAGGAAAGAAATCATTTCCCGTGCTCAGTTTCAATTCTTTGCCAAAACCGCTTTCGTCATACAGGTAAGCACAATAGGGTAGTTCCTGAAAAACCATCGAAGGGACAAAGATGTCAACTAAGCCGAAACAGGCGGGCCGTCTCGCGCGCGCGGGCGGAACCCTGCTTGCAGCCGGAGCTTTAGCGCTATGGGGCGTGAGCCCGGCGCTAGCTGAAGAAGAACCCCAACCAGAACAAAGCAGCCAGGAAAACGCGGCCAGCCAGGCGCAGGCAGACCAGCCCGCCGAAGATCAGGCCGAGCCAACAGAAGAGGCTGCGGAGTCTGCGGCAGAGCCGAGCGCGGATCCGGCCCCCGAGCCCTCAGACAAAAGCGCGACGCAGCCAAGGAAAGCTAAAGCAGCGGACTCGTTGACTATCAGCGATGGCGCCCTCACGGTGGAACTGGCACGCAAGAGCCCGGCCATCTTGAGCTGGCAGGTAAACGACAAGAGCGCACCCGGTGCCGGTCAGAGGATCGAATCGATTCTGGTTGACGAGCAGGAACAGAAAGTTACCTTCACTCCTGCCAAGACCACGTCCTCGAGCGCCACCTGGGACGTGAGCGTAGACAAACTGGACGTCACGATGCAGGCTGTAGCCACCGTAAAAGACGGGACGTTCAAGCTCACGCTTACGAACCTGAAGGACCCCCAGCACAAAGTACACCGGGTGCGGATCCCCGCCCTCGGCCTGGTGAAAGTAGACCGGGACGGACAGCTCGCCCTGACCCGACTGAGCGTGGATCGGGCGAACAGCGGAGACGTGATCGCCAGTCCGGCCGAACTAAAACAGGGATCGTATAGATCCTGGCTGGTAGTGCCCACCACCAAGGGCATATCTTTCGGCATGGAATCGAACGCGGTTGACGACGCGACCGCCGACTACCCCGACAAGAATCTGGCGACCAACGGGCGATGGGACACCCACACCGCCACAGAATCCACCATCTACCCAGGCACCTTCACCTGGCGCGGGGCGGCAGCAACCGATGCCATTGGCAATGACGCGGATCCCTGGATTGCAGTAAAGCCAGTAGCGGACGCCAACGAGGACGGCAAGGTTGACTGGCAGGACGGCGCCACCGCTCTGCGCAGCCTGCGGAAGGCTCCAAACGGCGCCGAAGAAGTACCAACCAAGGTGATCACCCGCATCCCGTTTAATATCGTGTCGCAGGCTACCCACCCGTTCCTGCGTACTCTAGACGACACGAAGCGAATCGCCCTCGCCACTGATGGGCTGGGCCAGCAGCTGCTGCTGAAGGGCTACCAGGCTGAAGGGCACGACAGCGCCCACCCCGACTACGCCGGCCACTACAACGAGCGTGCCGGTGGGCTGAAGGATCTGAAGACCCTAGCCGAGGGCGCCAAACGCTTCAATGCGAACCTGGGGGTGCACGTCAATGTCACCGAATCTTATTCAGAATCCCATAACTTCGGTGAAGACCTATTGAATTGGCCACCACAGGCAGCCTGGGGGTGGATGAACCAGGCTTATACGATCGACTCGGCGAAGGATCTGGGCACCGCGAAGGTACTGGATCGTTTTGCGCAGCTGCGAAAGGAAGCGCCTGAAAATCTGGATTGGCTGTACATCGACGTCTATCGCGACTTCGGATGGGAACCCAACAGGTTGGGCGCCGAACTGCAGAAGCAGGGCTGGAAAGTAGGCTCCGAATGGTCTTACTCCCTGCCCGAAATATCTCTGTGGTCGCACTGGTCTAATGACGAGAACTACGGTGGGCAAAATAATAAGGGCATCGAATCGAAGGTGTTCCGTTTCGTCGAAAACTCCCGGCGCGACACCTTTAACCCCGATCCAATTCTGGGTAACACCAACGTGGTCGAGTTCGAAGGATGGACCGGGCACATCGATTACAACCCGTTTATTACCAACGTGTGGGAACGGAACTTGCCCACCAAGTTCTTGCAGCGCTCTGCTATCCGCACCTGGGAAGACGGCAAGATCACTTTTGAAAATGGCACGGTGGCAACCTCGCCGGTGAAGAAGATCGACGGGAAGACGATTCCGACCAACCGGAAGATCACCTACGACGGCAAAACCGTTTACGAGGACGGCGCCTACCTGCTGCCGTGGACTAACGATCGCCTGTACCACTACAACATCAAGGGCGGTACCACTACCTGGCAGCTGACCGGGGAGTGGGCAAAGGCATCGAAACTGAAGGTGTACCGACTGACCGACATTGGCCGCGAGGCGGTGGGAACTGTGCCCGTGGTAAATGGGCAGGTCACTTTGAAGGCAGACGCAAAGTCGGCCTATGTGCTGGATACTCAGGACCGGCAGGTAGATCCGGCCTGGGGCGAGGGATCCGGTATTGCCGATCCCGGCTTCTTCTCGGCGGGACTGAAACACTACGCCGTTACCGGCGGAGCTAGGGTCGTGCGCACTGATCGAGGCAACTTCCAGGCGGAACTAGGCAAGGACGATTCGTCCATCACTACTACCTTCGAACAGGGCAAACTACCGGCCGGCACCTACAATGCGTCGGCATGGATTCAAATTGATCCGCGGAAGGCCCGCCAGGTGAATCTTGCGGTGACCGGTGCCGGGGTGAAGGCAGCGGGCACTCAGCGAACAGTAAAGGGCGTGCCTACGACTACCCTGAGTTCCACAACGGCGAAGAACTCTACGGCCTCGGATGAAAAACTGGGGACCTACTTCCAGCGGGCGCGCGTCACCTTTACCACTACCGGCGGCAAGGTGAACTTCACTATCGGAGCGAAGGCAGGCGACGCCACGGTTAGCATCGACGATCTGCGGCTCACCTCGTTCACGCCAACCAAGGCACCGAAGAACGCCATTGTTGCCGAAGACTTCGAACACCCGGACGTTGGCTACTGGCCGTTCGTTACCGGCGAGGCCAATGCCGGTGGCGACGCGCGCACCCAATTGGCGGAGCGGCATGCCCCGTACTCCCAGCGTGGCTGGTGGGGCAAGAACGATGCTGGCAACGTTGTCGAGGGCGGAAAGCTGATTGACAACGTCCTCGACGGCAAGTGGTCGCTGCTGTCGCACGAGGAAAACCCGGGATTGATTCTGCGCACTACCACCGCAACTGTTCCCTTCCAGAAGGGACACAAATACCGCATTGGTTTCGACTACCAGGTGGCAAGGCCCGACACCTACAAACTGGTGCTGGGAACGGACGTGCCCGGCGAGCAGACCAAGCGGATCTTCGAGCACAGTTTTGCTCCCACTGACGGGACCAAGCACTTCAGCCATGAAGTGGAAGTTGGCGAGGGCGCATACTGGTTCGGAATCGAAAAATCTGGCGGCGGTGCACAGTCGGACATGACTATCGACAATGTGCTAGTTGAGGATCTGACGGCTGCAGAGCAGGTTGATCCCGACGAGCCGCAAGGCGGAGACGACGACCAGGCGGACAAACCCGGTAAGGACGGCCATGATGGGCAGGCCGGACAGCCGGGTAAGGACGGTCACGATGGGCAGACCGTAGTTGGTAAGGCCGGCCATGCCGGGGCGCTCGCGCATACCGGTGTAGCGGCAACCGCGCTGCTTTCAGTGGCAGGCTTATTGCTCGCGGTGGGAGGCATACTCCTGCAGCGACGACGCACTAAGTAATCGGTAGTTTCCGCAGTGGCCACCCCGAAAGGGGTGGCCACTTTTTGCCCGCGCCTTCGGAGCCAGGGCAAAAAAGTGCCCCGGAGTTTCCTCCGGGGCACTGCTAGCTAGCGGCTCTTACTTCTTGTTTTTCAAAGCGGCGAGGCGAGCTTCGACCTCGCTTTGCTGACCCATCTTTTCTAGCTCTTCGAACTGCGATTCGAAGGAATCCTTCTGCAGTTCGATCTTGCCAGCAGCCTGTGCTTCTTGGCGGCGAATGTTCTCTTCCCACCTGCTGAGTTCAGAGGTCGGATCCATGACGTTGATGGAGCCCATCGCGTCGTGCACCTTGTTCTGCGCCTCCGCGGTCTTCTGGCGGGCTACCAGCTGGTCACGCCTGGACTTTAGCTGGTCCAGCTTCAGTTTCATGTCGTTTAGGCCGGACTTTAGCTTCTCGACTACCTGAGTCTGGGAGGCGATCATCGGATCGGCGGTCTTGATTTCGTCCTCGAACTGCATCTGCTTGGTCAGGGCCATCTTGGCCAGGTTGTCGAATTTGTCGGCCTGGGCAGTGTCGCCGCCGGCACGCAGTTCGTCGGCCTTGGAAGAGGCAGCTTCCGCCTTGCGACCCCATTCGGCAACGGCCTTAGAGTCTTCTTCGCGGTCGCGCTCGGCCAGGCGCAGGTTTCCTACGGTCTGGGCCACTGCATTTTCGGCATCAGCGATGGAGTTGGTGTAGTCGCGGATTAGCTGATCTAGCATCTTTTCGGGGTCTTCTGCCCGATCCAGCAGGGCGTTGATGTTGGCCTTTGCCAGCTGAGTGATGCGTCCTAGAATCGATTGTTTTTCAGCCATTTCTTGCCTTTCGTGAATGAAAATTGGTTGGAGGAAATATTGTCAGAACTTGCCGCCGCCGAAGGAGCCACCGAAGCCGCCTCCGCCGCCGAAGCTGCCGCCGCCGAAGCTGCCGCCAAAGCCGCCGCCGGAGGAACCCCAATCAGAGGAGTCCCAGTCTGAAGAGCCCCAGCTCGAGTGGTGCCCGCCCGAGAGTAGGCCGCCCAGTAGGAATGAGCCAATGTCGATCCCGCCGGCACCCTGGTAGTGTCCCATGGCGCCTCGCGGCGTGAAGTTGCGCATCTGGTTGATTACTTCCAGGGCATCCTTGTCGGCTTCAGTAACAAGCGTGAGGGCGGTGGTTATGTCTGTGTTTTCCAGTTGGCGGGCGTTTTCAAGTTTGTTCTTGGCTCCCGACACTAGCGAGCGCAGTTGCACGTCTACCATGCCGCGGTTAGGCGAGATCAGGGATTCGGCCTCGGCAATGTGGGACTGCGCGCTCTGCTTGCGGTCCTGGTAGATGCCGGCTTTGCGCTGGTCGCGTTCGTTCTGCTGCCTAATTGGATCCAGTACGTTGTCGAGGGCGTCCTCGGCGGTGCGAATGCGCTCTGCGGCGGCCAGCGGATCGGCTTTGCCTGCGCGTGCCTGCTGCGCGAATTCGATGGCTGCCTTTGCTTCGGCAACTAGCGGTTCGAACAGGGACTGGCCGCGTTTTTGGTTTTCGCGGGCCACGTCGTCCAAGTCGGAGCTGATGGAGCCGATGGCCCTAAGCAGCGATTCGTTGGACTGAGCCAGGTTCTGGCGGGCATTGGTGATGCCCGAAAGGAGGCCGTTCGCTTGGGTGATGGCCCGCCGTGCCAAGTGCAGATGTTCTACCGCGCTGGCCCGATCGTCTTGTGAAAACGCCTTCTTGCCTTCTGCTACGGTTTGCGCCGCGGAATCCAATAGTGCGTTGGCCTGGTCCACGTTGTCGTCAATTGAGGAGAGGTTGACTCCGGGGAAGGACAGGTGCAGGTTCTCTAGTTCTGCCTTGGCCGGCTGCAGGTTCTGCCTGGATTCGCCAATGCGTTTTTCCGCATCCTGCAAGCCTTTGTCGGCCTGCGCCTGGTCGTTGGACAGCTCCTCGAATTCTTGGCGCTTGGCCTGGATGATCTGCAGGGCCGTGTTGGCATGCTGGAGTACCTGGTTTGCCAGCGCGAATTTGTCTTGCAGCTGACTCGCCTGATTCATCTGGTTGAGCGTGCCGAGTGCCTGGTCGCGTTCCTTGGAGGCACTCTGATATGCCGCCTCGAAGGAGTCGGTGCGGGTGGCGCCGAACTGGGCGCGTGCGAATAGGACGTCCTCTTCAGCTGCGCGCACCGCGTTGTCCGCCTCCAGGGCGACGGAGCCGGCCTGTTGGACTACCTGCTGCATTTGCTCTGGCGAATTGGTGGGTACGCCCTGGCGCTGGCTCGTTACCTGGGAGGGCGACTGCTTGCGTCTGCGCGTCATAACTATCAGTCCGATAACCACCACGCCGAAGCCAAGTAGCACGGGTAGGCTGCCCAGCAGCGATATAAGGCCGCTGCCGCCCGAATGGGAGCTGCCGCCCGGTTCCATGTCTTGCATCTGTTTAGCGGGGCGGATGGCCGCTTCCGCCCAGTTTTCGTTAGACAGTGCCGACACCGCGGCCTGGTCGATGCTGGATTTTTGCGAACTGGACAGCTCTACCTCGTTGCCGAAGCAAAAGCCGTAATCCCGAGTCTTGACCGCGACCACCATTAGGACGTTGCGACCTAGCAGCGAAGACTCGCGCATCGTCTGCTCACACCAGGTAGCAGTGGACATGCCCGAGAAGTCGTCGACGAAGACCGCGTTGAAGTTGCCCGCCTTGGAAGACCGGGTAGCCTGAGCAGCTTCCCTGGCCTCAGCTAGCCCCTGCGAGTCCAATACGTTCGCCTCATCCGAAATCATGCCTTCGATAGGGTAGGGCTCCTGCGCGGCAGCCCCAGCCGGGAATGCAAACATGCAGGCGGCGCCTGCCGCTAAGACGGCCGCTGCTTTGCGGAGACGGGAAAAGTGCTTCATAACCATATTGTTGCAAGTATGCTGCTTTTTCGCTGGCCAAGCCGCGCAATTATTCGCAGCTTGCGAAAAGGTTATGGAAGTGATCAGGCGAATATACTTCCTAGCCCCGCCCTCGGCTATCATTAGATAACGCATAAGAGTACTGAAGGAGTAAAAGTGCCAGCTGGCAAAGTGAAGTGGTTTGACGCCGACCGCGGATTCGGTTTTATCGCGGGCGACGACGGGGCAGAAGTGTTCTTGCATGCCTCGGCTCTTCCCGCCGGTACCACGCATCTGAAGGCGGGTACCAGGGTGGAATACTCTGTTGCAGATGGGCGAAAAGGGCCGCAAGCATTTGGGCTAACAGTCGAGGCCCCAATGCCTTCCCTAGCGAAGCAGGCCCGGCGTAAGCCCTCGGTCATGGTGCCCGTTGTTGAGGACCTGATCAAACTGTTGGATTATTCTTCTACGTCGTTGCGCAAGGGACGCTACCCCGCAAATGGGAAAAAGATCGCGTCGGTACTGCGCGCAGTTGCGGATGATTTTGATGCCTGAAACTGACAAGGTGCTAGCCGGGGCGGTAGAGCTCGCCCGCGAGGCTTTACTGGCAATTGCAAAGGCAGATGAAGTCGGTGACCATCTGGATTTTGTTCTAGATGACGTGCGGCTGGGCACCCATTCTTTTGAGTGCCTGAAGGCCGGCTATCGCGGGTGGCGCTGGGTCACTACCCTTGCCCGCGTGCCCCGGGGCCGCAAGGCTACTATTTGCGAGGTCGCGCTTATTCCTGGCCCGGACGCGCTGCTGGCTCCCAAGTGGGTGCCGTGGAAAGAGCGGCTGAAGCCAGGCGACATGCGTCCCGGCGACACGTTGCCCTACCAGGAACAGGACGAACGCCTAGAACCTGGGTACACGCAGGTAGATCAGGAAAACCGGGACGCCCTCCAGATTGACGAGGTCGGACTGGGGCGCAAGCGGGTGCTTTCCCCCGAGGGGCGCGATCAGGCAGCTAAGCGCTGGTACCGCTCCCGCGAGCACGGCCCGGAACGCGCGCGCAAGAAGAAGGGGGAACAGTGTTCCACCTGCGGTTTTCTGATGAAGTTGCACGGGTCGATGCGCACCATGTTTGGGGTGTGTGCCAATGAATGGTCGCCCTCTGACGGCAGGGTAGTAAGCCTGGATCACGTGTGTGGGGCCCACTCAGAAACTGACGAGGACGTAGCGCCCACTACCGTGCCAAAGAATCAGGCGGCGCTCAGCGACGCCGATCTGGAGGTAACTGCCTCGTAACGTGGCGCGAAGAACATTTATGCAAAAATGGCTTATTTATGCCGTTTTTGGCCCTTATCTACGAAAAGTGTGAGCAAGCAGTTTTCCGCTGCGGGAAAAACTCTGAAAATATTGGTGCGGACTGTTCCCCATTGAATTGGAAGAGACGTGGCATCAAACACTACTGCAGCTGCGAACCGCAGCGGGCTTGATAAGTTCTTTCACATTAGTGAGCGTGGCTCTACAGTTGGGCGCGAATTCCGCGGAGGTCTAGTTACCTTCTTCGCGATGGCCTACATTCTTGTAGTCAACGCCAATCTTTTAGGGGGAGTCGATTCGTCTATTCCTCCTACTTCTATTGCGGCAGGCACAGCTTTGGTGGCTGGCCTCATGTCCATTCTTATGGGCGTTGTCGCAAACTACCCATTGGCGCTTGCTGCGGGCATGGGCCTAAACGCGATGGTGGCATTCACCTTGTGCGGTGCTATGGGACTCAGCTACGCCGAAGCAATGGGATTGATTTTCTGGGAGGGCGCAGCGATCACTCTGCTGGTTCTTACCGGGTTGCGCGAGGCCGTATTTAGGGCAGTTCCCGCCGAATTGAAGACTGCTATTTCTGTGGGCATCGGCCTGTTTATTGCTTTCGTTGGCCTGCTCAATGCTGGCGTCATCCGCCCTGGCGGGACTCCGGTACAGCTGGGTATTGACGGCTCCCTTGCGGGCTGGCCTGCATTCATCTTCGTGGTTGGCTTGCTCCTGATCGTCATCTTGTACGTGAAGAAAGTTCGCGGTGCGATCCTGATCGGTATCGTCGGTGCCACCACTTTGTCGGTAATTGTGCAGGCAATTGCGCACGTTCCGGCCATGCATGACGAAACTGGCAAGGTAGCTCACCCAACCGGGTGGGGGCTTAATGCTCCGAACCTGACTGGTTCGCCCATCCGCCTTCCCGATTTTGCCACCCTGGGCCAGATCGATTTCTTTGGCGCATTCTCCAAGCTGGGCCCAATAGCCGCAGTGCTGATCATCTTCTCGCTACTGCTCGCCGACTTCTTTGACACCATGGGCACCATGGTTGCGATCGGTGCCGAGGGCGACCTGCTTGACGAGAACGGCATCCCGCCGCACTCGGACCGAATCTTGCTGGTTGACTCCATTGCTGCCGCCGTCGGTGGCCTGGCGGGCACGTCCTCGAACACTTCGTACGTGGAATCTTCCGCAGGCGTTGGCGAGGGCGCACGTACTGGGCTGGCTACCGTGTTTACTGGTGCTTTCTTCTTGCTGTCGGTATTCTTCTCCCCGCTGGTCGAGGTCGTACCGTCTGAAGCTGCTTCGACCGCGCTGGTCTTCGTTGGTTTCTTGATGATGCAGCAGGTGCTGGACATCGATTGGAAGGATCCCGAGATTGCAATCCCGGCGTTCCTGACTGTGGCCATGATGCCCTTCGCCTACTCGATCACGGTGGGCATCGGTGCGGGCGTTATCGTCTGGACCATCATCAAGCTGGCCCGCGGCAAGGCGCGCGAAATTCACCCGCTGATGGCGCTAGTCGCAATCTTGTTCGTGTTCTACTTTGTGCTCGGCCCCATCAAGGCGCTGTTTGCCTGAGTAAATAACTCTTGGAGCTGCCCAAGCCACTAGCTGGCTTGGGCAGTTCTTTTTCTCCTTATATAGGGGGGACAGGTAGCGGCAGATATGTAGGGGCCAGGTTGAGGCAGAAGGCGGACGCGGATCCCTCGAATAATTTTCATTCCCCGTGCGGCCTGCAAATTTGTATGAAGTGAGCGAAGATGAATGTATGGGAAGAACCTTTGCGTCACTGAAGTTTAGAAGCTATCGGCTCTGGTTCATAGCGTCTGTGTTTGCCAATGTTGGTACCTGGATGCAGCGGGTGGCCCAAGATTGGGTGGTTCTTACTGAGCTGACAGATAACTCTGGTTTTGCGGTGGGGGTAACCACCGCCCTGCAGTTCTTGCCCATGCTGCTGTTCGGCGCCGCAGCGGGAGTGCTGGCGGATCGAATGGATAAGCGCAAGCTGTTAATTTTTACGCAGTCCGCAATGGGGATCCTGGCGATTGTGATGGCAGTGCTGCTACTTACCAACACTGCAGCGCTGTGGCACCTGTACGTGTTTGCGTTCCTTACTGGCTGCGTGGCAGCAGCTGATACGCCCGTGCGGCTGGTCTATATTTCTTCTCTAGTGCCCCCAAAAATGTTGCCCAATGCAGTGGGGCTCAATTCGACCTCATTTAATATGGCCAGGCTAGTGGGGCCAGCCGTTGCCGGTGTCGCGGTGGCCGCGGTCGGGCCGGGCTGGGTGTTTCTGCTGAACGCACTTACTTTTGCCGGCCCGGTGTTCGTCATGTTCCTGATCAAAGAGACTTACGAATCGGCGCCAGCCAAAAAGCCCGAGCGCAAGGGCATGTTTATGCAGGGCTTCCGCTACATCAAGCGGCGTAGCGACATCATAGTGATCATGTGCATTGCCGGCGTCGTGTCCGCCTTCGGCCTCAATTTCCAGATGACTACCGCGGTCATGGCCCGCGTCCAGTTCCATCGCGGTCCGGAGGCGTACGGGCTGCTCACTTCTGCCATGGCGGTGGGTACCTTGGCGGGAGCTTTGCTTGCGGCGCGCCGCAGGTACCCCAGGGTGCGGATCGTAGTCCTCGCCGCCCTCGCCTTTGGGGTGGCCTCGGGAGCGGCAGCGCTAGCACCCGGGTACTGGACCTTTGCGTTGCTGCTGATCCCTACCGGGCTTGCCACGCTAACCATGCTCACTACGGCGAACGCGGCAATTCAGATGTATACCCATCCCTCCATGCGAGGGCGGGTCATCTCTATTTACCAGACCGTCAACATGGGAGCCACCCCCATAGGGGCGCCGATCGTCGGGTGGGTTGCTGAAGCCTGGGGGCCGCGCTGGTCGATTGGCATAGGTTCTATCGCAGCGGTGATTATCGCCCTCGTCATGGGCGTTTGGGCGTGGCGCAAGTGGCAGGTAGAGGTGCAGGTGCAACGGTATCGCCCGTTCCTCACCAGCTACGGGCCACGCGAACGCGCCGAGGACGACTAGAGGTGCGCGCCAATCCAATCTAGACATTCAAGGAGCGCGCACACGTCCGCTTCGCTGACTGCGGGGTAGGTGCCTATGCGCAGCTGGTTGCGCCCCAAGGCGCGGTAGGAGTCGATGTCGACAATGCCCGCGCGGCGACAGACGCTACTAATGGCCTTTGCGTCCAGTCCTTCTATATCTATTGTGGCAACTACCGGGGAACGCAGTGCAGGTACCTTGACGAAGGGAGTGGCGAAGTCGGAAGACTCTGCCCATTCGTAGATCAGTTGTGCCTTGCGGGCGCACGCAGCTGCCACTTTCTGTGGCCCACCGGCATCTATCAGCGCGTCCAGTTCTTCCGAGAGCAGGATCAGCGTGGCCAGTGCGGGGGTGTTCACGGTCTGTTGGGCGGCAGACTTTTCTACTGCCAGCGCCAGGTTCAACACGTCGGGCATCCACCGGCGCTGATCGCTTGCCAACTCGTGGGCTCTTTCGACTGCCGCCGGAGAGAGGAAGGCAAACCAGAGGCCCCCGTCGGAGGCAAACACCTTCTGCGGCGAAAAGTAGTACGCGTCGGGGAGCGTACTAAGAGGAAGCGCTCCCGCGATGGAGGTGGCGTCCACAAGCCGCAAGCCTCCTGCAGTGGGGACCTGCAACGGACTGACAACCCCCGTGGAAGTTTCGTGATGCACCCAGGCGTAGGCGTCGACCTCGGCGTTGGGACGCACCATTGCTAAAGACCCGGGGGCCGCCTTGTATATAACCGGATCGCGCAAATGCGGAGCGGCAGCGGTATGCGCAGCAAATTTTTGTCCGAACGCTCCAAACACCGCGTGAGCACTGCGGCGCCGCACCAGGGAAGTGGTGGCTACAGCCCAAAAAGTGGAGGCGCCTCCGTTGCCTAGCACTACCGCGTATTCCTTGGGTAGGCCGAAGTAGTCGCGGAACCTCTCTTGGATGGAACCCACCAGCGCTCGCACCGGTTGCTGCCTATGGGAGGTACCCATCAGGGGCGAGGCCGCCACCTGCTGTAGATGCGAGGGCGGAATCTTTGTTGGGCCACAGCCGAACCGGCCGTCGCTGGGCAGTAGGGATTTTGGTAGTTGCAGTTCCTCCATAAACTAACCCTAGCGATCTCGCCCGGCTAGAACTAGGTAGTCTGGATAGAATTAACGGCAACTTGCGCGATAAGGAGGAGCACGTGGGCAATCTGATCGATACCACGGAGATGTATCTGAAGACTATCTTCGAGATGGAAGAAGATGGCATCCCTCCTCTGCGTGCCAGAATCGTTGAAAGATTGGGCCAATCTGGGCCTACCGTGTCGCAAACTGTGGCGCGGATGGAACGCGACAAGCTAGTTTTTGTCGGTGAAGATCGTATTATTCAGCTTTCAAAGGAGGGGCGTTCGCGGGCGATAGAGGTAATAAGAAAACACCGCCTTGTTGAATGCCTGCTTGTTGGCCCCCTAAAACTGCCATGGGCCGAGGCACATGAAGAGGCCTGTAGGTGGGAGCATGTCCTGTCCAAGAAAGTAGAGGAGCGGCTGGCGGATGTGATGGGGGATCCCGCGGTGGATCCGTACGGGAACCCGATCCCCGGTCACAAGCCTGTGGCTGAACGGCACGAGGTAGCTGCCTCAGAGCTTGAACTGGACGGCAACAAAGAGGTGCAGATCACTCGTTTCGGGGAGCCGCTACAGGCAGAGCCAGGCGTTTTAGGGCAATTGCAACAATTTTCCATACAGGTGGGCACAACTGTAACAATTTTGGTCGAGGGCGACGTCGCCCGCCTGAAATCTGCCTCCACCAGGGGGGATGTGCGTTTCGATGCCTCCTTGCTGGCCCACCTGTTCGTAGCCATAAATTAATATTCGCGTGATCTGTCCCGCGTTTCTGTAATAAAAACGTGACAAACCGTTATCTTCCGGTTATGCTTTTTCTCGACAGATCTTCAGATCGCGTTTTTGCGAGTCCTCAAACTTGCCTCGCAGAAGCGGAAATCAATGAGCAAACGGTGCGAGTGCCAGTAGTTGGTGAGGAGCTAATGGGAGTCATCTTGGCTAAGAAGTCCGCTGGTCGGCATCGCGCAGCTTGCCGCCCCTCGACACCTCTGACCGAACTCGGCAATTCTCTTGCCGCACCTGCTACTCGTCGTCGCGCAGGCGCCGTCGTAGGTACTTCTATCGCCCTCTCCGGCGTCGTGGTAGTGCCGGCCCTAGCAGGCACCGTCGGCCACCAGGCGCCAGCTAAAGGGGTCAACGTTGCGAGCGTAGCGAAGACTCTAAAGAGCAGCGTTGCCAAGAACGGCTCGGTCAAGGCCACCATCAAGTCTTGGGACGATTCCAGCACCAAGACCAAGGCTGCTTACTCCGAGGCTAAGACTTCCAAGACGCAGGGCCAGAACCGTGCAGCGGTTGCTTCCAGCACCCAGCAGGATGGGGATACCACTGAGGCGTCCTCCACTCAGCAGCTCGGCCACTCTGACGCTACCGGCAACGCGATCGTTGACATTGCGATGCGCTACCTGGGCATGCCCTACGTTTTTGGTGCTGCTGGCCCGGATGCTTTCGATTGCTCCGGCTTCACCATGGTTGTGTACGGCCAGTTCGGTATTTCTCTGCCGCACCAGTCTGAAGGTCAGGCAGCTGCTATGGGCTCCTACGAGGTCTCCGCAGCCGAGGCTCAGCCCGGCGATCTAATGTGGACCCCCGGCCACGTCGGCATCTATCTAGGCAATGGCAAGATGATCCACGCCGCTACACCCGCAACTGGCGTTGTCATCGGTGATGTATACACTTCCTTCCACTACTACCGGATGGCTCGTTAACAAAAACTTTTAGATAGAACGCGCCCCTTTTTGCTCGGGGGCGCGTTTTTTATGTCTGCGAGGGCGGTAGTTTATCGATATTTTGCCTGCTAGAGGGGTTTATGTGAGAAGTGGCGTACGTAAATTTGTCCCACTAGGCGTGCTAATAGTGCACAATAGGGAGTAGGTAATACCTTTTGGGAGGTTCCTATGTCTGGTAAAGCAATCCTGGTTGGTGTAGATGGTTCGAAGGAGAGCCTGCAAGCTGTCGAGTGGGCGGCTGACCGAGCCAGTCGTACCGGCAGTGAGCTCACGATTGTTTGCGCCTATGCGCTCCCTTCCTTTACCGCCGCTTCTTTGGACGGTGGCTATGCCGCTCTAGATGACGAGACGATCAAGGCCTCCGCGCAGGCAGTTGTTGATGAGGCCGCGCAGGCGGCTAAGCGGGATGGGCTTACTGTTAATACTGTTCTTGAGCCGGGTGATCCGGCTGGCGTACTGATCGACCTTTCCGAGGACTACCAGATGGTAGTTGTGGGTACCAGGGGAGGCGGGGGCTTCGCCGACAGGCTGTTGGGGACCGTCTCTTCGGCTCTGCCCGCGCACGCATCTTGTCCGGTAGTGGTAGTGCCTCGTCACCATTCCGGCCCCGCTTTCACTCCCGCTAAGCGCATCGTCGTCGGTGTGGATGGTTCTTCTGCGGCAAGCCCGTCGCTGCGGTACGCCGTGAAGGAAGCAAAGGCGTGGGGCGCAGAGCTCACAGTAGTTTCTGCTGTGCCGCTTGCTACTTCGTCCTCGACCATGGGCTGGTTCCCAGCGTCTGTGGATCGCGATGCAGTCATCGAGGACACGCGCCAGCGCCTAACTGAACTGGTGCAGAATGTCCAGGACAGGGACGGGGTAACTATTCGTCGCCATGCGCTAGATGGAAACGCGGCGGCATTGCTCACGGAGTTCTCTACTGCGGTTGACCTGGTAGTGGTCGGTAGTCGCGGCAAGGGCGGCTTTGCGGGGTTGTTGCTTGGGTCTACCTCCCAGGCGGTGTTGGGGCACTCGCAGTGCCCGGTCATGGTGGTACCCACCCGTAGCCGAGACGAGGGCGACGCGGTGGCACCGAAGTGGGATAGGTAGAGTTTTCGCTTACATTTTTTGTGAAGGCCGACTAGGCATTTAGCTAGTCGGCCTTCATGCTGGTAACCTTATGGCGTTGCCCTCGTAGCTCAGGGGATAGAGCACCGCTCTCCTAAAGCGGGTGTCGGACGTTCGAATCGTCTCGGGGGCACTTTTTCTTGCCTACGCCTCTTTGGCTGTACCTAGGCGGGACCAGGCCAGTTCGGCTAGTACCTTGGCGGTGTCCGCTACCGCGTAATCAGCAAAGTTGGCTTTTGCTGAATGGTTGAACTGGGCCTTATTTTCGTCTGTTCCTTCGGGGACCGCGGACACGCCAATGAAGCAGCCGGGGATCTTTTCGAGGACGTAGGCGAAGTCTTCAGAGGCGGCCATTGCGTGCGACTGGGGCATCCACCGTTCTTTGAATTTCACTGCCAGGGTGTTGGCTACGAACTGGTATTCGGCGGCGTCGTTGAAGGTCACTGGGGTGATCTGGTCCAGTACGCACTTCGCTTCCACGTTATTTGCTTGGGCTAGGGAGTGGATTAGTTCTTGGATCCGCGCCTGCAGGCGGATGCGGGTTTGCGGGTTCACGGAGCGCATGGTGAAGTCCATTTTGGCTTCGCCCGGGATGATGTTTTCGGTGGATCCGGCATGGATCTGCCCGCAGGTCACAACGACCGGGTCGAAAGCATCGAATTCGCGGGCTACGGTCACCTGTATTTCGCTGAGGATTTGGGCGCACGCCATGATTGGGTCGTGAGTTTCGTGGGGCGCACTGCCGTGGCCGCCGCGACCTTTTATGGTTACGTAGAGGTTATCCGAGGACGCCATGGCTCCGGTCGGCCTAGAGAAGATGGTCTTTGCCGGGTAGCGGGCCGCCCACACGTGGCAGGCATAGGCGTGATCTGGGGTGCGCCCGGCTGCTTCTAGCAGCCCCTCGGCGATCATTTTGTCTCCGCCGTGGTGGGCCTCTTCGCCGGGTTGGAACATGAAGAGGACGTCGCCAGCAAGGTGCTCCCTTACGTGATGCAGGGCGCGCATGGCTCCTACTAGTCCGGCCATGTGCAGGTCGTGCCCGCAGGCGTGCATGTTTCCGTTCTTTGAGGCCCACGGCAGTTTTGTGGCTTCCTTTACGGGAAGGCCGTCCATGTCTGCGCGCAGTAGCACTAGGGGACGGTTTTCGCCGGCTGCGCCGCCTCGGAGGATTGCCATGTAGCCGGTAGAAGATTTGGCGGCTACAACCTCAAGGCCTAAGGAGTCAATCTCGCTGCGGATGCGCCGTGCCGTATTTGGCAGATCCAGTCCTACTTCGGGCATCTGGTGTAGTTCGTGGCGAAGTGCAATCAGCTGTGGGGTAATCCGATCGATTTCGGTGTCGATCAATGCGGACATTGGGACTCCTTAGAGTTGGCTGTAGGCCCAATTATGCCTGCCTCCTTGCCCGCTCCTCAAAGGGTGCCGGCTAGCGGGATGGACTGTCCCGCTAGTGTGTCAGATCGCCCGCTCCGTCATTGCGTTCGTTGATCCACAGCATTGCGACTGCGGCGATGGCCAGGAATATTGCGGCGAAACGCATTGCGTTGGCGGGAGTGGCGTTTAGGAAGTGGGTGTAGATCGCACCGAAGGTCAGCGTCTGTAGTAGCTGAGGGATAACGATCATCATGTTGATGATGCCCATGTACACGCCGTAGCGCTCCTTGGGGATCATGCGTACCGCCATAATGTAGGGCACGCCCATGATGGATGCCCAGGCAATGCCTAGACCAATAATGGGTACCAGCAGCATTCCCTTCGTGGTCATGGATGGGAATACGAACAGCCCCACGGCGGCCACTAGCAGGCAGGAACAGTGCACGGCTTTGGGGCCAATCTTGTGCGCTAGGGATACGAGGCCGAAAGCGGTGCAGAAGGTGACGATGTTATAGGTGCCGTTGATGACGCCGGTCCAAGCGGTTGCTTCTCCGAAGGCTTGGCTTGCCGGGTCATGAGTACCCCAGACGGCATCCGAAGCGGTGGCCGCTACGAATTGCCAGTAGACATTCATGGCGAACCATTGGAACAGGTAGACGAGGGCGAGCTTACGCAACCCCACCGGCATGTCTTTGATTGCCCCCCAAATCTCCTTCAAGGCCCCACCGAAGCCTTTCTTTTCTGCGCGCAGGCGTTCCAGTTCGCCCTCGGTAGGGGGAATTTCTTTGGTGGAAAGAACGGTAACTAGAACGGATCCGATGGAGCAGACGGCTCCGAGCATGAAGGAGCCGACTACCCAGTAGGGGATCCCTGCTGCGGTGGAGGAGGTGATTAGTTGCTGGAAGACCCATAGGGATAGGTTTGCCAGCGTGATGCCTAGTCCGGTGAAGAAGGATTGGGTGAGGAAGCCCTTGGCCAATTGGTTTTCGGGGAGCTTGTCGGCGATGAAAGCACGGAAGGGCTCCATGGCGGTGTTGTTAGAGGCATCTAGTAGCCAGAGCAGGAGCACTGCCATCCACACGGCCGAGACGAAGGGGAACAAGAACAGGCAGACTGAGCAGCCGATGGCGCCTACCAGGAAGAATGGCTTCCGACGACCCCATTTCGGGGACCAGGTGCGGTCTGACAGTGCGCCTATCATTGGCTGAATGAACAGCCCGGTGATCGGGCCGGCCATGTTTAGGATCGGCAGGGTTGCCGGGTCGGCACCCAGAAACTGGTACACCGGGTTTACAGCGGTTTGCTGCATACCGAAGGAATATTGGATGCCGAAGAAGCCGAAGTTCATCAGCATGATCTGCAGGGTTGACAGGTGTGGTTTAGTCTCTTCCGGTTTGGAAGGTGTCGGGGCGCTCACTATTGCTCCTTCGCGAAAAGACAATGGCGTTTAAACACTAGTGGTTTATGTCCGGTAGTACCCGGCAAACCCTGTTTTACTTTTGCCGGGGCGCAACTTGTCCTAACCTGTAAGCACTAGTGCTTTGGAGGCGTTTTGATTCCACCACATCCAGATGATTCTTTTACTCTGTCCCAGCCGAAGTATTCCGATTCGACTCAGTTAATTACGTACGCCAATAGGTTCGGGAAAGATCTTTCTGAACTAGCCTCTTTGATGACTGAGCTTCGCGACGCATTCGACGGGGTACATATTCTGCCTTTCTTTACTCCTTTCGATGGGGCGGATGCGGGCTTTGATCCCTCCGATCACACCAGTGTCGATCCGCGGCTTGGTTCCTGGGATGACGTAAAGAAGATTTCGCAGGATTTTTCGGTCATGGCAGACATGATCGTCAACCATATGTCTTATAAGTCCGCCCAGTTCCAGGACGTTGTAGAGAAGGGGCAGGGTTCGCCTTATGCGGACATGTTCTTGACTCTGTCCTCGGTGTTCCCGGAAGGGGCTAGCGAACAGGATTTGGCAGCGATTTATCGTCCTCGCCCCGGGCTGCCTTTCACCCACTACAAGTGGGGGGAGCAGACACGGCTTGTGTGGACTACGTTTACGCCCCAGCAGATCGACGTGGATATGCGTTCCGAGGGCGGGCGCCGTTACATTGCCTCGATCCTTTCCGCTATGGCTGCTGGCGGAGTCAGCCAGGTGCGCCTGGACGCGGTGGGGTATTCGGTGAAGACCGCTGGAAGCAGCTGTTTTATGACTCCGCAGACTTACGAGTTCATCGGCGAACTCACCGAGCAGGCACGTGCCCTAGGCATGAGTGTTTTAGTCGAGATCCATTCGCATTACAAGAACCAGATTCAGGTGGCACAGAAGGTAGATAGTGTCTATGACTTTGCGCTGCCGCCGCTGGTGTTGCACGCCCTCTACACGGGGCAGGTGGGGCCGCTGACTAAGTGGCTGAAGGTTCGTCCCACGAACGCGATTACGGTCTTGGATACTCACGATGGAATTGGCATTGTCGACGTGGGGCCTGATCAGCAGAGCGGGGAAGCCGGGCTGCTTTCGGCTGAGGCAGTGGACGGCCTTGTCGAAGGCATCCACGAGGCTTCCAAGGGGGCGTCCAGGAAGGCCACTGGCTGGAACGCTTCCAATCTGGATATTTACCAGGTGAACTGCACTTTCTTCGATGCTTGTGGGGCAGACGAGGACGCGTACTTTTTGGCGAGGGCGGTGCAGGCCTTCACTCCCGGCGTCTGCCAGGTCTACTACGCGGGGCTGCTTGCGGCCCCCTGCGATCTGGAACTGCTGGCGCAAACGGGCGTTGGCCGCGACATAAACCGGCCGTACTATAGTGCCGCCCAGGTTCGCGAGGAATTGCGCTCCCCTGTAGTGCGCCGAATTCTGGGTTTGCTGCAGCTGCGCAAGTCCCACCCCGCCTTCAAGGGGAAGTGCCAGGTGCGCTCCTATGAGCAGGATTCCCGTCTGGTACTAACTTGGGAAAACAAGGATGACTGGGCAGAACTGGTAGCCGACTTTGCCGAGAAGAAGGCAGAAGTTACCTACAACTGACCTAGTGGGGAGCTTTGTCCTGCAAATAGGTTAAAATGGCGCGCACCCTGCGATTTTCCTGATCGGGGGTGAGCCCCATCTTGGCGAAAATATTCGCCACATGTTTGCCCACCGCGGCCCCGGACACGAAGAGTGATTCGGCGATCTGCGAATTGGATTTCCCCTGCGCCATTAGGGCCAGGACCTCCAACTCGCGCTCGGTCAGCTGGTCTATGCCAGTCGAAGACACCATTGCCCCAGCCACCTGCGGGTCTATCACTACCGCACCGCGGCCCACAGCGCGCAGGGTAGAAATGAAATCAGCAACGTGGCCCACCGAGTCTTTCAGTAGGTATCCGGTACCCGTGCCCGGCTGGGTCATGTCCAGTACCGCCCTGGCATATGCGGGGGCGACATACTGGCTGCAGATCAAAATGGCGAGGCGCGGGTGAGCGGCACGGATCTTTTGCGCGGCTTCCAGGCCGTCCTCTGCCATATTCGGGGGCATGCGCACGTCAGTGACCACCAGGTCGGGAGCATTGTCCTCGGCAAACAGGGCATCTACCAGCACCGGCAGAGTCTGCGCATTATCCGTTTGCCCCACGATCTGGAAGCCTTGCCGTTCCAGCATGCCCGCCAAAGATTCCCGCAGCAGGCCGGAGTCGTCAGCTAATACCAATTTCATTGTTTCTCCAGTTTTATAGCGCTTTCGCCAGCAAAGAGCAGTAGTGGGATCGAGCCGATCACCTGGGTGGGACCGCCCAACGGGGAAGAGATGGTTAGGGAGCCGCCGAAGGCTGCCAGCCGTTCTTGAATGCCGGCCAAGCCGTGCCCCTCAAGGAGCGTGGCTCCGCCCGGACCGTCATCCTGCACAGAAATACGTAACTGCTCTCCTACCGTTATCAACACGTTCACCGGAGCTTCTGCCGCATACTTGGTGGCATTGGTGATCGCCTCGGTGGTGAAAAAGTAGGCGCAGGCCAATACGCCCTCGGGAAGTGGGGGAACAGGGGCGGGGCAGCGGATTGTGATCGGGATAGCGCTGTGGCGCACTACGTCCTCGAGAGCGGCTACGAGCCCCTTATCTTCCAGCACTTGCGGGTGGATCCCACGCACGGTAGTTCGCAGTTGTGCCAGTGCGGTATCCAAATTCTCGTGAGTCTTCGCAAGCAAGTCGGCCAGCTGCGGATTTTCTTGCAAGCTTGGATCCAACTCGGCTTCCCCCAAGGTGAGTGCGGCGGCCACCAAGTACTGCTGCGCCCCATCGTGCAGATCGCGTTCAATGCGGCGACGCTCCACCTCGTACGCGTCGACAATAGCCCGGCGCGACTTGGCAAGGCGGCGCACCTCTTCTGCCGCCTCACGACGCTCCTGCCATCTGGAAAATAACCTCACGTGCCTATCCTAACGATAGGCATCCGGCGGCCCCGCGAGTCCGCCCGGTAAGGTGAACAAAGTAGGGCAGGCCCTACCACACTATTCAGGCGGCGCATATTCCAAGTCGCCGCAGCAATTAGTGGAATGGAGCTATGAAGAAAACAATCCTGGCAGCGCGAAACATCAGCAAGTCTTTTGGCAAAGTGCGCGCCTTAGCCGACGTGTCCTTGCAGCTTCGCGCGGGCGAGGCGCTCGCGGTCATGGGCCCGTCCGGTTCTGGCAAGTCCACTCTGCTGCATTGTCTTTCGGGCGTCCTGACCCCGGATACAGGAAGCATTGTCTTTGAGGGCGAAGAGCTCTCTACCATGTCCGATGCAGCTAGGTCGGCGGTGCGATTAGGCTCGTTCGGGTTCGTGTTCCAAGATGGGGCGCTGTTACCGGAACTGCCGGCGCGTGACAACGTGGCGTTACCGTTGCAGTTGCGTGGAATGAAGAGGGCCCAGGCGCTGCGGGTGGCTACCGATGCGATGGCCAGGCTTGGGATTGCAGACAAAGCCAATGTGCTGCCTGGAGACATGTCAGGTGGTCAGGCCCAACGCGTAGCTATTGCCCGTGCCATTGTGACGAATCCGGCGATCATGTTTGCCGACGAGCCTACCGGTGCGCTTGATCAGCCGACATCACACGAGGTGATGCAAGTACTTACGGCTCTAGCGCGTATTTTCGATACGGCTCTGGTAATAGTTACCCACGATCTGAACGTTGCTTCCTGGTGTAATCGGGTGGTGGAAATTCGTGACGGGCTGGTTCATTCTGAACAGCTGATCGGGGGAAAAGATGCCTGAGCGTGCCTTGCAGGCGAAAAACCTGCTCTCGACTACCGCGCAAATAGCTAGGCACCGATTCGGGGCGGCCAGCGGTGAGGGGCCGCTGGTGCTAGCTTCTGTAGGGGCATTTACGGTGGTGTCGGCCATTACCTACCTGGTTGCCACCGGCACCTACATGTTCTGGCGTAGATTCGTTCACCCGGTGAGTGCGCTGGCAGACTGGACGTTGGGCAAGTCGACTGCAGGGTTCTACTTTCTTCTGGCATTGCTGGCGTTAGCCCTACTCATCGGCCCTCTGACTACGCTTGCTAGTTCTGCCTCTTTACTGGGCGCTAACGCGCGCGAACACAGAATGGCGACCTTGCGGCTGCTGGGAGTGTCCCAGTGGGGAATAGTGAAAATTGCAGGTTTAGAGACGATGCTGCAGGCGAGCATCGGAACGGTGTGTGGCTTCGCCCTCTGCATGCTGGCACTGCCCCCGTTACACAAACTCTCATTTCAAGGTAGCCCGTTGCTCTGGAGGGAAATGTTTCTTCCGCCTCTGGGGTACCTAGCTTGCGCACTGGCTATAGTTCTGCTCAGTGGGGAAGCGGCGACGTTGGGACTGCGGCGCGTAATTATCTCTCCCCAAGGAGTGGTTAGAAAATCCCGCTCACGCAAGCTGCGCGGAGGACGAGCACTACTGTTTGTGGCTTCGGCAACGGCAGCAATCATCATCCCGTCCACCTTTGCTAATAATCAGATGCAGGCCAACCTGCTCCTGGTCATTATGGTGTTGTTGGTGGCCGGGTGGACCATGGTAATGGCAATGCCCTATTTGCTGCGGCTCGTCGCAAGAGCCTTTGCCGTCTCCTCTAACCTCGTCGTATCCGTGTCGGCAAGACGCATAATGGCAGCCCCGCGTGATACGTGGAGGCGGGTCGCAGGGGTGGCTTTCCTGTCTGTAATTGCCGGCGCTGCCGCAACTACGCCCCGGTTTGGGATGGGGGTGGCATCACACAAAGACGAACAAATAGTGCTCACCGGTTTGGCAGACGTAAAGGTCGGGGCCGGCCTTACCGTGCTATTCGGTTTTCTACTGGCTGCCGCCTCCACGTTGCTCGCAGGACTATCGGCAGAATATGAACACGCCTGCCAAACGCGAGCCCTTGCCCGAATGGGTGCCCCCGATTCCTTCGCACTGAAAGTGTCAGCTACCGAGGCTCTGGCGCCAGTAGCCGGCGTGTGCCTAATTGGATACCTCATTGGCGTCCTCAACGCGTTTCCCATGATGCTTCTTGCCCTGAACAATGACGAGCTAAGTAGGTATGACGGGCTAGTAGCGGTGCTTACAGGGGCAGTGGTAGTTATAGGCGGCATCGCGTTGGTCGCCTTCGCTAACGCGATGACCATCCCCGTGCACAGAAAAATCCTGGCCGAAAACACAAGAAAAGTGGATTAGGGCGAGGCCTGCGCTATCAGGCATGTACGATTCTATATATGAACGCGAACCATTTTCCTCTTACTTTGCCCGCCAAGATCCTGCTCCTGGGAAGCGGCGAATTAGGCAAAGAACTGACCATCTCGCTCAAACGTCTCGGCTGCACGGTTATAGCCGTCGATTCCTACGCCAACGCCCCTGCTATGCAGGTCGCGGACGACTCGCGCATAGTTTATATGACGGATAACCAGGCGCTTTCGCAGCTACTTTCCGAGGTGAACCCGGATCTGGTCGTCCCCGAAGTTGAAAAGCTGGCTGCCGGCGTCTTGGAACAGTGGATGGAAGAACAACGCGGTCAGGCCAAGGTTTCGCCAGTACGCGTAGTTCCTAGTGCGCCCGCGGTCCAGGCAACTTTTGATCGCCGGTTTATCCGTACCCTGGCGGCTGAGAAGGCGGGGGTGCCCACTTCGAACTACGGGTTTGCGTCCTCGGAAGAACAATTGGAGGAATTGGCAAATAAGATTGGCTTCCCGTGTTTTGTGAAGCCCACGATGTCCTCTTCGGGCCACGGCCAAAGCCTAGTAACCGCTCCGGAGCAGATCGCTACCGCGTGGAAGAAGGCGCAGAGCGAGGCACGCGCACACACCAACTGGGTCATTTGCGAATCCAAGATCAATTTCGACTACGAAATTACCCTGCTCACGGTTCGTCACCTAGACGCTCACGGGCAGGTACAAACTAGCTTCTGTGCCCCCATCGGGCACACTCAGTCCCGCGGAGACTACGTCGAAAGCTGGCAGCCGCACCAGATGCCACCGAAGGTGCTGGCGCGGGCGCGGGAGGTCTCGAAGGCAGTCACTGATGCGTTGGCAGCCGAAACTCCCGAATGGCAAGGGCCCGTCCTCGGCATTTTCGGGGTGGAACTGTTCGTGGCCGGGGACGAAGTCATGTTCTCGGAGCTCTCTCCGCGTCCCCACGACACGGGCATGGTAACCCTGATCAGCCAGTACCACAGCGAATTCGACTTGCATGCCCGCGCCATCTTGGGAATGCCGCTGGACGTGTCGATCCGACGCCCCGGCGCTTCTGTGCCGATCAAATCGCAGGTACATTCCGACCAGCCTCGTTTCGAGGGCGTCGAAGAGGCCTTGGCAACCACTAACGGTACGAACGCCTGCGTTGACGTGCGCCTGTTTGGAAAGCCTGAAGCCTATAACGACCGCCGCATGGGGGTCGCCCTCGCAGTGGGAACTTCTACCGCGGAGGCCCGCGAGGCAGCTGGTGTTGCTGCTTCTAGCGTGAAGGTTCGTTAGCTAGGCCTAAGAGCAAGGATTGCCCCCAGGTGGGGCAATTTTTGTGGCTTATTTTAAGGCGCGCGCGCCCGTCGCTCGGTTCCGGTGTCTGGTCTGGATAAGGTGGAACGGTGAGCAAAAGTGAGAAGTTTTCTAAGCTGCGCCCAAAGAAGGCCACCGAAGGCGCGCCCTCTACCAGGTCTCAGCTGGTAGATGAGGCTTTGAACGGGTGGGTAGAGGAACTCCAGGAGTCCGCTACTTCCGCTCCGTCGCTGCCCAAATTGGAGCTGTTTGCGGCGCATCCGACCGGTCTTGCCCAGCTCTATGCCGGCAGGGCTACACGTCTTACCAACTTGGTGCGCGAACCGAACGCGTTGGCGCACGTGCGCATGCGCGCTCACGACCTCCTTGCGGCTCAGAGTGAACTGAGCTCGGGCCAGGGGGCAATCCCCATGCACTTGGGGATCGGTACCGCTTCTTGGACGGATGCTACTGACGGCACTTCGTCTGCTCACTCTGTCACGGCCTTGCTGCGCCCGCTCACTATGCAGCTTGCCGAGGACGACGACATCCTTCTGACGCTTCGCCCCGGGCTCAGCCTGAATAGTGAATTGGCGCAGGCCCTTCGCGATAAGGGGCTGAAGCTGGACATCTCCCAATTCGACAAGGTGGGGGATTTTTCGCCGCTCAATGCGTTGCGTTTCCTGCGCGAAGCTGGGTCGCTGAACCTGGTTGGCTTCGACATGTACGAGTCGCTCACGCTCGGAGTGTTTGTGAAGCCAGCGGACATAGTGATTGGCGATTTGCAGCGGTTGCGCGAGCGAGCCGTGGAATCTACGGTGGTTGCCGCTCTTGCCGGCGATGATACCGCGCGTGCGGCGCTGGCGAAGCCGCTTGCCGAGCCGATTCGCACCGACCGGGACCCGCACACCGAAAAAGGGGTGGGCCTGCTCGACCCGCTGCAGCATGACGCCCTCGACGCGGTTGCTGCCGGCAGATCCCTGGTACTCGACACCCCGCCCGCATCCGAGAGGGCGGAGACCATTGCGGCTATCATGGTCGATGCAGCTGTCAGCGGCAAACGCGTGGCGTATGTGCCGGGCGAACGCCGTGCCGCCACAGCCTTGATGGCCTACCTGCGCGAACTGGGGCTAGACGACTTGGTGCTAGATCTATCGGATAGCACCGATTGGGATCGCGGAGCTATCGCCGCGCTGCGGCACGCGATCACTATCGAACCGACTAATACCCAAGATGCGGACATGGTAGAGGACATCCGCACCGAGTTGGTGAAGGTACGCGAGAAGCTGGGGGGCTACACCCAGGCTCTGCACAAGCCAAAGGAAACTTGGGGAATCTCCCCATACGATGCCTTGCAGGTTTTGACTGACCTTACTGCGGGTACTTCCGGGCCACGCACCAAGGTGCGCTTTTCGGAAGAACGTTTGGACAAGATTGCCGAGGACGGCGCAGCCAGCGCGCGGGCAGCGTTGCAGGAAGCTGCCGAGTTGGGCATCTTCAAGGCGGGCAAGAAGTCTAACCCGTGGCACGGGGCAGTAATTTCCGCGCCCGAAGCCGTTGCCGAAACTGTCGAATGCGTCCAGCGCATCTCTATCCAATCGCTGCCGCAAGTGCGTGCCAACATTGGGCGCGTTGCACGCGAGACCGGGCTGACCCAGGCCCACACCTTGGAAGACTGGGAACAGCAGCTGGAACTGCTAGCCGGAGTCCGCGACAGCCTCGACGTGTTCTTGCCGATGGTGTTCGAACGCTCGGCGGCAGACATGATGATCGCGACCGCGCCCAAGGAATGGCGTAAGGAACGCGCCCTCAACATGAAGGGATCGACCCGCAGGCGTCTGGTGAGGCAGGCTCGGGACATGGTCCGTCCCGGAGTAAAGGTGGATAACCTGCACGAACGCCTTACTAGGGTGCAGAATCTGCGGAGTGTCTGGGCCGAATACGGAGACGCGGCCGGGTGGCCAAAACTGCCGGGCGGCCTCGACGAGATGATCAACGTCAACCAGGCGCTACGCACTGATCTGAAGGCAATTTCGCCGTTCTTCTCTACCGTGCACGGCGATTTGGCCAAGATGCCGGTAGATGACCTAGTGCGGCTCATGGACGCGCTTGCCCAGGACAAAGATGGCGCTGCCAGGCTCCCTGAACGTGTCAAAGTGCTAAAGAAGATCAAGGCGCTCGGGCTTGAAGATCTAGTGGATGACCTGCGGGCACGGCAGGTGCCTGACTACCTGATCCCATCCGAGCTGGACTTGGCATGGTGGGCTTCCGCCCTTTCGGTGATGCTGTCCCAGGATGACCGCCTGGCTCACTACACCGGAAAAACGTTGGCCGGCCTCAGCACGCAGCTGCGCAACCTAGATCGGGAACAAGAACGTTCGCTGGTGCCACAGGCACGCTTCAAGATTGCCCAGCAGGTGCGCCGGCGCCTGCTAGATGATCGCGACCAGGCGGGGCTCTTGTACGAGGCCTTGGCTGCCGATCGCGACCTGCCACTGCCGCAGATACTGGCAGATTACCCGCTGTCGGCGTACGTGATGCCGATCCGCATTATTCCGCCGCTGCAGATGTCTAGCCTGTTCGACGAGAAGGCGCGCATTGACGTGGTAGTTCTTGACGGCGTGGAGCGCCTCGAAGTTGCGCAGCTGTTGCCGGCTCTATGCAGGGCCAGCCAGGTTGTTGTGGCCGGGGACGTGCGGCGTAAGCTCGGCGGAGCAGTGGCCGAATTTGCCGAAATACTGCCGCATATCACGGTGCCGCCCTCGGTGGGGAAGTCGAACGAAGCGGTTACTGATTTCTTGGCGTCGCACGGGTACGGGCGCGCTGTGTTTTCGGTTCCGGTACCTCGGACGTCTTCGGCGCTGGGACTACATTTGGTAGACGGGCGCGGGATGCCCGCCCCCGGACTTTCGGCTATCGAATCTTCTGCTGACGAGGTCGAGGCCGTGGTCGACTTGGTAATTGAGCACGCGCTGTCGCGGCCCGATGAGTCTTTGGCAGTGGTCACGCTAAATGCGCGGCATGCCCAACGCATCCGAGAGGCGATCATTTCCGCGGTGGCGGATTCGCCGGCTATCGATTCGTTCTTCAAGCCCACGGCCGTGGAACCGTTCGTGACCTTGGATGCTGCACACGCGGCGGGGCTACGCCGAGACCGCATCATTTTGGCAGTCGGATTTGCTAAGACTCCGCACGGACGCGTCTTGCACGACTTCGGGGCAATCAGCGGTTCTACGGGCCCATCTTTGTTGGTTGACGCCCTTTCAGCCGTGCGGGGGGATTTGGACGTGGTTGCTTCGTTTACCCCGGAAGATATTGACGAATCTCGGTTGAATTCCGAGGGCGCTCGCATGCTGGTAGATCTGCTAGCTAGCGCCCAGGAATCCGACAAGGCGTTGTCTCCGATCGAACTGGCACAGGCTTCTACAGAAGAGGAATCTGAACCGGATCGTTTGCTAGTTGACCTGGCAGAACGCTTGTATCGTCTGGGTCTTACCGTGCTGCCCAACGTGGGTACAGATAAAGGGGTGCGCATTCCGCTGGCAATTGGCCATCCGGCATTCCCGGATGAACTGCTGGTAGCGGTACTCACCGACAACGTCGCCTACGCTTCAGAGCCGTCTTTGCGGCGGCGGGAGCGGATCCTGCCTGCCCGCCTAGCCGAATTTGGGTGGGGCGTGTACACGGTGTATTCCACCGCGGTCTTCATGAATCCCCAGGCAGAGGCCGAAGCTATCTTGAACCTGGTACTCGATATTGTCGAGGAAGCGCAGGGTGAACCGCTGCCGGAGTCGGCTCCGCAACCTTCGGTGGAGCAGACGGACGAACTGGAAGTGGACGAATCTGGCGAGGTCAGTGAACCGGCTCCGGTTCGCTCCGAACCGCGTCCTCCCATCGCGCCGGGGCTGCCGCTTACCGCCTACGGCGATGACCAGCTAGACGAGATGGCGAAGTGGATTGCTTCTGACGGGGTGGAACGCAGCGAATCGCAGATGGTTGCGGAACTGATTGAAGCCTTGCAGATCGTACGCCGCGGGGCGCAGGTAAATGCGGTGCTGGCGAACGTAGCTCGTCGCAATGGAGCCGTGGCAGACCCGGCAGAAGAATCGGCCGATGAAGAAGCCTAGACGACGGGCGGTGTTCGTTTCGCAGGCGGACAAGAAGCGCCTCCAGATGGGGCAGGCCCCAAGTTGGGACGAAGGCGCTGTGCAGCCGGATTACGTAAAGCTAGCCAAGACTTCGACCGACCACGGCAAAGGAGAAAATGACGCGCGCTTACGCGAGAATGTTCCGCCGCACTGGGGAAGCTGAATTAGGCAAATAAAAATGGGGACCAAATTGGTCCCCATTTTTACATCCAGCTCAAATCAGATATCTGCGCGGTGGCGGCCTTCTGCACTGGAAATTGTGGCAGTATCACCGTGCTGGGCTGCAAGAAGGTCACGAATTTCGGTTAGCAGAGCGACGTCCTCGGAAACGGTTGCGTCCTCGACTTCTTCGCCAGCCTTGCGGCTAGCAGCGATCTTTTCATTGATCTTGTTGACGGGCATAACAATAAGGAAATACACGGCTGCAGCTATCAAAATAAAGTTAATAACGGCGGTGATTAGCAAGCCGGGCTTGACGGTGGCGTTGCCCAGGTGGAATGCTGCGACCTCGTCAAAGTTAGGTTTGCCGATTAGGCCAGCAATTATCGGGTTAATGATGCCGTCGACGATCGCGGTGACGATTGCCGAGAAGGCGCCGGCGATAACGACGCCAACGGCTAGTTCCAGCGCATTGCCACGCATTACGAATTCTTTGAATCCCTGAAGCATTTTCTTCTCCTGTGTAAACGGGGTTATTTGCCTCCAAGTTTAGAGCGACGAGTATAGGAAATAATAGTTAGAGTGCTATGCAGTCCACCTTTTGCAACCAATAAGTTATGAAGGGCTAGTTAAGGTATAAGAACCCAGCAGGGGTAAGTACTGCGTTCACCTTCTTGTCATGAGGGGCAATAGGAAGAGCGTCCTCGGCATCTAAAAATTCCGAAGTGTAGACAACTGCGCAAATGCAGGCATCTGCAGAAGCATTTTCCAAAATGTGGTCATACCAACCCCCACCTTGGCCCAACCGATTTCCGGAACGGTCGATACTTAGGGCGGGCAGAATAAGCAGCCCGGCTCTACTGATGACGTCCGGGGAAAGTATTTCGCCAGACGGGGCAGGAGGGCGGCCAGGCGCATGTACCTGCAGGTCGCCCGGACCGCGGTAGAGCGCCCAGGTGCGAGAAAGCTTGGGGCCAAGGCGTGGCAGGAGGACTTCCTTGCCCTGCCTGAAGGCCTCATTTGCGATGCCCATTACGTCGGGTTCAGCGTTTACCGGAACATAGGAGGCAATGGTTTCATCCTCGCGTTCTA
The DNA here is from genome assembly GCF_002849225.1 of Actinomyces sp. UMB0138. Lineage (GTDB taxonomy): Bacteria > Bacillota > Negativicutes > Veillonellales > Veillonellaceae > Veillonella > Veillonella parvula_H. The sequence goes on from NZ_PKMC01000002.1 coordinate 649,299, forward strand.
ACAGGGGAGCAGCGGCGTCGAGGATCTTTTTCGCCGCCTCCTTCCGGGCCTGAGGAGTTAACTTTTTGCGGCAGGCGCGCACTTTGGCTCTTAGAGCTGCCTTTTTGTCCTCGATGTCTTCTTCGACTACCGCGTCAAATGATTGCTCCGTATTCATGATCCCATCATTGCAGGTTTCGGCGTGCGAGCAAGGTCGCCACAGGGAAAACATATAGCCTTAAGGAAACTGCAACTTTGAGGGGAGCGCGCATGCGAACTGTCGCCCAACATTTAGAAGCTTGTTTGGCTCAGGTGGGTCCGCTTCCACCGCTAGAGGTACTGCTACCGGATGCGGTCGGGTGCATTCTTGCCGAGGACGTAGCCTCCCCGTTCGATCTGCCCGTTACCGATGTTTCCACGATTGACGGATACGCAGTGCGCAGCGTCGACATTGCGGGGGCTAGCGCTGACGAGCCAGTCTATTTGCGCGTAATTGATGAGGTTCGCGCTGGCGACGTTGATCCTACTTCAGTGATTGCCGAAACAGCGGTTCGTATTGCTTCTGGGGCGCCGGTGCCAGCAGGGGCGGATGCTGTGGTGGACCTAGAGGACACCGACCGGGACGAATCGAATGTGCAGATTAAGAAGCTTTCGTTGCCGGGACAGAATATTCGTCCCCGAGCAAGCGACGTTGAGGCCTACCAGAACGTGTTGCAGGAAGGCCAGCGCATCGGCGCCAGGCAGATTGCGTTGCTAGCTGGGGTGGGTAGATTGCGTGTACTGGTGCATCCGCATCCTAGAGTCGTCGTCATGTCCATTGGTGACGAGCTGGTAGAACCCGGTCGGATCGCTAGCCCCGGTGCTGTTTTCGATGCTAATGGGCACGCCCTTGCGGCTGCGGTGGCGGATGCCGGTGCCGATACTTTCCGCGTGAATGCTGTGCCAGATGAGCACCGCATCCTGCGGCAAACTATCGAGGACCAGCTGGTACGCGCCGACCTCTTGATTACTACCGGCGGTCTTTCCTACGGGGCAGGAGACACGGTAAAAGAGGTCTTGTCGCCCCTAGGGACTGTCCGTTTCGATTCCGTAGCCATTGCTCCTGGCAAACATATGGGTGTGGGCACGGTAGAAGATACTCCGATTTTCTGTTTGCCTGGTGATCCCGTAACCGCTCAGATCTGTTACGAAGTATTTGTGCGTCCGGCACTGCGGTCCATGGCAGGCTGGTCCGAGCTTTACCGCACGGCCCTTACTGCCCGGGTAGACCGGGGCTGGACCTCGCCGGCTGGCAAACGAGAATTCGTCCGCGTGGCGCTCTCTGGCGCTCCCGCTGAAGGCTATGTGGCCAGCGTCTGTGGCGACCCCAGGGATCTGCTACTTTCCAAGCTTACGGAGGCGAACGCTCTCGCTGTAGTTCCGGAGGATGTTACGGAAGTGCGCGCCGGAGACGAACTAGTGTGCATGGTGCTCGACTAGTGTTCTCGCTAGTAGATCGGGCGCGGTTGGCGCTGCGCAGACCGCTTGACTTGGTCTATGACAAGCCCGAGCTGGCCTCGATTACCACGGCGAATCTGGGCTATTTGCGGCTTAGGCAAATGAAGCGCGCTGATCACCTTCGGGTCAATGAACTTCGCTATGGGGAGCGCGAGTGGTTGGGGCCTTGGGAAGCTAGCGCGCCGGTGGGGTACCCGGTAGACCCACCCACCTTCGAACAGTATGTGGCCAGCTGTAACAGGCAGATATTGGAAGGCCGCATGATGCCTTTGGTCATCGAGGGCGACGGTCAACCGATAGGGCAACTTACTATTTCCGACATCTCGAGGGCGGCTACGCAAAGTTGCGCTATTGGGTATTGGATTTCGCAGACTTGGGCGAATATGGGTTTGATGACTCTGGCAGTGGCTATGGCCCTGGACGCCTGCTTTACCGATTTGAACCTGCACCGAGCCGAGATCAATATTCGGCCCGAGAACGCCCGTTCCTTGGCGATTCCGCGCAAGCTTGGCCTGCGTAAAGAAGGCGTGCGAAGGAAATACATCTGTATCGACGGCAGTTGGGCGGACCACGTCTCTTTCGCTGCTACTGTCGAGGACGCGCACGGTGGGTTTGTGGCCAGGCTGGAGGCTCACAAGCAGAACAACAGTTGTTACTGATGTGAAAGTTGTGACTATTGATAAGGACGGTTATTGAATCGTTCTCATGGTTTGGAACTTTCGGGGCGAGTCGTCCACGATCTAGCTGTTTCTTTCATAGATTTAACGATGTGGAGTTTGGAGGAGTGGCTTTCGCAGCAGTTGTACTTGTTGTACTTGGGGTTGTCTTCCCCAAGGTCGTCTTGTGGCGTTTGGCAACCAGCCAGGGCAACGAAGCGGATAGGTTCTCCGGAAAACTGCAAATATTGAATACTGAAAGCGTTCAGTACCAAAGCCGCGGGGAAAACGGTGGGATACTGTTCCCCCAAATAGGAGGCAAAATGAACAACAGCAGGTCTGAATTGGTAAATGCGCGTGCGCAGCGAGCCGCGTTAGTTGCCCGCAGGCATGCTGCTGCCCAACGCAGGGTGGCGCTTACCGCGTTGATGGTGGCCGCCCTCGTACTGGTGCTGATTGTTGCCGCGGCCGGGAAGATCTCGTTGCTGTGGGCGCTGCTGCCCACTGCGGGAGTTGGCGCTGCACTCTACTATTCCAGGCGCTCCACTGTTGCTGATCGCAAGCAGGACGTTGCTGATATGGCACGTATTCGCAAACTGAAGCAGGAAGCGCTTGCGGCCGACCGTCCCGCACCGAAGGCGAATAGGTCTTGGCGGCAGCTTTCTAGACTGACAAAGTATGATCCCGGGGTGACCGAGCAGGTTGAGGCGAAGGATCAGGAGCAAGATCAGCAGAAGCAAGAAGAGGCCAAGGCTGGTTCTACTGCGCAGCCGGTTGCGGGAAACGAGCGGCCTCGTAAGTATGCCAAGGGGATGACTTGGTCTCCTATGCCGGTCCCTGCTCCGACTCACAAGTTGAAGCCGCTGGTCCAGCCACGCACTGTAGCGGTGGAACACATGCGCGGGGATACCCCTGCGGCGGGGGTTGCTGTACCGTACAGGCCGCGTACCGTCCGGAAGGCCGAGGTCGCGATGACTTCTGCCGAGGTGGCACGCACTGCGCTTGTTCGTATGGATGGGGACGATATGTTGGAGGCTCGTAGAGCGAACGCGTCCTAATGAATCGCAGCTTTCGAGGCCGGCCAGGTGTTCCTGGCCGGCCTTTTTGTGATCTAAGCTGCGACAGTTGGAAACTGGTGCCCGTTTAGTGCTAACCTGTACAAGTCTTAAGGGGCTATGGCGCAGTTGGTAGCGCGTCTCGTTCGCAATGAGAAGGTCGGGGGTTCGAATCCCCCTAGCTCCACCAGTTACTCGCGGTTTTGGCCGCGAGTTTTTTGTATCTTGGGGGCGTTTTGAGCGAATACGAAAAGATGCTTGCTGGGCAGTATTATGACGCGAACTATGACAGTGAAATCTTGAGGCTGCGGCAGCGAGCAGACGAGCTCTGTTTTCAACTGAATAGTTTGCCACCGTCAAGGCAGCAGGAACGCCTGGACGTGCTTGCCAGGCTGTTTCCAACCCTTGGAGAACGTGCGACGATTTTGTCTCCGGTGTTTGCTGACTATGGGACGCTGACGAAGATTGGCAATGACGTCTTTGTAAACCATAATGCCTACTTTATGGACGGTGGCGGCATCACTATCGGGAACCATTGCTTTATTGGCCCCGATTGTGGTTTTTATACTGCCGACCATGCGCGTCTGCCTGAGGACCGAAATAGGGGTATCGAGAAGGCGAGCCCAATCACGATAGGGGACAACGTGTGGTTGGGCGCGAAGGTGTGTGTACTTCCTGGTGTCACGATCGGTGCCGGCGCGATTGTGGGTGCCGGTTCGGTGGTAACCCGGGATATTCCGGAGGGGGTTATAGCTGCCGTAAATCCTGCTCGGGTTATCAGACGTGTTACTCAGGAAGATGCGTTGGAAGAGCGGCCCTAAAGCCTCAACGGTCGACGCACCTCCACAGCCACAAGAACATGTTGTCGGCTGCCCTGAGCACGATCTTGTCTATGGTTGCCTATTCTTCATAGGCTGCTGGTTTAGCTTGTATCTTCCTGATCCGTTCTATGTCGAGCTTGGAGCTCCTGTCGAACGCAACGATTCCATTTTTCTCTTGGAATACATCGGTCAACTGGGTGTAGCAATAGCCAAATGTCTGCGGCATTGCAGTGAGGACTGAGACCAAGCCGGCAAAACGCTCGTAGAACTCCTCTAGTGAACGGACTCTGTCCCCATATCCCCACGAAGCGGCCTGATCATTTACTTCCTGTTGCGCTCTCGCTTCCTCCTCGTTCCACCAGATGCCTCCAAACTCAGAGACGAAGAATGGTTGGCCCGCGTAGGGTACAGAGAAGCTTCCATCTGCAAAAGGCATCTGATTAGGTGCTAACTCCACACGATTTACATAGGGGCTACCAGTAGTTAGGCCGGATTGCTCTTCCTGGAATGCCTTTGGATCTTGTTCATAGGAGTGGGAGTCATATATGTCAGCATTACGGACCCTGTGCGCATATCCAGAGGTATCCAAGACTGGACGAGTAGGATCTGCTAATTTCGTGAGCTGGTACATTCCCAAAGTCACGTCGTCTAGAACGGTGATTCGATCGTGCAATACCTGATGGGTTTCATTTAATGGGCACCACCCAACGATCGATGGGTGGGAAATGTCGCGGGCGAGTGCCTCGGTCCACTGGGTAATAAATGAAGCAGTCGGTTCTTGATTGTAGCCGAGTGGGCCACGGCCGGAGACGCCCCAATCGCCGAATTCGCCCCAAAGTAGATAGCCGTGTAGATCGGCCCAGAATAGCATTCGCTCTTCGAACACTTTTTGGTGTAGGCGAGCGCCATTGAAGCCGGCAGCTAGTGCAATGCAAATGTCGCGTCTTATTGCGTCGTCGTCAGGGGCAGTCATCAGTGAATCTGGCCAGTAGCCCTGGTCTAGTACTAACCGTTGGAAGACCTTCTTGCCGTTGAGTAGAAACTGCTGTCCATTTAAGGCAGTTGATCGAAGGCCACAGTAGGACCGCACAGTATCCAGTTCGTGTCCCGCGTTGTCCGTTAACTTGGCGCAAACGGCGTATAGCTGAGGATTACCAGGTTCCCACAGGCGGACTTTTTCTGAGGGAATGGGAATCTCTAGATGCGCGGAGAGGTCCGCAGAGATGTGGCTACGGCGGTTAGCAACGGAATCGCCCTCGGGTGTCGTAAGGTCCACCTGCAGAGTTAAGCCAGGAATGTTCTGTGATACGGGAACAACAAAAGTAAAACTATTGTTTTCTACTGAAGGGAAGATGCGAAGAGAACGAATATGAGTTCTTGGCACAGCCTCAAGCCACACTGTCTGCCATATTCCAGTTGTGCGAGTGTACTGGCAATGGGTTGAATCGTACCAGGTTGCCTGCTTGCCGCGGGCTTGCGGGGCGGTTCGAGAATCTCGAGCCCGGACGACTATTTCTACTTCTTCGCCGCCGCTTGCAACACCGTCTAGATCAGCCGCGAATGGGGTGAACCCACCGCGGTGTCGTGCTACTTCAATGCCATTGACCCATACCGTGGCATCGTGATCTACAGCTCCGAAGTGTAGTACTGGCCGCTTATCGTCGTTCTTCCATGAGGTCGGAAGAATCACTTTCTTGCGGTACCACACCGCTTCCATGAAATCGACATTTTCTACCCCGGATAGTCGAGACTCGGGAGCGTAGGGGACAGTAATAGTGCTCGCTAACGGGCGTTGCAGAAGACCTCGCTCACGGCCTGAATCGCCTGGGTCGATTTCGAACTCCCATGGACCGTTCAGATTTAGCCAGTTTTCACGAACAAGGCTTGGGCGGGGGTGTTCTGGTTTAGGCACAGACGTGTCTTGAATTGAAGGATCCAACAGGGAAGCGAGCTTGCTCGCCTTGTTAGTTAGCGTCTGTAGGGATGAAAACTCAGCTACATCATTGGAGCTAGTCATGGTGTCCTAACTTAGTTGTCTGGAAGTACCTACAGTCAACACCCTATGGAACTTAATTTCAACGTGAGAATGAGGAATCGCGAATTTTCAGTTCGTAAGGAACTGTGATGTCTGTTTCTCCGCCTGCAGTGGATTGTGTTGCCCGGGAAGCGCATTCTTCAAAAGCGGGTTCTCCTACGGCTGCGAACAGGGCCGCTGACACAAGGCAGGCAAGATCGGGAGCCACCGAGGTTAGGGGTGGAATAGCGAATTGTGATTCGGGGATATTATCCCAGCCGGTAACTAAGATATCTGTGCCAGCTTTAATGCCTCTCTCGTGAAGAGCTCGTAGTGCCCCCAAGGCGAGAAGGTCATTTGCTGCTATTAGTGCATCTATGGGAAGTGAACCGTTGGCTTCGTCTAAGAGCATAGAAGTCTGCCTATAGCCTTCCCTTCTGGTCCACTTGTCAGTCGCGATGAACAGGTCGTTTTCCAGGCTGCCCTGCGAGAAAAGTAGAGCGGCACGGATCCCGGCGAATCGTTCAGATCCTGTTGAGATTACTCCCGATTGTGCCCCTAGGAAGGCTATCCGTTCGGCGCCTTGGTCAACTACGTGGCGGACGATATCTACTGCTGATGCTGTGTTGTCAATGGATACGTGGCGGACAGGGCCGGAGTTAACCACTGCTTCCCCTAGCAGTACTACTGGTATGTCGTTGCGATGGCTAAGCAATTTGCTTGTTTCGGGGAGCATCGGCGACATTACTAGGGCGTCGACGGAATGAGAAAGCCGTCCCAAGGCGTACCTGCGCTCTATTTCTCCGTGTACGCCACTAAGGGCAACTTCCACTGTGTAATCCGCTTCGTGTGCCACGTTGTGAAAAGTTTCTGCCAACCCGGCAAAATATGGGTTTGTGAGGTGCGGGATAACCAGGGCTATCGTTCTGGTTGAACCGCCGCGAATGTCGCGGGCTGAATGGTTAGGGATGTATCCCAGTTCTTCGATTGCTGCCAGTACCCGATGACGCGTAGCCGAGCGAACACAAGAACGGTCATGGACTACGTTAGAAACTGTCTTCCAGGAGACTCCTGCTAGCGCAGCGACGTCCTTGATCGTGGCCCTTTTTGCCCCCATCGGTGCTCCTTCGGTAACGGCAAGATATTTATGGTTATGCCCTATCTTTGGTAGTTCTCAGCATAGGGCGAAGATGAAAACTATTTGACCTGTGACTGTCTCAGTGCAATACTCTCACGTGAGAATCCTTTTGGGTTTCTATTCCTTCATGCCGGTCAAAGAGGACCAGGAAGGTGAGACGGTAAGTCATGGCGCAACAGCATTTGCGGCAAAATGTGGGAATGACGCGACGCTCTTTTCTTCGCGGGAGCGCCCTAACTGTATTAGGCCTTGGACTAGGGGCGATGACCTCATCGCTAGGTCTCGCGGGTTGTACTGCTGCGAAGACAACGACACAAAGTGTTTCTGTATGGGACCTATTTAGTGGCGCTGATGGCGAGAACACAAGAGCGATGATCGCTTCGATCATGAAAGAGAATCCCTCTCTAAAGATAGAACCGACCACACTAAGTTGGGGTAACCCGTACTACACTAAGTTGGCTATGGCTGCTTCCTCTGAGGCACCACCAAGTACCGCGATCATGCACGTTTCCCGGATGCCTGGTTTTGCGCCCGGCGGACTCATAGAGCCTTGGGACATGACTCTGTTCAAGGAATTCGGGGTAGATTCCTCGAAATTCACGAAAGCTTTGTTTACTGCGGGGCAGTACGATGGCAAGCAATTCGCAATTCCTCTAGACACGCATCCTTTCATTACCTTCTTTGATCAAGACATTGCCGATAAAGCGGGAATTCTGCGCAGCGATGGGACCCTAAATATTGATTCCCCAGACGCTATGTACGAGGCCGGGGTAAAAATGGGCGAAATTGTTGGAGGAGCCGGCATAGCCTTCGGGTATCTGCTGGACACAGCGCAGGCATGGCGCCTTTTCTGGGGGCTTTATCATCAGACGGGCGGTGAGTACAGCTTTGATGCCGGCACTAAGGCCGAGATGGATGTAGACAAGGCGGCGAGTGTGGTAGCCGCTATCCATCACTGGATGGATGGAAAATGCATGGCGGCTGATCAGGATTATGCCGGTGGATTATCGGCGTTCGACGGAGGTCGAAACGCGATGATTCTTTCCGGAGTCTGGGAACTCAACGGCTTTAAAGAAAATGTTCCGGCGCTCGCAGCTTCCCCCATGCCCACGATGTTTGGTCAGCCTGCTAATTACGCTGACTCTCACACCTATGTATTTCCGGCGAACAGGCGAATGAACGATGCGCTGAAGCGAGATACCTACGAGTTTGTAGCATCGATGCTTAAACTCGGCGATAGGTGGGGTAGCGCCGGCCATATCCCTGGATATTTGCCCTCCCAGAAGAAATCCGGATACCAGGAATTGGCCCTGCAAAACGAATACGCTCAGGCGGCCCAGACGGTCGTTTTTGATCCTCCTGTCTGGTACGCCGGAGCCGGCACGGATTTTCAAAACCGTGTATGTCAGCACTTGATTGAAGGGTTCAAAGGCACAACTGAGCCGAAACGAGTCATTGAAAATATGCTCAGCACCATAACGGCAATTGCTAAACAACCCAATCCAACGAACTAGGAACTGAGATGAGATCACATTCAAGATTGGCCTCAAAGGGAGCGGGTTGGTTTGCCCTTCCTTATATGGTCGCATTTGGTCTCTTCCTTATCTTGCCCATTCTCTGGGGTATCTGGATGAGCCTTACCAATCAATCTCTTGCATCAAACCGATTCAAGTTTGTTGGGTTCTCGAACTATATTGAAGCTTTAACTGCGCCAGAGATGTGGCAGAGTCTTGGCAACACCGTCATTTTTACCCTCATATCTACTGTTCCGCTGGTTATCGTGTCATTCCTACTTGCCTATCTGGTGGTAGCTGGATTACCTGGACAATGGCTGTGGAGGCTAACCTTTTTCACCCCCTACTTATTGCCCGTATCCGTGGTTACTGCTATGTGGGGAGTAATGTTCGCCAATGATTTTGGCTTTATCAACGGGATTTTGCAGCACCTAAATATCGGACAGGTTGGTTGGCTCAGCGATAAGCACGTAGCAATGTGGTCCATAGCCCTCACAACCGTGTGGTGGACGGTAGGGTTCAACTTTTTGCTTTATCTGTCAGCCTTGCAGAACATCCCGGACCAGGTATATGAAGCTGCACAGATCGATGGAGCTGGCCCATGGCGTCGATTGGTTTCGGTAACGTTGCCGATCATTAGGCCTACGACCATAATGATTATCCTCTTGCAGATACTTGCATCTTTGAAGGTGTTTGACCAGATATTCCTGCTTACTGCAGGCGGCCCCGACGGAGCTACAAGGTCGATTATCCAGTACATATACGATACGGGATTCAGCGGCTATAGAGTCGGCTATGCGTCAGCAGTGTCGTACATCTTCTTCGCGATTATTGTCTTGATATCCCTCTTCCAGATGGCAGTGGTGAGCCGCGGCCGGCAGGAGCACAAATGAGCACTACTACAGAAAAGCTACCTATCGCTGGAGGTAGGTTCTTCAAAAAAGGACGTTCTCGCCGTAATGAAAGAGCGGCGGATAACGCGAAGGCTCGCTCTCTAACCCTAGGGAATTCGAAGGGTGCGCGAATCGGAGCATTTGTGGCTTTGGTTATTGCCGCACTGGCTTGGGCAATCCCGATTTTCTTTGCGCTCCAGATGTCGTTCAAGCACGAGGCCGACGCTTCGGCAGCGCCCCTCGCTTTCTGGCCCTCTAAGGGATGGACCCTCGATAACTATGCCGCGGTAATTCGCGGCGGAGATATACCTTTGTGGCTGTGGAACTCCCTGGTAGTGGCAGCCGTAGTAACTGCGATCACTCTGCTGATATCCGTGCCTGCAGCGTATGTATTCTCGAGAACAGATTTTCCTGGTCGACGGTTATGCTACGGCCTTACTGTTGCAGCTATCATGGTGCCTCCTCAGATACTGATAGTTCCTCTGTTTGAACAGATGAAGTTCATGAAGCTATCGGATACGCTTGCCGGTGTAGCTTTACCGCAGGTAGTGGCCCCCTTGATGGTGATCGTGCTAAAGAATTTCTTCGATCAGCTACCCGTTGAACTGGAAGAATCAGCAAGGTTGGAAGGCGCCTCCCGGATGAAGATCCTGACTGCAATTATCTTGCCGTTGTCTAGATCGATCATCGTAGCTGTTGCGATCTTTGTATTTATTGGGTGTTGGAATAACTTCCTGTGGCCTTTTATCATTACAAACTCGCCGAACCTGATGACCATCCCTGTTGGGTTAGGAACTGTAAAGAATGCTTATGGCGTGCAGTACGCGCAAGGTATGGCAAGCGCAGTTATTGGTGCACTGCCACTGGTAATTGTTTTCATCCTGTTTCAACGCCAAATCGTCAAAGGCTTTGCTACCACAGGCATGGGCGGGCAGTAGAGTAGCTGCAGCAGCTTATATAAGAAGAGGGCGCCCACAGGGGCGCCCTCTGTCGTTGCTAGCTGTGCTTAGAAGAAGCTGGGCAGCTGCCTAATGTTGGTCTTTGCCATGTCGATCAATTCTGCGCCGCGGCCGGAAAGCACGGTGCGCATTGCGTATAGGCTGAAGCCCTTCATCTGATCCAGATCGATCGTCGGAGGAATGGTTAGCTCCTGGCGGTCGGTGATCACGTCAAGGATGGCCGGGCCCTTGTGGGCTAGGAATTCCTTCACGGTCTTTTCTAGGTCCTTTGCCTTTTCAACGCGGTAGCCCTTCAGATCGCAGGCTTCAGCGATGTTGGCGAAGTTGGGATCAGACAGGTCGGTAGCGTAGTTGACGAAGCCAGCCGACTTCATTTCCAACTCGACGAAGTTCAGCGAAGAGTTGTTGAAGACGACGATCTTCACAGGGAGCCCATCCTGCTTCAAGGTGAGCAGATCACCCATGAGCATCGAGAGGCCTCCGTCACCGGACATGGAGATTACCTGGCGGTTCGGGTATGCCGCCTGTGCGCCCATGCCCATCGGCAGGCCGTTTGCCATCGAGCCGTGGTTGAAGGAACCGATGATGCGACGCTTGCCGTTGACATCGATGTAGCGGGCTGCCCAGATCACGGGGGAGCCAACGTCGGGAACGAAGATGGCGTCGTCGTCGGCGTAACGGTTTAGCAGTTCTGCCAAGTACTGCGGGTGAATCTTGCCTCGAGACGGCTTTGCTAGGGCCATCAGGTCCTTGGTGGCTTCCTTGTAGTCCTTCTGCATCTTCTTTAGATGCCTCGAGGAACGTCCGGGCTTGATGAGCTTTTCCAGTTCAGGCGCCGTGTCTTTCACGGTGCCAACTAGTGGAACGTCAACCTTAGTGCGGCGGCCAATGTGCTCTCCGGCCAGATCCACCTGAATTACCTTCGCATTCTTCGGGTAGAACTGCCTGTAGGGCAGGTCCGCGCCCAGCATCAGCAAAGTGTCGCAGTCGGTCATTGCGTTGTAGCCGGAGGTGAAGCCCAGCAGGCCGGTCATGCCGACGTCGAAGGGATTGTCATAGGCAACCCATTCTTTACCGCGCATCGTGTGCACGATAGGGGCCTGTAGCTTGTCTGCCAAGGAGACGAGTTCGTCATGTGCGCCCTCGCAACCAGCGCCTGCCAGAATCGATACCTTCTTGGAGTGATTCAGGATTTCGGCGGCCTTGTCCAGTGCTTCCTGGGCGGGAATGGCGCGAGTGGGGGAATGGAATACGACTTCCGGTTCGCCCTTGACCTCGGCCTGCAGAATGTTACCCGGGATTACTAGAACGGCAACGCCCTTCTTGTCGAGGGCGGCGCGCATAGCTACGCGAAGGATGCGTGGCATCTGAGCGGGGTTCGAAACAAGTTCGCAGTATACGGAGCATTCCTGGAAAAGGTTCTCGGGGTGAGTTTCCTGGAAATAGCTCCCGCCGATCTCGTCGTGAGGAATGTGAGCGGCGATCGCAAGAACGGGTTGGTGGGAACGGTTTGCGTCGAACAAACCGTTAATAAGGTGTAGGTTTCCGGGCCCACAGGAGCCTACGGTTACTGCTAATTTGCCGGTGACGGCTGCTTCAGCACCAGCAGCGAAGGCGCCAGCCTCCTCATGACGGACTGGAATCCAGCCAATTCCGTCAGTCAGGCGGATCGCATCGGTAAGTGCGTTCAGGGAGTCTCCTGCAACGCCCCAAACTTTGGAGACGCCGCTAGCTTTGAGGCTAGCAACAATGTTTTCTGCAACAGACGGCATCAATACCTCATTCCGAAAAACTTTATCTTCGGTTAAAGTCTATGCTCTAGTCCGCCTGTTTCGAAGAACTGGTGTCCTTAATCATCTTTTTGTTTGCGACACTTGAATGATGGTTTTTTATTGAAATGACGCCGAGTTTTCTTTTTCGGTAAGATTGCCGCCTCATCTTCTAGTAGCTCGGTAACATTTTGTTCGGTGAGAGCTTCGGGGTCGCGGGCAGCATTTTGCTGTGAGCCTGCCCCGGCAATTACTACTACGGCTACGCCAAGGGCCTGGAGCCAGTTCGGAATCTGTCCCAGGATCAGTATGCCGATGAGGATGCTTACTGCCGGCTCCAAAGAAGTAAGAGTGCCAAATGCGGTTGGGTTCATCCTGCGCAGCGCCATCATTTCGAGGGCGAATGGGATTACGGGGTGTAGTAGCGCGATACCGAAAGCAATTGCCACCATTTTGAGGTCGAACTGGCTGATGATTGTTGGAGCGCCGACTGCGCCCGCAACGAGTGAGGCAATGGGAACGGTAATGGACAGTGCACTGAGTCCTGTGAAGTGGTCACCCACTTTCTGCGTGAGCAGGATGTAGGTGCCCCAGCACACCCCGGCAAAGGCCGCCATCATTACACCTTTTAGGTTGAAGGCCGACGACCATGGTTGGGTCATTGCTAGCACTCCCGCGAAGGCTAGAAACAGCCAGCCCACGGGTTTTAGTGAACGTGACCGAAGCGCCGCCACACTGAGCGGGCCAAGGTATTCGATCGCGACCGCCGTGCCCAGGTTGATGTAGGGCAGGGCCAGTATGAATAGGGTGGACATGGATCCAGTGGCTAACCCCAGCCCGATCAGAGGCAGTATGTCTTTGCGACGGATAGAGCGAATTGGCGGCCTACTAATTAGCCAGAAAATTACCGTTCCCGCCACTAGTCGCATCCATGCGACTCCTCCGGCACTGTAGGTGTCTATAAGACCTACCGAAAGTGCTGAGCCAATTTGTACGGACACCATGCCGGTTACTGCTAGCGACCAAGCGGGCAGGTGCTTTTGCGGGGATGCGGTCACCGTCTTTCTCCGTTCGCGCTTGTAGATGGGGATTTATATACAGATTTCGCACATTTTTCTTCGTGATGCAAATACCTGTTTGCCTATCGCTAATCCGCCTTTGGCGCAATCGGCAGAATTGTCTTGCTATTTTTGAGCAAATTACTGCAAGATCATTGACTTAGGTATCAGTTAAGCAATTGTTTAGGTTATCTACTAATACTTGTTGGAGGTTTAGTTGAAAGATGCTGCCGCCCTCTTTACGCCGGTTACTATGGGGAGTCTTCACCTAAAGAACCGTCTGGTTATGGCTCCGCTTACTCGCCTTCGGGCCGAGGATGACGGCGTTCCGAACGAGTTGCACGCCTTGTATTACGAGCAGAGGGCTTCCCTTGGGCTAATTGTTGCCGAGGGGACTTGGCCTACTTTGGAGGGGCGCACTTGGTACGGTCAGCCGGGCATTTGCACGGAGGCTCAGCTGGAGGGGTGGAAGAAGGTCACGGAGGCAGTCCATGCCAAGGGTGGCCTAATTGTCCTCCAGCTCATGCATGGTGGCCGGGTGTCGCACCCCGAGATCACGCAGACTGGGCGGACGGTGTCTGCATCCAGTGAGCAGCTGGACGGTTTCGCACGTACCAAAAAGGGGAAGGTTGTCCCGCCGCCTCCGCACGCTTTGACTGAGGCCGAGATCGCTACCATCATTTCCGAATTTGCTCAGGCTGCGAAGAATGCGATCGAGGTAGGTATGGATGGCGTGCAGCTGCATGCGGCTAATGGCTACCTACTTCACCAGTTCTTCGCTCCCTCTTCTAATAAGCGTACGGATCGCTATGGCGGCTCGCCGGTGAAGCGGGCGCAGTTCCCGATTGAGGTAACTAAGGCTGTCGTCGATGCGATCGGCGCTGACAAAGTTGGAGTACGTCTTTCTCCCCAGCACAATGTTCAGGGAGCGCTGGAGCCGGATCTGGAAGAGACCCGCGCTACGTATCTGGAGTATGCCCGTTTCGCAGCCGAGGCCGACTTGGCTTTCTTGGACGTCATCTACGGGGATCCGACCTCTAAGTTGGTGGCGGACATTAGGAAGGCTTTCGGCGGGCCCTTCATTTTGAACAATGGCTTCGACCGAGTAACTACCCGCGAAGAGGCCCTTGAAATTGTCGAGGGCGATTACGCCGATGCAGTCAGCGTAGGGCGCGCAGCCTTGGCTAACCCGGACTTGGCTCGTAGGTGGCAGGAGGGCTTGCCTGTAAACGAGCCCGTGCAGTCCACTTTCTACGCGAAAGGCGAGTTGGGTTATACCGACTACCCGTTCTATGAAGGCTAGTTCTTAGTAGTCTTTGTTTGCCGCCCCACATTTTCGAATGTGTGGGCGGTTGCTTTTTGTTGAAACGAGGGTGAAAAGCCCGCTTTCCCGGAAAACTTTCCGGCCCGTTTTTGGCAGTATTTAGCCCTTTACGGATTGCTGAGGAAAGTGTGTGTGCAGCGTCACCGCAAATTGGTTTGCATTTGGGTGGCAATCCTGCCTAAAGTATTTCTCGTTGCGCCGGTGATCAACCGGTTCGACACGGCCCCTGACCTGGGTTTTTGGGTTGGTGTGGTGTGGTTGTTTTTGTTCTCGATAGTGTGTTTTTGTTTTTGCTCTTTTTGTGTGTGGGCTTTGCGCAACTGTTTTGGTTGTGTTTGGTCTTTTTTGTTTTTTTGGTTGGGATTGCCCTTTTTTGGGGTGTTTTCTGAATGTTTTTGTTTGGAGAGTTTGATCCTGGCTCAGGACGAACGCTGACGGCGTGCTTAACACATGC
>NZ_PKMC01000003.1 GCF_002849225.1 Actinomyces sp. UMB0138
AAACACAACCAAAACAGTTGCGCAAAGCCCACACACAAAAAAGAGCAAAAACAAAAACACACTATCGAGAACAAAAACAACCACACCACACCAGGAACCTGGTTTCTACCAGTACCCCCAGGGGTTCTTGCCGCGTCGGCCAATCACCAGCGCAACAGAAATCAACTCTAAAACATTTGCTTCCAGGATGTCAACTTCAGTTCGAGTGACTTGCCTCTCAGCAATGCTATTTAGTTGTTTCCGCCGCTCCGTATCGCCGGGCGACAGGAAAATATATAACCAGACAACGACCCTAAGATACAAATCAGCGGCCAGTGAGCCTGCGCACACTAGCCGCTGAACTGCGTTTTTAGTAATTTACGTGCTCTTGCACGGCTACTTCGTGGTGGGGCAAGTCCGCCACAGCTTCCTTTACCGCGGTGGAAACAGCATCAGCCACTCGAGGATGGAACACACCAGGAATGATGTATTCAGGTGCCAATTCGTCCTCGGAAATCACTTCGGCGATTGCGACTGCTGCTACCCGTAGCACCTCCGTGGTTATCTGCGAGACGCGAGCATCTAGCAATCCACGGAAGAGACCTGGGAATGCCAACACATTGTTGATCTGGTTCGGGAAATCAGAACGCCCCGTCGCCACGATCTTCGCGTATTTGCTTGCCTCCATCGGATCCACTTCAGGAATCGGGTTTGCCATCGCGAATACGATGGCATCTGGTGCCATCTGGGCGATGTCTTCCCCGGTCAGGATGTCACCGTGCGAGACTCCAATGAACACATCGGCGTCCTTCAGGCCTTCCTTCAAAGACCCCTTCACTTTGCGAGGGTTGGTGTGTTCGGCAAGCCACCTACGGGATGGGTGCATGCCCTCCACATCGTCAGACACAAGTGCTCCACTGCGGCCGTACCCAACAATGTCTTTCGCACCCTGGGCCATCAACAACTTGATGATGGCTGATCCCGCGGCGCCGACACCGGAAACCACGATCCGAATGTCCTCAATCTTCTTGTCGACGAGCTTCAACGCGTTCAACAAGGCTGCTAGGCAGACAATGGCAGTGCCGTGCTGGTCATCATGGAAGACCGGAATATCCAATTCTTCCCTCAGCCGCTCCTCGATCTCGAAGCACCTGGGCGCAGAAATGTCCTCCAGGTTAATGCCACCATAAGCAGGCGCAATAGCCTTCACGATTTCGACGATCTGGTCAGTGTCCTTCGTATCCAAAGCAACCGGCCAGGCATCCACCCCGCCAAATTGCTTGAACAGACATGCCTTGCCTTCCATAACGGGCATTGCAGCCTCCGGACCAATATCGCCGAGCCCAAGAACCGCAGTGCCGTCGGTAACCACGGCAACGGTGTTCTTCTTGACTGTCAAAGACCAAGCCTTGGAAGGCTCGTCGTGGATCGCAGTACACACCCGGGCTACCCCTGGCGTATACACGCGAGACAGGTCGTCGCGGTTGCGGATTGGAGTCTTCGGCTCCACATCCAGCTTGCCCCCAATATGTGCGAGGAAGGTGGCATCAGAAACCGCCTGAACCTGCACTCCGGGAGTTTCCGCTAGTAGCTTGGCAACCTGCCTGCGATGTTCACTGTCGCGAGTATCGCAAGTGAGGTCGACGGTAAGGCCGGCGCCCTCGGAATGGGCAACATCCAAGCCGGTGATCTCGGCACCGGTACCAGTTACCAGGTCAACCACCTGGCCAGCAGAGATCCGCTGCTGAGAAAGGACCAGCCGCAGCTGGACCGTGTAAGAAGGTGAAGTCCTCATATTTACTTTTCTTGACATGCCTTTAGAAGGAGTTGGCTGGCCTTGGCTGCATCAGCCTTGCCACGCATTTCTTTCATTACCTGACCGACCAGAGCGCCAACCGCCTTGGTCTTGCCGCTTTGAACCTTAGCCACGATATCCGGGTTCGCATCCACGACCTTTGCTACAGCCGCATCCAGCGCCCCATCGTCCTGCACTAGTTCAAGTCCTCGCTTGGACATGACCTCGGCGGGATCGCCCTCGCCTTCAAGCACGCCCTCTAGACACTTACGAGCAAGCTTGTCGGTCATCTTGCCGTCGTCAACCAGCTTCTGCAGCTGGGCGATCTGCTCTGGGGCGACCGGCAGATCCACAAGATCCACCTGCCTATCCTTCGCTGCACGCGAGAGCTCGGTCATCCACCACTTCCTAGCGGCCACAGGCTTCGTGCCAGCTTCCACCGTCTGTACGATCAGATCCAAAGCACCTGCGTTTACAACGTCCCGCATCTCCATGTCGGTGAAGCCATATTCCTCGCGCAACCTGCGGCGGCGAACCACAGGCAGCTCAGGCAGAGACTGGCGCAACTGCTCAACCCATTCCCGGGAAGGCGCAACCGGAACAAGATCCGGTTCTGGGAAGTAGCGGTAGTCCTCAGCATCAGACTTCTCGCGGCCAGAAGAAGTAGTCGAATCCTCTTCGTGCCAGTGCCTAGTTTCCTGAATGACCTTTCCGCCCTTCGACAGAATCGCTCCCTGGCGACGCATCTCGTAGCGCACGGTCTTGTCGATGGCCCTGAACGAGTTCACGTTCTTGGTCTCGGTACGAGTGCCCAGCGGAGCAGAAGGATCCTTCCGCAACGACACGTTCACATCCGCACGCACATTGCCCCGCTCCATGCGAGCCTCAGAAACGTCTAGCGCCCTGAAAATATCGCGCAGAGTCTGCACGTACTTGGCGGCAACCTCAGGGGCTCGCTCACCGGCGCCCTCGATCGGACGGGTAACAATCTCTACTAGGGGAACACCGGCACGGTTATAGTCCACCAACGAGTAAGACGCGCCCTGAATACGGCCTTCCGCACCACCAATGTGGGTGTTCTTGCCAGCGTCTTCTTCCATGTGGGCTCGCTCAATGTCAACACGGAACATCGTGCCGTCATCCAGCTCTACGTCAACGTAGCCGTCATAAGCGATCGGCTCGTCATACTGGGAAGTCTGGAATGCCTTTACCAAGTCCGGATAGAAGTAATTCTTCCTAGCAAACCGGCAGAACTCAGCGATATTGCAATTCAGTGCCAAGCCGATCTTGATCGCATACTCAACTGCCTTGTGGTTTACCACCGGAAGCGATCCGGGCAAGCCCAGAGAGACGGGAGTGATCTGCGTGTTCGGTTCGCCACCAAAGGCGTTCGGAGCAGCATCAAACATCTTGGTCTTGGTACCAAGCTCCACGTGTACCTCAATGCCGAGGACGGGGTCGAAGTTCGCTACGACGTCCTCGTACTTCATAAGTGTGCTCACTTGTCTTCCTTCCACGTCTTAGCCGGGCAAAACTCCGGCAGATTAGCCTCTACGACATTCGAGACCGCAGCCGCAGCCGCGTACATCCGCTTGTCTTCCCTAGCGGGAGCCAAAACCTGCAGGCCCACGGGAAGTCCCTCTTGCGGATCCAGTCCGATCGGCACCGACACGCCAGGGATGCCGGCCAAGTTCGACGGGATAGTCGTAACGTCGCCCAGGTACATGGCGAGCGGATCATCCAGTTTCTGGCCCAGCTTCCACGCGGTGGTGGGAGCAGTAGGAGACATCAACACATCAACCTGTTCAAAGACACGATCCAAATCGCGCTGAACGAGCGTACGCACCTTCTGTGCACTGCCGTAGTAAGCATCGTAATAGCCCGCGGAAAGGACGTGTGTGCCCAAGATAATGCGGCGCTTTACCTCGTCACCAAAGCCTGCCTCACGGGTAGCTGCCATTACTCGCTCTGCGGTGGCGTGGCCTTCAGCAGGCTCCACGCGGAGGCCGTAGCGAACGCCGTCAAAACGGGCCAGGTTGGAACTGACCTCTGCAGGCATAATCAAGTAGTAAGCCGAGAGGGCATATTCGAAGGACGGACAGTCGACCTCTACAATTTCTGCGCCAGCTTCACGCAAAGAATCGATGACACGGTTGAAGGTGGAGACGACTCCGTCCTGGTAGCCCTCGCCCTGCAGCTGCTTCACAATGCCAACGCGCAACCCCTCAGCCTTGCCCGAGCGAACTGCCTCTAGCAGATCGGCAACAGGTTCATCCAGCGAGGTCGAATCGGCCGGATCGTGCCCGCCGATCAGCTCCTGCAGAGCTGCCGCATCCGCCAGAGTCCTGGTAACCGGACCAATCTGATCCAAAGAAGAAGCCATGGCAACCAGGCCATAACGAGAGACCGCGCCGTAAGTCGGCTTCACGCCAACAGTGCCAGTAACCGCGGCCGGCTGGCGAATAGAACCGCCCGTATCAGACCCCAGAGCAAGTGGGACCATGAAGGAGCCAACAGCCGCTGCGCTGCCGCCACCAGATCCGCCTGGGATACGATCCAAGTCCCACGGGTTATGGGTAGGGCCGAAAGCGGAGTGCTCGGTAGAAGAGCCCATCGCGAACTCGTCCATGTTGGTCTTACCCACGATCGGCAGCATTGCCTTCTTCAGAGTAGTAACCACAGTAGCGTCGTACGGAGGAAGCCATCCTTCAAGGATCTTCGACGCGCAGGTAGTAGGAATGCCACGAGTAACAATATTGTCTTTTACCGCAATCGGAATACCCGCCAGCGGGTGCAATTCCTGTCCCTGGCTGCGCGCTTCATCAACTTTGTGTGCCGTCTCCAGGGCGCCCTCGGCATCAACGTGCAAGAACGCGTGCACCTTGTCATCCACCGCGGCAATCCGGTCTAAACAGGCCTGAGTCAGCTCCACAGAGGTGAGCTCGCCAGCAGAAAGCTTCTGCGCCAACTCGAGCGCGGAAAGCTGCAAAATGCTATTCATTTATTCCTCCCCCAAAATCTGCGCAACCTTGAATTGACCCCGCTCCGATGCGGGCGCAGCAGCCAACACCTCGTCGCGATCCAAAGTTGGACCTACCTCGTCCTCGCGCATAACGTTCTGCAACGCAATCGGGTGGGAAGTAGCCGGAACATCAGGAGTCGCAACCTCAGACACGCGCGAAACCGCATCTGCAATCTGGTCAAGCTCGCCAGCAAGTCGCGTAATCTCCGAATCAGTAAGTGCAATACGGGCCAGCCCAGCAAGCCGGGCGACCTCTTCAGTGGAAATAGTCGACATGCTTCGATGGTACCTGTTAGCTACCGCTAAGGCGTAAGTGGCTCAGTAAATAAGCCCTTCGCGATAGAGTAAATCCATGGCAAAACGTTCCAGGATCGCAACAGCAAAGAAAGTAACCAAATATACTGCGGGAGGCATACTCACAGCTCAGGCGGTTGCTGCCGCGGGACTAGTGGCGGTTGACGAGTGGAGGAAACGCCGCAGCCCATCCGGGCCTTTGTCATTTCCCGCCCTGGCACCAAAAGACCTAGCCGTCTCGGACAACCAATTGACCACGTACATGGATGCGCGCGAACTGTATGACGACATGATCTATGCCATCTCGAACGCCAAATCCTATGTCTTCTTTGAATCATTTATCTGGAAAGGTGACAACACCGGCCAACGCTTCAAAGACGCCCTCATCGCTGCAGCGCGCCGTGGCGTAGACGTCTTCATAATCTACGACGGTTTCGGCAACCTAGTCGTGCCCCCACGGTTCAAGCGCTTCCCCAAACTGGAACACCTTCACGTATTGCAATTTCCAATCCTCAAATTCGGCATCTTCAAACGGGGACTGCGGGCAATGGGCAGAGACCACCGCAAGATCGTCGTAGCCGACGGCAAGATCGGGTTCGTAGGGGGATATAACATTGGCGAAATCTACATCGACCAATGGCGCGACACCCACCTTCGCATTGAAGGCCCCGGCGTGTGGGAGCTAGACAATGCCTTTGTTGACTTCTGGAACGAGCACTGCAAAGGATCCCAAAAACACCTCTTCGACCGCGGAGCACGCAGCTGGGACAACAAGATAACCGCTGCGCTGAACACCCCACGAAAACTCTTGTTCCCCGTCCGCGGCAGCTACATCAACGCCATCGAACGGGCCTCCAAACGCGTGTGGATTACCTCCGCATACTTCATTCCCGACTCGCAGATCCAAGATGCCCTCCTCGCAGCAGCACACCGCGGGGTGGACGTCCGCATCCTGGTGCCGGAAAAATCCAATCACCTAATTGCCGACTGGGCAGCCCGTTCCTTCTACGCCGAACTACTTGAATCCGGCGCCCAACTGTGGCTATACCAGGACGTCATGATCCATGCGAAGACCATGACGGTAGACGGACGCTGGTCAACCATCGGCACCGCCAACATTGACCAGCTATCCATGACTGGCAACTACGAGATAAACCTGCAGATCACCGATCGAGAACAGGCAGCCTATCTAGAGAAGGTTTTCCTAGAAGACCTAACCAACGCCAGAGAAATGAGCCTCCTAGAATGGGAATCACGCGGAGCCTTCGTTCGGATGACCGAACGGTTAGTCCGTCCCCTCCGATACATCCTCTAGTAAACCGCGACTTACAAGAAGCTCACGCCCCGACTGCAATAAGCTATCGAAGTCTTCATCCGAAAGCACTGGAATCCCTAAAGACTCTGCCTTTGTAGCCTTCGATCCTGCCCCATCACCGGCTACCACAACGCTAGTCTTTTTCGACACCGATCCGGCGGCCTTACCGCCCCGCGACTCGATCGCTTCCTTAGCAGACTCACGGGTATAACCCGGCATCTTGCCCGAAACAACAACGGTCATCCCCGCCAGGGTTTGTTGAGGACGGCTAGCCTCGACTTCGTCTGCCATCCGGACCCCAGCCTCTTCCCAGGCCTGCACGATCTCTACATGCCAAGGTTCGCTAAACCAGTCCTTGACCGACTGCGCGATAACCGCACCTACGCCCTCGACCTGGGCAATTTCTTCAACAGAAGCGGAACGCAAGGCATCCATAGAACCGAAATGGCTAGCTAATGCTCGCGAAGCAGTAGGACCTAGATGACGAATCGACAACCCCACTAGCACCCGCCACAGCGGTTGCGCTTTGGCAGCCTCGAGCTCTGCCATCAGTGATTTGACAGTTTTCCCTTCCTTCGGCGGCCCGAAGACAGAGCCGGCTTGCTGCGCCGCAGCGGCCGACAGCTTTTCCCCCTTCGACCAGAAATAGCGCACTTGGACCCAGCAATCCTTCTTCTTCCGCCAAGTCATCACGTCCCGCAAGTCTTCCGAAGTAAGACTAAAAATCGGAGCCTCATTGGACAAGATGGGAGCAGCGGGGGCAGGCAGCAGGGCCTCGGCCTTCAAGATCTGCTCGGCATGCGGAAGATCCTCCGCCTCCCGCAATTGCAATACGTTGCCGTCCTCCAGTAACACCTTCTGTCCCTGCACTAGCGAAGCCGCCACCTCGTCCCTATTGGCTTCCGGCTGGGTAAGCGCAAGCGCTGATTCGTCTCCTAGCCCTTCAATGTCAAATGCTCCCCTAGAACCTAAATGCGATATCCGCTCTGTGATCTGAGCAGGACAGTAGGCCTGGTTAGGGCACCGAAGATCCACGTCCCCATCCTTCTGCGCCGCGATCTTAGCTCCGCAGGACGGACAGGTATCAGGCATGACAAATTCACGTTCGGAACCATCTCTCGCTGCCACTACCGGGCCAACGATCTCGGGAATAACATCACCCGCCTTACGAAGCACCACAGTGTCTCCTATAAGTACCCCCTTGCGAACTACCTCCTCCGCATTGTGAAGGGTTGCCCGAGACACGTTAGAACCGTCAACAAAAGCCTCTTCCATAAGTCCATACGGGGTGACCCTGCCTGTGCGCCCCACGTGCACTCTTATATCAAGTAGACGGGTATGGACCTCTACCGGAGGAAACTTATACGCGGTAGCCCATCGCGGCGTACGGGAGGTCTGCCCCAATTGCTTTTGGAGCGATATTTGGTCGACCTTTACGACCACTCCATCAATACCGTGCGAAATCTGCGGCCGCTTCTTCCCAATCCGGTCGATGTAGTCATAAATCTGTTGCAAAGAGTAAACCCGCTCAGTCTCCTCAGAAACTGGCAATCCCCATTCCTTCAACTGGGAATACCAGCCGTGCTGAGTCTGTGGTCCATTTGCCCAGTCCACAAACCCCAAGCCGTGCGTAATCATCCGCAACGGGCGAGAAGCAGTAACTTTTGGATCCTTCTGCCTTAGTGACCCGGCAGCAGCATTCCGGGCATTCACAAAAATCTTCTGTTTAGGCCTTGCCTTCTTACCAGCGGCTTTCAGATCCTCTTGCTCCTTATTGAACAGAGCGGCCTTCTGGTTCATGTCAGCGAAGGCCTTCAACGGCAGAAAAATCTCTCCGCGAATCTCGATCTGCCTCGGCAGATCCTCTCCGTGCAACCGTTTAGGAATCTGCTTGATAGTAGCGATATTCGCAGTCACGTCTTCGCCAACCGTGCCATCTCCACGGGTGGTGGCACGCGTGAGTTCGCCGTCCTCGTATAGCAACGAGATGGCAAGCCCATCTACCTTCACTTCACACGTAACCGGCACTTCACTAGTGCCCGCAGCCTTCTGCATGCGTTGGTACCACAGTGAAACTTCATCGAGTGAAAATACGTCGTCCAGAGACAACATGCGCTCCAGGTGAGTAAAGGGAGTAAACGCTGCCTCAGGGCTACCCCCTACCGACTGGGTCGGGGAATTCGCGTCCACGAGTTCAGGATGCTGTTCCTCCAGTCGTGTAAGGCGCGCGAATAATTCGTCGTACCGAGCATCCGAAAGCTCAGGGGCTTCTTGGTTGTAATACTGGTACCTCGCAGCTTCAATCTGGTCTGTCAGCTCTGCATGCAGCTGCTGGGCAGATTCTTGTTCTTCGCGCTCGTGCTCACTCATGTCCCCTATTGTTATCCACAGCGCTTCGAAGGTCTATTTAAGTACAGCCAGTGTGGATAAGCCCGGGCCATTTTTACCCTTACACCCTACCGTGAGGGCATGAACCAACTACTGCTGACGCCTGAATCCGGCCCGTACGCAGGATGCCCAAATCGTCTAGAAGAGGGCGTGCTCGGCCGAGCTCTAGTTGGCGACCCTACGGCCTCTAGAGCGCAGGTCAAAATATCTCGCCATAGAAAGGGCTTCATAGCCCAGAGCGTGGCCCCCCATAACCCCATCCGACTTCGGGTGGGTTATTGGTGGCCGGTTCGCAAGAAAATCTTCGTGCGCCACGGCCAACGAATTATGTTTGGGCAGACACCAGTGCGAGTAGCAAGACGCCCACCAGACCTACGCTTTCGCCGTCCAGGTAAGCAAAAGAGAAGCTTCTCTAAAGCGCTGTTCCTAATCCCCATGCTGATAATGCCGTTACTAATGTGGAGGTCCTTAACCGCAAACAAATGGGCAGCCATCGCGCTGGGAGCGATTTTAATATCGGCACTAGTAGCAGCAATCTGGCAGTATCGGGCAACTGCAGAGAAGAAATTGCCCTTCCCAACACCGTGGGGTTTATATCTTGCGGCCACCGGAAAGACCCAAAAAGGTAAATCTACAGGTCCCCTCATGGCCTGGCTATCGGCCTCGCAAAGAGGCGGGATTTTGAAAGTTGAGCATGGCGAATCCGTATACCTAGTTGGAAGCGGCGCAAAAACCAGCCTGTGGTGGTGGCTAGCCCAATGTGACGCAAAAATAACTCCCCTTGACGGTAAATATCGAGTCTCGTGGAAAGACGGCAGCGCGACTATGGCAGCAGTACCTCACGAAGAGGACGTGCCCGCGAGCGCTAGTCGGATCCTAGCCGTCGATCAGGCAGTCGGAGTATCACAGCGGTGGTTTGAGGCATTTTTGGAAACCAACAGCCAGATGCCCGCTTTGCTCTATGCCGAAGATGCTTTGCCCGCTTATTCAGGCAATACCGAATTGTGGGTAAAGCCAGCTACCAGAGTCCAGATAGGCGCCGATGCTTCTGGACCGGTCTATATAGACCTAGCAGATGGGCCTCACGCGCTGGTTGCTGGGACTACCGGGGCGGGCAAGTCTGAAGCACTCACCACATGGCTATTGGGGCTGGCATTGGCGATGCCACCCTGGCAGGTCAACTTCATACTGGTCGATTACAAAGGCGGTGCGGCCTTTGCCCCCTTGGCACAGTTACCTCATGTGGCGGGAATGCTGACTAATTTAGACTCAGGCGCTACTGAGAGGGCGCTGTCCTCCTTGCTAGCGGAGTTGCATAGGCGCGAACGCGTAGCGGGCCAAGGCGGCGATATTGGACCCCGGCTGGTAATAGTCGTCGACGAATTTCGAGAGCTATCACTGACCCACCCCAAAATCATGGAAGACCTTACGCGCATTGCAGCCTTGGGGCGTTCACTTGGGGTATCGCTCATACTCGCCACGCAAAGGCCGGGCGGAGTAGTGGACTCTCATATTCGAGCAAATGCCAGTTTGCGGCTATGCCTTCGCGTACTAGAAGCAGGTGATTCGCTCGATGTGCTCGGCGATTCGACAGCTGCGAACCTGCCGCCGATACCTGGCAGAGCAATACTTGATGCAGCTGGCAACCGCCGGGAGGTGCAGATAGCCTGGGCCAAACCAGAGATGGTTGCATCGGCAGTAAACAAGATCTGCGCAAGTACAACTTTTAGAGCACCTGCGCCCTGGGCCGAGCCTCTGCCACAGAGCATTTCTCTGGCCGAAGCGGCAGCAGGAGGTGGCGACGGTACCGTCCTCGGCATAGCGGACTATCCAAAAAGGCAGTGCACCACTACTTTTTGTCTACCGAGCATAGGGAAAACACTTCTGTGCGCCCCCACCCGGATGGGCGCAACCACGACGGCGAAGACAATAGCCTGCCAATATGCCGCCGGAGCAGTTCATGTCTTCACCAATCGTCCAGGGGAATGGAGCGGAGCTTGCTCCATTCTGAATACTGCTTCCGAGCAGGCGCTAGGAATACGTCTTTTGCTTGCAGGCAATGCAAAAGGTTCGCTCGTAGTCATTGACGGCGCAGATTCCCTCATAGCAAACCTGGACCTGGCAGAAGGAGCCGGATCAGGAGTGGATTTGCTGGAACAGGTCTGCAGGGTTGACGGCATTAACCTAATTGTCACCATTCGGCCTACCAGTGCAGGAGCCAGGTGGGCCAGCAACTTTGCAACACGCATCTACCTCGGACTATCTGAAGAGGCAGACAGCGCTAGGGTCGGTCTTCGTTCCAAGGAGACAAGTCAACTTACGTGTCCGGGGCGAGCGCTAGTCGTGGCGGGGGAACGCACCATAGTCCAGGTTGCTTTACCTGAAGTACTCGTGGCAACCGGTATCCCTTTGGTCAGCAGTCTGCCAGAGCCAGGCACAGTTGCCACGGTAGGCATCGGTTGGATAGGCCCCCTTGCTACTCCATGGATACCCCAAGGAGAAAGGTGGCTAATTGCCGGTTCGAGCGGTTCCGGAAAGACCACCCTTGCTCGGGCCCTAGCAGAATTCCTGAAGGTACCTGCTGAGCATGTGATGGATGGAGACGGTCCCGCCTACAACGGTTCTGCAACAATTCGCATCCTGACCTGTTCCATAGCAGAACTGACTACAAGCTTTGCTGGCCCCTTACACGAGTTTGCACAGAAGGCAAAGATCGTGGTCTTGCAACCATCCCCCACCTTCCGGTCATGGGCTCGCGAGTACAACCTAACGGGAATGATGCCTCTTCCAGGGGCCGCTCGTCCGGGCCGTGGCGTTTACCTAGACGGTTGCACCGCCACGGTGATACAGGCCACCGCAAAGGGACCGCTGTGACTATTCCCACCCCCCAACCAGCAGATATGCCCCTCAAAACCCTTGCAAAACCTTTCATACATAAGAAAAATGGATACACGTTCCAATCTGCGTTAACGCAGAAGTCATCTCTGGGACACCTAATGTTCCCAATCGAAGGAGTGCCCAATGGATTGGCGTAGCCGTGCTGCCTGCCTGACAGTCGATCCCGAACTGTTTTTTCCTATCGGAAATACCGGGCCAGCTATCGCTCAGGCAGAAGAGGCAAAGCTAGTTTGCGCTAAGTGCAACGTGCAAGAAACCTGTCTAAAATGGGCGATCGAGAACCATCAGGATTCTGGCGTTTGGGGCGGTAAGAGCGAGGACGAAAGGCGATCCATGCGACGCCGCGCCGCTCGCGCGCGCCGGGCTAGCTAGGCGCAGTAAAAATGATTTCAGGCGGGGCAATGCCCCGCCTGAAATAGTTAACGACTCATTTATACGTCATCTACTACAGCGTTCACAGTTGCTACTGTTCCACCGTGCGGCAAGTTAGACCATTCGACGGCGCCTCCGAGTTCACCCCGAACCAAAGTCTGCACAATCCGAGTTCCAAGCCCAGTCATAGTGGCTCCTTCGGGGATTGATTTGCCGTCATTTATGACCTCAACGTGGAGCTTGGCGCCATCGCGGTTGGCCCGCACAAGAATCGTTCCCCGCTCCCCCTCAAGGCCATGTTCGACCGCATTAGTTACCAGCTCTGAAAGCACCACAGACAGGGCAGAAGCCGCATCAGCGCCTACCGTGCCAAAAGAGCCCTCTATCTTGGCCGTGGCATCGCCCTCAAAAGAAGCCATGGAGGCAGCCAAGGCAAGCACTTCTTTAGCAAGCTTGTCGAAATCGACCGTCTCATCAAGCGTCTGTGAAAGCACGTCGTGCACCTTTGCAATCGTGCCCACTCGCCTGCCGGCTTCTTGTAGCGCGCTCTTCACCTCGGGGTTATCCGATCGCCGCGTCTGCATTCGCAACAGCGCATGCACAGTCTGCAAATTATTCTTCACCCTATGGTGGATCTCGCGAATAGTGGCATCTTTGGACATCATTTCGCGTTCGCGCCGACGCATCTCGGTCACGTCACGACACAGTAGGATCGCGCCCAACCGCTGCTTTCCGTTTGTAAGGGGCAAAGCCCTCAAGGTGATGGTGCCCAAACGGGTTTCCACCTCAGTAACCCAGGAGGCTCGTCCCATCACAACTACGGCCAAAGTTTCCTCGACCGGATCTGCCTCCTTGCTAATAAGATCGGTGATGGTTTCGGCTAGCACCTGGCCCTTTAGATCCTGAGGCAGCCCAATACGCCGAAGACAAGAAAAAGCATTCGGAGAGATCTCGCTAAGACGTCCTTCACCGTCAACCAGCATGATCCCATCACTGACGCGAGGCGCCCCAAGCGTTCCCACGGTAGGCGCCACGTCGTAAGGGTATTCCCCGCGCGTCATCATCTGGCAGAGCAAATCGGCCGCGCTCGCTGACCATTGAGCCTGCATATTAGCAATCCGGGAAAGTCCAGAACCGGACTCGCGACTCATCACTGCGCATGTGTTGCCGTCAACTACTACTGGTATGAACGTTTCCATAACCGAGTAAGTACCCGCCCACCTAGGCGAATCTGCACTGATGATCTTTCCTTCGGCGTAGGTCTGCCGCAGTCGCTCCCGCCGCATCGGAGAAGCGTGCTTGCCTACCACATCGTCCAGATGCACTGTCTGTCCAGTAGCGGGGCGACACTGTGCCACGGCAACAAACCTGTCGTCTTTAGTAGGCATCCAGAGCACCAAATCTGCCATTGCCAAGTCAGCCAGAATCTGCCAATCTGCCATCAAGACATGTAAGCGGTCGGCTTCAGAAGCGGAAACCGGCAGGAGGTTGAAGCGCTCCCCCATCTTTGTCATTTGCCTCATACATATAGAGTAAACGTATAAATTACCGACCGGCGCCAATGCCTCGACGTTTTTCGGAGGACCCGTTGAAATTCGAACTCACCATCACCTACCCGGCCCCATTCGCCAAAACCGAAGAGATGCTAAGCAACGAAAATTTTTATAGGACGAGGGCGAAAACCATCGGTGTGGCGCTGGAAGACATTGATCTAACGTGCAGGTCTGGGCGCATTCAGGCCAGCTCTACCGTCTCAGTGGCGAGCGGCGAGGCACCCGCTAAGATTCGTCGTTTTATCCCCGACAAGTTACAGGTAACTGTTGTAGAGGCGTGGGGTCCCACTTCCAGCGGTTCGCGCCCCGGTTCGTTGTCCGTTGCCGTTTCCGGTGTTCCCGTAATGGTCAGTGCCACCTCTACCCTGACTGAGCAATCAGGACAGACCAAGCGAGTCGTGGAAGGCGAGATTAGTGTGAAGATCCCCTTCGTTGGCAAGATGATCGAGCAAAAAGTCAGCGAGCAGCTTGGCCGGGCGCAAGCCTACGAAGAGAAGGCCGCAGCGACCTACCTTGCGCAATGACAGCCATAGTAGTCCTAGGTGCTGGGTTGCGAGGCACCTCCCCCTCCCCTGTTCTGGCCCGCAGACTAGACAGCGCAATTTCTTTGTGGAATAGACGTGGGAAGAAGGATGTCCTTATCTTGTCGGGCGGGCAGGGGCCGGATGAAAAGATCAGTGAAGCTGCAGCAATGGCAAGATATGCCGTTGCCCGTGGAATACACCCAGCGTTCCTGATCTTAGAGGCAGAATCTACCAGCACCGAGGAAAACCTCCGCTTTAGCAGCGCCCTGTTGCCGACTGCCGACAAAAAAATCTTCCTAGTAACTTCTACCTTCCACCTCCCCCGAGCATTAGCGTGGGCTAAAGCCGTAGGCTTGGACGCCACGGGGGTGGGAGCCTCTGCCCCGCCACTATCTTTCGTGAAGTGGACTCTCCGCGAGGTAGCCGCGCTCATCATTACTTTGCCCAAAATTCTGCGCGCTCAGCCAAACTTCCCAATCAGGCCCGACTAAAGGCAATATTCATGGCACCATTAAGACATGACTCAAAATGATGCACTGTGGGCAGAACGAAAAGGTGAACGCTACTACGTTGGACACAACGCCAACGGCGCCACTGTAGAAATCGGTACTGGTGAAGGACAGTTCTCTCCCGGAGAACTGATGAAGCTGGCGCTAGCAACGTGTAATACCCTGTCCGCCGACCACACTCTGGCCAGGGAACTCGGCGATGATTTTCAGGCCAGCGTAGGGGTTGAAACTGACAAGGATTCAGAGCGCAACTCCTACAAGCACTTCCGGGTAGAGATCGTCACGGACATGTCCAGCCTGGACCAGGACGCCAAGGCAAAACTAATCGAGCGGGCACACAGGGCAATCGAAAAGCACTGCACCGTAGGCCACACCGTTGAAGACGGGGCAACCTACAAAACCACGATAGTTGAGGAATAGTAATGCTAGGTAAGAGCAAAGTTGACAAGACCTCCCTACCGAAAGGAGCAAACTTAGGTACAGTCGTCACCTCGGCCTCCAAAGCAGCCTCGTCTGCCGTCCAAATGGACTGGACCGGCGTGCTGGATGCAGCGCTCGAGCTACCTGCCGCTGACATCAAACGCCGTGTCGCCGCGCTGAAGACTGCCAATCCCGGAGCTTCGAATGAGGAACTCGCGAAGATCCTGGGCAAGCGTTACCGCAATTGGGCAGCCACTTCTTCGGCAGCCGTGGGCGCCGGTGCTGTCCTACCCGGCGTTGGCACCGTTGCTGCTGTCGGACTGACGGGGGCAGAGCTGTTAGCTTTCCTTACCGAAACTGCTTACTACGTACTAGGCCTGGCAGAACTAGCCGGAATCTCCGTGGACGGCAAAGAAGCCCGTCGCACCCTAGTGATGTCCTCAATGATGGGCGACGAGGGCGCCAAACTAGTAGCCGACCAGATGGGGCTGTCCGGACTGAACTGGGCTCGCAAGACCTTTATGAGCGCCTCGAACCCAGCTATGAAGTCAGTGAACGCCCGGTTGGTAAAGTCTTTGGGCAAACGCCTAGGAAAGCGATGGGCAGGGCGGTCCCTTGGCCGCTTCATCCCATTCGGAGTCGGCGCTGCGCTCGGATGGATCGGCGGACGTTCGCTCGCCTCCAACGTAATCGAAGGCGCACAAGCCGCCCTCGGACCATTCCGTGGCCCCATTAACGTTGAATCTGAGATTCTGGAAGAACAGAGGTAACAATGGCAGAACGCCCAATCAATAGGCAGTATGAGGATCTGCTGTTAGACGTTTTAGAGAATGGCACCGCAAAGAGCGACCGCACCGGTGTAGGCACCCGTTCGGTATTTGGCCGGCAACTTCGCTACAACCTGGCCGAAGAGGGATTCCCCCGAATCACCACCAAATTTGTGGCAATGAAGGCCGTAAAGGGCGAGTTGCTCTGGTTCCTGAACGGCGACACTAACGTTCGGTGGTTGCAAGATCACGGCATCACCATTTGGGATGAGTGGGCTGATGCAGAGGGCGAACTTGGACCCGTCTACGGTTACCAGTGGCGCAGCTGGCCCACGCCTTCCGGAGAACACATTGACCAGATCTCGCAGGTTCTGGAGACGCTGAAGACTGACCCCTCCTCTAGGAGGATGATTGTCTCCGCGTGGAACGTGGCAGAGCTAGACAAAATGGCGTTGGCGCCGTGTCACGCCTTCTTCCAGTTCTATGTTGCCGATGGAAAACTCTCTTGCCAGCTCTATCAGCGCTCTTGCGACCTGTTCCTGGGCGTACCGTTCAACATCGCCTCATATTCGCTGCTAACTCACATGATGGCGCAACAGGCAGGCCTCGAGGTCGGAGACTTCGTCTGGAGTGGCGGAGATTGCCACATTTACAACAATCACATTGAGCAGGTAAAGGAACAGGTATCCCGAGATCCGTATCCCTTCCCCACGCTGTACTTGAAGAAGGCACCGGATCTGTTCAGCTACCAGATGGATGACATCAACGCGACTGAAGGCTACCAGCACCATCCGACGATCAAGGCTCCGGTGGCAGTTTGATCGCGATGATTTGGGCTCAAGATCGCAACGGGATTTTGGGCGCTGGCGGGAACATGCTCTGGCATGTTCCCGCAGACTTCAAGCACTTCAAGGCGACAACTATGTCGCACCCGATTGTGATGGGTAGGAAGTCGTGGCAGTCCATTGGGAGTCGGCCCCTGCCTGGTCGAACCAATATCGTCATTACTTCCAACCCCTCCTTCGAGGCAGGGGGCGCCATAGTCTGCCCCAGTCTGCAAGCGGCGCTACACAAGGCCCGCCAATGCCCCGGCGGTGAGCAGATCTGGATCACGGGAGGCGGACAGGTCTATACCGCCGCATTGGATCTTGCAGAAGAGCTGGTGGTAACCAAGCTAGATCTGGATGTCAGTGACAAGATAGCCCAGTGGCCCGCGGCTGTATACGCACCGCGCATTGGGCCGGAGTTCGTCTTGGACCAATCCAGGTCCGATTCCAGCTGGCGAGAAGCTTCTGGAGATGCCAGGTGGAAGGTTGAGATCTATCGCCGCCTCCATGGTGAGCAATGACACCCCTGCAGCATTTGCTCTAAAGGGGCATCGTTCAATACACTGGAGTCACCGACGCGGGGTGGAGCAGTTCGGTAGCTCGCCGGGCTCATAACCCGGAGGTCGTAGGTTCAAATCCTATCCCCGCTACTATAAAAGGCCCCCTGATTAGGCGAAAGCGTGATCGGGGGGTCTTTTTTATGCCCCTTTGCCCACATAGACCAGAGAGGTGGCGCGGCAGGGACGCATGCCCGGTTTTTCTTCACTTGGATATTTATCCGATATAACGCCTGCCCAGGAAATCATCTGAGTATTCGGCAGCAGGCTTTCCTCTTTCCCACCAGAGATTTGCTAACTTTCCCCCAATAGCCCAATTATTACAGCAGCCAACCAGCAAGCGTCGCGGCACGGCATACTCGCTAGTCACGGCTATTTACTATCCCTGCGACGCCACAAAACAAGCCCATATCACACTCGCAGGCAAACCCAAGAAGCGAATATATTAAATTCTTTTAATTATAACTAATCACCCTTCAAACGCCCCTGCATACCCGCCACACATAACTTCTTCTTATAAAGCGACAGCCTTGAATATGGGTGCTAGTCTTTTTATAGCTGGGGCCTACGTCACACCCCTGCTAGAACATATTGTGAGAGGACAATAAATGACTACACACTCTATTGAGGAACTTGCCGCTGCAACCGCTTTTGACAAAGACGGTGACAAGCTCGGTGATGTCAAGCAGGTTTTTACCAACGATGCGACCGGCCAGCCTGACTTCATTGAGGTAGCACACGGCCTCTTCGGCTTGGGCTCCAGCTTGGTACCGCTACGCGGACACCGCCTGGACGACGAGGGCCTACACCTGGCATTCTCCAAGGACCGCATCAAGGATGCTCCGGACCTCGCCGATGCCGGCCACCTGACCCCCGAGGATCAGGACGCTCTGTACCGCCACTACGGCGTTGACCAGCTAACCGATGCTGAAACCACCTACGACAACAAGCAGGCTGGCCACGTTGAAGAGCACCGCGAAGCAGCAGCAGGCGCTCCTGTTGCCGCCGGCACCGCCGCTGGTGTCGCAGGTGCAGGCCACACCAAGGATCGCGAGGCAGCTGGCCGCCACCGCGCAGAAGAGACCGAGCGCGTTGAAGAACCGCGCAAGGACATCGCCGATGACGGCGAGATCATCCGCTCCGAAGAGCAGCTAAACGTTGCCAAGGAACGCGTTGCCACCGGCCAGGCCCAGCTGCGCAAGAACATTGTCACCGAGACCGAGACCGTTGAGGTCCCCGTAGAGCGCGAAGAGGTCCGTCTAGTACGTACCCCGATCAGCGAAGAAGACGCCAAGAAGATTGGCGACCAGGGCATTTCCGAGGGCGAAGCCTCCGTCACCCTGCACGAGGACCGCGTAAACGTCACTAAGGAATCCGTACCTGTCGAGAAGATCTCGCTGGGCAAGGAGACCGTCAAGGACTCCAAGACTGTCTCTGAGGATCTGAAGAAGGAACAGATCGAGACCAACTTCGATGATGGCTTGAAGAAGTAACTTCCTCTAAGTTTGGGGGATCCGCCGGCCGGCGGATCCCCCAAATGCATTTAATTCTATTAATTTCTATCTCATAATCGCTGGTGTAAGGCTCATTACCTTTTCCTCTGGGGAATTGGAACGCAACCTTGCGGGGGCATAACATACCTTCAACGATTTCGAATTTTACTTTTTATTTATTTATCGGAGATAGAAATGTCTACCCCCCGTTATTTCACTGTTCCCGGTTCTAACCGGCAGTACGATTTGGACAAGATCCTTGCAGCCACGCTTCTCCCGCTGGTAATGGCGCTTCTGCAGGTTTCTTCAGTAAACACCCTTCTTCCCGCCGTCCAGGATAGCCTTGCGGCTTCGCCCTCTGGCATTCAGTGGGTGCTCGCAGGCTACGCTCTGGTCTACGGCATAGTGCTAGTACCGGCAGGCCGCATCGGAGATCTAGTCGGCCGTTCCCTGATGTTCGTAATTGGGTTGCTGATCTTCTGCGCCGGCTGCGTAGGTTGCGCTTCAGTTAATTCAATCGGCGCCCTAAACGTCATGCGAGTAATCCAAGCCGTTGGAGCTGGCGTCTTCTCGCCGCAAGTCACAGGCATGATTCAGCAATATTTTGATGGCCATACCCGAGCCCGCGCTTACGGCCTAATGGGCGTCACCATATCCGCCTCTGTTGCTGCCGGACCGCTAATATCGGGACTTATGGTTGCTGCTTTTGGGCAGGATCCCGGATGGCGCTATGCGTTTGCAGTAAATGCTCCCCTTGGACTCATAGGTATCGGTTTCGCATTGCGCTGGCTCCCCTTTGCTCGAGAACGTCGCACCATTGGCCCCGACAAAGCCTCGGCAGCCAAGGCCTATCGGGAACAGGAGATAGCCGCGGGAAGGAAACCGAGCAGAAAACGCGGCTCCAAACTAGATCTAGATCCAATCGGAATGATCGGCCTCAGCATTGGAATCTTCCTAATCATGATTCCTTTTACAGCCTCTTTCCCCTACCGCTACTTACTACTACCTACCGCAGTAGTAGTACTAGCTGCCTGGTTCTGGTGGGAATACTATTACGAGCGATCCGGACACATCCCCATGGTGGAACTAAAACTGTTCAAGATCTCGTCGTTCAGCTACTGCACTACCCTATGCGCCGTCTTGTTTCTAGGTTCGACCTCGATATTCGTTCTATTAGCCCTGTTCGTGCAACAAGGATTGGGGCAGAGCGCACTGTTCACCGGCCTAATTGGTCTGCCCAACGCTGCAGTTTCGGGATATGCCTCGCTCTGGTCCGCAAAGAAGGCCATTTCGCACGGCCGCCTCTTGCAGGTGTGGGCGCTCCTAATAACTATCGTTGCGATATCTGCGACGATCGGCACCGCCTACCTGATTGTTAAGTTCGACCTGGCACCTGCCTGGATTTGTATTCCCATCACCCCGCTTGGAATAGGCCTAGGCATCATGGGGTCTGTAAACACCACGCAGGCAATGCTGGAAGTACCTGTTGCCCACGGCGGCACGGCAGGTGGTATTGCGCAAACCTCACAGCGCATCTCGACCGCTATCGGTAACTCAGTAGTAACCGCCGTCTTATTCGCTTCCGGAGCAAATTTCGGAGCAAGCAAGGCCGCCTGGTTTGACGGCTTCGCGGTTGCCAATCTGCTGATAATTGCCTTCGCAGCCCTAGCCACGGTCATAGCAATCGTCTACTACCAAAAGCGACCTAGATAAGACTTAGGGGTTCCTGAAGCAAACCTGCTTCAGGAACCCCTAGTTGTTTCTTCCTACTTATTCACGTAGAACAGTCGCTTATTCACGAACTCGTCGATGCCCAAGGGGCCGAGTTCGCGACCATAACCGGAACGTTTCACCCCACCGAAAGGCGAGTGCGCCGTCTCTGGGGCTTGTCCATTCACACCGACCATCCCTGCCTGCAGTTTCTCACCGACCTGCAAGGCCTCTTCAGGGTCAGTCGAATAAACAGAAGAGCCTAGACCAAATTGCGTGTCATTGGCCAGCTCCAACGCTTCCTCCGCAGAAGATACTTTGTACACGCTCACAACAGGGCCAAACAGCTCCTGGTAATACGAGTCGGCCTCGCGGTTGATGTCTACCAACACTGCAGGGGCAACATAGGCGCCCTCGGCATCGGGAGCCTTACCCCCGACCAGAACTCTAGCGCCATCAGCAACGAGCTGATCCAACTGTGCAAGCAAGGTATCCCTTGCCGAATACGAGGACAGTGCTGAGTACTCCCCCTCCTGTAGCTGCTGCGGATCGCCCGGCTGCAGATCCTTCACTCCCTTGACAAGCTCATCTACAAATTCGTCGTAAATGTCCTCCATGACAATGAGCCGCTTGTTGGAATTGCATGCCTGCCCCGTGTTCTCAAGACGAATGGCAAGCGCGTCCCGGGCAATCTGGCGAGGATCGTCAGAGGAAAGCACTACAAAAGGATCAGAACCGCCCAGCTCTAGTACGACCTTCTTGAGATTGCGTCCGGCCTGTTCTGCGACAATGGCGCCAGCGCGCTCAGACCCCGTTAGCGAGATCCCCTGGACTCGCTTGTCCTCGATAATCGTAGAAACCTGCTCATGCGAAGCGAACACCACTTGGAACACGCCACTTGGTACTCCGGCCTCCTCAAAAATCTCTTCTATAGTCCGCGCTGAGTGGGCGCAGATCTCGGCATGCTTCAGGATGATCGTATTTCCAGTTACCAAGTTTGGAGCCACAAACCTGGCAACCTGATAGTAGGGGTAGTTCCACGGCATGATCCCCAGCAACATTCCTAGCGGCCGCCGCTGGATAACCGCCTCCTCGTTGGCTTGATCTGCCAGCAACTCTGGGCCATTTTGCGCGTAATAGTTGAAAATCTCGCCAGAGAATTCGGCTTCCCCCACCGATTCTTCCAGGGGTTTGCCCATCTCTTCGGCAATAATTCGCCCTAGTTCTTCCTTCTTCTGGATGAAAAGATCACCCACCTTATGGGCAATCTGCGCACGCTCTTCAACCGACGTGGCTGCCCACTCTGCCGCTGCCTGCTGCCCGGAATCTAGCACCTTTGCTAATTCGGCATCAGAAATTTGGTCGTAAGTTTGCAGAACTTCCCCGGTGGCAGGGTTCTGCGTCCTGTAGCCTTTGGCGTCTTCCTTAGCCATCAGAATTCTCCTTTGAATCAGTAGGACTTAATGCCCACCCTAACGCGTGAGAATGGTTTTTGCCTGTTAAATAGAAAATTTTTACTCAAGCCTATGTTAGGTAGTGCTAGCACTACCTCTACTTTCGTTTTCCCCCTATAGCCTGGGCTAAGTCCCGGTGAGACACTGATGAATGCACGACGGAGAAGCAGCAAGGGTCAGTCGAGTAACAATGGGAAAAGTAGGAAAAAGCATCTTAGTGGCACTGGGGCTAATCATTCTAGCTTCGGTAACTTTGGCAGGGTTTGGGATCTATAAGTACGGACCAAAGCTCGGCATCTGGTTCCCATCGCCCTCCCCGGAGCGATACGGTAACGAGCTCCTTAGCTGGATGGAATCGGGGGTCTACGCAGACGGACCAAAATGGGCCGAGGCCAAACGAGCTGCCGCCAAAGGAATCAAAGATGCAAAATCCCTGCAGGAGACCGAGACTGTTATAAATAAGGCTTTGAAGGTAGCAGGCGGCAAGCATTCCTTCATTCTCACCAAGGACATGCAGAAAAAATCGGAAAACAGCTACGCCGCTCCCACCGTAAAGGTAGAAGGAAAAATTGCCACAGCGACTCTTCCCGAGACGATGGGCACCCCAGAGCAGGCGACCGATTACACTAAGAAATTGGCAACTGGGTTAGCATCCGCACAAAATATTTGCGGCGCGGTAGTGGATCTACGCAACAACTTTGGCGGGACCATGTACCCCATGATTTCAGGCGTCAGTGCTCTTTTGCCTGAAGGAAAACTCTCTAGCTTCACGGGCGCTGCGACCATGGACCTATACCTGGTAGATGGAAACATTCACCTAGGTGCAAAAGACGGCAACTCCCCCACAAACTTCAAAATCCCTACCCGCAAACTCAAGGTGCCCGTTGCCATCCTCACCGATGGTCACACTGCAAGCTCTGCAGAACAGACGCTAATCGCTTTCAAAGGGCTAGATTACACGCGCACCTTTGGCGAGCCGACCGCAGGATATGCCTCCGTAAACTCGTCTTATAAGCTTCCCACGGGATCACTCATGCAGCTAACAAACGGGTTTACCAAAGATCGCACAGGCAATCTATACAAAGAGCAGCCCATCAAGGCAGACGTTCCGACTACAGCTGAGCAGGCGCCAAAAGCAGCAACTGAGTGGCTTGCCAAAATGGGATGCCGCTAGCCCTTTACAGCGCCCTCTTCAACGCCCTTGAAGAAATACCGTTGCATGGTGGCGAAGATGATGATGATCGGCACCAGCGCGATCACGGTACCTGCAGCCACCACGCGCGGGTTCTGCCCGAAGTTGGACTGCAGATACTGCATGCCCACTGTTAGCGTGTACTTTTCGGGATCGTTCAGAACGACCAGCGGCCACAGGAAATCGTCCCAGGCGCCAATGAAACTGAAAAGGGCGACTACAGATACCATGCCTCGCACGTTCGGCCACACCACATACCGCAGCCGCTGGTAGGTGGATGCGCCGTCGATTACGGCCGCATCCAAAATGTCTCGAGGAATCATCCGGCAGGACACAGCCATGAGCAGAACGTTCATGGCCCCGATTGCTCCGGGCAGCCAAACTCCCGCAAGTGTATTGTCGAGTCCCAATCCCCGAACAGTCAGGAACTGGCTGGTAAGGGTGACTTCGCCTGGCAGCAGCAGGGTCGATAAGAACAGGCCCATGATTACCTTCTTGAAGCGAAAGTTCATGCATGCCAAGGCATAGCCTGCCATCGTTGCAAAGATGGCGTTGGTAATAACCGATGCCACCGCAACTATTAGTGAGTGCATGCCGTAATCCCAGATGGGGATGCGGCGCGCTACTTCAGCAAAGTTGGCCAATGTGGGCGCAGAAGGCATCAGATCCGGCGGAAATTTGTAGATATCTTCGCTAGCCCCTTTGAAGGCGGTAGAGAGCTGCCAAAGGAATGGACCTACTGAAACAATGAAAATTAGAACTAGCAGGACGTATTTGGCAATGGTGAGGGCGGGCGTTACATGTTCGTACGGCGCCGAGCCACGCTGATACCACTTTTCTTTTGCCTTACTCATTTGCTCTGCACCTTTGCTTTCGGCCTCTTCTTAGAGTTTTTCAAGGCATCCTTGCCGTAGTTCAAATAGGCGACTAAGAGAAGTGGCCCAACAGTGAGGAAAAATAGCGCTATTGACAGGGCAGAGGCGTACCCTAGGTTGCCGTTTAGGCCAGATCCAGTGCGTTGAATGAGCATCACAATGGACTGGTCTTTGCCGCCGGGTCCGCCAGTTCCGTTGGAGAGTATGTACAGTTCTGAGAAGACTCGGATAGCAGAGACGCACACTAGAGCACTTACCAGTAGCATTGCGCCTCGTACTGCCGGAATAGTGACAGATCTGAAGCGATGCCACCATCCTGCACCGTCTAAGGTGGCCGCCTCGTAGACGTCTTTCGAGGCATTTGCCAGCGCCGCCAGGTACACCACCATGTAGTACCCGAGCCCCTTCCATACCGTTAGCAAAATTGCGCAAGCAAGCAGCTTCCACCGATCGATCATGAAGTTTATTGGCTGGTCAATCAGCCCTGCCATCTTCAATGCTTCATTTACGATGCCCCGCGAGTTGAACATCCAGGCCCAGATGATGCCTACGACTACTACGGAAGCGACAACGGGAAAGTAGTAGGAGGTTCGGAAGAATCCAATGCCTGGAATCTTCTTCCGAACCAGTACCGCTAGCAACAACGGCAAGATAGTAAGCAGCGGCACGCACACTAGCACGTAGACTATGCTCACTAAGATGGCCGCCCCGAAGTGCGGATCATGAAAAAGCTCCAGGTAATTTTGTAGCCCAACAAACTTATAAGCCCGCAAAGGCTTGGCGTTGGTGAAGGACAACACCACCGTATTAAGGAAGGGCCAAAGAGAGAACACCACGACCCAGAGGGCGGCAGGCCCCACCAGCAAATACGGGGTAAACCATTTATGAGTCTTCATGATCCGCACTTCCCGGGGTTACTCGTTGTCTTCTACGAGCTTGTTACATTCCTCGACTGCCTTATCCAAGGCATCGCTCACCGAGATGTCTCCTTGCATAGCGGCAGTGATCTGCTGCAAGTAGGCAGTCTTCATCTCTTCACTTAGCTCGATCGGAGTGAGCCTCTTAGCCTTCTTGGCCGTGCTGGCTGCAGTCTTAATTGCTTCCTTTACCAGGGGCGTATCCTCGTCCGAGATGAAGGAGTTCGGATCGTTGTTGCCTTCCTTCGTTCCGGGCAGGAATCCCTTGGCAATCTTTACGAAAGCTTCCTGGTTTGCGTTGTTGGTGACGTACTGAGCGAAAGCAAGCGCAGCTGCCGGATTCTTGGAATTGGCCGACACTGAAATGCCCTGGACTAGGAGGTTCGGAGTCTCCCACGGCTCATTTACAACCACTTTGTCCGCCACGGAGGGCGCATCCTTCTTGATGTCGGAGGCAAAGGACGGGGTGGAGTTGAGGCCACCTAGAGTGCCTTTGTAGAACGCCTCGTTTAGCTGGGCGCCGTCATCAGCCTTGCCGATCATCTCGGGGGCAACGCCATGCTTCTTGTACAGGTCTGCGTATCGCTGTAGTAGCTTCTGGGCGTCCTTGTTGTTAAACACAAACTTACGCGAGGAGGGGTCCCATACCTTGACGCCGCGCGAGGCCAAGTAGCCCAGGTCAGGACGGGTATTCATCAGAGTTACTCCCTGCTGCGCAGCTTTCTCGGCTGCGGCGTACAGCTCGTCATCGCTGGTGGGAAGCTTGTCTTTACTGAGTCCGGCCTTCTGCAACGCATCGGTGTTCCAGTAGTTGAAGGCAACTCCCAGGTACCAGGGGTATCCGAAGGAGCCGTCTACGCCGTGGTACTGGTAGGCCTCGACACCGCCGTCTACATAGCCTTCCAAGGTTTTCTTGTCAGCCTTAGCTAGATCCAGTAGCTTTCCGGCCTTGGCTAGCGGAGCGCCATACTCCGGCGGCAGATTGACTACATCCGGTAGCTGTTCAGAGTTAGCCTGCTGGAGGATCTTTTCTTCATACCCGTCACCAGGCTGATCCATCCACTTAACTTTGACCTTCGGATTCTCTTTCTGAAAATCGGCGATCAACTTCTCAAAATAGGGGGTGAACTTCTCGTTTTTCAAAGACCATGTTTGGAAGGTTATGTTGCCAGAAACCTCCTGGTCCTTTACTTTCGACGCATCTACCCCAGACTCGGAGGAGCCTCCGCCAGCGCACCCGGCAAGACCGGTAGCTGCGAACGCTCCCACTGCGAGCACAGAGGCTAGCGTTTTCAGTGAATGCCTCATTGCATTTCCTTTCATACTATTTATTGATTTTGGAAAGTGTGTAGTTGGCTCAGTAGTTTTCTAGTCTGAGCCTCGTCCCGACGTCTGCCGAGTGGCCACAAGAGCTGCCCAAATGCGAAAAGTGGATCAATAAGCTTGGCTATTATCTGGTCCGATGTCATGGTTTCAGGCTGATCGCACCACACCGAGAAGTTGGCACCATCCGGGCGCAGCCGAACTGCACCGGCTTTGTCGGGAAAAACGTAAGGATCGAAATCCCGCCAGACACTCTGGAAAGTGGGGATCTTACAATTGCCTTCCTCGCGCAAGATGAAATAGAGACTCTCTCCGTCCCAGTTGTGCAACTTGTATCCCAACTCGGCAAAGCGTTGCGGAGGCGCCATATGTGCTCCCCACCGGGTCCAATAGAAAATGTTGGCGCGCTTATCTGGAAATACCTTCGCGTCTACATGGACCCCATCGTTGAATAGGTTTACCGCGATCCCCTGCTCTGCTAGGCGTTGCACACACTGGTTGGCGAAATCTATCCACACGTCGTTGCCATGAGCGCCGGGCCCAAACTGTGCAACTGCTTGCCTCTCCAGAGAATCCACCCGAGTGCCGTATTCCAGGAATTCATCGGCCCCCACTGTGAACGAGGTTGCGGAGAACATCTGGACTACTTCGTCCATCAAATCCCACACTAGCTCTTTCGCTTGCGGATCCAAGATGTTCAGGGCGCCTGGAATTAACTGCCCGCAATCGTCACGCAAGCCTGCCCACTGATTGGGGCCAAGAACTTTATGCAAGTGCCCAGGCATATCGAAAGAGGGCACGACCTCGATGCCTAGTTCGGCCGCATAAGCAACGATTTGCTCAATCTCGTCTTTGCTGAGGTGGTGTTTCGAAACAATTTCTGGGTGCAACGCAGATGCCACCCGATAACCGTGTGTATCTGAGATGTGTAGATCCAGCACATTCAAGCGGCACCAGGCCATCAGGTGAAGAATCTGTTTTATATGGGAGGGCGAGAAATAGTGTCTACCGGCGTCCAGGTGGAGCGAACGATGACCAATCGGGGCCTCGTGCACCCCCACGGTTACTACCTGATCTGCAGCCTGCTCTAATGCCACTTGAACCTGGCCAGCAAGGCGCTGGACATCGGTGCGTGCTACTACCTCGAAGGAATGCTTGCCAACCTGCGGCGAACCCGGTGTCGTAGGATCCGCAGGGACGCGCCTCACTAAGTAACCTTTTTCGGGGCCGCCCTGGCGTGCGGGCACTTCAAGATTGAGCGGATTATCGGACATGTTGTACCTCCAAACGCAACGGGGTGCCGTCCTCGATTGCCTGTGCCCAAGTAGCAAATAGTTGCCCATCGGGACGAGTAGAAATCCGTCCACTGTCAGGAGCTTCTATGGGCAAGGTTTCTTTGCCGGCCCGATAAGGCGTAACAGTGCCATCGGCATAGCCCTGCTTGAAGTCGGCTAGGGCCTGCCCGGTTGGCTTCAGATTCCCTTTGTAGTCAAATATGCCGAGGGCGTATTCAACCTGGGGGAAGTCAGCCAAGCTCGGGTCCAAATCATGCGAGCACCACCAGGTAACCTGTTCCAACTCCTCAACAACAGCTGCGTGCTTTAGTGATTCGGTAACAAATTCGGGGGCACGTTCTGCACTCAAATAGTTCAGTGGCGCCCCTACCTCTTGCAGCCACAGAGGTTTGCGCGGCCCCCAAGCACGTAGCAGCTCCAACAGATAGCGGGCAAACAGGTTTAGCCAAGGATGATCCTTCCCGAGCTTCGGCCCCAATCTGCCAAATATCCACGCATGGACTGTCATCGCTCCGCCCTTGGCGGCCTCCCGTGGGGTAAAAGGCTGAGTTGGGTCAAAAAGCACGTCGTCATCAAAGCAGAAGGTGTGCGTTCCCTGCGGCCATGCTCGCTGGGCCTCCTCTAAAAGGGAATCTACCCATTTCGCGGCCTGGTCCGAATTGAGTTCACAGGGATGCGGGTGTCTGTTGGCAGCAAACTGCACTATCTCGTTGCCCAAGCAAATCCCACTTGCTCCTTGTAAGGGGGCAAGCCTTTCACATATGCGCCCGACCAATTCCCGCTGCGCCTGCACTACTTGCGGATCAGTGAAGATATTGCGCTTATGCCAGGACAGAACCCAAGACGGGAGGAAGTCGTAGCTGGAAAGGTGACCTTGCAGAACGTCTACGCTTACCTCTAATCCGCACTGGACGGCCTCTTCTGCCATCCACTGCACGTCATCGAGAGCCGAATTAGAGATCAAAGTCCGATTGGGTTGCAGCAGTGGCCACAACGGAAAAATTCGAACGTGGTCTAATC
The DNA here is from genome assembly GCF_002849225.1 of Actinomyces sp. UMB0138. Lineage (GTDB taxonomy): Bacteria > Bacillota > Negativicutes > Veillonellales > Veillonellaceae > Veillonella > Veillonella parvula_H. The sequence continues at coordinate 28,500 of NZ_PKMC01000003.1, forward strand.
CGATCTGCCTAATTGCCTGAAAGTCGTCGTGTACAGCAGCTTTATCTAAGTGTGCCCACTGGTAGAACCAGCCTTTCCGAGGCACGTAATTTACCCCGACCTTCATCAGTTACAGCCAACTTTCAAGGTTAGAATCTGGAACGGGCGAAGGGTGGCGCTCACTCGGTTACCTACTACCTCGATCTGTGCTAGATCAGCTGCGTCCTCTTCCAACACGTTCACTACCTTTACGCTTTCAACGTCATAGCCAAATTCCAGCGACATGCCTGCCCGTTGGCCGAGTGGCTCGTAGCCGCGCACTATAAATCCGCTGCCATCTTCAGCCCATTTGACGGCCTCGATGACAATCCCCTCAACACTGCGCAGCAACGGGATTGCGCCCTCCCCTTCGCCAGTTGCTGCAGTCAGCGGTTGGGCGAGGGCGTATCCGCGCTCTACCGTTTGGCGAAGGCTTGCTCCGGGAAGGACTTGGAACGAGCGGGAGTGGCTGCCGTGGTCGGTCTGCGGATCAGGGAACTTCGGGCTTCGGAGTAGAGAGGCACCAAATACCGCGTATGTGCCACCACATTCGTGGGCCTTGCGACGCACAGACCAGCCGGCAGTAGCCTCATTTACGATGCCCACCCCGAATTCGCCCTCGGGAGCGTAAATCCACTTTTGCGTAGAAACTTCGAACTTGTTCGATTCCCAAGTGGTGTTCTGGTGAATCGGCCGACTGATATGGCCCATCTGAGTGTCATATAGGGCATGGTCAGTATGCACGTCCACTGGGAAGTTCAGCTTCACCAGCTTCTCGGACTCATGCCAAGTAGCATCTACGTCCACGCACAGTGCGTCGGAAATCGAATAGCTCACCTGTATTTGAGAAGATCCGAAAGCATATTTCACAACTACACGTTCGGCATCGGAACAGACTCGCACCGGCTGCAAAGTCTTTTCGGATGCGGAATAGAACTCGTCAATATCCCAGGCATCCCACATATTTGGGAAATCTTGATATAGGCAGAGCTGTCCCAGCGGCTCTACGGATGGAATCGTTTCCCGCCCATCGGTTCCTACCAATGAGTCAACTAGCCCCTGGGCATTGATGTGCGCGGTAATTCCGGAACCGGTCAGTACAAACCCATCCTGACCGCGTTCTACCTTGCCCTTCTGAGGCGGGGCCGCATTGGCACCAAAAGAATACGGTGCCACTTCGCCAACGTTCTGCGGGGCCGCATTGAAATAATTCTGGGCGTTGCCAGCTAGCAGGCAGCGTGCTTCTTCCGAGATTTCGCGAGCCTCTTCAATGACCCGTCGTTGCGTTGTTACCGCGTCCTGACAAGCCCAGGCGATAGACGAGCCGGGCAGAATATCGTGGAACTGGCAAAGCAGAACCGACTTCCACAACTGTTCAAACTTGGCGGTGGGATAGTCCATCAATCCAGCAACTCGAGCGTTGACCGCCCACAGTTCCGCCTGGAACAGAGCCGCCTCAGCCTGCTTGTTTCCAAGCTTGATATTTGCTTGCGAGGTAAATGTTCCCCTGTGCATTTCCAGGTACAGCTCCCCTACCCACACAGGCGCGTCGGGATAATCCGCGAGCGCCTTGGTAAAGAAGGAATCGGGACTATCGTGAACTATGGCGGCAGATCCGGCAGTATTGGCCAATCGTTTTGTGCGTTCCAGCATGTCACGGGTGGGGCCGCCGCCGCCGTCGCCGTATCCGTATGGAACCAGCGACATGCTAGCTTTCGCCTTGTCCTTGAAGTTAGCAGCCGCGTACTGAACCTGCTGGGCACTCATCTCGGCTCCGTAGGTATCCACCGGAGGGAAGTGAGTGAAAATGCGGGTGCCATCTATCCCTTCCCAATTCAACGTGTGATGCGGGAAGACGTCCGTCTGATTCCAAGAAATCTTCTGCGTGAGGAACCATTTTGCCCCACCCAATTTAGCTATTTGTGGCAATGCCGCAGAGTAGCCAAAGGAGTCAGGAAGCCAGACCCCCTGGCACCGTTTGCCAAGCTTATTTTGGAAATACTGCTGGCCATATAGCATTTGCCGACACATCGATTCCCCACAGGGCTGAACAGCATCAGGTTCCACCCACATTCCGCCTACCGGGACAATACGGCCCTTCTTAGTCCACTGAACCACTCGCTCAAACAGTTGCGGGTAATCTGCTTCGAGCCACGCCACGTGCTGCGCTGCAGGCAGGGCGAAGTACATCTCTTCTCCGTCGTCAAGTAAGCGCAGAACGTTTGCCAAGGTACGCGCTACCTTCCTGCGGGTTTCCCGAACAGGCCACAGCCACGCCGAATCGATGTGCGCGTGTCCTACTGCGGTGAGTTGGTGTGCCCCGGGAAGAGAACCATTGTTCAGCAGCGGTGCTAGCTGCTCCCGCGCGGCGCGGGCGGTACCAGCGACATTAGCCAGATCTAACTGGTCTACTGCCTTATTGATCTGCTGGTCAAAACGCAGTCTCTCCGCCTCGCCCAAGGTTAGTGCCAGGGTGGAGGCCATCTCTAAGTCGTAAGCGAGGGCGCGCACGTCCGGACGCACTCTAACGAGCTCCGCCCTCTTCAGCCTGTAAATCGGCTCGGTGCTAGCCGTCTGCTTATCCCCGTCATAAGTCACCTGGAAGGGTGGCACTGCCAAAAGCAGCGGATTTGCGGCAGCCTCAACAAAGAAGGTAAGAGTTTCGCCAGCCTTACCGCTAACAGGGATCCACTGATTCTTTGGGTTTATGGCCTTCAGGATTTCTGCATCCGGCGTATAGACCAGGCCCTCGCACTGAAAACCCGGCGAGTGGTCTTCCCAGCCCAAATCTACGATGCACTGTAGTCCTTCAGTCTCTTCCGGCAAGCGCACCTGGAAACGAAACCAGGTAGTCCCCCAGGCTGGTCCCCAACTTTGCCCCACCTCGAAGGGGACAAAATTGCCTTCCATGGCCTGCTGGAAGCTGATCGGTTCGCCCTGCCCTTCAACCCCATTCGGATCAGTTACGGCAAAAGCCGCAATGGATAGTGGGGAAAGGACTTCATGTTCGGCAGGACGGACACGTTCTTTTAGAACCCTAGAAAAACGCGCTTCCAAAAGTTGGTGAGTATCGTGCATTTGAGTTGCTCCTGCGGGCCAGCGTCATTGCGTTCCACCCAACAGACTAAACCGCTTTAGTTAAAGATGCAACTACTTTCATTACAATCTCTAATATTTTTCTTGGAATGCTAAAAGCGCACCTACATGCCGAAAAATGCTACTACGTGGAGTATCCTTCCAGCAGATGCAAAGGAAAAAGATGAGTCCCAAATTAAACCGGCAATCCAGAGTTAGCGACATCGCCAAAGCGCTTGGCGTCTCGCCTACTGCCGTCTCGTTTGCCCTGAACGACAAACCGGGAATATCCACGAAAACCCGCGAGCGCATCCTCGCAGCAATAGCAGAAATCAACTGGTCACCCCATTACGCCGCCAGGGCCCTGTCGGACGGGCGCACTTCCACAATTGGACTCGTTATAGCCCGCTCCCCCAAAGCGGTCGGATCAGAAGCATTCTTCATGCAATTCATGACCGGTATGCAGGCGAAACTGTCCCAACGGGGCTACGGCCTCCTATTTCAGGTAGCGACTTCTTTGGAACGCGAATGCGCTATCTACGAGCAGTGGGCCGATCAACACCGTGTCGATGCGGTAGCGGTAGTTGACCTACACCGCGACGATCCCCGCCCTCGGCTATTGAAGGAGTTGGGACTCAAAGCGGTCATTGCTGGCGAAAAGAGCTCCCTGCTCCCTTCGGTGTATATCGACGACAAGGTTGTAATGGAGCAGATGCTGACTCATCTAGAAGAGCGCGGCCATAAACATGTCACCTACGTAGCCGGCAATAAGCAGTTGCGCCACGTATCCCAGCGCGCGCAAGTTGCTTTAAAGCGGCGGGGGCCGAAGGTCGAGGTCGAATACACCGACTACACAGCCGAGCAGGCCGCGGCAGCGGTGCGCAAGCAGCTAACTGGGACAGGCCCTACCGCCTACGTTTTCGACAATGAAGCGCTGACGATTGCAGGGGTGCAGACGCTCCGGGAAGCGGGAGCACAAATCGGGCGTGACGTGGCGGTCGCTTCCCTGGAAGACTCGCTCACATGCGAGGCTATGTCGCCACCCATTACCGCTATCCACCGCGATACCTACCGGTTCGGGGAAGCGGTGGCAGATACCCTTCTAGCAGGCGAGGAGACGGAGCCTTTCGATCTTTCTCCTCGCCTGATAGAACGTGATTCCACTAAGACCGTTTTCGACTAGAGCGCACCAAGAGCCCCACCCCAACGCTTGCCAGGCCTACGCCGGCGAGGCTACCGGGAACACCGGCATTAGCTAACCGCTCGTGTCCCTTTGCAACCTTTACCGGCTTGGCTACATCTTTCTGGCCCGCAGCAGTGCGGTGCCTCTTAGGGGAATCCGGTACGGGTTCTGGCTGTTCGGAAGTAGGCGGTACTGATGGTTCTGTAGATGGTTCCTGCGGTTGTGCTGGGCCAGACTGATCCAGATCGGGTTTCAATGTCTTGATCACGGCCTTCGCATACAGGAATTCGCTAGGCGCTATCCGCTTCAAATCGGCCTCGGAATAAGTCATTCCGTCGCGATCAATTGCATACGCGAAAACGCCACCCTTGCGACCACCTTCCGGATTCCATTTGGCCATCTTTACCGCATTCGACTGCTCTACAGGACCCACCGTGTCATACCAGCGGTTGTACAAGTCGCCCTCTTCAGGACTGGTATACCCAGGCAGGAACTGGCAAGACGAGATGTAGGGGGCATACGAATCCCAGGATCTGGAGATGGAATCTATAGAACGCCCATAAGTTTGCAAGAACAAGTAGTCAATATAAGGAGCAACCTGCGAAACGTAAGCCCCCTCGGCGCCTCGATTCGTGTCGTAAATAAGGAGCTTGTCAGGGCCAAGTTCGGCGCGCAGAGCCTTGAAAGCCTTCCCCAGAATTACCTGCTCCTGTTGGCTGAGTGTCGTTTCCATATCTATGTCAAAGCCGTCGATGCCAGTGTCGGTTACAAATTCCCGCACAATTTCGGCGCCAGCCTGCCGGTACTCCGCTTCTGAAGAATCTGCCGTAAGTCCGTACTTGTAGATCTGATCAACACCCACAGAGCGGATGATCTTCATGCCCCGCTCGTGCAGCCGAGGCACGTATTCGTTCTTCACCTGGTTCCAAAATGGGCGCTGATCTACCCCGGACGCTGGATTCACATAGTGGAAGAGCGAAACAATATCGACTCCCTTGGGAAGATCAGTCATGGAGATGACGTTCGGGTCCGGCAAATCCGAGTTGGCATTAGAGGGCATTGCCTTGTCCCGCCACGTACGGTAGTAGGCCATAAACACTGGCGCCGGACAATTCTGCTGCGCCCCCACCGGGCGAGGTGCTTCGGCGCCGTAAGCGCCAGCGGGAACGAGACTGGCCCCCACAGCAAGAACGCAGGCTAGGGCTAATTTGTTTGCAATTTTCATTGTTACCTGTTTCTGGGCGCACCATTGCGCCACAACGTTTACTAAACCGGTTAAGTAAATCTATCTAATTTTCCTTTTCAGTACGGCTATTTTGGAGCGACACTTCGTCTGCTGGCGAAAACCTCTTCCGTCACCAAGCGAGATGCCCATCACAGATGAAAGACTGGGCACATGAGCGAAATTCCAAACATCAAACTAAACGACGGCAATTTGATCCCCCAACTAGGATTCGGCGTTTTCAAAGTGGACGAAAACGACGCAGAGCGCGTAGTCTCCGAAGCTTTAGAAGCCGGCTACCGCCACATTGATACCGCGAAGATCTACGGCAACGAAGAGGGCGTAGGACGCGCCATCGAGAAGTCTGGCATCGACCGCTCCGAACTATTCATCACTACCAAGCTGTGGAACGACGATCAGAAGAATCCAAAGGACGCACTGGATGCGTCGCTGGAACGCCTAGGCCTTGACTATGTAGACCTCTACCTAATCCACTGGCCATGTGAAAAGCAGGGCGCCTATGTAGATGCTTGGGAGGAACTAGGCAAGCAGCGGGAAGCGGGCCTTGTAAAGTCCATCGGCGTGTGCAACTTCCTGCCCAAGCACCTGGACAACCTACTCAGCCCCGGTGGGGAGCCAATTGTCCCGGTGGTAAACCAGATCGAACTGCACCCCACCTACCAGCAGCGCGAAGTAACCGAGTACTGCCGTTCCCGCGGGATCGAGATTGAGGCGTGGGGCCCACTCGGACAGGGCAAGTACGATCTGTTCAACGAAGAGCCCATCGCCCAGGCCGCCAAGGCCCACGGCAAGACTCCTGCCCAGGTGGTGCTGCGTTGGCACATTCAGGAAGGCAACATCATCTTCCCGAAGACCTCTCATAAAGAACGCATGGTCGAAAACATGGACATCTTCGATTTCGAGCTGACCGACGAAGAATTTTTGAAGATCCACGACCTGGAACGTGGTAACCGCGTTGCCGCTCATCCCGACGAAGTCGATGTTGACTAATTCGAGGTGGTTCCTGGCGCTAAGGCTGACGGTGTTCGCCGCCCTCATTGTGGTGAGCATCGTCAGGCTTTGCCGCGGCTCCACTTTTAGTTCTTGGGTACTACTTATAGCAGGCATAATATTCGAGCTGATAGCACTGGCAGATTTGGCTAAATTAGGCCGAAAAGAGCGCAAAGATACAAAACCGTAGAAGTCGTTAAGAACACGCTAGCTGAGCTACCGCTTACCCAAAATCCATTTGTATACTTGTTAGGGCTCAACTGAGGCCCCATAGTGACGATCTATTGGAGGACAGTTGAGTCAAATAGGATTCGACCGTAGCAAGTACATTTCTCTACAATCTCAGCACATTGCCAAGAGGCGCAATGAAATTGGGGGCAAGCTGTACCTGGAAATGGGCGGCAAGCTCTTTGACGACATGCATGCGTCGCGAGTGCTTCCAGGGTTTACGCCTGACAACAAGATTGCCATGCTTGAGCAGCTCAAAGACGACCTGGAGATTCTGGTCGTTATCAACGCCAAAGACGTGGCCCGCGGCAAAGTGCGAGCGGATCTAAACATCCCTTATGAAGAGGACGTGCTGCGCCTGATCGACGTGTTCCGCGAACGCGGCTTCCTAGCCGAAAACGTGGTAATGACGCAGATGGAGGACGACAACAAACCTGCTCATGCATTCAAGCAGCGTCTAGAAAAGCTGGGGTTGAAGGTAGCCCGCCACCGCACAATCAAGGGTTACCCGGCCGACATCGCCCACGTTGTTTCGGATGAAGGTCTTGGCAAGAACGACTTTGTGCAGACTTCAAGGGATTTGGTAATCGTCACTGCTCCAGGTCCCGGATCCGGGAAAATGGCTACCTGCCTATCTCAGATCTTCCATGAATACAAGCGCGGCACCAAGGCAGGATACGCGAAGTTTGAAACCTTCCCCATTTGGAATATTCCTCTAGATCACCCGGTCAACCTGGCTTACGAGGCCGCTACCGCCGACCTCGACGACGTGAACATGATTGACCCCTATCACCTGCAGGCTTACGGCAAGCAGGCAGTAAATTACAACCGCGATGTGGAAGTTTACCCGCTCCTGCACCAGTTGCTTACCCAGCTGACGGGGGAATGCCCATACCAGTCCCCCACCGACATGGGAGTCAATATGGCAGGCAACTGCATTAGCGACGACGAGGTATGCCGCTATGCTGCAAAACAAGAGGTAATCCGGCGCTACTACAAGGCGCTAGTAGCCGAGCGCAGGGAAGAGCGCGAACCACTTGAGTCCAAGCGCATTGCGATCGTCATGTCCAAGCTCGGCATTGGCAAATCCGATCGGCCAGTAGTGCCTCCAGCCGTGGAATTGGCAGCCAAAACTGGCGCTCCGGCCTCGGCATTAGAACTGCACGACGGAACCATCGTCACCGGCAAGACCTCTGCCTTGCTAGGGTGCTCCGCGGCTATGCTGCTGAACGCACTCAAGCTGCTGGCAGGCATTGACAAGTCAGTAGACCTGCTTGCTCCCTCCTCTATTACTCCTATCCAGACGCTGAAGACCGAGCACCTAGGCTCGCGCAACCCCCGCCTACACACAGACGAGGTGCTCATCGCCCTTTCCGTGTCAGCGGCTTCTGATCCCAATGCTGCTGCAGCACTGGGAAAGCTGAAGGAACTGCGCGGCTGTCAGGTTCACACCACCACCATTTTGGGGACGGTCGACGAAGGTATCTTCCGCAACTTGGATATTCAGGTGACCTCCGAACCTGAATACCAGAAGAAGGCGCTTTACCAGAAGCGATAAGGCATGAAAAGATGCGGGAGTCCTACGGGGCTCCCGCACCTTTTGGTTAATATTTCAGCTCAGGTGAAGAACTTTTGCCTCGGCCTCGCTGACCCATCCCTCAAGTGAACAAAGCTGCTTGAAGTAGCGGGCCACTCCCGGCGTATCGGCAAATGCCCCATGGATCGAGGAAGCAAACGGGCCCATCGTCGCGACCATCTCTAAAGTCGTGAACAACCTAATGTCGCTTCCCCGCACCTCTTCACCGGTCAGATACGTGTTCTCTTGCAACCTCAGATCGATCTTTTGCAGATACGACACGATCGATTCTTTAGCCGCAGCTACCTCGTCTGGATCCTCAGAATGGTTGATCGGATAGGCTTTGCTGTTTACCTTCTGGTGAATTTCCTGGTCGAGGTCGGCTAGCTGATCCCGCATCGAGGCGGGGTATAGGTCTGGTGCGCCCTCTTTGTGGAACTGCTTCCACTGGGTTGCCAGGTCAATAAGTAGGTCGGCAGACTCATTGGCAACGATCTTGGACGTTGTTAGGTCTACAAGCGCCGGCACCGTGGTTGAATCGCCGGGATTCCAATCCTGTTGGCGCCGGTAGAGTTCACGGGCCGTGCGCACCCGTAATGTTTCGTCGAAGCCACACCCCGAATCAAAAATAAAGCCGTCGGCGCCAGTGCCAACAGACTCCGAGATGGCGATCGCATCTGTCAGGCCCAAAATACGCCGAGCTATTGCTACCCGGCGACACCATGGGCAGGTGGGCGAAACTACTAGGTGGTAGCGGCCCGCTTCAGGGATTAGTTCTTCACCGAAACGCAAAGATTGAATCATTGTTCCTCCTTGCCCCGATTAAAACAGATGCGAGGCAAGGAGGAGGCAACCTACGAAAGTTTACTTAGCAGCTTCCACGCGGCGGGCATGATAGCTGCGGCGATTATGCACTTGACCGTGTCCCCGATTAGGAAGGGGGTGACGCCAAGATTGATTGCCTCGGCAAAAGACAGCGGCTTCCCGAGGGCGGCCAGCACCATGGCCATGTATGGCACACCGATGGTGTAAGGAATGACGGCCGCTGCGGCAAAGGCTCCGAGCGTCTTGCCGAAGCTCCGATCCCAGCGTCGTTCGGCCATACGACCGCTAACCCAGGCGGAACCGATGAAGGCGATGATATATCCGAAGGACGGCTTCATGAAGGAGGCCGGACCGCCAGTCATGCCGGCGAACCAGGGCACACCTGCCACACCAATCAGTAGATAGAACGTGATGGACAAAGCTCCCCGGCGGGCTCCCAGTGCAGCTCCAACGAGCAGCACAGCAAGTGTTTGTGCCGTAATAGGTACCGGCCACATGGGTACGGATAGTTGTGCCGACAGGCCCACTACCGCGGCGCCTAGAAGAGCCAGGGCGCAGTCTGCGACCCAGCTCTTTCTTGCCGATAGATAGTCAACTAGTACGGTTGGTTTCACAGCTACAGTTTTCATCGTTTTTCCTCACTGCTAGTTACTTGCAAAATTGCGGTGGCATAGGCGGTTGGACCATCGTGGCTTATTGAAATTAGCCAGGTCATTTCTTCGATGGCACAGCAAAGCGATTGCGCTATAGCTCTTTCAAGTTGCCTACTTAGGCGCACATAGGGGCGCCGCCACCGGTCATTCAAAATTTCTATTTGCGGCCATATCTCGGCCGTATCGGCGAGAACGGGGGCGCATCCAAGGAGCGCCGTCGACCACGCTTTTACTACTGCCTCTTTAGCTGCCCAGCGGGCTGCATAAGAGGCAGTTTCCAGCTGCGCTCGCACCTGGGGCGCGAATGCTGCTGAACGTTTAGTCACCACTGCGTGTTCGGCAGCGGAGAATGCTCCTGGTAGGGAGCCGGGCTCGCTCAGCTGCGACGCGAAGGAATCAATATCCACCACGTCGCAGCCGAGCCCCACCACATGGGTCATTACAGGTATTTTCCGTTCAGCTTGAGTCGCGCTGTCGGGTCTAGCAGCAAAGCTGCTTCGGCCTCGTGATCTACCTGTTCGTCGCCGCTGAAACGCCTTGCCACAGGAGCGGCAAACAGCCTTGCCTGCCCACGCATGTTGCGCTGCAGTGCAGACTCACCGGCGGCGAGTCGCTCGTTGGCGCGCTCCAGCCACAAGGCGGCGGCTTGCGCCCCCTGCTCGCTGGTGAGGCGTTCGTAGAACGCACCAGGATGGGCAATAACCACCAGAGCGGATACGTGTCCAAAGCCAAGCGAGGTGAGTACCCCAGCCTTGATGGGCCGGCCAAGGGCCAACGGTTCCCGCAGCCAGACGAGTTCTTCCCACTGGCGCATTACCGGATCGATGCAGTCCAGAGACTGGTTTGCCGGAATTATGCCAGAAGCTATGATTTGGGTAAGACCGACGGCCTGGAACAGTGCAGCCCCTCCCTTCGCGTGCCCAGTCAGTGACTTCTGAGATACCACGTAGAGCGGGTTACCAGCCGAACGCCCCAGAGCCTTAGCGAGCCGCGAGTGCAGTTCCGCCTCGTTCGGGTCGTTCGCGTTTGTGGAGGTGTCGTGCTTAGACACGATCGCAATGTCGTCCTCGGACAAGCCAAGCTTAGAAAGGACGTTAGCCAAGTGGCCTTCGGTTCCTCCGCGGCCAGCGGCGAGCGCGCCCAATCCCGGAGCCGGGATAGAGGTGTGTGCGCCGTCGGCAAACGACCTGGCGTAGGCAAGGACGCCCAGTACTGGCAAGCCCATCTTCGCTGCTACGGAACCGCGAGCAAGGAGTAGCGTGCCACCACCGGCAGCTTCCACAAAACCGCCACGGCGACGGTCGCCCGCCCTCGAGAAGAACCTGGGAGCAATCCCCTTGTCGGCCATCTCCTGCGAGTTGGCGGTCGCATTCATGTCGCCGAAGCCCGTTAGGGATTCAACCGAGATGTCGTCTATACCGCCTGCGATAACGAAGTCGGCCTTGCCGAGGGCGATCTTGTCCACCGCTTCTTCTACCGAAACAGCCGCAGTAGCACACGCCCCTACCGGATGGATCATGGAACCATAACCGCCCACGTAAGACTGCATCGTGTGAGCCGCCACCACGTTTGGCAGTGCTTCCTGCAGGATATCCTGTGGCCTCTCTGCGCCTAGGTAGCGCGAGAGGAAGACCTCACGCAGGGATTCCATACCGCCAATACCAGTGCCCTGAGTCGAAGCGACGTCGGCGGGGTGGACGACATTCAGCAGTTCCTCGGGCGTAAAGCCAGCAGAGGTGAACGCGTCGATGGCGGTAACCAGGTTCCACACGGCAATGCGATCCAGGGCTTCCACCATTCCCGCAGGAATTCCCCAGCGGGAAGGATCGAATCCTTCAGGCAGCTGCCCGCCAACCGTACGCGTAAGAGGCACGAAGGTAGGCACGAGGACCTTAGAACCGGCAGACTTGCGCACCTGCCACTTGCCATCGAAGAAGACCTCCGTATGGGACGGGTCGGCCTGCTTGTAGGCGTCCGCCACCTGCCTAGAATCAACCGCAAAGGTGACCGGGTTCGGCAAGAACATGGTAGTCACGTCGTTAGAGCCGCCCTCGCGAAGAATGGAATCATTCGCAAACGGACGGATGCCACAGCGGGCCACGACCTCGGCCGCGAAACGCTCGTGGATCTGCTCTTCTTGCACCAGTTCGTCATCCTGGTCGTACCAGCCGTATGCGGGAGCATCCTTCCAGGTGAGCAGGCCCATCATCCATGCCAGCTCGATGACTGCGTTAGTCGAGAGGTTGGCGGGCTCAATGCCTCGCTCAGCTTCTAGACGGGTGCGTGCAGAACCCCAGGCGCCGACTTCGCCGGCGCCGACGATGACGACCATATCGTCCAGAGAGGTCTCTACCTTTTCCCACTCGGTTACTGCCTGGCGCGGCAAACGCGGGCTCGGCAGAGCAGGGATGGTCACCGCAGCGGCCTCCGGCTCCGGAGCAGACGAGACTCGTTCCACCTGAGCGGCCAGTTCCGGCAAAGATACCTTGGCATCTGCCAGGCCGCCCGTAAGATCTGCATCTACGGGGGCCTGTTCGGCCTGCGCACGCACCTGCGCCCCTGCTAGGCGAACCAGTTCGTCAGCAATTTCGGCAGTGTCGTATACATGGATGCCAGCCTTCTCGGCAGCGGGGACGATTGCGTCGTTGCCACCCATCAGGTTGGTGCCCTTCACCCACCCAATTCGGGGGTGAGCCAACGTGATGCGATCGGGCCAACCAGTTTCCACCTTCCACTTGTTGCAGATGGCGTCCAAAGCGGCCTTGGCCTCGCCGTACATACCGTCACCACCGAAGGTACCCCGGTTCGGCGAACCGGGCAGAACCACGTGCACCTTATGCCCAATGGCAGTGTCGGCGCCCAGCTGAGCCAGTTCGAAAATCGTAGCTTCCACGCTGGTGACCAGAAGCCTGAATTCATTCAATCCCTTGCGAGGATCTTCGCCCAGGCGACCGAGCACGGACGGAGCAGCAAACGGGAAGGCCAGTGTTGGCAGGAGTGCTGGCTTAGTGACGGTGGTCTTGCCGCCTACGGATTCTCGGCGTTCGCTGCCAACCCACTGCACAAGAGCGGTCACGTCGCGCAGACATGCCATGTTCGCGGGGACGAGCCACAGTGCAGCTTCACCTCGAGCGTGTTCGCGGTATAGTTCCTTGGCCCACTTCAGACGGGCATCGCTGACTCGCGAAGCCGTCATCACGACCGTTGCGCCCCCATGTAGCAGACGCGCTACTACCTGGGCCGCAATGGCCTTCGGCGCTGCCCCCGTAACGAGGGCGACGTCCTGGGCAAATTCGAAGTTAGCAGTGCGTTCCGCCCGCTCGGCTACCGCTTCAAAGAACTCAGGTGTTTTGGAATGACGAGCATACCAACGGGCCTGCGCAGCGATGGTAGCGCCGGCGCCGTCCCAGCGATCGTCTGCATCGCGCTGTTCGCCTCGCTCAATTGCTGCTGCGGCTCGTGCTAAATCTTCGCGGTACAGCGCCCATCGATCATCCAGTAGGACCGCCTTATTGGCGTCAAAGGCGGGTCGAACGAACTTCTGCCAGTCGGTGCCCAACTCGGCTTCTACCGCGCCAAGTAGCTCGGTATCGCTGGTGGGAACTAAGGCAGTTGCCGCAGTTGTACCGAGCTGGTCCAGCACGCTCTTTGCGAGCGAAGCCAAAATACCGTCAGCACCCAGCACGTCCTCGCGCAGCGCATTCAGCTCGGCGGAGTCTACTACCCCGCCTCCGCCGGCGCCGCCAGCCGTAGCCGGAGCAACAGTGACGCCCTCGGCAGCAGCCACCAGCTGCACCGCAGCATCGATGACTTCATCTGCCTGTGCCTTAGAGGAAACCGTCGCCGCCAAACTAGACAGGGAACCACCGCGGACGGAGTCGCCCTCCCTAGTTCCTAAGACAAGCGCCTCGATAACCTTCGGCTCCCAGCCTGCAGGTAGCGCCCAGTAGCTGGACAGGCGAGTGCCCACGTAATCCACGTCGAGGCCGGCGCCCCCTAGAAGGGCACGCAGCTTTGCAGCCACGATGTCAGAGAGGACAGGCCCGAATGGCGCGTAGGAGGACGCCAGGGTACGTACCTTCTGCCGCAGCGTCTTCACGTCTGCTTCTTCTGCCCCATCCACGCCAGGAAGCGACAGTTCCGCAGCGATATCCATGAGCAGCTGATTTCGCTTCGAGGAGATGCCGTTGGTCAGAGTTTCTACCGTGTCAGCATCCTCAACCTGATCCAGGTTGAGCTTGTTCGAATAGGCCAACAGGAACGTGATGCCATCGCCGGCGTCAAAGGAGAGCTCCGGTGCGGCAGCTGCTCCAGCAGGAGCTGGCGCGGGGCTCGAGGGCGCAGCAGGCTCAGCGACGGGCGCTGCCTCTGGGCTCTTCGTTTCAACGGGTGCCTTGGCAGGGGCAGCCGGCACGGCCGGAGCCACCGAAGACACGGTGTCTTTCTGGTATACCCGCTGCGCGTCGCGTTCCACGTTCAAGATGTCGACATGCCTGTCAGACAGTGCCGGCAGCTTCAGAGTCTTATCCGCAAGGTTCGCTAGTGTCGGGGAAGAGGAAAGACCCACCTCGACATACTGCTGTACGCCAAGGCCTCCATCCTCGGGCGCAGAAAGCAGCAGCTGCTGGGTCTCGATCCAGCGGACAGGAGAAGCAAACTGCCACGCCAACAGTTCAATAAGAAGTGTGCGGGCGGCGGCATTGGAGTCAGTGAAACCGTCAGAAAGCAGCTGAGCTACGGCCTCGGAAGGCACTACTTCCAGGATCTCCTTGGCAAAGTCTTCGGTCACTTCGAAGGGGCGAGCCACCAGGTTCGGAATGTACCGCCCTACCAGCTTCTCAACGTCAATGACCTGCGGAATTGCGTCGTCTAGCTTCTGCCGGAACTCATTTACCCCGGGGCGCAGCACCGAAGAATGGAACGGAACGTCAATACCGGGGATCAGCATGAACGGCGGCTTTCCACCCCATGCCTTCGCCCTTGCAGTGGCATCTTCTTCCAAAGCTGCGAGCCCTGCCAGGGTGCCTGCGACGGCGTACTGCGCACCAGCCAGGTTGTAGTTCACGATTTCAAGGAACTGCCCGCTCTTCTTCGCAACCGAAGCCACGTAGTCGCGGATGCCCTCGTCAGTGACACCAAACTGGTTCGGGCGCAATGCGCCCATTGCGTAGTTAGACCGCCCCTGCGAATCGCGCTCCACCAGGTGATGCATTGCAGAACCACGCTGGTAAACAATCTCGATTACCTTCTCGAGCGGGAAAATATCCGCACAGGCAGCAAGCGCGTTGTATTCGCCTAGCGAGTGACCAGCATACTTAGCCCCCTCGAGGAATACGCCCTCTTCCTTGAGCCGCTCAGTCTGCGCGTATGCCAAAGTGGCAAGGGCAACCTGGGTGAACTGAGTCAGGTTCATGACCCCACGCGGGTGGCGATAAGTTTCGCCAGCTACCTTCAGTTCAGTCGGATTCTCCTGGGCAATAGTCAGAATCGAGAAGCCGAGCCTGGTGCGAGTGAAACGATCCGCCCGCTGCCATACCTGCCGGGCACTCTTCGACTGCAACCGATCGTCCTGGCCCATCCCCTGCTTCTGAATACCCTGACCTGGGTAAACATAGGCGGTAACCGGAGCCTTAGTGACAGCGGTACCTCGAGAGACGAGCTCGTCACCAATCTTGCAAGTGGCTTCCAAAATCAGGCCGCCGGAACGGACCCGGCCAACGCGCTCAACCGAGATAGAGATCTGGTCGTTCAAATTGACCATGCCGAACATCTCGTAGGTCCACGAAGTGATCGTGTGCCCAGCCTGCTTATCCAGTTCTGCCTCGATGACGTGCTGGGAAGTAGCCGACAGCCACATGCCGTGCACGAGCGGAGCCTTCAGCCCAGCCATCCGCGCTGCGGAATAAGAAGTATGAATCGGGTTGAAGTCGCCAGAAACATTAGCAAACGGGGTCATCTCGGCAGGAGCCTGTACCTGCACGCGCCGCAGCAGCAGGCGCGGGGTATCGTCCACCTCAGTGTCGTATGGCAGCGGAGCCGGGCTTGCCGGATCCGAAGTGGAGACTCGCCCTCTGATGGCAAAGCGTTCGATGAGCTGAGCAAATTCTTTATCACCATCGAAGAGGGACACTTCCACGCGGACCAGACGACCGGAAGAAGATTCCTCTACCGCTGCACACCGGCCTACTGTGTGAACGCGCTTGCCAAATGGCACCTCTGCCTTCAAGCGAACCGTGTGGTCTAGGTGAACTGCGTTAATGAGGCCCTCAATAACCGGGTAATCACCGTAGGTTGCAGTACCCAGCGCGCCGTAAATAGTGGGCCAGCAAGGACCAACCAGTGCGTCCGGCACCCAGGGGGCCAGCTCGCCCTCAAGCGCGGCACCGGTAACCGCACTATGGGCAGCGCCCAGGTTCTGGCCAAGCAGGAATTCATCGCGTACTTCGCCAAAGCCCGCTCCAGCAACGATCTGCGGCATCTGCTCAATTGCTTCGCCGGAGGTAGCGATAGAACCAACGCCCGCAGCCCCAGCCAGCAGCTTGAAGGCGGTAGTAGACATGCGTTCCATGTCCACGACCGGGTAACCGCCACGAGCGCAGCTCTCCGGCAGCGACAGGGGCAGTTCGAGGGCGGGCACCGCGTAAGGCGGATTGTCCATGCCGTCCCAGATGCTATCGCAGGCAATAACCAGGGTCAGGCCGTCCTCGTCTTCCCGCAGGGAACACTGGGATGGAGAGTGCCGGAACGGGTTTTCTACCAAGTTGCCGTTCCATTCGAGCAGCGGAGTTGCGGCCAGGAACGCGCGCACGTCAGCTGCTTCAGCCAGACGTGCGTAGATGGGGCGGGCTTGGCCCTCAATCTGTGAAAGCACGCCCTGTTCGTAGCGGGCAAACATGTCTGCAATCGGTTCGTCGATGCGATCGATTGCGCCCACAGACAGCGGGCCGGGGATGATGCGGACGGCGTCGGCAGAGAAGCGCTCGTCGTGGGACTGCCAAAGAGTGTCCCTCCCCCACCAGCGGGCGATCTGGGTGTCGATCACCGGCACGAAAGGCATCGGCTTGACGTACTTGCGGCACAGATCAATAAACCATGCCGCATCTGTAGCGATGACCTTGATGTCGCGTGCCGACGGATATGCTGCCAGAAGCTTTTCGAGGGCGGCAGGCCCGTCCTCGATGTCTTCTAGATTCGGGAATAGGGTTTCGACTTCGCCGTGATCGGCTTCGGTTAGGCGAGCCTCGATGTGCCGGAACAGGTCCCAGACGCGGTCATTCCAGGTGGGGTCTGCCCAGGGGTAGCACAATTCGATAGTGCGGCTTGCCCACTGCGCATAGGTCATCTTTTCCAAATCCCCGAAGTAGGGCTTGGCGGTCTTGTTGATCGCTTCGATTACCTCATCGC
Organism: Actinomyces sp. UMB0138; assembly: GCF_002849225.1. GTDB lineage: Bacteria > Bacillota > Negativicutes > Veillonellales > Veillonellaceae > Veillonella > Veillonella parvula_H. The sequence goes on from NZ_PKMC01000003.1 coordinate 45,695, forward strand.
GCCGCTTTTCGAGTTCGACGGCGTCGGTGCCAATCTGGTGAATTAGACGCGATGCCTTAGCAGAGGAGTTTTCAATCTCGTACATGTCCGCGTCCAGGTGGGACAGCCCGGAGGTGATGCCGCCGCGTTCCTCGCCGCGACCAATCCACCCTTCAGAAATACCGGGGGTGTCTTTCAGCAATTGCTTCACAGCGGCCGAGGTCGTAGCTTCCTTCACGGTCATGGCTGCGGTACCAACCATCACGGCATCCACTGGCATCGGCGGACGGCCGTAGGCCAGAGACCACTTGCCGCAAATGTATTCAGCGGCCTTCTCCGGGGTGCCGATGCCTCCGCCGACGGCTAGCACTACGCGCCCTGCCTTGCGGATGTCATGGTAGGTAGCGAGCAGCAGTTCGTCTAGGGACTGCCAGGAGTGGTGTCCGCCGGCAGCTCCGTCCTCGACCTGCATGATGATGTCGCGCTCCGGCGCGGCCTTCGCAATGGCGAGCACCTGGCGGATTTGTTCCACGGTACCAGGCTTGAAGCAGACGTAAGAGAAGCCTTCTGCGCCTAGAGTTTCGAGTAGCTTGGTTGCTTCTTCGACTTCCGGAATACCCGCCGAGATAGTTACGCCGTTGACTGCGGCTCCGTTCGCGCGGGCTTTCGGGACAATCCGCTGAACCCCAAACTGGAGGTTCCACATGTAGCGGTCGAAGAACATGGAGTTGAATTGTGCGGCGCGGCCGGGCTGAAGCAAAGCAGAGAGCTTGTTCAAGTTGCTTTCTAGCACTTCTGGCGAATACTGGCCGCCACCAGCAAGTTCCGCCCAGTAACCGCCGTTCGCGGCTGCGGCAACAATTCCGGCATCGACCGTGGTGGGGGTCATTGCCGGAAGCATGATTGGGCTGTAGCCGGTCAGGCGAGTGAACTTAGTCGAAACGCTCACTTTGCCGTCCGGAAGCTGGTTCAGCCTCGGGGCGAAATCGGTGTAATCGAGCGGGGCGGGCACGACGAAGCCAGGCGTGTCTAGATCCTGGCGGGCGCTCTCCTCGCCGGCGTCTACTACTCCACTGCCGGAACCGGCCAGAAGAGGGGCGGTGATTTGCGCGAGGACGGGGCCGGGGCCAACGTTGATGAACCACTTTGCACCCTGGTTGTGGGCCTCTTCAAGGACTTGCGGCCACTTGGTGGGCGCGACCAGAATGGCATGTGCCAGACGACGGGCGAAGTCGGTGTCAATGCCGCACTTGGCCGCCCATTCGCTTACTTCTTCGACCGCTTCTACAAGGAGTTTATTGTGGAATGGGACGGCCACTTCGAGCTGATCCACCTGTAGATTGATCAGGTTGCCGCCGCTGCGGTGCTGGGTAATGGAGGCATTGAATTCCTCTACCTTGTTTTCCAGCCGGGCCAGAGCTACTTCCAGGTCACGAGGACGCCCCGAAAGCACGCATGCCTTGTCACCGTTGTAGACGGCAAGCGAGACCGAGTCGGTGCATACTTCCTCGACAAAACGCAGGTCTACCCCTCGCAGGGACATCATGGGGGTGGTATCGGCTGTCCCAAGAGCCCCCTTCAGAGCAGTGGCTCGGGCAGCAGCGGTGCCAACGAGCAGGGACAGTGCCAACACGTCGACTACTTCTTCCTGCTTGCCGGCGGCGTATGCGCGGGCGAGCTCGGCACCCAACACGCCCTGGGAGTGGCCGAGAAAGGCAAGCGGTGCCTTCTCGCGCAATGCCAGCGAAGATTGTGCCAGCGCGACTACCGCACCGTACTGGGTCAAAGTGATGCCGGGTACCGAAAGGGGGGCGTCAATGTACTTCTTGTCCGCGCTAACACCCTCGCCCCCAAAGAGAGCTTCCAGACGGTCTAGCGCACCCGGAGCAGCCGTTGCAATCTGCAATGCAAGAGGCGAAACCTTTTCCTTCGCCTTCTGCCAAGAAGCGCCCACTTCCTTCGCAATGGAAGAGCTGTGCAACAGGGCAGATAGCTGAGGTCCCCACGCACTTCCCTGACCGCCGAAAATTAGGGCGTAGGGTGCGTTCAAATCTTCAAAAAACGATTTCATTTACAATCCATTCCTATGCCCTACAGGGGCGCGTTGTCGTGATACTTAGAGGTCTGATACGACCGGGCTTTCCGCTCTAGTACGGACAGGGAGCGGATAATTGTGGATCTTGTGTTCTTGGGGTTGATTAGGGAATCTAACTCTCCCTTTTCCAACGACAGATTCGGTCCGATTGCCTCGCGCTGGTACTGCTCCTGGTAGAGGCGCCGCTGCTCAGCAACGTCTATTCCCTCTTGTCCGGCAGCGCGCAGCTGCTTGCGGAAAATGATGTCTACCGCGCCCTCGGATCCCATCACCGCAATCTCGGTTTGCGGCCATGAGAAATTGAAGTCAGCGCCTAACGACTTGGACCCCATGACGATGTAGGCTCCCCCGTAAGCTTTCCGCAAAATGACCGTTACCAGTGGGACAGTTGCCGTAGCGTAGGCGGTGATTAGCTTTGCGCCACGCCTAATGATGCCGGCCCGTTCCTGCTCGGTACCGGGACGGTACCCCGGAACGTCAACCAACGTAACTACCGGCAGGCCGAAGGCATCACAAAAACGCACGAAACGAGCGGCTTTCTCGGACGCATTCACGTCCAATGTGCCCGCGTCAAAGGCCGGCTGATTTGCCACTATGCCAACCGAACGGCCATCAAAGCAGGCGAATCCCACCACTATGGAACGGCCAAATAGTTCCTGTATTTCCACAAATTCGCCGTAGTCAGCCAACGCCTCGATGACTTCGATAATGTCGTAGGGCTGCTTCGCCGAGGACGGCACCAAGTCTCCGACGCGGGCTGCTAGTGCCTCGCCCTCAAGATCAGGCTCATAGTCATACCTAGGGACCTCTTCTTCACAGTGCAACGGCAAATAGGTGAAGACAGAACGGGCGAATTGCAACGCATCCTCTTCGTCCTCAGCGAGGTAGTGGGCCACCCCAGAAACGGTGTTATGCAAGTCGCCCCCACCTAAATCCTCTGAAGAGACGTCCTCGCCAGTGACCGCTCGCACAACCTTCGGACCAGTAACAAACATATAGGAAGACCGCTTCGTCATAATGATGAAGTCGGTAAGGGCAGGCCCATAAACAGCGCCGCCAGCACACGGCCCCAAAATCACCGAAATCTGGGGCACAATCCCAGAGGCTTCAGAAATCTTTTTAAAAATGTTGCCGTACTGCGCCAGGGCCGCAACGCCCTCCTGAATGCGCGCACCACCAGAATCCAGCAGCGCGAACACGGGGATGCGAAGGCGCAACGCCTCATCAATAAGATGACAAATCTTGCGCCCTTCAACCTCGCCCAGCGTACCTCCCTTCACGGAAAAGTCCTGCGAATACACCGCGACGGGACGCCCGCTAATCTGACCAAACCCAGTGATCACGGCACACCCCAAGTAGGAGGCATCAATATTGCCGCCCGCAAAGGTGTGAATCTCTTGGAAACTCCCCTCGTCTACCAGCTGATTGATGCGCTCGCGGGCAGTTCCCCGCCCCTTCGCATGCTGGCGCTCGCGGGCACGCTCCTCAGCCTTATCCGTCAGCTGTTCGACGCGCTTGGCAAACGTGTTGCGATCGATATCCACGGTGGGATTCATTCTTCCTCTCCCACTCTTACGATGACCTGTCCGGAAGCCACGGTGTCCCCCTGGCTGACCAAGCACCGCGCGATCCCAGCCGCCGGCGCGTACAGGTATTTCTCCATCTTCATTGCTTCAATGACTGCTACCAGGTCGCCCTCTTCGACCTTCTGGCCGTCCTCTACCGCCAACCTGACAACGGTGGCCTGCATTGGTGAAACGACCGCACCCGGGTCATCGCTGGCAGTTGCCACCGCGGTGGTCTTGCGTGCTCCACGCAGCGGCTGGCGAGGGCGCACTGGCCCTGCCGGGGCGGCGGATCCAAAGACCGCGAGCGCTTTTTCGTCGAGGACGATGCTGTGGCGCCGCCCGTCAATTTCGATAGCCATCTTTACCGGCGCCACTGTCTTTGCATCGGTTGCTTTGAAGGGCTCCAGCCCCAAGGAATCGACTACATGGTTCTCGTCGAACCACGAGGTGTAGTGGTGTACGTTCGCGAATATCTCGGAGCTGAGTACCTTTTCGAATACCGGTTTAGAGGTGGGTACCCCTTCAACGCGGGTCTCGGCGAGGGCTCGGAGCAGACGCGCGATCGCCTGGTCGCGGGTGGGCGCATGGACGGTAATTTTGCCGATGAGCGAATCGAAGTTTTGGCCAATTACCGAACCTGGCTCTAGGAATGAGTCGATACGAACACCTGCGCCTCCTGGCCAGGACAGCGACTGCACTCGCCCAGTTGCGGGGGCAAGGTCTGCACCCGGATCTTCCGCGGTAATGCGAATTTCGATTGCGTGACCGCGCACGGGGGGAACTTCGCTTAGGGTTTCGTGGCGGGCAATCCGAATCTGCTCGGCCACTAGATCGAGCCCGGTGACTTCTTCGGATACCGTGTGCTCTACCTGCAACCTGGGGTTGACTTCCAGGAAGTAGGCCTGTCCGTCGCTAACTAGGAATTCGCACGTCCCCACCCCGACATAGCCGGCCTGTTCGAACAGGCGTTTCGACCAGTCGGTGAGGTTCTGCTCAATTCCTGCTGGTAGCAAGGGCGCGGGGGCTTCTTCAACCAGCTTTTGGTTTCGACGCTGTACCGAGCAGTCGCGGGTGGAAACTACCGCAAAGTTTCCTTCTACGTCCCGCATGCACTGTGTCTCGACGTGGCGGGCGTGCTCGCAAATCTTTTCTAAGAAAGTCAGCTCCAGTGCTTCTGGGGAACTGACCGAGTAGTAGTCGGTTAGATCTTTCCGAGAGCGGATGCGGATAATTCCGCGTCCACCACCGCCGTCGGCTCGCTTGAGCAGCACCGGGTAGCCGATCTGTTCGGCTAGGGCAGCCGCTTCGGCCTCGGTGCGCACGGGACCGGACGAGCCGGGGATCGTGGGCACATTGGCATCTTTCGCTAGTGCACGTGCATCGATCTTGTCGCCGAGGGCGTGGATCACCTCCGCTTTCGGCCCGATCCAGGCGATGCCCGCTTCCGCAACTTTGCGTGCAAACTCAGCGTTTTCGGAAAGGAACCCGTAGCCGGGGTGGATAGCGTCTGCACCGGATTTGCGAGCTACCTCAAGGACGGCGTCGTGGTTTAAGTAGGTGTCTGCTGCGCGCAGGCCGCCCAGTGCGTATGCTTCGTCAGCTTCTCTGACAGCAAGGGTATTGATGTCTTCATCCGCGTAGCAGGCCACTGATTTCAGGCCCATTTCCCTGACCGTGCGAACCACTCGGAGGGCGATTTCACCGCGGTTGGCAATAATGATCTTTTCTAATTTTTTCATTTCAGGCCCTTTACGATCTCGGCATCACCGCAGGTAATGAGCTTTTCCTTGCCCTGGTCGTCTACCAGCACCAAGGCGCCAGAATCGGTAATGTCCGTTGCCAGAGCGGGGGCAATCAATCCTGCCGGGGTGTGTACTTGGATGCGCACGCCAAACAAGGCGCGCTGGCGGTACAGTGCGCCCGCTTCTGGGCCGGGTTTTACGGTAGTAAAGATCTTCTTCAGACTCTCGCTCAGTGTTCGTGCCATTTCCTCGACGCTGGGAGGGGCAATGACCTGGGAAAGAGCAGCCGTGGGCCGATCAACCTCGGGGGCCTGCGTAAGGTGCAGTCCGACGCCCACTACGAACTGTCCGGGCCCGTGCAGCTCAGTAAGAATGCCGCATACCTTCCCACCGTCTAGCAGCAGATCGTTTGGCCACTTCAGTGTTGGCCTCACGCCGTACTGCCAGATCGCTTCCTGGGTAGCAATACCGGCAAGCAGCGTCACCCAGCCGTATTCGTCCACACTGTATTCGGGAAGATGAAGGTACGTAGACGCGTAAAGACCGCGGTCCCTGCCGGACACCCAAGTCCGTCCCATACGCCCACGACCAGCAGTCTGAGAATGGGCAACCACCATTTCAAACGGTTCTGCGCCCTCGTCAATGCGCTCCGCCATCACATCTTGCGTGGAGCCTACTTCAGACAGAAAAGTAATCTTGGAGCTCAATGCCTCTTCCTTCCGGTGTCTTATCGCTAGACATTCTTCGGAAGCAGGCCGCTGCACTCAAATACCATTCGGTATCTGGGGCACGTCATTACCGCTGCCCAGGGCTGGTTTGCGGCAGTTTTAAGCTGTTTATACTACCTAGTCGCCCTCGGTAGCGGCATAAATTAAGGTCAGCAACATGTGGATCACATCAGCCGCTGGCTCTGTGTGCACAAGCGGTTCACCTTTCAACGCAGTGCGCATGGCCCCAATGTTGGCAGCGCGAAGAGCCACCCCAACAACCGCATGCGCAAGCGGAATAGCGTCGACGACCAAATGCCCGTGGGTAGCTTTGGCAATAGTCTGCAACACGGCTGCAATCTTCTGGATGAACTCGGCATTTATGTAGGCCAGGCGCATCCCCCACTTCGGGTCACGTACCGAACGGTTTAGCAATTCGGAATGCAGCACGTAAAAATCACGATCAAGCTGTAGTACCTGCAAAACCTCGTCGAGCAACTTCTCCATAGTTGCCTCACTGGGATCCTGCTGCCGCCAGCCTTCCACGGTCTCGGTAAGCCCATCTATAAGGCGGGCATATTCGTCCTCGGCAAGGGCTTCGAAGAGTTCATCTTTAGTGGAGAAATTCGAATAGAAGGCGCCCCTGGTAAAGCCTGCCTTAGAGCAGATCTTCTCGAGTGAACACCCTTCTATGCCTTGGGAAACCACTATCTGCCTTGTAGCATCGATCAGTTTGTTCGCAGTCTCAAACTCTGATGCCACTTTTACTCCCAGTAGGTAGACGAAATCCTCTGGTTCAAAATATTAGCCAACGTGGGGTTTGCAGCCGTAAGCATATGTTCGCATGCCGGACCGCCTTGCCCGTCGCTCACGAGGGCACCCGCTTCCTTACAGATCAGGCTGCCCGCCGCTAGATCCCACGGTTGCAACGTTTCTTCGTAGAAAACGTCTACCGCGCCACAGGCAAGGGCGCACAGATCGAGGGCGGCGCTCCCCCTTCTGTAGACATCTGCCACATCTGCGGTCAGAGTCGCAAGGAACTTACCTTGCCTGGCCCTCACCTGCGCATCGTAAGCGAACCCGGTAGCCACCAGAGCCAGGTCTAGATCCTGCAGGGAGGAGACATGAATTGGGGTGTCACCCAAGTAGGCTCCCGCGCCGGCGCCAGCATGGTACAGCCTGCCCGTACCAATTTCGGCTACTACCCCTACCACGGGCACCCAGGTGGTCGGATCTACGGAACCGTACACGCAAGCAATGGATACGGCCGAGGGCGCGACCCCACGAATGAAATTCACAGTGCCGTCGATCGGATCAATAATCCAGAACAGGCCCGTGCTTCCGCCTTCGATCCCCGCTTCCTCGCCCATGAGGCCATCATCGGGACGGACCTGCTTGAGCCGCTGCCTGATAAGGGATTCGACCTCGCGATCTACCTGAGTTACCGGATCTACCGGCGAGGACTTGGTCTGGGCAAGAACATTCTTGCCCTCACTTGCGCGTTTTGCTGCCAACTGGGTGGCCTGAATAGCAACGTCTTTAGCGTGCGCCCACAGCCCGTCCCTGGTAGCTTCCGAAATTGGCAACGAATAGGATTCCATGTGTTAAGGTTCCCACATTAAAAACATTTTTTTGCGCAAAATGCGGCTTAGTCACAAATAATCTGCCGGAGTTGATCTACCCGCAGCTGCCCTGGAGCGGAAGCATTCCCAGCTGCAGCGAAGGTGGCACAATTGCCGAAATCGGGCCCGGCCAGCCTAGATAGCTGCCCCACCTTCCCCATGGAGATACCTATAAGGGGCCTATTTATTTCGGCGGCTGTTAGGCGGAGCGCTTCTAGGACGGTAAGCACATCCTTTCCATCGCGTGGCATGAGCGCAACCTTGCACACGTCGGCGCCCAGCTCGCTGGCGTCCGCAAATTTTTCGCAGGTCTTTTCTACCGAGGGCGTAGCCGCAAAATCGTGGAACGAGCCCACTACCTTGCACCCCACTTCGTGCGCGCGTTGCACCAGTGTGGCCGCCGCGGGATGGTCTACTTGCACATCGATGGCCTCGGGACCTTGCGCTAGCAAGCGGGTGACTGTTTCTTCGTAAAGGGCGTCAGGGCATTTGCCGCCCTCGGATTCAGAACGCACGGTGGCCAAAATTGGGCGCCTGCCGCGCACCGCTTGCAGCAGTTCCTCCCATTCGGTGGGGGCTAGGTCGGCGCGCACCTCTACAATGTCGCATTCTGATTCGAGTGCTAGGCGCACGTCCTCGGCAGATGCCACAGGCACGATAATTTTGGCTCGCCCACTGCCCAACGCGACGTCTGCCAGGTAAACTTCCCTCACCATTCCCCCTCTATTACATTGCGATAACCTGAGTTTATGCGCTTTGGAAAAAATCCTGCGATCTGGCACGTGTGGAGCTTGAAAAATATCGCGCTAGTAGCAACTGGCGGTTTTTTCGGAACACTAGCCAGGGCACTCTTTGACCTGTTGGAACAGAACCTTCCCCTAGATTGGCTAGTGGTTCCCTGGTCGACAGCCATTGTCAATGTGCTCGGGGCTTTTCTGCTCGGCTTTATTGCCGGGCGGGCAGCTCGTGCCCGCGAGAGACGCATTTCCAGTGTCTTCGACAAGTACTATTTGCTGTTCGGCACTGGGTTCATGGGATCCTTCACAACCTTTTCTTCTTTCGCCCTTGCCATGTCCAATTCCGCGCAGGGGCCATCCCTGTCTGCAATTGTCGAGGGCGGCGCCATAATTGCGCTGGGACTGGCTGCGGCGACTTCTGGCCTTCTGTGTGGGCAGATCGGTTTGTCCTGGTTGATTAGGGTAAGGGATTAGCATGATACCTTCCGTCATGCTTCTACTCGGCGCCTCCCTGGCGGGCGCGCTCGGAGCGGTCTGCCGCTACTGCATTGATGCGCTCACCAAAGTATTTTGGTCTATGGCAGGAACAGTCCTTGTTAACATGGTCGGCTGCTTTCTGATAGGCATCGTTGCTGCGCTCTCGGCTGATGGGCCACTTGGGGCCTCGGGACACTACCTGCTTGCCACCGGCTTTCTAGGTGGTTTCACCACTTTTTCAACTGCCATGTTAGAGGCGGTCAATGCCATAAGAGGGGGCAAAGTCGCCCGGGGGCTGGCCCTGGCAATTTTACCGGTCATCCTGGGGTTGGCCCTGTGCGCTGCGGGCATCGCACTGGTCAATACTTGGCTGTAGTTTTTTCGCAATAAAATAAGGATCCGAGCCGAAGCCCGGATCCTTATTTTATTGTGCGCGCCGGCTACTTGGTTTTAACTTTCGCCCGCTCCTGGTCAGCCTTTACGGCCTCCTCAAGAGCCTTCTTGAGCGCTTCTTGCGACTTGCCGTACTCGTTCCAATCCTGCTTGGACAGGGCCTTTCCGCCCGAGTCCAACGCAGCCTTAGCGTCCTGCAAGGCGCTTTGCAGCTTCTGGTCTGCACTCTGCTCAACCTTTTCGGCAGTGGGCTTCTTCGCGCCCTCGCCGCCTATAACCGATGAGGTCGACGCTGCGGCGTCACCGCCAAATACCTGGTTCAGAGATTCTTCCAAGGTAGGCGCGAAGCCTACCTTGTCACCGAACGAGGTCAGAACGGAACGCAGCTGCGGGTAGGAAGTGGTACCTGTCGACTGCACGTAGACCGGTTGGATGTACAGCAGGCCGCCACCAACTGGCAAAGTCAGCAAGTTGCCACGCAAAACCTTGGTGCCCTGCTGGTCCTGCAAGTTCAATTCCTTCGATACCCGTTGATCCGAGTTGAAGTTGTTCTGCACCTGCCCGGGTCCGGGAACCGTAGTCGAGGACGGCAGCGCCATCAGACGCATCTTTCCGTATCCTTCCCGGACCTTGCCGGCCTCGGAACCAGTTTCGGAATCCACTGCCAAGAAGCCTGCCATTGCTGCACGCTTCGATCCGCCACCGGGAATAAACACCGAGGTGAGCGAGAACTCAGCGCTGGGCTGCGAAGGCATCTTCATGGTCAGGTAGTACGGCGGTTGCACCGGAGCCGATTCGTTCTTCGGCACCGACACCGTGGGATCTTCAGACAGCTTCCACTGGTCGCCGCCGGTGTAGAACTTTTCAGCCTGGGTGACGTGATAGGTCTCTAGCAGTTTGCGCTGCACCTTGAACAGGTCCTCCGGGTAGCGCAGGTGTGCCATCAGGTCGCCGGAGATCTCGGAGATCGGCTTGATCTTTCCGGGGAAAACCTTTTGCCAGGTGCGCAGCACCGGATCCTGCTTGTCCCACTGGTACAGCGAGACGGAGCCGTCGTAGGCATCCACCACGGCCTTCACCGAGTTGCGCATGTAGTTGATCTGGCTGCGCGGGGTGAACTGCTCCTCGTCGTTAGTACGCGAATCGTCAGTGACAGAATCTACCGACACGTGTTCTGCGTACGGATACGCGTTCGAGGTTGTGTACCCGTCAACGATCCAGACCAGACGCTTCGGCGTCTTCGGGTCTCCATCCACGTCAACCACTGCCGGGTACGGCTTGCGGTCCAGCGTCAGGTATGGGGCAGCCTTTGCTACGCGCAACGACGGATCGCGGTCGTAGAGTATCTGCGACTTCTCGTTTACCTGGTCACTGAAGAACAGGTCGGTGGACTGGAAACGTAAGGCGTACAGGAACTTGTTCCAGAAGTTTCCGAGCGAAGGACCGCCATCACCCTGGAAGGTATTGTTCACCTGGCCTGATTCCGCGTTGTCATCTGGATAGTCGAGTTCCTGCGGGGCGCTGCCCTTCGGCGCTCCCACAACGGAATACTGCGGGCTCTGTGGCGAGAAGTAGATGCGCGGTTCGTAGTCGCCCATCTTGCCGCGGGAAGGGATCGAATGTTCCCAGTAAGCCGGTAGTCCGTCCGGAGTGACTTTGTTGCCGAAGGCTGCCACTGCGCCAAATCCGTGAGTGTAGACCGTGTGGTCGTTTACCCACGTGCGCTGCCCTTGCGAGAGGCCTTCCTGATTGATGTCGCGAACCGCGATCACCGTGTCCGCCTTCTCGCCATCTATCTTGTAGCGGTCGACGGCAAACTGTTCAGGGAAGGTGTAATAAGGGCGTGACTGCTGCAACTGCCGCACGGTCGGGGAAATGATCTCGGGGTCTAGCAGACGAATTTGCGAGGTCGAAGCCTGGTCTTCTGCCAACTGTCCGGCCTCGGCCTTGGTTGTTGCCGAGGTGGTCTTGTATTCCAGATCGTCCATGCCGAACGCCGCTAAAGTAGCGTCAATGTTGTGCTGAATATAGGTAGATTCCAGTGCCTTCGCGTTCGGATCCACCTTGAACCGTTGCATCAGCATCGGGTAGCCGAAGCCAATTACCAGTGAGGACACCACTAGGACGACCAGGCCCGCAACGGGAAGGCGCCAGGTGCCTTTGAATGCCGCCACGAAGAACAAGATGGCGATCAGCGCACTGATCACGGCCAGGATGGTATTCGCCGGAAGCGCCGCGTTAATGTCCGTGTACATTGCGCCATCTGTAGGCCCACCTTGCTGCGCCAGCATGTTGAAACGCCCAACGATGTAGCGCAGGCCCACCAGCAGCGACAAGATGCCAGCTAGGATGCCCAGGTGAATACGAGCACCACGCCGCACGTGCACCTTCGGGGTTACTTGAATTGCCCCACCCAGGTAGTAGATGACCGCGGTTGCCACGGCCGCGGTTGCCACCATTGCAAGAATTGCCGAGGACAACAAGTCTAGAAGCGGCAACTGGAATGTGAAGAAGGATAGGTCAAATCCCCAAATAGGATCCTTCTTGCCGAAGGGGGTGGAATTCAACGCCACCTGCAGCACGCTCCACGAAGGAGCCAATTTCAGCACGGAATAGATGCCCACTAGCGCGGCGATGCCGAAGGTAAATAGCTTCGGGTGAGAGACAATCTGGCGTGAATATTCAGATACCGATGCGGCAGAGCGCCCCGGTTTCATAGAGCGCACAGCCAAGAAAATGTTCACTACGACGATCACAAACGCCAGCACGAAGCCGACCAATCCCATCAGGGCCGCCGAGCCCCACTGGGTGAACAGGATCTGCAAATACCCGAGCTGCTTGTACCACAAGACCTCGGTCCAGAGCCCTGCCATCAGGACGATGAACAGCAACAACGCTGCCAAAATTATTACGGTAATACCAAGCGGTCCCGGTTTCTTGAACTTTGGCAACTGCGGTTTTGCCGCGCTGGAGCGGCCTGCCCGCCCTTTACCAAAATTCCCAAAATCCGGGAAGCCGGGAAACTGATTGTTAGAACTCACAGCTTTCCTAGTACGTAGGGGTTAAAATCACTCCTATTGTTTCACGTTTTGTTCCCTGTCCTCCAACTAGTTGAAGCTGGGCCCGCTACGTTCACACCAGGCTTAACGAATTGGGCAGGAATGTTAGATAGTGGCACTATTTAGGCATGGATATAGCCCCAGAAGCACTAGCTGCAGCAATCTACGACATTGAGCGAGAACTCGCCGGCCTCGGCTGGAACCAGGCCCCTTCCCTCTTCGCCCTCGTCCCTACCCGCTTTGTTCTAGAGCAAGGCGAGGCGTTGGATGAAGAATCAAAGCAGAAGCTGACCATGCTCCTGGAGTCTTCGCCGGACAACCTGACGGCGGTATTACAAGAGAACGTGTCTGAGGATATTGGGGACATGCTTGCGCGCATTGAATGGCCGCCAATGGTCGAGGGCGCAGCGGTGGCTATGGAACGCATCATCGTTCCCCCACAGGTCGAGGCCGAAGCTCCCGAAGATCCGCAGGAGCGCACCGAATTCTTGATGTCTCACCCGGATCGCGACGAGGTCCGCATGGTAGCTGGCGCGCTTCGCTCCGGGGCCTCTTTTACTGCTGTGCGCACCCGCTCTCACGACAGCGAGGACCAGGTAGTAGCTTCCTCCGGGCTGGTACCAGATCTAGAGAAGGCGCTGCTAGCCACTTTCGCGCCCTCTGCATAGCGGCTACTTCGTGGAGCAGGTTGGGAGCGCATCAACCTTGCCCTTCCCAATGCTTTCCACCGCCGCGCGAGCATCGGTCAAAGTATCTATACGAACTACCCGCATTCCCTTGGGAATCGTCCCATTAGTGTCCGCACAGTTCTGCCTTGGAACCAGGAAGTACCTGGCCCCATCCGCGTAGGCACCCGCCATCTTCTGGGGCACACCAGAAATAGCTTCGACCTCGCCATCCATGCGAATGGCTCCCGTGCCGGCGATCTGCTTACCGCCAGTCATCGCGCCCGGAGTCAGCTGATCAATAATCCCGAGGGCGAACATCGTTCCGGCGCTAGGGCCGCCAACGTCGGCCAGGGCAATATTCACCTTTACCTGTAGTTTCACCTCGGGCTTTAGGACGACCCCCATTACGGAGCCTCGTCTACCTTCGGCCGCGGAGGTGCGCACAGCAACATCCTGGTCCTTACCAGCGCGACGCACCTTCACCGTCACCACTTTCTTAGGCGGCACCTTTTTCAGAAAAGCGAACAGGGAGCCGGCAGTATCAGTAGTTACAGAATTACCACCCTCGGAAATTGCAAGAATCTGATCGCCCTTTTTCAGCTTGCCGTCGGCATCGGTACCTTTGGCAACATCCATGATCTGGAAGGTGGCAGGAACCTTGTAACCGAGCTCGGCAAGAGCAGCGGCCTCCGCATTCTGCTGGGAACCTTGCATCTGGGCGGTCGCAGCCTGTTCGATCTGCTCGCGGGTCACATTCTTGGGAAACACTTCCTCTTCCGGAGTTATCTGACTGTGCCCGCGCAGGTACGCCGCCGCTAATTCTGCTAAAGACACGTTAGCGCCAGGTCCCCCACGCATCGACACGGTTACCATCCGCAGCGCCCCGGAGGTGGGATACGTTGTCGCCCCAGACACGGAAATCACCTTTTTGTCTCCCTGCTTTTCCAGCACGTTAAAAGTGGGCCCGGGACTCTCGATCACGTACGGTAACGGCACTGCCACCGCAGCGATTGCAGCAACCGCCACAGCAGCTACACCTAAAGCAGACTTCTTGCGATACCAAGGACGTTTTTCTTCCACGGCCCCATTGTGCCAAGATTTCTTATCCCTTACCTAAAAAGAGCCTATGTACTGGATATTCTTTGCGTTCCTGTTGCAGCGGGGACAGCAGCGCGATATCTATAAAGTGCGAGCCATGCAACATCGCATTTTTTAGCTATCGCATCCGCCATAACCCTGCTATGCACAGGGTGCATCATCACGCCTTTTAGCTCCGACAGCGACGACTCTTCCCCAACAGAGGAATCGACCACCCGGTCGAGTAGCGACCAGGAGCACAACTTCTCAGACAGCGACGAAGGGGACGGGGACTACTCAGAGGAAGAGCATCAAGAAGATCAGGAGTCCGAAGACTACGGAAATAGTTCGCCAGACTCTGATTCAACAGCGCGCACCGCTCCCAAGCTGCCGGCGAATATACATGAGAAAAGCAAGACAGGGGCTATTGCCGCCGCTAAATATTTCTTAGATGCACACTATTACGCATTGAGTACTGGAAATATGGAGCCGCTAAACAGAATCGCCGAGACGAATGCCCCCGTACAACAGAAATTGCGGGCAATCCGCAAAATGCTAAGGGATTATGGGCCAGTAAAAGGAGCCCCAACTTACGGCGAGGTCGCAAACGTGCAGCGGCTCAGCGACAGCAGGTATGTCGTCACCATAGCCATTGCAGGTTCTCGGTCTGCCGGAGAATATATCGTGGACGCTACTTTCAAGTCTGACAGGTGGCGGATACACGACGTCAACGGCAGACGCACACCTTCCCGCGACAGTCAGGATCCATTCGAGACAGGCCGCGAGCCAGCATCGGCAACTCACATCCAGTAGCCGCTCTCGCTGCCCGGGCGGATCCCTTCCCAAAATCAGGATGAGAGGTCGGTCCGCCTCCTTCCCATCGAGACGCAGCCCAACACAAGAGAAGGCATCGTTGCCTCCGGCGAATATTCTCTAATCAAGATGGAGCCTGGAAGGCATTTGGCCTCCGTGCGGATAGAAGCATAGGGAAAGCTGAGTAAACCCAGCGCCACCGCCATCACTAACTATTCTGCCGCCCCCGATAACTTCTAGAAAAAGCAGTTTTCCACAAGGGCGGCAATACCTGTTGCGGGGACAGAAAAGCATCCGGTAACTTTGAAAATGTGAAACATGCAACGAAGCATCTTACTGCTGTCGCAATAGTTGGCGCCCTCCTTTGCGGCGGCTGCGCCACCCACGCGGATTCCTCCCCCAAGCAATCCCCGACCAGTTCTCAAAGCCGCTCACAAAAACCAACCCCAAAGTCAGGGTGGGAAGACGGACCGCCAACCCTCCCCATAGAGGCCCAACGCAACACTCAGGAAGGCGCGATTGCCGCAGGTGAATACTTCATCAAGACTCACGACTATGCCGTCCAGACCGGAGATACCGCGCCAATGCAACGGGCCATCGCCAACGAAGGACTCGCACCGAAGGAAATCGCCCATCTAAAGGCCAAAATCAAGAAGATTGGTTTGTGGGTAAGCGATCGAGCATCCATGAAATTCGTAGCATCAGAACCCAGAGACGGCGGAGTTTTGTACGTCCAATACCTTGTACATAATGCCCCACAGACTTCAGTGGATGACCCCACAAAGAAGAACAACGGAGCGATGCTGGACTACGGGATCAACTTCCTCTACATAGACGGAGCCTGGAAAGTAAAAGAATATGGCATCCGCGAGGCTAAGAACATAGGAAAGACTGGGCAGTGAGAGGTAGAGAGCGGGCTACAGCCTTACTAATTACCGTGCTCTTAGCAGTCCTATGCGTCCCCTCCTACGCATTAGCGTCAGACGTTGATGGTCAGTTAGACGCCCTAGTCAAAGGCGATAAGTTCTTCGTCGAAGCAAGCCAGTCAACTCCTGGCTACGGTGGTTCTACCGGATATTCGAATCAGAGCTATCAGCCCAAGGTGGGCGCGCCCGCAACGCCTGATACCCATGTTCAGGATCCCTTCCCCTGCAGCGACACATTAGCCTTAGCATTTGGCTCACTTACCTGGGCTTATGAGTCTCTCTTCCCCCTGTGTCCGCCTGAGCCCACCTCTACTGCGCAGGCTCCTACGCCAGTTCAACTGGCTCTAGCAGCTGTACCAGCCCAAGTACACAGATGGGTGCAAAGCGCCGACCTGCAGGCGCCCGCGGTGCGCCGTCAGCCGGACACCGATGCAGTTCTGCCAGGCAATCCCCCGGTAATCGCCTATACGACGGCAAAACCCCAAATCCAAACCATCAATGTGGGGCCAATAGAAGTGACTCTCAAAGCTCGCCCCATTAAATACGAGTGGGACTGGGCAGACGGAAAAACTACCACAACCACTTCCCCAGGATTGCCCTACCCAAACCAAAACATCACTCACCCGTACGCCCCAGCAAAGCAGCGGCGAATCACACTAACCACCACCTGGGAGGTCTACTACCAGGCAGCCGGTCACCCCTATCAGAAAGTTGACCAGCTAATGACCACTACCTCAACTTCCACCCAATTTCGCGTCCGCAATACCAGCACCGTCCTCACAGATGACGCCGAGAAACAACAGGGGCACTAACCCGTCTTCTAAAAGAAAAGAGCTCATCTGCACAGCATCGGCAGGTGCACCCGGAACTGTCTAATCGCCCTGCCGCTCCAATATGCCTGCCCCGCGCAATGCTCACTTCCTCCGATGGCGATAAGTCCCGCCCCCGTAGCGAGGTCAAATGCCTTGCCCTGTAAACTGGTCGCAACCGACAAGTGGGGGAATCGAAAATGGCCGACTCTAACAGCAACGACGACCTATCTGGCATTGAGCAGATGCTACGCCAGCTACTGGGCGACGAGGCCGCTGAACGCATGCTAGAGCAGATGCGGCAAAGCGGGCTGGATCCTCAAGCTATTACCGGAGGCATGAACCTGCCGAAGGATCCCACCCAGATTCAACACTTAATACAGTCTGTAACCCAGTTGTTCTCTGGCTCATCTGAAGCCCTGGATTGGGATATGGTCTCGCAGATTGCCATCCAAACCAGCTCCACAAAACCGGACCCGGCCCCAACCGCCGCGCAGGCCGCCCGAGCACGTGATGCACTGTCAATCGCTGACCTGTGGCTCGATTCAGTGACGGTGTTGACCCCCGGAAGGGCAAATAGGCACGCATGGTCGCGCGCCGAATGGATCAGGCAAACACTGCCAACCTGGAAAGTCATGTGCATGCCAGTTGCCACCCACGCCGCTGACGCCATGACCGATGCCCTCTCGCAGCAGCTCGGCCGAATGGGACTCGATCAGGCGGAAGGCTCCTTCGCAATTCCCGGCCTTGGCATCTCAGGAGCCCTAGGCAAGATGAACCCAGCGGACATGGTTCGACGAATGTCCGGATCCGTGTTCGCCATGCAAATCGGGCAGGCCATTGGAACTCTTGCAGGCCAAGCCCTAGGCTCTACCGATGTTGGGCTGCCCCTCTCTGACGACTCACTTACCGCCTTAGTGGTTTCAAATGTGGATGATTTTGGAACTGATCTGGGAATCGGCGCTGATGACGTGCTGCAGTACCTAGCGGTGCGCGAAGCAGCCTCGGCTCGCCTTTACAACGCTGCCCCGTGGCTGCGCTCCTACCTACTCCGAGCCATCAGCAAATACTCTGCTCAAATCCAAATAGACTTCGACCACATTGAGCAGACGGTTCGCGATCTAGACTCCATGGATCCGGCCCACATCCAAGAAGCCATGTCCTCCGGCATGTTCTCGCCTACCTCCTCCGAGGCACAAGAACAGGCCAAAAAAGAGGTCGAAACTATCCTCGCGGTAGTCGAAGGGTGGGTTGAAGAAGTAACCGCCAAGGCGTGCAGCGCCTATCTTCCCGCCGCTGCCCCACTACAAGAGATGATGCGTAGGCGCCGCTCTCAGGGTGGCCCCGCTGAGCAAGTGCTAGCCCAGCTAATGGGTCTAGAACTACGGCCGAAACGTGTCCGCGATGCAGCTAAACTCTGGCGCGTTCTTGGCGAGAAAGTGGGCCAAGCCGAGCGGGATAAGTACTGGTCCCACCCCGACGTGATGCCCACAGCAGAAGAGCTGGACAACCCGGACTCATTCCTGGAGGGGCGCCAAAAAGCAGCCGAGGCCGACGCCCAGGTAGATGCCGAACTAGAAGCGCTACTAGACGGCACCTTGGGGTACGCGAAAGGCCTAGATGCTGGCGACGAATCGGCCGGACAGCAGCAGATCGAGGAATCCCAAGACGAGGACTCTGCAGACTCCGGTGACTCTGACGAGCCCCACGAGTAGGTTATCCACAGGCTTTTCCACAGCATTTTTGCTTCTGCCATAGCAGCTACAAACTCATGAAACCCTTGACCTGTTAGGGGGAATCATGAGATTGAAGCCAGGAGTTCCAATCGTTTCGCTTCCCGGCGGGGCGATACAGCTTGGTACCGCACCGCCACTCGCCTGCCGGTTAGAAGGGCTAACTAGGCAGCAGCGCAACTACATCCACGCCCTCGGAAGGGCAAAGACTGGAACAAAACGCAGGCGTGCCCTTCCCCAAGAGGACTATCAGCAAATCTGGAGCCTCCTGTCGGAAGCCAACATGGTCTGGCACGGGCGAACCAGGCCGGCCGGGACGGATCAAGAGTGGTGGGTGCGGCAAGAAGGATCAGCAAAAGGAGTGCAGGCCCGCGCCTACTTGCGCACCAGAATCGAAGGCCTAGATCCTTTAGGCGCACACACCGCCGTACTCTTGTCGAAGGCCGGCTTCCTCCGCGTCGATCCGAAAGATCCTACAGCTGTGAGCGACCAGGATGTTGGACTGTTTTACCGCGCCGAGGACGTAGGCTCCCCACGCGCGCAGCTAGTACGGCAAAAGATAGCCCCCACCGCAACGCCCTTTCGCGGGCCGGCCAACTTTGCCATTCTGATCTCTAGTCCGGCAGCGGACGCAAGCCGGTCTCTTCCCTACATGTTCGACGGGATCCCCCACCTGGTTGTGACCGTGCTAGATACTTCTATCGAGGTGGGCCCGCTAGTCATGCCTTCAGCTTCACCGTGCATCAACTGCGTTGACATTGCCAAGCAACGAAAAGATCCGCTGTGGGCCAACCTGAAATGCATGCTGGGCAAGACCCTTCCCCAACGGGCCGAATCTATCCTCACTTTTGCCGTGGGCGCGTTTATCGTGCGTCAAGCTGCTGATTTAGCGCGGGGCCGCATCCCTGACACCGTGGGTGCTACCTGGACTTTTACAACCGACAGCCCAATTCCAACCTACCAGCATTGGCAGGTTGAACCGGGCTGCGGTTGCGGAGCTAGTCTGCAGCCAAGTCAGTAAAATTAGCCAGGGTTTTCTTTGCCATGCGCGCCGGATCCTCGCCGCGCACAACCGCCAGTATTGCTGCCCCATACTGGTCGAGTTTTACCCTGCCAATCCCGCGAATCAGTGACAGTTGCTTGACCGTAGCCGGACGCACAGTGGCGGTATCCCGCAAGGTCACGTCTGTAAGCACGGTAAAAGCAGGCTTAGATATCCCCTTCGCTACTGCCGCACGCCACGTGCGTAACTTTTCGAAGAGTTCCTTCTCTTCTGGGCTTGCTTCCTCTTCAAATTCCTTCGCGGCCGCCCTTCCCGTTGCTTTGCTGAGCGCGGGCGTCCGGGATACTTCCCGTGGCCAAATCCCATCAAAGAACCGGGAAGGCTTTCTGGTGGACCGCCGCCCCTCAGAACGAGCCTTGGCATAAGAAACGTGCAGATGGTCGCGAGCCCTGGTGACAGCCACGTATGCCAGGCGTTGTTCCTCAGCAATTTGTTGCGGAGTCTGCGCCTGCGAGATGGGGAATAACCCCTCGGATACCCCCACAAAGAAAACGGCATCCCACTCAAGGCCCTTGGCAGCATGCACTGAAGACAGAGTCACACCATTTATTTGCGGCGCGTTCGCCGAGGCGGCCCGCTCTTCCAGTTCTGCAGCAAAATCGCGCAGGCTTAGCCCCTTTTCGGCTCGGTCTTCGCCTAGCTTTACGAGGGCGTCCAGCGCGTCCCAGCGTTCCCGCACTGCGCCCGTACCTGCCGGCGGGGACGCCGTCCACCCCACCGAGGAGGCGGCATCGGCTACGGCTTGGGTTAGCGGGATCGGGGAGCCAGCTTTGGCCATAGACCGGATGAGGACCATTGCCTTGCGGATTTCCTGCCGATTGAAATATTTTTCGGCTCCGCGCACTAAGTAGCCAATCCCAGCTTCAGACAGTGCCTGCTCAAATGCCTGCGATTGGGCGTTTATTCGATACAAGATGGCCTGGTCAGCCAGGTTTACCCCACTATCGCGCAACTTAATAATCTGCTGCACGACTGCCCGGGCTTCGGCCTCGTCGTCGCTGTAGACGTGGTATTGCACAGCCTTTCCCATTTCCCGTTGGGTTTGTAGCTGCACTGCGCCCTGCAACTTACTGGTGCCCCTGCCCATGTTGCGCACGATCCGGTTGGCCAGGGATACCACCTGCGGCGACGACCGGTAGTTGCGAACCAGCTCAACTTCGCCGGCCCCCGGAAAACGCTTGGGAAAGTCCACCAGGTACTTTGAAGTAGCGCCGGTAAAGGAGTAGATGGTCTGGGCAACGTCGCCAACTACGCACAGGTTGTTGCGCGAACCGACCCACTGGTTGAGCAGCTCCTGCTGCAGCGGAGACACGTCCTGATATTCGTCTACCACGAAATGCTTGTATTGCGCCCGCACTTTTGCCGCTATGTCCCCGCGCTCGGCAAGCATCCCCACGGTAAGCAGCAGCACGTCCTCGAAATCGATGACGCCGCGTTCGCTCTTCACATTCTGGTAGACCGTAAGCAACCGAGCGGTTTGCTCGGGAGTGAGCTCGGCAGGCATATCCCGCCCCAGCTCTGTAACCGTCTGCACGTAGTCAGACGGGCTGACCAAAGACACTTTGGCCCACTCAATTTCGGAAGCCAAATCGCGAACCGTAGTTTTATCCGCGCGCAGGCCCAACCTGGAAGCAGCCGCTGCTACCAGGGGCGCCTTGTGGTCAACAAGATTTGGTGGGGGGCCGCCGACCGCGGTGGGCCAGAAATACCGCAGCTGCCGCAGGGCCGCCGAGTGGAAAGTGCGCGCCTGCACTCCAGGTACCCCCAGGGCGCGCAGCCTGGCAGACATCTCTGATGCCGCCCTGGTAGTGAAAGTAACTGCCAGCACGTCATGAGTGTCGTAGACACCGCTGGCAACCGCGTAGGCAATCTTGTAGGTGATAGCCCGAGTCTTGCCAGTACCAGCACCGGCCCTTACCACTAGTGGCCCCGTCACCTGCTGCGCTACCCTGCGTTGTTCCGGGTCAAGGGCGTCAAGCAATTTGGCAGGTTCCATGGTCTAGATTGTGCCTCCTACTACTGACAGATGAGACTAGCAGCCCTCCCCTTCAGGCCTGGGAAGCGGCTGACCTAGCCAGCGCTCGATCATGCTAGCAGCGATTGTGGTAGCGGAGGGAACAATTATCTGCTGCTTCTTGGCAAGCGAAATAAATCCTTCTCGGGTGACAAACTTTGCCCACCCGATTTCGTCCTCCTGGCACACTATGTCCGCTTCAGTCGCGGCTGTGGTTGCAGTAAACGCCAGCATCAAAGAGCGCGGGTACGGCCACGCCTGTGAATACAAATACTGCACATTACAAACGCTCAGCCCTACCTCTTCGGCAATTTCGCGGTGGACCGTCTCCTCTGCAGCTTCACCTGCTTCTACGTAACCGGCCAGAACAGAAATACGACCCTCCTGCCAGGCAACATTGTGTGCGATTAGGAGCCGCTCCTGCTCGTCAATGACCGAACAGATAATTGATGGGTCGGTGCGCGGATAGCTAACCTTGCCGCACCCGGAACACTGCCGTTCCCACCCGCCTGCTTGCGCAACGGTCTTAGCCCCGCACACTGGGCAGTATGCGGCCCCCGAGTGCCATACCGCGAGCGCAATAGCTGCCGATGCGAGCGAGGAATCTGCCGGGCTTAGCAATGCTCCTACCTGGCGAATTGAGCCAATCCGCCGCCCTCTAAAGGAATCCAGGTCCGATACGTAGCAGCCGATTACCGGCCCTCCTTCGACTTTGCCTAGGAAGAAGATCCGCCCCTGCGCGATAGCTTGGGTGAGGTTGGCAAATTCGCGCCCTATTTCCGAGGGCGTCAGGGCGGCTAAGGCGGGTTCGTCGCCCTCTTGCAACAGCAGGCGCCGCCGCAGGTCTACCGCTATTACGGGGGCTGCAGCCGCAAGGGCTGCTAGGTCAACATTTGTTCGGTCTTGACTGGCTGCATCTATGCCACCGCGGGCTAGGGGAAGTTTTTGCACCATGCCTTTACACTATTGCTTCCGGGCTGGCTCTGCCTGCGGGCGCCTGTATGGTAAAGGTATGACTAGTAGAGCAGACGGACGCGAAGTAGATGAACTTCGTAAGGTAGAAATCAAACGCAATTGGCTAAATGAGGGCGAAGGAAACGTACTAATTTCCTTTGGCAACACCACCGTGCTGTGCGTGGCTTCTCTGACTGAAGGGGTGCCCAGGTGGCTCAAGGGGCAGGGACGCGGTTGGGTAACTGCCGAATATTCGATGCTGCCCCGTGCTACTTCGACCCGCTCCCAGCGCGAGTCCAGGAAGGGCAAGATTGGCGGCCGCACCCACGAAATCTCTCGGCTGATTGGCCGTTCGCTACGCGCCATCATCGACACTGAGGCACTTGGCGAAAACACTATTGTGCTGGACTGCGACGTGTTGCAGGCTGACGGGGGCACCCGTACCGCTTCTATTACTGGCGCCTACGTCGCCCTCGTCGATGCGGTGCGCTATGGCCAGAAGCAGGGGCTGATCCGCGCCGATGGGAAGAACCCCGTGTTGACCGATTCGGTTAGCGCCATTTCGGTTGGCATTATTGACGGAGAACCCCGGCTAGATTTGCCCTACGAAGAGGACGTGCGCGCCGAAACTGACATGAACGTGGTCATGACTGGTTCCGGCAAGTTCGTAGAGGTCCAGGGCACCGCAGAGGGCGCTCCGTTTGATCGTTCCGAATTGGGCAAGCTGCTAGATCTTGCCGAGGCCGGATGCGCCGATCTGGCCCAGCTACAGAAGGCTGCCCTGGATGAATAAGCTCTCTGACAAGGTGAAGCTGGTACTTGCTACGCACAACCAGCACAAGTTGTTCGAACTGCACCAGATCCTGGCCGAGGAACTGACTAATTTTGATCCGGACGCCGTCGTGTCTGCGGCTGGGCTAGGTGCACCTGAGCCCAAAGAAGATGGGGTAACTTTCGAACAGAATGCGCTGCTAAAGGCTCACGCACTAACTGATGCCACCGGGCTGCCTGCGATTGCGGACGATTCGGGCATCTGTGTGGATGTTCTGGGTGGAGCCCCCGGGATCTTCTCGGCCCGGTGGGCGGGACGCCACGGCGATGACGCCGCTAACTTGGACCTGCTTCTAGGTCAGCTAGCTGACGTGCCCGATAAGTACCGCGGTGCCGCCTTCGTGTCCGCTGCGGCCTTGGTTCTGCCCGATGGCACAGAGGTTGTCCGCATGGGTAAGGTATCTGGCCAGTTACTGCACGAACGCCACGGCGAGGGCGGGTTTGGTTACGACCCGATCTTCCGTCCCGACGGCTACGAGGTAACTACCGCACAGATGAGCCCCGAGCAGAAGAACCAGATCAGCCACCGTGGCATCTCGTTTAGAGCCTTGGCAAAGGACATTGCCCCGCTCTTGTAGCTGCTACAGCAGGTAGGTCTTGCCATCTTCGGCAAGGCCTACTTTGGCGTTAAGGAGCCCCACAGCTCCTGCCAGCTGTTCGCCCTCTGGGCTCTTTAGGAACCCTTCGGCCTCGTCCAGGCATACGCTGGCATCAGTCCACGGTTGGATGTGGGTTAGCAGCAGCTTGCGGGCCTGCCCCTTGGCTGCAACGCGGGCAGCCTTGATGCCGTTTAGGTGTATTCCTTCGGCAGTGTCTTCGCTAGTGAAACCGCATTCGCACAGGAACAGGTCCACCCCGGCGCATGCCTCTACCGCGCCGTCACATTCGTCAGTATCGCCGCTGTAGCAAAGAGAAGCCGTGCCGCCGCCCTCAGCCGGCCCTTCAACGGTGAGCGCGTATGCCTCGACCGAGTGGTACACAGCAGTGGAGCGAACGTGCAGGTCACCTATCTGCACATCCGCCGGTAGAGGGCGAAAATCAAACACGTCCGCGTAAGTTTCAGAAGTGTCAGGGTTGCCCTCGATACCGCGAACTCGCTCCAGGATTCCCGAGGGCGCATAAACGGGTACCGGCTTCAGCTTTCCTTTGGGGTGCCAGCGGCGGTAAACCTGCATCGACAAAATGTCGGTGCAGTGATCAGCGTGCAAGTGAGAAAGGAAGATCGCGTCTAGGTCCGCCGGATCTGTGTGACGCAGCAAAGCCCCGAATGAGCCGGGCCCCATGTCCATAACGATCTGTGTGCTCCCAGCCGAAACCAAGTAGCTGGAAGCTGCAGAATTCGGACCAGACATGGATCCTGATGCGCCAAGAACGGTGAGCTTCACTTCGTCACTCCTAAGTGCTTTCTGGAATTACCGGAATGCCCGGTCCCATAATCCGTTTTGCCAAAGACAAGAACGGTTCAGTGGGACCCGTGCAAGTAAAACGGTGTGCAGGTTCGCCGCGCGTGGCCTCGAGGTTGCGGACCATTAGTTCGCGGTAGACGTCAGCTGCCGTCTCGTCCGAGGACGACACCAACGTCACCTTCGAACCCATGACGTAACTGATTGCCCCCTGCAGCAGCGGATAGTGGGTACACCCTAGGATCAGCGTGTCCACCCCAGCTTCTTTTACCGGTTGCAAGTATTCTCTAGCGACCTTAAGAACCTCGTCGCCAGTGGTGATGCCAGATTCTACGAATTCCACAAACCGCGGGCACGCCTGCTGCGTAACATGTAATCCCGGAACAGCAGCCAGAGCATCCGCATAAGCGCCAGAGCGTACCGTGGCCTTCGTGCCAATAACACCGATGCGATTGTTACGAGTTGCCTCAACTGCGCGCCTAGCTGCCGGGCGGATTACCTCTACAACGGGGATGCCCGCCTTGGCGGTGTAGCGTTCGCGAGCGTCGTGCAGGACCGCTGCGGTAGCAGTGTTACAAGCAATGACAAGCATCTTCACGCCGCGTTTCGACACCAGATCGTCCATTACCGCCAGGGCAAGTTCGCGCACCTGCGGAATCGACTTCTCGCCATAAGGGGTGTTTGCGGTGTCTCCGACGTAGTACACAGATTCATGCGGCAACTGGTCGATGACGGAGCGGGCCACAGTTAGCCCACCTAAACCAGAGTCAAATATCCCAATCGGCGCATCGTTCACCATTCAAGACTACGTTGGTTGAGTGCTTGCCTCCATGCGCTCTATCAGTGAAGTCTGCCACCACCCCAACGCAGAATAGACGGAGGCCACAAAAACATTGCGTTGTTCTTCTGATGGGTCACAATTTTGGGGACCAAACTGCTCCTGCACGTCGGCCACCCCCACCCCGCCGGGAGTCTCGGCATGTATTCCTAAAGCCCCCGAGATGGAAAGACGCAGATCGTTTATGCCAGCAAGCCACTGCCACAGTTGCTCTTCGGGAACGAAAATTTGCCCGTCTGGCCCCGAAGGTTCCGCCAGTTCCCTTTCAAGAACCTGCAAACGCTCCGATTTGACCGAACGCAACGAATCCTCGGTCAAAGCACGCAGCTGGGCCGCAATCCTAGGATTCTCGGACAGTGGGGGCAGCAATCGGCGAAGAGACAGCGAATTGGGTTGCTCGCGTTCTTCTTCCGGTTCCAAAGCGCGCAGCGCCTGCAACAGTTCCCCACTGGGCAAAGGCGCGTCGAGGGCGCGCACAACCTCGGCGATTGCCTGCAAGAGGATTCCGCGTTCTTCCCTGCTCACCCGCGCAAGGTAGCCGCCCTCGGCACTGGTAAAAGCCTGCATGTTAGCCCTCGCGTTGCTGCGAAACGGTAGCGGAAATACCGTATTCGTGTAAGGCGGCGGCAATCGCCTCTGCGCGCTCACGCGGGCCGGTAGCTACCGAGACCTTCCCGCGCTCCCGCAATAGGGCAACCTTTTCAGTAGCAGCTTCAAGACTGAGCCCAAATTGTTTCACTAGCACCCGCTGCAAATACGGATCTAGATTCACCGGATCATCCCAGATCTGTACCGACCAGGCATGCTGTGCCGCTAGCTTGGGCTGCATCTGGGGTGAACTCTGACTCATGCCACTAGAGTAAACAGGTTTCGGCTCAAATATTGGCAAATGAGACAGTCAAAGGTGTCTTGAAGCCATTTTTGCCCTATTTCAGGACTCTTCGAAGCGATGAAAGTACACTGTGCATATGACTGCCTCACCAGTAACGTCGCTTTTGACGGATATGTACGAACTGACAATGATCGACGCGACTTTGAAAAGTGGCATTGCGCAACGGCGCTCAGTGTTCGAACTTTTCGGCCGAAAACTGCCTTCGAAAAGGCGCTTCGGCGTAGTTGCGGGTACCGCTCGCATCCTGGAAGCACTGCAACGCTTCGAGTTCCAAGACGAGCAAATCGACTACTTGGCTAAGGAAAAAATCGTCTCGGACGATTGCCTGGACTTTCTGAAGGATTTCCATTTTTCCGGTGACATTATCGGCTATCCCGAGGGCGAATGTTACTTCTCGGGGTCGCCGCTACTTACCGTCGAATCCACTTTTGCCGAGGCCGTGGTCCTGGAGACCCTCGCCCTGTCCATTTTGAATCATGATTGCGCGGTGGCTTCAGCAGCCTCCCGAATGACCATTGCGGCACACGGTCGCCCCTGCATGGATATGGGTGCCCGTCGCACCCACGAGCGGGCCGCTATTTCTGCTGCTCGCGCCGCTATCATTGGTGGGTTCAAGGGCACCTCAGACTTGGAAGCTGCGAAACGTTACGGCATCCCTGCCATTGGTACCGCAGCCCACTCCTTCACCTTGATTCATGACACCGAAGAGGACGCCTTTGCGGCACAGATTGAGTCGCTGGGAACCGACACCACCCTGTTGGTCGACACCTTCAACGTAGCCAAGGGAGTCGAAAAGGCAGTCCAGGCTGCCCGGGACGCTGGCGGCGAGCTCGGCACCGTTCGCCTGGACTCTGGTGACCTGGTGGCCCAGGCCTTTACCGTGCGCGGCCAACTAGACTCTTTGGGCGCCACTGACACCAAGATCACTGTCACCTCTGACCTGGACGAATACCAGATTGCGGCGCTGGGGGCGGCCCCGGTTGATTCCTACGGCGTTGGTACCCGCTTGGTCACCGGTTCGGGCATCCCCACCGCAGCCCTGGTCTACAAACTGGTAGAACACGAAGGGCCCGACGGCTCTAGGGTGCCGGTAGCCAAGAAGTCCTCATCGAAGGCCACCGTTGGCGGCAAGAAGTGGGCAGGCCGTATCCGCAACGAAGAAGGATATTCTTCCGAGGAAGTACTTGTAATGGCCGACTGTGAAAAGGACGCCCTGGCCGAACTCAAGAAGCGGGGAGCTCGCCCTCTGCAGGTGACTTACGTAAAGGATGGCGTTATTGACGAATCCTTCATGGGCGCCCAGGCCTTGCAGGATGCCGCGGAAAGGCACATAACCGCGCGCAACGAACTTCCCTACCAGGCGTGGCGGTTGTCCGAGGGCGACCCGGCGATCACCACCACATACGTCGATATTTCCACGAAGGGCTAGCTCTGAAGCAGGGCGGCGAAGGATTCGCGTTCTTTGTCGCCCTGCTGATCAGAAATGCCGTCAAGGGCAATGACTCCTGTGAAGTTGTCTTTTTGCAGGTGTTCTAGCAGATCTTCCACGTAGGCCTGCCGCTGGCGCGGAGAAATCTTCAAGTCGCGCTGCAACCGCACGTAGCTGACGCGATCAGCTACCTGCGGGTAGGCTGCCTCCATCGGGTGCACGCCACAGGTTAAATAGCTGAGCGGGTCAAATACCAACGAAAAGCTTTCTTCGGTGAAGCATTCGGCCAGGTCCAATACTCGCGTGGGCACGTCCCCGTAGTATCCCAGCGCGTTCTCGTGTAGATAGACCATCTGGGCTTTCGAAACGACCTCTATTATTTGGCCAATGCGCTCAACTACCTCGCCTTTGAAGCGGTCCGGATTGGCCCTGGCCGGGATTTTAAACGAATAACCACAGATTTCTTTACAGCCAAGGCGAGCAGCCACCTCTACGGCTCGGTGCACCCGCTCCATCGAATAGTCGGCATCTACCGGCATGGTTGCCAAGTCGGTACCCAACGCATAGGCCTGCATGTCGTATTGGTCTAGCAGATCGCGGATCTGCTGGATCTGGCAGTCGGGCAAGTCTAGGATGGTCCTCCCGAATGCGCTCCGCAGCTCAACCCCGGCGACGCCGAGCGAATTCAGCCTACCTAGTTGGTCTTCAGGGCTATCGGTCAACAGGCCAGCAACACGCCACATGAGAGTTCCTTCTTCCACGAAAAACGCCACTACAAAAAGACGTCTCCGGTGCCCATTTTACCTTCTTCCGACAAACCAATCCTGAAGTTTCGAGATCCGAGCCTGAATTTGCTCGGTGGTTGCCTGAGCTACCGGCGGCCCCCCGCAAATGCGTCGCAATTTAGCGTGGATTGTCGAATGTGCCTCCCCGGAAGAACGCGCCCATTTCGCCACTAGCTTGGACAGTTCCTTTCGCATCTGCGCTCTAGCTCTGTGGTCGGCAATCCCGGCGTTCTTTGACCTGGTCATGGCTGCGGCCTGCGCTTTGCGCTGCTGAGCCATCTGCTTAGTTTGTCGATCGTGCAGCAAGGTTACTACTTGATCCGGTTCTAGGAGGCCTGGAATGCCCAAGAATTCCTGTTCTTCTACAGATCCCACTTCGGCGATGGTGCCAAAATCGGAGCCGTCAAAAAGTACGCCAGCGAATTCTGCACCCGAATCTATTGCTTCGAAGCCTCCCAGCAGATCTGAAGAGGCGCTCTCGTTCCTATTCGCCATTGCCAGAGCACGTTCTTCGGCACTCATTTGGCCGTCTTCTTCAGCCTCTGGCTTGTTCAAGGCATGGTCGCGCTCCACTTCCAGAGACGCGGCAAGGTCCAGCAGTGGGGCTACAGAAGGCAAGAATACCGAGGCCGTCTCCCCACGTTTGCGCGCACGCACAAACCTACCGATAGCCTGCGCAAAGTACAGCGGCGTGGATGCCGAAGTTGCATAAACGCCAACTGCTAGGCGAGGTACGTCTACGCCCTCGGACACCATGCGCACCGCAACCATCCAGCGGTCCTTGGAATCTTGGAACTTATCAATCAGTTCCGAAGCGCCGTCATCATCCGACAAGACGACTACTGGCGACTTCCCTGTGATGCGCGCCAGGTGCCCGGCGTAGGCACGAGCCTTAGTCTGGTCGGAGGCAATAACCAGCCCCGCTGCGTCCGGAATTTGTCGACGCACCAGATCGAGGCGTTGGTTGGCAGCAGAGAGTACCTCCTGGATCCACTTTCCATTCGGGTCCAGAGCGGTACGCCACGCCTGCTTAGTCATGTCTTTGGTCAGCGGTTCGCCTAGCCGGGCCGAAATCTCGTCTCCCGCGCTAGTGCGCCAATGCATCGACCCGGAATAGGACAAGAAGATGACCGGGCGCACTACCCCGTCGCGTAGTGCGTTGCCGTACCCGTAGGTGAAGTCTGCCTTCGACCGCTTGATACCCTGCTCGTCCTCGGCGTAACGCACGAAGGGAATCGCAGAGGTATCCGAGCGGAACGGGGTACCTGTAAGAGCCAACCTGCGAGTAGCTCCCTCGAAAGCGGTGCGAATCCCGTCTCCCCAGGACTTCGCGTCGCCGGCATGGTGAATCTCGTCAAGAATCACCAGGGTTCGGAATTCGCCCGTACGCTGCTGGTGCACTCGGGGATTGGCCGCAACCTGCGCGTAGGTAACCGCTACCCCATCAAAGTGGGATCCTGCCCGCCCCTGAGAGTTCTGGAAGGAGGGATCGATGTGAATACCGACTCGCGCTGCGGCATCGGCCCACTGCACCTTCAGGTGCTCGGTCGGGCATACGACAGTCATCTTGTCGACCACGCCCGAACCGATCAGTTCGGTAGCAACACGCAACGCAAACGTAGTTTTACCTGCGCCGGGAGTAGCAACGGCCAGAAAATCCTGCGGCGCGGTGGTCAAGTATTGTTTCAGCGCAGCAGCCTGCCAAGCGCGCAACGACCCCGCAGTCCCCCATGCCGCCCTCTTCGGGTATGCAGGAGGCAGCTGCTCTGCTGCGAATATTGAAACTTGTTGGGGTTGGCGCTGATGTTCGGCGCTCACTCGCCGTCCGCCCCGAAAGGCCAGTTCGGTCCGAAGTTCTTCATCTGTTCGTGGATGGCCTTGCACTTGGGACACACTGGGAAGCCGCTAGGGTCCCGCAACGGTACCCACACTTTGCCGCAGAGGGCGACTACGGGCGAACCGGTAACGGCAGAGGCCGTGGCCTTGTCCTTACGTACGTAATGTGCGAAGCGCTCGTTGTCCCCATCGCCCTTGCTTGGTTTCACTTCTGTTTCTGTGCGCTCAAGCACTGACGTAGACGAGCCCGGGTCACCTTGCGCGCCGGACATGTTCCGTATTCCAGAAATGATCATGCCCCCAGTCTAACTATTTGATTTGCCCTTGGCTTGCCACCATTGCCCACTTTTACCCATTTTCGCAGTTAGCAAGGTTTTGTGTATCTCGTCCTCACTTGCCGGCGAACATAAAGAAGAGGACGGGCTAGCCCGTCCTCTTCAAAGTCTTAGCGAAGTCTTATTTACTTCTTGCCGACTGCCTTCTTCAGGGTGGAGCCAGCGGAGATGCGAACGCCGTAGCCAGCAGGAATCTGGATTTCTTCCTTGGTGCGGGGGTTACGGCCGGTGCGTGCTGCACGCTCGACGCGCTCAACCGACATCAGGCCAGTGATCTTTACCGGTTCGCCCTTGGACAGGTTTTCAATAAGGATTTCCTGGAAGGCGGCCAGAGCGGAATCGGCCTGAGCCTTGGTCAAAGATGCGCGGTCAGCAATGCTCGCGACGAGCTCGGTACGATTTACGGACATTATTTTCCTCTCGTGTAGATAAAGAGTTAGGCACCCGCAGGGCCTACTTGTTCAACAAGTTCCGCCCTTATCGTATAGCTACAACAGCAAGTTTGGCCCGAAAAATCGGCCCAAATGCACTGTTTCTCACTATTATTTCCGGATTGTAGGATCAGATTGACAGAACCAGTCGTACAGGGCACCATACTACCCCCTTTTAGGCATTATTTTGCAAGAGACCTGGAGTCTCTTGCCAGATAAGCCAGCTTCCAAACTCGGCAGACAGCATTTTCTACACACTTGCCAGCATCGCAGAGTCAAGATTATTGAACATTTCCTGAACTCAACTCTAAAATTATCCACTCATTTAGAAAATAAATATTATTGTTCACTATTTCTAACAGGTGGAAAAATATATTTATAAACAGTCACGCATACTTTAGAGGGCGTGGCGATCCGGTGTCCGGCACACCCACCAAGGGCAACCAACAGGAATCGAGCAAGCCTTCGCAACATCGAACCGCGGGGCGCATTTCGGCACTATAGCAACGAAACACCCCGCCATTCCAACGGAACAGCGGGGTAATTGTGGAGATGCGGGGAATCGAACCCCGGTCCGGCGGCCGGCCCTTAGAGCTTCTCCGGGCGCAGTCTGCTAATGATTTTCTTGGCCTTACACATTCACACAGACAAGATGTGTAACAGGCCCAGCCATCTAATTGTCGTTACGCAGCCGATGGCGTGCTACGCAACCAGTGGCCCTCTAGACGACGCCAGGTCCAGGTCGAAGGCACTCCCTGGGCTGACGGATTCGCTTCGTGCTTAGGCAGCGAGAGCGAATTCGGTGCGATTGTGTTCGGCACCTATTGTTTTGTGAAGAGCGTTAGCGAGTGGACTTCACATCCTCGGCCCGCTTCCCCTAAACCGACGACCACCGTCGAAACCGATCATCCCCTATGTAGTTTTCAAACAGCAAAAACTGCAAGAAGACATAGTAGCATCGCCCGCGCAGGCTAGGCAAGAGCTAATCCCAGCTGCCAGTGCGCTCGTATTCACGCATGGCCCGCAACGATTCCCTCTTATCCTGCGCCTCCCGCAGGGCCTGTCGCTTATCCCAGTCCTGTTTACCGCGAGCCAGTGCAATCTGCACTTTTACCCGCCCTCGGACGAAGTACAGTTCCAACGGGACTACCGTGTACCCCTTTGCCTGCACGTCTATGGCCAGCTTTTCTATCTGCCGCTTATGCAACAGCAACTTCCGCTTCCGACGCGGAGAATGATTCGTCCACGACCCCGACAGGTATTCGGGAATCATCGCTCCCTGCAGCCATGCTTCCCCGCGGTCCAGTTCGACCCACGCCTCGCCAATGGAGGCTCGGCCCATGCGAAGCGCCTTTACCTCAGTTCCCATAAGAGAAAGGCCCGCTTCGTACGTGTCTTCAATGAAATAATCGTGACGCGCCTTCTTATTACGCGCAATCACCTTCACAGCGTCAGCTTCCGCCTTAGCCTTTTGTGCCGCGCTCTGCTTCTGCTTCTTCCATTCCTTAGCCATAACTCACCCCCAAAAAGTGCGCTAGCTATTGTACACGGTTGCTAAAAACCTGGTAGAGACATCGGATCAATGGTCTGCCCGTTCTGGTGCACCTCGTAGTGAACGTGGCATCCGGTGACTCGGCCCGTCGCTCCGGTGTAACCAATCAGCTGCCCCTGCTTTACATGCTGTCCCGGGGAAACTACGTACTGCTGCAGATGCAAGTGCATAGTCACCCATGAGCTGCCGCCAATGACGCCATGGTTGATCATGACCCCATTACCGCCGGTAACGTAATCTCCGACCTCGGCAACAGTGCCATCGGCGGTGGCATACTGCGGCGTGCCACAGGCGTTACCCAGATCGACGCCCTCGTGCAGGATAGCCGTACCAAGAATTGGGTGGGTCCGGTAACCCCAAGAAGAAGTAACTACCAAAGGCCCGGAAACAGGATGGGCAAAGATTCCCTTCGCGGGAGCTGGCACTCCCCCGCCACCGGCGGCCCGATTCTTCTGATCTAGCTTGTCGATCTTGCCTTGATATTTAGCCACATCCTTAGACGCGGCATCCAGATCCTTCTGCGCCTCGCCCTTGCGCGAAGACAGCTCCTTGCTAAGAGCCTCATTCTTAGCCCTCAGCGCATTCAAGTCGCTTAGCCGCTTCTGCTGGGCTTTCTGCGCTGCCTCCGCCGAATCGGCGGTCTTCTTCGCCTCCGCCTCAAGACCGGCAATCTGGTCTGTCAGCGCGTTCTGACGGTCCTGAGCATTGCGGGTACTGGCAAGCTCGGCCTGCACTTTGGCAAGATTGGCCGACTCGGCCCTGGACACCTGATCAGCCGCAGCACTAGCATTCGAGAACTGTTCGGTGGTTGCCGAAGTCATAGCTAACTTCAACGTTGCCGAATGCCCATTTTGGCGGTATGCCTTTGCAGCCACTGCAGCAATCTTTGCAGCCGTCTGATCTGCCTCCTCCTTCGAGGAAGTGATCTTGTCGGCGAGCCGACGCTGTTCCGCCTTGGCCACTTCCAGCTGATCCGATACCTGCTGGTATTTACGCTGTGCAGCACCATATTCTGCCTGGGCGGAAGCTAGTTGCTTTTGCGCTCCGGGCAGCTGCGAATTCACCTTATCCAGCGCGAGGGCGGACTTCGACAGATCCGCATTGATGCCTTCGAGGGCGCTGCGGGCCTTCGCTTCGCGCTGAGCCGCACTGTCGCGTCCATGCACAGCATCATCGCGCTCATCGGCCATAGCAAAAGTGGTTGCTCCCGCGCTCAGAACAATAGCCAAAGAAGCCGCAAGAAGTTTCTTCATTTAGATCCTCGTGTACCTAGCAAGCGAACCGAGCGATGCGAGCGCGGTGACCACGATGGCCGACAGCAGCAGCCAGGGGGAAATCCACAGCACGTCGTGAGTTGTAATTAGGTCTACCCAGCGGAAGGACTCACGGAGCCATCCCTGGATGAAGAATTGCACGCCAGCTGCCAGAGCTCCCACAGCCAAGATCGCACCAATGATGGCAGCGAGCGCGCCCTCGAGCATGAACGGCAACTGGATGAACAGGTTAGATGCGCCAACCAAACGCATGATCTCGGTGCGTTTTTGTCGCAGCAACGCGCTTACTCGAATCGTGGTGGCAATGAGCAGTACAGCCGCTAGCGACATGATGCCAGCTAGCCCCCACGACAAGATGGTCGCCTTGTTTAGAACGTTGAACAGTGGCTCTACCACCTGGCGCTGGTCCTGAACCGACTGTACCCCCGGCTGACCGGTAAGTTCGTCAGCAATAACCTGGTACTGGCGTGGATCCTTTAGCTTGACTCGGAAGGAAACGGGTAGCATATCGGCGGTAGTTGCCTCGCCAAGCGGGGTATCCCCAAGCTGCTGGCGGAATTCCTTCAACGCCTGCTGCTGATCGACGTAGTCAACATGCTGGATGAGCTTCTGCATTTCGGCAGAGTTCAGCCGTTCCTTCACCTTGTCGATCTGCTCATTAGAAGCCGCCTGCCCGCCGCAAGCCTCAGCGGTATCAGACTGGGCACACATCGAAACGGTGACCTCAACCTTTGAATACCACTGCTTCGACATGCGGTTTACCTGCACCTGGGACAGCGCCCCAGCGCCTACGAACAGCAGCGACACGAACGTGACCAGGATGACCGAAACAGTCATAACCCAGTTGCGGAAAATACCTTTGAAAGCCTCAGAAACTACTAACCAGAAACGCATATTTACCTCGTAGCTCCGTAAACGCCGTGGAGCTGATCGCGCACAATCTTCCCATCGACCAATTCGATTACTCGTTTACGCAGCGCGTCCACGATCTCGTCGTCGTGGGTTGCCATCACTACCGTGGTGCCCGTGCGGTTGATGCGATCCAGCAATCGCATAATTCCAATGGACGTAGTCGGATCCAGGTTGCCCGTGGGCTCGTCAGCTAGCAGTAGCTGCGGACGGTTGACCATCGCCCTCGCTATAGCCACACGCTGCTGTTCGCCGCCGGAAAGCTGGTGCGGATACCGCTTGCCTTTGCCTTCCAAACCAACCATCTCTAGCACTTCGGGGACCTCGGTCTTAACGGTGTGGCGCGGCTTGCCGATCACCTGCAGTGCAAGCGCAACATTGTCGAAGACGGTCTTGTTATCCAGGAGAGCGAAATCCTGGAACACCGTGCCGATCTGGCGGCGCAACTGCGGCACCCGCCAGCTAGAAAGAGTCGTAACATCCTTACCTGCCACGAACAGGTGCCCCGAAGTGGGGCGCAAAGAACGCAGAACCAGGTTCAGGAACGTAGATTTGCCAGAGCCGGACTGGCCCACAAGAAAGACAAACTCGCCCTTGTCGATCTGCACCGAAATGTCATCCAAAGCTGGCCTTGCACCACGCTTATAGACCATCGAGACATTGTCGAAGGTAATCATTGGTCTCCGGTTCGTTGACGGCACTGACGCATCTAGGCTAAAGCGCAAGTCTCGCTTTATGCCTTAGACACGCAGGTATCGCAGATTCCGAAGCAGATCTAACAGGATGATTATTCGGACTTCTGTCCTTTACGCCAGCGAATCCCCGCATCGATGAAACCATCGAGGTCTCCGTCAAAGACGCTGGTGGGATTACCCGACTCGTAGTTGGTGCGCAGATCCTTGACCATCTGGAAGGGCTGCAAAACGTAGGAGCGCATCTGGTCGCCCCAGGAAGCCTTCACGTCCCCCTTCAATTCATCGCGTTTCGCCTTTTCCTCTTCCTGGCGTAGCGCTAGCAGGCGGGACTGCAACACCCGCAAAGCCGAAGCCCTATTCTGAATCTGCGATTTCTCGTCTTGCATTGACACGACGATGCCCGTAGGCAAGTGCGTCATGCGGACCGCCGAGTCAGTAGTGTTCACCGACTGGCCGCCCGGCCCGGAGGAACGGAAGACATCCACTTTCAAGTCCGAATCGGGAATGTCAATGTGGTCAGTAGACTCAATCAAAGGAATGACTTCCACCGCAGCAAACGAGGTCTGCCGCCTGCCCTGGTTGTCAAAGGGGCTAATGCGCACCAGGCGGTGGGTGCCGCCCTCGACAGAAAGACGACCGTACGCGTATGGCTCATTAACCTGGAAGGTAGCGGACTTAATGCCAGCTTCTTCGGCGTAGGAAGTGTCCATCACCTTGTAGGAATAGCCGTGCCGTTCCGCCCACCGGGTGTACATGCGTAGCAGCATCTGAGCAAAATCAGCAGCGTCAACACCGCCCGCACCAGAGCGGATGGTTACCACCGCCGAACGTTCGTCGTATTCGCCGGACATGAGCGTGCGGATTTCCAGCTCGCTCAGGTCCTTATCCAAGGCGGCAAGATCTGCCTGGGCCTCCTCGTGGAGCAGCTGGCGTTCTTCGCCCTCGGATTCTTCGGCAAGTTCGAACATTGCCTGAGTATCTTCGAGCCGGTGTTCCATCTTTTGCACCCGCTCCAACTCTGACTGCGCATGCGACAGCTTCGAAGTGACTGCCTGCGCCTTCTCTTGGTCATCCCAAAGATCCGGAGCCGCCGCTTCCTCGGAAAGCTTGGCTATTTTGGCACGCAACGCGTCGAGGTCGGTAACCGCCTCGATCTCGCCAAGCTTGTGCCGCAGTTTCTCTAGTTCTTCAGAATAATCAATAGCCACCCCTCCAGGGTAAAGCACAACTGCCAAAAAGCCGCATCAATCAGAAACAATCCTCGCAGTCGAAGTGGCATTTAGCCTGACTGTCGGGGCAATATTTCTAAGCGCAGGTGGTAAAAACCTCAACTCGCCTTGGGCTGATAGGCGCACCCGGGCTAGCTCTGGTTCTGGCAGGTCTACATCTAGAACCCGAGGGCGACGCAGGCGGGTGCGCAGCGCAAACTCCGCCCTTGCCTGCCTCATCACTCGTGCCCGCACTAGCTGCCGCGACAGAACAGGACGCCCTGGGTTGCGTCCCTGGTAGTACTCCGAGGCGGAAACGCTCTGGGTAGAACTGGAAGCCAACGTGTCGGCCGCAGCTACCAGCTGTTTTTGCTGCAAGTACAGGGTAGAGACGGAGGCCGTTCCAAAAATTACCAGCATGATCAGAACCGCAAAGCCTATCGACAGCACAAGGATGCGTCCCTCTTCGTGTTGCTGGCGCATTATTCGTACCCATTCCTAGGGATGGACACGCTGCCACCGGCCGTGACCGGCACACTGGTATCGATTGCCTTCCCAATAATGGCGGGGACCCCAGGCAGTGTTACGCGGGCGCTCACCTTCACACTGGCTGTCTTTCCTGGGCGACACTGCCCGTCCTCGCAGGCAACAACTACCCGAGGACGAGCCTTCACTCCCTGATCCACGAATGCCATCTTCGCTACTGCCTCGAGCTCACCCGCCTTGCCAGCGCCTACTGCAAGGGCGCGCGAAACCTCCCGGACCGAAGATTCCGCAGCAAAAGACGCGCTTTCCAGCGTGGCAACGATCAAGATCAATTGGATGAGCGGTAGCAGCAATACGAGCGTGACCCCAATGAACTCGATAGTTACGTCTCCTCTTTCAGAACACACGCACGGGCTCCTCTACCAGTGAGCGCCCGGTAAGTGTCATGCCAGAGGATGGCCCCCAGGGGCCAATCAGCGGCAAAGCGACCCGCACCTTAGCCACCATCATCCGTCTGCCCACAACTGGAGCGGCCTGCTTCGAAAAAGAAACCTTTGAGACGCGCACTCCAGGTGCTCCCATTTGGAGCATCTGCCGCACCCGCATCTCGCCTTCAGTGGAAGAAGCACCGTACAGGGCCGCCCTCCGTGCCCCTTCGCCCGCCGCATCTATACCAATTGCACGGACGTGCAATACGAGTGCCAATTGCAACAGCGCAAAGACAACTGCGAGTAGTAAGGCGCTGATCATCACAAAGGAAGCAATAGCTGACCCTTGCTCACGATCCGTTGGGAAACTAGCCAATTGTGATTATAGAAATGGCGCGCTCAAAGAGGGCCTTTAGCTGCGGTCCGGCCAGCCCCCAGATCATCATGACTAATCCGGCAGTCATCACGGTGACCATAACCCAGCCGGGCACGTCGCCTCGCTCGCTGTGCCACGGGCGCAAGTTCTTGAATTTTCTAGTTCCCATTTTCTATTCCAATCTGAGTGCTAGTAGCCCCGGGTAAAGGGCAAATAGGACAACTTGGGGAAGGATCACAAACACCACGGGGAGCAGCATTGCGATCTCTCGTTTTCCGCCCTCTTCCAAAAGCATTTTTCTGGACTGAGCACGGCAATCTGCCGCCTGCGCGCGCAACACAGGAGCAAGTGGAGTGCCACGTTCTACCGCGGTAATGGTGGCGTCAACCAGTCTGGAAAGCGGCTGCGAGTCATTGGCTGCAGAGATCTGAGAGAGCGCCCTCGACATGGGTAGGCCCGCCTTCACGGCTCGCGTTGCCCGCCCAAATTCCTGGCCGACGATTCCGGAGGCGGAAGCAGCTACCCTCTCTAGTGCCGCAGCCAACCCCTCCCCTGCTCCTACCGCAAGGGCAAGCAGCTCGGCAGCATCGGGCAGCTGCATGTTGAGCAGGCGCTGGTAGTTTTTCGCCTGGCTAGTCAGGTATCGGTCCCGGGCTAGTCCTCCGCCGATCGCGCCCAAGGCTATGAACAATATTGAAGACGGAATGGGAACCCTGCGAAGGGTGACCGCCGCGATCGCGACACCCATACCCAGCGCTGCCCCGCACCCTGCCCAAAGACCTTGGCTGCGTCGAAAAGATGCCAACGTCTGACGACCTCCGAGCTGCCTCAGCCGCCGCGTCACCGACTGGTTGGTGGAACCGGCGCTGTTCAGTAAGGATTTAGCCCACTCCCCGGCTGCGTACAGAAGCTGTGTAAGGAAGCTGGCATTCTTCTTTGAGGGCGACAGGTAGGCACTGACCCGAGACATCAGCGTTGCCCTTCCGGCCTCGTACCACCACCACAGGCAGATGATTCCCAAGGCAAATGCAATGCCTACTGCTACCCCCGGGCTCATGCGAGCGTCCTCTGATCTTTTGGCAGTGCCGCGATCTTTACCATGGCCCAATACGCCAACGCCGACATGAGCGCACCGGCGACCAGTACCGCTGCCCCTTTAGCGCTTTGGTAGGCGTGCGCAGCGCTCGGTTCTAAGCACATGAGGGCGACCACTATCCAGGGCGCCACTACGGCTAATCGAGCCCCATTCACCGTCCATGATTGCCGTGCCTCCAGTTCGCCGCGGGTTCGCGAGTCTTCGCGAAGCAGGTGGGCCAGTGACCGCAACAATTCAGATAGGTCAGATCCGCCAACTGTGTGGGATATGCGCAAGGCCTCGACGATTCGATCCCCAACCGGATCTGCCAACCGTTCTTTTAGCAGGGTCAGCGCCTCGTCGAATTTGCCGCTCGCGGCCAGGTCAGAAGCAAAAGCTTCCATATAGGGACGCAGCACTTCAGGGCCCTTGTTCCCGAGGGCGATCAAGGTATCAGGCAGCGACATTCCGGCACTGATGCCCGAGATCATGTCGTCGATAACGTCTGGCCACACCGCGCGACGCGCAGCTTGAATCCGTTTGCTGCGCAATCGCAGTAAGAACGTGGGAAGCCCGCCAACCCCGAGCCCAATGATGAGCGCTACGATCCACGTCTGAGTCAGGGCCGCAACCAGGATCAAGGCTGCAAGGCCACCGCCGAGGCAGGCAAGAATGTATTGGGTGGAGCTGACGTTTCTTATTTCGGCAGCCTTGAGTAGTTGTGCGACTTTCCCGTTATGTTTCTGCCTCTTCGGCAATGCAGTAGTTTGCGATAGATAGACCAGGATTATGCCTACCCCTAGGAAGAAGCCAACCACCACTCCCATCTACGCCACCGCCAATAGCGAAGAGAGGTCTAAACCTGCGGCAGCAAATCGCTCGTGTGCATCCAAAGTACCGTTTGCGCGGCTGAGGCGACCGCCGCGCAAAGCAAAGAGAGTGTTTGCTTCTACTACGCCGCCCTCGACACGACCGGTAACGGCATCGATGTGGTCGATTCGGCGGACTCCTTTGTGATCCATTGCTACATGCACCACCAAGTCCAAAGCCTTGGCAACCGTGGGCACCACGAATCCTTCGGTAACGTTAGGGCCCGCTAG
Source organism: Actinomyces sp. UMB0138 (assembly GCF_002849225.1). Taxonomy (GTDB): domain Bacteria; phylum Bacillota; class Negativicutes; order Veillonellales; family Veillonellaceae; genus Veillonella; species Veillonella parvula_H. Next base: position 86,014 of record NZ_PKMC01000003.1, read on the forward strand.
CAGTGGCAGAACCGTTAGTTTCGACAGGGCTTCGCGAGCAGAGTTGGCGTGGATTGTGCACATGCCGGGAATGCCGGAATTGAGGGCGATTAGTAAGTCGAGGGCTTCCGCAGAGCGTACCTCGCCAATGATTAAATTCGTGGGGCGCATACGCAGCGCCTCTTTTACCAGGTGCCGTAGCGGGACCTCGCCAGAGCCATCCAAGTTTGCTGGGCGAGTTTGCATGGCAACGCAGTCTCGGGCTGACAGGTCCAACTCAAAAACTTCTTCGCAGGTAACTACCCGCGCGGTCGCAGGCATGCCGCCAGCCAACGCTCGAAGTACCGTGGTTTTACCCGCGCCCACCGCACCCGAGACGAGGATGTTCATGCCGGACAAGACAGCTGCGTCTAGAAACTGGGCCACCTGCGGGGTGAGCATCCCTAGTTTTACCAATTCGTTGATTCGGCGCGCTTTGGCTACGTGTTTACGGATGTTCACCGACCAGTGATGCGCCGCAACCGGCGGGATCACTGCGTGCAGCCTTTCCCCAGATGAAAGCTGCGCATCCACAAACGGGGAAGACAGATCCAGGCGACGCCCAGAAGCGCGGAGCATTCGTTCTACCAGTTCACGTACTTCTGCGTCCGTAAGAATTACCGTTGTTAGTTCGGACTTTCCGTCCTTAGCCACAAACACTCTAGAGGGCGAGTCAATCCATATTTCTTCGACAGTTGGATCATCTAAGAATTTTTGTAGTGGCCCAATTCCGCAGAACTTATCTATTAGCTGTTCTACCAGGTCGTCATGGTCTTCCGGAAGAACGTTTTCACAATTATCAACCTGGATTTCGATGATCTTGCGGGCGCCCTCGAAATCCGCAGCAGGATCGACCGCAGAATCTGAGAGGGCCTGTTGCACCTGCTTCATGAGAGCAGTTGGCACCGTTGTCACCACAAACTCATTCCTGTAGGAATTGCTTTACGTTCAGAGAATACTTTACACATTATGATTTTTCACGAGAGATGACAAAATCTGTGGATAACTTTTTATTTTGCCCGATAACGCGCATATGTACTTCTAATTTTATCTTCACAAATTTTTCATTTTGCTTTAACATTTATCGCAACCTTTGCAGGCACAACCTCTTTCATTAGCCGTTTCAATCGCTGCTTTGGAAGGCGCCTTCGCGTAAGGTAGAAGCCGTGAACGAGCGAGTACGACTTACCCTGGCTGCCCTTGCTACGGCTGCCTTGCCCGACCGCGATTTTGTGGCGGTAAGCGGGCAAGCTGTATCCAGTGGCGACATAACTAGGGTCAACGTCGTTGACTCCACCGGCGCCAAGTGGACTCTGGCTCGCCCGGACACCGAGGCCGCAGGCGCAGAAATCATTGGCCAACTCTCGGTCTTACAGCTTCTACTCGAGGCGAAAAAAGAAGGAAAGATATCTTTTGCCGTCCCCGCTCCAGCCGGATGGGCACCGCTACTAAGCGGCGGGAAAGCAGTCATTTACCCTGCTTTCGAGGGCGCCCACCTGGACGAAGCCAATCTTTCTGACGAGCAGGCGAAAGCCTTCGGAGACGCCATCGCGCAGCTTCATCAGCTGCCGACAAGCCTGTTCACGGCGCAGGGGTTACCAACTTTCACGGCTGAGGAATGCCGCAATCGGCTACTTGCCGACCTCGACGAAGCAGCCCCCGCCAGAGTCGTGCCAAAACGACTCTGGCACCGCTGGGAAGAGATGCTAGAGAACGTTTCTTGGTGGCGCTTCACTCCCCGCTTCGTGCATGGCTCACTCGGTCCTGATTCCCTTCTTTTCGAGGGCGGCCGCATTAGCGCCATGCAAGATCTCTCCGCCGCCCATGTCGGGGACCCGGCGCGTGACTTTTCCTGGCTTAGCGCCATAGCTTCGGAACAGCAAAACGAGGTAGCTCTTGCCGCATACCGAGGCGCCACCCCTGACCCGCACTTCCGCGAGCGCGCAGACTTAGATTCCGAGCTGGCGTTGGTGCGGTGGTTGCTCCATGGCATGCACAGGAAGGATATCCAGGTAATTGAGGACGCTCGGCAGATGCTTCGCGACCTTGCCGATTTGGTGCTGGACAATCCTGACCCGCGCGAATCAGTTTCGGCAGCTTTCGAGGACGCTTCCCCCGTAATCGGCACGCCTGTCGTTGAGGAGGAGGCACCGAAGGAAGCCGGCGCCGATACCACCGTGATCCCCTTTGAACAGCTAGTTGAAGAGGGCCACATAGAACCCGAAAGTGACCAAGACTAAACCAGTCTCCCTTGACGCTGCGCCCTCAATAGAACTATAGTAGACTGCTTGTGGTTGGACATGGGTTCAACCAGGAAGTCCCGGCCCAAACAACGAGGCCCCTTCCGAATATAGGAAAGAGGAGTATCTAAATTGAATAAGTTCTACAACATTCGTGATCTGCAAGGTTCCCGCCAGGCCAACTACCTGCGCCTAGATAACCTTGCCGAGGCGGTTCGGCCTTGGTTCGCCGAAACCGCAGATGCAAAGACTATGAGGGCGATTGCGCACCTGACTGACGAATCTAAGCGCGAGGCCGCCCTGTCTTACCTGGGTCTGCAGCTTTCTAAAGCCGCTTAAAGATCCTTGCAACCTGTTCGCTAGTCCAGGCCGCACTCTGCAAAGAAACGATCTTGCCGCTGTTTACATAGACCAATGATGCGTCTATGTCAGCCGGATCGATTCCTTCTGATTTGGCCCAGGCTAGGCGATACAGTTCAAGTTGCACTTTGGCCGCGTCTAGGTTTTCACCGACTGGGACGCGGCCTGTTTTCCAGTCCATGATGTGTACTCGCCCGCTGTCCTTTGCCTGCATGACGGCGTCGATACGGGCAATGATGCGCACCCCTGACACGATGATGTCTCGTTCGGCTTCTGCCTCTATGACCTGGTAGTTACGAAGGAAGTCAAAGTTCTTCCAGTTGTGTTGCCACTTATGCAATTTCTTTAGGGCATCTTCATCCAGGTCAGCTACTGGAGGCTCGCTGCGGTTCGATAGTAGTGCCTCTACCCAGGCGTGGAAAAGAGTGCCCAAGTATGCAGAGTCAGAGGGCTGGGTGGGTACGGGCCGGCGCAATTGCATAGCCAGATCGGGTCCCAGCTTCTGCACGGTGGTGGCTGCCATGTGTCGCGGCAGCTTCACTTCGGTGACCACTTCCTGACGCGATTCGGCAACGAGTAGTTTTGCCCAATGCAGTGCCTTTTCACTGATGCCCTGAGCAGGATCTTTGCTCTGCGAGAGGGAGGCGACCTGTTTGCCTAGCCTCTGTAGCTCTACGTTCAGTTTGCTTTGCTCTGGCGGCCAGAGCACCTCGGTTTCTACCCGTGGGGATTCCTCAACCAATTCATCTAACTGTGCTGGACTTGGGAAAGGCACCTCCACGCCCGGCAGCGGCTTTATTGCTTCTGCTTTTACCAGTTCCGTGAAGAACATCGAGGGCGGCGCTGGTTTTATGTTGCTTCCGCGCAAAGCCGCCCCGGTTACTAACAGGTTCTGTTTCGCCCTGGTGAAGGCCACGTATACAAGCCTACGGTCTTCGATCAGATCAGCTTCGCCATTATTCTTCTTCAGCTCTGCGATTGCTTCGTCCACATCTTTATGTGTTGCTCCTGCGAACAGCTGCAGGTTCGGCAGGGTTACTGCGTCAGCCCGCATCGAAGCGGGCAGCTCTCCTTGGTCGGTAAGCCAGCGGGAGGAGGCGCGAGAACCGTCTTTGCGTGGGGCTGTGCCGGGCAGCACGCCCTCGCTTAATGCCACAACGGCAACACTGTCCCATTCCAGCCCCTTAGCGGCGTGGATGGTAAGAATCTGGACGACTCCCTCCTGAGCCGGCACTTCGGGCATCGAAATGCCGCGTTCTTCAGTGGCAGCAGCTTCGAGCCAGGAAAGAAAATCTTCCAGTGTTCCTCCGCGTGAGGCGAACTCGGCACCTATCGCCAAGAATTGCGACAGAGAGAGTGCTCCCATCGAGTCTTCTCCGTGCAGGGCAACGTCCAAATCCAAATCCATGATCTGGATGCTCTGATGCAATAACGAGTTCAGCGACCCGCCCAGGAGCGCACGGATTGCCGCCAGCCGCTGAGCAAGTCGTAGCACCCGCTGCTGCCCTGTTGCAGACAGATCGGGAATTTTCCTGCCTAGGCGAAGCGCCTCTACGGCCTCGGCTAAATACGCATCGGGGTGGCCTTCCTTGTTTACCTCCCGGGCGATGCTCCTAGCCGCAGCCCACAGCGCGCTAATGTCGGTGGCCCCTAGATTGTTGGCGTTAAGGAGCCGCATCATCGCGTCGCCTCGAGCACCGTCATGAGCCACCGCCAACGCCGCGATCAAGTCCGCTACCCCTGCTGATTCAATTAGTCCACCAGCACCAATGATTGCTGCCTGTACACCTGCCTTAGTAAGTTCCTGGTAAATCAGGGGCATCGAAGCTCGGTTTCGGCATAGGACCGCCGCTGTGCTGGTCTGATTCCAGTGTTTTGCGAACCATTCCGCTAGTGCCTCGGCCTCTTGCTGGTCCGTAGCAAAATAGGCGCCGAGCACAGCCCCCGTTTTTGCTCCCGGCGCAGCAGTCAACTTTGGCAGGTTGACCGGTTCAAAATCAGTTTTGGGCAAGTACTGGGCGGGAACGGCCAATCTATCTACCGATATATTTGCCGCCTGCAGCACCTGGGTGGGATTACGCCACGCAGTGGTCAGCGGCTTCACCTGTGCCCCTTGCGTGGGCGCAAATCTTGCGGCAAAAGAATCCAACGCTAGTCGGGAGGCTCCGCGCCATTCGTAAATTGCCTGGTTTGGATCACCGACGGCGGTAACGGGATGGCCGGCAAACAGGTCACTTAGGAAATCGATCTGATTGGCGGAAGTATCCTGGAATTCGTCTAGAAAAACCTTCTGGTATTGCAGTCTTAAGAGGTCGCGCACATCAGGACAGCTACTAACGATTCTGCGGGCTCCCCCAATCTGGTCGGCAAAATCCATCAAAGAATTGGCTTTCTTGAAATCCTCATATGCCTGCACCAAATCCATGTAGCCAGCGCGAACTCGCAATGATTCGGCCAAATCCAAGGCACTTTTGTAAGGAGTCTTCTTCCTAGGGGCCGGAACCGAGTCCAAAATATCGGCAGCATCGACTAGCAGTTCTTCCTTGGCTTGCGAAACCGACAGGGAATTATCAATCAGTTTTCCGGCTAACGAGAGTGCGTAGCTGACCACCGAAGAGGGCCTCTTAGTAGTATTCAGGTCCTCTTTCCAGTCCATTACGATCTGGTTCATGATCTGCCAGCGCTCCGCTTCGGTGATGAGCCTGGCCTGGGGATCTATCCCAATCCGCAACCCGTAATCACGGCATATCTGCCCGGCAAAGGCGTTGTAAGTGGTGACGGTGGGCGGGGCCGCCTGCAGCTTTTGCAGCGCAACCTTAACGTCGCTATCGGTGCTAGCGCCCGCTTTGATAGCTGTTGCTAGATTGGCGATAATCCGCTGCCTCATCTCGAGGGCGGCCTTGCGGGTAAAGGTAAGCCCCAGGATGCGGCCGGGCTCAACCTGCTGATTTACTGCCAAGTACACTGCCCTGGCAGCGATAGTGGCGGTTTTGCCGGCTCCCGCACCAGCTACCACTAGCAGTGGTGACATGGGATGGGCAATGATGGATTCCTGCTGCGGTCCCGGAGCAAAATCCATACCCGAGAGTTCCGCAACCTGGGCTGGGGTATAGCTCATAGCAACTTTTTCCCTTCGGTCATTGCAGGACAAGAGGACTTTACCGGGCAGGTTCTACACCCTGTTCCTTCCACTGCCTGATAGGCAGGGCCGCGCATGGCAGTTGCCCCCATTGCAACCAATTCGTGGGCAAAGCTGGCGGTATCTTCCCCGATCCCATCTTGTGAACGAGCCTTATATTTATCGCCATCGGCGCCTAGGTACACCAGCTGCGCGGTCTCTATTGCCTTGCCGGTCATGGCCTGGTAGGCCACCTGATAAGCAGCTAGTTGCGGATTTCCTTTTACCTCTTTAGCGGATTTGGGAGTACGCCCAGTCTTAAAATCGACAATTGCAATATTGCCGTCCTCTGTGCGCTCTACCCGGTCGATTGATCCCCGCAGTCTGACTTCGCCGACTACCTGCCTAAATTCGGCTTCTTCCTTGACTAGTTCCCTTCCATCGGCAAACCACATAGCTAGCTTGCGGACCATCTGATAGGCGCGCTCGACCTCGAGCCGCCCCCAAAACGTGTCTGGTAGTTCAAGAGAGTCAATCTTGGCAGCGAGGGCCGCCTCTAGCGTTTGCAGATCTGCCTCTGGATGCTCATAGGCAATCTGGTGGATAAGAGTGCCTAGCTGCTGTTCCCCAGAAGAGGGCGGATTGCCACCATGTTGGGTCAGGAGCCACTTCAGGGGGCAATCCAGGGCGGCTTCCAAAGACGAGGGGCTTACCGTTACCAATTGCCCTGGTAGAACCAGTGGACTGTCTGTAGAAATGGGTCCTGCCGACCAGTACTGCGGGTTGGCGGCAGGGACTCCCTGGGCTGCTAAATAACCCAGCAGTGCTACGGCATCCTGGTCCCCTTCTATGGCGTCGTGGCGGAGTGTGCCCACGTAGCCTCGCAAATCCAGCGCACTGGCCCCCGGATCAGTAACCAGGTTCCCCTCTGGATCGACGCTGCCCTGTGCGCCTGCTGAAAGCAGCGTGGTCATAAATGCAGACGGGCCAGCATCCGTATCAGAGGTGGCAGTAACTAGCACAAACCGACTTGCGCGGCTGAGCGCGCAGGCAAACATGCGTGCCTCGTCGTATCGAATCGAAGTAAAAGGATCCGGATCGGCCATGACCTTGCCATCGTTTCCAAAGCTGGCTCGTCCCTTGGCTAGGTCGGCCAGCAGACCTGCCCCAAGGAAGGAATCGCGCATCCTCATGTCTGGCCAAACGTCCTGATTTACCCCCACAATCGCTACCACCTGATAGTGCATGCCAGCGAGGGCGGCAGCAGTGGCCACCCTTACCCCGGCCGGGCGCTGCCCAGCTACTGCTAAGTGGTCGGTAGGAAGGGTCTGTTCCAGTACCTCTTGCAAGAACTGGCTTTCAGATGCTTCCGGGTTGCGTTGCGTGTAAACGTCAGCGAAACGGAAAAGCGCCAATGCCGCATCCAAATAGTCGTCGTATTTCGAATCGGCTAAGGCTGCCTTGGCCCACTCATCCGCTACTCCAATGCCCTGCCACGCAGCCCACAATCTAGTAGAAATACCCTGTTCAGCGCGCACTTGGGCAATGGCATGCGCCATCCGGAGCAGAGGCTCGCAGTAGCGGTGAGCAGCAAAATCTTTCAACGCGGTGGAAAAGGACTTGGCCAGCAGCGGATCGCTGACCAGCTTGGCTAGTTCCTGGTGCGGGTCGCCTTGAAAATGGCGTGACAGCGCAATCCAGGCAAGAGAATCCACCCCCATCAGTGGGGAGCGAAGAATCTGCAGGCATTTCTGCCCGATCAGCCCCAGGGCGGCCGGAGCTTCCGGCATATCTTGCAGTTGCGCTTCTACTTGCAGGAGGCGGGCAAGATTTGAAGTAATCGGATCCAGCCCCAGCGCCAGGGGACGCGAGGTAGCAGCCAACGGCACGCCCCTACCGGACAGCATTTGCCTCCAGGAATCAGCCAGAGCCTCAGAACGGCAGATTACCGCCATTTCTTGCCACGGGGTGCCGTGTAACAGGTGTTCAGTACGAAGCATATTGGCTACCTGCAAGACTTCGTCTGTGAAAGACGCCGACACCCTAAGGCGTACTCCGCAGGGCAGGTCCTTTTTATACGGCTGGGCCTCATTTTCTCTGCTACTTATGCCCGAGGTGCCGATGCCCTGAACAAAACGCTGACTTACCTGCACTACCTGCGCTGCACTGCGCTGCTGGCGCGTGAGCTGGCAGGGACGCAACGATAATTCTTCCATGAGTCGGGCAGGCAAGAGGTGGTCCCCGCCGCGGTAGGATTCCACTGCCACGTCCGGGTTGGCAAATAGCCCCACGGTAGCCCCGCCTTGGGCCAGGGCCCTGATGAGGGCGCCACTTGCGTGCGTCATGTCCTGGCAGTCGTCGATTAGCACAAGTGAGTATGGCGAGCCTGCTTTGGCGAGCACGTCAGCCGCTTTGCGTTGCGCCCTAGCGGAGTCAACAAGTCCCAACTGATCCAACCGATCCTGGTATTCCTGGAGCAGCCCAGCCAGAGTTTCCCACAGCGGATTCGCGTTCCACTGCCGCACCTGTTCGGCAGAAATGTCGAATTCGCCAGCGCGCGCTAGGAAACTGCGTACTTCATTTTGGAAGGCCTCTAGGGCTAGCGATTCGGCAGGCACGATATCTGGCCAGTCCGTGTGCGCTATTAGTTCGGCCACCAAAGCTTGTTCGTCGGATCCCGTAAGCAAGGTGGGAGCGCCATGGCCAGCCAAAATAGCGAAAGCCAGCGATGCGGGGGTACGCACCGGCCTAATACCGCGCGCGCTGATTGCAGTAGCCTCATCTAGCAGCTGATCGGCGCGAGCTCTGGTAGGAGTAAGGAATACGGCTTGCCCTTCCCCATCAAAATCAGCTAGCGCCTGCAGCGCCACCCTAGATTTTCCGGTTCCTGCTGCCCCCAGGACACCCACGCTGTTTCCGGCTGCCAAAGCCGTAAGCACCCGCGCCTGTTCCGCGGTGGGGTGATAGCTATCCAGAAGTGGCTCGGGCAGGACCAGCATAGGGGTTTGTTCCATACCAAATACCATATAGGCGACCTCTGTCATCTGATGGCGAACTCCCGAAGCTTGAACCCACCTCCGCTTCTAAAGCCGCTATTGTTTCTACTACATAGCTATAAAGGAGCGGTATGAAGATCAAGATTGGCCTACGCGAAAATTCACGGGAACTAATTGTAAAAACCGACTTGGACGCCCAGGCCTTAGCCCAAGAGATTTCGGCGGCGGCAAAAGAAGCGCGCGCCCTCGTTTTCGAAGCCGAAAAGCAGGACACGGTTATCCTGCCCGCAACCGGGATTGCCTACGTACAGGTTGTGACCGAAGAACCCCGCAAGGTTGGCTTCGGCCTCTAAGCTTTCAATCCCGCCTTGGCCATCCGCTGGCCATGGCGGGCCAACAGAGGGTGTAGGCCCACGGCACTGGCAATGTCCAAATCCAGCTGTTCATCGTAAATACGCGCGACTTTCCGGGCCACGCCTAAAGCCTCACCGACCACGCGCCTGCCCCACAGCGACAGGCGGGATTCCAGCTGTGGATCGGCCTCAGCTCCCTGTTTGATGATGGCTGCAGCCCACTTGCCATGGCCGCCGTCATAGTTTTCTGGGCCGATCTGATCCAGTAGCTCACTAGCATGCAACCTAGAGATCTCGATTGACAGGTCCGAAAGAACTCCGATCAGGATGAATGACTTTACTAGGCGCTCCCACCAATCGCCTGGACGCAGCCTTGCCTCCAGATCGTCGACTATCGAAATGGTGGGCTCCATGAGCTGAGCCATCTGCTCGTCGCTCATTCCACATACTTCCTCGATCCGCCGGAACATGGCGTAGCCCTGCGCGCTCATAGCAGCCAGTGCCACTTTCTGCTCCATATTCGGGGCGAGCGTCATGTCTTTTCCTAACCGCCCTTGCCTGGAAAGGCAGAGGGAACCGAGCAACGAAACAATGCGGGGATCAGAGGTAGTCATGAATCCCACTCTATCGCGTACGGGACTAAAGTATGCGCGCGAACTCTCAACAGTTAGACTAAGTACAGCCCGGTCGTCACGTTAGTAAGTTTCGCGGAAGGGTTCCGCTCCTCATCACGATCGGCTAGTCGGCGTCGAGACGTCCGTCTCCGCCGCATAGAAAGGCTAATATGACTGACTCTGCTGCAGTAGTAAAAATTGAAAACGCAATCGCCCCCAAAGAAGACGTGCAAGCTGACATTACTGACGAGGGCGAAGCGTTAGAACTGCACAAAAAGACTTTCGCCGATTTTGGCGTTTCTGCCTCGATCTGCCAGGCACTGGCTGAAGAAGGCATCACCCATCCTTTCCCGATTCAGGCGCTAACGCTCCCGGTCGCCCTCAAAGGCAACGACATTATCGGGCAGGCAAAGACCGGCACAGGCAAGACTTTAGGCTTTGGCATTCCGGCGCTGGAACAGATCGTTGGCCCACAAGAGGACGGCTACGAGAAGCTGCTGAACGCCGGCTGCCCCCAGGCACTGATCATCCTGCCTACAAGGGAGCTGGCTAAGCAGGTCGCGCGCGATTTGAAGGTGGCGGCAAAGAATCGCTCGGTAAGGATCACTCAGATCTACGGCGGGGTTGCCTTTGAACCGCAGCTGAAGGCTCTTGAGAAGGGCACGGATCTGGTGGTGGGCACTCCCGGGCGCCTAATCGATCTGCTGAAGCACGGAAAGCTGAAGCTTTCTGGCGTCAAAGTAGTGGTACTTGACGAGGCCGACGAGATGCTAGATCTGGGCTTCCTGCCAGATGTGGAGACTCTTCTGTCGCGCACGCCGGCGGGCCGGCACACGATGTTGTTTAGTGCCACCATGCCAGGCGAGGTAATTGCGCTTGCTAGGCGTTACATGAGCCACCCGACCCATATCAGGGCGCAGGATCCCGCAGATCAGAACGCCACGGTCAATTCTGTTAAGCAGGTAGTCTACCGCTGCCACGCAATGAATAAATTGGAAGTGGTCTCGCGCATCCTGCAGGCAAAGGGACGCGGCCTGTCCATCATCTTTACTCGCACTAAGCGCACTGCCGCCCGGTTGGCGGATGATTTGTCCGATCGCGGTTTTGCTGCCGCAGCGCTACACGGAGATTTGGGGCAGGGGGCGCGCGAACAGGCCATGCGCGCCTTCCGCAAAGGCAAGGTGGACGTCCTGGTGGCTACCGATGTGGCAGCCCGTGGCATTGACGTCGATGACGTTACCCACGTGATCAACTACCAGTGCCCGGAAGACGAGAAGATCTACCTACACCGCATCGGCAGGACTGGCCGCGCAGGTGCTTCGGGCACCGCAATCACCTTTGTCGACTGGGATGATGTTCCCAGGTGGAAGCTAATTTCAAAGGCCCTGAACTTGGGCGTCGATACGCCGCTCGAGACCTACCACACCTCGCCGCACCTCTACACCGACCTGGACATCGATCCCGAGGTTACCGGTCGTCTTCCTCGGTCGCAGCGCACGCGAGCCGGGTTGGATGCGGAAGAGGTCGAAGACCTAGGCGAAACCGGGCAACGTTCCGGCGGGCGCGGCCGCAGGCGGTCGAGGCGCAGCTCTGGCTCGCGTCGCCGCTCTACCGGTCGTTCCAAGAATCAAAAGCGCTCGGAAAAGAGCACTGGGGAAAAGCCAAAGCGGGCTCGCCGGCGCCGCAATCGCTCACGTTCGCGCCGCAGCGAAGACTAGCTTTTAGAGCCGGACGGTTAGGGGCGCAGGATGGGTAGTACCCCCTGCGCCTCTATCTTTTCCAGCACCGCTTCGGCGGTAGTATTTTCCGCTAGCTGATTAGGCTTGCCGGTGCCGTGGTAGTCAGAGGAACCGGTTATTTCCAACCCGTAGTGCTGCGCCATTGTGATTACTGCTTGCCGCATCTCTGGAGTGTGGTCGCGATGGTTGGCTTCCAAAGCAAATAGGCCGGCCTCTACCATGTTGGCTAATACCGTGGTTGGCACCAGCTTCTGCCTGGAGGTGGCGCGCGGGTGCGCCCATACCGGCACTCCCCCTGCCCGCCGGATGGCCGCAGTTGCCTCTACTGGATCCGGGGCCCAGTGCTGGACGTAGTACTTGTGGCTTGGGTGCAGTACCTTTTGGAAAGCTTCCGTTCGATTTGCAAAAGCTCCTATAGCCACCAGCGCATCGGCAATGTGAGGACGCCCCACGACTCCGCCCTCGGGGGCAAGCGCGGCCACCTGCTGCCAGGTAATAGGAAAGTCCGCAGCCAGATTCTGTACGATCCGTTCTGCCCGGTGAAGCCGCGAGTCGCGGCACTTCTTAAAGAACCCCTGCAAGGTGGCATCTGCGGGGTCAAATAAATAAGCCAACAGATGAACTGTGCGCCCTGATGCCGCGCAACTTATCTCGGTCCCCCGCAACAGTGCCACCCCTGTTTCGGCTACGCAGTCTGCTGCTTCCTCCCAACCAGCTTGCGTGTCATGGTCGGTCAAACCGAGCACATCAATTCCGCACGCGGCGCCTTTGCGCATCAGTTCAGCTGGCTTATCCGTGCCATCGGAACGAAGGGAATGGGTATGCGGATCGATTTTCATACTTTCAGAATACAGTTCACCAAAATTATTGTGCGTGGCACAATGAGGTTATGACCGAAAAAGAAGACGTAATTAACGAAGATAAACAGGAATTGTCCGACCGCGTCAACAATAGGTCCAGGCGCGCAGATTCCATTGCTTTTCGGGAGTTCATTGGAACCCAGTGGGCACCGCGTTCAACTCAGAAACCGGAAAGGGGCGGGGCAGCCGATTATCTGCCTGCCCGCCACACGAAGCTTGGCAAGGAATTCAGGGGCGAACGCCTAGTCATTCCGGCCGGCCAGTACAAGGTCCGCAATAACGATTGCGACTACCGGTTCCGTGCTCACTCGGCGTTTGCACACCTGACTGGCCTTGGTGGCGAGCAGGAACCCGACGCAGTGCTGGTATTGGAACCACTGACCGACAAAGAGGGCAATCTGCTTGCCGGTAGGGAAATTCCTGAGGGCTACCCGGAAGATGCCACTCACGTCGGCGTCCTCTACTTCAAGCCCAGGGCACCGCGTAGCTCTGAAGAGTTCTACGCCGATTCGCGCTACGGCGAATTCTGGGTTGGGGCCCGCCCGTCGCTGGAAGACATGGAAGCAGCTACCGGTCTGCAGTGTGCACATATCGACTCCTTTGCGGACGCGCTTGCAAAGGATGCAGGCCAGATCTCGCTGCGAGTCATCGCGGGCCAGGACACGAACGTGGACGCCCAGGTGAATCAGGTTCGCCAGAGCGTCGGCCTGGCTCATGGAGCCGAGGCGAAGTCGCTCGATGACGCCCTTGAAGAGGCTACTTCCACGATCCGCCTGCAAAAAGATGATTACGAACTGGACGAGCTGCGCCACTCCATTGCAATGACCAAGCGCGGTTTTGAAGAGATCATCAAGTCCCTTCCCCGAGCCACCAAGCACTGGCGCGGCGAGCGCGTGATTGAGGGCGCTTTCGGTGCGGTTGCTCGCGAAGAAGGCAACGGCCTCGGCTACGACACCATCGCTGCAGCCGGCAACCACGCCAATACCTTGCACTGGATCGACAACGACGGCAAGGTGAACGAGGGCGAACTTGTGCTTGTGGACGCAGGCATCGAAGCTGATTCTTTGTACACCGCCGACATCACGCGTACCCTACCTATCTCGGGCAAGTTCTCGCCCGAGCAGGCCAAGGTTTACAACGCGGTACTGGATGCCTGCGAGGCCGCTCTGGCCAAGGCTAACGAACCCGGCGCGCTGTTCCGCGACGTCCATGACGCCGCCATGGAGGTCTTGGCTCACCACCTAGACGAATGGGGCATGTTGCCGGTCTCTGTCGAGGAGGCGATCTCGGAAGAAGGCCAGCAGCACCGCAGGTGGATGCCTCACGGCACTAGTCACCACCTTGGACTGGACGTCCACGATTGCGCCCAGGCGAAGAAGGAATTGTACTTGGATGCCGAGCTGAAGCCCGGCATGGTGTTCACGATCGAACCTGGCCTCTACTTCAACCAGGACGATCTGGCAGTTCCTGAAGAGCTACGAGGCATTGGCGTGCGCATTGAGGACGACATTGTCATTACCGCCGACGGCAAGGCGCAGCGGCTAAGCGAGGACATTCCCCGCACAGTCGAGGCCGTAGAGGCCTGGATAGCCGATGTGCAAGGCAAGTAGCCCAGGCAAGTAAGCCGATATAGAAATGGCCCCCAAGGATTCCTTGGGGGCCATCTTCTTGCCTAGCCTATTTGGTTTTGTTACCCATGATTGCTTCCACGTAGTCGGTACGGCCGGCCAACAGCGAACCGCCTGGGACGGCTTCGATCAGCTCGCGGGTGTACTGCGTGGAGGGGTTGTCGAAGATGTTGTCGGCAGGCCCCTGCTCGACAACCTTGCCCGATTCCATCACCACGATGTCGTCGGCGTTTTCGCGCACTACAGCAAGGTCGTGGGTGATGAACAGGTAGGTTAGGTTCATCTGTGCCTGCAGATCGTTTAGTAGGTGCAGGATCTGATCCTGTACCAACACGTCGAGGGCGGATACGGCCTCGTCGAGGACGACCACTTCGGGCTGCAACGCGAGTGCCCTAGCGATGGCTACGCGCTGGCGCTGTCCGCCAGAGAGCTCGTTGGGGTACCTACGCATTGCCGACTTCGGTAGGGCTACTAGGTCTAGCAGTCTTGCTACGCGGGCTTCACGTTCTTTCCTGTTCCCCAGCTTGTGGGTGATCAGTGGCTCTTCGATGCAGCGGTAGACCGAATACATCGGGTCCAAAGATCCGTAGGGGTTCTGGAAGACGACGGCAAGCTTGCGCCGCATGTCGAACAGTTCCTTGCGCCCCAGGGTCGATAGGTCGGTCCCCTTGTAGTAGACCTTGCCTTCGGTGGGATCGATCAGGTTCAGGATGATGTTGGCGACCGTGGACTTACCGGAGCCGGACTCGCCTACCACGGCGGTGGTGGTGCCGCGTCGGACGGCGAAGGACACGTTGTCTACGGCCTTCAGTATCTTGTCTTCTCCCTTGGCGCCGCGCACGTCGAAGATCTTGGTTAGGTTTTCGACGCGGATAACTTCTTCTTTTGCCTTTGAGCCGGCGTGGGCGCCAAGCAGTTCCTCTTCCGAGTCGTGTCCGGCTGCGTGCGCACTTTGAATGCGGTGCGATGCCAGCGAGGGCGCTGCCTTTACTAGTCGCTGCGTGTAGGGGTGGGTCGGGTTGGTCAGAATTTCCTTTGACGGACCAGACTCGACCACGCGCCCACGGTGCATTACTACAAGGTGTGATGCCCGCTCGGCTGCTAGGCCGAGGTCGTGGGTGATGAATAGTACAGCGGTGCCGTATTCCTTGGTCAGCTTCTCTAGGTGATCCAGGATGCGTGCCTGTACGGTCACGTCGAGGGCGGAAGTAGGTTCGTCAGCGATCAGCAGCTTAGGTTCTGAGGAAAGGCCTATGCCGATCAGTGCGCGCTGGCGCATGCCGCCTGAGAATTCGTGCGGGAACTGTCCGGCGCGCCGGTCGGCGTCCGGCAAGCCAGCCTCTTCCAAGATCTCGACGGTCCGCTTCTTTATGTCTTTGTCCGGTACCGTCTTGTTGGCGTGCAGACCTTCGGCAACCTGGGTGCCAATTCGCCATACCGGGTTTAGGTTGCTCATGGGATCTTGGGGCACCATGCCGATCTGGCTGCCACGCAGCTTGATCAGTTCTTTTTCGGACAGGTTGGTGATGTCCCTGCCATCGAACTCGATGGTGCCGCCGGTTACCTTGCCGGTGCCGGGAAGTAACCCGATGAGCGCTGCCGCGGTGGTGGATTTCCCGGATCCCGACTCGCCCACGATTGCGATCGACTGACCGGGGTAGATGGTCAGGTTGGCTTTGCGGACGGCAGGTACCATTCCCGTGGAGGATCGGAAGGCGACCTCTAGGTCGGTGACTCGAAGTAGCGGCTGTCCCGGCCCGCCGGTGGTGGGCGTGAATTGAACTTTGGAGTTACTCATTACTTCCTCGCCTTCGGATCCAGAGCATCACGCACTACGTCGCCCATCATGATGAAGGACAGTACGGTAATTGCCAGCGCGATGGACGGGTAGAACAGGATCATTGGGTTGGTGCGCAGCGACATCTGTGCCTTTGCAATGTCTCCGCCCCAGGAGACCACGTTGGTGGGCAGACCCACTCCCAGGAAGGACAGGGTTGCTTCGGTAACGATGAAGGTACCGAGTGCCACGGTCGCATATACGATCACTGGGGCTGCGGAGTTGGGCAGGATATGCTTGGTCAGAATCTTCCAGCCGGACACCCCAAGGGCTCTGGCGGCGGTTACGAATTCTTCGTTCTTGACAGTCATCACGCTACCGCGGGTGATGCGCGCAATTTGTGGCCAGCCGAAGGCCGCCAGGATCATTACGACCATCCACACTGTGCGGTGTTCTTTAAACAGCTGCATGATTACGATGGCTGCCAGGATGAACGGGATCGCGAAGAAGATGTCGGTGACGCGGGAGAGGAGGGTGTCAATCCAGCCGCCGAAGTAACCGGCAAGGGCGCCAAAGATAACGCCGAGGACGGACACGACTATGGTGGTGAGCACACCGACCAGCACCGAGGTGCGGGCGCCGTGGATGACGCGCGAGTATACGTCACAACCCTGCCGATCGAAGCCGAAGGGGTGCCCCGGCGCGGAGGCGGCCGAGGACTTGGAGAGTTCGCAGAAGTTTGGGTCGACGGACGAGAAGAGTCCAGGGAAGGCGGCTACGATCAGCACAATTGCGATGATGACTGCCGACACCCAGAACAGCGGGCGCCTACGGAGGTAGCGCCATGCTTCGCCCCACATGGACGAGGGCGCGCTCTCGTCTGCTACTGCGTCCACGGCGCCCAGACCAGTTTCGTCTATTTCGCTTACTTGGTGTGCCTGTTCGGGGTAGATGTTAGACATAGCGAATCCTTGGGTCTAGAGCTGCGTAGAGGAGGTCAACTAGCAGGTTGGCCACAATGTACACCAGGACGAGCACGGTGGTGAATGAAACCACGGTGGATGGTTCGCCTTTGATAATTGCCTGGTAGAGCGTGCCACCGACACCGTTGATGGCAAAGATACCTTCGGTGACAATTGCGCCGCCCATCAGCGATCCGAGGTCTGCACCGAGGAACGTTATGACAGGGATGAGTGAATTGCGTAGGATGTGGCGTCGCATTACTGCGCCGTTATCTAGGCCCTTAGCCCGGGCGGTGCGGACGTAGTCCCTGCTTAGGTGTTCGCTGACAGACTGGCGGGTTAGTCGCAGCACGTAGGCGAACGATACTGCCCCCAGCACGATAGCGGGTAGCAGTAGGGAGGTGAAGGTGACGTTTGAGCCAACAGTGATTGGAAGCACTCCGAGTTTTACACCGAAGAGGAACTGCAGCACGAAGCCGATTACGAAGGTGGGGACCGAGATAACAATCAGGGACATGACCAGGACGGTCGAGTCGAAGATGCCGCCGCGGCGTATGCCAGCGAATACACCGAAGCCTATGCCGAGGACGGCTTCGAAGATCAGTGCCATAACGGCAAGTTGGATTGTTACCGGAAAGGCACCGGCCATCACGTCGAGGACGGGACGTCCCGAGAAGGTGGTGCCGAAGTCTAGGGTGAGGATGCCCTTCAAGTACAGCAGGTATTGCACGATTAAGGGCTTGTCGAGGTTGTATTCAGCTCGGATTTGCGCTGCAATGGCCGGGTTTAGGCCTCGGTCTCCGCCAAGGGCGGCAACCGGGTCACCAGGCATAAGGAAGACCATCGCATATATCAAGAGTGTGGCGCCGAAGAATACCGGAATTGCCTGGAGGAGGCGCCTAAGTATGTATTTTCCCATTCTGTTCCTCATGACAGGACGATGCGGGGCCACCGGGCCCCGCATCAAACCTACTGATAGTTACTTCTTTTCGATCTGGTAGTACAGCGGGAAGGAGTCCCAACCAAATTCGACGTTTGTAACCTTCGTGGAGTAGCCGCCGTTGACGTTCGAGTACCAGAGCGGGATGGCTGGAAGATCCTTGAGCAGGATCCCCTGAGCCTCATCATACTTCTTGTTGGCCTTGGCCTTATCGGACTGTAGCGAGCCTTCGGTGACTAGACGGTCAAAATCCTTGTTGGAGTAGCGAGCGTCGTTCGAGGGAGCGCCAGTCTTGAAGACCGGGGCCAGGAAGTTGAACACCCCCGGGTAGTCGGCCTGCCAGCCGGCACGGAAACCGGACTGCAAGGCGTGGTTGGTAACGTCGTCACGCATGGACTTGAAGTCGGGGTATGCCTTGCCCTGGGCATTGATGCCGAGGTTGTTCTTCAGCTGGTTGCAGACTGCATCTACCCATGCCTGGTGTCCGCCGTCAGAGTTGTAGGCGAGTTCGAATGTGCCGTCGTACTTCTTGATGGCATCTGCCTTCTGCCACAGATCCTTAGCGGCCTTGGCGTCGAATTTCAGTACGTCGTTGCCAGGTAGGTTTTCATTGTAGCCGTCAACAGTCGGAGAGGTGAAGTCCTTGGCCGGGGTGCGGGTGGATTTGAAGATAGTCTTGGTGATTTCTTCACGGTCGATAGCTTTAGAAAGTGCTGCTCGGCGCAGGCGGCCTTCCTCATCCATGCCGAAGTGCGGAGCGTTCACATCAATTGTGAAGTTCTGGAACACGGCGGCGGGCTGGTTTACAGCTCGATCTCCAAGATCCTTCTGGTACGACTCGAAGGCGGAATCCGGAATAGCGTCGATGACGTCGATTTCATCGCTCAGCAACTTCTGGTATGCAGCATCCTGCTGAGCGAATACCTGGAAGCTGATGCCCTTGTTCTTAGGCTTGCGCGGTCCGTCGTAGTTTTCGTTGGGTACCAAATCAATCTTTTCGTTGTGTACCCACCCATCTTTTTCGGCCAACTTATAGGGGCCTGAGCAGACCGGATTCTGGCCGAACGCCTTCATGTCCTTGTAAGCCACATCAGGAAGCGGGGCAAATGCCTGGTAGCCGAGTCGGTCGGCAAAGTCAGGCGTCGACCCATTTAGTTCCGCAGTAAAGGTAGTGTCATCTACTACTTTCAAGCCGTCCATTTTTGGAACGTCTGGGGCTTGGGCACCTTCTTTTTCGGGAGCCGCAGTGTAGCCCTTGATTGCTTCAAAGAAGGGGGCTTGCGTCTGCGCATTCTTCGGATTGGCCGACCAGTTCCACGCGTCGACGAAGTTCTTCGCCTTCAGATCCGAGCCGTCAGAGAACTTGAGCCCCTTCTTTAGTTTGAAAGTGAACTTGGTGAAGTCACCGTTGTGTTCAATAGAATCGGCTAGTTCGTTTTCGGTCTTCCCGTCCTTGGTGTAGTAGACCAGTCCCGCGTTAATGTTCGTCAAGACTCGGCCGCCACCTACTTCGTTTGTTGCGGAGGGGATGAGAGGATTTTGGGGTTCAGAAATGTTTGCAGTAACGACCTGCGCCCCGTCGCCACCTGCGTTTGAACCGGAACCTGACCCGCCACATGCGGAAAGGGTCAGCGTTAACGCGGCGGCGGAAACTAGGGCAAGAATGCGCTTATTTTTCACTATTTCCTCCGGGATAGGCCGGAGCGCCCCTGCAAGTGGGGTAAAGGGATTTTTACTCCACCGGAGGTCTCCGTTGGTTTATTCTACTAACGAAGGTAAAGGCTTTTCCAAATCCAGATTAGATTTCTCCAATGCATCCCCTCCTTGGCCGCTCCTTTTCCGCGCCGATCAAGGCTTTTGCGATATCTCACAGTATGGACACAAAGTTCCTAAAGAATTTCCTAATGAGTATTTCAAGAACTCACAAAAGTCCCATTTCTAGAACTTTTAGTCGGGCAAACCCCTTTTTGCGGGACTTTCCCCACCTAGAAGCGTTGCAGCGACTAGTACCGCCCGATATGGCATACAAAAGCGGGGAGGCATCGCTCCTCCCCGCTAGAGATTGATTCGTTGATTTAGCGTTCCGGTCTGCTTAGGTCAGCCTCCTTGGGACTCACCGCTGGCGCCCGAGTAACCAGCTTATGAATTGCCCAAATTGCCAAGAAGATAGGCAAGCCAATGTAGCTAGTAAGCAGGGTAGTAAAGTCACCGCGCCCTAGCAAGGCTTCGTAGTTTTGCCCGAGTATCACGACGATGCACATGATGAGGGCAATAATCGGCCCAAGCGGGAAAAAGGACGACTTGTACGGCAATTCGTCTAGAGAGTGCCCCTGCGCTAGGAATGCTTTCCGGAAGCGCAGGTGGGACCATGCAACCGCCACCCAAGTAATAAAACCAGCCAGACCGGAGGCATTAACGAGCCAGGTGTAGGCTCCCCCGTCTCCGATAAGAGAGGTGAGGAAGCATGCCGCTCCCACCATGGTGGTTGCAATTAGTGCGGGCACCGGTACCCCATGGGAAGAGGTCGAGGCGAATACGCGCGGAGCCTTGCCAGACTTGGCTAGCGCGTAGAGCATGCGCGTAGAGGCGTAGAGCCCGGAGTTTCCTGCCGACAGAACCGAGGTCAAGATGACGGCGTTCATCACCGCTGCTGCCGCCGCAATACCGGCGTTGTGGAATACGAGGGTAAAGGGGCTCACTGACAAGTTGTCGACGTCGGCGTTCAAGAGATCCGGGTTGGTATACGGAATAAGGAAGCCGATTACTGCAATGGCGCCAATGTAAAACAGCAAGATTCGCCAAAAAATAGAACGGATTGCACGCGGAATCGTTTCGCTGGGGTTTTCGGCCTCCCCCGCCGCGACCCCGACCAGTTCAGTGCCTTGAAACGAAAAGCCGGCAATCATGAATACCGAGAGCACGCCCATTCCCCCGTTAACGAAGGGCGCATCTCCAACTGTCCAGTTCTTAAAACCTGGGGAGGGCGATCCCATAATGCCCAAAATCATCCCCAGTCCGAGCACTAAGAACACGCAGACGGTAACCACCTTGATGGTAGCGAACCAGAACTCGCCCTCGCCATATGCTCGGGCAGAGACAGAATTCAGTACTACAAGCAACGCTAGGAAGATCGCAGACCATATCCAGGACGGCACATTGGGGGCCCAATACTTCATCACCAACGCCGCTGCGACGAGCTCAGCGGCCACCGTGATCGCCCAGTTGTACCAGTAGTTCCACCCGATAGCGAAACCGAAGGAAGGGCTAATAAAACGGGTTCCATAGTCTTCAAAGGAACCCGTTGTAGGAATATACGTTGCCATCTCGCCCAGCGACTGCATGAGCAGGTACACCATGATCCCGATCAGTGCGTAGGCCAGCAGAGCCCCTCCCGGGCCCGCGTCAGAAATGGTTGCACCAGATGCGACAAAGAGGCCGGTGCCAATAGCCCCGCCAATGGCGATCATATTTAGGTGTCGAGCTCTGAGGGATCGCTGCAAGTCAGTGCTGCCGCTTGCAGCTGCTTCAATGTCCGCCATAGTCCACCTCAAAACACATCTATCGATTTAGAATTGCTAGATCCAATCGAGCATAAGAGCATTCTGCCGCAGATTCAAAGCCTTAGTCGATACCGTTGCCAAACTGAGACATATCTTCCACAAAAATATCATTTAGCCCTGTTCGCGAGCTTCCATACCAGTTCAGCCGTAGGGCGATCACAAACCAGGTCGGTCATCACTCCAGCATTCAACGCGGCCAGCAGCGCCTCCGCTTTCGCAGGCCCAGCCACTACACACAGGCGGCGCGGAATGCGGGCGAGCATCGCAGGGTTTGGCCCGGACGCCCTCTTATTGAGTTCTATGTTGCGCCACGTGCCATCCTTCTTTAGGAGCACGGTACACACGTCCCCTACTACCCCGCCTTTTGAAAGGCTGTATACCTCTTTAGTCGAAAGGTAGCCGGCCGAATAGACGTGGGAAGGCATTTCCCCTTTAAACGCCCCCACCCCAAAAACGGCAACGGAGGTCTTCCGCTGATACTCAAGCACGCGCTTGACGGCGCTTTCCTGCCACATGGCTTTCTTTGTGTCTGCTTTGTCGAAGAAAGCGGGCACCGGAAAGTGGATTACGTTGGCATTCCACCGGTCAGCCGCCTGCGACAGGATGAAGCCAACATGGGCACTGCCGGAACTAGTAGTGGAGACCGCACCATTCAGCTGCACCACGGATACACCCCCGAGGTCGCGCGAGGGCAGGTGCTGGACCACTTCCGAGGTGGTGTTGCCCCAGGCAATCCCCACCGTGTCCCCACTTTGCACCATCTGGTCTAGCGCGCCCGCGGCCACCTTAGAAACCACTTGCAGCAGGCGATTCTGGCTAAGAGTGGATTCCACGTCGACGATTTGCACGTCTACGTGGAAGCGTTGCTTGAGTTTCATTGTCAAAACCGATTCGGAGGAAAAAGGAGGGCGAATCGTAATCTGTACAATCCCGCTCTTTCGGGCATAGGCAAGCAGCCTGGAGACGGTAGAGCGAGAAACACCCAACTTCTTAGAAATAGCCGCCATTGTCTGAGATTCGGCATAGTACAACACTGCCGCCTTGCGCGCAGCCTCGGCCTTGGCCTTCCCCTCAGTCACCAACGCATGCTGACCAGACATTTTATTCATACTTCAAAGTATAGCTGCACATATGTGCAAATAGATTGCACATATGACCTAGGTCCGAAACAATGGAAAAAAGCTGCAACAGTGACTCACCCAACAAAGGAGTTAGTAATGACAGAAGGTGCGCTAAATCTTCAGCACCGCCAACAGGCACTTGAAGAAATGGCAAATGGTGAAGAGCTGGACATCCTCGTTCTCGGCGGCGGCGTAACTGGCGCGGGCATTGCTTATGACGCGGCGCTGCGCGGCCTGCGCGTCGGCATCGTTGAGGCACAGGACTGGGCATCCGGCACGTCCTCCCGTTCTTCCAAGCTGGTTCACGGCGGTCTCCGTTACCTCTACCAGCTTGATTTCAAGCTGGTCCACGAAGCACTGACCGAACGTGGCCTGCTGCTCGAAACCACCGCTCCGCACTTGGTGAAGAAGCTTCCGCTACTGTGGCCTTTCAAGACTCCCGTTATCGAGCGCGCCTACTCCACCGTCGGTGTCGGCATGTACGACGCAATGGCCCAGATGGCCCACCGCGGCTCCGTACCAATCCAGCGGCACGTCACCCGCAAGGGCGCCCTCGAGCTGGTCCCCGACCTAAGGCGCGATTCCCTGATCGGCGCAATGGTTTACTACGACGCTCGCGTTGACGACGCTCGCCTGGTTGTAAACCTGGTCCGTTCCGCGGTCGACTACGGCGCACTTGCCGCTTCGCGCACCATGGTCACTGACATGTCCAAGGATGCAACCGGACGCGTCACTGGCGCCACCATCCGCGATCTGGAAAATGACAAGGAATACCAGGTTCGCGCCCGCACCATCATCAACGCTTCCGGCGTCTGGACCGAAAAGACCGAGGCAATGGGCGGCACCGAGGGCGGCCTGAAGGTACTGGCCTCCAAGGGCATTCACATCGTTGTTCCCAAGGAACGTATCAAGGGCAAGACCGGCATGTTCGTGCGTACTGAAAAGTCCGTGCTGTTCATCATCCCGTGGAAGCGCTACTGGATCATCGGCACCACCGACACCAAGTACGTCGAGGACCTGCGCAACCCGGTCGCCAACAAGACCGATATCGACTATGTACTGGACCAGGCGAACAAGGTTCTGAACGACCCGCTCACCCACGACGACATTATTGGCGTCTACGCAGGCCTGCGCCCGCTGCTGCAGCCGGGCACCAAGGACGGCGATTCTGCTAAGTCCACAAAGGTTTCGCGCGAGCACACCGTGACCGAGGCAGCCCCCGGCCTGGTTGTCATTGCCGGTGGCAAGCTGACCACCTACCGCCCGATGGCGGAGGATGCAGTTGACTTTGCCCTTGGCGATCGTGCCAAGTCGCTGAAGTCGCTGACGGCCACTACCCCGCTTCGTGGCGCCGAGGGCTACCACGCACTGTGGAACCGCAGGCGCGCATTGGCATCCGACTCTGGACTGTCGGTAGAGCACATCGAAGATATGCTGGACCGCTACGGCTCGGATATCGAGCTGGTTCTGGCTTCGATCAAGGAAGACGAATCGCTGGCTAAGGAACTGCAGGGCGCTCCTGAATATCTGCGCGCCGAAGTTGCTTTCGCAGTCACCCACGAGGGCGCCATGCACCTCGAGGACGTGCTGTGCCACCGCATCCGCCTCACCTATGAGCATAGGGATCACGGCTTGTCCGCCCTCGAGGAGATCGCCTCGATCATGGCGCAGCTGCTCGGCTGGGACGACAAGAAGAAGAAGTTCGAGATCGATTCCTACACCGCTCGGGTGCAGTCCGAAGAAAAGGCACGCACCGCCACCGACGATGCCTCCTCGCAGGCAATTCGCGACCACATTGGCGACGTGACTGACTTCTACCCGCTGAAGAGCGAAAACTAAACATTTTCCCCCGCCGCTTCGGGAACTGGTTGGTTCTCCCGGCGGGGGATCTTTATACTTCGGTCGGTTCAAAGACGAATCGGCCCAGATGGGCCGGCATGCCAGGGTACGATTGCCATTGAGATGCCGGCTGTATCTCGCATATTAATCTGGAGGACAATGATGACTGACAAAGATTATGTACTAGCTATCGACCAGGGGACTACCTCTTCGCGCGCTATTTTGTTCAACCATAGTGGCGACATTGTGGCTTCGGCACAGAAGGAACACGAACAGATCTTCCCGAAGCCAGGCTGGGTAGAGCACAATCCCATCGAGATTTGGGACAACGTGCGTTACTGCGTGGCATCTACTTTGCAACAGGCACAGATCAATAGGCACGCGATTGCAGCGGTAGGCATTACGAACCAGCGTGAAACCGTAGTCGTTTGGGATAAGAACACTGGCGAGCCCGTTTACAACGCAATCGTCTGGCAGGATACTCGTACCTCCAAGATTATTCGCGAGCTTGCCGGCGAGGACGGGCTGTCTAAGTACCGCAACATTTGCGGCCTCGACCTGTCCACTTACTATTCCGGCCCGGAGCTGAAGTGGATTTTGGACAATGTCGAGGGTGCCCGCGAGCGCGCGGAGGCCGGGGAGCTGCTGTTTGGTAACACGGACACTTGGGTGCTGTGGAATCTAACTGGTGGGGTCAACGGTGGCGTGCACAAGACTGACGTCACTAACGCTTCGCGTACGATGCTGATGGATATTAGGACGCTGAAGTGGCGCGAGGACGTGTGCAAGGATTTCGGCATTCCTATGAAGATGCTTCCCGAGATTTGCTCGTCTTCGGAAATTTACGGCTACGGTAGGAAGAATGGTCTGCTGATCGATACTCCTGTTGCGGGTATTTTGGGCGATCAGCAGGCGGCTACTTTCGGGCAGGCGTGTTTCAAGAAGGGCATGGCTAAGAATACTTACGGCACCGGCTGCTTCACCCTGATCAATACGGGTAAGGAGCCCGTCTTCTCCGAGAACGGTCTGCTGACCACCGTTGCTTACAAGATTGGCGACCAGGAGCCTTCTTACGCGCTCGAGGGTTCGATCGCGGTTACCGGATCGCTGATTCAGTGGCTGCGGGACAATTTGGGAATTATTTCTTCTTCTTCCGAGGTCGAAGAGCTGGCTTCCAGCGTCGAGGACAATGGGGGCGTCTACTTCGTTCCCGCTTTCTCGGGTCTGTTTGCCCCGTACTGGAAGGATGATGCTCGCGGCGTGATTGTGGGCCTGACTCGGTACAACACCAAGGCACACATTGCCCGGGCGGCATTGGAGGCTACGGCTTTCCAGACGCGCGAGGTGCTCGAGGCCATGAATGCTGATTCTGGCGTGGAGCTGACCGAGCTGCGTGTGGACGGCGGCATGACTAATGACAACCTGCTCATGCAGTTCCAGGCTGATCAGCTCGGATGCAAGATTGTGCGCCCGAAGGTCATGGAGACTACCGCGCTCGGTGCGGCCTATGCTGCGGGCATCGCGGTTGGTTTCTGGGAGGGCGAATCCGACGTGGAAGCCAACTGGGCCAAGAAGGACGAATGGAATCCTGGCGAGGATCGCGAAGAATACGATCGCACCTACAGGCTGTGGAAGAAGGCTGTAACGCGCACCTTCGAATGGGTTGACAAGGACGTAGCAACCGAGTAATCCCAGTTTGTTCCGGCTAGCCCAAGGTTTTGCCTTGGGCTAGCCTTTTGTTATGGCCAACCTGCTAAGCAAGTCGCTCCGTTCCGGCTTAGCCTACGCCCTCGTAAAAATTGGTCGGGTGCGGCTAGAAGAAGAGAGCCTTTCCCCGAAGAGCTTTTCTTCCCCAACTATCTTTTACGCGAACCACACTTCTCACCTAGATTTCTTGCTGATTTGGACGCTGTTGCCGCTTCGCGGGCAACTGCATCCCGTGGCGGCCAAAGACTACTGGCAGGTATTTCCCCGCTCGGCACCCGCTCGCTTTTTTCACGCCTACCTGGTCGATCGGGGCGGTCGGGGCAGAAGAAACCAGGTGAAGGGCATGAGTCAGGTGCTGGCAGCAGGCGATTCGATCCTCATTTTTCCCGAGGGCACCCGGGGCGATGGACGAACCCTAGGCCGATTCCACCGCGGGTTATATTTCTTGGCGAAGCAGAACCCGGACGTACCGGTGGTTCCTATCCGATTGCGCAATCTTGCTAGGATTCTGCCAAAGGGCCAGCATGTTCCGTCTTTGCACAGGGCAACAGTTGCTTTCCTGCCTCCGCTTGTCTTGCGGAGCACGGACTCGCCTGCTTCTTTCCTGTTGCGGGCCAGGAGTTTGCTTACCAACTAGCGCTGGCAGCCGGGGCACCAAAACAGCCTGCGCCCGCCCATCAGGGTTTCTTTTACGGTGGTCCCACACCTCGGGCAGGCCCGCCCAGTCCGGTGGTAGACGGCGAAGCGGGTATCTACCTCGTCGGCGCCCGCCCTCTTGTATTTGCTTTCTAAGGTGTCGATGATTCCGCTTTGTAGGCCTTGCCCCATTGCACAGGCCAGGTCATCCCACAACCTTTCTAGTCTGGGCACCGCCACGTTCTGGCCTTTTCGAAACGGCGAAATGCCCACGCGAAAGAGGCACTCGGCGCGATAGATGTTCCCCGGCCCGGACACCACCTTCTGATCCATGACCAGTTTGCCGATGGGCACCGCCTTCTTCTTGATCGCCAGGCAAAAACGCTCTTTGCCCTGCGGATCGGCGCGCAGCGGGTCGGGGCCGAGGCGGCCTATCACGGCACGCACGCCTGTTTCGTCTAATAATTCACAGGTGTTCGGACCAGACAGGTACGCGCTGTTGGATCCACTTGAAAGCGCCAGCCGCACATTCGGCCCGCCGCTGCTCCGCCAGTCCCCGTATAGCCCAAGGTGAACGTGCACGTAGAGGTCGCTGAAGTGCAGAAATAGATGTTTTCCCCAGGCGAAGGCCTCCTGCAGCACCTGCCCGTTGATCCGTGCTGCCTGGGAGACGAAGCGTCCTTGCGGCGAGGAGGCCGCTACCGGCCTCCCCCGGAATAGTTCCTCGAGCATCCGCGCCTGTCGATGAATCTTATGGCCTTCAGGCACCCTTTCCCCCTAAAGTCAACTATCCTAGTTTAGGCCAGTTCCCCTACCAGGAGGCTCCTTTGCAAGACGACGTAAGCACCGCCAAGATTCGGGACCTCATTGACCATCGCGACCTCACCTCGCTGGCGGCGCTGGTACGTGGGCTTTCTACTAACCGCACCGTTAGGGTGCTGTCCGAGCTTCCTTTGAAAGAGGCCGCGGTTGTCTTCCGGCTTCTAGAGAAGAACATGTCGCTGAAGGCCTTCGAGGAATTGGACCAGCCCACCCAGGCGGATTTGATCAGCCAACTCTCGCGTAGCCAAGTCCTCGACATCTTCCGCTCTTTGGATCCAGAAGATCAGACCTGGCTCCTTGACGAGGTGCCTTCTAAGGTTGCCAAGCAAATTGTTTCCAGCCTGGATCCGGCCGAAGTCGAAGACACTATGAATCTTCTGGGCTATAGGCGCGATTCTATTGGCCGGCGCATGTCGCCCCAGGAATTGCGGTCGAATCCTTCCGAAACTGCCGCGGGCCTGCTGGAGCGCATTGGCGCTCACGACGCAGACAACGACATTCTGTCTGAAATTCCGGTGCTCACTACCGACCGCAAACTGGTAGGCAAAGTGGAATTGAAATCGCTGCTGTCGGCTCCACCTGAGACCCAGGTGGGCGATCTGATGGTGATCGACCCGTTCTACTCTTTCACTTACGAGGACGAAGAAAAGGTGGCGCGCGAGATTTTGCGTCACGGTGAGCTGATCCACCCCATAGTGGATTCCGAGAAGCGACTGGTAGGTATCGTTCCCCTGTTGGACGCGGCCCGCATTGACTACCAGGCAGCCGAAGAGGACCACGCTCGCGCAGGTGCAGCTGAACCACTGCGCAGGCCTTACTTACTCACTTCTGTTTTTAAGGTGGCTCGCTCCCGTATCGTATGGCTACTGGTATTGGGCATTTCGGCCACTTTGACCGTGCAGGTACTAGAGGTATTCGAGGCGACCCTGTCTCAGAAGATCGCGCTATCTTTATTTATTCCCCTACTGATTGGCATTGGGGGCAATACCGGCTCGCAGGCCGCAACTACCGTCACTCGCGCCCTCGCCACCGGCGAGATCGGCATTCGCGACGTTGGCAAAGTGGCCTTCAAGGAAGTACGCACCGGACTACTGGTAGGCGCATTGTTAGCGGTAGTGGCACTAATAATTGCCTCCCTGGTTTACGGCATCGATATTGGCAGCGTAATTGGGCTAACCCTGATCTTGAATTGCCCAATTGCCGCTACCGTCGGTGGCGTAATTCCACTGGTTGCTAAAGCCTGCAAGGTTGATCCGGCAGTTTTTTCGACCCCGTTTATCTCTACGTTCTGCGACGCTACCGGCCTGCTGGTCTACTTCATGGTTGCCAAAACACTGCTCGGCCTTTAGTCCCGCCAGCGCGAGCTAGCACACATACCTTAGGACGCTTTAATCTGAAATGAGATCTTCGTCTCTAAACGGTCCGCACGGGGCTGCGAAAGTAAACAACACCTACATTAGGCACCTTATAGATAATTTCCTCTTAGCTTGGCGGGACTAAAGCCCCGTACGAAAACAAACCAGGCGGTGGGCCCCGGAAAACTTCTGCGCCATTAGGCACCACAGAGACCACTGTCACATGCAATAAAGCTGGAAAAATTAATAAACTACTCTCCCCCACCGTTAAGACCTACTATTATTTTGCGTTAGGCCACATATTGCCTTACTTTCTCTTTACTCATTTTTCTTTTACAAACTGCGATTTTTGTCAGATTCAAGGTACCCTCCATAGGTACGCTCACCTTCGGGTGAGCCTCGTAAGTTCCGTATCCGCCTAGCAAAGGACACCGATGTCCAATTCAAGAGTTGAGAAGAAACCGACTTCCGATCCCGGCTCCAGTAAGGATGTGCAGAAGCCTGGTACCGGCACCGATATCACTTGGGCAATTAGCCTCTTCGGCACCGCGGTGGGCGCAGGCATTTTGTTCCTCCCCATCAACGCTGGTGCAAACGGCCTCTGGCCCTTGCTGATCGTCACGATCCTGATTGGGCCAATGACCTATTTCGCTCACAGGGCCTTGTCCCACTTTGTTTGTGATTCTCCCCGCAAGGGCGAGGACATCACCAAGGTGGCAGAAGGCTACTTTGGGCTTGGCTGGGGCCGTTTCATTACTGCCCTATACTTCCTTGCAATTTTCCCCATCGTTTTGATTTACGGCGTCTCCATCACCAACGCGGTAGATTCGCTGATGGTAAACCAGCTGCACATGTCCCCGTGGCCGCGCTGGCTCCTTTCCGGCGTGCTAATTGGCGCCATGATGCTGGTTATGGTTTTGGGCCAAAAGCTGATGCTCATCGTCACTTCTGCCCTGGTTTACCCGCTGATCCTGTGCCTGTTCGGCATTTCGCTATACCTGATTCCGCACTGGAATTTCTCGGGTGGTCTAGGTGAGTTCCCTTCGTTCGGAAACCTTTTGAAGTACATCTGGATTTCGATCCCCGTACTGGTTTTCGCATTCAACCACTCCCCCGCCATTTCGCAGTTCTCGCTAGCTATGCAGCGTATTTACGGCGAGAAGGCAACAAAGAAGGCTTCGCGCGTACTGCTGTACACCACGTGTATGCTGGTGGTCTTCACCATGCTGTTCGTGTGGTCTTGCGTGCTCACTCTTGGCGAGGACGGCCTGTCAAAGGCTCGTTCCACCAACCTTCCGGTGCTGTCTTACTTGGCGAACGTGCTGCACACCCCAGTAATTGAATACCTCGGCCCAGCAATCGCTATTGCGGCAATTGTTTCTTCCTTCTTCGGCCACTACCTAGGCGCTGCTGAGGGCGCTGTCGGCATCGTCCGTCAGGTTGCTCCTTCCTACGTAGGCAGGGTCGGCGAACGCCGCATCTACGGTTACGTAGCCGTGTTCGTATTCCTGTTCACCTGGATCGTTGCGATCTTCAACCCATCCATCTTGGACCTCATCGAATCGCTGTCCGGCCCGGTCATCGCTTCGATCCTGTACCTGATGCCGATGGTTGCCTTCTACACGGTTCCCTCGCTCAAGAAGTATCGCCATCGCGCATCCAACATCTTTGTTATCGTGATGGGACTCCTTGCGGTAAGCGCGATTATCTTCAAGCTCGTCGCATAAGTTCCATCAAGGCCAACGGCAGAAAGTAGAATCATGACGGTTAGCGTTTTTGATCTGTTCAGCATCGGGATCGGCCCCTCCTCTTCCCACACCGTGGGTCCAATGGCGGCCGCTGCCGATTTCATTGACAAACTTCGCGAGGACGGCTATTTGCACAAGGTGGCGAATATCCAGGTCGACTTGTTTGGTTCACTTGCTGCCACCGGCCTTGGCCACGGCACTTTCGGTGCCGTGCTGCTAGGGCTAGAGGGCAACCGCCCTCAAAAGATTGGCCCCGACGAGGTCGACGGTCGCCTAGCCGAGATCGCGGACGGGTCCCCACTTCGTCTGGGTGGGGACGGCCCGTCGATCAAATACGGGATTGACGACCTGATCAAGCGGCCGTTGACCGTGCTTCCTAGGCACGCCAACGGCATGCGCTTCCAGGCCTTTGATGCCGCCGGAAACAACCTGTTCGACCGCTACTCGTATTCAATCGGCGGCGGGTTCGTAGTACACGATGGCGAGGATGCCACTGCCATTGTGCAAGATGGCGCCAAGCTGCCCTACGAATACACTTCGGGGGAAGATCTGGCTCGCCACTGCAAAGAGACGGGCATGCGCATCTCTGAGGTCGGCATGGCTAACGAGTCTGCGCGCTCTTCGAAGGAAGAGGTTGTCGAGCGTCTTCTAGAGATCGCGAGCGTCATGGACGAATGCGCCAAGCACTCCCTCACCCGTAAGGGCGTTCTGCCTGGCGGGCTAAAGACCCAACGGCGTGCCCCCAAGTGGTACGAGCGGCTGAAGCGCATCGACCCGAACCACGACGTGGGCCACTGGCTCGAATGGGTCAACTTGATTGCGCTTGCAGTCAACGAAGAAAACGCCTCGGGCGGACGCATTGTCACCGCTCCTACTAACGGTGCTGCGGGGATTATCCCAGCTGTACTGTTCTACGCCCTGCACTACACGGACCGGGCGAAAGAGGACACTGACGAGGCGCGTCGTTCCATCATCTGCGACTTCCTTCTTGCTGCTGGCGCGGTAGGTTCCGTGATCAAGGAACAGTCCTCCATCTCGGGTGCCGAGGTCGGCTGCCAAGGCGAGGTCGGATCTGCGTCTTCGATGGCTGCTGCCGGACTTGCCGAGGTGATGGGCGGAACCCCCACCCAGGTGATGAATGCGGGCGAAATCGCGATGGAACACCACTTGGGGCTCACCTGCGATCCCGTTGGTGGTCTGGTACAGGTTCCGTGCATCGAGCGCAACGCTATTGCAGCCGCCACGGCTGTGAATGCGGCCCGCATGGCCCTGTTCGATGATGGCGATTCGGCAATGGTTTCCTTGGACGCCGTTGTGAAGACCATGAAGGAAACGGGTGCCGACATGTCGAACAAGTACAAAGAGACTGCCCTTGGCGGTCTTGCTGTGACGGTAGTCGAATGTTAGGACGCTAGCTTTTAGATGTCCCCGGCCTGTGCCGGGGACATCTTCTTTTAATGGGAAATGCCCGGCTGCTTTTCCTTCGGTACGTGCGTGCCTATAAGCTATTGGCATGGAACACACTTGGACCGTCACAGCCGATACCGTCTTTCATGCGGACAATATGGACGTGCTGGGCCATCTGCCCTCCGAGTCTTTCCAACTCATCTACATAGATCCCCCATTCAATACTGGCAAGGTGCAAAAACGCCAGTCTCTAAAGACCGTCGCGGCAGAAGATGGTGGGCGCATCGGTTTCAAGGGGCAAAGCTATAAGGAAGTGCGCGGCAGGATCTATTCCTACAACGATTCCTTTGCGGACTACTGGGAGTTCCTCTACCCCAGGCTGCAGGAAGCCTGGCGGCTATTAAAACCCTCCGGCACCCTGTATCTTCACCTAGATTTTCGGGAAGTCCACTACGCAAAAGTGCTGTTGGATGCCCTCTTTGGGCGCTCCTGCTTCCTGAACGAAATTATTTGGGCTTACGACTACGGTGCCCGTGCTAAACGAAAGTGGCCGGCCAAGCACGACAACATTTTGGTGTACGTAAAAGACCCAACGGCCTACTATTTCAACAATGCCGAGGTCGACCGCGAACCTTACATGGCTCCCGGCCTGGTTACCCCGGAAAAGCGCGAGCGCGGCAAACTCCCCACCGACGTGTGGTGGCATACGATCGTGTCCCCTACTGGCAAAGAGAAAACTGGCTATGCCACCCAAAAGCCCTTGGGGGTACTTCGGCGGATAGTGGCGGCCTCTTCGGCAAAGGACGATTGGGTGCTGGATTTCTTCGCCGGCTCGGGTACAACAGGGGCTGCAGCCAGCGAACTGGGACGCCATTTCGTACTGGTCGACCAAAACCCGGCTGCCATAGAAACGATGCAGACCAGGTTTGCGGACCAGCAGGTAGATTTCCGCTAGCTGCGGGGAAGCACATCCCCCCAACGCCCGGTCAGGAATTCATCTGCCCAAAGGCCCATCTGCGTTGCGCCGGCTAGGTAGCTTCCCAACTGGTGCACCTTATCTGTGCTGGCAAACGCCTCAAAAGACATGGGATGGTTGAGCATCGTGCGGATTGACCGGTACTTAGAGAGCGCCTTGTCGGCTCCTACCAGCCGCATACCTGCCAATAGCCTAGCCTTTAGCGAGGCGTTCATTTGTGTGGACCTTGGGGCAAACAGCCCCATCTCTTTGCCCGTTATCTGATAGTAGATATCGGCAGTAAAACGCGCATACCACGCTCTGGTTGCAGTCAGTGCTTCGCTGCCAGCTAGCCACGCCTGCCACATGGGAAGGTCAAGCATCGGCAGCGCCCAGCTGTAGCCGAAGAACTCATAGCCACACATGGAATTGTTGATGTATTTTGCCTGCCGCTCGATCAGGTTGAACCATTCCAAATATGCCTGCAAATCCCGGTTGGCGTGGCCGAGGCCTACCTGGCTGGCGACTGCGCGGACAGATTCCAGCCAGAGCGGGTTCGCGCATACACTTCTAGCCCTCCCCTGCTGGGAGGCGTGATGGCTAGCCAAGATTAGATTCAGCTCCTGGCCGCTAGGACGATGCTCAAGGATCTGTTCATCGTGCATGTTTCCCACGATGGTATGCCCGGGCAAGAAGACGGCATCAGGGGCGACCAGTTCCTGCTCGCGCATCTGGGTCAGGGCAAAGAAGTCCTGCACGTGCGGCAGCGACGTTCCCTTCCACGTCTGCGCGACGAAGCGGTGTCCTTCTTCCGAATGCCATGCCTGCTGCACCTCTTCCACCGGCATGGGCACATATATCCATGGCAGCCCTAGATCATCGGCTACCGCCTTCGATATGCCACTTTCTGGGGAGTTTTCCTTACCATAGGTGAAGGTGAGGATATTGGCAGCACCAAGCTTTTTTAGCAACGCTGCCATAAGCCTAGAATCCAGCCCACCGGAAAGTGGCACCACCAACTGCCGGGAACCAGCCTGGTCCAATACTCGCTGCAGCGAGGTGGTCAGCGCCTCTTCAAAGAGTGCGTGGTATTCGCCCTCGTCAGTGATCGGTTCTGGATCGAAGGCGTAGGTGAAGTACGGGCTGACGCGACGCTCTCCGTTCTCTTCTAAGGTCACCTTGGTGCCCGCTTGCAAGGAATACACCCCGTCTAGCAAAGTGCGATCGGCGAGCACAAACGCCATGTGCGCAAACAGCTGCGCGTCCGCCCTACTCAGGTGCCACAGGTTTCGGCTCCGAAATAGCTCTACATCGTCAGTAATGATCCACTTGCGCCCATCCCAGGCGTATAGAAGCGGATGCGAACGCACTCTGTCGCTGGCCACCACGAGCTTGTCCGCACGCCGATCTACTACCATCCACTGCCCGGCAATAGCGGAAAGCGCCTCGTCCGTCAGGTCGCCGCGAAGGAGTTTAAGAGTTTCAGCCGAGGTCGATAGCGGAGTCCACAAATGTAATTTTCCACTTTCGTCACTAACCCAATTCCCGCTAGTTAACGCCAATTCATAGCCCATTTTCCCTCACTGGCTGCATTGTAGAAGTGATATCTGCGTGTATTCTATCCTTCGCCGCAGTGGGGGAATGAAAACTGGCTGGTATAAACTAGTCCAGAACTAGGCAGAAGGAAAGGGCGCCCCAATGAATTTCCGCGAGCGCACTGCAAAATGGGTACAGATTCAAAAAAAGAAGAGTCCCATTCTTGCCGCTATCCTTACTCTGATGTCCGGCACCATGTTGTCGCAGGTTGTAACCTTCATCTTCCAGATCTTTATTAACCGGATCTATACCGACTATGAAAAGGGCCTATTCGGAATCTACGGCACAATCACTACTTTTGTGATCGCCGTGGCTGCCTTGCGTTTCGATATCACCTTAATACTGCCGAAAGACAATGTTTCTGCAAGAGTGCTTAAGAAACTTGCTACGCGATCTATCGTAGTTAGTTCCTTACTTACTTCCCTATTCTGCATTGTCTTTTCGAAGGCGCTAACGGATCACTATCACCATTCCCCTGAGCTAGCTAAATGGCTTATGGTAAGTGGCATTACCGTGTTCTTGCTAGCCGAAATAACCAATATCCAATATTGGCTTACGCGCCAGGAGCGCTTCGGAGAGCTGGCCTCTAACAGGGTGCTACAGACCGTCTCTATCGTAGTTTTGCAGCTTGTCATGGGGTTGGTGCTACACGGGTCTTTGACCGGCTTGGTAATTGGCACAATGGCCGGCCAGCTTATTGCATTCATCGCCATCCACATTCGCACTCCGGAGCTGCGCCGCCCGCTTCCCGAAGACGCGCCCTCGATGCGCTCGATGTTAGTGCGCTACAAGAACATGCCTCTGCTAAACGGCCCGAACGTGCTTGTCGATTCGATTAGGAACATGGGCATCAACCTGCTCATCGGCTCCGTTGCGGTTGCCGCGTTGGGCCAGTTCCAGCTGGCCTGGGCAATCATGCAGGTGCCAATTGCGCTCATCGCTGGGTCAGTCTCGCAGGTCTTCCTGAAAAAGTTGGCGGTGACCGAACCCGGCAAGATGCGCACCCTAGTACGTTTTACGCTGGTCCGGGCCGCGATGGTGGCGGTAGTGCCTTTCGCCGCCCTCTTCGTGGTAGCCCCCTGGCTGTTCCCGTTCCTATTTGGCGCGCAGTGGGATCAGGCGGGCTACTTCGCCCAGGCGCTCACGCCTTGGCTCTACATGACGGTGCTGACTTCGCCCATTTCTAACATCTTTGTGGTCACCGAGAACCAGAAACAAATGCTGGTATTCGCCATTTTCTACTGCGTGGTGCCGCTAGCGTGGCTCTGGTTCTCACCGCTAGCTCTGCTGCCGTCTATATTTGTCTTGGGCGCCCTGATGGCATTCTTACTGGTCGTACAGCTGGTTATGGCCTGGTGCTGCGCCGCCCGCTACGACAAGCGCGCCTAGCCGAGCGCCTCTTTGTAGAGGGCGAGGTTCGCCCTGGTAAAAGCGGCTTCGCTGAAACGTTCGTGGGCGTGGGAGCGAATCTGCTGCCGGTCGAACCTGCCGGCCTCGGCCACTTGCACCATGGCGTGCGCGAGTGCCTCCGCGTTGTCGATAGGCACGGTTATCCCTGCCTCCGGTGGCACCATGAACTTGCCCGCCCAGGTGCGCGTGGCAATGCATGGCAGGCCGCAAGCTTGTGCCTCAGCCAGAACTGTGCCGCCGGCCTCCACAGCACTGGCAAGCACGAAGGCGTCAGCGCTACCCATCAGCGCAAATACCTGGTCGCGCTCTACGGCACCTAGGAACTCCACCGCGGCGTCCACGCCCAGGGTCCGGGCGTAATCCTGTAGCTGGTCGATTTCGCCGGGCTGCCCCTTGCCGCCAATCCGCAGGCGAAGTTCCGGCAGTTGCTCGCGCGCTTTCGCAAAGGTTGAAAGAAGCAGCTTGGGCCTTTTGTTTTCGCCCAAGTGGGAAACGTGCAAGAGGGTGAAGCCCTCCCCCGATTGCATGGGGGCATCAAAAGCTTCCTGCGGCACGGGCAGGGCAATGACCTGCCACGGAGCAGTGCGGTAGTACTCTGCCAACACGTCGGCAAAGGGCTGGGACACCGTCGCCCGCGCACCGGACGCCCGCACCTCTTTGTAGATATGTTTGCCGCGCCCTACCCGCACATTCCGGTTGGTCGAGGACGGGCGATGCTCGGTGAGGCAGTAAGGAACCGCCCACTTGCGGGAGGCGCTAGCGGCAATGGTAATAGCCGGGTACACCGAGTGCGCATGGACTATGTCCGGCACGCCTTCCAATCGCTCATACTCACGCAATGCCCGCTGACACTGGACTTTGAACATCGCGGATTCTAGCGGCAGCCGCTCGTGAGGCATGCCTGCAACGGCTCCCCGGATGACCCGAATTCCGTCCTCGATAGTTGGCCGCAGCGTCAGGTCGACCTCCCACGGCTTAACCGCGTCCAGAGCCAGCACCCCAACCTTCATTCCGGCTGCCCGCAGCATGGCCACCTGTTCCCGGAAGAAAGAGCCGTTGAAGGGGCTCTTTTCGTTCGGATACCAAGAAGGAACCCACAATACGTGCAACCGTTTCTGCATGCTCTTGTCCTACCTTTGCTCGGCGAGCAGTACCTGCGCCACCTTTTCGGCAGCGGCGCCATCCCCATATGGGTGAGCCAATTCTGCCGGCGGTTCGGCAGGTAGTTCCCGCTGCGCTGCCCGCACTAGTTCTTCGCCCGGCTCTACCAGGACGTTCCATCCCAGCTTTACCGTCTCGACCCATTCCGTTTGGGGGCGAACAGTAGTACAGGGCACCCTGAGCATGAATGCTTCCTTCTGCAACCCACCCGAATCCGTGAGCACTCCCCTAGCGTGTAGCGCCGAAGCTATTAGCTCTGGGTAGGCAAGGGGCTTATGCAAGGCCAGGTTGCCTCCAATGCCATACAGGTCAATCCCGTGCTCCTCGCACTTTGCGACGAGTCGCGGATGAGCCAGCAGCACCACCTTGTGGGACACCTGGGACAGGGAAGTCAGAATGGCTCGCAACCTTGCCGGATCGTCCGTGTTTTCCGCACGATGAATAGTTGCGAGCGAATACGACTTTTCCGCTATTGCAAACTCCTGCATCACGGGCGAGGGCGAGCCTGCTACCTGGTCGCGCACTTGCAGGAGAATGTCGCCCATCACGTCGCCGACGATACGCGTCCTATCTGCCAGTCCTTCTTCCTTTAGGTGCGCGGCGCCCTCGGCGGTCGGGGTAAGCAGGAGGTCGGCCGCGTGGTCGGTCATTATCCGATTTATTTCCTCGGGCATAGCGCGGTTGTAAGAACGCAGCCCGGCCTCTAAGTGAGCAACCTTGTAGTGCAGTTTTACAGCACTTAGCGCACCAGCCAGGGTGGAATTTGTATCACCGTAAACTAGCACCCAATCCGGCTTCAGTCTTGCATATGCGTCATCCATTGCAGCAAGGATGCGCCCAGTTTGCACCCCATGAGAACCAGAACCAACTCCCAGATGAATATCCGGAGCCGGGATATTTAAATCGGCAAAGAATACGTCGGAAAGCATCGGATCATAATGCTGTCCTGTATGAATTATTTGATGTTCTATTCCCGCCTTAGCGAAGGCGTGAGCAATGGGCGCAAGCTTCACGAACTGCGGCCTTGCCCCTACAACTGAAACAACTCGCATAATCACATAATACAATGCTCCTCAGTACTTACTTATTGACTGTTTTTAACACCCAAATAGGTATAATTCACCTGTTGCAATTACTATATTAATTTTCCATTTAAAGAGGTTTATTTTGAGCGCATCGATGATATTCCACGCTCCATACCCCATGGAGCTTAACCCAACTTCAGCATCCAGATTGCGCCCTCTGCGAATGCGTGAAGCTTTCAAGCAAATAGGCTATGACGTGGTAGATCTTTCCGGCAGCACCCCACAACGGAAAGCCAGCATGAAGCACCTAAAGGAGCTATTGAGATCAGGAAAAAAGCCGGACTTTTTATATAGCGAAAATTCTACACAACCGAATGTTTTTTCCACAACGATTCGGGACGGCTTCGCCCCCACATTGGACACCCGCATAATGCGGATGGCCAATAACTCGAAAATCCCGGTCGGAATGTTTTATCGAGATATTTATTGGAAATTCTCATCAGAAAAAAACGGCCTGCTCGCCCGGCTATCCCCTACCTTCCACAAGCTAGACATGAAAGGGTACTTGAAAGCACACACGCATTTCTTCCTGCCCTCAGAGCAAATGGCGGAGTACCTGGATCTGCCGGAAAAAACTAGCTATTCCGCGCTGCCTCCGGCCGGGGACTCCAACCAAGTCTTACCGTTGCCAGACTCCGCTCTGACACTCTTCTATGTAGGCGGTATCGGCGCACACTACAAGCTGAATGCATTCATAGATGCGGCAAGGTCGATACCGCAAATTCGGGTAAATCTTGTCACCAGAAAGAAGCAATGGGACGAAGCCATAGCTTCCTACCCCACCTTCCAGTCGCCCCAAATTCATCCATATCACCTAAACGCCAACGAGCTAGATGATCTTTACGCACAAAGCCACATTGGAGTGTTGGCGGTTGAGCCTTCGGACTATCGCCGCTTCGCAGTGCCTCTAAAGCTCTTCGAGTACCTTTCCAGGGGCCGACCGATCCTGGTGACGGAGGGAACCGAAGCTGCCCGGATAGTTAGTAGTTTTAATGCCGGCTGGGTTGTCCCGTACACGGCGGAGGCTATTGCCGCTACTTTGCGGCGGTTGCAGGGTAATCGTGCCGAGGTTCAAGCCAAGGCAGCCAACGCGGTCTCGGCTGCGAAGGTAAATACCTGGGCTGACCGGGCTCGCACGGTAGCCGATACGCTAACCGGGAAGAGTAAGTAGATGCGCGTCGCCTACACCGTGGGCATCAGTAAGTGCCCTCCGACTTACTTCACTGTCCAGCACGCGGAGTTGATGGACAATGATGCTGCTCTATTTGGGTTGGTACTCGAAAAACACGACGCTTCGATTTCTATCCCATTCAAGGCGGCTGTTCCATCGATAGGTGGGCGTCTTCCTTTCCGAATGCGCGAATATTTAGAGCCCGCCTTTTTGCCTCATCTTTCCAACATGATTCGAAGGTGGCACCCAGATATCATCCACCAGCACTTCGGGGTGTGGTCTCGGCCTGCTGCCAGAGCCGCCCGGAAGTCTGGCATCCCTATGGTGGTAACCCTGCACGGTTTTGATGTTTTCCTGCGGTTAGCCCCACCTAGCACCCTTATGCAAAGGTGGCACCACCTGAACTTCGATACGGCCACTTCCACTGCCGCTAAGGTATTGCCGGTCAGTAAGTTCCTAGCTGACAAGGCTGCCCAGGCCGGCGTGAAAAAGAAGAAGATTCACGTCCACTACCAGGGCATCAACACGGATTTCTTCACCCCGCCCTCACAACCTGTTGAAAATGAAGTTCCCACTATTTTGCACGTGGGCGCCATCAGCGAGGCAAAAGGCATCCCCCGCCTACTTGCGGCATCGGCACTTATCGAGGACGAATTCCCCCACCAATTACAGCTGGTGGGGGCCGGCCCACTGGTTGGCTTCGTGAAGGACTTTGCCCGTTCTCACCCCCAAGTGCACTACCTGGGCAGCCAGAGTCGCCTCGGCGTGCGCGAGGCCATGCGGGCGGCAGATATTTTCGTCCTCGCAACCGAAAAGAATGGTAATCGGGAGGAAGCAGCAGGACTAGTGACGCTGGAGGCGCAAGCCTGCGCTACTCCCGTACTTGTGAACCGATCCGGGGGTGCCCCAGAGATGCTGGTAGATGGCGAAACAGGCCTCACCGCGCAACGGGGCAACGCTTCTGACATGGCAGCGCAGCTACGGGTGCTGCTGTCTATGAGCGCTGCCGAGCGGGCAGACATGGGCACCCGAGGGCGGAACTTCGTAGTAAAAGAACGCAGCCTCGCCCGTTCGTGCGCGCAGCTCGAAGAGATCTACCAGGCCCTTACTGCAAACTAGAGAGTTGCCCCTGAAAGGTTCATCTGCAGCAGGTACACGTCATCACGCAAGGCATTTGCTATTTGGTCGGTGATGCGGCCTTCCTCGCGCAGCTCCCCGACGTAGCCCAGGCGCAGCCGCAGGGCCTCTGCTTCTAAAGCTTCCATCGAAGCCGACAGCTCCTGCTTTTGCTTTGTGCGGTCTCCGTCCATCGGCCGGCGCTGCGTACGCATCTGGTATGCCTCTAGGCGTTCCCTGAGCAGGTCTGCCAGTTCTTGATGTTCCCCTACCAGGTGGGCTGCGGCCTCGTCCCCGTTAGCTTTGCGCTCGGCCAGTTCAGCCAGAGTTTTCTTTTCCAGCAATACCCGGGCAGCCAGGATTTGATGCGGATCTATCTGCTCACTTCCGGCGCGGTTTCGCCGCTGGAAGCCAAGTAGCAAACGCTGGAACAGGCGCGGCAGCGTTTTTAGCAGCCTGCGTTTTGTTTTGCCCCGGCGAATTAGCCCTTCCTTCGTGCGCGACAGGATCATCTGCAACTGCCTAAATGTTGCTTCGGTGATCTTTTCTTCTTCCCGCAAGGCGGCGGCATGATTCAGCTGGCCAGTGACAACTTGGAGCCGGGCCTGGCGAATCTGCTCGGCGTAGGTGCCGGCCTCTTCCAATTCCCTAATTTCGCGATTGTACCGCCTGGTCAGCGCCGCAACAGCGAGGGGCGCAGAGGTGCCGTGCCTACTGCGCAACGCACTGATGGTGCGGCGAAGCACTTCCGCCTCTCCCCAGCGCATTCGCGATTCTTCTTTCGCATCCCCCTTCTTCGGGGACAGCACCGGTAGCAGAAAATTCGCTAGCAGCAAGGTAACCAGAATGATCCCAGAGGCTAGAAAGATTAGTTCGTCCCTAGCCGGAAACGGTTTGGCGTTAGAGGCCATTTGGGGCAGCGTGAACATGATCGACAGCGTCACGGCCCCCTTAGGGCCTGCAAGCGTTGTGGTGGCAGCCTTGCGCAGCGGAACGCGCCATGTTCGCCCTCGGAGTGCTTCCATCACGTAAATCCACACGAAACGCAGGACGATGAGGGCGAAGGACAACAAGAAGACGAGCCCCACCATGGTCAGGCCACTTCCTTCGCGGCGCCATGAACTACGCATGACCGAGGGGAATTGGGTGCCCAGCAAGACGAACACAACCCCGTTCAGCACGAAAGTGAGCACTTCCCACACCGAGGACGACACCAGCCTAACCCTGGCGGAGTAAGAGGTGCCTACCCGCGGGGTGAATAACGTGGTGGTAAGCCCTGCGGCAACTACCGCCAGGATGCCGCTCACGTGCAAAGATTCGGCCAGCAGGTAGATCACGAAGGGGCTGAGCAGTTCGAAGGTCACGTGGAAAACGGTAGATTCAAGCCCGATCAGACGGACTATCCCCAATAGGATCAGCGAGACAATTCCCAGCACTATGCCGATTCCCAACCCGCCTAGGAAAGTCTTCGCGAAGGCGCTAGAGGCGTCCGCCACCGAAAAGAGACCGGTTACCGCGGCGGCCACCGCGAATTGGAAAGACACGATTCCAGAGGCGTCGTTGATCAGTGCCTCGCCCGAAAGGAGCGCGTTCTGCCTTTCGTCCAGTGCCACTGAGGGAGACAGCGCCGAGGTGGCAACCGCATCGGTGGGCCCAAGCGCGGCCCCCAACGCGAAGGCTGCCGCCAAGGGGACCGAGGGCGAGGCCCAGTGCAGCAGGAATCCCACCGCCAGTACGGAGGCGAAGACCAGGGCGATCGCAAGTGACAAGATGCCGCCCATGTTCTTTGCTAAAGCCCTTTTCGAAACATGCTTCGATTCGTCGAATAGTAGCGGCGCAATAAACAGGACCAAGAACAGGTCGGGGTCCAGCCCCAAGCTAAGCGGTTGGGAAAGGAAAAGTGCCCCCACTGCGCCTAGGACGATCTGTACTAGCGGCAAAGCTAGTCGGGGCAGGAACTGATCGAACACGGACGATAGCAACACGATGGTTGCGAGCAGGATAACGAAATGGAGAGTCTGCACGTTGTTCCTTCCAGGTAGCCACCCAGATTCTACTCAGACAGGACGGCACATTCACTCTAGGATGGAATGGAGCAGCGTTAGGAGAATCATGGACAAGCTGATCACCGTCGAAGAACACATCACTTACGAGGACATCTTCGCCAAGGTACGCGAGTTGGATCCTGCCCGTCCCAAGCGGATGGACCCGGAACTGCAAGAATTCCTTGGCGGCTATTTCGAGGGTGTGCAAGGCTGGGATTCGCTGACCGGCCGCCGTCTAGAACTGATGGATGAAGAGGGCGTGGACGTCCAAGTTGTCTCGCACGGGCACGGCTCTCCCGGCCAGCTAGCCCACCCCGCAGCAGTGGACATGTGCAAGGAGGTAAACGACCGGCTTGCCAAGATGATCAGCGAGGTACCCGACCGGTTCGCGGGTTTTGCCACGCTCCCCCTTGTGGATCCCGCGGCCGCAGTAGACGAATTACACCGCTGCGTTAGCGAACTGGGATTCCACGGTTCCCTAGTATTAGGGCGCTACCAGGACCTGTTCTTAGATCACCCGCGTTTTAGGCCCATCTTGAAGGCACACGCGGAGCTGAACGTCCCCCTGTACATTCACCCCGGCCCGATCATGGATTCGGTGGCAAACGCCTACTATTCGGGCGGCACCTGGCCCGCCAAAGTCGACTACATGCTTGCCTCTTCCGGCTTTGGCTGGCACGTGGACGCGGGGGTGCAGGTACTGCGCCTTATCGCCGCCGGCGTGTTCGACGAACTGCCTAACCTCAAGATCCTCTCGGGTCACTGGGGCGAAACCCTTCCCGCCTACCTGGAGCGATTCGACGACCAGATCGGGATTGCTGCCACCTACCTAGAGCGCCCCTTCTCGCAGGCCTACCGCGAGCAAGTGTGGATTACGCCCTCGGGAATACTGACGACGGCGCAACTAGATTTGGCTATTGCCCAAGTGGGTGCCGACCACATTCTGTGGAGCGAAGATATCCCCTACATCAAGTGCAAGAACATTCGCACTTTCCTCGATGAGGCGGACCTTGATGAGGGCGATCGGGAAAAGATTGCCCACCGCAACGCCGAAGCGCTTTTGGGACTGTGACCTGGAAGCGCTCCGGGCATCTTGTTAGCGTTACAGAAGAGCCTTAGAAAGGATCGACATGAGTGAACTGACTGGAAAGAAGATCGCCGTCATCGCTACTGACGGTTTTGAAGATTCCGAGCTGACCTCCCCCGCACAGGCCGTAAAAGAGGCCGGCGCCGAGGTTGTCGTTCTAGCTCCCGAAGCGGGCCAGATCGAAGGCAAGAAGGGCACCAAGGTAGACGTGGACGCCACCACCGCAGACTCGGTGGAAGCAAGCTTCGACGGCATTATCCTGCCCGGCGGCACCACTAACGCCGACCACATTCGCATGGACGAAGCCGCCGTCGCAATTGTGAAGAAGCACGTCGAGGCCGGAATGCCGCTCGGAGCTATCTGCCACGGCGCGTGGATCCTGACCGATGCCGAAGTGCTAGAAGAGCGCACCCTCACCTCCTACCCGTCCCTAAAAACCGACCTGATCAACGCCGGTGCTATTTGGACTGACCAGGAAGTGGTATGCGACCAGGGCCTAGTTTCCTCTAGGACTCCAGATGATCTGCCGGCTTTCAATGCCAAGCTGGTGGAAGAGTTTGCTGAAGGCAAACACTGACCAAGAGTTTTGCCGGTGGCTGGGGAGAAAATCCCCAGCCACCTTTTTGTAATTTGCCCAGCAAAGGTCCGGGTAAGTATCGTGACAGGTGGAAGGGGGCAAATGCTCAACCTAACTCCAAGACGGCGACGAATCGTTTATTCGCTCAGTTACGAGGTCATAGCCGTCTTCGCAACTGCCGCCTTCCTTTTAGTTTTTAACTTCGGCGCCTCCGGCTCATTCCTCATGGGCGTCATTTCTTCCACCGTAGCTGTCATCTGGAACTACCTGTGGAATCTGCTCTTGGAAACATGGGAAGAACGCACAGACGCTGGCCCACGCACCCGCTTGCGCCGCGCAGTACAAGCCATTGGATTTGAGGGCGGACTGGCCCTGTGGCTTACCCCTATCGAGGCCTGGATCCTAGACGTTTCCCTACTAACGGCTCTGGCCTTAGAGGCCGGACAACTAGTCTTCTTCCTGTTCTACACCTACGCCTTCTCTTGGATATTCGATCACTACGTGTGCGCCCCGCCGGTGGAACAGAAGGCCTCCGCACCTATTCACTAAGCCGCCGCAAGGCGACAAGAGGGCGGAAAATAATGCGACGCCCTCGGCAGCGCGGCGTCCATATCTGCACCCGCCCAGCCGGCACAGAACTGGGCCGGTAGGCTTGGGCCATGCCAATTATCCTGTCTACC
The DNA here is from genome assembly GCF_002849225.1 of Actinomyces sp. UMB0138. Classification (GTDB taxonomy): domain Bacteria; phylum Bacillota; class Negativicutes; order Veillonellales; family Veillonellaceae; genus Veillonella; species Veillonella parvula_H. The sequence goes on from NZ_PKMC01000003.1 coordinate 130,697, forward strand.
TGTGTCGCCCGCCCTCATGACAATCCCGCAAGGAAGGGCTCCCGCACCGGAATCAAGAAGCTACCGCGCCAGAGCATAGACGTGTTTGCGCCCGGCCCAAATTACGGGGATGGTTCCGGAGTTACCGGCGATTTTATTGGCGATGACAAGCATCATGGCGGCGCCGATAAAGCTGTCTACGCCTACGCGCGCGAAGAGTTGGACTTTTGGGGAACGCGCCTCGGCCGGACTCTGCCCGACGGATACTTTGGAGAAAACCTGACCACCGAAGGCATCTGCTGGGCCCGCGCGGTAATCAACCAAAAACTGCGGGTGGGATCCGCCCTCCTGCAAGTGTCGGTGCCGCGCACGCCCTGCCGCACTTTCGCGGTATGGCTCAACGAACGCGGCTGGGTGAAAACCTTTACCGAACGCGGCGACTGTGGCTGCTACTTCCGCGTCCTAAAGGCGGGCACAATCCGCCCGGGCGATCAGATCCATTTCGAGCCCGCCCCCGCTCACGGCATCACTATGGGAGAAGCTTTCGCAGCAAAAATGGGCAACAAAGAGGCCGCAGCGAAAGTAGTTTCCGCCGCCTGCCTGCCAGCACACCACCACAACAAGCTAGTAAAACTGCTGGGCTAAATACACTTTGGGCGCGAGCAGCAAGAACTGCCCGCGCCCACCGGTAAAAAATCTTAGACGTTGAACTTGAAGTCTACGGAGTGTCGTCGATAAATAACTATTCGATGCGCAAAGTACAACGAAATACCGCTAGAAACAGACAACATATGGGGGTGCACAGAAACACATATAGGTTCTGCGGAAAACCTATAGGGTGCGTCGCTAAAAACCGCTGTGCGCGAAAAACATAAAGGGTTTACGGACCCGGTCCCAGACCCCTCAATACTCTGAGCCGGAAGAATGGAAAGTGGAAGGTTGATGTATCCCCACTATTTATTTTTTCCGTTTTTCGGAGTACATCGGGAGCTACAACTGCGGACCAGCTCTGTGTGAACTAGATGAGAAGGCGCAGCAGCGAATCATCGACGCTGGACAGTTGGTGCTGCGGGCACGCGAGCGGCACCCCCAGCGGTCACTCGCGGAGCACTACAACCCGTTATCGATGGACCCAATTCTGCTCAAGGCCCACAACAACTTGGACCGGGAAGTCGATAAGGCTTTCGATGTGGCACGCAAACTCACCAACGAGCGCCAGCGCCAGGAGCTACTGTTCGCCAGCTACGGGGAGTTGGCGAGGGGCTATGTCTCCTCGCTTTCATCAAAATCGAAACCACCAGCAGGGTCGTTCCCCGTGCGGGTGATTTTGATCGGTCCCGCTGCTGGGTGTAGAACCCTGTCGCTGGCAACGCCGGGAACTATGACTGTGCCCGACGAGAACACGTCACTGCCATAACGCGGCTCACGGTAGACGAACATGGGTCGTTCACTACTACTGGTGGATTTCGGTTTTGGTGGTGGGGGGATTACCGCCGCCGGCCTCGATTTTTCCGTTGAGGAGGGCGTTGACTACTTCCCGATTGTGAAATGGGCCGATGGCGCGGTGAAGAGGAACCAGTCACCTGGAAGAGATCGATCCAGTCGCTGGTGTGCAATCTGGGAGGTAGGGTTGCGGGGTCGATTCCTCGCGAGCGCAACCATGATTGTGTCTCTGAACGTGATGAAAACAACCCTGCCCTTCGGAGAATTTCCCCTATCCCGCGTCCCCGGGCGGTGAAAACGGTGTGCACCATCGCCTGAAAGGCTTTGCGTTGCTCTATCGGGATCTTCGGGTCACCCACCCGGCGGATCACTAAGATCCCCCCGTCAACGTTTGGCTGTGGCCGGAAAGCAGACCTTGGTACTCGGGAACCAAGGTGAAACGTGAACCATGGGGACCACTGAGCTGTCATCATCGTGCTTGCACCTACCCCGGCCCGGCGGCGAGCGACTTCCCACTGCATGAGGAGTACAGCGGCAGTCCATGCCGGCGCATGCAACAACTTTCGAAGAATGGCAGTGGTGAGGTGAAAGGGAATGTTTCCCACAATGACGCAGGGAGTGGCGGGTAACGGGAAGTTGAGGAAATCATCATGGACCACTTCGACCGACGCCGAGGCGGTCTTTTTTGTGAGTTTGGCAGCTAGTTTTGCGTCTACCTCAACTGCCGTTATTGCCCTCCCCAAGTGGGATATCGGGTGAGTGAGGGCACCGCTTCCTGGCCCGATCTCAATGATGGGGCCGGAGGTTTGTTTTACAAGATCGACGATGGAGTTGATGATCTTGTGGTCTGTGAGAAAATTTTGGCCATGTTCGTGACGGCCGTATCCGTATGTAGACATCAGGTGTGCTCCGTGGAGTTGAAACGGAGCCGGGCATGGCAAATGGCCGCCCGGCTAAAGGACCGGAGCGGTTTCTAACCTGCGGGAGGGAGAAAACCGCCTTAGCGGCTGGTGAGCGGCCGCATGAAAACGGAACCTGAAATCAACATGGGCCTATCGTATCCAATTAATTTCGCAGGGTCCAATACGGTGAGAAAGAAGACAACCGCACCGCAACAGTGCAAGACCTCTCTGGATTGGAATTTAATTGAACATGGGTTTGGGGTACGACGCGCCCTACTCGGAGTGGCACGGACACTACGGCTGCGCGCCCACACACAACAGTAAAGAGCTCGGCAATGCACAGACACGTAACGAGAGCGCCACAAATGTATGTACGTTTAAGTTACAGCATCGACACTGACGCTCCACATGGAGGGACGGCCGCAGCCCTGCAGCAAGCACACGGCAGGGTGTCTGCTTCGGGCGACGTGAAATTACGCAGAAAAATACGAAACACATCACCGCAGGTCACGGTAGGTATTTGCGGGTCATTTCGTAATCTCGTAAACAAAAAGAACAAAACTACGAAACACAAAAACATACGTTGAGCAGCGTAAATGGTTTTCGTTTCGTAATTTTTCCACTTTTTGAAGAAAATCTAAATAAGAAGAGACACCTTGATTGCGATTGTGTCCCGTGTCACATAGCTGCAACCCCTGCAGCGTGCCCTCAACGAGGACGCTCTGTGTCGTAGACATGTGCCTGCAATGCGTGTCTGTGTCTCTCTCTTAAAAGGTTTGGGTCGAAATACCGCAAAATTACGAAACACCGCCGAAATGTGACGTGTCTATGCAGGTCACAGCGTTATCGCGTGTTTCGTAGTTTTGTTCTTTTCGTTTGCGGAAATCACGAAACCGCAGGTAGAGCGTTTCGTAATTTTTTCGTATTTTGATCGGCAAATTACGAAACGAGGTCAAAACTACGAAACGAACACACAACACCTGTGTTGCGTGTCACACAACGGCGCGCCACGGACGTGTTGCAGCGTGGCAGCATCCCGGCCGTGTCACATAGCTGCAACCCCTGCAGCGTGCCCTCAATGAGGACGGTCTGTGTCGTAGACATGTGCCTGCAATGCGTGTCTGTGTCTCTCTCTTAAAAGGTTTGGGTCGAAATGCCGCAAAATTACGAAACATCCCCGAAATGTGACGTGTCTGTGCAGGTCACAGCGTTATCGCGTGTTTCGTAATTTGGTTTTCCGATTTTCGTAGTTCTACGAAACCGCAGGTAGAGCGTTTCGTAATTTTTTCGTATTTTGATCGGCAAATTACGAAACGAGGTCAAAACTACGAAACGAGCGCGCTACAGACGTGTCACAGGTCATAAAAAGGCGCGCCCCTTGCGTGTCACCGTGACGCAGCATCCCGGCCGTGTCACATAGCTACAACCCCTGCAGCGTGCCCTCAATGAGGACGGTCTATGTCGTAGACATGTGCCCGTAATGTGTGCCTGTGTCTCTCCCTTAAAAGGTTTGGGTCGAAATGCCGCAAAATTACGAAACATCCCCGAAATGTGACGTGTCTGTGCAGGTCACAGCGTTATCGCGTGTTTCGTAATTTGGTTTTCCGATTTTCGTAGTTCTACGAAACCGCAGGTAGAGCGTTTCGTAATTTTTTCGTATTTTGATCGGCAAATTACGAAACGAGGTCAAAACTACGAAACGAGCACACTATAGACGTGTCACAGGTCACAAAAAGGCGCGCCCCTTGCGTGTCACCATGCCGCCACACAACAGCTGCCCCACCACAACACCCCAGCCGTGCCACGTGGCGTGTAGAAACGTGCTCGGTTCGATTCGTAAAGATTAGGTCGCAGGCTATTGTGCGCGACGCATAAGTTCCGTACGATGGCCCCCAGACCGTATGTGGCGTTTTAATTCGTTTTTGGTTTAGCCAGCCGCATACGGGGGATAACCCCGAGGATAATTCATAAAGAGACAGCCTCTCGACCGTGATAGGCGCGGTTCCTCCGACGAGATAGACCGGTCGGCAACGGCATTGCCAACCACAAAAGCGGTCAGGTAGGGAGTAAGCGCTCCCGTAAAGCGATGGGACGGCAGACCACCGTTCTAGCGAGTTGAGCACGGCACTCCAAGCCGCCTGAATAGCAAGCCGGTAAAGCACCCCGCTCCGGGACAGATCAATCTGCCCAGGAGCGTTTTTCTATGTCCGAAAAGGACACGACTACCGCCGTCGCGCCACGCTTTTACACGCTGCAGGAACTCGCCGATCTCGGCGTCGGCTCCGAGTCCACGTTGCGAAAAGCTATTAAAGGGGGCCGTCTTTCATTCCACCGTTTCGGCACCGCCTATCGGATTCGCCAAGACGATCTCGACGCCTACCTCGCGGCCGCACGCCGCCCTGCCCCGCAGCTATTCGACGGCTTCGTCGATGCCGTCGTGAATGCAGCGCCCCAACTGACAGATGAGCAGCGCCAGCAGCTCGTCACGGTGCTGGGCGGTGTGAAGCACTAATGCGGACAAACCCGCCTACGACGAGATCCCGCCGCTTAGCTCAGCTAGTCAGGCTGGGTCTTGAACTGAGTGCGAGGGCTGATGGGTGATGGCCGTGCTACTACACACGCGCGCTCCACCGTCGTGCCCCGAGTCCAAATAAACAGTTCATTCAACCAAGGAGAACAAACCATGTCTTTCAGAGACGATTACGCAGCAGCGCTGCGCGATGAGCAGCAAGCAAAAGATACCGTGAACGAGGCGCGCCGTGCACACAAAGCGACAAAGGAGCGCCTTGCGCAGTTGCGCAAGTATGCCGAAGAGTTCGAGGTGAATCTCGACGGTGACAAGTCCGCCAGCACCGAAGGGGACGGTGACAAGTCCGCCAGCACCGAAGGGGACAGCGATACACCTGAGAACGGTGACGGCGACACGCCTGAGAGCACCGAGGGCAGTAAGCCGAAGCGGCATCTAGAAGTTGTACCCGACTAACCCTTTAGCCGTACACGCAATCACCTCATGTGTGTACGGCCACGCGGCGTGACGACGTACAGCCGTCACGTTTGATGTCGCCACACACCCCGCTCGCAAGGGCGGGGTTTTCGCGTGTGTGCGGGTGGCTGCGGCACCGCTACACGTGACACTGTCACGATGCTTGCGCCGGTATCGGCGACGGGGCATATACACGTCTGCCCCGTCGCCTGGATCATCCGCCACATGGCTGGCGGTATGTCGCGCTGCTGTTATGCGCGGTTCTGGCCGGCATAGTCTTGTGTGGACTTGAAATATGCCGAAGACGGGGCCGTGGGTGCAGCAAAGACAGCAGCGTGGACAGAGCAGATTTCAGCAGCTGTGCTGCTGAAGATGCAACCGCGACGGCAGATGGTATGCGGCGCATGCCGCATAATGCCGCGTCGTGAGATACGCCAATATCCATCTCGGCAGGCTTGCCGTGATGGAGCGTTTCGTGATGACCCAAACACGACACATCGATGCTGGCATATCCGAATGTATATCAACGGGATATATCGGATTGCCGGCAGTGTCGTGATGCAGAGCATGGGTCATCACACAAGGTGCAGCGCCAGCTGCACTATTGGGCATCTTGACCGGAGCGCAAGCGGAGGGCAAGACAGCACCAGCCAGACCGAGCGAGCGAGGTCTGAGACTGGGGCTGTAGGGGGCGGCGCGCCAGCGCCGGGCACCGGGTTATGCGAGCGCCAGCGAGCAGTAATACCCGGTGCAGTGCCTCGGCTATGCCGAGCGCCGGAGCGCAGCGGAGGCGTCGCACCCCCTTATGCCCTTTTCCCCCTTCTACCCCTATAACGACAAACATATAGGGGTTTTGACACAGAAGGGGGCTGCGACCTGCGTGTTTCGGGTCTTAATGCGGTCTTCGACCCTTACCCGAAACGGCCCGTTGATGCGCGAAGCGCACATGGTGCCTACGCAAAACCTGCAGGTCGCCACGCTGTGCGCACCACATGCGGCTACGTCCGTTGTATGTCGGTCTTAAAGTAAGGGCCGATGACGGGTGGAAACGCCGCTTGCGGCGTCTTCCCGCGTCATCGAGACACCTGCAGCGAGCCTGCGAGCGCAAGGTGTCTAACCGAACGGCAAGACCGACATCGTTAACGTGGTGCGCACAGCCACACCCTGCACTCTGGCACCGCCGTCAGGCGGTCATTGCAGGGTGTTCCAAATCCCGCAGCGAGCCATCCGCCGCCAGGCGGTGTTGATGCTGCTGCGGGGGTCAACGACACGGGCTGAGTAACACACTCCATATCGGCCCGTGCTACAAGCACACTATCGGTGCAGACGTATCACGTTCGCGGCGGCCATATGCGCGCAAGCGCATGTAACAGACACCGCCAGCGACGTGTGTTTCGCGAGCGCCCGCTCGCAGCAGATCCAGCGGCAGCTGTTGATGCAAATGTGTAGCGCCGCGACTCGATTGGTTCATCTTTGTGGCAGCGGCTGTACGGCCCTGTGGCGGCCGTAGACGCCTCGGATGGACGGAGTGCGCGTGCAGAAGAACAGTTTCGAGACGTCGCTGTTCGTCGTGTATCTGCCGAAGTCGATGTGCAAGGAGATCCCCGACTACTACACCAGTGAGGTGGACGGGCGCGAAGTGAAACGTCCGCGCTATGCAGCCCGCGACTACGAAGAAGCAATGATGTACCCCGAAGAGTCAATGCGTTGGCTCGCCGAGAACTTCATTCCCGGCGGTATCGACGCAGTCGCTGGCGGTGATATGAACTTCGACGAATCAACGCCACACATCCAGTTCCAGGCGGATACGTTCTCACCGAAGCCCGAAGATCCCGACAAGCTCCGTTGCCGCCCCGGCATCGCGTACAACACTGACACCTCAGTGCGGTACACATCCGGCCCGAAGAAGGGCAAGCAGATCTCGGGTAACCAGAAGTTCATCGACGCGCAACGGGGCCTGCGCGAACACATGCACTCGCTGGGCTATCCGGTGGAACTGGAAGTCTCCGAGCGGCATGACGAGTCGTTGAACCTCGGACGCTACGCAGAACAACAAGACCGGGAGCGCGACCTCGCCAAGCGCGAGGATGATGTGGAAGTCAAGAAGCGATCCGTGCAGCGCGATATGGACGCAATTGATCGTGACCGCGAGCAAACAGCAAAAGAACTTGAACAGGCAAAAGCTGCCAACGAAAAAGCGCAAGGTGTGTTGCAGCACGCCGAAGAACAGGCTCGCGCTGTTGCCGAGCGTGTGCTCAACGAGGCACGTGAGAAGGCAGAGCAAGAAGCCGAGCAGATCCGCAGTGACGCGCGCGAGAAGGCCAAGCAAGAAGCCGAGCAGACCATGGGCCTTGCCGAAGCGCAAGCAGACGAGCTGCTCGAACGAGCCGAAGAGACTGCACAGGCCAAGGCGGGCGAGATTACAGCCGCAGCCCGCAGCGAAGCGGAGTCGATCACACGCCAAGCCGACGAGGCCCGTAAGCAGGCTGAGCGCGACGCTGAGACGATCCGCAGCGAAGCACGAGATGAGGCCACAAGCATCCGCGACGAGGCCACGCGCGACGCTGCAGTAACGCGCACGGATGCCCGCGATGAGGCTGATCAGATCCGCCGCAACGCGCACACGGACGCCGAAGATGAAGCAGCCATCATCATCGAAGAAGCGGTGAAGTCAGGACAGCAGTTGGAGCATCTGGACAAGAAGTTCCTGGTGCAAGAACTGCATCGCAGCCCGGAGCTGCTTGAGCGCTACACGCTGTTCAAGCAGTCGCAGACCTCAGGCAAGAAGGGCGGGGCGCAGCAACGTGCGCGCGAGCGTATCGAGAAGCGCCGCCAGCAGCAACAGCAGCGTGATCGTGACGGCGGTATGGAGCTTTAGCAGCTCACCATGCGCTCTGCACGCCCGTCTGCGGGCCGTACAGGGCGCCGTCGGCGTCGTCGGTCATCTGCGGTATGAAACCGCTGAGATTCGGCGAAAATCGAAGAAATCTCGGCTAAGCGGGGCCAAGTGTCACTACGTTGCGCAGCGAATTGGCCGGTTAAGTGGCGGAGATATTGCGCAGCGCGTCGGTGTGTACGACGGCGCATGTGCTGCACAGCAAACATGCCAGCACACAGACCTGCAGAATGTCGTTGTCATCCTGTTGCGCAGTAAAGGTGTCAATAGGATGACAAACCACTTCACTGCCCAATTCACATGTCATTAAAGTGACAGGGCATTTGATTGCGCAGTAAACGTGTCGATGAAATGGGTGCCCAATACACAGTGCAACCTACGTGTTAATGAAATGTCACAGACACTACATAGTGCAGTGAGTTGCGCAGCAGAAACGCCAGTAAAAGCACCGCACCACTGCACCGTAAAACTGCACAAGTGATTCGCAGCAAATTGGCGTGTGAAATGGTTGAAAAAATAACCCCGCAGGTTTCCCTGCGGGGTTTCGTAGTTAGAACGGTACTTCTTCGCCCTCAGCGCCAGCCAGGGCGGCGGTCGCCGCCTCGCCTCCGCGACGGGCAGCGCGAGCAGCGGACTCCTTCTTGGAATCGATCAGCTGCACCGTGTCGATGCGCGCCACCAGCGGGTACTGCTTCACACCGTCCTTGTCGGTGTAGACGTCGGTCTTGAGCGAGTAGCTCACCGCAACGCGATCGCCGGAGCCGATGCAGCCGAACACACCGGGGTTCGCGGCGTCCTGGACGTAGCCGGTCAGCTCCACGATCTCGCTTTCCACCTTGCCGGTGGACTTGTTCTTGAAGGTGTTGCGCGCATAGACGCTGAGCTTCACCGTCGCGCCGCCGTTTGCGTGCTCGAACAGCTTGGGTGCGCGAGCTGCGTTGCCGACGATGGTGCCGTTGTTGAAGGGGTTGGACATGTTGGTTCTCCTTACGTGAGTGGGTGTGATTTGCCGTGCAATTTGGGTACTTAAGCAGCTGCTTTGCTGCTGCGGGGCGGTTGCGCTGTCGTTACAACACTGCCCAGGGCAGCGGTGTGCCTGCCGCCTCTAGGTCGCGCAGTTCTTGTGCTGCGCCCGGATCGGCGTCCTCGCCGTCGATGCCGTCGGCGAGCTGGTAGAGCAGTTCCAGGCCGGTGTGGGTGATGTCGCGCATCACGTGCCTCCTTGTTCGGATTGATGGTCAATCCGTCTGTTGGAGACAGCTCTGCTGTCTAAAGGTCACTCCCCTGCCTCGTTGCGGTGTCTGTCGTCGCAAGCCAAGGCCCCGCGAGAAAAAGAAACCCCGTTGCATTGCTACAACGGGGTGTGTGGTGCTACTCGGCAAACAAGATCGTGCGGGTCTTCTCAGCGCCCTCGCGGACAAGCTCGACCATCCGCTCGCCCTGGCCGATATCGGTCAGCTTCGCCACCAGCGACGGGAAGTTCTCGTCTGGCCCGATCTCGGTGGCTCGCTGCGCAGCCACGCCAGCTAGCCCCGGCTGGCCTGTGGCGTGAGCGAGCACGGCAACAGTGGCGGTGAGCTGCGAGCGCATGCCTGGCCAGCTGGTCGGGACAGCGCGCATAACCTTCTCTATGAACGCAAGGCCCGCCTGCGGGTCATCGAGCAGTGCGGCAAGCAGCGTGTCCCGCAAGCGCGGCGTGGTGAAGCATTTCAGCGCAGACCGAACAGCGCGAGCGCTCGGCTGGGTGATCCCTGCCGCCGCCTGCTCATACTCACGCTGCAGCACGTCTGCGAACATGGGCGGGATATACGCCAGCGCGTCTTCGATGATGTCGGCGTGCTCGGCAGCGTCGATGCCGTGGTCAGTGCTGTTCAACCGTGCCTCGATGTCGTCTTTGCTCGGCTCCGGCAGCTCGCCGGTGTGCTCTAGCATCTGCTGCAGCGCCGCTGATGCGGCGACCTCGCCGACAACACCGTGGCGCGGCTCGTCGATGAGCGGATGCTGGTACACAGACCACCAAGCAGCCCCAGTGACGATCTCGGGCACCTGCACCACCCCGAGCAGCGGCGGTAGCGGCGAGGCCCCGCTGGTGAGGTACGTGGCCGTCTCGTCGAAGACCGGCTGCGCAATGTCATCGCTGATCATGTACGCGATAACAGCGTCGAGTTCGAGGTGGTGGACCCACGCTGCGAACCGCTCGCGGCTCTCGGTGAGCTTCTCCACTGCTTCGTCCAGGTCGAACCGTGCGACCGGGCCGAGGCGGACGGTGTCGACGCCCTCGTCGTCGACGAAGAACGCGAGGATCAGCGAGTTGTTCGGGTAGAACCCGAGGATGCCGGGGAGGTTCGCGAGGATCTCGCCGTGGGATGCAAGCGTGTGAGAATGGGTGGACATGGCAGTGCTCCTTTGCACGAATACGGGGTGTATGTGGTCAATCCCGTATTCGGCCCGGCTCTGCCGGTCGCAGGCGTATCCCAGCAGTGCAGCACTCATGTGTGCCGAGCGTCGCTAGCGCAGCCTGATGCCTTCTCGCCGGGTGCGAGCGCTAGCGACGCAGCCTGTGCTTAAGCGTCGGCTTCGATGCGCTTGAGAGCGCGATAGATCGTCGGCCGCGAGACGTTAAAGGTGCGCGCTACAGCGCTGACGGACTTGCCGCCGTCGATAAGCTCCTTGGCCATCTGCGCCTGCTCAGCGCTGAGCTTCGGCTTGGGGCCGGCGACCCTGCCCTGTGCGCGGGCGTGCGCCACGCCCTCACGGGTGCGCTGGACAAGCAGGTCACGCTCCCACTCGGCAAGACTTGCCATGACGTTGATAACCACCTTGTCGGTGGGCTTCGACGTGTCCAGCGCTGGCTCCAACACCTTGACGTTGATGTCACGCTCGGCGAGGTCAGCGATGGTGTTCACGGTGTCCGCGAGGCTGCGGCCGAGCCTGTCCAAGCGCGTGACAACGAGCGTGTCGTCGGGGCGCATGTACGCCAGCGCGTCATCAAGACCAGGCCGTTGCCAGTTGGTGCCGGAGATGGTGTCTGAGTAGATGTGGTCCGGGTCGCAGCCAGAGCCTGAACGCTCAGATGACTTCGAGCCTGACTTCTAGCCTGGAACCGCTGGTAGAAGTAGCTGTATCTGAGGCAATGTCGAAAGAGCCTAAGAGCCTGCACGAGGCAGCAGAAGCCTCTAAGAAGGCTCGCAGCGCTCTGCTCCAGGAGAAGGAGTCCAACGAAAAGCTGCTGGAGGAGATACGCGCAGAACGCAAGCAGTATAACGACGATATGGAAAAGTCGAACACGAACTTTATTAAGGCCTGCATGTCTGCCTCGTGGATTGCAGCCAGTGTTCTCTTCGTTGCTATCGCACTCGTTGCTGTCGGAGCCTTGGGGAACGGGCTGCTAAGTATGCTCGGCATACCCGACGGCGTGTCTGCCTTGTGGGGTCACGTCCAGGAGGCCAACGGCATCGGCCCAACACTGGGCTGGTTGGCGTTAACACTTATCGTCATAGGGGTTCTTATAGCGCTTATGACCTGGATGTTGTCCCAGGCTGCGCCGGGTATTGCTCACTTAGTCGAGGAATACCGTCGCAATCACCCGAGGAAAGAAACGAACCACTAACTAGAACACGTGCACCGTAAAAAGTAAAAATCCCCACAACACAGCGTAGCGGTTAACCGCTACGCTTCTTTTATGCTCTTCCTATGCCCCAACTTTGCAACAGCACCAATAAACTGGCGCCCCGGTTATAAGTTGGGGCGCCAAGTCGATGTGCTCGAGTCGGGGGATGTTAGTGGCCGGTGCCAAGCCGGCCAGACAGGCGGTTCAGCCGGTCCTGACTGGGACCGTCGAGCCCGATAATGGACACGGTTTTGCCTCTGTCCTGGAACTTCTGCGTAATCGCGTCAAAGGTCGCGACCGTGGAGGCATCCCAGATCTCCGCCTCAGTGAGATCAATAGTGATATGACGGGCAGAATCGGTGTAATCAAAGCGATAAACCAGGTCATTGCTTGATGCCCAAAACAACTGGCCATGCACCCGGTAGGTACGAGTATCAATCTCTCCATCGCCGTCGCCGTCGATCTCGGAGACCTTTTCAATGGAAGCGATATGTGCCATCCGACGGGCGAACATGATCATCGCGGTGACCACACCCAACACCACACCAATGGCCAGGTTGCTGGTGGCTAGGGTGGCAATAATCGTCACGGCCATAACAATGGTCTCAGAGACCGGCATGAGTTTAAGGGTGCGTGGATGCACCGAGTGCCAGTCGATGGTGCCGACCGAGACCATGATCATGATTGCCACCAGGGCAGCCATCGGGATCATGCCAACGATGTCGCCCAGTGCCAGGACCAGGACCAGCAGGAACACACCGGCTAACAGGGTGGATAGGCGGGTACGTGCCCCGGATTCGCGGACGTTGATCATGGTTTGACCGATCATCGCGCAGCCACCCATGCCGCCGAAGAAACCGGAGGCAATATTAGCCACCCCCTGTCCCCAGGATTCACGAGTTTTATCGGAATGAGTGTCGGTGATGTCATCGACGAGCTTGGCGGTCATCAACGATTCCATGAGACCGACCACGGCCATGGCCAGGGCATAAGGCGCGATGATCTGCAGGGTCTCCAACGTCCACGGCACGTTCGGAATAAACAGGGACGGTAAGGTCTCCGGCATCTTGCCCATGTCCGAGACCGTCGGGACAGTCAAACCGGCGGCAATGACCAAACCGGTGAGCACGATAATCGTGACCAGCGGGGCGGGGATCACACTGGTGAGCTTGGGGAAGAAAATCATGATCACCACACCCAAGCCGACGAGTGGGTAGACTATCCAAGGCACATCAATGAGGTGTTCGAGTTGGGCGGTGAAAATCATAATGCCCAGTGCATTGACGAAACCCAGCATCACCGATCGGGGGATAAAACGCTGAAGTTTCGCCACACCGAGGGCGCCGAGCACGATTTGTAGGACACCGCCCAACAGGACGGTGGCGATGAAATAATCCATCCCGTAACCACGCGCCACAGGAGCAATGACTAGGGCAATAGCCCCGGTGGCGCCGGTGATCATTGCCGGGCGGCCACCGGTAAAGGCGATCGCAATGGCCATGACTACCGAGGAAAACAGACCCATGGCTGGGTCAACACCGGCAAGGATGGAAAAGGCAATGGCCTCAGGGATCAGCGCCAGGGATACCGCCAGTCCGGCCAGAATCTCTATACGGATACGGGCGGGGGAAGAAAATGCGTAACGGAAGGATGCGATGATCCCGGTAGGGGCATCAGCGCCGTCTGGACTCAGGAGGGGGCGGGGGGCCGCCGTGCTAGTTTCAGTCATAGATGTCCAATCTTTGAGGGGATAGGTAACTGGGCGAACGCCCGAAAGGAATCCAACCCTCTAGTAACTTTAGGTTTGGTGATGGTGGTCATGGTAGCGGGAGTTTTACTCAACCGCCAACCCAGGCACAGGAACCCGTGGGCAACATCACCGTGAAGGAGAACAGGCAATGCAAAACAGTAATTTCAAGATCGGCGAGGTCGTTGACCAGACGGGGTTGTCGATTCCCACCTTGCGTTATTATGACAACGTCGGCCTGATTACCCCATCGGGGCGTAGCCCTGGTGGGTTCAGGCTTTATAGTGAGGCTGATGTACGTCGTGTTTTGCTGGTGCGACGGATGAAACCGCTGGGGTTTACTCTGGATCAGATGCGGGAATTCCTGGAAGCTGCGGAGATTCTTCATAGTTCAGATGGCGGGCAGGACAGTGATACCGCACAGCAGGCACGGAGTAATGCCAAGGCCACCCTTGCCGACATTCGTGAGGAGACGCGCACCCGCTACGAAAAGCTACGCAAGCAAATTGCCTACGCTGAGGAATTCCTCGATCTGGTCAACACCCTGGTACCCTAAACTGCCCCCATCCTTCGCAGGGAGAAAAAGACCATCGTATTGAATGCGCTCTGTCGAATCGCGTTCCAGATGAAGTGGACGAACGCCCGCGGCCTCTCCGGAGTGGATGGCGATAGTACAGAGGACTTCTGAAATCCGTGCAGACGACTCCTCAAAACGACACAGTCATCCAAGGTCACAAAATCGAAAATTGTCACTTAACCCCATCACTTCCAAACCGGCTTAAGTGACAAAATGCCATCGCTAAAGTCCCGATTTGAGTCCCAGGACGTGCGCCTTAAGAGAAATAACTAAAGCCCCTACCAGTGTTTCTCCTGGTAGGGGCTTGGAAGTTGGTAGCGGGGGCAGGATTCGAACCTACGACCTCTGGGGTAACAAGAGCCGTGTCATACTTCCTGCGAACGCCACGGTTGAGCAGTGTCGCCCCCGATACACGAAGGCAGATCTCCCCCGAACTGCCGGCTCCCGTGGCGTTCCTTCGTAAGAGCTTTGCGCGCCGCAGCGCATGCGCGCGATTGTTGACGTGTCACACACTGCAACCTAGTTCCACACGATCTGCACCGATTCAGGGTTAAAGGTCTTGGTGCCGCGCACGCCACGGCGCAGGCGCACCTGGCACAGGGTATTGATGACTCGGCGCTGCACGGCAAGCTCTGCGTTGTCGAAGGCATCCACGGGCGAGGCGTAGCCGGTTGTGTCGAGCAGCGCCGATGCGCCAGCAAGACGGGCACGGCGCGCTTCGAGTTTCTCGATCTGCGGCTCATAACGGTTTCGCGCGCGCTTGAGGTCACGGGCCTCGATAAGCTCCTCATCGTAGTCAGCCTGGACGCGGGCGAGCTTTGCGCGAAGCTCAGCGAGTTCGTCGTCGATGGCGTTGACCTCGTCGTCGTCCACAGTCGGCAGCAGGTCCGCCAGGTCGTCACGGCCAAGGCGGGCGCGGATCACGGCGAGCACAAAATCATCGACGCTATGTGTGCGCACTAATCCACAGGCGGCGCAGCGGTAGCGGTCGGCATGTGTGCGCACGGGGTTGCCACACTCGTCGCAGACATACAGACCCGAGCCGAGATGGCGGCGAGTGTTCCGGCGCTCCTTGTTGGTCAGCCGGTCGGGATCGTCGAGCACGTTCTGCACGCGCCACCACAGATCTGGTGTGACGATCGGCTCCCACTGCCCTTTCACCGGCTCGCCGGTATCGGGGTCGCGGACGATATGCGTGACACGGCGGTATTTGTTCTTCACGCCTTTGCGCTTGGCCTTCTTATAAGTGGAGTAACCCGCATACACGGGGTTGCGCAGGATCGAGTGCAACGACGTGTAGGCCCACGGCTGCGCGTCGGGAACCGGCTTTTCTTCCTGGCCTTCAGCGCGGCGTCGAGCGTTGCGCTCTGTGACCACGGTGTACATATGGCGCGGCGTGGTCGGGATATCCGGCAAGCCCGGTTGATCGACCCCAGATAAGGCGCGCGCAATGTCGCGCATGGAGTTGCCCCTCTCGACAGCGCGGAACATACCGAGCACGGCGGCGGCTTCGGATGGAATGATCTCGCCGGTGGAGGTGTAGCCGATAGGGCGCACACCGCCGGAGTACCAGCGGCCCTGCTCGGCGCGTTGCTGTTGCGCACGAGACTGGCGCATGCTCTTTCGCTCGATCTCGCCGCGTGCCACGGCTGCTTTGATGCGCGCGTACATTCTGCCGCCGTCGGTGGCAAGGTCAGCATCACCGTTCGCAGTGACGAGTTTCAGCCCCTGCTCCTCTGCCCTGTCGATCCACTCTTCGAGCTGCCAGGGCTGCCGTGTGAGGCGGTCGAGGTCCCAGCAAATGATCGCGTCGATCTCGCCGCGCTCAAAGGACGCCACCATCGCGTCGTAGTCGGGGCGGTCCACGTCCTTCTTCGACGCGGAGATCGACTGATCGACGTAGGTATGCACGACGTCCCAGCCGCGTTGCTCGGCAAGGGCTTCGCAGTCCTGGCGCTGCCGGTCGATGGCGAGGCCGTCCATGGCAGCATCGAGCGAGATACGGAGGTAAATAGCAGCACGTGTTGTCATGCCGCTAACACTAGCGCGCCTCAGGTTACATTGAAACGAAACTCCACGATGTCGCCATCCTGCATGACGTAGTCCTTGCCTTCCATGCGCACCTTGCCGTGTTCGCGCGCCTCGTGCATGGAACCGTATTCCATCAGTTCGTCGTAGCTGATAATTTCTGCCTTGATGAACCCGCGTTCAAAGTCGGTGTGAATTACGCCTGCCGCCTGCGGGGCAGTATCACCCTTGTGGATGGTCCACGCCCGCGACTCCTTCTCTCCGGCAGTAAGGAAGGTCTGCAGCCCAAGAGTGTCAAAGCCAACGCGGGCCAGCTTGTCCAGACCGGATTCCTCCTGGCCTGCTTCCTGCAGCATCTCGCGGGCCTCGTCCTCGTCAAGCTCAACCAATTCGGCCTCGAACCCAGCGTCAAGGAACACTGCTTCAGCGGGGGCCACAATCTTGGCTAGCTCGGCCTGCTTCTCTTTATCTTCCATGCCGGCGCTGTCCATGTTGAACACGTAGATGAACGGCTTGGAAGTCATCAGCTGGAAGGACTTCAGCACGTCCGGATCTAGGTCGCGATCGCCCGACACGGAAGAGATGGTCTTGCCGTCCTCGAGGATCTTCTGTGCTTCCAACGCGGTGTCGAGCACTACCTGCTCGGTCTTCTTGCCGCGCACTTCCTTTTCCAGCCGCGGAATCATCTTTTCCAGCGTCTGCAAGTCTGCCAACACCAATTCGGTGGTGATCGTATCGATGTCCGAGGCCGGATCGACCTTGCCGTCCACGTGCACCACGTCAGGGTCTTCAAATGCGCGGGTCACCTGGCAGATCGCATCGGCTTCGCGAATGTTCGCAAGGAACTGGTTGCCCAGCCCTTCGCCCTCGGATGCGCCACGCACAATCCCCGCAATGTCCACGAAAGATACGGTGGCGGGCACGATCTTCTGAGAATCGTACAGCTTGGCCAGCTCGTTTAGCCGCGAATCTGGTAGGGGCACAACCCCCACGTTCGGTTCAATGGTGGCGAACGGGTAGTTCGCTGCCAGTACGGTCGCGCGGGTAAGCGCGTTGAACAGAGTCGATTTGCCTACGTTGGGCAGTCCTGCGATACCAATTGTCAAAGCCACGCATACAGTCTAGCTGCTTGGCAGTACTAACCAAATCTGTAGGGGTGTTCTGTTAGCAGGTGTGATCTGGCCCCGGCCTGCGTTTGCGGTCTTTCGGGTCTAGCTTGCCCGCCTGCATCAGGTCGGCCCGAAGGTTCTTCGGCAGCGAGAAGGTAACGGATTCTTCTACCGTGCGCACCTTCTCTACCGTGTCGAAGCCGCGCTGGCCTAGCCACGTAATTACGTCTCGAACCAGGATGTCCGGCACGGATGCCCCGGAGGTAAGCCCCACTGTGGTGGCACCCTCGAACCATTCTTCTTGCAGTTCATCCGCCTTGTCGATGCGATGGGCAGCCCCGGCGCCCGCTTCGAGGGCGACCTCTACTAAGCGCACTGAGTTTGAGGAATTGGCAGACCCCACTACGATCATGACATCAGCCTGTTTGCCAATCTGTTTTACCGCACCCTGGCGGTTCTGGGTGGCATAGCAAATGTCGCCCGAGGGCGGGTCGATAAGATTCGGGAACTTTTCCCGCAGTTTTTCTACGGTCGCCTTAGTTTCGTCTACCGACAGGGTGGTCTGAGATAGCCACACGACCTTGTCGGGGTCGCGCACTTGCAACTGGTCAATCTCGTCTGGCCCGTCGATGACCTGGATGTGGTCGGGGGCCTCCCCCTGGGTACCTTCGACCTCTTCGTGGCCTTCATGGCCGACGAGCACAATGTCGTAATCGTCCTTCGCGAAGCGGACCGCCTGCCGGTGCACCTTGGTAACTAGCGGACAGGTGGCATCGATGGTTTGCAACTGCCGCGCCTCGGCCGATGCGTGTACTGCAGGGGACACCCCGTGAGCAGAAAAGACTACGCGAGCGCCGGCAGGTACCTCGTCTGTTTCTGAAACGAAGATTGCTCCCCGCTTGCTTAGGGTTTCGACGACATACTTGTTGTGCACGATCTCTTTGCGAACGTATATGGGAGCCCCATAAAGTTCCAGAGCTTTTTCGACAGCGTCTACCGCCCGGTCTACCCCGGCGCAGTAGCCGCGAGGTGCGGCCAGCAGGATCTTCTTCTTTTCGCTCACGCCCCTAATGTACCTACTCTTTATTGCTCCCGCCCCGTTCGTGAGAAATATTTCGCTTTGGGCTAGCCTTGCGCCCCAAGCCGGCGGCAAAGCTATGGATATAAAACAGCCTTCGCGCAAAGTATGTAAAGCTTAGGGGGTGAACGCGAATTCGAACTTGGCTCCGCGAGCCTCTCTTACTACCCGCGATAACCCGTGGCCGCTGGCGTTACTGTCGACCAACATCAAGAAATATGTCGACCGCATGTCCGCCCTTTGGGTCGAGGGGCAGGTAGTCGAATACAAGCGCCGCCCCGGCACCCGCATGGCGTTCTTCACCATCCGCGATCTGCATCAGAACGTGTCGATGACAGTGAAGGCGTTCGCCGGAGTAGTAGACAAGGCAGGTCCCGGTTTTGACGAGGGCGCCCGGGTTGTAGTCAACGCGAAGCCGGATTACTACGAAGTCAATGGCTCACTGTCACTATTCGCCCACGAGATTCACACTTCTGGCTTAGGAGATCTGCTCGCGCAGATTGAAATGCTGCGCAAGCGACTGGCGGCAGAGGGATTATTTGCCTCCGAACGCAAGAAGCCGCTGCCATTCCTCCCCCGCGTCGTCGGATTGATCTGCGGGCGCAATGCCAAAGCAAAACACGACGTGATAGTAAACGCGCAGGCCCGCTGGCCTTCCACCCGTTTCGAGATCCGCGAGGTAGCAGTCCAGGGCGAACGCTGCGTTCCCGAGGTGTCTGCCGCCCTCGCAGAATTGGATCAGCTTGCCCAAGTCGACGTGATAGTGATTGCGCGCGGCGGCGGGTCGGTAGAGGACCTATTGCCGTTCAGTGACGAGGCAATAGTGCGAGCAGCAGCGAACGCTACTACCCCCTTGGTTTCAGCTATCGGCCACGAAACCGATGCTCCCCTACTGGATTTGGTTTCGGATTACCGCGCCTCCACCCCCACAGATGCTGCCCGCAAGATTGTGCCCGATGTGGCTGAGCAGGAAGTCTTGCTCACCGATGCGCGCACGCGGATGCAGCACCTGCTGCGCCAGCGCATCGACACTGAGCTCACCGGCCTTTCGAATCTGCGCGCCCGCCCCGTCATGTCTCGCCCCTCGGCCATGTTCGATGTCGAGGCCGAAAGGCTCAGTGGGGCCCGCGAGCGCCTGCGGCTGCGCACCCGCTCCCTAGTGGATATGGCGCAAGGGCAGGTAGATAGCGCCCGCCAAACTCTTAGGGCACTTTCACCGCAGGGAATCTTGGAACGCGGCTTCAGCGTGTTGCGGGGTCCCAGCGGGCAAATTATTACCTCCGCCAGCCAGATTAAGAAGGGCGATCTACTTGAAGGCCTGTTAGCAGAAGGCCGGATGGTAACCCAGGTTGTGGGCGCCACTTTGCCAACAAAGAAGGAAGAAAATGACTGACAATCTACCCCCGGTTCAGGAACTAAGCTACGAGCAGGCTCGCGATCAGCTGGTGGCCACCGTTCGTCAGCTCGAGGGCGGGCAGGTGCCGCTAGAGGACGCCCTCAAGATGTGGGAACGAGGCGAGGAGCTGGCAAAGCACTGCCAGGCATTCTTGGATTCGGCTATGCAGCGCCTAGACGCGGCTGCTCCGCAACAGGTACAGGATTAGCGTCCCAGGCGCCGCTCGCGTTGGGAGTAATCGCGTAGGGCACGCAGGAAGTCGACGCGGCGGAAATCGGGCCAGTAAGCTTCGCAGAAATAGAATTCTGAGTGGGCACTTTGCCACAGCAGAAAGCCCGACAGCCGCTGTTCGCCTGAGGTGCGGATAACCAGGTCAGGATCCGGTTGTCCCTTGGTGTACAGGTGCTCGGTAATGTCGCGTACAGTGAGGGCGTCGGCCACTTCTTCTAGGCTCTTGCCTGCCTGGGCCTGTTCTCGAAGGATTGCCCGCACAGCATCGGCTATTTCTTCGCGGCCGCCGTAACCTATGGCGACATTTACCTGCATGCCCTTGCAGCTGGCGGTCTGCGCTTCGGTGGCGCGCAGGCGGGCGGCAAATTTCTCTGGGAGCACGTCTTTCGCTCCCACTACGCGGATCTGCCATTTGCCAACCTGGGCAATGTGTTCCACCGCGTCAGCAATGATCTCGAAAAGAGCTGACAGTTCTTCCGGATCACGTTTTAGGTTGTCAGTGGAGAGCATCCACAAAGTGACGACCTCGGTGCCCACTTCGTCCGCCCAGCCAAGGAATTCTTCAATCTTCGAGGCGCCCTTCCTATGGCCAGCGCTGGCTTCGATACCAACAGATTTTGCCCAACGCCGATTGCCATCAAGAATGACCCCTATGTGACGGGGCATGTTGGCGGTATCGATCTCGCCGACTAGTCGCCGTTCGTATACCTCATATAAAACGTTGTAGGCCATGGCACCTCCTTTAAATAATGTAGTGCACACGCCGGGCCTTGTCTGCAATAAAACTTATCTGGCGAACATTTTGCGATTGGTAACAAATATTGTTACTGGCACGAGCCTTTTCATTCTGGCCAAAGCAATAAACCTACGCTAACGTAGGTTACGGACACGTAAGTTTAGGGGGCCCCTTGCACACGAGTGAACGTTCTTCATGGCACCGCTTAGACCCGCGGAATCTGGAATACGTGGTGAAAAAGCCTCTGCTACGAGGTTGGTTTCATACGGTAGCCACCCCAGTTTCAATGGCCGCGCTACTGGTACTCATCGTCCTCACACCCACGGTGGTAGGGCGCGCCGCAGCCTCGGTATTCCTGCTTACCTCACTCATGCTTTTCGGCATCTCGGGGTTCTACCACCGCCACTACTGGGGACGCCTGGCAGATAAGTTCTTGCGGAACTGGGATCACTCAAATATCTTCCTGCTGATAGCAGGCACCTACACTCCAATGGCGGTTGGGGTGCTACCAACCCACGACATCCTAGTGCTGCTGCTAGTCGTATGGATTGGCGCTGGCGCAGGTATTGCACTGCAATGGCTGTGGCCCTCTGCCCCTCGCTGGGTTTACACCCCAATCTACGTAGTGCTGGGGTGGGTGGCCGTCTGGTATCTACCCGAACTAGCTCACTTCGGCGGACTAGCATTCACCTGGCTGCTAACAGCCGGAGGCATCTGTTACACGGTCGGCGCGATCGTCTACGGCTTCAAGTGGCCCGACTTCTCGCCCCGCTACTTCGGCTTCCACGAACTATTCCATGCCTTCACCTTGGCCGGTTGGGTATGCCACTGCATTGCCGCCTATTTTGCGCTATTAGGTTAGTGATTTTGCCGGCCCTAACTGTAGCTGGGGTGGCGAAGCTGGTATTCTAGGCGGCATATGTGCCCGGGCCGTCCCGGGCACCATGTTTTAGTAATGGAGGATGCTATGGCAGACACTACCTGGCTTACGAAGGAAGCTTATGACAAGCTCGTCGAGGAGCTGAACGATCGCCGCGACGTGCAGCGTCCCGATATCGTCAAGCGCATTGACCTGGCTCGCCAAGAGGGCGACCTGAAGGAAAACGGCGGATACCACGCAGCCCGCGAGGCGCAATCAATGAACGAAACGCGCATCGCCCAGCTTGAAGAACTGCTCGAGAACGCTGAAGTCGGAGAAACCCCCGCCGACGACGGGATCGTAGAACCCGGCATGATCGTGAACGTGAAGATGGCAGGACGCGAAATCAAATTCCTGCTAGGTACCCGCGAAGCCTCTGAAGGCCTCGGGGTCGAAGTCTTCTCTCCTGACGCCCCCATCGGCAAGGCCCTCATGGGGCACAAGAGCGGCGAGACCGTAACCTACACGGCTCCTAACGGCAAGGACATCAAAGTCCAGATCGGCGAAGTAAAGCCGTACACCGCCTAAGGCGTATATAAATTTGTGGGGGCAGCGACCGCTGCCCCCACAAATTTTTTAAAGCTACTCGTCTAACTGACTGCGCACAGCCTGCTCAACCTGAGCGCGCTGGGCGATGCTAGCCTCATCGTCCTCGCCAACTGCCTTCTGGGTTTCCGCAGCGGCGACGACCTCTATATCTACGTCCTTGGGCGCACCTGGGCCGCCTTCGTACTTCTTGCGCGCTTCAGCCGCCTGCTTCAAGTTATTAGCCTTCGGCTCTAGCGACTTGGCAATCTCCTCATCCAGCGTGCCGGGAGCTCCCCCAGGCCGCTTCGGGTCGTAGACCAACCGCAGGAACGGATCGTAGCCGTGCAGGTACATGACCACGGTGTTGACAAACGCCATGAGCGGAACCGAGAACATGGCGCCAGCGATCCCCATGGTAAATCCGCCTGCAGCAACAGCCAACAACACCGCCAGTGGGTGCAGCGAAACCGCGTTCGACATAAGCAGGGGCTGCAACAAGTTCGATTCGATCTGCTGCACTACCAAAATGGCGATCAACATAAGCAATGCAACTGTTAGGCCCTGATCCACTAGCGCAACCAGCACGGCAATGGCGCCCGTGGCAATAGCACCAACAATCGGAATGAACGCGCCCAAGAACACCAGCACGGCAATGGGCAGAGCAAGCGGAACCCCAAGCACCGCCGCCGAGATTCCGATGCCAACCGCGTCGATCGCAGCAACTTCCATCTGGGCACGAGCGTAAGAAGAAATAGTCACCCAACCGCGGATCGCGGCCTCGTTCGCGGGGTTACGAGCAGCCTTCGGCATGCACCGAACAAAGAACTGCCAGATCTTCCGGCCGTCCTTTAGGAAGAAGAACACGCAGAACAGCACCATTAAAGCCGAGGTAACAATATTGGTAATGGAAGAGGTGATAGCGAGCGCCCCGGAGGCAATACGCGAACCATTAGACTGCACAAACGAACCGATCTCGTTTTGCATCTTGCGCACATATTCTTCTATCTGCCCCTGATCCAGTTTCAGTGGGCCATTCGCAATCCAATCGACTGCATCATCAAGGCCACCTCTAGCTTTAGCGGCAAGAGGGCCGATATTGGCCACAATTTGGCTAGAAGATAGATAAAGCAGACCACCTACCAGGCCTAGTCCAACTAAGAGGGCTACTATTGTGCCCACCGTTCGCCACAGAGGCGTTGCCGGGAACAGTCTCACAATCGGTTCGAGCAGTACCGTTAGCAGCAGCGCAATCAACAGCGGAATAACCACCACGGTCAATTGCGATAGCAGCCAAAGCACAGCTGCAGTAGCGATGCCAACCAGCAGCAGGCGCCAAGACCATGCGGCTGCCACCCGCAACGTTGGCGACACAGCCTGGGCTGCGTCCTCGAGTTCAACGGGCGCCTCCGCCACATGCTTGCGAGGCTTCCACTTAGTTGTCTGCTTATCCTGGCGAGCATCCTTGATCTTGTCTAGTGCTCGCCTAACCGCACCGGCAAAATCCGGGACGCGTTTACTCTCCTCTGTAGCCATCATTCTTCCTTGTTCGAGTTCTGGATCAACCTTATCGGCTATAGAGCATCTGCCCTAATATAGTGCCTGAATACTCTTTCATTACTGGAGGTATTATGGTTTCCTTCCCTACCGCTAACACAGTTCCCACTGTGGCGGGACGTCACCCTGTACTAGGCACCTCGCCAGACGGGCCATTCGACAAGAACGTCCGCACTATCTATCTAGCGATGGGATGTTTCTGGGGCGCCGAAAGGATCTTCTGGAATACTCCCGGAGTGCTCAACACCTCCGTTGGTTTCCAGGGAGGTACGGTTGCCAACCCGTCTTACAAACTGGTTTGTACTAACACCACCGGCCACGCCGAAACGGTCAAGGTGATCTACGATCCTGCCGTCATCTCTGCCGAGGGCGTCCTGAAGGTCTTTTGGGAAAACCACGACCCGACCACGCTAAACCGCCAGGGTAACGACCGCGGTAGGCAATACCGAAGCGCGATTTTTACTACTACCGACGAGCAGTACCGCGCAGCTGTTGCTACCAAGGAAGCCTTCGGAAAAGTACTCGCCGAGGCCGGAAAAGGCCAGATCGTAACCGAGATTCACGAGCCCAGCGAGGACCTACCGTTCTACCCTGCCGAGGAAGAACACCAGGCGTACCTATTCAAGAATCCGGATGGATACTGCATGCACGGGCCTAACGGCTTCTCGTGCCCGACAGGAGTCCTGTAAATGTGAAAGTGGCCCGGCAAGCGCCGGGCCACTTTTAGTTTGGGCTAAAGAATTCCAAGTACGTCAGTTACGAAGACTAGGGTGTCGCCACCCTTAATTCCTGCCTGCGGTACGCCTCGCTCGCCGTAGCCTAGTTCCGGCGGGATGGACAGCAGCACGCGGGTGCCAACCTTCAGCCCCACCAGGGCCTGATCCCATCCCTGAATTACCTGGCCGACGCCCACTTGGAAGCTGAGCGGCTGGCCCCGGTCGTAGGAATTGTCGAAGACGTTGCCGTCCCAAACCTGACCTAGATAGTTACAGGCGATGTAGTCGCCTTCTTCGACGACTTGCCCATCGCCTTCCTTGATTACGGACACTTCCAGCTCTGCAGGAGCCTGCTGGCCGGAAAAGACTAGCTTCGGCTTCTGGCCGAAGTCACCTTGCACCTGTGGCAGTTCTTGTTCACTCATGGTCTTAGGGTAATAGAAAACGCGCCCGAGGGCGCGTTTTCTTTAGCGTTTATGCTGGCCTGCTAGTCATTTCGCATGGATGCTAAAACGCGGAGCAGGTGAATGTAGATGTACACGGTGTCCAGGACGATACCGAAAGCAATCCTCCAGGCTAGGGAACGCTGCGCGCCAGTCTCTACCGCCTGACGGGCAACCTCAAAGTCCAGAATCAGGCAGATAGCGCCGACGATCACCGCGAACAGTCCGACTAGGATGCCTAACGGAATGCCCATGACCTTTACGCTATCTAGTCCCATCGGGTTCGAAATGACCCCGAACATTGTGAGCAACCAGGAGGCGATCGAATACACCAGGATGCCGATCAGCGAAATGAGGGCGAACTTCATCATCTTGGAGCTGCCGCGTACATACCCGGAGCGGAACAAGACCAAGGTGACGCCAAAGATAGCCGCAGTGCCCACTAGTGCCTGCATTACAACACCGGGGAACGAATACTCAAAGGAATAAGAGATTCCGCCTAGGGCCACGCCCTCTAGCACCGAGTAAGCCACGAAGAGCCCGGGGCTGACCGTGCGCTTGAAGATGCAGAACATGGACACAATGAAGGCGCCAATGGCGCCGATGCTGGCCGCCATGCCTCCCAGTTGCGGGATGTACTGGCAGGCCACTGCCGTGCCCAGCCCCGCCAGGAACAGCAGTCCCAGCATGATGCCCGACTTGTTTATGACATCCTCGTAAGTGATAGCGCGATCGGGTGCACCAACGTACTGGCCCTGGCCAGTGCCATAGGGGGCCTGCTGAGAAAAATGGCCCGATTGCGTGCCGTAGCCAGAGTGCTGCGTGAACTGGCCCTGCTGAGGCGGAACGTAGCCTTGTTGAGCGACGCGCCCCTTGCTCAGGTCCTGTTCAACGCCGTTGATTACAGGGTTTGCCATCAGTTTCTTCCTTAACGTATAAGTTGCGTTTCACCGCCATTGTATTGCCTGAGTCTAAGAATGCACTGTGGAGGCCACGGTTTTCACGCAAAGCAATATCTACCCCTGCTCCCTGAAGTAGCGTTCGCCTGCGATAACTATAAGCTATATAAACTTAAAAACATTCTTTTGTAAATTAGTTTTTCTTCTTCAAAAAATATTATTATCCAGTAACAGAGAAAAACGAACAACGACGTCACTGTAGGAAACATGCTCTAGCATCACTAGCACGTTCCTCGCTACGTGGAGAGGCTCCGATAATTGCGTTCTCCACTTGACGCAACTTTTGCAGCGAAAGAAGGGACATGAGTTTACAAGCACAGAACAAAACGTTCTTCCCCGACGACAATCACAACCGGGAAGAAATGGAGAATAGCTATCGCCACGTTGCCCGCACTGTCGAGAATTTTACTGGCAAATGCAAAGCTGAGCTGGTAGTAAACTCCGAAGTAGTAGACCTACCTTCCCCTCTGGGAGAAATCCTCATAAATGCGGCGACAATACTAGCTACATGGCAACCAGTGACAATCTGCCCGCACGAAAAATTGATCTCTTTTCAGGATGCTGCTGATTTACTAGGCGTATCACGTTACACAGTGGCAGAGCTTTGCAAAAAAGGCGAATTGCCCTACCACGTCGTAAATAAATACCGCAAGCTATATTTAGCCGATGTGATTGACTATCTAAATAAATCGTTAAAAGAAGAGCACCGGCTGACTGACCCCAAAGTGGATGCCATAAATTTAGTGCGAACTTTTGAAGAAGATCCCCAGAAAGCGTCCGATCTAGTTCGGCAGAGCAGACAGGACGACTAGCCTCACACCGTTTGCTGGCACCTTCTAAGAAGGTGCCAGTTTTTTTATAGGCACGGTCAGTCCACCCCACGCGACGCTTAAACAATTGGGGGGAGGCTCCGAAGAGCCATCCCCCAACTTGTTTATTGCCTAGAACTAGGCGCGCTTACGCGTAGCGAGGCATACACCGCCGCCCGCTAGCAGCAGGGCGAGGGAAACTCCCCCGACTACTCCTGCGGTGGTACCGGTGTGAGCCAATGCAGTATTGCTCTTCGCCGTAACAGTGGCAGCAGAAGCGCCCTTCTCGGTAGCCTTGGCGGCCTTGTCAGCCACGCCAGCCTTGACGGTCTTCTTGACTACGACCTTCTTGACGACGGTCTTCTTGCCATCAGCCTTCTTGACGTCGGTCTTGACAGCCTTCTTAGCGCCCGCCTTCTTAGCTGCAGTCACAGGAGCGGCTGGAGTCTTCTGCTTCTCAGCCTTCTTAGCAGGAGCCGGCTTTGCAGGAGCCTCAGCAGGCTTCTCCTTCTGAGCCTTCTCGGAGTACTTCCACAGCTTCTTAGGCAGGTACTTGACCTTACCCTCGTTGTAGGCGACAACAAGCTTCATGTCGTCACGGGACAACTTTTCTGGGCTTAGCGCGTCGCTGTATTCCTTCTTAGCCTTGGCACGAGCGTCCTGGACATCCTTGCTCTTTGCCCACTCTTCATAACCGGCAGGAACCTTGTCAGTGAGCGCGTTCTTGTAGTTATCCAGCTTCTCACGAGTTTCCCGCATCTTCTTATCTACGTTGCCGGTGTGGCCGTAGTCGTTTTCCTCAGCCTTTTCGGCAGGCTTAGTCTCGGCAGGGGTCGGAGTGGCAGCGTGGTTGGCGTGGTCACCTTCGTGTCCGGTACCAGCATTGTGAGTGGCCGGCGCAGGCGCAGTGCCCGCAGTGTGATTGTGGGCGGCGTCGGGAGCCGGAGCATCTGCTGCCATAGCTGGCAGCTGCACCATGCCACCTAGCATCAGTGCTAGAACACCAGTTGCGCACACTTTAGTAGTTTTCCGCATTTTATCCTCTTTTCGAGATTTCTATTGTTGAGAACTCACGCGCGTTGGAATTAATTTAGCACATTTTTCAGACTCCAGTAACTGCGGAAAATTATTTACTAATGCCCACCGCTAATAATTTTTCGTCAAATTATTTTAAGTAAATATGCAATTTGCCATTTATTGCTACTCGCGTTCACAATTCAACAGCTTCGTTGCCCCAAAACCCACAATATGCTGCAGTTTCACCCACATCTTCCCCCCCCTCTAAATCCCCGGCACGCCCCGACTCGCCAGCGCCTCTTATTTCTAGGAGGTGACAATTTCGACTTCACGTATCTAAAACCCGCGCAGAGAAATAATCGCGGGACGTCATTACTTTTTACTATTTAAGCACGGTAAATACGGCAAGGATTTTTTTATAGAAAGGATTTATTGGCTACCCGCCGGTATTTACTGCGCCTCACATCCTGTTTTCCCAGGCAGCGCTGCTCATGCGTCCGCGCATTATCACTGGTAGATTGCAAGCTATTCGCAGTAGAAAAAGGTGGTGTTTATGAGGCTCTGGTCGCTCTCGCCCTCTCTACTAGACCGGAGGGCATTGGTAGCCTGCTGGAGAGAAGCCTTATTAGCGCAAAAAGTACTTGCGGGAAGAACAAAGGGATATAGAAACCACCCGCAATTACAGCGATTCCGCAACCACTCCGCCCCGCCTAGCGCCATTGCTGCTTTTCTTGGCGGACTAGCCGAAGAGGCAACTAAGCGCGGTTACAACTTCAACACCACACTCATTCTGGCTCCCCCAACCGAAGAAACCATCCCAGTCACATCGGGGCAGCTAACCTTCGAGTTAGAACACTTACGCGCCAAGGTTGCCGCCCGCGCTCCCGAGGAGATGTACAGGCTTAGCTTGACTACTCCAATTCCTCCCTGCCACCCACTATTTGCTGCAGTCCCCGGCCCTGTTGCTAACTGGGAACGAACCAAGAAATAAGGCACACTCTTTGCCCATACGCGTTAGCATGGGCTAAGACAAAGAAGTCCCCCTTCTATTACTAAGGAAGAACAGAGCTCACATGAGTAACCTCGCCCTGACAGGTAGCCACCTAATTGACGGCACCGGCTCCGTACTGGATGATGCCACCCTTCTCATTTCCGAAGGCAAGATTACCTACGCCGGCCCCGCCACAGATATCCCCGACGGCTACACGGTGGTCGATTGCTCCGGGAAGACCGTCATGCCCGGATTGGTAGATTCGCACCTCCACTTCACCGGCAACGAATCTGATGACGATACGCAGTGGGTTCTAGACGATCCCACCTACAAGACGGTGGTAGCAGTTCAGCAAGCTCACGACGCACTCGAATCAGGGCTAACGACCGTTGCAGAAATATCGCGTTCGGGGGTGCAGATTCGCAACGCTATCAATGCGGGCATTATGCAGGGACCGCGCATGGTGTGCACCGGCATGGGCTTTTGCCGCACTGGCGGCCATGGCGATTCCCACAAGCTGCCGCTGGAATACAACAACTGTTCCCATCCCTGGGCACAGCGCGTCGACGGGCCGTGGCCGCTCCGAAAGGCAGTTCGAACTAGGTTGCGTGAAGACGTCGATGCAATCAAGATTTGGGCCACCGGGGGCGGTATCTGGCGTCATGACGACAAGCTGCTGCAGCACTACACGGACGAGGAAATCCAGGCCGTAGTGGATGAAGGCAACATGGTGCACGTGCCGGTATGGGCTCACTGCGAGGGATACGAAGGGGCACTAGCCGCTGCTAAAGCCGGGGTACACCTGATCATCCATGGGCAGACTTTGAACGAGGAAACTTTGGACATAATGGCAGAAAAAGGCATCTACTTCTGCCCCACTATTCAGTTCCTAGAGCAGTGGTTTAAGACCTACCCGCCGGAATACAATCCGCAGCAGGACAACTATCCGGGGCAGACCCGTACCGAACGGGAACTAGCCCGCGTCTACGACAATCTTCGAAAGGCCCGCGACAAGGGCATCGTGCTTACCACTGGTTCGGACTCATTCTGCTCTTCCCTTACCCCATACGGCACTACGCTGATCGGCGAGGTCTATTCCTTTGTCGAGAAAGTGGGATTCGATCCGCTCTTCGCCCTCACCTGCGCCACGAAGAATGGCGCCCAAATGCTGGGAGTTGACGGTGTGACCGGCACACTCGAGGCCGGCAAGAGTGCCGATCTGCTAGTGCTTACTGCCGATCCGTTGCAAGACATTCGCAACTTGAACGTTGCCAACATGGAACTGATCATGAAAGAGGGCCAGGTAGTAACCCGAAAGTAGAAGGGTGCGGGCGCTGCCGCGAGTGGTGCCCCCAGTGGGACTCGAACCCACAACACATCGATTTTAAGTCGATTGCCTCTGCCAATTGGGCTATGGGGGCAGCTAGTACAGATTAGCCTATCTGGGCGCATTATCTAAATCATCCGCGCATTGTCACAATGTTCCAACGTGAATGTTTACCGTTCTTATGGTTACACTGACCGGGACAGACAACTAGGAATGTTCGCACCACCTACAAAGTGGCACATGGCAAACCGCGAGCGCAACGATTTACCAAAGGACAGGATGTCCGTGCAAAAGACGAACGCTAATCTTTCCCCACTACGAACAATTGCCCACAAACTGCAGAATGATTCCGCAGCTGGGTTACTCTTGATGGCTGCTGCCGCGTTGGCATTGGCCTGGGCTAATTCCCCTCTTCGGCACCTATACGAGGCGATAAGTGAGGCCCATCTTGGGCCAGCTACCCTCGGACTAGACATGTCGGTGACGCATTGGGCCCAAGATGGTCTGCTAACTGTTTTCTTCTTTGTGGTTGGCCTGGAACTAAAGCAGGAATTTGTAACAGGTTCCCTGCGTGAGCCTAAACAGGCCGCGCTGCCAATGTTGGCTGCCATCTTTGGGATGGTTGGGCCTGCTGCGCTTTACACTGCGCTGGTATTCCTGCAGGGAGCCCCCACCGCTGCCAGTGGGTGGGCAATACCGGCAGCTACTGATATCGCCTTCGCCATGGCGATTCTGGCGATCTTCGGGAAGGGGCTACCGCCTGCCGCCCGCACCTTTCTACTGACTTTGGCAGTCGTTGACGATCTGCTGGGAATACTAGTTATTGCCATTTTCTATCCGCAGGGCGCCCTAAGCTTTGTCGACCTCGGTCTGTGTTTGCTGGCAATCGCGGCCTTCGGGGCCTTGGCCCAGCTGCGACTCGGCAGATGGTATTTGCTGCTTCCGCTCGCAGTCTTAGCCTGGTATTTCATGTATCGCTCTGGCATCCACGCCACCATCGCGGGGGTTGGCCTGGGCATGGTAGTGCCCGCAAAACGTCGGGCAGGTGAGGAAGAATCGCTCACGCACAGCATGGAAAAGAAGGTCACTCCCTATTCAGCTGGACTAGCCGTACCCATCTTTGCGTTCTTCGCCGCGGGGGTAAACATTGTGGATACTGAGGGCGGGGCTGCTGCCATGCTTACCCACCCTGTAGCAGTCGCTGTGATGATTGCGCTCCCGCTTGGCAAATGCCTTGGCATCTTCGGGTCCGTGGTTGCCCTTACGAAGCTGACGCCGCTGCGCCTGGGGGGCGGCGTGGATTATGCGGACATCCTGCCCATCTCGTTTGTGGCGGGCATCGGCTTCACCGTGGCTCTACTGATTGCGTCGCTAGCATTCTCCGCAAGCGGGGAATTCACCGAGGCCGGCCGGTTGGGCGTAGTACTGGGCACTGCCATTTCCGCGCTGATCGGGGCCCTGTTACTGCGGCGCCGGGTTTCTAATCCGACCCGCGGCTCACAGAAGGCTTAGCGCGATCCCATCCAAAATGTCGCGGCTGGAGCAACGCACCTGGCTAATGCCTGAAGCGTCCGCTACGGCCGCGACAATTTCTTTCCAGATGAGGGCGCCCGCGCCAATTACGTCCTCGCGCCCACTGGGCATGTAAGGCAGTCGGGCCCGCTCCGCAACCGTCATGGTGGCCATCTTTTCGCATGCTGCGATCATCTCCTCGCAGCTAAGAACGGCGCTGTCTAAGGCTTGCTGGTCGTCATAGCTGAGTCCCAAGGCCATAGCCATTACCGTGTTCGAGGTGCCGGCAACCCCCACCAGAGTCTTTGTATTCTTCAAGCTGACGGCGGCATCGGCCTGAGCAATGAGCTTCCGCGCCTGTTCGCTAGCGCGCGCGTTCGCCGGCGAGGAAAGGTCGATCCCGTCCTCACCCGGAAAATACCGTTCAGTAAAACGTACCGATCCCATAGGGGTCGAGAGGCATTTCTGCTCTTGTTCATCCCCCAAAATAAATTCGGTGGAGCCACCGCCAATGTCGACGATCAGCGCGGGCAAAGGTGGCACATTGCCACTGAGGGCGCCCTGGAAGGACAGGCTAGCCTCTAAACTTCCCGGAATGACCTCCGGGGCCTGTCCCAGGATCTGCTTGATGCCGCCCGCAAAAACTTCCGCGTTCTTTGCATCGCGCGAGGCCGACGTGGCCACAAAACGGACTTTCTCGGCTCCAAAATCGGCTATTTTTTGCGCATATTCCCGCGTTGCCGCGAAAGCCCGCTGCAGCGCAGCCTCACTGATCTGACCGGTCGCATCCAGATTCTGGCCTAACCGGATCACCTTCATGGTCTTCGTAGAACGGAAGATCTCGCCGTCCTCGCCCTCGGCCAATATCAGGCGGATGGAATTGGTGCCACAATCAATTCCCGCAACTTTACGCATTGCAGTAGCACTTCTTCGCGTCCCACTCGCCGCTCTGGGCTATCTGCTCCAATGCCAAATCCCCCACCGGATTCACGCCCGCCCCGGAAGCCAGGGAATGCCCGATCAAGGCGTGCAAGCACTTGACCCTGGTAGGTAGTCCCCCAGCCGCCACTTTCGCGATGGCCTCTGGCACCTCGACGTCAGCTTGAAGCGCCACCTGTTCGCGCTGGCGCAAGTAAGCTTCATAAGCCTTCTTGTAGCGGGCAGCGAAGTCTGGATCAGCCAGCATGTCCTGGTAGGTTTCCATCTGCTTGTCTGCCTCGAGCCTGGAAGCAGCTTTCACAATTGCCGGGTGGGACAGGTAGAAGACAGTGGGAAACGGTTCCCCGTTCTCTAGTACCGGCGCGGTAGCAACCACCAGCGGCTTCGAGCACACACAACGTGCCGCAATTCCCACCACGCCTCGGGGAATGCGCCCTAGCTGCCGTTCCAGTTCTTCCAGATCTGCCTCAGTTGCCTTGGTAATGTTCAATTGCCCTGTTCCTCTTTTTCCTTTGGCACTTGTGTGGCGCCCTCTTGCGGACTTCCCTTACTGCTCTGCTTTCCGGCCTTAGCTTTAGAGGCCTTCCCGGCAGTTTTCGTGGTCTGAGACATGATCATAAACCACGGTTCCTTCGGCCCCTTATGGGACTCGATCTGCGCCTTCTGCTGGTACTTCTTGCCCGGATCCATTACCACGTACTGGGTTTCACCCTTCTTCACATAGCCCAGGCGTTCACGAGCCTGCGAAGCCATAAAAGCCGGATCCGACCACCTTTTCACCTGCCGCCGCAGGTCGACATTTTCAGCCTTTGCCTGCTCCAGTTTCGAATGCAACGCCCGTGCCTGCCCAATCTGATCCAACAGGTTAAACACGGGCGGGACAATGAAAGCCCCCACCAGTGCAATGATCCCAAGGAGGGCCACCGCCGACACGCGCAGACGCGGTCCGCGCTTGAATCCTAGCGAGAGGACGTGGGCGTTCCTTGCCTTTTTTGCCCCTGTCTGCTTCGCTTCTTCTACCGCCGAGGACGAGGTCCGCCGAAATCTTGAGGGCGACTTTCCCGGGCGTTTAACTGCTGACGGCTTAGCAGCAACCTTGCTTCCCCTACCGCTTTCAGCCTGCCGGGAGGTCGACCTGCCAGCGCGCCCGCTCTTTGCCGGTTTCGCTGCCGCAGCGCTCCTGCGCACGAACTTTGGCGGCCTCGGCTGTGGTTTTCCGCTACGCACAGTTTTAGAAGATGCTGCCGCAGCAGTTGGGCTATGCGGTTCGCGGGTAGGCGCAGCTGAAGAGCGCCTTTGCGCTCGTTGCGGCGGCCGTCTAGTTCCCATGGTTCAATCATGCCAGCAAAGTGACAAACTTTCGTTCTTCACTGCGGGCCTGCCGCCCAGTTGAGACAAAAATAAAACTGGGCTTACCTATTTCGGGTAAGCCCAGTCTTCAGTTAGCCCTTAGGCCTGGAAACGCGGGAAAGCGTTGCGGCCTGCATATACGGCTGCGTCGCCCAGCTGCGACTCGATGCGCAGCAGCTGATTGTACTTGGCAACGCGCTCAGAACGAGCCGGTGCACCAGTCTTGATCTGACCGGAGTTGGTAGCAACTGCCAGATCAGCAATAGTGGTGTCTTCCGTCTCGCCACTGCGGTGCGAAGTCATGGTGGCGTAGCCGCTGCGGTGAGCGTTCTCTACAGCATCCAGGGTCTCGGTTAGAGTACCGATCTGGTTTACCTTCACCAGCAGTGCGTTAGCAACGCCCTGCTTGATGCCCCTGGCCAGACGCTCGGGGTTGGTGACGAACAGGTCATCGCCAACCAGCTGCACCTTGTCACCGACATGCTTGGTCAGCTTCGCCCAGTCTTCCCATTCGTCCTCGGAAAGTGGATCCTCGATGGACACGAGCGGGTACTTGTCGATCAGCTGATCGTAGTAGTTGACCATGTACTCGGTGTCGCGTGCTTCGCCTTCGAAGTTGTACTTGCCGTTCTCGAAGAACTCAGAGGAAGCAACGTCCAGTGCCAGAGCAATATCCTGGCCGGGCTTGAAGCCAGCCTTCTCGATTGCCTCGACAATTAGATCCAGCGCAGCAGCGTTGGATTCCAGGTTCGGTGCGAAGCCGCCCTCGTCACCAAGACCGGTGGAAAGACCGCGGTCCTTGATGACCTTCTTCAGGGTGTGGTAAGTCTCGGCGCCCCAACGCAGTGCTTCAGCGAAGGAAGAAGCCCCAATAGGAGCAATCATGAATTCCTGAATGTCGACGTTGGAATCCGCGTGGGAACCACCGTTCAGGATGTTCATCATGGGGACGGGCAGAACGTGCGCGTTCGGCCCACCAATGTAACGGTACAGGGGCAACATTGCGGATTCGGCAGCAGCCTTCGCAACGGCTAGGGAAACACCCAGGATGGCGTTGGCGCCCAGCTTACCCTTGTTGTCAGTGCCGTCCAGATCCAGCATGATCTGGTCAATACGGCGCTGGTCCTCAGCATCCTCGCCACGGATCTCGGGGCCAATCACATCTACAACGGCCTCGACGGCATCCTGCACGCCCTTGCCCTGGTAGCGCTTCTCGTCGTCATCGCGACGCTCCACGGCTTCGAAAGCGCCGGTAGAAGCTCCGGATGGAACCGCTGCACGGGCAGAAACCCCGTCCTCGAGAAGAACGTCTACCTCGACGGTGGGATTGCCGCGCGAATCCAAGATCTCGCGTGCGCTTACGTTAATGATGCTTGCCACGTGATACTCCAATCATTCTGTTGGCCGCTAATACACCTCTAGCCTAGTCTGGAAGTGAGCCAAGTTGCATTAACGATCCCACAAAAAAGATCGCTGGGAGCTTACAGGGCGCCAACATGGTAGAAGGCGCTGACATAAGTCCCAGCGAAATTGTGGTCTACGCTACTGAGCCGCCCCCATGTTAGGCGCGGTAACCACGTTGGCCGGCAGGGCATTTCCCGGCCTGCCGTCAGAGCGCATCTTCCCGTAGCGGGGGCTGAGCGAGACATCGTGCTTGGCATTGCTGTCAAAAACCAGCCCCGACTTCTGCCCCAGCCCATTCATCACCGTCATGGTTTGCAAGAACCGCACGGACAGGTCAGAAACATCCATCTTCTTCAGCTGGCCAGCCTGCTGCTGTTTAGCGATCTGCGAGCGAATCTGCGAATCCGTAGCGGGCAGCTTCTGCTGCTTGACTACATCTTGCACGCCGGGCGAGATGGACAGGAACTGAGCTACGTAAAGATTGTTCAGCTTCTGCCCGGTCAGCTCTGACAGCTGCTGCGCAGTCTGCGAGATCTGCGCGTCAGAGTACTGCTTGCCATCAATGGTTAGGGCTGCTCCTGGGTGAGCCGAGCAGGCGGACAGTGCCAGGGCGGCACCGGCTCCCAGGGCTAAAAACTTCGATAACTTCACTGCTAGTTTCTACCTTCCTCGCGTAATCTACTTCAGTGTATCTAAATGTGCCTTCACCGGGCTCCCTGGGCGAGGGCGACGTTTCGGGCAATCTGTTCCGGCCCCACCGCGCCGATTGGGGTGGCAACCAGTTTCCCCTGCGCATCAATAACGAAATGCGCGGGGATTCCCGAGACCCTGTAGCTGGCCGATAGCTGTGTATCCTCGTCCGCAATCACCGGGTAGGCCAGGCCCAGCTTCTTCGCGTAGTCACTGGCATCTTTTGCGCTTTCAGCATTGATGGAAACGAAATTGACTTTATTGCCGTAGCGTTTGGCGGCCTCGTTTATATCGGGAGCTTCCGCCCTGCAGGCAGCACACCAGCTGGCACCAAATACCAGCCATACGGGTTTGCCACGCAGTTCAGCCAAGGAAATGTCCTTGCCGTCCAGATCTTTAGCTTGGAACTTCGGAGCTTGTTCGTTCAGCTTGGGTGCGGGACCGAGAGGCTTTTTCTTTGCCTGCACCTGGGCCATGTTGGAGCCTGCCTTATTTTCCTGGGCCTTGTCGCTGCCGAATCCGGTAGCGAAGAACACTACCGCCCCCACAATGGCAACGGCCGCTATTGCAATAACCACAAGGTTGCCCATGGAAGAGTTGCGAATCCGATCAATTGGATGTTCAGACGCCATAGGAATGTAGCCCCCCAAAGAAGTGGTTGCCGAAGTAGGCAATAAGGATCGTAATGAATCATATAACCAGCAGCCAGGCGGCGCGCTTTCCGCGCCACTTAGCTACGACTCGCGCGTGTAGGTTTGCTCCGTAGGCCAACCAAGTTACCAGGGCTGCGGTTTCCTTCGGATCCCAGCTCCAGTACCTGCCCCAGGCCACGTTCGCCCACATTGCGCCCAGCAAAATCATCAGGGTTAGTAGTGGGATGACGCCAGCCTTGTAGCCCAGTTCGTCCAGCACGCGTGCCGACGGGTAGGCGCGGATGCGGTCGCCTAGCAGAGGGCGAAGCAGGTACAGCACGGCGACAGCAAAAGAGACGCAGGCGGCGCCGTAGACAAGAATTGCGAAGGTGACGTGAAGAGGCAGTAGCAGATTGTTCTGCAACGCCGGGATAAGTGGTTCAATACCCGATTGCTGGCTCATGGCGTACAGCAGCATTGTCAGCGAAAAAAGCAGCACGACCAGGGTAAGCATGCGTACCGAGAAGCGCCATTCGAAGACTAGGTAAGCCAGCAGGGCTCCCCACACGAACGAGACTGCGATCTCATGTTGGTTTTCGAAGGGACCGTGCCCGGACAGGTATCAGCGCATTGCCAAGTACAAGGTAGTAAGAACGAAGGCAGTTAGGGTGAGGGCGGTTCCGTAGAGGGCCATCCGCTTCTGCTATGGTCCTTTGGATTCCAATGCCACGGTCGACACCTTCACCGCAGAGTGGTCAGCTTCGTGCTTCCTGGCACGCTCGTTTACGGGCACACCCCGCTTTCGCGCAGTCACAACCACAACGTAGCAGATAAGTGCCAGTGCGAGCACCACAATGGCACCAATCAGAATGTATTCAAGCGTTTGCAGCATCAGTCTGCCTTTCTAACGTCATTGTTGGGGTCGTTGTACAGCGCCCTAGCCATCTTCGCGAAGGGCGCAGTGGACAAGCTGGAAGTTTTATCGGCGAAGGCAACGCGATTCCTGGTGCCCTCTTCGGTTTCATCCACTCGCCCCCACATCCGCCGATGTATGTAGGCAAAGGTCATGATTAGTCCCACCATGATTAGAGCGGTCCCGATCCAGATGAGCACGGCCCCCGGGTCTTTGCGAACGCTCACGCCGGCGTATTGCATCTCGCGACCAAAAAGTACGGTGAGCCCTTCTGCCTTACCGCTCTTGCCGGGATCGAGCATGAAGACTTGGGAAGGTTGGTCCTACCCGTTGGCATAGACTTCCACCTGCACGCTGCCGGCGGGAATTTCTGATTGCGCGCCCGAGGCGGGAGCCACGATCAAGTTTTCTTTGCCTGTCTTTGGCGGGGTAATTTTACCAATACTGTTGGTTTCGTCGGCAGATTTCCACCGCAGTGGTACTGCCCCGGCAAAGAGTGCTTTTCCGCTCTGGTAAGTGACTTTGATCCGCGCGGCGATTCCGAATGACATTTGGTGGAAGCGATAGCCGTCATACCGCAGCAGTTCGTTGACGCGCCCGCTTTGTCCCCTACCCCAATGTTCACGTTTTGCTCGAAAGAGGTGTAAGTGCTCACTACTAACGCCATCAATATGAGCACAAATGCGAGGTGGGCAATCACGGTGCCGAAGGGGCCCCATGCGAAATGGCCCGCATAAAAACTGTGCGGAGCGGCCTCATCATTGAGTACGCGATAGCGGCGCCGAACAAACACGCCTTTCGCGGACTTGTGCGCCTCTTCGACTCCGGCATAGGTAGTCATTTCGAAGCGGCGAGGAGAACATATTGAACACGCCCAGCGCCGAGAATACTGAGACCCAGCCGCCATAGGTTTGCCGCGCGCTGGCAAGAAACTGTTCTTTGCTGGCAGGGTCCGCCATTGCTCCCGGAGGAGCCTACTCAATCAGTGTTCCCATCATGGTGAGCGCTGCCATCACCATGATGGGGACCAGCCCAAAGGACTTGTTGTAGAACAGGCGGTAGATCCTGGCGAGGAAATCTTTCAGCCCCACCTCTACCGGTTCTTCTTGGGATGCCGTTGAGCCCGACTGCGTCATAATCCACCAACTAACTCAGGAAATAATCCACCTATGCGTGCAAAAAGATTCATGATCATCAAGAATCCGACAATGACCAGGCCCCCGCCTGCTACCCCGGTGGTAAGGCGGTAATGATTCTTAAACCAGTCGATCTGCCGACTGATCATGGCGGAGCCAACGGCTACCAGCACGATTGGCGTGCCCAGTCCGATACAGAAGATGACCATCAGTAAGATTCCCCTGGCGAGGGTTCCAGAAAATGAAGCCAGCCCTATAACTGCCCCTAGGATCGGCCCAATGCAGGGGGTCCACCCAGCTCCAAAGGCCAGTCCCAATACAGCTGACCGGCGATAAGAGGGGGCCTGCGAAACATCTGCGTCTACCCGCATGCGGATGGTCCGTTCCAGGACCGGGATTCTAATTAGCCCCGCTACCTGCAGCCCCAAGAAGATCAGGATTGCCCCTCCGGCAATCCGGACAATGTTGCGGTAGTCAGCAACTACATACCCCAGGGTTCCTATGAGCACCCACACCAAAATGAATACCGCTGAAAAGCAGCTTACGAACACCACTGCATGAGAGGCGGCCCTAATCCGTTGGCGGCGGCCTCGTTCTACTTCCATGCCAGTCATGTAAGCGGCGAACACCGGCACTATCGGCAAAAAACAAGGGGATACAAAGGCGAGCATGCCAGCTAGCAATGCGGCGGGAATTGATACGTCCATGTAAGGCTTAGTTTTCTTTAATAGATTGCGAACCATTTTGCCCCAGGTATTTCCTGTGCATCTTGATGGTAGCCGCCATGTCAAAATCCGGCGCCTTCTGGATTACCTTTTGCCACATCTGCTCTGCCTTGATAGTCTGCGGCGGAGTTTGCAACATGTAATAGAAGCCCAAATTATAGAAAGCCTCGACCCGGTTCGGGTCTATCTTCAACACCTTCTTCCATGCTTCTCGGGCCCCATCGGGGTCGTTCAATCCGAGCTGCAGCACTCCGAGTTCCAGCAGTGCGTCCGCGTCATTCGGCTTGTCGAGTAGGCCCACCTTTAGCTGCTGTACTCGATCCAGGTCGGCCTTCTTTTGCGCTTCGCTCTTGCCTTGGCTTTGCGCATGAACATTCGACATGCCGGCGTGCGGGGTCTGCGTGGAAGAGCCTGGATGGCCTATCCAGTACACTCCCGTTACTATCCCTGCTACAAGGATCAGGGAAAGAAGCACCTTGGGTACAGCACCCACCTTGCGGGTAGCGCTCTTGGGCTTGTTCTTCCGCCGCAGCACCGGCTTATCTATATCTTCGCCAAGCTCCGCGGCCGCAAAATCCTCGGGAGCTTGCTCAACCTTCCTAGGGGCCGGGTTCAGATACTGCCTCCTCTGCTGGCGTACCCACCCTTCCAACGAGGGCGGGGCCTACTCCATCAGTTCCTGTAAATCCTGTCTTTGTTCAGGATCGAGTTTCAAAGATGCTCGCGACGCGTCGTCCTGACTGTTCATTTACGATTAGCTATTTCCTTGCTATGGCGTTGAGCAACCTCGGAAGCTGCTAGGTGGGATTCGCTTGCCCTATTCAGTGCCAGCTGCCCCTTCCCGGATGCATCCAAGGACTTATTCAAGATTTCTTGGGCATAGTAAGGAGCGTGAGCACCGTGCGAGTTCTCGGAATAGATGTAGTACAAGTAGATGCTGGCTTTGCGCTGATACTTTCCAGCAAGGGCCAGCTGAGGCGACTCCGGATCCTCTGCCTTCAACTTCTCCATACCGTGAATCAAAGTCACCAACGAATCCATTGCTCGAATACATGGTTACGAGCCAAGTGTCTGCCCGACCACACAGTAGAACCGGGATTTATGCCCTACACTTTCAGCTTCTTCAGAGCGGGCAATTTTTTTGAGACATATTGTCACAAAAATTGTGTTTCGGGCATAGTGAACCCGAAAAATTCGCCCTCGTAATTTCGCAAAAGAACCAAAACAGCATAGATGCACGCCCTAATCACAAAAGGATCGTGTACCTAATTTCCGTCAGTCTTTTGCTCCCGTGTTCGGGTCAGCATTCAGCGTCGAGACCTTGGTCGATACCAACACCAGCACCTGCTCAATCCATTCGAGCAACTGCAAGCCCACGATCTTGGA
Organism: Actinomyces sp. UMB0138; assembly: GCF_002849225.1. Lineage (GTDB taxonomy): Bacteria > Bacillota > Negativicutes > Veillonellales > Veillonellaceae > Veillonella > Veillonella parvula_H. Next base: position 171,362 of record NZ_PKMC01000003.1, read on the forward strand.
ACCGCCAATCTTGCCGTCGGTCGGAGCGGGCACTAACACCTGCCGGACAGCGGGCTTCATGACCGTCCCCGGATGGATTCGGCGAAGCCGCATCATCTGCGAATCTGCCAGCTCTACCGGGGCGAACCGCACGTACTTGCCCTGCATGGCAATATCGCTGACGCCCGCCTGGCGTGCCTTCTCGCGAAGCTGCGCCACGGCAAACAGCCGAAGTACGGGAGCCGGCAGCGGACCATAGCGGTCTTCCAATTCGGCCCGCACGCTCTGCCGCTCCTCCGCGTTCTGCGCAGAGGCAAGCTTGGCATAGATCTCCATGCGCAGCCGCTCGCCCTGCACGTAATCCTCGGGCACGTGAGCGTCGATCGGCACCTCGATCTTGACCTCTTCCTTCGGAGCGCTCTCCTCTCCGCGGAATTCCGCAACAGCCTCGGAAACCATCCGCACGTACAGGTCAAAACCAATGCCGGCAATATGGCCAGACTGCTCCCCACCCAACAGGTTGCCCGCACCTCGGATCTCCAAATCCTTCATTGCCACTGCCGTACCGGCACCCAGGTCCGTGTTAGCCGCAATAGTAGAAAGCCGCTGATGCGCCGTCTCTGTAAGCGGCTTATCCCCCGGATACAAGAAGTAGGCGTAAGCGCGTTCCCGCCCTCGTCCTACGCGGCCGCGCAGCTGGTGCAATTGCGACAGTCCCATCCGGTCAGCACGGTCCACAATCAGCGTGTTGGCGTTAGAAATATCCAGCCCGGTTTCGACAATCGTAGTGCAAACCAGCACATCCAAATCGCGATTCCAAAAGTCCATGATGACCGATTCCAGCTGGCTCTCTGACATCTTGCCGTGGGCAATGCCAACCCGTGCCTCAGGCACCAACTCGGCAATATCGGCAGCCACCTTAGAAATGGAATCCACTCGATTATGCACAAAGAAAGTCTGCCCGTCACGCAACATCTCGCGTCTAATCGCGGCCTTCACCTGGCTATTGGTATACCGCCCAACATAGGTAAGCACCGGGTGGCGTTCCTCGGGAGGAGTAGCAAGGGTAGACATCTCGCGGATCCCGGTGACCGCCATTTCTAGCGTGCGCGGAATCGGAGTTGCCGACATAGACAGCACATCCACGTTAGTGCGCAGCTGCTTCAGAGTCTCTTTGTGTTCGACACCAAAGCGCTGTTCCTCGTCGATGATCACCAGCCCCAGGTCCTTGAAACGCACCTGGCCGGTAACCAGCGAATGCGTGCCGATCACCACGTCAATCTTGCCCGCAAGCAGGTCATCCTTAATATGTTCGGCCTCTTTCTTCGACGTAAACCGCGACAGCGCAGCCACCTTCACCGGGAAGCCCGCATAGCGTTCTGAAAAAGTCTCGAAATGCTGCTGCACCAGTAAGGTGGTGGGCACCAGCACCGCCACCTGCTTCGAATCCTGTACCGCCTTGAAAGCCGCCCTAATAGCAATCTCAGTTTTGCCGTAGCCCACGTCTCCGGACAGCAACCTGTCCATCGGCGCAGGCTTTTCCATGTCGGCCTTTATCTCGTCAATCACCGTCAGCTGATCAGGGGTTTCAACATATTCGAAAGAATCTTCGAGCTGATGCTGCCACGGCGTATCCGGAGCAAATGCGTGCCCCTTCGTAGCCTGCCTAGCAGCGTAGAGACGAATCAGCTCCGCAGCAATCTTGCGCGTTGCCTTCCGCGCCTTCGCCTTGGTCTTGGCCCAATCAGAGCCGCCCATCTTGGACAGCTGCGGGGTCTCGCCTCCGGTGTACTTACTAACCAGATCCAGCGAATCAGTAGGCACCCACAGGCGGTCTGTGGGCCTTCCCTTTTTCGAGGGCGCATACTCGACTACCAGGTATTCGCGCGTAACCTGATCCTTGCCCCGGCCCATTGTGCGCGTTGCCAATTCGATGAAGCGGCCCACTCCGTGCTGCTCGTGCACAATGTAGTCGCCTGCCTGCAGCGCAAGCGGATCCACACCCTTCTTTCGGCGGGCCGGAACCTTGTTCTTTACCCCTACATTCGCCCGGGACTTACCCGTGATGTCGGCCTCGGAAAGCAGCACGAAATGGGCTTTTTCCGAAACGAAACCATTTTGCACCGCGGCGGGGATCACCCGAACCACAGGTTCGGTAAACGGCTCGGCATCAATCTGCTCTACCATGCGCGCCGGGATCTGGATCTCGGCAAGGCGCGCCTGCAACCTAGCGGCACCGCCAGCGCCCGGAGTGGCACACACTACCTGCCACCCACTAGAGATCCATTCCTTCAAATCCTTACCCAGCTTGCGCGCATCGCCCCGATACGCAGCTGGTTCTGTAGCTGCGACCTCGGCGGTAGGGATCCCATCGTCTCCGGAAGCGCGCAGCGAAGTGAGCTCCCACCAGCGCATGCCTCGCTGCAGGATCAATTCCTTCGTGTCCTCGATATTTTCGAATGGAAGCTCGCGAACCGAAAACGGCACCTTGCCGCCCGCCGCCGCCGAGGACCAGGCTGCCTCCATGAATTCGGCAGTCATCTTCAGCAGGTCCGTACTACGCGCCTCAATGCGCTCCGGATCGTCCGCAATAAATAGTGCATCTTCTGGCAACAACTTGGCCAGCGGCGTCATGTCATCCTTCAACACGGGCATAAGTACTTCCATGCCCTCAGTTGCGGTGCCCTGGCTCAGCCGCTCCAACATCTCGGCGAAACCCGGCAGCGAATTCTGCAGCGATGCCGCCCGCTCCCGTACCGATTCAGTCAACAGCAATTCGCGGCACGGCGGTGCCCATAACCCTGATGCAGCCTTCTCGATAGTGCGCTGATCCGACACCGCGAAAGTGCGGATCTCGTCTACGTCGTCGCCAAAAAACTCCAGTCGCAGCGGATGTGATTCGGTAGGAGGAAAAACGTCTACCAAACCGCCGCGCACGGCCACCTCGCCGCGACGTTCCACCAGATCAGTGCGGGTATAGCCCAGCTCCAGCAGCCGTGCCACCAAAGCTGCCGGGGAAACGCTATCGCCCTCGTGCACCACAACCGGTTCCACCTCGGCAAGGCTCTTAGTGAGCGGCTGCAGCAGCGCCCGCACCGGCAGCAACAAAATCTTCACCGGCGGGGTGTGCGGGTCGCCCTGGATCGGGTGCAGCAGCCGCCGCAACACCTGCGCCCTCTTGGCCATAGTGTCAGATCTAGGAGAGAGCTGTTCGTGTGGCAAAGTCTCCCAGGATGGAAACACCGCCACCCCATCGGTGTAGTTGCCCAGCTGTGCCTCAAGTACCTCGGCATCCCTGCCCGAAGCGGTAACCACCACGGTCAAAGACTCATTGCGCCGCGCTAACAAATCCACCAACGGAGGACGGACCCCCTTAGGCGCGGTTAGCACAAAATGCGGGTAGTTAGTATCCAACTCCGGAACAAGCCCGGCTACCTGCTGACGAACCCCTGCAAGACGCGACTTAGAAATACTCATAAAACCTAGCCATTAGAGTGAAGACGCATCTGCGCCCCCAAAAAATCAGTGGTCACAATATCTTCTATTACATCAACAGCCCGAGCGACCGTCACCTCGAGCTCCGTAAGAGCCTTCCCCGCTACGGGAGCCAACACGTAGTCGGCAGGATCTTGCCTGCCCTGCGGCCGGCCAATACCAACGCGCAACCTGGCATAGTGCTTCGTTCCCAAAGATTTCGAAATAGAACGCAGGCCGTTGTGGCCGCCCTCGCCACCGCCAACCTTCAGACGCAACTGCCCATCCGGCAAGTCCAGATCGTCATGTACCACAAGCAGCTTGTCCGCCGGCACATCGTAGTACTTGCATAGCTGAGCCACCGGCCCGCCCGACACGTTCATGAAACAGGTAAGGGTAGCCAGCATCGTCTTCGGACCGGGCGCGCCCCCGGGCATAGTGCCCACGCGCGGCTCAGCCAAGAATGCGCCGGCGCGATGCTTCTTCAAAGTGCCGCCAAACTTTTCAGCTGCCGCATTTATCACCATGTGGCCAACAGAATGGCGCGTCCGCTCATACTTTTGCCCGGGATTGCCAAGCCCAACAACCAACCAAGTCATAATTCTTTCCCTCCCAGGGCAACAAAAATCCGGGGCAGTCCCCCGCCCCGGATTCTATCGCGATTCTTATTCTTCGGATTCGCCCTCAGCTTCGCCTTCGGACTCGCCCTCAGCTTCGCCTTCGGACTCCTCGCCGGCCTCGGGCTCGGGAATGTCAACTTCCTCGGGCTCGCGAACGGTCAGGATCTCGGCATCAGGTTCAATGTCAAGCTCGACGCCCTCGGGCAGCTTGATGTCTTCTGCGCGAACAGTGACGTCGGCTTCCAGGCCCTCGATGTTGACAACCAAGTACTCCGGAATTGCGATAGCCGGAGCAATGACGGGCAGTTCGAAGGTTTCCTGCACGTGGGTGAGGCCGGGAGCCGGCTCGCCCTCGACTTCGAGCGGAACCTCAACGTTAACCTTCTCGTCGCGGGTAACGGCGAGCAGATCCAGGTGAAGGATATCCCAGCGAACCGGGTGACGCTGAATGTCCTTAACCAGTGCCAGCTGCTCGGTGCCATCGATATCGAGTTCGACCAGAGCGTTGGCGTTGTCCTTCACGATCAGGAAGGTCTCGTGTGCCGGCAGGCTCACGTGAGTGGTCTTCTTATCCTTGCCACCGTAGATGACGGCGGGAATACGGCCGGCTGCACGGGCGCGGCGGGCGCAGCCCTTACCAAAGTCAGAGCGAACGGTAGCTTCAAGCTTGTTTTCAGCCATGATGTCCTTTCGGGTAGTAGTGGCCCCGGAGGACGCAGGGTTTCCTGCGGCCGCGTCGATAACGGAGTGTCAACTGACCTCCCTCGCCGAGGCAACTCACATAGTCTAACTTGCTGGTGGCCACCGAAGCAACGAGCGCGGGCAGTCTCACATTAAACGCCGCTGCCCTCCCCTTGGCGGGGAGGGCAGCAACCTAAAACTAAGCTACGGGGCCGTCGAACAACGAGGTGACCGAACCGTCGTCGAAAACTTCCTTGATCGCACGCGCCAGCAACGGGGCAATCGACAGGACAGTGAGCTTGTCGAAACGCTTGGAGCCCTCGATCGGCAGGGTGTTGGTAACTACCACTTCGCGGGCGCCGCACTCAGATAGCCGCTGCGTAGCCGGATCCGACAGGATGCCGTGCGTAGCAGCAACGATCACATCTGCTGCACCGGAGGCCAGCAGCACCTTGACCGCCTCGGCGATGGTGCCGCCGGTATCGATCATGTCGTCGACCAGCACGCAGTGCTTGCCTTCGACCTCGCCTACAACTCGGTTAGCTACTGCATGATTCGGCTTGGTGGTGTCGCGAGTCTTGTGCACGAACGCCAACGAGCAACCGCCCAGGCGATTTGCCCACTTCTCGGCAACGCGAACGCGGCCGGCATCCGGGGACACAACGGTGATCTTATCCTTGTCGGCGCCAACGCGAGTCTTCACGTAGTCGACCAGTACGGGCATGGCATAGAGGTGGTCCAGCGGGCCGTTGAAGAAGCCCTGCGACTGCGAGGCGTGCAGATCCACCGACATGATGCGGTCGGCGCCTGCCGTCTTGAACAGGTCAGCGACCAGGCGGGCGGAAATAGGTTCGCGGCCCTGATGCTTCTTGTCCTGGCGGGCATAGGGGTAAGAGGGCGCCACCACGGTAATGCGCTTCGCGGAAGCACGCTTAAGGGCGTCAACCATGATCAGCTGCTCAACCAGCCACTTGTTCAAATCCTGGGTGTAGGACTGAATTACGAACGCGTCCGCACCGCGCACCGATTCGTTGAAACGAACGTAAATTTCCCCGTTCGCGAAGTCGTATGCCGTGGTGGGAAGCAGTTCAGTTTTCAGCTCCTTTGCCACTGCCTCCGCCAATTCCGGGTAAGCCCGTCCTGAAACAACTACTAGTCGTTTCTCGCCGGAGGAGATGATGCCTGTCATCGACTGGTCCCTTCTAAAGTTTTGTTGCCTTGCCCTGCCTAGCGGCGCGAACGCCGCTCCGCATAAATCTTAGCCAAAGCACCCAGCTGTTCGGGTGTATTGACGCCTTCTGCTTGGACCGAATCTGCAAGGATGTGGGCCGCCGCCCCCAATCCGTCTTTCACGGCGATTGCGACGGTATCCGTCAAGTAAACCTCGCCCTGGTCGTTATCCGTGTCCAAGTTCTGTAATGCGGCCTGAAGGAATTCGGCATCAAAAGCGTATATTCCCGCATTTATCTCGTTTATTACCAGCTGCGCGGAGCTGGCATCGCGGTGTTCTACGATTCCCTTCACATTGCCGTCTGCATCGCGCAGGATGCGTCCGTATCCGGTGGGGTCTGCGACTTTTGTGGAAAGCAGGGTAACCGCTGCGCCGGCCTCTTCATGGGCGGCAACCAAAGCGGAAAGCGTCTGCGATTCTAAGAGGGGCACGTCCCCCGAGGTGACCACGCAGGTACCGGTGACAGGTTTGGTTTCAGCAAGTTTTTCGAGGGCGCAGGCCACGGCTCGACCGGTGCCTGGGATTTCGTCTTGGTCGGCTACTACGGCCTCGGGTGCAATCTGGTTGATGTGTGCGACTACCTGGTCGCGCTCGTGGCGTACCACCACACAAAGTCGATCTGGATTGATTCCCTGGGCTGCGGCTACGGCATGTCCCAGCAGTGTTTTGTCACCCATTTCGTGGAGAACTTTTGGTAGGGCTGAGCGCATTCGTTTGCCCTGGCCGGCGGCCAAAATGATTACCGTGCGTTCCACGTTGTCCCCCGATTTTTTGCTTTGCAGCACCAGCATTTGCTGGCAGCTCCGCCCCCAGGACTCGAACCCGGACTGTAGGTACCAAAAACCCGCGTGCTGCCATTACACTAGGGCGGAATGGTTCAAGCATGCCATGTTTTTCTCTATAGTAAAAACTGCTGGACTAAAGTCACACTCTTGGGAGGGCGGAATTTTGGTGTCGAAGGCGCGCATGACCGGTCTGGAAAGGCGCGAACAACTTATCTCTATCGCCCGCCCCATTTTCGCCTCGCGCGGCTTTCAGGCCACCTCGGTAGAAGAGGTCGCTGCCGCGGCTAAGGTCTCCAAACCAGTTATCTACGAGCACTTCGGCGGCAAAGAAGGGCTGTACGCGGTGATCGTTGACCGCGAGGTCTCCTCTTTAACCAAAGCAATCATTGGGGCGCTAGAGTCTGCTACCTCGCCGCGGGCCATGGTCGAATCTTCCACCATCGCCCTACTCACCTACATTGAAGACAACGAGGACGGATTCCGCCTGCTGATGCGCGACTCACCAGTGTCGCAGTCGACCGGACCCTATTCTTCGATCATGGGAGACGTTGCGGTAAAGGCCGAGTACCTGCTGGCGCAAACCCTAGAGGCGGTGGGACTAGACCCCACACCCTCGCCAATGTACGCGCAAATGCTGGTCGGAATCGTCTCGCAGGTCGGCCAGTGGTGGTTAGAAGAGCGCAGCGCCGACAAACAGACCGTCGCCGCGCACGTCATCAACCTGGCCTGGTATGGGTTGCGCGGGATGCGCCCCGACCCGAAGCTGGTGACGGTAACTGAAACGGACTAGTTACCTTCGGCCTTCTCGGCAGCCTCCAACCACTCTTCTTCCAGCTGATCCTGGCCCGCCTGCATCTGCTGCAACTTCTTGTTGAGCTCGGCTAGCTTTGCCACGTCCTGCGGGGACAGAGAGGCCGACAAGGCAGCCATTTCCTGCTCCACCTTGGCTATTTGTGCGCGGGACTTATCCAGTTTTCGCTCTAGCGAACGCGCCTGTTTGCGTGCCGCGTACTGGGCTGCCGCATCCGTATTCTGCTTCTTCGGCGCGGGCGCCTGCTTTTCCACCTGCCCCTCGCGCATCGCCAAATACTGTTCCACTCCCCCTGGCAGATCCGCGAGCGCTCCCGAAGGTAGGAGTGCCATCTGGTGGTCGGTGGCTCGCTCGAGCAGGTAGCGATCGTGGGAAACCACTACTAGGGTGCCCGGGAAGGAGTCCAGCAGGTCCTCCATCTGGGCGAGCGTGTCAGTATCCAAGTCGTTAGTGGGCTCGTCCAGTAGCAGCACATTCGGTTCGGCCATCAGTAGTCGCATCAGCTGCAGGCGGCGGCGCTCCCCACCTGAAATTTCTGCGATGCGCGTCCAAGCCCGTTCCCTGGTAAAGCCCAGTCGCTCTACTAGCTGGGTGGCGGTTACTTCCTTGCCTGCCACTTGAATGGACTGTTTTACATCCGCTACTGCTTCGACCACGCGCCGCTCCGCCAACGCATCCAGTTCGTGGGTGGCCTGCGACAACGTGGCAAGCTGGACTGTTTTCCCGCGGCGAATGTGCCCACTGGTAGGTTCCAATTCGCCTCTAAGTAGCCGCAGCAAAGTGGTCTTCCCGGCGCCGTTCACGCCAACGATCCCTACGCGCTCCCCTGGAGCCAGCCGCCAGGTGACATCTTTGATGATCGGTTCGGAATCCGGGTAGGCGAACGACACGTCCTCTAGATCGATGACCCGCTTGCCCAGGCGGGAGGTGGCCATGGATACCAGCTCCACCTTGTCGCGGGGCGGCGGGACGTTCGCGATCAGTGCCTCGGCAGCCTCAATGCGAAATTTCGGTTTGGAAGTGCGGGCCGGGGCTCCTCGGCGCAACCATGCCAGCTCCTTGCGCAAGGCGTTCTGCCTCTTTTCAGCGGCAACCTGCGCCGAGTGAGCACGTTCCTCCCTGGCCAAAATGTAGGCGGCATAGGAGCCCTCGTAGATTTCTACGTGCCCGGGGATCTGCGGTTTACCGTAGCCCGGATCGACGCCGGGAACGACCTCCCAAATGTAGGAGCAGACAGCGTCTAGGAACCACCTATCGTGGGTGACTACCACCAGTGCTCCGGTATTGGAACGATGGTTGCGCAAGTACTGGGCCAGCCAAGCTACGCCCTCGACATCCAAATGGTTGGTCGGCTCGTCCAGCAGCAAAATCGTAGGCTTCGCTACGAGGGCGGCCGCTAGGCATACCCGGCGCCTTTGCCCGCCAGAAAGCTCCCCTGTGCGGGCCTGCAGCGAAATCCCAGAAAGTAGCCCCTCATGGATCGAGCGCACATCGGGATCAGAAGCCCACTTATATTCCGGGCTATCGCCATGCAATACCTCACGAACGCTCGCCTGCGGGTCGGGCTGGTCGACCTGGCCTACTAGGCGCAAGTCGACGCCCTCGGTAACGGTGCGCAGCCCCTGCTCCAGTTCCTGGGTTCCGGCAAGCAAGCGCAGCAGCGTAGATTTTCCAGCGCCGTTCGGGCCCAGCACGCCGATGCGGTCCCCATCGGCAATTCCAGCCGTAAAATCGGCGAGGATCTTGCGGGACCCCGCTAGCGTTCCTGCGTCTTGCACTCCTAATAAGTGAGCCATCTACTCCCTTTCAATCCTTGCGCCGCCAGCCGGACCAGTAATCACGACCACGCGTCCCACCTGGGGCAAAGATTCTAAAGCTGAACCAATCTTGCGGGCTTGCTCCCCATTTTCTGCCAGGGCCACTACTGTTGGGCCGGAACCGGATACCTGCGCCCCCAGTGCGCCGCTATCGCGGGCTACCTCAATCACCTGAGCCAGCGCGGGCCGTTCCGCCAATGCGGCCGGCTGTAGATCGTTGAACATCAGCTGCCCGAGTGGGCGGGGATCCGGATCCGCTAGCGCGCTCGCCAACTGTTCTTCGAGGGGACCTGCCGCGGTTCCCGGCAGCGCCCACGGCGGGGTGTGCGGCTGGCCCATCATGTCAAAACGGCGGAACACCGTGGGCGTGGACAGCCCCTGCCCCGCCGCGGACGCAAACACCCAATGTCGCGCGGCCGCCTGCCCAATCGGTTGTAGCCGATCCCCATAGCCGGTGCCGAGGGCGACATTCCCAGCCAGCGCAAAGGGCACATCGGCTCCCAGCTGCCGGGCTAGGTCCGAGTAATCCTGGTCAATGGCAAAGGTAGCTGCCGTTGCCACGAGCGCGGCGGCAGCATCGGCTGAACCGCCGGCCATTCCCCCGGCGACTGGCACTCGTTTGGTGATCCGCAGCTGTGCCGCCCCACGGATGCCCGCTTTTTGCAAGAGGGCCGAAGCAGCCCTGACAGCAAGGTTTTCCTGCGGGGCGAGGGCGGATAGTTCCGCGGGCAGCGGCATTTCATTTCCAGCACTGTCCACCATGGTGGTCTGCAGGCTCCACCTATCTGCAGGAATAACCTCAACTTCCTCGCGAAGGCCCACTGCCATGAACACTGTGCGCAGCGGATGGTAGCCCCGCTCGTCGGGGCTGGAGCAGGCAAGGGTGACGTTTAGTTTTCCGGGTGCGGAAGCCTTCACGAATCCGCCTCTTGCGAGATCTTCACAAAATCGGCAACGGTCAGGGTCTCTCCGCGCCGGGACGGGTCTATGCCCGTCTTCTCTAATACCTCTGCCGCCTTAGCTGCCGATCCGAAGTAGTTTTTGAGCGCTTGGCGCAGTGTCTTGCGCCGCTGGTTGAAGGCGGCATCTACCAGTGCAAACACTGCCGAGCGATCCGCCTTTGGACTGGGCTTGCGGCTGATCCGCACAAGGGCAGAATCCACGTTCGGCACGGGCCAAAATACGCCGCGGCCGACTGTTCCGGCACGCTCCACGTCCCCATACCAGGCAGCCTTCACCGAGGGCACCCCGTAGGTGCGGCTTCCCGGCCCGGCAGCGAGTCTATCTGCAACCTCTGCCTGGACCATTACCAACACGGTCTGCACCGTCGGCAACGCTTCAAGCAGCGTGAGCAGTACAGGCACCGCCACGTTATAGGGCAGGTTCGCCACGATGTACGTGGGCGGCTCATCAAATATTTCCGAGGGCGCATCCCCCACCGGCACAGCCGCCGACAGTTTCTGTGGCTCGGTTACTTCCATGGCATCCGAGCGCAGGATGCGCAGCCTGTCAGCCGCCTCCTTTTGCCGGGCCAAGACCGTCTGCGGCAACGCGGTAGCAAGGCGGGCATCGATTTCCACTGCTGTAACCGCGGCTCCGGCCTCGAGCAGCGCCAGTGTCAAGGAGCCCAGGCCCGGACCAACCTCGAGCACGTGCATCCCAGCTACGTCACCTGCCGCACGCACGATCTTACGTACGGTGGAGGCATCGTGAACAAAATTTTGTCCCAACACTTTGGTTGGTTGCACGCCCAAGGCGGCACAGATGTCACGTACTTCTGCGGGCCCCAGCAGGCCGGCTTCTAGGGAAGAGTTGTTCACATGCATAAGGTTACACGCCGCCTTACCAGCAAAGAAAAGTCACGGTTAACGCAAGGCGGCACCCTGCCAAAGCAGGGTGCCAACCAGAACGCTTGCAGTTTTTAGGAAAACTACTTCAGGGTGACGGTGCCGCCAGCCTCTTCCAGAGCAGCCTTGAGCTCTTCAGCCTTGTCCTTCGGGGCGCCTTCCAGGATGGCCTTAGGAGCGGAGTCAACCAGGTCCTTGGCTTCCTTCAGGCCGAGCGAAGTAGCGGCGCGAACAGCCTTGATGACGGCGATCTTCTTGTCGCCAGCGGATTCGAGGACGACGTCGAATTCGGTCTTCTCTTCGGCTGCGGGGGCATCGCCTGCACCCGGAGCAGCAACGGCAACGGCGGCCGGAGCAGCAGCTTCAACATCGAATTCTTCTTCGAACTTCTTGACGAATTCGGAGATTTCGATGAGGGTCATTTCCTTGAAAGCATCGAGTAGCTCGTCGGTAGTGAGCTTAGCCATTTTGGCATCCTTTCGGTTTGTCCTGCTTCGCGAGCAGAGGTTTTCTTTTTTGACCTATTCAGGTCGGGGTGTAGCAGACTAGGCTGCCTTTTCCTGCTTCTCGCGCAGGGCATCGATGGTGCGCACCGTCTTGAGGGCGGGCGCGTTGAAGACTTGCGCAGCCTTGGCGATAGGAGCCTTGAGGACCCCGGCAGCCTTGGCCAGCAGAACCTCGCGAGACTCGAGGTCAGCGAGCTTCTTGACGTCTTCAACAGTAAGAGCAGCGCCATCCATGACACCGTTCTTGATTACGAGTGCTTCGTTTTCCTTCGCGAAGTCACGCAGTGCCTTTGCCGCATCTACGGCTTCACCGCTGACGAAAGCAATAGCGGTCGGACCAACCAGATCCTCGCTAAGGCCTTCCACGCCAGCATTCTTGGCTGCGATACGGGCAAGCGTGTTCTTCACGACGGAGTAGGTAGCAATACCAGTAAGCGAGCGGCGCAGCGTCTTGAGCTGCTCCACGGAAAGCCCACGGTATTCCGTCAGCAGCACCGCGTTAGAGGAACGGAACAGTTCCTCTAGTTCGGCGATTGCCGCAGACTTTTCAGGCCTTGCCATAGGCCCTCCTTCCGATCGTGCCACAGGCCGGAGTTCGGGGGTAAAAGAAAAACCCCGGGCATAGGCGCCGGGGGCAAATAACTGCAGTAAGCTATGTTGCTTCTAGGTCACCTACGCCGGCTCCATCCGGATTTGAGTCCACGCTTTGCGGACACCTGCGGTCTTGGGCAGTTATTAGGGTAGCAGCTTGACCTACCTCTTCCAAGGAGTAGGGCTTCTTTGTGCGCAAGGCTACATTAGCCACTGTTGGTAGCCGAGATAGCAGGACATGACTATGACCATGGTTAGCAGCGCAAAACGGATCAGCCTGGTGCCGCCTTTCACTACCGTGCGCGCGCCAATTTGGGCGCCGATGACGTTGGCCACGGCCAAGGTGAGCCCCAGCGTCCACCAGATGTGCCCGGCGAGGGCAAAAACGATTAGTCCCCCGATGTTGGTGCAGGTGTTTACAACCTTAGCTAGCGCGGCAGACTTCAGGAAGCTCTGGCTGAGCAGAGCGGTGAAACCCATGATTAGGAACATGCCGGTTCCGGGACCAAAAAGCCCGTCGTAGGCGCCTACTACGCCTACCAGCACTAGGGCGAGGACGCGACCTTTCTTGCTCGCCTTCCTAGCGCCTTCTATCTCTTTTCCGAAGGAGGGCTTCAGTGCCACGAAAGTGCCTGAAGCCAGCAATAGCACAATAACTATGGGCCGCATGTAGTCGGAGTTGATAGCGGAAGCTGCGGCCGCCCCAATCCCAGAGCAAATCAGGGCAATCGGCACGTATTTGATCAACTGCTGCCTGGAAACCCCCACGTTGCGCGTCAGGGACACCGCCGCCGAGGCGGTGCCGCACACGGCCGCCAGCTTATTCGACGCCAATGCCACCGCCGGTGCCAGCTGCGGCATGGCAGACATGATCAGCGGTATCAGCACCAGCCCACCGCCACCGATTAGCGCGTCTATCCAACCGGCTACAGCCGATCCTGCCAACATAAGGGCCCACAGCGAAATACTCACGGCCACACATCATACGGCAGTACCTAACTTAGGGGAAACCCTACCCGGTAAGAGCTCTCGGCAGATTCGATAGATAGAAGAACCCATAGATATACGAATGCCCCGGAGGCTAGCTCCGGGGCATTCTTCAGCTAGTTAGGCTCAGTGAGCGTCGCCTAGCAGGTCGCGAGTTAGCGAAGCATCAAGCGGGATACCGGGGCCCATGGTGGTGGACACGGTGGCCTTGATGATGTAACGGCCCTTGGAGGAGGCCGGCTTCGCGCGCAGGATTTCATCCAGCACGGTCGCGTAGTTCTCGGTCAGCTGCTCGGCGGTGAAGGAGACCTTGCCGATTGCGAATGCCAGGTTGGAGTGCTTGTCAACGCGGTATTCGATACGGCCAGCCTTAATTTCCTTGACAGCCTTCTCGACATTCATGGTGACAGTGCCGGTCTTCGGGTTAGGCATGAGCCCACGCGGACCAAGCACGCGGCCTAGGCGGCCGACCTTGCCCATCATGTCGGGAGTGGCAACAGCGACGTCAAAATCGGTGTAGCCCTTCTGAACCTTTTCGATAAGTTCTTCTGCGCCAACTTCGTCGGCGCCGGCATCGATAGCCTGCTGCGCACGCTCGCCAGCAGCAAAGACCAGGACCCGCTGGGTCTTGCCAGTGCCGTGCGGCAGGGACACAGTGCCGCGAACCGCCTGGTCAGCCTTGCGCGGGTCAACACCTAAACGCATGACAACTTCGACGGTCGCATCGAACTTAGTGGTGGACGTTTCTTTAGCCAGCTTCATGGCCTCGAGGGGGGCGTACAGCTCTCCCTTGTGGACCTTCTCAGCTGCGGAACGGTAGCTCTTAGAGCGTTTCATTCTGCTTCTCCTTGCAGTTGTGGTGAACGAGGTGCTCTACCTCTTCCACTCCCCTTTACGGGATCTTTCAGTGGGGCTACTTACCTTCGACGGTGATGCCCATGGAACGAGCGGTGCCAGCAATGATCTTGCATGCGGCATCCAGATCGTTTGCGTTCAGGTCTTCCTTCTTGGTCTGGGCAATTTCCCGGATCTGATCCATGGTGACCTTGCCCACCTTGACAGTGTTCGGGGTGCCCGAACCCTTGTCGAGGCCCGCAGCCTTCTTGATCATCTGGGAAGCCGGCGGGGTCTTGGTGATGAACGTGAACGAGCGATCCTCGTAAACGGTGATTTCGACGGGAACGATGTTGCCACGGAGAGATTCAGTAGCGGCGTTATAGGCCTTGCAGAATTCCATGATGTTCACGCCGTGCTGGCCTAGGGCCGGGCCGACGGGAGGAGCCGGGTTTGCGGCGCCTGCCTGGATCTGCAGTTTGATCAGGCCGACAACCTTCTTCTTAGGTGCCATTTTGGGTCCTTCTCAATCTGATTGCGTAAAGCGGGTTGCCCCGCTTCATGTGATTACAATTCGTGCCCTGGCGATGGGCACAAACACCGATCTTAGCGCCCGAGGGCGCCAAAATGCGACTTGCGTGAGTGAGTTCACGCAAAGACTTGGGTTAGGCCGACTTCATTACCTGGTTGAAGCCAAGCTCGACAGGGGTCTCGCGTTCGAAGATTACAACGAGCACCTTGAGCTTCTGGTTTTCGGGCATGATCTCGGAAATAGTGCCCTGCATGGTGGCGAATGGCCCGTCGATAACGGTGACGGATTCGCCAACTTCGTAGTCGACCTTGATGGGAAGGGGTTCTTCCTTCTTAGGCTTGGCCTGGCCGGCCTCGAATTCGGCGGCAGCCTGGGACTCGGGTGTAGGCGCGAGCAGGTTCACGGCCTCGTCAAGCATGAGCGGCACCGGAGCCTGGCGATCCCCCACGAATCCAGTAACGGCCGGAGTGTCTTTAACTACGCGCCATGCGTCGGGGTTTTCCTCGACCAATTCCATACGCACGAGGGCGTAGCCCGGGATACGAACCCGGTCAACCACCTTGCGGTTGGTGTTCTTGATCTCGATGACCTTCTCCATGGGTACTTCCACCTGGTAGATGAAATCTTCCATGTTGAAAGTCTGGATACGCTGCTCCAGGTTTGCCTTCACGCGGCGTTCGTAACCGGAGTAGGTGTGCAGCACGTACCAGTAACCGGGCAGGAATTCGAGCTCTTCACGCAGCTGCTTGGCAGCCTCGGCTGCATCCTGGCTGGCGTCGGCAGGAGCCTGCTCTTCAGCCTGAGCAGGAGCCTCTTCGACCTCTTCCGAAACCGGAGCCTCTTCTTCGCCCTCTGCGGCAGGAGCTGGCGCGTCCTCTTCGGCCTGGACCGGAGCTTCCACCTGAGCTTCTTCTGCCGGGGCCTGCTCGACCTGGTCTACCTGCGAAACGGTCTCCTCTTCGGGAACTTCGTTTTCTACTGACACGAAATTACACTCCTAGACGCTAAAAGATAAGCTTTACGAGGGCGGAAAATCCGAAGTCTACCAGGGCAATGAACGCCATAATCGAGACGACGAAGATGATTACTACCAGGAAGTACGTCCACAGCTCCTCGCGAGAGGGGTAGACAACCTTCTTGAGTTCTGCAATAACCTGGCGAAGGAACAGCGCAATACGGGCGAAGATTCCCGTCTTCTGCTGCTCGGTCCCCTTAGCTGTTTCGGCCACGTTCACCTCACTGGTATCGACTCCGCTATACAGGTGGGAGCCGGATTTTCACTTTCCAACTGCTCCCAGCTTACCCGGGAACCTGCCTGAGTGGCAGGGCAGGAGGGACTCGAACCCACAACCGCCGGTTTTGGAGACCGGTGCGCTACCAATTGCGCCACTGCCCTATTAGTCAGCCTTACGTAACTAACTAGCTCGTTTACTCTAGCTGAGTGGTAGCCTCTATTCAAAATCCCTACGGTAAACTGTGACCTTTCCCCTACCAGGCGGCAGCGCAAAAGTAAATTTTGCCCAAAATATTCTCACTGAGAACGCAAAGACCAATATTGCGCACCAGGTGGACAGATTAGATTCGTGGCAGAATGAGGGACATGGCAAACGTAACCTCCCGCGTCTCCAAACGGATTGGCGCCATCGCCACCTCTGCCACCTTGGCAGTATCTAACAAGGCGAAAGAACTAAAGGCCCAGGGCAAGCCCGTCATCGGCTTCGGCGCTGGCGAACCAGATTTCCCCACCCCCGACTACATTGTCGAAGCGGCTGTGGCTGCCGCTAAGGATCCCGAAAACCACAAGTACTCGCCCGGCCGCGGCCTTCCAGAGCTCAGGGAAGCTATTGCGAAAAAGACCTTGCGCGACTCTGGATACGAGGTGGACCCGGCAAACGTTCTAGTCACCAACGGCGCCAAACAGGCCGTCACCCAAACCTTCGCCACCCTGCTGGACCCGGGCGACGAAGTGCTAATGCCCACTCCCTACTGGACGACCTACCCCGAAGTAATCAGTCTTTCCGGGGGCGTCACTGTTCCCGTGTTCGCAGATGCTGAGCAGAACTTCAAGATCACCGTTGCCCAGCTGGAAGAAAAGCGGACAGACAAAACCAAAGCCGTACTGATATGTAGCCCAACCAACCCGACCGGCGCTGTCTACACTCCTGCCGAACTGCGTAAAATCGGCCAGTGGGCGCTCGAAAAGGGAGTATGGGTAATCGCAGACGAGATCTACGAACACCTGCTCTACGACGGCGCCGAACCGGCACACATCGTAAAAGAGGTGCCCGAGCTCGCCGACCAAACGGTAGTGATCAACGGCGTCGCCAAGACCTACGCGATGACCGGATGGCGCGTCGGCTGGATGATTGGCCCCAAGGATGTAATCACCGCCGCAGCCAACCTGCAGTCGCACCTGACCTCAAACGTGTGCAACGTGGCTCAGCGCGCCGCCCTCGAAGCGGTTTCTGGACCACTTACCGCGGTCGAAGAGATGCGGGAGGCATTTGATAGGCGCCGGCGCACCATGGTGAAGATGCTGAACCAGATCGACGGCTTCACCGTGCCCACCCCGCAGGGAGCCTTCTACGTCTACGCCTCCGTTAAAGACGTGTTGGGTCGCGAGATTGCTGGCCAGGTGGCCCACACCTCCGCCGAACTCGCCCAGATTATTTTGCACGAGGCTGAAGTAGCCGCCGTTCCCGGCGAAGCCTTTGGCCCCTCCGGCTACCTGCGCTTCTCCTACGCCCTCGGCGACGAGGACCTGGTAGAAGGCATTTCTAGAGTGCAAAAGCTGATCGGCACTAAGTAAGGAAACTCTTGAGGGTACGCACTGCAGCGGCGATCGCCACCATCCTGGTGACGGTCGCGCTGTGCGTACTCGGATTCACCTACGCAGATATTCGCAACCCTGACCCGCGCGACGAGGGCCAGATCATCGTCATCGACCGGGCGGAATAGTAAGTGAGCCACAAGCCCCGCACGCTGCGCCCTCCCCGCCCTCTAAGTAACTTCCGCTCCCGCATCACCACCCTGACCGTGTCAGTGGCAACGGTGTGCGTGGCATTTCTTGGGCTAACCCTGATGCTTTCGGCTATGGCCACCGCGTCCTCGCGGGAATTCCAAAACGCCGACACCTTCAGCGAATCAGTCCACACCTTCCTAGACGACGCCAAATTCCCGGGCACTTCCAATGCCGTCTACGGCTACCTCTCTAGGCGAAACCCCTTCGACTACTCTGCCTACTTGGGCTTTTACAACGGCGCCTTGGACGCTCACCAAGGCAAATGGGGTATCCCCGCCTACACCGACAAACAGTTGCTGGCAGCTCTTCACGACTACCTGCCCGCCCGGCGCGGCACCACGCAAGTCGTAAAGACCACTCGCACCCAGTACCTAGTTACCGTGCTGCCGCTGCAGGTAAAAGGCGACCAGCCCGGCGCCCTCGTGCTGGTCCAAGACCGCAACGCTCGCCTGTGGGAATCCCTCAAATTCCTCTGGTTGTACTGTGGCTTCGCAGCTCTTTCGATCATCCTGCTCTATATCGGCACCAGAATCATGGCCGGGGTCATGCTGGGTTCGCTGGAACAGATGGTGAAGGTCTCGCAGGCAACAGACAAGGACGACCTGACCCAGCGCATGCCCGTCTCTTCAACCACCGAACTGTCCATCGTGGCCTCCTCGTTCAACCAGATGCTTGACCGACTCGAGACCTCGCTGGAATCGCAGCGCAACCTGATGGACGACGTGGGCCATGAATTGCGTACCCCCATCACCGTTGTTTCGGGACACCTGCAAGTTATGAATTCGCACGACCCGGCGCAGATCGAGCGGGTGAAGGAGCTCGCCCTCGAAGAACTATCCCGCATGGAGCGCCTGACTAACGACGTGACCACCATGGCCGCAGCCGGGCGGACGGGCTATTTCAAATCCGAACCAATAGACATGTTCGACCTGGCTATGAACGTCTATCAGGGCGCCAAAGTGCTCGGAAAACGCAAGTGGAAGCTTGGCGAAATCACCCCCTTGGTCTACATCGGCGACGGGCAACGCATCCAGCAGGCATGGATGGCTCTGGTATCGAACGCGGTGAAGTACTCCGAAGACAGCTCCACCATAGAAATCGGTCTCACCACTTCCTCTTGCCCCCCACTTTTGGATGAATCAGGCCAGGAAATCTCCACTAAGGTCATAAGGCGTTCGAATTCCAAGAACGGGGCAAACCCCACCTGGCCGACACATGTGCACGAAAATTGTGGAATAATGCGACTTTGGGTCCGTGATAATGGCATCGGCATCCCAGAAGACTCGCAGAGCCGCGTTTTCGAACGCTACATGCGAGCCGATTCGTCGAGGCCAGGATCTGGGCTCGGGCTAGCCGTCGTAACTGCTATTGCTACTGCACACGGGGGCTTCCTTGAGCTTCGCTCCAGGGAAGGGGCCGGGTCAGTCTTTGCAATCGCATTGCCTACCGACACGTCAACCGCCGACATTGAAGGGAACGAGGACGAGTGAGCAAAATACTCGTTGTAGAAGATGAAGCAGGCATTTCTTCCTTCATCGCCCAGGGCCTTGCCGAAGAGGGCATGGAGGCCGTAGTCGCCGCAACCGGCAGCGCTGCCGTGGAGCAGGTACTGGAATCTGAATTCGACCTGGTCATCCTCGACATCGGCCTGCCCGATATGGACGGCTTCGAGGTACTCAAACAGATCCGCGGGCAGGGTGCCTCTATGCCCGTAATCATTCTGACCGCCCGTTCCTCGGTAGAAGATACGGTTGCTGGGCTCGAGGGCGGGGCAGACGACTACATGCCGAAGCCTTTCCGCTTCGAGGAGCTGGTGGCCCGCATCAAACTGCGCATCAAGCAGTCCGGGGGCGGTTCGGATAAGCCTTCCCACATTATTCAGGTGGGCAACCTGGAATTGGATACCAGGCGGCGGCAGGCTGTGGTCGATTCCAAGCCGGTGGAGCTCTCCTCACGCGAATTCACCATGCTGCGCGCATTCATGGAACACCCCGACCAGGTGCTTTCGCGCAGTCAACTCTTAGAAATGGTGTGGGGCTACGGGTTTGACCCGGGTTCCAACGTGATTGACGTCTACGTTCGCTATCTGCGCCGCAAGATCGGTGCGAAGCGCATTGTTACCGTCCGCGGGATGGGCTACCGACTCGCGACTATCTAAGAAGTTAGCTACAGCCTGCATTAGTTGGGTAGGCTGGAAAAATGATAAGCAAGCGTCGCCATAAAGTAGTACTTGATTCGTGGGTAGTAGACCATGCCAACGAGCAGGCGGGCACCTCTATGGTTTCTGTGCGCCGCATCGACGGAGTATTCGTCCGCTACCACCTAATTGCTGCTAAGGAACGCAAGGTGGGATTGCCTACCTTCGTGCTTATTCACGGAATTGGCGTGTCTGCCAGGTATTTTGTGCCGCTTGCACATGAGCTGTCCAAGTATGGGGACGCGATCCTGTTTGATCTTCCCGGATTTGGTGGTCTGCCCAAGCCGAACGAACCTATGAATATCAAGGCGTTCGCGCGCACGGTCGCGCGGACGCTTACGACTCTGGCTAAAGAGGGCCGCTTGTCCGGGCAGGTCATTGTGCTGGGCCATTCGATGGGCGCGCAGGTGGCTATGGAACTGGCGCACATCGAACCGACACTGATCGATGGGGTCATGCTTCAGGGGGCTCCGGTCAATGCGCGCGAACGGTCTCTGCACGAGGCGGCACTGCGCTTCCTTCAGTCCAGCGCTCACGAGCCAATCAAACTGGGCCTCATTGCTGCCCGCGCCTACCTGCTCAGCGGGGTGGCCTGGTTCTTAGAGACCCTGCCGGCCATGATGCACTTCGCCATAGAGGACCGAATCGAAGAATATAGGGGCGACCTGGTCATCTCTAGAGGCGAATACGATTCCATTGCCCCGCGCAGGTGGCTCGCAGAACTGTGTACTTCCCGGGGGCAGGACGGACGCACTCGGTTGGTAGAGGTCTCCGGTGGAGCCCACTCTGTCATCTACAAGTATGCGGACGTAGTTGCCGACGAGCTTGCCCAACTGGGAAAGGTCAAGAAGAGGGCGGACAAGTGGGCCACAGATTCGCCCTCGCCCTGGATCCAGCTGCGCGTAGGTGAATACGAGATTACCGAGGACGGGGAACTACCACCCCTGCACCGGCTCCGCCAGGCAATCGAGATGATCACCGACTACACGCTGGGAGCCTTCATTGCCGTGCCAAGGGCCATTGCAGCCGATTTTTCGGATGATGACGAGGTAGCCAAAACCACCTCCAAGATCCCTTTGCGCGGACCCTTGTCAGGGCTGGAATGCTGGACGATTCCGGGCGTGTGGGAACAGCCCATGGCCATGTCCGCAATTGCGGAAGACATTGTGGCCCGCGGCGGCGGAGTGAGGATGCTACCCAGACTGGGAAACATGATGGGGCCCGTACCAGAGCTCGCCAAAATCGTCGAGGACCGGTTAGAGGAGCGGGATGCTAAAGACGTGGTGCTGGTTGCTCACTCTAAAGGTGGCCTGGTAGGTAGGCGGGTCATGGCAGGCCCGCAGGGGCACCGCGTAAAAGCCATGGTCACCCTTGGGACACCTTTCGAAGGCAGTCCCCTGGCAAACGGGATACTTGGGAGGGCTTCCCACACCTCCGACCTGCGGCCAAGCGCTGCCGAAGCAGAATGGCAAAGCCAGCGACTCCCCCAGGTAGATGAACGCATCACTACCATCAGCGCCCGGTGGGACGAACACGTGCCCCGCACGAAGCTGGCTGGCGCCCACAACCTCGTCTCAAAAGCTGTGGGACATATGCGCCTGCTAACATCCGAGGATTCGAGGGCGATGCTCATGAAAGTGCTCACCGGCATCGCTACCCCGCGCAGCTGAAACTACAGGTCTACTCCAACAGCAACCGGTTCCGGCACCAAGTTAACGCCGTAGGTCTTGCGGACCTGGTCGCGCACGTACTCGCTGAGACGGGCAATATCTGCTCCCGTCGCGCCCCCGCGGTTAGTTAGGGCCAATACGTGTTTGCTAGAGATAGCTGCCCTGCCATTAGAACCGGGGGCTACACTTCCCTTCGCCACTCCAGCGTGGTCAATGAGCCAAGCCGCCGAGGACTTGACCAGCCCTTCCACAGTTGGCCCCTGCCCGCTGACAGGGCTAATCAAAGAATGGTCCTGCACAGCAAAACGCGGCGCTTCTTCTGGCAGCGTCTTCGCCTGCTCGGCAGACATAATCGGGTTGGTAAAGAACGACCCTGCACTTACGGAATCCGGGTCCGCAGGATCTAGCACCATCCCCTTGGAACGGCGCAACTCCAGCACTGCTTCCCGCAAGCGAATCGCCGGCACCCGGTCTCCGACCTCGACCCCCAGGTGTCCAGCAAGCTGGCCATAGCGGATCGGCGCGGAACGGGTGGCATGCTGCATCTGGAATTGCACCTCTAAGACCACGTACCGGCCAGTGGGGCCCCAGGTGCGCCCTCCTCCGGCCTCAGGATCGGTTAGGGAACGCTTCAGCACCGAAGTACGGTAGCCCAACTTTAGGTCAGCTAGCGGCAGCACCCGGCGGACACTGCGGGCACGATCCCACACGGTTACCAAGGCCAGGATGTCCGCTGCCTCTGCCCCGTAGGCGCCAATATTTTGCACTGGAGCTGCTCCTACTGAGCCGGGGATGCCCGACATGGCTTCTGCGCCAGCCCAACCCCGCGAAACGGCCTCGCAGACAAAGTCGTCCCACGGGTGACCGCCGACCACCGAAACGGTGGCACCACCGCAAGCAGATTCGTCCGGCACGGTAATGCCACGGCGATCATCAATCAGGACAACTCCCTCAAAGGGCTCATCGCCGGCAACAATATTCGAACCGCCCCCAACAACGAGCAACGGCTGTTCGGCAGCGTCAGCCGCCTGCACAGTGTCTATTATCTGTTCTTCGGTGTCCGCGACCACCAGTTCGGCGATAGGCCCGCCAACGCCCATTGTCGTTAGGTCTGCTAGGGCAGCACTGCCCGCCTCAACCGCCTTCTGCCTACCAGCTGCGCACCATGGCACAGGAGCAGGGCGCTCCGTTTCTTGAACAGATGGGATGGGGCCACACGAATCAACAAATTCCATGCTTCAACCTTACAGGGATAAACCGGCAGCATCGCACCCCATGGGCGCCTGCTCACCAATGCAAAAACTCCTCGCCGAATCGGCGAGGAGTTTCTGAAAAGCTTTTTACTTAGCGCGTTTCGCGGTGCGTAGTGGCCTTGCGGCAACGCGGGCAGAACTTGGAAAGTTCTAGGCGATCCGGCGTGTTACGACGGTTCTTCTTGGTGATGTAGTTGCGCTCTTTACACTCCGTGCAGGCCAGAGTGATCTTAGGGCGCACGTCCGATGACTTGCTTGCCACGATTCATTCCTCTTTTCGCTTGACCGCCGGAGCGGATGGCTAACTTTTATAGTAGCGAGGGGGAGACTCGAACTCCCGACCTCACGATTATGAGTCGTGCGCTCTGACCGGCTGAGCTACCTCGCCACTGGTTCTAAAAAGAACCTGAGCCCCGAACGAGATTTGAACTCGTGACCTCATCCTTACCAAGGATGCGCTCTACCGCCTGAGCTATCGGGGCAACAGTGAACAAGCTTAGCCTGCCAACCTTGCAAGAGCAAGACCGGGCCTTGCGAGGCTCGTCACACAAATCAGCAGCTAGCTGCTGACCGTGGCGGGTGAGGGATTCGAACCCCCGAAGGCGAAAGCCATCTGATTTACAGTCAGGTCCATTTGGCCGCTTTGGTAACCCGCCGAAGCGATTTTCACGCTTGCGCCGTAACGAACGGTGCCCCGAAAGAATAGCAAAGTTAAACCCCTAAACGCTAATCTCCAGGACGTGACAGTTGCCACTGTCGAAATAAAAGGGTAATTTGCAGTTCAAAACTAGGCTTATCTTACAGCTAGATTAGGAGGAAGTTATGGCTGGTCAGTCCTCATTTGATGTGGTCTCAAAGGTAGACCGACAGGAAGTAGATAACGCGGTCAACCAGTGCGCAAAAGAGGTGGCAAACCGCTACGACTTTAGGGGCGTGGACGCCCTCGTGAAGCTGAATGGGGACACGATCACCCTGGAAGCAAATACCGCCGAGCGAGTAGCTGCGATCATCGACATTCTAGAGTCGAAGCTGTTCCGCCGCGGCGTCTCGCTCAAGGCAGTCGACTTTGGCGACAAGGAAGCAAAACCGTCCGGAAAGATCTACCGGCTCACCGGCTCACTTCGCGAAGGCATCCCCCAGGACGTTGCTAAGAAGCTGTCAAAGCTAATCCGCGACGAGGGCCCCAAATCCGTAAAGGCCCAGATCCAAAGTGACGAGCTTCGCGTTTCCTCGAAGTCTCGTGACGACCTCCAGGCAACCATCGCGCTCCTAAAAGGAGCCGACGTTGAAGTTGCACTGCAGTTCGTGAACTACCGATAAAACAGAACAGGCCCGGGTCACTGCCCAGGCCTGTTCTTTACGCTATCTGGTGTTACTTGTCGATATCGCCGATCAGATCTAGCACCTCGTCCTTCGAGAGCTCATCGCGCGAAATGCGGGTCATAGCTTCCCTAGAGACGACCTTGACGCGTTCACGCGCTCCCCTGCCGCCCTCAACTTCGCCAAAGTCCTTGCCTAGCTGCTCCTCGTAAGCGTTCAGCAGCTCCCAGCCCTGCCAGGTGGTGAAGCGGACATTGCGGTCCTCGAGCAGGTGCACCATGGCGTCATGGCCAACCGCCTTCTCGTCTCCGGCATGCAGCTTGCCCTCGTTGAAATCTTCCACAAGATGCGAGATGGTCTGTTGCGCATCCGACTTGGTGGAACCGATCAGCCCAACCGGGCCACGCTTTACCCAACCGGTAGCGTAAATGCCCGGCAGCGCCTGCCCGTCGGCTCCAATGACGCGCCCTTCCACGTTCGGAATAATCCCGCGCACCTGATCGAAGGGCAGCCCCTCGATCGGGGAAGAGAAGTAGCCCACTGCCCGGTATACGGCCTGGACCGGCCAGTCGGTGAATTCGCCAGTGCCCGACACCGTGCCGTCGCCGTTCAACTTGGTACGTTCGGTACGGAACGCCTTCACGTTGCCGTCCTCGTCCGCCAGAATCTCGGAGGGGGCTTCGAACAGGTGAATGTGGATGCGCCTGGAAGCGGTATGCTCCGATGGATCCGTCATCGCGTAGTTAGTAAGGGTCTTTACCACCTGGCGGGCCTGGTTAGAGGCCTTCAACTGCTGCTGCGAGCCCTCGTCGAAGTCAAAGTCCTTCTCGTCAACAATCACGTCCACGTCAGGCTGCTTGCCCAGCTCGCGCAGCTCCAAAGGAGTGAACTTCACCTGCGCGGGACCGCGCCGCCCAAACACGTGCACAGTCTTGACCGGGTTCTTCTTCAGCCCCTCATAAACATTTTCGGGGATCTCGGTTACCAGCATGTCCTCGGCATGCTTGGCAAGCACGCGAGCCACGTCGAGGGCGACGTTGCCAACACCGATGACCGCGATCTCTTCGGCCTCAAGCGGCCACTGGCGCGGGTAATCCGGATTGCCGTCATACCAGGACACAAAATCTGCGGCACCATAGGACTGCGGCAGATCCACGCCGGGAATATCCAGCGGGCGATCGCGGTCAGAACCGGTAGCCATGATCACCGCGTCGTAGTGTTCCTGCAGGTCCTGCACGGTTACGTCCTCGCCAATGTTGACGTTGGCGAACATGCGAATGTCTCCCCGCTGCAGAATCCGGAACAGAGCCAGGATGATCTGCTTGATGCGCGGGTGGTCAGGAGCCACCCCGTAGCGAACCAGCCCGTAGGGGGCGGGAAGGCGTTCAAACAAGTCGATCTGTACGTCTAACCCGGACTTGGCCAGGATGTCAGAGGCATAGATGCCGGCCGGGCCGGCGCCAATTACAGCAACGCTTAGCGGACGCTCACTCATACGAGCCTTTCGATAGATATGTCTTGCTTATTTCACTAATTCGTCAGTTTAGTGCACTAATGGGGCCGAATGTACCAATAGTGGGCTTAGCCACGACGTGACCACCACAGTTGATCTGGATCGGTGGGAGGTCTCCAGAAGATCGCCATGAGCAACCCTGCCACGGCAGCAACGAGGGCGGCGACGCCACAAACAACTGCCAGGGTGTGATTGATGTAAGCCTGGCTGATTTTGGCGAGTAGGAACAGCCCTATCGCTACGCAAAATAGTATGAATGCCGGCCTGCGCCCAAAACTACCCATTTTTCCTCCCGCGCTCTACCCTACCGGTCAGTGCGCCAGATTGCCCTTCCCACCTTTAGTGTCCGGAGCGGTTCCCCGCGTGGCTGCTGCCAGCATCCGGTTGGTGCGGCGGGAAGCCACCATCATGTCTGCAGTTAGGAAGATCAGGGCAATCCAGACGATTCCAGTACCGATCCACCTGGCCAGCGGCATGTGCTCATGGAAGATGAACACGCCAATGATCAGCTGCATGACGGGCGAGAAATATTGGATCATCCCCAGCACGCCTAAGGGCAGGCGGGTAGATACCCACGCGAACATGGTTTGCGGCACGATGGTGACGATGCCGCTACCGGCCAGGAGGGCGATCATGATCCACACTTCGGTCGCTCCCCCGCCAGCGGCGTGAATCTTTGCGAATACGTCTTTGCTCTGCGCTGCCAGGTACCACACGTACAGTCCCAGTGGCGGCACTATTGCGGCTGTCTCTATAACCATGCCTGCTACCGGCGGGGCGGAGGTAGCTACCTGTTTCTTGGCCAGCGAATAGAAGGCAAAGCAGAGTGGCAGGGCAATGGCGATCCACGGTAGGTAGCCCATGCCCACGACCATCACGATGATGGACAGCATGCCGCAGGCGATAGCCGCACCCTGCAGTTTCGAGACCTTTTCCTGCAGCACAATAATTCCCAGAGCCACGGTCATGATGGGGTTGATGAAGTAGCCGAGGGCGGCATCTACGGTTCTACCGGAATTCACCGCGTAGACGTAGATGGTCCAGTTTCCTGCTACCAGCAGACCGGCAATTGCAAGGGTGAGCACCGTCCTCTTATTTCGCAAGGTCCTCCGCAAATCCCCCATCTTGCGGGTAACTGCTAGGAATGCCATCACCGCAACCAGGCCCCAGACCGCCCTGTAGAATACGACCTCTACAGCATCGGCCTGCGCCAGCCAGATAAAATACAAGGGGAACATTCCCCAAATTATGTAGGCGGCTATTCCTACCAGGTAGCCTGTTTTGTCGATTTGCCGAACTTGCTCGGACATTTACCTTTTCTTCCGGTTAGAGAACGTTTTTTGCATCTGGGATGCCTCGCGCCCATGTTAGGTACAAGGCAAGGCCAACGAGGGCGAGGAAGCCAGCAACTGAGAAAGTCAGGTGGTATCCCAGTATGCTAACCAGGCCACCGATTATAAAGGGGCCGACGCCCGTAGCCAGGTCGACCAGCAGGTAATAGCTAGACACTGCCATGCCCGCCCGCCGCTGGGCGGTCTTTGCCACCGCGGTGGCTTGGCATGCCGAGATGCCGGTGCCGTAGCCCAGCCCCAGCAGCCCGGCTCCTATCAGCAACGTCAGCCCGCTGGTAGCGTTGGCAGATAGCAGGTAGCCGCAGGTAAAGCACACCAGGGTGGGGATGATTACCACGTCGTCGCCACGGCAGTCTTGCATTACTCCGCCTATAGGACGCGACAGCAGGATCACGATCGCATAGACCACGAAATACCAGCGGGCCGGCCCTTCCAGGCCGCGCTGCTCGGAATACGGCTGCAGGAAGGAAAGCAGGAAACCGTACGGAGCGGAGCAACAGGAAATCACCAGTGCGATCGGCAGCGCCTTCGGTGCTACCCACTTGTTGATCCCGTGCTCTGTAGAAACCTTGTTGCGCGGCTCAGCTACAGAAAGGTGTTTCCAGCAGCCCAGCGCCAAGATAG
The DNA here is from genome assembly GCF_002849225.1 of Actinomyces sp. UMB0138. Classification (GTDB taxonomy): domain Bacteria; phylum Bacillota; class Negativicutes; order Veillonellales; family Veillonellaceae; genus Veillonella; species Veillonella parvula_H. The sequence continues at coordinate 199,008 of NZ_PKMC01000003.1, forward strand.
TCGCGGCTGCAGCGATCCCCGTGGATACGGCGAATTGGATCTGGTACCCGTTCTTCATACTAGCTAGCAGCATCCCTACGAACGGGGCGACACCTGTGGCAAGGGAGGTTCCCGTAGAAAACCAGCCCGAACCTTCGCCGCGTCTTGCTGCCGGGACAGTGCGCATGGCAGCGCCGGCAAGTATCGTAGCGGTGACGCCGAAGCAAACACCGTGGATCAGCCTAATTATCAGCAAAGACATTAGCGAGGACGCCAAAAAATATGCCCCGGCGCTCAGCACGAACAGGGCAAAGGAGACGGCTGCAGGGCCGCGCTCGCCGAATCTCTCCAGGGCTCGACCCGCAATGATGCGGCCGAAGCAGCCTCCAAAAATAAAAATGCCGGACGTTAGTCCAGCAGCCGAGGAACCTGCCCCAAATTCGGCGGCAGCGTAGCCCACCATCGTAGCCATTAGGAAGTACATGGTCGACATTACACAGAATGACGAAAAGGTAAGGGCTATGAACGATGGGGTAAATAGTCTGGGGGAAAGATTCGATTTACTCATACCCTGCCCAGTATAGGGATTCACATATGAATTCCAAGGCGAGGAAGCTATTTGAGGCTTAACAGACAGAGGCACCGTTGCCGGCGCCTCTGTCTAACGGGTTTAGCTATCCTGCTACGACATGCGATCTACTAGCAGATCGGCAAACTCGCACAGCGCTGCATGCGCATCAGATTTGGGAAGCGCGTCCAGGATCTGTTTTGCTTCGGCCGCCCATTCCCTGGCCATCTGCCGAGTCTGTTCCAGCACGGGGTGCTCACGCAGCGCGGACACCACTTCAGCGAGGGCGGCGTCGTCGCTCAGATCCTGCTCCAGCAGGTGCAGAATGCGCTCTCCGGCCTCGTCAATCTCACCGTTGGCAGCCTGGGCCTTCAACAGCAGAGTGGGCAGCGTGTCCACGCCCTCGCGCAAATCGGTACCGGGCGTCTTTCCAGAGGTCTTCGGGTCAGAGGCCAAATCAATCACGTCATCGGCTATCTGGAAGGCTACGCCCACCTTTTCGCCGTACTCGGCAACATAGTTGGCAACCTCGGGTCCTGCCCCACTCATTTCCGCACCGTAGCGGGCAGACTGGGCCACTAGTGACCCGGTCTTATCGGCAAGAACTTGCAGATAGAACGCAACCGCGTCCTCGTCCTCGGCGGGACCGAAGGTTTCGTTCAACTGGCCCATGCACAGTCTCTCAAAGGTAGTGGCGTGTTGTGCCACTGCCTCGGGGCCGAGCTTCGCTACTCGCCGCGATGCCCTGGAGAAGAGCACGTCTCCGGCCAGGATGGCGCGGTTGTTGCCCCAGATGCGCTGTGCCGCAGGCGCTCCCCTTCTTGAGGGCGCCGAGTCCATCACATCGTCGTGGTACAGCGTTGCCAGGTGGGTCAGCTCTACCACTACTGCTGCGTCTAGCACGTCGTTCGCGCTGCGGCGCGAAGGCGACCCTAGTTGGGCGCAGAGGAGTACCAGCATCGGGCGCATGCGCTTGCCCCCGGCTGCCATCAGATGTGCGGTCAGGTCGTCAACTAGGCCGCGTGCCCCCACGACAGAATCGCGGAGGCGACGCTCGACCTCTTCCAGAGCTTCTTCTAATTCGCTCTGCAAGTCAGCTGATTTTAGTGTTACTGCAGTTTGGCTCACGGAACGAAGATAGTCGCATTTGTCAGGAAATTCAGGACCGGCGCGGGGAGAACGCCAAGTAGCACGGTCAAAATGGCACAGATGACCACTACTGGCATGGTAATACCCTGCGATTTCACTGCCTTCGAAGTGCTGGCTGGCTCGTCCATGAACATGGTGCGGGCCAGGTTGAAGTAGTAGAAGGCGGTGATTGCGGATGCTGCAACTGCGATTACCACGAGTGGCCACAGCCCGGCCCTCAAGCCGGTTGCAAACAGGACGAACTTACCGATGAATCCGGCAGTTAGCGGGATGCCTGCGAACGAAAGCAGGAACACCAACATGCACCCTGCCAGTAGCGGAGACTTGCGTCCCAGCCCGGCCCACGCGTCGATCTGGTTAGCTTCGCCAAGGATGTTGCCCTCGGCATCCGTCTGGCGAACGAGCGTGATGGCGGCAAAGGCACCAACGGTCGCGATCGCGTAGGACAGCAGGTAGAACATGATGGCCGAGGTGGACTGGTTATCCATTGCAATCACGGCGATCAAAATAAAGCCTGCGTGAGCGATGGACGAGAAGGCAAGCATCCGCTTGATGTCTTCCTGTACCAGGCCCCAGAAGGTGCCGACGAACATGGTCAGGATTGCCACAATCCACATGAAGATCACGAGGTTCCATCCCAGCTGCCCTGCCACAGTGAAGTAGAAGCGTGCCATTGCCAGGAACGCCGCTGCCTTCACTCCGGCAGCCATGAATCCCGAGATTGGGGTTGGCGCGCCCTGGTAGACGTCTGGGGTCCAGGCGTGGAACGGAGCCGCTCCGACCTTGAATAGGAGGCCTACCGTCATCAGCACTACGCCGGCAAGAAGTAGCCAGTCAAGGTTGCCTCCCTTAGAGGAGACCGCCTTGGCAATGTCGCTCAGTGTCAAGGTGCCGGAGTAGCCGAAGAGCATTGCTTCGCCCATCAGGAAGAAGCCTGAAGAGAAGGCTCCCAAGACGAAGTACTTGATAGCCGATTCCTGGCTGATACGCCTCCTGCGCCTTGCGGTGGCACAAAGGATGTAGAACGGCAGCGAGAATGCCTCAAGAGCAATGAACAGGGTGAGCAGCGAGTTCGCTGCCGGGAACACCATTAGGCCAATGAGGCTGAACAGTGCTAGCGGGAACATCTCGGAACGCTGGTAGCCAAGGTGCTGGGTCATCTCTTCTGCCCTGGAACCGGGTACATCCGCGGGCTGGCCCGCGAACGAGCCGTCCCCGTGCTCTGTTTGATCGGCCATCACCAAGATGGAAAGCAGGCCGATAATCAGCATGATGGCCTGGGCGCCGAAGGTGAGCCCGTCCGCGTTGTATTCGCCCGCGCCAACCGTCTGGGGCATCTTGCCGTAGGTTTCGATGCCGACGATGGTTAGGGCTACTGCAGCCGCTAGGACCGAGATCACGGACCACACCACCTGCACCTTGCGCCTTGCGCCGGCGGGAACGAATGCTTCAATAAGCACACCAACAATGGCCCCTGCCAACAGCACCATTAGCGGGGACAAGATTAGCCACTGACTGAACTGGGTTGCTTGCATGTTACTTCCCTTCCGTATCTGCCCCGGCGCCTACCTGCACTGGAGCAGGCACAACCTGGGAGGCAGTGGGTTCGACCATGGTGGTAACGCCCTTGGGGAAGAACCCAAGTACGAGCATGGCGGCAATCAAAACACCGACTACGCACTTTTGCGATCCGGTCAGATCGACCATGGATTTGCGTTCCGGGTTCGGCGGGCCGGTGAAGATTCGCTGGTATGGAATCAGCGCGTAAAGCACTGCCAAGATCACGCCGAATACTGCGAAGAAGGCAATCACCGGCTGCACCTTGTAGGTGCCTACGAAGACCATGAATTCTGCGGGGAAGCCCGATAGGCCGGGCAACGCGATGGCGGCCAAGGCCGAGATCAGCCACGTGCCTGCGAGCACGGGGGTGATCCGCTGCAACCCACCAAATTCGGCGATCTTCTGGGTGTGTGCCTGCTGGGTCATGAAGCCCGAGATCAGGAACATGCCCGCGATAGATAGGCCGTGGGCGACCATGTACACCATGGCGCCGATTAAGGCGGTCTGGTTACCAATGAAGATGGCCATAACCATCAGCCCGAAGTGGGACACCGAGGTGAAGGAAATCAGTCGCATCAGGTCCTTTTGCCCGATCGCGGCAATTCCGCCCCACAGCACCGAGATGACCGCAACGATTACGATCGGTAGCGCTGCTCTGTGAGAAGCTCCCGGGAAGATTGCCAGACACATGGTGATCATTCCGAAGGTACCGATCTTGTCCAGGACGCCAACTAGCAGTGTCGAGGTGCCCGGGCGGGCCACTTCTGCTGCATCGGGTAGCCAGGTGTGGACGGGAACCATTGGAGCCTTCACAGCAAACGCGGCGAAGAAGCTCAAGAATAGTGCCATCTCGACACCCGCACTAGTGTGCAGCTGTCCGGCCAGGTTCTCGATAAGGAAGGTACCGCGCCCATTCGGAGCCACCACGTACAGGCCGATTACGCCGGCTAGCATGACCAATCCGCCTGCCAACGAGTACAGCAGGAACTTCAGGGCTGCGGCCCGTCCGCCCCGACCATACCTACCAATCATGAAGTAGACCGGGATCAGCATGGCCTCGAATGCCAGGTAGAACAGGAACACGTCGCGAGCGCTGAATATCAGCACCATGAAAGCTTCCGTAGCCAGGATGAGGGCGATGTATCCGCCCTCGGAGGATTCGGAGGAGTTGTAGAAGCCTCCTTCGTTGCCGGAAGCGAGGATCACCAGCAGGGTGAGCAGGGCCGACAGCAGGACCATTACCAGGCCGAGCCCATTTACGCCCAGTGCCCAAGAAACGCCCAGCTGTTGAATCCAGGAGTAGGTTTCTGCCCACTGGTATGCGCCCGACTTGCCAAAGTCGAAACTGGCGGCTGCGGCTATGGCACCGATAAGTACTACACCGGAGGTGAGCACACCAATCAGTCTGCCGCTCTTTCGCAAGGAGGGCACCAGCCACAGCAGCAGGGCTGCGAGCGCGGGGATTGCTACTAACAGAGTAAGTAGCGGGAACGTTGCGTTTATAACTTGCATATCTTACCTACCGCCTCAGAGCCTGGTTCCGAACACAGCGACAAGCGCGAGCAGCACACCGAAGGCGATGTAAGCCGCGTAAGAGCGGATGTGGCCGTTTTGGATTCTGCGGATGAAATTGCCAAGCCCGAGCGAGCCCTTGCCGAGTCCGCCCACGATGCCGTCGATGCCACCCTTGTCGGCAAGAGTGACGCCCTTGGTGAGGGCGATGCCCGGGTGCATGAACAGCGATTCGTTGATCGAGTCTTGGTACAGATCGTTGCGGGCAGCCACCACCATCGGGTTGGCGGCCGGAGCAATCTTGGGAACGGAGTTGCGCCCGTACCTGACCCAGGCCAGAACAGCTCCGATTAGTACTACTGCCAGTGTGCAGATGGTAATTGCCAGCGCCGGAATTACCGGTTCACCGTGCGCGTGGTGCCCGGTAACCGGTTCCAGCCACTTGGCGAAGAATCCGGTCGGAGCAACCGCTATACCAAATCCGATTGCGAAAATTGCCAGGATGATCATCGGCACAGTCATGAGCGGACCGGATTCGTGCGGGTGCACCTGGCCACCGTCGTTGACGGTAGTCCACCGGGCCTTGCCGTGGAATGTCATGAAGAACAGCCTGGACATGTAGAAGGCGGTGATTCCCGCGCCAATCAACGCAATGAGGCCGAAGATCCAGGCGCCAGTGGTGCCGAATGCTTCCGGCACGAAGGCGGATTCGATAATCGGATCCTTGGTGAAGAAACCGGTGAATGGCGGGATGCCGAGGATCGCCAGCCACCCCATCATGAAGGTCAGCCAGGTTACCTTCATGACCTTAGACAGGGCACCAAAGCGCCTCATGTTCACCTGTTCGTTCATTGCGTGCATGATCGAGCCGGCTCCCAGGAACATCAGCGCCTTGAAGAAGCCGTGACCAACCAGGTGCAAGATTGCGAAGGCCCAGCCAATCGGGCCGAGCCCGGCGGCCAGCATCATGTAACCGATCTGGGACATGGTAGATGCGGCCAGCACCTTCTTCATGTCGTCCTTGGCACAACCGACGATGGCGCCGAACAGCAACGTGATTGCCCCGACGATTGCCACCAGCAGCTGCGCTGTAGGAGCTGCAGAGTAAATACCGCCCGAGCGTACCATCAGGTAGACGCCCGCGGTCACCATGGTGGCGGCGTGGATCAGTGCAGACACCGGTGTCGGACCGGCCATTGCGTCGCCAAGCCATGCTTGCAACGGGAACTGCGCGGATTTACCACAGGCAGCTACCAATAGGAAGATTCCGATAATGGTTGCCCAGTGCCGCCCCATCGAGCCGTCGGCCGCAGCCCCCAGCACGTCGGAGTAGGCAAAGGAGTTGGTTACCTTGAACATCGCCATCATTGCCAGCAGCAGGCCCATGTCGCCAACACGGTTCATGACGAATGCCTTCTTCGCAGCAGTGGCGTTTTCCGGCACGTGGTTCCAGAAGCCGATCAGCAAGTAGGAGGCAAGGCCTACGCCTTCCCAACCGAAGAACAGCAGCAGGTAGGAATCGGCCAGCACCAGGGTGAGCATGGCCGCGATGAAGAAGTTCAAGTAGGCGAAGAACCGGCGCCTGTCAGCATCGTGTTCCATGTACGCCACTGCGTAGACATGGATAAGCGAGCCGACGAAAGTCACCAGCATTACGAAGGTCATCGAGAGCGGATCGAGAAGCAGTCCCAGATCGATCGCGTGGTCGGAGCCGAGGCCCGCCCATTCAAACAGGTGCGTGCGCAACGCCCTCGAACCAGGTTCCATGCCGTACAGCTGCAAGATGACGAGCAATCCGACGACGAAAGAAGCCCAGGAGGCAACTACGCCAATCCAGTGCCCCCAGCGGTCGCTTGCCCGTCCTAGGAGCAGCAGGACTCCGGCGCTCACTAGCGGGAGCGCGATCATCAGCCACGCGTAGGCGGCCGCACCGGTGGCTACCCCAGGTGCCATAGCATTCATTTGAGCTAGCCTCCTAGTTCTTCATCAAGTTCAGCGCATCAACGGAAGTGGTGCGCCTGGTCTTGAAGATCGATACGACAATGGACAACCCGACCACTACTTCGGCAGCAGCAACAACCATCACGAAGAACGCCATTGTCTGGCCTTCGATGTTGTTGTGCATGCGCGCAAAAGTGACGAGCATAAGATTCACCGAATTGAGCATCAGTTCGACCCCCATGAGGGCGATCAGTGCGGTGCGTCGAGTAAGCACGGTGACAGCGCCAATGGCAAATAGGACTATCGCCAGGACGATGTAGTTGGTGAGACTCACTTGTCTTCACCTTCCTTTCCCTCGACGGTTTGCGAGTGGGCCTTTTCGACCTCGCGCTTACCGGGCTGCATAAGACCTGTGGGAGCTGACTGCCCAGGCATCCCCCAGGCTCCAGAGCGACCCACGGCCTGAGTGGCTTCGCGTCCGTGCAGACCCTTTGCCTTGTCGCCGTGCCGCTGTTCGCGCAGCGCGGTCGAGGCGGAAGGTTCAACAGTTGAAAGGGTCCTAGCTTCCCCACGGGCACGCAGCACGCGCGATACCGACGCCTCAATGGGCTCGCCGGTTTCACCGGAGATCGCAGGTACGTCCACCGCGTTAGTGGAGGCGTAAACGCCAGGCGCGGGCAACTGACCGATGTGGGTGCCGCGGGTACGCCATGCGTTCCAGCGTGCTGCCAACGTGTGCCGCTGGTCTGCCTTGGGAGCCAGTCGATCTGCGTGGTTCAGCAACATCGAACCAACCACCGCGGTAATCAGCAGCACGTCGGCGAGTACCAACGTGTGAGTGTGCTGGGTAAAGATTGAGATGCCAACCGCGACCGGATTATCGGCTCCGTTAGCATCGGCAAGATGGCCCACCGCCGGAAGTTTCGAGGCGACGATCGCGCAAGTGAGTAGCGCAATTAGGACTGCACCGGCCAAGTATGCGAACCACCTCAATGAAGCCGTAGACTTTCGGTAGTTATCGGAGGCCGACACGCCCACCATCATGACCACGAACAAGATCATCATCATGATTGCGCCCGTGTAGACAACTACTTGGACGACACCCAGGAAGAGTCCGCCCTGCTCGATGTAGAGCAAAGCCAGAATCAGCATTGCTGCCACCATACAAATTGCCGAGTGGACTGCCTTGCGACATAGGGCCACCCCTAGGGCCGCAAGCACCAGCAGTGGTGCAGCAACCCAAAACATCACCGTCTCGCCGGTGCTGATGGACTGCGCCGCTAGCGGTAAGAGCGTGTTCACAGTGCTTCCTCCTTTACCGCCTTAGCAGTCTTGAGTGTGGGATCGTCAGGGCGCTTCTGCTCTACCCACTGGATCTGTGCCTGAGTCGGACCGGAGACGGCTCCCTTGTAGTAGTCCGAGTCGGTAGTACCTTCGACCATCGGGTGCGGAGCAGCGAGCATGCCTTCCTGCATCGGAGCCAGCAGCTGATCCTTTTCGTAGATCAACCGATCGCGGTGCTGTTCTGCCAGCTCGAAGTCATTACTCATGGTGAGTGCTCGAGTGGGGCATGCCTCTATGCAGTAGCCGCAGAAAATGCACCTGAGGTAGTTCACCTGGTAAACGCGCCCATAGCGTTCCCCGGGCGAATACTGCGCGTCGGGCCGGTTTACCGCGGCTTCGACCAAGATGGCGTCGGCTGGGCATGCCCATGCACACAATTCACAACCGATGCACTTTTCTAGGCCGTCGGCATACCTATTTAGGCGGTGCCTGCCGTGGAAACGAGGTTGCACATAAGGTCCCTCGAATGGGTACTGTTCCGTTACCGTGGGGCGGAAGAACGAGGAGATGGTTACTCCGAATCCTGCCCATGGCGAAAACAGCTTCCCTAGTGGGCCCTTAGGATCATGCTCGTAACGCATGTCCTCGCGGGTTGGATTTCGTTTACTCACTGGGTTCATCTTCCTTCCCTGCGGTAGCAAGGGCTACTTCTGCGCGACCGGCACGCGGGCTGACAGGCATTTGTTGGCCTAGGCGCGGCGGCACCGGATAGCCTCCTGCCATCGGATCAAATGGCTTCTCGGGACCGGTATCCGCCCTCTTTTCGCGCCCGGTAAATCCGATGATGACCAGCGCGATCAGGAATATTACGGCGATACCGATGAGCAGCTGGGTAAGGGTGACGTTCGCGTACAAGCTGATTCCGCGCATCAGCGCCACGATTACTAGCCAACCAAGCGAAATGGGCAGAAGCACCTTCCAACCCAGATTCATCAGCTGGTCGTAGCGCACACGCACCAAAGTTGCGCGAACCCAAATGATGCAGAAGGCCACGGCCCACATCTTGGTGATGAACCAGATCATTGGGAAGAAGCCGGTGTTTAGTACGCCGCCAAGAATGTGGTCGCCGAACGGGAATCGCCAACCGCCCAGGAACAGGGTGGTAAACACGCACGAGACGTTGAACATATTGATGTATTCGGCCAGGTAGTACCAGGCGAACTTCATCGAGGAATATTCCGTTTCGTGGCCGGCTACCAGCTCGCCCTCACATTCGGGAAGGTCGAACGGCAGACGGTTGATCTCGGCAACCGAGGAGATGAAATAGATGCATGCTGCCGGAATGAGGGCGAAGATCCACCACACTGGCGATTGGGCCGCCACGATCTGCGAGGTGCGCATGGAACCAGAGACGATGAATACCGTCACCATCGCCATGCCCATGCCTAGTTCGTAGCTGATGACCTGAGCCGACGAACGCATTGCGCCTAGCAGTGGCAGGGTGCCCTTAGAAGACCAGCCGCCCAGAATAATGCCGTACACCCCCAATGAGGCAATGGCCAGAATGTAAAGGCCGCCGATCGACGGATCCATCAGCTGCAACGGAGTGGAGTGGCCAAGAATATTCACGTTGGGGCCGAACGGGATTACCGCTAGCACCATGAAGGCGCTAAATGCCGCAACCAACGGACCAACCAGATACAGGATTCGATCCACGCCCTGCTTATTGAAGTCTTCCTTGACTAGCAGTTTCACCGCGTCTGCCACTGCCTGGAGCAAGCCCAGCGGACCGTGGACGTTTGGGCCAGGACGAGTCTGCATGCGAGCAAGACCACGCCTTTCCACCCACAGCGCCATAATGACTGTGATCAGCAAGAACACAATGATGAAGACCGCTTTGATAAGAGTCAGCCACCATGTCTCTTGGCTAAAATCTGCCGGCTGGACCTCATGGCCTGCCGTCGAGAACATTGTTAGAGCGTTCACCGGGTCACCTCCGAGGCAGTAACGCTTACTACAGCGCCGCTTCCGACGCCTAAGGTTTCGTATACGTGGGAGCGGTCAGAGCACTGCGGCAACCAGACCACGCGATCAACCATGTCGCACACGTGCGCTGGCAGGGTGATGGTTCCCGCTTCGGTAGAGATGTCTACCCGTGCGCCCTCGGCAATGCCGAACGACTTCGGTACCCATGCCACAGAGCGGCGGGCGCTTCCTGCCAAGGCAGGGTTGCCGGTTAGCAGCACACCGTGGTCGAGCAGCGGCTTGTGCGTTGCCAGCACGGCCTGACCAGCACCGGGAGCCGCCAGCGCCGCTGGCGCCTGATGCGGGCGCAGCGCCCTCTTGCCTTCCCAGTTCATCAACTGGTTAGCTTCGGCGTGCACGTCGCGCAGGGAAGCAAAAGCAATTGGCCGTTCCAGCTCGGTGGCCAACTGGTCTAGCACTTCCCTATCGCTCATCGCAGGGGTGGACAGTGCCTGTCCGAACGGCCGCAGTCGACCTTCCCAGTTGATGAACGTGCCAGCCTTCTCGGCAACCGGTGCCACGGGCAAAACCACGTCGGCAATCTGGGTAACAGGAGTCTGCAGCACCTCGAGGCTTACGACGAAGCCGGCATTCTTGATGGCTGCCAAAGCATCGCCGGGCAGGTCGCGGGTATCTACCCCGCCCACTACGAGGGCGTCGACCTCGCCGGTCGATGCGCCCTGCAAGATTCCGGCCAAATCAAGGCCTTCACCTGCCGGTACCTCATCCCACAGCTGCTCTAGCGAAGCGCGCGCTGCCGGATCGGCGACTGCGCGTCCGAAGGGAAGCATCGAAGGCACGAGTCCAGCCTCCAAAGCGCCCCTTTCCCCGGCTCGGCGAGGTACCCACGCAAGCTTTGCGCCGGTACGTTCGGCCAATTTGACGGTTTCGGTTAGCAATCCGGGAACCTGGGCGGCGCGTTCGCCTACGAAGATGACGCCATTAGTAAGACCTTCCGCGATATGCGACTGGTCACCTTCCGCGTCCTTCTGTATAGAAGCAAGCACTTCCGGTTCCGTGCCAGGAGCGGCAGGAACGTGCACAGCCCCCATCTTGGCCGAGCCATTGGTAAAGATCGGCGCCACGGTTGCGACCTTCAGTCCCTTGCGGGATGCCTTGCGCAAGCGCAGGAACAAGGTGGCGCACTCATCTTCGGGCTCCAGCCCTACAAGAAGCACCTGTTCGGACTTGTCGATGTCGGCGTAAGTTACGTCCAGGCCGCTGCCCGCAATGCTGGAAGCCAAGAATGCTTCTTCTTCGGCCCCGGTAGTGCGGAATCGGGCATCAACGTTGTTAGTGCGCAGTGCGACGCGGGCGAATTTGCTCCACGCGAAGGCATCCTCGAAGGTCAGGCGGCCACCTGGCAGCAATGCCGGGTTCTTTGCCTTAGCCAAACCTTGGGCGGCCCTGTCGAAAGCATCTGCCCACGAGGTCGGAACTAGCTTTCCGTCCTCGCGCACTAGCGGCATGGACAGGCGGTTCTCGCCAAACTGCCACTGGTAGGCAAAACGGTCCTTGTCAGAAATCCATTCCTCGTTTACGTCCATATCGCGCCCCGCCAAGCGGCGGACGATGTTGCCGCGCCTTACGTCGTTGCGGATGACCGCACCGGAAGCGTCGTGCTCGGTAACAGCTGGCGTGGAAACCAGGTCGAAGGGGCGAGCCCTGAACCGGTAGGTGGCAGAAGTCAGCGCACCCACCGGGCAAATCTGGATGACGTTGCCGGCGAAGTAACTAGAGAAACGGCGACCCGACTGATCTTCGTCAGCCGGTACGATCTGACCCGTGTGGAAGCCCTGGGCGGCACCAGCCTGCCCGCTAGGACCAGAAATCTTGGAAGCATTCGCAGCAGTGGAACCACAGCAATCCTCGGAAGCGATGCCGAGGCTCTTGGTATCAAAGCGGCCGATCTGCTCCCCCATGAACACATGGTGATCGCGCGGGGAGGAACCGCCGCCGCGCCCCTGCAAGTCAATAAACGGGTCGCCCGCAATCTGCTTCTGGAACCGGACGCAGCGCTGGCACAGAATACAGCGGTCGCGGTCTAGCAACACAGTAGACGACAGCGACACCGGCTTGGGGAAGGTTCGCTTAGCTTCGCCGAAACGCGATTCTCCTTGCCCATGCGACATTGCCTGGTTCTGCAATGGGCACTCGCCGCCCTTATCGCAGATTGGACAGTCCAAGGGGTGGTTGATCAGCAGGAACTCCATAATTCCGTGCTGGGCCTTCTTGGCCACGTCAGAAGTGCGCTGGGTGAAAACCTCCATTTTTGGAGCCACCGTCATGGTGCAAGCCGGCTGCGGCTTAGGCATCTTTGAAACTTCGCCAGACCGGTTCGGCATTGCCACCTCTACAAGACACTGCCGGCAGGCACCAGCCGGGTCTAGCAGCGGATGGTCACAGAAACGAGGAATGTGAATCCCAAGTTTTTCAGCAGCCCTGATAATCAGCGTCCCCTTGGGGACTTCGACGCTCTGCCCGTCGATCTGGATAGTGATCAACTCGCTCGCTTCACTCATCGGGCGCCTCCTTCACTGAACTTGGTGGATGCTTCGTAGGGGAAAAGCTCCCAGGCGGGAGTGCGGTAGCCGGCCTCGAATTCTTCCCGGAAGTACTTGAGGGACTTCGGGATTGGGGTAGCGGCCGCATCACCGAGGGCGCAGAAAGACCTACCGCCGATGTTTGAACAGATGTCTTCCATCAGCTCGATATCGCCGGGGCGCCCCTTGCCTTCCAACAGGCGGTGCATAATCTGCTTCAGCCAGTAAGTGCCCTCGCGACACGGCGTGCACTTACCGCAAGATTCATGCTGGTAGAAATCGATCCACTGCGCGATTACGCGAACCACAGATACCGTCTCGTCAAAGACCTGAATTGCACGGGTTGCCAGCATCGAACCAGCAGCCGCCACATCTTGGTAGGTCAACGGCACGTCTAGCTGTTCAGGCGTGAAAATTGGAGCCGAAGAACCGCCAACGGCCCAGAACTTCAGTTCGTGGCCCTCGCGTACTCCCCCGCACATCTCTAGCATCTCGCGCATGGTGATACCCAGCGGAGCCTCAAACTGGCCCGGGTTCTTCACGTGCCCGGAGATCGAGAAGATGCCATGCCCACGGGACTTTTCGGTGCCCATGCAGGCGTACCAGTCAACCGAGTTCTTGAAGACGCCGGGAACCTGCGAGATGGTCTCGACATTGTTCACCACAGTCGGGCGCGAGTAGAGGCCCGAAACGGCCGGGAAGGGCGGCTTCAGCCTTGGGTGACCGCGTCTTCCTTCCAAAGAATCCAACAGCGCAGTTTCCTCGCCGCAGATGTAAGCGCCCGCACCGGCGTGCGCCACGATCTTCAGCTCCCCAAGAATGCCGGCAGCTTCAGCCTCGGCAATCGCCGACAGGATGCGCCGGTACACATGGGCTACCTCGCCACGCAAGTACAAGAAGGCCTGCTTACACCCAATAGCATGGGAAGTAATGGCCATGCCCTCTACCAGACAGTGCGGATTGGCCATGATCTGCGGCATGTCCTTGCAAGTGCCCGGCTCCGATTCGTCGCCGTTTACTACTAGGTACCGCGGGCCGCCGTCGTCAGGAGGCAAGAAGGACCACTTCATGCCCGCCGGGAAGCCTGCGCCGCCACGGCCGGCCAGACCGGAGGACTTTACCGCGCTCACCACGTCCTCGGGCTTCATTGTCCGGGCCTTCTTCAGCCCCTCATAACCCCCGTGAGCCAGGTAGTGCTCAAGGGTCCACGACCGGTCCTCGCCCCAATGTTCGGTGAGGATAGGCGTCAGAGTGTCAGTGGTTATGCCGTTCACTTGTCCTCTTCCCCTTCTTTTTCAGCCTTGGCTCGCTCCGCCTCAGCAGCGGCAATTGCCTGCTGATTGTCCGGCGCCTTCCAGCCCTTCTGCCGGGCAATGCGAAGGCCCAACGTGGAAGGTTCCCCAGCCGAAGGACCTTCGTGCTGGTGGCCATCCAAGAACCCCGCCAACAGGTGTTCGTTCTCTTTGAAAGTCGGGCACACCTCCGGGCCGCGAGTGGGATGAAGCGGTCGATCTGCCTTGATGTCTTCAACCAGGTCCAATGCGGACTGCGGTGTCTGGTTGTCGAAGAACTCCCAATTGACCATGACCACCGGAGCATAATCGCAAGCAGCATTACACTCGATTGCTTCCAACGTGATCTTTCCATCTTCAGTAGTCTCGTCAGTGCCGATTCCCAGCTGCGACGAGACCGCCTCGTAAATGGCATCCCCGCCCAGCACCGCGCACAGAGCGTTAGTGCAAATGCCAACGTTATATTTGCCGGCAGGGTGACGCTTGAACTGCGTGTAGAAGGTGGCAACCGCCGAAACCTCGCTGCGCGAGAGCTCTAGCATCTGCGCGCAAAAAGCAATGCCATCGGCACTAACAAACCCGTCCTCGGACTGAACCAAGTGCAGCATCGGGATCAACGCCGACTGCTGGTGCCCCTTTGGGTAACGGTCCATGATCTGCTGGGCCTCACGCCGCAGCCTTTCTTCGACCTCGGATGAATACTTACTCATTAGCGGTCAACCCCTCCCAATACCGGATCTAGCGATGCCAGCGAAACGATGAGGTCGGAAATCATGCCGCCCTCGGCAAGCAACGAAAGTGACTGCAGATTCGAGAAGGAGGGTTCGCGGAAGTGGACTCTATACGGGCGAGTGCCGCCATTCGAAACCACGTGGCAACCCATGATGCCCTTCGCGTGTTCAATGATCTGGGTGGCCTGTCCAGCCGGGACTTTGAAGCCCTCAGTAACCAGCTTGAAGTGATGGATTAGAGCCTCCATGGAGGTTCCCATGATGTGTCGGATGTGCTCGAGCGAGTTGCCCTGCCCATCGGCTGCCACCGAGAGCTGCGACGGCCAAGCAATTGCTTTGTCCTCTACCATCACGCGCTCGCCCTCGCACTGATCCAGCCGATCGAGCACCTGCTCAATGATGCGGAAGGACTGGTAGCACTCGTCGAAACGCACGCGCACACGACCGTAGGCATCAGAGGTTTCCTGCGTGCACACATCAAAATCGAGCGTTTCATAGCCGCTGTAAGGCATCATTTTGCGCACGTCATAGGCAAAACCTGCGGCGCGCAAGGACGGACCGGTAAGGCCCATAGCGAAGATTGCCTCCGGGGAGATGTAAGAAACGCCCTGGAAACGCGACTTGAAAATCGGGTTATCCATGATTAAGTCTTCCAGCTCGCCAAGATCGCGGCGCACCTTCGGAAGCTGATCGCGCACATATTCTGTAGTACCAGCGGGCAGGTCCTGGGCCACCCCGCCTACGCGCAGATACGCGTTGTTCATACGCAACCCGGTGACGCGTTCGAAGATGCGGAAGATCTCTTCGCGGCCACGGAAAGCGATGGTCATTAGCGTGGTGCCACCCAGCTCGTTACCGGTAGTGCCGATGGCCACGATGTGCGAGGCCGCTCGGGTGAGCTCCATCATCAGCACGCGAATTAACCGGGCGCGCTCCGAAATTTGATCGGTGATGCCCATCAGCTTTTCGACCGCCATCACATAGGCCGCCTCGTTCAGCATCGACGCCACATAGTCCATACGCGTGCAGAAGGTGGAACCTTGCGCCCACGTGCGGTATTCCATGTTCTTTTCGATGCCGGTGTGTAGGTATCCGGTGCCCACGTGTACCTTGCGCACGATCTCGCCATCAATTTCGACGATCAGACGAAGCACCCCGTGGGTGGAGGGGTGAACCGGGCCTAGGTTCACAACGATGCGTTCGTTTACCAGCTTCTCGTGTAAAGACTGCTGTTCAATCTGCTGGGTAACTTCGTCCCAGTCGCCACCAGAGGAAGTGAACTCTGGCAGTTCCTCGTCATCAATGACGGGAGGAGCAGCCTGGTAAAGAGGTGTTGAATGCGACATTAGTTGTAAGACCTCCGTACGTCCGCGGGCGGAACGGTGGCGCCCTTGTACTGAACCGGGATGCCGCCTAGTGGATAATCCTTGCGCTGGGGATGACCTACCCAATCATCGGGCAGCGCCGTGCGAGTAAGAGACGGGTGACCGGTGAACACGATGCCCATAAGGTCCCAAGTTTCGCGCTCGTGCCAGTCGTTGCCGGGGTACACCGAAACCACCGAAGGGATGGTCGGATCTTCTTCGGAGCAGGTGACTTCCAGACGGAGCTGCCTGCCGTGGGTGAAGGACAGGAGCATGTAGCAGGCGTGTAGTTCCCTGCCAGCATCGGCCGGGTAGTGCACTCCGTTGACGCCTAGACACATTTCGAAGCGCAGATCCTGGTCGTCACGCAACATCTTGCACACCTGGACGATGTGTTCCTTGCTGATGAAGAGGGTCAGTTCGTCGCGATCGACAACAACGCGCTCTATAACCTTGCCAACTTCCAGTCCGGCCTCGCGGATGTCTTCTTCAAGGGCGTCGACGGCGGCATCGAACCAGCCACCGTAGGGCCGAGCAGATTCGCCGGGAAGGAAGATCTTCTGTTCCAGGCCCCCAAAGCCGGTGGTGTCGCCGGCGTCGGCTACGTGGAATAACCCCTGCCTGGTGCCCACCAGTTCCGGACCGGGCTTGGCGCGCTCTGCGCCTGCCTGCTCCGAGGAGGGAACAATATTGTTTTCGCTCATGCCAGCAGTCCCTTCTGCATGTGAGTGGGGGTAGCTTCGAGGGCGGCCTGTTCGGCCAACCGGGCTACTTCGCGGCGACGCTTCTCAGTAAGCGGCTCCTGGTAGTGGATCTGATCGTGAAGAACCAAGATCGCATTGATCAGCGCCTCTGGCCGCGGCGGGCAGCCGGGCAAATACACATCCACGGGAACCACGTGGTCGCAGCCCTGAATTACCGCGTAATTGTTGAACATGCCGCCGGTGGAGGCACACGCGCCCATAGAGATAACCCACTTCGGTTCGGGCATCGAATCGTAGACGTTGCGAATAATAGGCGCCATCTTGTGGGCTACTCGTCCAGAAACGATCATTAGGTCTGCGTGGCGGGGCGAAGCACGGAAGACCTCCATGCCAAACCTAGAGATGTCGTAGCGCGGGGTGCCCGCAGACATCATTTCAATCGCGCAGCAGGCGAGGCCCATAGTGACGGGCCATACCGATGCTTTCCGGGCTAGGCCTACCAGGCGCTCCATTGAGGTAATTGCGAAACCGTTCGGCAGATCATTTTCCATCTGCTCGCGGCGGCCACCAATTTCAGCCATTTTCAACCCTTTCCTAGTCCCAGTCAAGTCCGCCGCGGCGCCATTCGTAAATGTAGGGAACCACGAGCAGTATTAGGAAGATCATCATTGCGGCCAGGGAGATCAGCCCCAGGCGTTGCCCATCGGGCAGGGCACCGAACTTGTTCAGCGAAACTGCCCACGGGTAAAGGAAGACGACTTCGATGTCGAACACGATGTAGGTCATTGCCACGAAGTAGTACTTAATCGGGAATCTACCTTCGTGGGCTGATTTTGCAGCGATCGGATCGATGCCGCATTCGTACGTTTGTTCCTTAGTGCGCGAAAACTTCTTCGTTCCCAGGAAAGCCGACAGCACCAGACCACCGATTGCTAGTACTAGCGCAGCGGCAGCCATGATCAGAAACTGCGACATCTTGCCTCCATCTTTATTCGCGACAGTTCATGCACAGCGAGCTCGCAGACTCGTACGCATGCGTCTTTTATTCGAGGGTAAATCATACACGTCATACTTTCGGCACCAGCCTTGCCAAAAAAGCAATTACTCGATCGTCGATTGAGCCGCCATGCCGTTCGTATCCGTCAGACAAAAGCTTGTGAACTGCGACCATAAGGCGGTCTACGGGCAGTCCATAGCGAGTACACGCCTGCATAATTTTTGGACGTTCAATTAGTCTCACAAACACGGTTCCGAGACGGTAGTACCCGCCCCATTCGTCACTCATGTGTTGCACAAATGCTTCCATGG
Organism: Actinomyces sp. UMB0138; assembly: GCF_002849225.1. Classification (GTDB taxonomy): domain Bacteria; phylum Bacillota; class Negativicutes; order Veillonellales; family Veillonellaceae; genus Veillonella; species Veillonella parvula_H. Next base: position 216,968 of record NZ_PKMC01000003.1, read on the forward strand.
CCGAATCGAAGGCCGCTTCGCCGGTCCGAGCAAAGGCTTGCGTTGCCGCGTCGGCGAGCATCCGTCCGGCAGCAAGAGCAGGGGCGATGCCCTCGCCATTAAATGGACTTACCATTCCGGCCGCGTCCCCAATCAGGGCCAGCCCACCTTGATATTGCGGCTTGCGGTTGAACGCCATGGGCAGGGCCGCAGACTTCATTTGCCCAATCTGGTTTTCGCTGTTGTAGCCCCACTGCGAGGGCGTAGCAGCCGTCCAGGATTTAAAGATCTGTTTGTAGGGCAGCTTCGTGGCGGCCGAGGTCGATGACACGGATCCGAGGCCCACGTTTACGACGCCGCCAGCTAGCGGGAACATCCACCCGTAGCCGGGCAGCAGGTTGGATTCGCCCGGCTTGCCATCCCAGAGTTCGAGTTGGGATTCCATATTGGCTTCTTTGGCGCGCTCACTGCGGTAGTAGGTACGCGCGGCAACCCCCATTGGCCGGTTTTCGAGTTTGATTCGCCCTGCCCTGGTGGCAAGTTTCGCAGCGACGCCACCGCAATCTACAACCAGGCGCGCCCGCACCTCAAACTCGGTGGGAAGCTGGCTCACCTGCTCCCGATCAGCAGTGGCAGCTTGGCGCTCGCCCTCGCTAGGCCAAGCTTCTTTAGGAGTGAGCGCCTCAAAGAGTTCCTGATCTTTTGCGGTAGGCCCCGCAAGCGGATCCGCCTTTCGGGCAACCTGCACGCCCACTACGCGTCCGCCCTCGACAATTGGGCCGGTGACGTTGCACCCTTCCCAAACCTTGGCCCCCTGGGTACGCGCATGCATTGCAAGGGACTGGTCTAAAGAGATGCGCGGCCGCGATGAACCAAATCCCGGCCTGCTTGCCTGCTCGGGCCACGGCAGCTCTACCCTATTTTCGGCCCCTATAACTACCAGGCCTTCGTTCGTTTGATAGCCAGGGCTCTTGCGCGGATTAATGCCCATGCGCAAAAGCTCCACCACGGCGGCCGGGGTGAGGCCGTCACCACAGGTCTTGTCGCGAGGAAATACCGCGCGTTCCAGAACAATTACATTAAGGCCGGCGCGCGAGAGATAAAACGCTGCCGATGCCCCTGCCGGGCCGGCGCCCACAACAACTGCGTCAGCTTGGACGCGGTTCTTGTTCAACCCCAAAGTAGTTTCCTTTGTCTAATCTTTCCTAGCCAATATCTGCGAAAATGCGCAAATATCAGCTGTCAGATTACTCGGAAGCTTCTTTGGCCGCCCCGGGTGGGCGTATGCCCTGTTAACAGGCCCCTGATAGAGTGCCCACCCCCAGCACACTTGCCCACTTTATGCAAGGGCGATGTTGTTTATTAGAGGTTTTTAGATTTTCGAAATACTGCGAAATAGCAGCAATAACTACGCCGGATTTACAGCTGAATGCAAGGCCACGATGCCAAGGGTGAGGTTCTTCCACTGCGGGTTCTCCCATCCGGCCTCGCGCATCAGCCGCGCCAGCGTCGGCTGGTCGTGCCAATCAATAATCGAATCGGCAAGGTAGGCATAGGCCGGGTTATTCGATCCCGCCCTCTTCGCAATGCGCACCAGGACGTGCCGCAGATACCAGTTGTAGAGCTGGCGGAACCCTCCAAGGGTGGGCCTAGAGAATTCGCAGATCACGATGCGCCCACCAGGGCGAGTCACACGCCGCATCTCGGACAGCGCCTTGACCGTGTCGTTGACATTGCGCAGCCCGAAGCTAATAGTCACCGCGTCAAAACTATTGTCCGCAAAAGGCAGCGCGGTCGCGTCACCGGCAACAAAATCTATGTCCGGGTGACGGCGTTTGCCCTCGGTAACCATGCCGATTGAAAAGTCGCAGGCCACTACATCCGCACCGCTCTTTACATATTCGACGGTGGACGTGCCGGTGCCCGCCGCCAAATCCAGAATCTGTTCGCCCTCCCTGGGGTTTAGCTTCTTACGCGTCTGCAGCCGCCACAGTCGATCCTGACCCACCGACATCAGATCGTTAGTAATGTCGTAGCGGCGTGCCACCTGGTCAAACATGGAAGCCACAGTCTTGGGATCTTTGGCTAGGTCTGCCGCTACCTCGCCTTCGGGCGTAGTGGCAGAGGACGAAAATGCGCGCTTGAAGCTGTAGGTCATGGGTTTTATTTTGGCACCCGTTGCGGACAATGTCATGTTTACTGCGTAGTATGTTCGCGGACCACATTAGTAACAAGCGGAGGTAACATTGGCGCCCCTAACATTGCCGGACACGAAACCCAACGTGCAAAGGCTGCCAAAGCAGGTGCCAATTTGCCCGGAAATTTTTGGTTTCATTCCTACTGCCCGGCTGAGCGCGTGGGTGGGAGCCGATCTGGCCCTGCTCGGGTGGGGGCAAAATTTTTCCGTAACGGAAGAGGGCGAGGACGCCCTTAAGCATGCTGACGTGCTTTGGCAGGAGGCCACCGCTGAGGCGGTAGCTACCGAGGAGCTGCCCGTTCATCTGCCCGTCGCCTTTGGGTCGTTCGGCTTTGCTCGGGGCGGAGTCCTTGAGGTTCCCGAGAACCTGCTGGTAGCAACCCCAACTGCTACCTGGCTGATCTCGCTGTCGGGGCAGGATCTGCGCCCTCTCTTTGCGCCGTGGACGGCTACGCCCGCCGAGTTTAGACAGGAAGGGGCGGCTCGCCTGGCGCAGTTGCCCGCATTGGGCACTTTGGCCGAGGGCGAAGGGGCGTTGCCTCCAGCCGAGTGGGCCGAGGCGGTAGGCAGGGTTAGTGAGCAAATCAGGCACGGCGAGGCCAAGAAGGTGGTCCTTGCCAGGGACAAGACCATTGCCAGCCTCAATCCGATCGACCAGCGCAAACTATGTGCCGCCCTCTTTTCTGCCTACCCCACCTGCTGGGTGTACGCGGTAGAAAATCTGGTGGGAGCCACCCCGGAGCTGCTGGCTTCTGCCAGCGGTGGCCGCCTCTTTTGTCGAGTGCTGGCTGGCACAGCCGGCCCTACCGAAACGCGCCAGCTCCTAAACTCCGCCAAAGACCAGCGGGAACACCAAGTTGCGGTGGAATCGGTCAGGACAGCTCTTTCCCCTATCACCACCGAATTGGAAATACCCGACTCGCCCAGTATTTTGCGGCTACCCAACGTGTGCCACCTGGCCACCGACGTGCATGGTCTCACTGATAGGTCGGCGCTGGCAGCTGCCGGCGCGCTTCACCCCACCGCCGCGGTGTGTGGTACCCCAACGCCGGTGGCACGGCAGATTTTGACCGAGGCAGAACGTATGGAGCGCGGCCGCTACGCCGGGCCGGTCGGCTGGGTTGACGCGGCCGGAAATGGCGCGTTCGGCATTGCCCTTCGCGGCGGCCAGATAAGCGCCGACGCCCGCCAGATAAGAATCTATGCGGGCGCCGGAATCATGGGCGATTCAGTACCACAAATTGAGCTTGCCGAAACAGAAGCAAAGATGCAGCCGATGATGCAAGCTTTGCGCTCTATAAGCTAGCGCTGCGTGGCATCCTGCGATCCCAGCGTTACCTCGACATCCTTCTTTTGGGAATCGCGCACAAGCGTCAGCTTCACCTTGTCGCCGGGAGCGTAGCGACGCACATACCCGATTAGGGAATTGCCTGACGAGACGGACTTACCGTCTACCGCCACTACAACGTCGCCTGCCTTCACATCTGCCTTGGAGGCGGCCTCCCCCTTAATCACTTCGGCGATCTTCGCGCCGGCGCGGATAGTTCCGTCGACCCGGGCACTGCCATTGGTCACCATTACACCGATGTAGGCGTGGCGTACCTTGCCGTTTTCCAGCAGCTGGCTGGCCACCTGCTTAGCCAAATCGATCGGGATGGCAAACCCTAGGCCAATTGAACCGGTACTTTCACCCGCCCCATCGGACAGGGAGGCAATCGAGGAGTTGATGCCGATTACTTCACCGGAAGAATTGAACAGCGGCCCGCCGGAGTTACCCGGATTTACCGCAGCATCAACCTGGATAGCGTTCGTAACCACCTGTTCGCCGCGCTGGAATCCCGAAGATTCTTGCTGCACCGACACTGGCCTGTCGAGGGCGGAAATAACACCCGTGGTCATCGTTGAGGAATAGCCGAGCGGGTTGCCGATCGCGGCCACCGGCGAACCGACGGTCAACGATGAAGAATCTCCCAGTTTCGCCATTTGCAGGTTCTTCGGGGGGTCGATAGGCCGAAGTACAGCTAGGTCGGTGGTGGGGTCGGTGCCTACGACTTCGGCCTCAAAGATCTCGCCGGAGGCGGTGGTTATTGCTATCCGCCCGCCCTTGGCGGCACTAGCAATCACATGATGGTTAGTAAGGATGTGGCCGGCGGAATCAAAAATCACGCCAGAGCCATCCGCAGCGGACTGGCCATCGGATACCTGGATTGCAACAACCGCGGGCGTAACCTTCTTTGCCACCGTCTCCCAGTCGGTAGCTTTCGTGTTCTTCGCCTGGGTCACCGGCGCCTGGGTTGCTACCGAGCTTCCCAGCGAGCTGGAGGTAAGTTGCGTGATGCCCACGGCTCCGATGCCCCCTACCATCGCGGCGATGACGCCGGTGGTAATCAGGGCTCCCCAGCCGGGTCGGGACGACCTTCGCTTAGCCGCGGCGCCAGGTTGGGCAAACTGTTGGGAAGGCTGGTATTGGCCGCTCACTCCGCCTGGAAGAGGCTGGGAGCCCTGCTGGTATGGCCGCTGCTGGTAGGGGCTCTGGTACTGCGCGCCCTGCTGGTAACCATAGGTGCTTTGGCCCTGGTAGTTAGCCTGCTCCTGCTGCTCTTGCTGTTCTTGCGGCCTCTCCGCCGAAGCGTCTGCCTGCCCGGGGGTCTCGTTTGTCCCGAAGTTGTACCGGCGCGTCTGCTGCCCGTCGGAGTAGTTCTGGTGCTGTTCGCCCGCCGAATAGTTGGCCCGCTCGCCCTCTGACGGACGATTCGGATCGGGCGTGTAAAAGTTATCCTGGCTCATCTATTCCTCCATGTCTTAGCGTGCCTCTAAGTCAAACAGACATGTATAAGTAGGCACTTTAGTGCTGCTGTGACCATTCTATGAAAATAGCGGCTGAAGGGCGGCACTAATTTTTTCCGCAACATTTCGGTCTAGTTGGGCTAGGCCGGGCACTGCCGTATCCACCTCGATGATGCTGACGCCGCGCACGGGCATTGCCAGGAGGCGTTCCAGATCGCCTAAGTCACCAACCATCTGATATTCGGCTCCCAGCCCCGCCGCGAGCGCGGCTAAGGAGAAGTTTTGGGGCGTGGCGAAATATCTGGGGAAATCCTCTACATGGTTGCTGCCGCCGTGTTCGAGCCCGGCAAAAATGGACCCGCCGGCGTCGTTGAGGACGACGATTTGCAGGTCGGCGTCCTGTTCGTAGCGGCCGTTTATAAGCCCGCCTATATCGTGCAGGAAGGTTAAGTCGCCAACGACGACTCGGACGGGCGCGCCGGTGGCGGTGGCAATGCCGCGCCCACAACTGATGGTGCCATCGATGCCTGCTAGTCCTCTGTTTGCCAGCGCGTTGACAGCACTATCCGGCGTGTGGCCTGCCCGATCGACTAGGCGGATTGTGTTGGATGCTCCGAATAGGAGCCGTGGGGCGGTGTGCGGATCGGTGGCGTGGGCCGTCCAAATGGCGCATGCGACCTGCAGCGGGTCTAGGGCTTCTCCGGCCTCGGCGCGGACGCTGAGGCGTTCTGCCAGTACTTTTTCTACCGCCTTATCCGCGGCGAGCCACTTGCGCGGCAGCGGCACTTGGCTTGCCGGGGCTTCCGGCACGCGCTCGAGCACGGCGTTTACGGTGCCGGCAATATCCGTGTACCGGCCGGTGGCGTCTTTGACCGCCACAATATTTATGTCTGAGCGCGAAAGCAGGGCGGTGATCGGGCGTGACAGCGTGGGGTGTCCACACACGAGCACCTGTTCGATGCCCTCCATCTTGTCCAGGTAGTACAGGTAGTGTGCGAGCGCAGGACCGTAGCAGGCCGGCGAGGTGGGTTCCGCAAGCAGGGGCCACCCCATTGCCCGTGACAGGGCCACAATATTTGCGCCGTCCCCGGTGTCATCGGCGGCAACGATCACCGTAGCCGCATCTTTCTTGAGGGCGGCGGGCCACCCGGGGGCGCCCCCTTCAGTTTTCGGCCGGGTTGGGGCGGTAAAGATTTGCGGTTCGGCGGCGATACCGGCCAGCGGCGAGTCTAAGCACACGTTTAGTTGCACCGGGCCGGGCCGGCCGTCCTGCCCGGTTGCAGCAGCGCTCAGGCGAAATACTTGGCCGATTACCGCTGCGGGGGCACTGTCAGTGGCAGGCAGATCGGCCTGGGCCCGCAGGTTCTGCCCGAAGATGCCTACCTGCCAGGTGGTTTGGTTCGCGCCGGTACCCCGCAAGCGGGCGGGCCGGTCTGCGGTCACCGCAATGAGCGGGATCCCATTGGCGTCGGCCTCCGCAATGGCCGGGTGCAGGTTAGCTACGGCTGTACCCGAGGTAGTGCACAGGGCAACCGGGGATACTTCCCCACCAAGAGCTTCCCCGCGCGCCAGGCCGAGGGCGAAGAATCCGGCGGTGCGCTCATCAATGCGCACGTGCGTCTTCACCAGCCCGGCTCGTTCGGCTGCTGCCGCCGCATAGGTAAGGGGCGCGTTGCGGGAGCCGGGGCTTATCACTATGTGTTTCACCCCGGAGCCTACCAGGGCACCAACGATATTGCGGGCTAGCAGCGCGGTCGGATCGGTGCCATATTCGGGTTGGGCAGAACCAAAACGCATTAGTACCTCATCATTTCTTTTAAGCGCTTTTGCCAGCGGGCGGCGAGAGCGGGGGCGTCCTGGCCCTGAGTGGTGTCGACCTCGATGCGGCGAAGCGGCAGCGTACCGGCGGTGGGGAGCAAGGATTCTTTAGTCACATCCTGCGTAAACAGCGCTACCGTGGCAAGTCCGCAGGCGTGATCCAGGTGGTCGAGGGCGGCCGCTGCGGCCACGCCGGCACTGATTCCAACGGAAGAATCTAGAGCCGAGGAAATGACTAATTCCAATCCGGATTCGTGGGCTACTTCTACAGCCCGCTCGATCCCGCCGAGCGGGGCCACCTTCACTACCGCCACATCTGCTGCCCCTGCGCGGGCTACCGCCAGGGGATCTTCGGCGCGGCGAATAGATTCGTCTGCCGCAATCTTGGGTTCGACTTGCCGGCGCACCTGTGCCAATTCCGACACGGTTGGGCAGGGCTGCTCCACGTATTCCAAGCCATCAATGCCGCCGTCACGTACCGCCGCCTGCAGTTCTCCAATGGCCTTGACGGCCTGGTCCGTGTCCCAGGCGGCGTTGGCATCTACCCGCACCTTTCCCTGCGGCCCCAGCGCGCTGGCAACGGCGGCCACGCGCTCACAGTCGCCGCGGAGGCTCGAGCCCGGGTCGGCCACTTTCACCTTTGCCGTGGTACACCCGCCCGATTCCTTCACCAGCTGCGCAGCCACTTCAGGGGCGGTGACCGGGATTGTCACGTTCACCGGTACCTGCTCGCGCTTAGCCGCCGGGAATGCGGTGGTAGCTGCGGCCAGCCCTGCCCGCAACCACCGGGAGGATTCTTGGGCGTCGTAATCCCAAAACGGCGCTGCCTCGCCCCACCCGGCTTCGCCCTCGAAAAGTAGCCCTTCGCGGACTGTGATGCGACGGAACTTTCGCCGCAGCGGCAACGAGTACGCAAAGACGCGTTTCAGCTGATCGAAGGGGTTGTCTAGTTCAGTTATCATCGCGCGCCCACTCCGGGTAAAGCGAGGGCGGGATCCGGAACGAAAACAGGCCCCACACCCCACAAGCTGCCCCGGCGAGGGTAAGAAGGAGCGCCAGGACAGACCCAATAGTTCCGATCGGGCCATGGACCATCTGCAAGATCCCCACCAGAGACAGGCCCAGCACAGCCACCCCCAGCCCCGGGAACAGCAGCAACGCAAAGTGCGCGTCAAACATGCCTTTTCCGCGTGCCCACGCACGCGCTCGTGGCGACTTGCCCGCACGAAACCAGGCAGAAACCGCGAGCGCGGCCAGCCCAAAAATCAACCCGACAATAATCAATGTCTCCCCTTTCGCCCTACCAATGCTAGCGGGCGAAGCCAAATTACACATCGCCGCTACACTGGACCCATGAGCACGCTTCCATTTGTATCCGACACTTTCGCCGCTGCCCGCTGGCGCGAGGTAGAAGGCTTCGATTTCTCTGACATCACCTACCACCGCGGGATCTCTCGCGGCCCCGAACAGGATGGGCGCCCAGCTGGGGATGACATGCCGGTGGTGCGAATTGCCTTTGACCGTCCCGACGTGCGCAACGCGTTCCGCCCTCAGACCGTGGACGAACTGTATCGGGCGCTGGATCACGCCCGCATGACTTCCGATGTGGCCGCGGTTATTTTGACTGGCAACGGCCCGTCCGCCCGCGATGGAGGCTACGGCTTTTGTTCTGGCGGCGACCAGCGCATTCGCGGAAAAGATGGCTACCGGTACGAGGTCGAAGGGGCCAACCCGGATGCCGAATTGTCCCAGCGGCGCGAACAAATTGATCCGGCAAGGGCAGGCCGGCTGCATATCTTGGAAGTACAGCGGTTAATCCGCACAATGCCGAAGCCAGTCATCGCAGCGGTCACCGGTTGGGCTGCAGGAGGCGGACATTCGCTGATGGTCGTGTGCGATCTGGCGGTAGCGTCCCTTGAGCACGCCCGCCTGATGCAAACCGACGCGAATGTGGGGTCTTTCGACGCGGGCTACGGCTCGGCCCTCCTTGCCAGGCAGGCTGGCGACAAGCGTGCCCGCGAGATCTTCTTCCTTGCCCGCGAATACTCTGCCTCCCAGGCAGCCGCTTGGGGCGTGGTGAACGAGGCCGTACCTCACGAAAAGGTAGAGGACGTAGCCCTCGAATATGCGCGCATCATCGCCACCAAGTCCCCACAAGCTATCCGAATGCTGAAGTTCGCCTTCAACATGGCAGACGACGGCATTGCCGGCCAGCAGGTGTTTGCTGGGGAGGCAACCCGCATGGCCTACATGACGGAAGAGGCACAGGAAGGTAGGGACGCTTTCTTAGAGCACCGTACGCCAAACTGGCAGGACTACCCCTACTACTACTAACTACTTCGCCGAGGGCGGTCCCGGCTTGGATGCGGGAGAGGCCTCTGAGAGGCCGAAATGCTGCAACATTGGGGTGTGAGTCTTCCCAACTACTAATGCCTAAGTCTTCTCGTGCCGGTAAGCTGGGGCCCGCACTCTACGAAAGAAGTTTATGTACAAAAGAATATTCACCGTAGCTATGGCCTTCGTGGGCATTACTGTCGGGGCAGGCTTTGCCTCCGGGCAGGAAGTAGTCCAATATTTCGCCGGATTCGGTATTTGGGGCGTGGTGGCAGCAGCCATCTCGGCCATCATTTTCGCCGTCTCTGGGCTGGCCTTCGTTCAACTCGGTTCATATGTACTTGCCAACGACCATTCTGATGTCTTCAGCGAAGTCACACACAAGTACGTGGCAGTCTTCTTTGACGTAATCATTACCTTTTCGCTGTTCTGCATGGGCATCGCCATGATGGCTGGCGGCGGCTCGTCATTGAAACAACAATTCGGCCTCCCCGTGTGGGTGGGTTCTGCCATCATGCTGGCGCTAACCATTGGTATTGGCCTGCTAGATGTTGACAAGGTGACCGCAGTAATTGGCGGTATCACCCCAATAATGATCATTTTCGTCATCATTGCTGCCGGCTATGCCTTTACCCACATGCACCTTTCCTTCGCCGAAATGGATGCGGCGGCAAAGTCGGTGCATACCGCAGTACCGCACTGGTCCATGTCGATTCTGAACTACGTTCCGCTAGCATTGACGTTGGCCGTGTCGATGGCGATTGTCATCGGCGGCGACATCGGCAACCCGAAGGTTGCTGGCCTAGGCGGGATCATTGGCGGTTCCGTCTTCGGCGTCTTGATGGTCATTGCCACCCTGACACTGCTGACCCGTATCGATGTGGTTGCTGGCGACGATCTGCCCATGCTGACCTTGGTAAATCAGATCCACCCGTGGCTGGGCACTTTCATGTCCGTAGTCATCTTCCTGATGATCTTCAATACCTCAATTGGCATCTACTATGCGCTTGCGACCCGGTATGCCGGCTCTTCTAGGAAGCGTTTCATTATTTTATTGGTGGCCCTCTCTGGCATTGGCTTTGCCATATCGTTCATGGGCTTCCAGAACGTCGTCAGCTACGTTTACCCCATTGCCGGGTGGGGCGGTCTGGCCCTGGTAATCGTAATGCTGGTTTCCTACGCGAAGACTCGTTCTGACATAAGAGAAGAGACGACAAGGCGTGGCAAGATGTTGCGTTTGTTCCGCCTAAAGATGCGTAATGACAAGAGGTTCTCGAAGAAGCACGAGGCCGCCTTGCAGACCGCTCTTGAAGATTCTCCGGCCGACGCGGAGGACCTGCATTCGACTGTAGGCTCTGCTGCAGTCGATCAGCTAGAAGAGGAGAACGTGGACTACGATATTCTGCCCGAGATTGAAGAGGCTCAGGCCGAAACCGAGGCAGAGTGAACCTCACCTTTTGTTGCCCGCAGGTTCAAGGCGTCCGGGAGCTGTACGACCTAATCTGTCTACGTCTTGAAAATCCAGGCAAGTACGGCCCGCTCATGCCGGTTTCCGCCGGGGCAGACACCGCTGCCGCTGAGCGCCGTATTGGCGATGCGGACGGGGCCGATTTCATTTTGCAAACTTCCGGATCGACTACCGGGCACGGGCACTTGGTAGGCCTTACTGCGGGAGCGTTTTCGTCCTCTGAAGCTGCTACTGCCAAGCGTTTCGGAGGACGAGGGCGCTGGCTGCTGGCCCTTCCTGCCCATCACGTTGCGGGGTTTCAGGTGCTGGCACGTTCCTGTGCGGGCGGCACCTTCCCAATCCTGCCGCCGCCCGGGCGCTCTTTCCGCGAGCGCAAGGTGGCTTCTTTTGCTCCCGAGGCCGGCTTCGCTTCTCTGGTACCTACGCAGCTTTCGGACCTGCTCGAGGGCGAAGACGACTTGGCCCCACTGCGGTCGTTGCGCGCGATCTTAGTAGGTGGAGCGGCTTCCTCGCCGGCTTTGCTGGACCGCGCCCGGCAGGCAGGGTTGCCCGTGGTTACCACCTACGGCATGACCGAGACGGCAGGTGGTTGCGTCTACGACGGCCTGCCTTTGGACGGGGTGCATATACGCATCAGCGATGGGCGGATTTGTCTTAGTGGGCCGATGCTGGCACAGGGGTATTTAGATGATCCCCGCTCGCCCGCTTTTACTTTTGAGCAGGGCAGACGCTGGCACATTACTTCTGATGCGGGGGCTTTTACTGACTACTTGCAGGTGTTTGGGCGCCTCGATGACGCCATCATTTCTGGTGGCGTGAAAGTTTTTGCCAGGCAGGTAGAAGATTTGCTGCGCGAGTTTCCGGGCGTTCGCGATGTAGCTGTGCTGCCCGTGGCCGATCCCCGGTGGGGGCAGGCTGTGGGCGCCGTTGTGGAGGCAGATTTTGCAGTGGCTACGCAGGCCGAAGCAATGCGCAAGCACGTGCGCTCTGAGCTGGGCAAGGCCGCCCCGCCCCGCCTATTTGTGCAGGGTAAGATCCCCATGTTGGCCTCTGGCAAGCTGGATAGAAAACGTGCCACGGCACTGCTAGCCCACCCGACCTGGGCTAAATAAATTTTCTTCGCACTGCCATTGCTACCTATGCTTGCTAGGACGAAAGGTTTTAGATGTCTACTACCGTAAATGATTGGCTCGAGGGCGCCCGCCTGCGCACTTTGCCCGCCGCGGCTGCCCCGGTACTAGGCGGTGCTGGTATTGCGGCTGGCGCGGGCGGTTTTTCTTTTCCACGCTCCCTCCTTGCCTTGCTGGTGGCGTTGCTACTGCAGATAGGCTGTAATTTTGCCAACGACTATTCCGATGGCATTCGGGGCACTGACGATTTCCGGACTGGGCCGCCCCGTCTGACGGGAGGCGGCAAGGTGCGCCCGAAGATTGTGCTGGCAGTGGCCCTTGGTTGTTTTGCAGCGGCAGCAGTTTTGGGCCTGGTTCTGGTGGCACTGTCTGGCAAGTGGTGGCTCCTGCTAGCTGGCCTCGCGGCAATTATCGCCGCCTGGTTCTACACCGGGGGGAAGCATCCCTACGGTTACTTGGGGGTTGCGGAATTTTTTGTATTCGTTTTCTTTGGCTTGATGGCTACCGTCGGCACCGTCTATGTGCAGTTGGAACACGCCCCCATGAGTGCTTGGCTAGCGGGCGCGGCCATGGGCTTGTATTCTTGCGCGCTGCTGATGGTAAATAACATTCGGGATATCCCCACTGACCGGGAGGCTGGCAAGAATACGCTGGCAGTGCGACTGGGGGATGCCCGGTCGCGGCGTACCTACGTTGCCTATCTGGTGTTTGCGCCCGTACTGATTGGCATCGGTTTGCATTCAAGCGCCATCGTCATCCCTGCGGTGGTAGGGCTTGAGGTTGCGGGCATAATCATCTGCTTGCCGCTGGTGCGAGGAGCCCGGGGAAGGGCACTCTTGGCAGTGCTTGCCAGCACCGGCAAACTTACTTTGGGAGCAGGGCTCATTACTCTCCTAGCCGCCTTGTTCTAATCTGTAGCGAGGGCGCGCAACCCTGCCTAGACAAAAAGATGCCCGCGACCAGCTGGTCGCGGGCATCAGCGCATCTAACAGCACCCTGAGGAAACATTCTCCTCGTCAAAATCGGCGCGGGCTCGCCAGAAGGCTCGCGCACTCATGGGCTCATGATCGGGGTGTTCCAGGCGGTGGCGTTCGACATATTTGTCATACGCGCTTTCGCCCGTGAAGTCCCGCCACAGCCGCCGCATGTACGCCAATTTTTCCATCAGTGCCATTTTTCCTACTTACTTGCGATCTCGCTCTGCTTCAGTCCTGGAATCAGCTTCGGGTCGCCTACCACGCGGTATTCGGCCACCAGCTTCTTCTCGAGCTTGTTCGCGATCAAGTGCTCGGGAGCGTAGAAGTTCGATTCTACGAACGGGTCTTCCGAGGTGGTGGTGTCACCAGTGCGCACGGTCTTCCAGATGCGGATTGCAGCGCAGACGATCACGAATGCAACAGCTACCACGAACACGATGGACAGAGTGCCCTGGATGAACGTGTTGCGAATAATCGCCTCAGTGATCTCGGCTTCTTCACCGGTCTGCCCCGGCAGGGCTGCGCGGGCTTCGCGCCACTGCTGCCAGTAACCGACCTTGGCGTCGGTGCTGAAGATCTTCTGCCAAGAAGCGGTGAAGGTAACGATCGTGTCGAAGACGAAGGGGATTGCAGGGATCCACGCGTACTTGGTATAACCCTTGCGCACCACCATCACCAGTGCCACTAGCAACGCGACCGCGGCAATTAGCTGGTTTGCGATACCGAATAGCGGGTACAGCGTCTGAATGCCGCCACGCGGATCGGTAACGCCCATCAGCAGCAGCGAACCCCAGGCGGCGACAACTACACCAGTAGATAGCCACGCACCGGTACGCCAGGAAGGATCGGCAAACTTCGGGATCACGTTGCCGAGTGCATCCGATAGCTGGAAGCGGGCCACACGGGTTACCGCGTCCACGGCCGACAGGATGAACAGTGCCTCGAACATGATTGCGAAGTGGTACCAGAAGCCCATCATGGCCTTGCCGCCACCGACCTTATGCAGAATGTGAGACATGGATACGGCCAGGGTGGGAGCGCCGCCGGTACGGGAGACGACGGAGGGCTCGCCTACGTCCTTTGCGACCTGCTTCAGTGCGTCTGCACCGTGGAAGGTCTTGGGGTTGCCTGCGTCATCCCAGGATTCCCACTTTGCCTTGATGGGCTGTCCCTTGACGTCGGTGACGCCCAGGTTGGCCAATGCAGCGTTCGAGATTTCCTCGCGGTCCTTAGTCACCTGGGTGACGGAAGTACCAGCCAGCTGGTCGGAGGTTGCTTCGGAGGTGTTCATCGCGAAGTAGATGCCCTGGTTCAGCGAAGCTGCTGCAGCCAGCGCCATGATCGCTACGAAGGATTCCATGAGCATACCGCCGTAGCCGATCATGCGGGACTGGGATTCTTTCTGGATCATCTTGGGGCTGGTGCCCGAGGAAACCATGGCGTGCATGCCCGAGAGGGCGCCACAGGCGATGGTGATGAACAGGAACGGGAAAAGCTCGCCGGCGAATACCGGGCCGGAGGTAGAGAGCGCGAATTCGGTTACTGCGGGCATCTGCACGATCGGGCGGATGAACACAATGCCGAGGGCGAGTACACAGATCGTGCCCACCTTCATGAAGGTGGACAGGTAGTCGCGCGGGGTGAGTAGCACCCACACGGGCAGAACTGCTGCTAGGAAGCCGTAGACAACCATGCACCAAACCAAGGTGGTCGGGGATAGGTGCAGGTACTGCTGCCCCCAGCTGGATTCTGCTACGTAGCGGCCCATGATGATGACGACGATCAGCAGGGTGCAGCCGACCACGGAAACTTGGGTGATCTTGCCGGGTTGGACGTAGCGCAGCCACAGCCCCATTGCGATCGCAATCGGAATGGTGGAACCTACCGAGAAGACGCCCCACGGGGAGGCTGCTAGCGCGTTCACACAGACCATTGCGAGCACTGCCAGCACAATCATTAGCATTACGAAGACCACGATTGTGGCGACGGTGCCGCCGATCTTGCCGATCTCGTCGGTGGCCATCTGTCCTAGGGAGCGGCCGCCACGGCGCATCGAGAAGAACAGGACGAGCATATCCTGGACTGCGCCGGCGAAGATTACGCCGAAGATAATCCACAGGGTGCCGGGGAGGTATCCCATCTGTGCAGCCAACACCGGGCCTACGAGGGGACCTGCACCCGCAATAGCCGCAAAGTGGTGCCCGTACAGGACCACGCGGTGAGTGGGGTCGAAGTCTTTACCGTTATTAATACGTTCAGCCGGCGTCGCGTTCCTATCGGATGGCTTCATAATCTTGCGCTGAATGTATAGCGCATAGTAACGGTAGCCAATTGCGTAAGAACAAATCGCGGTGATTACGAACCAAATTGCATCGACTTTTTCGCCACGGACAATGGCTAGCATTGTCCAGCCGATGGCTCCTAGTAGAGCAATAGCAACCCAAAGGGCAATCTTTGCTGGTGTCCACTTGGTGTGAGGTTTAACCCCAACAGGGACCCCGTCCTTATTTCTAAGAACGAGTTTTTCCTCTTCAGAGGTATATGATGGCTTCTCAAGCTGCGATGATGTTGCCATTTAATTTCTCGCTTTTCTAGATGATGTTTACCATTGCCTACCCATCACTAGTTGAGTTCAGGGCAAACCAGTTCGATAATACTTAGGGCGGCCTTAGAAATATAGGCCTCAATGCCTAAAACCGCCTCGTTGCAAGCATTGCCCCATGTCACGAACTACCAAATCGGAAAAAACAGTACCGTAGGTGACCTTTTCCGGCAACTGCTGGGCGAGCAGGCATTCCCCTTTGCTGGCCTGATGTACTAGGCTGGCCGAGTTGACGCTATTTGGAGGTTTCGTGACTTGCACTCTGGCCGACACCGCGCTGCTCGATAGTGCTACTCGGCGCTTCACTATTCACGGGTCGAACCTGAGCCCAGCCTCATTTGTGCAGCTCAAAGACGACCCGAGTAGCTTCCGCGTACGCTATTGCGACAGTGATGGCACTAGCCGTGAAGGTATCCTTGCCCTGCAGGAAGAGGGCGCCACTTTTAGTGTCGATGGCATGCTCGTGCACTACACCGATCCCGATAGCTTTAAAGACTTGGGCACGCTAGCGCCACTGCCAAAATGGTACGAACTAATCATCCGCCGTGACGCAATTGGCAATGCGGTTGCCCGCGAAAGTGCCTACGAATCCACTCAGCCGTGGGGCCAACAGGGCGTCGAGGGCGACCTGGCCCGCGTTGAACTAGACATCGTGGGCTTCGGAAACTTTTACACCAACACATCGAATTTCACCGATGCCGCCGGCTTGCAAGAGTGGCTGCGCAAGGCCCTGTCTAAGACTGCCGCCACCTTCCATGTGCGGGCGCTGCGCCCCGGCTCAGTACCGATCTCCGAGATCCCGCCCTCGTGTTCTGTGGACCTGCTAATGGATGGGGCGAAAGTCGAAGACTACGCGCTCAACGCGGGAGTCGAATACCAGCCCCTGTCCCCCGCCCTCACGGACCTTTCTTACCTCGGCCCTACCCCGGCCTACGCGATCTACACCTCCCAACTGCCATACGCCCTCGTCGTACCCGCAAAAGACCAGGTAGTGCTGGCCCACTGGGATCAAGATGGAGCTTCCCTCGGCATCGAAACAGAAGCTGAAGCTACCATGGTTCCCTTCAATCGGGAGCATCGCTGCCACCACGAACGGTGGGCCCGCTGGTATGACATGCGCCAGCCTCTCACCGAGGCAGAACTACACGCCCACACCGTGCAGGTAGAGGCACAAATGCAGGCCGCCCTGGACAAACTAGCGGAAGCGGAAAAATAATGGCCACGCGCACAATGGACGACGTAAACGTCGATCAGATATTGGGCTCTTCCGGCAACCTCTCTAGGTGCTGCTACGAGGAGGGGTACTGCTCGGAAAGCCCCACCCACGTGATCCTGACGCGCGAAGGCAGCGGCAACGTCACGCCCCTGACCTACTGTCAACGCCACTACGTCCTCACTTTGGCCCACTATCTGGAAGTGCACGCCCAATTCTGCGACGGCAAAATCAGCGACCACTACAGCGGTTGGGGCCCAATGGACAACATCACCTACGTACCCGGCCAGGATCCACTTTCCCTATAGACACCACCTGTTAACCGACCGTAAACCTCTCCCTGGTTCAATGACCGGGGTACGGAAGGAACACATGTATTGGGCAATCTGGGCACTTGTAATAGTCCTGCTAACAACCTTGGTAGCAGGACTCGGCTGGTATTTCCGAACCAACAAGATCGACAAGGAAAAAGATTCGCATAGGCAGCAGTACAGACAGTACAGTTCGCCCCGCGCGTAGTACCGGCCGACTCCCCTAGGCGGCCATTACACTTGGCTATATGGCACGGGTAGTAATGGCAATCTTGACGCTGGCAGTAACCATTTATGCGGCTGCAGACTGCGCGCGCACTCCCTCAGACAAACTACCGGCACGCCTCCCAAAGGCCATCTGGTTGTTACTTATCATCCTGCTTCCACCACTAGGGGCACTAGCTTGGATCGTTATTTCTAGGGTGCTGGCGGCAGAGGCCAACGACGGCAAGATCGACGCCACCATGTGGTCTTCGGCAGAACCGCTAAACTTCCGGCACAACGCTCCGGGGACGCGCCCACGCACCATGGCCCCCGATGACGATCCGGAATTCCTGTTCAAGCTGAAGCGCGACCTACAAAAACGGCGCGACCAAGAAGAAGAGGGCGACGCCTAGGCCAGCTTCGCCTCGGATTCGCCCGGGACCATGTCGGCAGCTTCCGAAAGCATGTAGCCCACTGGCTCTGAATAGGTAAGGGCCACCAGAGTGTCATCCTCAAAGGTAAATGAGGTAAGTGAGGCCAAAGAGCACTGCCGTTTGCGCGGATCGTGCCACAGCCGGTGCCCTTCCACAAAACGCCGCAGCGTCCATATTGGCAGCTGGTGGGACACGACCAGGGCTTCCCCGCCATCGGCCATTGCCTTCGCATGGGCTACCCCGGCCACCATGCGGCGGGCAATCTCGGTATACGGCTCACCCCAGCTCGGCTCGAATACGTTCCGGTAGCGCCACCAGTATTTCGGCTGAGCTAGAGACTTGCGGTTGGCGTTTACCGCGACGCCCTCAAAAGAATTGCCGGCCTCCACCAACCGTTTGTCATTCAGCACGGGTAAGCCGTAGGCCTTCGCTGTAGGAGCGGCGGACTCTTGTGCCCGCAGCAATGGAGAAGCCACCACGGCGCGAATATCAGCACCGATCTGCTTGAAATGGTCAGCCACCGCGGCAGTCATCTTCTTGCCGTGGTCAGTAAGCGAAAAACCTGGCCGCCGACCGTATAGAATCCCCTGCGGGTTATCCACTTCTCCGTGTCGCATAACGTGCACAATAGTTTTGGTCATGGAACAACCCTAACTGGCCATGTAGGGTTAAGTCGTGACATACACCGAAAATGATGCATTGGCGGCCAAGGGCACGTCCCCTAATCGTGTCGCAGCATTTTTCGATGTCGACGAAACCCTAATCCGCGGGTCATCCTCATTCATCCTCGCCCAAGAACTTTGGCGCCGCGGCATAGTTGGCTGGGCCGACATCGCGGCAGCGGCTAAAGGAGCCTGGAAATATGTCCTGTTTGGCGAGGACAAAGAAGAAATAGACGCGCTGGTACAGCGCGCGCTCAAATGCCTTGAAGGGCACTCAGAGGCCGAAATCATTGCCATTGGCGAAGAGATATACGACCAGTTCTTCGCGTCCCGAATCTTCCCCAGAGCAAAAGAACTACTGGAAGACCACCGAGGCCGCGGCCACGACGTGTGGCTCATCTCTGCTACCCCCTCGCAAATCACCGACCTTCTCGCCCGCCGGCTCGGAGCCACCGGAGGCATCGGCACGCGAGTCGCCTTAGATGAAAACGGCAGGTGCCTGCCGCGTCTCATCTCTCCGCTCATGCACGGCGCCGGCAAAGTCGGGGCAGTTCACTGGCTAGCCCGCAAACGCAACATCGACCTGTCTCTGTCTTACGCCTACTCAGATTCGGCAAACGACCTACCCCTCTTGCGCGCGGTGGGCCACCCAGCAGCCATCAATCCCGATCCGAAGTTGCGCCTAGCCGCACTGGCATCCGGCTGGCGCATCTACGACATGCGCTGGCGCAAACGCGGCGATCTTTCCAACAGTGCCAAGAAGACGGCCAAACGATCCGCTAAGGTCGCAGCCGCCATCTGGCTTACGCGCCTGGTCGTGCGGCAGCTTCGCCGCATCCTCCGCTAATGCCGCGCCCCGAGCGCCCTCGTTAAATGGCAAGGCCCGGGGAAATTCCCGGGCCTGAGGCGTCTACTTCTTGTTACGACGCTGGTGACGAGTCTTGCGCAGAAGCTTGCGGTGCTTCTTCTTTGCCATGCGCTTACGGCGCTTCTTAATAACGGAGCCCATAGGTGCCTCCTAAATAATCGGATTCGTACAGCTTCACATGCCCTTCGGCACGTAACCTAAAAGATTCTACCCGCCAATTGCCGCATTGCCACTATCAGACCAGTCACCAATGCTGGCATCAATGAGCTGTTTCACAGCCACCTGTGGCACTCGGTAGGACTTTCCAACCCTAACTGCGGGAATATCGCCGTTGTGAATCATGCGATAGACGGTCATTTTGGAGACGCGCATAAGGTCAGCTAGCTCGGCTACGGTTACGAAGCGGGGTAGCTGCTGCGACATTTAAACTCCACCTTGGACTGGAAAAACTACCGACGGTGTGACGGCACAGCGTTATTCTATGGCATTTTGTTCGCTCTGCCCACCCGTTTCATACTTTGTTGGCAAGTAACGCATTATTGTAGGTACTCTTGATATTGCGCTCTGCTGGGCGCCACTTACCAGTCTTCCCACTTCAAGGAGGCCGGCACCTATGCCGCGTCGCGCAATCTCTAGGCCCGCTGGACACATCAGTGCACTTGAAGTCCCTAAAGACGCAATTGCGGAGCCGCCCACGCTGGACTTCACCCGTGGCGACCACGTCACTTCCGCGGACGCCACCACCCCGTTTGGACGGGTAAAACTGTATGCGGACAAGGTGGCAAAGCAGTCCCCCGCCCGGCTCGCAATCCTTACCTTCCTAACCATTATTGCGTTGGTCACAATTGCGCTAGAGATGCCATTTGCCACGCAATCTGGCCAACGCGCCCCCTTCGTCGACGCCCTCTTTACCGGCACCTCAGCGGTGTGTGTGACAGGGCTGACTACTGTGAATACTGCCTCTTATTGGTCAGTATTCGGGCAGGCAGTGATCTTGGCAGCCATCAAGGTCGGCGGCCTGGGCGTAATGACGCTGGCATCCATCCTGGCTCTAGCTGTCTCGCGCCACATTGGGCTAACCCAGCGCATGCTGGCAGCAACGGAAACAAAAACCGACTCGCTGGGCGCAGTAGGCTCCCTGATCAAAGCCGTCATCGTCACGTCCTTCACCATGGAAGGACTGCTCTTCGTAATCATGCTGCCCCGCTTCATCATGCTGGGCGAATCCATTGGTACGGCGGTGTGGCACGCCTTCTTCATGGCCATCTCGGCGTTCAACAACGCGGGCTTCGTCGTCCTCCCCAATTCCATGACCGCCTATTTCTCTGACTGGTGGATCATGATGCCGATCATCGTGGGCATGTTCGTGGGCGCCCTCGGCTTCCCCGTCACCTTGGACATAGCCAGGCGGTGGCGCAATCCCCGCCTGTGGACGCTGCACACGAAGATGACGCTAACCACCTACGTGCTTCTTACTATCGGCGCCGCAGCCATTCTGGGCGCCTCCGAATGGGACAACCCCAAGACGCTTTCGCCCATGCCCGCCCACGCGAAAATGCTCACGTCCATACTGATGGGCGTCAATTCCCGTTCCCTGGGCATCTCTACTATTAACGTCGGCGACGAAACAAGCGCCACCTGGTTCTTGCAAGACATTTTGATGTTCATCGGCGGCGGCTCCGCATCCACTGCGGGCGGCATCAAAGTCACCACGCTGGCAGTGATGGTGCTGGCGATTATCGCCGAGGCCCGCGGCGATCGCGACATCGAAGCTTTCGGGCGGCGGATTCCACCCCAGACCGTGCGCCTGTCTGTTGCCGTAGTATCGATCGGCTCACTACTTGTTGCGGTGTCCATCTTCGGGCTGCTGGTATTCACTGAGTTTTCACTTGACGAAATCAGCTTCGAAGTAATCTCGGCCTTCGCTACCGTCGGATTATCCACGGGCATTACTCCGCTTCTACCTGCAGCCGGCAAATACTTGCTTACCGCGCTAATGTTCTCTGGCCGCATGGGCACCATGACCGTGGCCGCCGCCCTCGCCCTGCGCGAGCGTCGCCGCGTGATCCGGATGCCCGAAGAGCGGCCAGCGATTGGTTAAGAAGCCGGCGGCAAATCGGTTTAGGATTGGCCTATGGCTAAGAAAGACGCCCCCGAGGCATCCGCAACTTTGGTAATCGGTCTAGGCCGCTTCGGCTCCGCAGTGTCGGCAACACTCGATTCGCTGGGGCGCGAAATCCTGGCGGTAGAGAAGGACCCCACGATTGTGCAGCGGTGGCAGGGACGCCTTCCCCTGGTCGAGGCCGACGCCTCCAACATGGAAGCGCTGGAGCAGCTTGGGGCCCGCGAATTCCAAAACGCCGTGGTAGGCGTTGGCACCTCGCTAGAAGCTTCCGTGCTGATCACCGCCAACTTAGTGGACATAGGCATGCCTTCCATCTGGGCAAAAGCCACTAGCCGTGAACACGGTCGAATCCTGAAGCGCATCGGTGCCCACCACGTGGTTTACCCTGAATTCGACGCGGGCCAGCGTACCGCTCACCTGGTAAGCGGGCGCATGCTCGACTACATCGAGATGGACCGCAAGGGCTTCTCGATTGTGAAGATGAGGCCGCCGCAGGAATGCTACGGCTTCACACTGGATGAATTGGACATCAGGGCCCGTTTTGGCGTGGTCATCCTAGGGGTAATGAGCCCCGGCCAGCCCTTCGAATACGCCACCCCCCATACGCGCATCGACAAGAACGACATCATTATTGTTTCTGGCGACGCCGAACTACTTGAGCGCTTCGCCGAACGCCCCTAGCGCCATCTGTCGGTGGCAGCGGCTAGGTTGGGAATATGGCCAAACAAAAGACGCTTTTCAGGTGCAGTGAATGCGGATGGACTTCACCCAAGTGGGTGGGGCAGTGCCGGCAGTGTCAGCAGTGGGGAACGGTTGACGAGGTCGGGGCCGGCCCGGCTGGCACCAAATCTGCCGCTACCACCCCGGTAAAGCAGGCGCTGCCAATTGCGCAGGTAGACGGCGATGCTGCTACCGCCCGCCCCACCGGGGTTAGCGAATTGGACCGCGTACTCGGCGGCGGCATAGTGCCCGGCGCAGTAGTGTTGTTAGCCGGGGAACCGGGCGTTGGAAAATCAACTCTGCTGCTAGATGTGGCGGCCAAGGCGGCAGCGGAGGCACGCAAGGAGGGCATGGGTAAAGTCCTGTACCTGACCGGCGAGGAATCGGCTTCGCAGGTGCGCCTGCGCGCCCAGCGGATCGGCGCACTGGATCCTTCTTTGTTGCTTGCTTCCGAAACAGACCTGGGTACCGTGCTAGGTCATATCGAGGCCAATTCGCCCTCGCTGGTAGTGGCCGACTCCGTCCAGACTTTCGCGTCAGCGCAGGTAGAAGGCTCCCCAGGCGGCGTCGCGCAGGTGCGCGAGGTAGCGGGCGCACTTATCCAGGCAGCCAAATCTCGCTCTATCCCGGTGTTGCTGGTAGGGCATGTAACTAAAGACGGGGGCATCGCCGGTCCCCGCATTTTGGAGCATCTAGTTGACGTCGTGTGCCAGTTCGAGGGCGACCGCCACTCGCGGCTGCGGCTGTTGCGGGCGGTCAAGAACCGCTACGGCCCCACTGACGAGGTGGGCTGCTTTGAGCTAGGGGAAAAGGGGATCATCGGTCTAGAGGATCCTTCCGGATTGTTCCTGTCGCAAGATCGCCAGGCCGTTCCGGGCACATGTGCCACGGTCAGTTTGGCGGGGCGGCGCCCCATGCCAACCGAGGTGCAGGCGCTGGTGGCTCCCGCGGTCTCGGGCGGCTCGCCGCGGCGGGCAGCCGTCGGATTAGACCGCTCTAGGGTGGCAATGACTTTGGCCGTGTTGCAGGCCCGGCTGGGGCTGGATCTGACTCACCAGGATGTGTACGTTTCCACGGTCGGCGGTGCGAAGGCCGTTGAGCCGGCTATAGATTTGCCTACCGCGCTGGCGGTGGTTTCTGCCGCTACGGGCCGGGTGGCCGACCCGCATTGGATTGCTTGCGGCGAGGTATCCCTTACCGGCGAATTGCGCGCATGCGTTGGCCTGCAAAGACGCCTAGGGGAAGCAGCCCGCCTTGGTTTCAAGGTGGCAATCGTGCCCTCCCAGGGCGCCGACGAGCTTACGGCTCCAGAGGGCATGCAGCTGCTGCCGGTATCCAACGTTGCCCAGGCAGTCGGGGCTGGGTTGCCCAGGCAGAAGAAGGACTAGTTGTCCTCGCCCTCGGACGGGGCCTTTTCCGATTCGCCTTCCAAGTTCACTATGGCCTGCCGGCCTGGGAATTCTTTGCCGTTTTGTACCGGGATAAGTTTGTATGTCCCGGCCGCTGCCTTACCGGTGGCTTGACATTTGTTGTCCGCAGTGGAAGTGTCCCATTCCAGGGTATCCTGCCAGGTCTGATTCTTATCTAGCAGGAGTGGCTTGGCGGGCAGATCTTTATTACAAGGGATGGAATAATAAACGTTCTGATCGCCGCTCTTGATGTGCACGCCCAGTTGCGCAAAAGACCCATCCGCAGTGCAGGGCGCACCCCCGGTATTTTTCAGGGAAAGTACCAACCCTACTTGCCCGCCTACTGGGTAGACGGTTTGTTCAGGGCTAACCGATATTTCTAGGTTTCCCGCTTTGCAATCCTTCGGCATTTCAATTTGCGCCTCTTGCTTAGCCTTGTGAGCGGCAACCTGTTGATCCTCAGCCAGTTTGCCCTTTGCCCAGTTGACTACATATACCGCAAAGCAGACCAGTCCGATAAGGATCGCTAGAGCTACTATCCGCCGCACCCAGAACTGGCCCTTAGTGGGTCTTTTTCTAGTCTTTTTTGGGCGCGTTGAACCTGGTCGCGACCGATTTGTTTGTTTTGCTTTAGGGCGGTTGCGATTAGTTGGGCTCATATAACCGACCGTACCGGCCGGGGCGGGCAGGCGGGAGCTGGCACGCCGGGAAGACTTATTTAAGCAGGTTGGGCGGTGCGGGGCGGGCCATCTTCGCCCTCGTCATCGTCATCGTCGATGCGGCACCAGTGCTGTACTAGCAACCCGATTATTAGGAAAAATATTGCTGCTAGAAGTGCCACCCCACCCGATACGGCGGCGCTTTCACGATGCGCCCCCAACTGGGTCAAAGCAACCGCTATTCCGGTGGCGGCAAAGCCCGCCAGGAACGCCCCAAAAATTGAAGCGCTCTGGGCAAGCAAAGCGATGTTGGCCGCAGCAATCGGGCTCATCGAACTCTTCTTTTTGCGGTAGGCAACCACCCGCCGCCCAGCCCACAGCAGCGCCAGCGCCATTATTGCGATCAAGCCCCCCACTATCGGATGCAGGGTTGGGGGCAGTTCCCCCAGAGCCAACAGCACCGCTGAAAGAACCAGGTTAATTCCGGCTCCAGCAACCACTAATAGGGCATACGCCCACCACTTCAGGTGTACCACTAGCGCTCATCTTTCGGCTCTGGCGATGGCGTGGGCTCCCGCCGCAGGAAATCCCACATTCGCCCGAACACGCCGCGCTTCTTTGGAGCCGGCTGCGGAATCTTCGGGATTGCCCCTACCGGGCTGAATCCGCCGTCGTCGTCTACAACGCGGATGGTTTGGTTGCCCCGAACCACAGCCTCCCAGGAAGGTAGCGGCAGCGTACCGGTGAAGGGTGCCGGTTCACCGTCCTCGCGGGCGGCCTCTACTACGTCCAACCAGTTTTCCCACGTGCGCTTGATGCCCGCCCGGTCAGGAGCGACTTCGGCCAGGTCACTGATAGCTTCGGTGCCCAACTTGGCGCTCGGATCCATGCGTGCCCACGGCACCAGCACGAAGGCTCGTTCCCTTGCCCGCGGATGAGGCAGGGTTAGTTCCTCCGTTTGGCTGTGGACTCCCTCTATGGTGATGATGTCGATGTCCAGGGTCCGCGGGCCCCAATGCTCGGTGCGGATGCGCCCATGAGCGTCTTCGATCCTGTTGCATTCGTGCAGCAGTTCCAGCGGAGCCAGGGAGGTTTCTACCTGCAGCACTGCGTCGAGGTAGTCGGGTTGTCCCTGCTGGTCTTTTTCCAGTACCGCTGCCGAACGCACCAGGGGGGAAACCTGCCGGACGGTAATGCCTTCTACCTTGTCCAGGTCGGCAACCGCTCGACGCAAAGTCACGATGGGATCGGCAAGATTGGCACCCAACGCCAACACCGCGGTACGCGTTGCAGGGATGTCCAGGGTCGTCTGCCCCGAGGCGGGCAGCCGCGCTGCGGCCTCGTCCAAGTCCGGAACCGGAGCCGCTTTGCTACCGTTCGGCAGGTCCCCACTATTAGCAGCCAGCAGGTCAGAGACAGTCTGAACGACCTCTGCACCCCGCCAAATGGTTACTGTTACGTCTTTGGCCTTGGCCTCGATCGGAGCGTCGGGCTTATGAATGCATACGCGGGTAGCAACGGCTCCGGTTTCTAACGCGACGCGGGCGACGTGCTCGGCTACCTGTTCGATCAGATTGGAGGGCGGGCCTGCCAGGATGGAACGAATATCTTCTGCTAGCACGGAGTAGTCGATGGTGTTTTCCAGATTGTCAGTGCTCGCTGCCGTACGGGTGTCGGTGTACAGGTCGACGTCGGCGGTGAAGGTTTGCCCCTCTTCACGTTCAAAGTCGTACACACCGTGTTTGCCGTAGCCGGTGATGCCAACCAGGCTAATGCAGTCCTTGGGGTCGCTCATGCGTCTTCCTCCCACCGTTTTGCCATTTCTAAAGCTGACTTAGTGCGGGCCACATCGTGCACCCTCACTCCCCAAGCGCCGGAGGTAGCGGCGAGGGCGGAGGTGGCTGCGGTAACCAGGTCACGCTCGTGCGCGTGGATTCCGTCCCAGTCAGGAAGAGGGCGTCTCCCCTGAGCTACTGCGCTCTGCAGGAAGCGTTTGCGCGAGGTACCGATCAACACTTTTCCTGATGGGCTTGCCTTCACTAATTCGCCAGTTGCCCCCAAGAGTGCCCAGGACTGAGCCGAGGTCTTCGCAAAGCCAAGCCCCGGGTCCCAGATGATGCGCGAGGGCGAAACCCCAGCGGCAACAAACTTTTCAGTAGAGCGCGTCAGCTCTGTGATCACGGTAGACACTAGCCCGTCTGGGTAATCAGTGAGCTGATCCATGGTGTCCGGAGTGCCGCGCATGTGCTGGAGCACGTAATCGCAATCTGCATCGGCGATGACTGACATCATGTCCGGGTCGTAGGCGCCCCCAGAGACGTCATTAATTATGGAAGCCCCCAGCGAAAGCACATATTCGGCAGTGGCAGCGTGAATAGTGTCGACCGAAACCTTAATATTCTTGTTCACTAGTTCCTGCACAACCTGCCCGATCCGTCTGATCTCTTCGGAAGCAGGGATGCGGGTGGAACCCGGCCGTGTCGATTCCCCACCGACGTCAATCAGATCCGCCCCGGCGGATATGGCATTCAAGGAGTATTCGATCGCCTGAGCAGGATCTTGGTGATCGCCCCCGTCCGAGAAGGAATCGGGGGTGACGTTACAGACGGCCATCAACAGGGTTTTCATGCTGGAGTTGCTCACCCTTTAATCCTAGCGAAAAGGAACCCTTTAACGAGTGTTGACGCGGAAGACCTGCGAGAATTCCACCCGGAAGGTTTTGGCAATTTATGGCAATTTATCTCACAAATAGCCGCCCCAGCACTTCATGCGATATCGCACTTTTTACTTTTCTGCGCAACTATTTTTCCCCACAAAGACAAACCCGGTTCCCGGGAAACAACGCAGCTGTACATACAACCTCACACTGAAAAACAGTTGAAAATGACAAGAATATGCATAACAACATCTTTTTTAATAGATTTTAAAAAAAAGTGGCGTACAGGACACTGGCAACCCCGTGCCACCTGCTACCTTTGCGTATTTTTTAATCAAATTAGGCGAAATTTAGCCAGAAATTGGCCATCTCGCCTCCTAGACTTAAGTCCTTTCATGATTGATGCACAAGTGTAAAACTAGATGCGGCGTAGCTTGGAGATTTATCCGTGCACGCTCTGGTGACTCAGGCGTTGCCAGAAATATGAATACTTACTTCAGAAGGGGTGAGTTCTTTGGCCAAACAGGGCAAAGTAGCGCTTAGCTCGACACTGTTTGAGAAAGAGAATGAATTCGTTCCGACCGACCGCGAAGTGGTACGTGTCGAGGACACCGACTACACCGATGTATCCGTAGTCATTTTGGAAGGTGAAGACCTAACCAACGGGACTCTACAAGAGATCACAGAGACCGGATGGGGCATTCCCGTATTCACTGTCGCCGGTAACAAGTCTCCAGAGTCTTTCGAAGGCATTTATGGGGCTATCTCTGCCGACGCCGGCCAGTCCGCTTTCTACGGCCGCAAGGTTGAAGAAGCGGCCCGTAAGTACGAGGACAAGATCCTGCCCCCGTTCTTCGGCTCCCTAGTGAAGTACCACGAGAAGGGCTTCACCGCATTTGACTGCCCCGGCCACCAGGGCGGCCAGTTCTACCGCAAGCACCCTGCCGGACGCCGTTTCTTCGACTTCTACGGCGACAACGTGTTCCGCACCGACCTTTGCAACGCTGACGTTTCAATGGGTGACCTGCTGATCCACGATGGCCCGCCGGCTGCTGCAACCCAGAATGCTGCCAAGATTTTCAACGCTGACAATACTTGGTTCATTCTGAACGGTACTTCTGCT
This sequence comes from Actinomyces sp. UMB0138, assembly GCF_002849225.1. Classification (GTDB taxonomy): domain Bacteria; phylum Bacillota; class Negativicutes; order Veillonellales; family Veillonellaceae; genus Veillonella; species Veillonella parvula_H. The sequence goes on from NZ_PKMC01000003.1 coordinate 244,644, forward strand.
TCTAACCAGGTTGTGCTGAACGCCCTGCTCACCCCCGGTGATCTGGTACTGTTCGACCGCAACAACCACAAGTCGGTTCACCTTGGTGCACTGACCCAGGCTGGCGCAGACCCCGTTTACCTAGAGACCGGCCGTAACGCCTTCGGCCTGATCGGTGGCATCGATTCGCACTGCTTCGAAGAGGATTACCTGCGCGAGCGCATCGCCAAGGTTAACCCCGAAAAGAAGGATGCGAAGCGTCCGTTCCGCCTCGCTGTCATCCAGCTAGGCACCTACGACGGCACCATCTACAACGCACGTCAGGTAGTTGACCGCATTGGTCACCTGTGCGATTACATCCTGTTCGACTCCGCATGGGTCGGATACGAGCAGTGGATCCCAATGATGGCTCCGTGCTCACCGATGAAACTGGAGCTTGGACCGGAGGATCCGGGCATCATCGTCACCCAGTCTGTGCACAAGCAGCAGGCCGGCTTCTCGCAGGCCTCGCAGATCCACAAGAAGGATTCGCACATCAAGGACCAGGATCGTTACGTCAACTTCGACCAGTTCAACGCGTCCTACATGATGCACGCCTCGACCAGCCCCTACTACCCGCTCTTCGCCTCCTTGGACGTGAACGCTCAGATGCACGCCAACGGCAACGGCGAGAAGCTCTGGGCAGACGCTATTCGCGTCGGTATCGAGACCCGCAAGATGATTTTGCGGAACTGCCACCTGATAAAGCCGTTCGTGCCGCCGACTGTGGACGGCAAGGCTTGGGAAGATGCAGATACCGAGGAGATCGCGAAGGAACGCAAGTACTTCGAGTTCGTTCCCGGCGAGTCCTGGCACGGCTTCGATTCCTATGAAGAGGGCCAGTACTTCGTTGACCCGATGAAGCTGCTGCTGACCACTCCCGGCCTGATCAACAAGACCGGCGGCTTCGAGTACGAGGACTTCGGCATTCCTGCCAATATCCTCTGCTACTACCTGCGCACCCAGAACTTCATCCCGGAGAAGAACGACCTCAACTCGATTCTGTTCCTGATGACTCCGGCCGAGACCCTCTCTAAGATGGAGGACTTGGTTGCTGCTCTGGTTCGCTTCGAAAAGCTCGTGGAAGAGGACGCTCCGCTTTCGGAGGTTCTGCCCGACATTTACGCCGCCAACCGCGACCGTTACGAGGGCTACACCATCCGTCAGCTGTGCCAGGAGATGCACGACTTCTACAAGGACCGCACCGTGGCCCAGCTGCAGAAGGACATGTTCCGCGAGGAGCACTTCCCGAAGGCAGCTACCTCCCCGCAGAAGGCAAACTTCGCCTTCCTGCGTGGCCAGATCGACTTCATTCCGATCGAAGAGGCCGAAGGCCGCGTCGCTGCCGAGGGCGCTCTGCCCTACCCTCCGGGCATCATCTGTGTTGCTCCGGGCGAGGTTTGGGGAGACTCCCAGCTCAAGTACTTCATGGCACTTGAGGAAGGCATCAACGTTCTGCCCGGATTCGCTCCCGAGCTCCAGGGTGTCCACATGGTCACCGAGGAAGACGGCCGCCAGCGCGCCTACGGCTACGTGCTGAAGGAAGAAGCGCTCAAGGAAAACTAAGGTAGCCCCTTAGTAATCTCATCTCGCAGATACAAGGAAAGATATGTCAGACACTAAGAGCGCTCCTGATAAGAAGCGCATGAGCGTAGTGCAGCTCACGGTGCTCACCATGGTTAACATGATGGGCTCGGGCATCATTATGCTCCCCACCAAGCTAGCCCAAGTCGGTACGATCTCGATTCTGTCGTGGATCATCACCGCTGGTGGCGCGACTTTGTTGGCGTACGCATTCGCAAAAGCCGGACGTTACACCAAGAAGCCGGGCGGCATGGGCGGCTATGCAGAATACACATTCGGCAAGTCCGGTAACTTCCTAACCAACTTCGCCTACTTCATCTCGTTGGTTATCGCTAACATCGCAATTGCGATCTCGGCGGTTGGCTACGCCCTCAGCCTTTTCCAGGTTGACACCGACAAGATGAGCAACGGCCCGCTGTTGGTTGGCGTTCTTACCATTGTGACCCTGTGGCTAGCTACCGTGCTCAACTTCGGTGGCGCTCGCATTACCGGCCAGCTGTCGACCTTCACTATCTGGGGCGTGATCATTCCCGTCGCAGGTATCTCGATCATCGGCTGGTTCTGGTTCAGCGGCCACATGTGGGTAAACGCATGGAACCCGCACCACATGGGTACTTTCCCCGCTATCAGCGCATCTATTGCAATGACCCTGTGGGGCTTCCTGGGCATCGAGTCGGCGTCCGCAAACTCGGACTCCGTCGAGAACCCCGAGAAGAACGTACCGCTAGCGGTTATGGGTGGCTGCTTGGGTGCAGCTGCCATGTACATCGTTTCCACTAACGTCATGTTCGGTATTGTCGATTACAAGGCCCTTGCTAACTCCAACGGCCCGTTCGGCCTAGCGTTCTCGCAGATGTTCAACCCGACCATCGGCAAGATCGTGCTGGCAATGATGGTTATCTCCTGCTTCGGCTCCCTGCTGGGCTGGCAGTTCACCATCGCCCAGGTGGCCCGTTCGCTGGCTCTGGAAGGCATGATGCCGAAGGCCTTCACCAAGGTCACCAAGGCAAACGCACCTATCGTTGGCATGGTAATCATTACCATCGCTCAGACGCTGCTGTCGCTGATGACAATCAGCCCAAGTTTGTCCGAGCAGTTCGAGGTGTTGGTCAACCTGGCGGTTATCACCAACGTGGTCCCGTACATCCTCTGCATGGGCTCGTTGATGGTAATGCAGAAGGTCTCCAACGTTCCTCGTCGCGAAGCGCGCATCACCAATATCGTCGCAATTATTGCTGGTATTTACTCGTGCTACGCGCTCTACACTGCAGGCGAATCTGCGATGATGGGCGGCGCCCTCGTCTTCTTCTTCAGCTTCTTGCTGTTCGGTCTTGCAGCTCCCAAGGTCATGGACCTGAAGGGCTACAAGCACGAGGTAGACGAGAACTCCAGGCTCTCTGACCACTACGACCCCAAGAAGGACGATCTACTCACAGAAGGTTCTTCCAAGGTAGAAGGTGGCGCAGAAGCCCTATAGGATGCTCCTGAACCAAAAAGGTGTGGCGTGGCAGCTTCGGCTGCTGCGCCACACTTCTATGTGCGACCAGCACAAATAACTACTAAAGTTCCCCTCTTCTAACAGTCAACGAAAGCTCTTAGCCATGTTTTCCTCCCCCACCAAGTCAGTCGGCACTCTGCTCCCCAGCCTGGGCCTGATACTGGCTACGACTATCTGGGGGTCCATGTTCTTCATGATCAAGAAAGTCACCACCGAGATCCCGGTACTGGACTTTCTGGGGTGGCGGTTCGGGCTCACCGCCATCTTCACGGCGCTCATCTTCCACAAGCAGGTATTGAGGGCGAGCAAAAAAGCCTGGTTCTACGGCTTTATTCTGGCGATCCTATACGTGGGCGCGCAATACCTTGAATCGATCGGTCTAGCTACCGTAGATGCTTCCATTTCGGGCTTTATTACCGGCATGTACGCGGTGATGACCCCAATTTTGCTGCTGGTCATCTACCGACAGCCTCCCCGCCCAACCGTCATATACGCCTCTGTGGTTGCAACGCTGGGACTGGCGATCCTCTCGCTGCGCGGATTCTCTTTTGGCATCGGCGAGATCTACACCCTTGCGGGCTCCATCTGCTATTCGCTGCATATCGTAATGCTCGGCCGTTTTTCGAAGCGGGCCGACTCCTCGACACTGGCATCTACCCAGCTCATCATGATGGGGCTGCTGTCGCTGGGGCTAGCGGCGCCGGGCGGCATCACTATCCCCCACACCGCCTTTTCCTGGTTCGCCCTGTTCTACATGGCGCTACTGGGCGGCTCGCTGGCAATGCTGCTGCAAACCTGGGCACAATCACGTATTAGTCAGACCAGGGTGGCCATCATCATGACCACCGAACCGGTCTTCGCAGCGATCACCGCAGTCATATTCGGCGGCGAATCAGTAACGATGCGTCTGCTTCTGGGCGGCGGGCTGATCGTAGCGGCGATTATCGCCTCGGAATTATCCTCGGCCCGCAAGGCAAAGAAGTACTCGGTTAGCTCGACGCCTAGTGCGTAATTAGGCGCAATACCTCGGCACGAGTAGCCTGATTCCTTCGCATCTGCCCGCGCAGTGCCGAGGTAACCGTTTTTGCCCCCGGCTTCTTGATGCCCCGCATCGTCATGCACAGGTGCTCGCCCTCTAGAACTACTGCCACCCCAGCGGCATGCAGTTTGTCCGCAATGGCGTCTGCAATCTGAGCCGTAAGGCGTTCCTGCACCTGCGGCTTGCGGGCAAAGCCCTCGACGCAACGGGCGATCTTCGACAGCCCAGTGACCTTGCCGTGCGAGGGCAAATACGCCACGTTCGCCATGCCAAAGAACGGCAGCAGGTGGTGTTCGCACACTGAATAGAACGGGATATCGCGGATCAGCACGATCTCGTCAGTGCCGACCTCGAACTGCTTTTCCAAATGGGCGCCCGGATCTTCGTGCAGACCCACCGACAGTTCGCGCCAGGCGCGCGCCACCCTGTCAGGGGTTTCCTCGAGTCCCGGCCGGGACGGGTCCTCGCCAATGGCACACAGCAGGTCATAAGCGGCCTGGCGGGCGCGCTCGTAATCGAAATTGTTACTCATGGATTTTATTCGGTAGCGGAATCAATCTGCGGGGGAACGGGTTGGGACGGAGTCTGCGCATCCGCGTCGTTACCGATTGGGTCACCAAAGGTAGTACCCTCCACCGCGGCGTCCGCGTTGTAAGCCCACACGGCCCGCTCTGGCTGCTTGTGCACGTCGGCAAAGATCTCGTTTAGCTCGTTTTCGAGTACCGTTTCCTTTGCCAGCAGCCGTTCGGCGAGCCGGTCCAGCACGTGCCGGTTAGCGGACAGCACCTGCCACGCTTCCCTGTTGGCGCGTTCTAGCAGTGCCTGCACCTCGTGGTCGACGAGGGCGGCGAACTCGCCGGACATGCCCGAGCCCGAAGCCATCTCGCGGCCCAGGAACGGCTGGGTGTCCTCTGAGCCCAGCTTGATGGTGCCCACTTTGTCGGACATGCCGTAGTCGGTAACCATCTTGCGTGCCGTCTGGGTGGCCTTATCAATGTCGTTAGAGGCGCCCGTAGACGGATCCTGGAAGATTAATTCCTCGGCGACTCGCCCGCCCATCGCGTAGACAAGTTCGTCGAGCAGCTGGTTGCGGGTCTTCGAATAGCGGTCCTCGTTCGGCATCACCATCGTGTATCCCAATGCGCGCCCACGCGGCAAGATAGTCACCTTGGTGACCGGATCGGTGTACCGCAACGCAGCGGCCGCAACCGCGTGCCCGCCCTCGTGATACGCAGTGACCAGCTTGTCGTGCGCCAGCATTACGCGCGTGCGCTTCTGCGGTCCCGCGATCACCCTGTCGATAGCTTCGTCGAGGGCGCGCTCGTCGATTAGGTCCGCATTAGAACGGGCCGTCAGCAGCGCGGCCTCGTTCAGAACGTTCGCCAGATCAGCACCGGCAAAGCCCGGGGTGCGCTTAGCAATCTGGCGCAGATCCACGGAATCCACCATGGGCTTGTTCTTGGCATGTACCTTCAAGATTTCGAAGCGGCCATTGATGTCGGGAGCCTCAACGGAAATCTGCCGGTCGAACCTGCCCGGCCGCAGCAGCGCCGGATCCAGCACGTCCGGACGGTTAGTAGCGGCGATCATGATTACGTTCGTGTTCTCGTCAAAACCATCCATCTCGACGAGCAGCTGGTTCAAAGTCTGTTCGCGTTCGTCATTGCCGCCGCCCATACCGGTGCCGCGGTGACGGCCCACCGCGTCGATCTCGTCAACAAAGATAATCGCCGGAGCGTTCTGCTTAGCCTGATCAAACAGGTCACGCACACGCGAAGCGCCCACGCCCACGTACATTTCTACGAACTCGGAACCGGACATGGTGTAGAAGGGCACCCCGGCCTCGCCAGCAACAGCCTTAGCAAGTAGAGTCTTACCGGTGCCCGGAGGGCCATACAGCAGCACGCCCTTCGGAATCTTGGCACCCAGCTGGTGGAACTTGCCCGGAGTGGACAAGAATTCGCGGATCTCTTGCAGTTCCTCAACGGCCTCGTCGACCCCCGCCACGTCAGTGAAACGCACCTTCGGCGCATCGGCATCCTTCATGCGAGCCTTGGACTTGCCAAAGTTCATGATCTTGCCGGCCCCGCCCTGCATCCGCGAGGTGAGGAACCAGAAAATGCCCACAAACACGGCAATCATCAGCAACATCTGCACGATGCCCTGCCACCAAGACGGCACCGGGTACAGCGAGTTGTAGCCCTTGTCGAGCTTCGCATCGGAAATGAGCTTCGCCAAATCCTTGGCCTGCCCATCGGTGTACTGGAACTGCACCTTCTTAGTCGGCTTCGGAGCAGACGCCAAGAACGACTTCTCTTCAGTGCGAACCTTCGGCTTGTATTCCTTCTTCAGATTCAGGGTAACCAGATGCGATCCATCATTGACCACGGCGCGAGCAACCGTGTCCCCCTTCAGCAGGTCCACGCCCTCGGACGTGTCGACCTCGGCAGGAGCAAAAAGACGCGTCGCCGCCCAAATAATCAACGCAATAATCAAAAACGGCAAAAACCATGCGAGATAGTTACGCTTGGGCGCCTTTTTCTTAGCCGTCGCCATTAATGGGATCCCTTCAAGTTGAGACTATGAACAAAAGCCTAGCGGGAAGTAGAACTGCCCCTACCGGTTATGCGCTAGCGGTGAACACTAAGCGTATACGTGCGGGGCCAAAGTGGCCACAAAGGGGAGGTTGCGGTACTGCTCCGCAAAATCGAGCCCATACCCGACCACAAACTTATTTGGAATGTCGAAGCCGACGTAGCGCACGTCCAGGTCAGCCTTCATGGCTTCCTTCTTGCGCAGCGCAGCCGCGATCTGCACGGTAGCCGCACCCCTTGCCTTCAGGTTCGTGACCAGCCACGACAGGGTAAGACCGGAATCGATAATGTCCTCGACAATGAGCACGTCCCTACCCTGAATGTCAGAATCCAGGTCCTTCAGAATACGCACCACGCCAGAAGACTTAGTGCCGGAACCGTAAGAGGATACGGCCATCCAATCCATCAGAGTTTCGGTGTGCATCTTGCGCAGCAGATCAGCTACCACCATGACGGCGCCCTTCAGGACTCCCACCACGATCGGGCGCTTGCCCTGGTAATCCTTGTCGATTTCCGCTGCCATTTCGGCTAGCCGAGCCTGCATCTGTTCTTCGGAGATAAGAATTTCTTCTAGGTCCGTGCCCATATCTTTTGCATCCACTCTCCTAATAATAGGCATAAATACCTACCAGTGGGCCCGAGCAGTACCGGACTAGAACAAGATCACCTTTCTGAAGTGGCCCGCAGCCACATCCGGCCCGTCTTTGCCTCGCGCAATGCCTGCCCTGCCGGCAGATCTACCGGGCCCTGGCCGTGCCAGTTGCTGACGAGGGCGTCGAGCGCCTGCAGGTGCGTGGCGGTAAGTTCCGTAAGACCCACCCGGGCGCCCGCTAGGCGAAGCACGCGTCTGCGCAGGGCTGGTAGGTGGCTGGCCAGCGCGTTTGCTTGTAGAAGTATCTGCCCGTCCTCGTCGGTCGCTACCTCGGCGAGGATGGTCTGGGCCATCGCTTCCAGGGCCTCGTCGTCTTGCCGGGCCAGGAGGGCGGATTTGGCTAGTGCGGGCGCGGCGTCTTTGCCCAGCGCTTGGGCTAGGGCGGGCAGGGCGCGCTCTCGCAAGGCAGCCCGGCGCAGCGCCTGCCCGTCGGCAGTTTTCCACGGCCCGTCCGCCTTGTTGGACGGATCCACGACGTATTGGAGCCCAAGCCCGTTGCAGCAGGCTTCCGTGTCTGCCCGCCGCAACCCTAGAAGGGGGCGAATCCGCGAGTGCACGTGGCCGCCCTCGAAGCCCTGGCGCATGCCCGCCAACGAATGGGTGCCGGAGCCGCGCGCTAACGAGAGGAGGACGCCCTCGGCCTGGTCGTCTAGGGTGTGGCCGAGCCAGATGGGCGCGCCCGCGGCAGAAAGTTCGGCTGCCGCTCGGGCTAGTCCTTCGTAGCGGGCGTCGCGGGCGGCAGCTTCGGGGCCTCCGGCAGAGCCGACCTGCACCTGCTCGCGCACTGCCTTGTCGGCTCCCAACCAGGTAAGTTTGCGTACTACTTCTTCGGCCTCGGCGGTGGATTCGGGGCGGATACCGTGGTCGACGGTGATCGTGTACACGTCGTGCCCGGCTCGTGAACCGGCGTCAATCAGGCAGGTGGCAAGCGCTAGCGAGTCGGCGCCTCCGGAACAGCCCACGACAATGGGTAGCGAGGGGGCGAGCGCGTCGAAGGTAGCTACTGCCCGCCGCAGCGCCAATGACACAGGCCGCACCTGGGCGGACGGAGTGGCTCCTACAAGTTCGCTTGCCTTCTTCATTCCCCTCACTTCAGTTCTGCGAATTCGGTAGCTACCGAATCGATGGCCTCAACTACCCCGCCGGCTGCCTCGTCGTCGTAGCCGTTTACAATGATCGAAAATGCCAGTGGACGCCCCGAAGCGGTGTGTACGTAGCCGCTAAGGGAGCGGGCCGAATCGAGCGTGCCAGTCTTGGAGCGCACATTTCCGGTGCCCGCACCCGAAACCATCCGATTGTGCAGGGTGCCGTCCAGCCCAGCCACGGGCAGCATCGACGGCAGTGACCGCAAGGTGGGGTTCTTTGATACGGCCGCCTGCTGGAGCACCTTGGCCAGGGCGTGCGGGGAGATCTTCCCCTTGTCTGACAGTCCGGAGCAATCCCGCAGGAGGACCTCGGAGGGATCCACTCCCAGCTTGCCCACCGCCTCGCGCACCATGGTGACGGCGCTTTCGAAGCTGGGTTCCTTGCCCGCGTATACCAGCGCTGCTCGGCAAACCGTTTCAGCCATCGTGTTGTCGGAAGGCTTCAAGGTGTGGCGCAGCACATCGGTAACGGGAGCGCTGCTTACCTGGCCCACGACCGTGGCCGCTTTGGCGGCCTTGCCAGGGGTAGGCCCGTTCACGCTGATGCCCTGGGCGGCTAATTTTTCTTTGAAGGCAGCTGCTGCCCGTTGCGCCGGATCAGTCTGCAAGTCATTCTTGGAGGAATCCTGGCCCGCGTTCATGCCAAGACCTTGGATCTTGGTAACAAACTGCATGTACCCGTCCCAGTCCGCGTTGACCTGATCGGTACCGAAAGCAGAAGTGTCATAGGTCAGCTTCACAGAGCCGATGCCCTGTTTATTCAGCGCCTGCGCGGTCTGGGCCGCCAAATCTGCCAGTCCAGCCCGCCCGTTGACGACGGCGGGATTCGATGAGCCCGCCGCGAGCATTTCGTCGCCGCCCGCTACCAAGGTCACCGTGTCCCCGGCAAAGACCGCCTTAGTTTTGAACGTGGTGTCTGCCGGCAACGTCTGCAGAGCAGCCACCGCCGAAAGCACCTTCGTTGAAGAAGCAGGGGTGAGCGGAGTACCTGCGGCCACATTTGCCAATTCCTTGCCAGTGGCCACGTCCAGAACAGACACGCCCACGCGCAGGGAGGGCTCGACCTCGCCCTTGTCCTGGTCCGCATTCGGCTTCTCTTGGGCGTCCTCGGCATCGGCCTGCGCTTTAGCCGCGGCCCGCGCGTCGGTAGCCGCCTTCTTGATCTTTCCCGACAGGGAAGCTGCGATCTGTTGGACCTGCTCCGAGTTCGGTAACTCCCCCTTGGCCGCATCGGCCTGAGCCGGCGTCGGTTCGGCAGCCACGGCGGCAGCGGTAGGAACTGGTTGCGGCGATGGCGGCGCTGGTGAAAGCGTAAACACGCCCGGAACTACGTCGTAAGCGTCCAGGGCGCCGTAGGTGATTGAACCGCCCACTAGCAGAAGCGTGCCAATAGTGGCTGCCGCTACTGTCTTTCGCATCTATTCCGCCTCACAGTCCTGTTTTGTGTAACGACCAGTCTAACTGTACCGGTACCATTGGGTTATTATCGCATCGACCCAACTGTTGAAAGGGCTCTTAAATGGAGTTTGATGTAACCATCGAAATCCCGAAAGGGAATAGGAACAAGTACGAGGTCGACCACGAAACTGGTCGCATCCGCTTGGACCGTATGCTGTTCACTTCTACCCGTTACCCAGACGATTACGGGTTTATCGACGGCACGCTAGGCGAGGACGGCGACCCGCTCGACGTTCTGGTGCTTCTTGAAGAGCCAACTTTCCCCGGCTGCGTCATCCGCTGCCGTGCCTTGGGAATGTTCCGCATGCGCGACGAGAAGGGCGGCGACGACAAGGTTGTTGCAGTTCCCACCGCTGATCAGCGCATGGCATGGCGTACCGAGCTCGAGGACGTCTCTGAGTTCCACCGCCTGGAAATCCAGCACTTCTTCGAGGTGTACAAGGATCTAGAACCCGGCAAATCGGTCGAGGGCGCACACTGGGTTGGCCGCGAAGAGGCGGAAGAAGAAATTCGCGTCTCTATCAAGCGCGAACAGGATCGCATTGCTGCCGGCGGGCACGCAGTAAATCCGGTTCCGGTGATCGAGCCCGAGCAGTAAGCTTCACCTAAAAAGAGTTTTGGTCCACGCCGCCGGCGTGGACCATTTCTTTTCCCCGCCCACCGGCCGCCCTCAAGCTGGCGTCTTCGAGCTGGTGTCAAGGGAAGAGGCGTCTTAAATGGGGAGCCCCTTTGGGGCCGAGTGGCCGCCAAAGGGGCATGAGATGGGAAAGTCCTACTTCAATTCCGGATGCCCGTCAGTTACCCGAGCTACGTCGGCGCGGTTCGGAGAGAAAGCGCCAAGCTTGGAAACGGTCAGGCCCGAGGTGACGGTGGCGCGGTGCAGCGCGGAAAGCACATCCGCCCACTTTGCCTCGCGCAGCTTCCTGCGAGCCTGCCCACTACCGGCAAGACCGGCATCCAGCAGTGCCGAGATCAGCCCGGCCATGAAGGAATCACCGGCGCCCACGGTGTCACCCAGTTCCACATTCAACGGGTCAATGACCAGCATGTCGCGTTCGCCGGCTAGCCGTGCGTAAGCACCCCACGGGCCACGAGTCGTAATGACCATGGCGGGCCCCATGGCCAGCCAGGAGCGCATGACATCTTCCACCGCGCGGTCAGGGTATAGCCAGGAAATATCCTCGTCGGAGGCCTTCACAATGTCGCAGAAGGAAATGATCTCTTCAATCCGGCTGCGCACCTGTTCCGGGCTACCCATCACGGACGGCCTAATGTTCGGATCGTAGGAAACAGTCCCGGTAAGAGCCGCTTCCTTCACCAGCCGCAGCACCTTCTTGCCACCCGGTTCCACCGTTGCCGCAAACGAGCCGGTGTGCAGGTGATCGTAAGTGTCGGTACGAGCCTGTTCCGGCAGGTCCCACAACAGATCGAACTCGTAGGTAGCGCGCCCCTCAGAATCGACGTGCGCGTAGGCCACGGTGGTGTGATCTGCACCCGAAGTACCTGGCAAGACATGCACGTCGCCCTCGGCTAGCGCCTTGGCCAGCTGCTGGCCCCGCTCGTCCTCGCCCCACCACGAGGCCAAGGTCGTGTCATGGCCCAGCTGGGCGATTCCGCGGGCCACATTCAGCAGCGATCCGCCCACGTATTCCTTTGCGGAACCGTCGCGTTCGATGCGGTCCATCAGGGCCTCTCCGACGCACAGCACGCGCGGACTTGCAGTCATTTTTCCTCCTTAGCGGGCAAGACGATTTGTGGCGACTACGCTGGGCGAACCCCAAGCGCCATCAAGTTGCCATAGTACAGGCCGGTTCGCCTCACTGTAGCTCCGGGATAAGGGGCTTCAATAATTTCCCCGCCCCCGGCATAAACCGCCACGTGGTAGACGCCGCTTGCATCGCCCCAGAATACCAAGTCACCAGCGCGAAGGTTATTGATTGAGACACCGCGTCCGGAATTTACGCCCCACAGGTACTGCTGCTCGGCAGTACGCGGCAGGTCGACACCCACTTGAGCCCACGAAGTCATGGACAGGCCAGAGCAATCCAGGCCCGCATACCGTGCCGCACCACCCCACACGTAGGGAACGCCAATCTGGCTAGCTGCTGCAGCTACCACGGCATTGCCGCCGCCACCCGAGGGAGCGGGAGCTGGGGCCGGGGCCGGTGCGGGAGCAGGTGCGGGAGCGGGTGCGGGTGCGGGAGTTTCGTCCTCGGCACTGGAATCGTTCGCCTGAGCCTGCGCCTGAGCTTGGGCCTGCGCCTGGGCTGCTGCCTGTCGCTGCGCTTCCGCCTGCTGAGCGGCCGCCGCTTCGGCAGCCTTGCGACGCGCTTCCTCTTGCGCCCGTTGAGTGGCCAGGGCGCGGCGGGCGGCTTCTGCCTCGCGGGCGCGCCGCTGGCGTTCTAGCTCTTCCTGCCTCTTGGTTTCCAGTTCCTTGGTAGTACCGCGGGCAGCAGCCAGCTGAGCAATGAGCTCACTGCGGCGCTGCGCGGTGGAACGCTGGGCAGCTTCGGCGGCACTTGCAGCCTGCTGGGCAGCACTCGCGCGCGATTCCATTGCGGAGGCGGCGGCCTTCTGGGTGGCTTCCGCCTTCGTAGCGCGCTCTTCAATGACGTTGGCGACCTGCTGCATGGCCGAGAAGGTCTGCATCTTCTGATCGGCCTTACCACCGAATAGTTCGATGGCAACGCGGCGCATTTCAATAGTTTCGAGCCCGTCGGCATTTAGGTAGGGCACCGCAGACGAGAGTGAACCGGACTGCCGGTAAACGGTGGTGGCCACATCCCCTAGGGACTTGCGGGCTTCTTCTACCTTCTTCTTGGCTTGGTCGGCGTCCTTGCGGGCCTTATCTGCCGCCCTTGAAGCCGCATCCGCCTTCACAGACGCCTGGGCGAAGCGTTCGCCTGCACGCTGAGCCGCAGTTAGTGCCTCTTCTGACTTGGCAGTGTTCTGTGCCAGCTTTACTTCGATGTCAGCGACCGATCCTGCCGCCGCCTTTTCGGCCTGCTTTGCCCGGGCAATGTCGTCATCCGAGGGCGCAGCCAGGGCGAAGGTACCGCCTAGTCCGGACAGCGCGATTCCGCCTATGATCAGGCTGCTTACAAGTGCGCGCCCGCGCAAAGAGAATTTCTTTGAACTCACGTTTCGTCTCCTGAAAAAGGGTGTTGTTGCAGCCCAGAATGGTGCGACTCATTAGACACACTAGCCACACGTTACACAGCAACAACAATTTTCACAGTAACAACATACACTGGCTGGCCAAGCTTTGGCTAGCTTTTATAAGTCAACTTCCACTCAACACGCCGAGGAGGGGGAACTCTTCCTTAATTTGCACAGACACCTCTTCCGCAGCATCACCCCAAAAATTCATGCGTAAATCCCACAGCTCGGACATTTTCCGAATTGGACTTGCCATCCCCGATCACGGTCGGTGTATGGTTTTGGCATGTTTACACGAATGTTCAGCTGACTGCGCGTCAGCCAAAGCTCAAGAAGCCATACATCGTGTCTGCCGTGCAGTCCTCAAGGGGCCTTGCACGGCTTTTCTGTATTTTCATGGGGCCCCTAATACCATCTGAACCTATAAGGAACCCTCATGTCTTGGAATTTTGAAACTAACCAGATCCACGCCGGCCAGCAGCCCGACCCCACCACCGGGGCGAGGGCGTTGCCGATCTACCAGACCACCTCTTACGTGTTCGAGTCCGCCCAGCAGGCGGCTGACCGCTTCGCCCTCAAAGATCAAGGCCCCATCTACTCGCGCCTGACGAACCCCACCTGGGATGTGGTCGAGGCACGACTGGCAACTCTGGAGGGCGGCGTCGGCGCCCTGCTCACGTCTTCTGGCGCGGGCGCAATCAGCCTGTCGATTCTGACGATCGCCCAGGCCGGAGACAACATTGTGGCTTCGCCCTCGCTATATGGCGGCACCACGAACCTGTTCGTACACACCCTGCCCAAGTACGGTATCGAGACCCGCCTGGTCGAAGATCCCCACGACATCGAATCGTGGAAGGCCCTCGCTGACGAACGCACCGTGGCTTTCTATGGGGAAACCATTCCCAACCCGGCCGGAGACATTCTGGATCTAGAACCGCTAGCCAAGGCGGCGCACGAAGTTGGCGTACCGCTAATCGTCGACAACACCGTGCCGACCCCGTACCTGCTGCGTCCGATCGAATGGGGTGCAGACATTGTGGTGCACTCGGCCACGAAGTACCTGGGCGGACACGGCACCTCCGTGCTAGGCGTCATCGTCGATTCGGGCAACTTCGATTGGACCAAGGAACCGGAACGCTTCGTCCAGTTCAACCAGCCCGACCCGTCATACCACGGCCTCACCTACGGCCCCGACCTGGGCAATCAGGCCTTCATCCTGAAGGCACGCGCCCAGGGGTTGCGAGATCTAGGCTTCAGCGCCTCCCCGTTCAATGCCTTCCTAATTGAACAGGGCATCGAAACGCTCTCGCTGCGCATTGAACGGCACGTGGACAACGCCCTCAAGATCGCGCAGTACCTAGAAAAGCGCAAGAACGAGGGCCGCGGCGTGGACGCGATCAGCTACTCCGGCCTGGAGTCGAGCCCCTACTACGAGCTCGCCAAGAAGTACACCCCGCGCGGTGCGGGCGCCCTGGTCAGCTTCGACATCACCGGTGGCCGCGAGGTAGGCGAGAAGTTCGTCGACAACCTGCCGCTCTTCTCGAACCTGGCAAACATCGGCGACGTGCGTTCGCTAGTAGCCCACCCTGCCTCCACCACCCACTCGCAGTTGGAAGAGGAAGGGCTGAAGAAGGCCGGCATCACCGGCGGCACGATCCGACTTGCGGTTGGCATCGAAAACGTCGAAGACCTGATCGACGCCCTCGAAACCGCGTTCAAGGCTGTGGGCCTGTGAGCAACGAGGCGTGTTGTAAGGGGTGGGATGACCTTCCACCCCTTACGGTGCTTGCCCAAAGAGCTGCCCGGCACGGTGCATCCGACCGGGCAGCTCCCGGCATTTCCAGAACCAACACTCCCCTCCCCTTTGCTTCTTTACTGAAACCCCCCAAAGGTGACTGGGCCAGCGCACCAGCAACTGATGCTTCCGCCGTTGCCAAGGGCGACGCTCTGCCTGTAACCGGGGCTTGGCGCGAGGACGAGGCTCGCGGCCCCCGCATGTACGCCGAATTAGGGCCGCTGCCTTTAGAGGGCGGCGGGAAGCTGCCCGCGGTTCGTCTTGCCTATGAAACGTGGGGCAAGTTAAACCCGGCCAGGAACAACGCCATTTTGATCCTTCACGCTCTGACTGGGGATTCCCACGTCGCCGGCCCAGCCGGGCCGGGTCAACCCACTCCCGGCTGGTGGGCGCAGGCGGTGGGGCCGAAGCTCCCGCTCGATACCGACAAGTACTTCATCGTGGCACCAAACGTGCTGGGCGGGTGCATGGGTTCTACCGGTCCTTCCTCGCTAGCCCCGGATGGGCGCGAGTGGGGGTCGCGTTTCCCGCAGCTGTCCACGCGCGACATGGTCAGGGCGGAGGCCCGCTTGGCAGATCTGCTGGGCATTGACCAGTTCGCAGCTATCGTGGGCCCTTCTGCGGGCGGGCATCGGGCAGTCGAATGGGCTGTCACCTACCCGGAACGGACCCGCACGCTGATCTTGGTGGCAACGGCAGCATGCACCACCGCCGAGCAGGCGGCATGGGCCCACGCGCAGATTGCCGCCATCGAGCTGGATCCGCATTTCAACGGTGGCGACTACTACCACAGCGACGAAGGACCGGTGCGCGGGTTAGGGCTTGCGCGCGAGATCGCCCATACCACCTACCGCACCCCACTGGAACTGGACGAGCGATTCGGGCGAAACCGCCAGGGCGACGAGGAACCACTGGCCGGCGGTAGATTAGCGGTGCAGTCCTATTTGGACTACCACGCCCGCAAATTGGCGGCCCGCTTTGATGCGGGCAGCTACCGGATCCTCTCTAAGGCAATGATCACCCACGACGTGGGCCGAGGACGGGGCGGCGTGGCCGAAGCGCTCGCTCGTTTTTCCGGACCAGCCTTAGTGGTTGGAGTAAATTCGGATCGGCTGTTCTACGCCCGCGACTGCGAAAAGATGGCGAAGGCACTTCCGGGTGGCCGCTTCGCCCAGATTCACACCCCCTTTGGCCACGACGGCTTCTTGATAGAATTTGCCCAAGTCAATGCCATCCTCGCGGAGTTTATGGAAGAACTAGAATGACCGATTTTCGCCCTCTGCCCACGGAAGTCCCCGATGAGGCACCGCCGCAAGGCAAGTGGGGCCCCGACATTTTAGGGCCCGGATTCGAGGCGCAAACGCTCTCTTTGCATGCCGATTCCGAGGGGCCCGTCATGGCTACCCTGGTCGCGCACCGCGCCGAGGCCGATCCCCAGGCCATCGCGGGTACTCCTAAAGAACCGGGGTTCGTGGCGCTCTACATTCACGGGTGGAATGACTACTTTTTCCAGCGCGAGCAGGCCCGCCACGTGGCCGCTGCGGGGGGCGCTTTCTACGCGATCGACCTGCGCAAGTACGGCAGGTCGTGGCGGCTGTACCAGTCCTTCGGGTATGTCGATTCGCTAGACACTTACGACGAGGATTTGGATGCGGCGCTGCGGCTGATTCGCTCGGAACACCCCCACCTGCCTTTACTCCTGATGGGCCACTCCACCGGCGGATTGTCGGCGGCGCTGTGGGCGAACCGGCACCGCGACCAGGTTTCTGCCCTGCTCCTAAATTCGCCTTGGATCACCTGGCAGTACGACAACACTTCGAAAACGGTGGTTACCCCACTGGTGCGCGCGTGGTCTTGGCGGGCCCCCCGCCAGGTGGTGCCCATGCCCGAGGGCGAAAACATCTACGCCCGCTCGCTGGCGGGTTGGGACAGCGAGGACGGGCCTCTTCCGGACTACTTGCGTCCGTGGAGGGAGGATCCTTCCGTGCGCGGCTGGAATCTGATCCCGCAGTGGAAGACGTCTAAATCTGCCCCCATCAGGCCGGGCTGGCTCCAGGCCATCCTAGCTGGGCACACGGAGATAGCTAAGGGATTGCAGCTTACTTGCCCGACCCTGGTGTGGGCATCTGTGGGATCTTTTGGCGGCAAATGGAACCTACTGGCCCGCCGCCGCGATGCCGTCTTGGATGCGGACAAGGTAGCTGCTACCGCGCACAAGCTTTCTACCAACGTAACCTTGCGCCGGTTTGAATCGCTGCACGACGTAATCTTGTCTGACCCGGACGTGCGCCAGAGCGCGTGGGCTTCCTTCCACGCCTGGCTGCCTATGGCTCTGCCGCAGGCCGCCAACCCGCCCTCGATATTAGGCGAGGCGGCCTGCACCCAGATTTGCCCCTAGCGGGCCTTGGATTCGCGGTCAATCTCCTCATTTATCTCGAGGATTGCTTCGGCCAAAGACGGGCCTTCCGCGTGGCCTAGGCGGAAGTGTACCCAGCCGTCGGCGCTGATACCCAGCAGTTCTTCAATTGCCTGATCAGCATCGGTGGTCTGCTGGCCGCCGTTGTAGCTGATCTGCCCACCTGCCAGCAAAGTAGCTTCCTTGAACGAATCGGCTCCCACCGCCACGATTGGGGTGTCAGAACCCAGCACGGAAGCAATAGCTGCCAGCCCTTCGGCGTCGTGTCCAAGCACCGCCGGGACCTCTTTTTGCACGGCCTCGTGTTCGCCGGTAGTAGCCGGCGGTTCCTCTTCTTGCTTCTTGTCGAAGCCCTGGGCCACCACCGTGTCACCCACCGCGTAGACCTGCGGGTAATGGATGCCACCAACAATGCGATCCTCCTGTTTCGGGGAACGCATCTGCTGTTCTTCCACCTTGGGGGCGGCCGGCTGCGCGGGTACATCCGATTCGTCCTGCTGCGGCTCGGGGGCCGTGGACCCGGGAGCGGATGGGCCTTCGATACGACCATCGTCTGTTGAATACTGCGACAGTCGAGGGCGGCGCGAATGCCGGGCGCGCATCAGTGCCGGGTTCGGCGACCAGTAGCTAGGCCCAACCGGTTGCACGTCTAGGAAGCGGCGCCCGTTCGCCATGGCGCGCATTGCGATCTCGTGTACCTCTAGGCCCGAGGAGAAGAGTACGTCCAGGGAGGGGCGCACAGAGGGGTCGATGTCCGCAGCAACAATGATCATGCGTGGGCCCGGCTTGGCATCCGGGGGCATGGATTCGCGGAACTCGGTCCAACCGGAACGGAAACGTTCGGCCCCACCGGGATACATGTGGGCAAGGTCCAGCCACCCCATCGAGGAGATGTCGCCCAACCTAGACAGTGCCGCAATAAGAGAAATGGCATCCAGACGGCCCAGCACTTCCACGGCCACTACCTGCCCGGACGCGTCCAGGGCGGTAAGGCGGTGCGGGCCGGAAACCTCGTCGGCCTCGTCATGATCCCAGGCAACGGGAAACAGGGGACGGGATATCACTTCTAGGACTTGTGCCCGCACGGACTCCAGAACATCTGCACTAAATCCGCGTTCCACGGGACGACCGAACTGTGCTGGGACTAGCCGGCCCTGATCAAGTTCAAAAAGTGGCATTATCGTTCCTCCTGCTGCTGGCACACGTGTCTTCTATTCTTCCACGGATCAGCTCAGTTTAGTGCAGTTGTTTCGGGGTGTGCGCTTCCGTTTGCAAGCAGCGTAGCCAGGTGTATACCTTTGCGTCCCGCCAGTTGCAGCGCCTGCGTGCGGCAAGAGAATCCGTCGGCTAACAACACCGCATCGGGGTTCGCCCTCAGCGAGGGCAGCAGGTCGTTTTCTGCCACCTTTACCGACACGTCGTAGTGACCCTTTTCCATGCCGAAGTTTCCTGCCAGCCCGCAGCAGCCAGAAACCTCTATCACCTGGGCTCCAGCGCGGCGCAGCAGCTGCCGATCCCGCTGCCACCCCATCACCGAATAGTGGTGGCAGTGTGGCTGAGCAACCACCTTTAGGCCGTGCAAGTCAGGTAGCTTCCAGTTAGTTGGGCCTATGGGCGCGGGAGTGCTAAGCAGTTCTGCCAATGTGTAAACGTTCTTCGCCACCAGGTGCGCCCGCCTGTCCTGGTGCAGTAGTTCTGGAAGATCGTCGCGGAGGACGGCACTGCAGGACGGTTCCACCCCTACGATCGGGATCCCCGCTGCGGCCAGTGGGGCCAGGTTTTCTAGCAGCTGGCGGAGGCGCTTCTTTGCAGCGGGAAGCTGCCCCGTGGAAATCCAAGTCAGCCCGCAGCAGCTAGGGGGCGCGAGCAGCACCTTGTATCCGGCCTCGTGCAGAACCTTCACAGTGGCCTTTGCGCCCACCGAATCGAGTGTTTCACTGAAGGAGTCTGCCCAGAGTGCGACGTACCTATCCTGCGGGCGCGCTCCCGCGAGCGCCTGCTCTATTCCTACCCGCTTTGCCCATTTGCTGAATCGTTCAGTGACTAGGCGGGGTGCTTGCCGGCGCGTATCTAGGCCGGCAACTTTGAAGGCGATTTTACGTAGCGGGGTGGCCATCGCGGCGTTTATGACTTTAGCGAGGCCGGGCAGGCGCGTTGCCAGCCCCACCCACCTTGGGAGGGCGCCCAGCAGGTAGTGGCTGGGTGGGCGAAGTCGCCCTCGGTAAATGCGGTAGTAGGCCTCGCTGCGATATTTTGCCATGTCCACCCCGGCTGGGCAGTCGGCGCTGCAGGCTTTGCAGGCCAGACACAGGTCGAGCACTTCCAGTACTTCTGGGGAAGCGAAGGATTCAATCAGGTTTCCGTTTGCCGCTTCTTCTAGGATGCGAGCCCGCCCGCGAGTGGAGTCCTTTTCGTTGCCGGTAGCAGCATAGGACGGGCACATGAATACGCCTTTGCTTTGGGCTCGACATTTGCCAATGCCGGTGCAGCGGTGCACTGCGGTGGTGAAGTCGCCGTGGTCGGCGCCGAAAGCATATCCGCCGCGAGCAGGAATGGCTTTTGCTGCTGGGCGGCGTAGGTGTGCATCTATCGGTTCGGGATCTACCAGCACGCCGGGATTTAGTAACCCATCCGGGTCAAAGATGCCTTTTACCTGGCTAAATAGTGCTAGCGCCGAGGGCGAATACATGCGGGCGAGCAGTTCTGAGCGGGCCCTCCCGTCCCCGTGCTCGCCCGAGATGGAACCGCCGTGTCGGGCAACGATGTCCGCTGCTTCTTCTAAGAAGGCGCGGGTACGGGCGACGCCTTGCGGCTCGGTCAGGGGAAAGTCTAGGCGCACGTGCACGCAGCCGTCCCCGAAGTGCCCGTAGAGGAGGCCGTTGATGCCGCGCCTGTTCATACAGGTGGTGAAGTCTTCTAAGTAGTCGGCTAATTTTTGCGGAGGGACGGCAGCATCTTCAAAACCTGCCCACGCCTGCTCGCCGCCAGTTACGTTGCCATGCTCGTCTCGGACAATTGGGGTGCGCCCGCCCAGGCCGGCCCCGTCGGCCCTGATGCGCCAGAGGGCGGCTGCGTCCTCGCCGGGAGGATAGATGGCTACCTGATCCGTGTGCGCGGCGCCGGCTATTTTTTTCGCCAGTGCTAAAGATTGCGGCTCATCTGCTGCCGACACTTCGCACATTAGCCAGCCGCCGCCCTTGGGCAGTGCGGGAACCTGGCCGCGGTTTTGTTTGACTACCTCTACCAGGTTGCGGTCGAGCCCCTCGACAGAAAGAGGCCGAAACGCCAACACGGTGGGAACGTCCCTGGCCGCTTCGATCATGTCCGCATAGCCCAACGCCATGAGCACCGGAGAAGCAGGTATGGGCACAAGTTTTACTTCTATTTCGAGTACAGTCACCAGAGTGCCCTCGCTACCCGCCAAAAACCCGGCCAGATTCCGCCCCGATTCTGGTAGGGCCATATCCAATTGGTAACCCGAGACTTGCCTAGAGAATTTACCGAATTCCTTGCGGATGGTGGCCAGGTTCTGGTCAATCAGCGCTTGCAAGTCTTCTCGCGGGGCGAGCGAGTCGTTTCGGGCAGTAAAGATATTGCCAACCCCGTCCACGCACTCTAGCGACACAATGTTTACCGCCGTCCTGCCCCACGCTGTTGCATGCGGCCCGCAGGCGTTATTTCCTACCATTCCGCCGATAGTGCACCGGTTCTGGCTAGAGGGATCAGGCCCAAAACGCAATCCGTATTGGGCGGCACGCGCCTGCAACGTTGCTTCTACACATCCTGGTTGCACGCGGGCGGTGCACCGTTGCGGATCAATATCCAGCACCTGGTTCATGTGCTTGTTAAAGTCGATTACCACTCCGGGCCCTATGGCGTTGCCGGCACAGGAAGTGCCCGCTCCCCTGCTGGTCAATGGCAGTTTTGCTTTCAGGGCGGCTTTTATTCCAGCGATGGCTTCTTGCTTGTTGCGGGGAAAATAGACGGCTGCGGGAATAACCCGGTAGATGCCGGCATCGGTCGAGTACATGCCGCGCGTAAGCCGACTAGTGTCCAATTGCGAGCGCATTTGGACTGGCAGATGCTGTGCCATTGCCTGCGCCGTCCCCGATGATCCCATGTTTCAATGCTCTCACTGTTTGTGGCCCCAATGTTGCACTACCAACCAGTTTTGTTCCACCTGCATCACCCGTATTCTTCGAGAATGTAGTCGAGGGCGGCTTAAGCCGCCCTCGACTACACCCACACAGGCCAAATCAGTGCTCTCGCCTTAGCATGTATATTCCCGTCCCTACAGCAAGCAGCGTTAGCGCCATCGCACCAGCCAGTAACGCGACACTGCCCGAATGAGCTAGCTGCCCCTGTTTTACTATGACAGTACTCCCCACGCCTGGCCTTCTCTCCTGCGCATGAGTGTTCACAGCACCTAGCTTGTTGCCGCCGGTTTGCTTGGGAGCAGCATCATTCTTACTTTCGTCTGCCTGCTCTGCACCGGCGGGAAGATGGCCCTTACCTTCCTGATCGGTTTCTGCAGGTTTTTCGGCATCTGCCGGCTCCGAGCTTTCCGAAGAGTCAGAGGACTCCTCTTCCTCCCACGGGTTTATGCGCATTGCCAGCACATGCGCTGAATTGGCAAACCCTTCGCGGCCTTCGCCCTCTTCCGAAATGACCCCGTCCGCACCAATGGCAAGGGTTGGCCCCTCTAGCACGTTGCCTACAAAGGCGAGGGCGCGCCCGAAGCGTGCCTGCTCGCCGGGGGAGCGAATCACGCTCACCGATTCCGGCAGAGTGGTCGGAGTCTCTTTAAACACCGAAGTGTCAAAGAGGAAAACGCGTCCATCCTTTTCCATGGTGGGGGCACCGACCGCAATGAGCGCCTTCTTCTTCCCCGGGAGGGCATCTACTGCCCAGCCGAAACCGCTGTTTTTTGCCGGACCGCGCACCACTCGTACGCCCTCATTTCGAGCACCATCTGCAACGGAAACGCTCACCTTCGTGCGTTGTCCCTTGTGCCCGTAAACAAGTAGCAGCCCGCCCTCGCTTTGGTGCATAATCTGGCCGCCATCGTAGCCAATGACAAAATCGTTGTAACCATCGGAGTTCACATCGCCAACGGGCGCCACCGAGGCTCCCGCGCCTAGCCGGTGCGACGCATCAGGAGACATGGTCAGCTCAAAGGAATTACCGGGGGCAACTTGCACCTCCTTCTCGGTAGACCCGTAGACCAACCAAGCTTTGCCCGGATATATGCCACCGCCTTGCTCAGCTTGGAAGTCCGTCAACACCCAGTCGACCACACCGTCACCGTTTACGTCGCCGACGGGAACGGACTGGCTAAGGAAATGCCCTTCGGGAGCAAAGACGGTTCTCACTACCGCGCCCTCGGGCGGGGTCATCTTTTTCATATCCACATTGGCCGCATGCTTCTTGCCCGCAAAAATGTAGAGGGCGCCCTTGTGCCCCTTCTCGCCCCTGGCTAGATTGGCGTCGCCTAGCGTTACGGCAATGTCGGCCAATCCGTCCTCGTTCACATCGCCGGCCCTGGATATTTGCACCGGAGAGGAACCATATTCGGGCAGATCAATCCACCACCCCTGATCCGGATGCAGGTTGTTCAGGTCCACTTTGGCAAGGTGAGGCCCGCCGTAGATGACCCAGGCTCGTGCCATCGTGTGCGAGTTGACCGCCAGGTCGGCGATACCATCACCATTCGTGTCGCCAAGGCAGGCTACCGACAATCCAACAGAAGAATCCGTGCCGGGGTCGGTTGTCTCTTTCGGACCGTTAAGCGCGATCGTGTCTGCTGCCGGCACGTCTTTGCCCTTGGTGCCACCGGGAATGATTTGCACTCCGCCAGTTACATTGGGAAGCCATCCATGGGTCGAGGTCGAGTCCAGATAGAAGGGGTCAAATTTCCATTCCGAACGGGTAGGCATGCCAGCGATAATGTCTGCCTTGCCGTCACCGGTCACGTCGCATTGGCCCTTGACCAGCGACGAGCCAAGACCGGAAGAGAACTCTCCCTTCCAGATTTTCTTCTCTGGCGTATCTAGCGATTGCACGGCCGATTCGCGCTTTTCGGGCTCCGGCGCCGGATATGGCGGGTCTATCTTTTGTTTCTTCGGTTCGCCCTGATGAGTCAGATCGATGGTCCACACGTCCACTTTGCCAGTGGAGTTCACTGTGAAGATACCGTTTAGAGTGTCTTCTCCGCGGCGGGGCATCACGCCCACTTCCACTCCTGCATCATCTTTTTCGTCACCACCGGCCAGCCACAGCTTGTATTTTTCGCCAATGCCGTCGATACCGAGCCCGTTGTTGTAGTTCTTGTTTAGGGCTTGCGCAGATATAACGAGGGCGCCCGTGTGTTCTTCGTCCACCGGTTTGCCTACCACCAGCGCACCGGGTTTGTCGCCGCCGTCCACCCAGGCGAGGGATGCCCCAAGGTGAGCGCGCAATGGTGCCCGCAGCAGGTACCCTACTGATTTCCCATCTGCCGTGACCGGGCTGTCATCAGTCGAGGTGACGTCTACCTTGACATCGTTATTTAGGTCAGTAATTAGTGCTACCGCCCCGGTTTCATTGTTGGCCAGGGGTGCGCCAATTGCCAAGTCGTCGTCTTCGTCCCCATTTAGGTCACCGGTAGAGGTGATGGCGGCCCCGAAACGAGCGTCTGCGTCCCCAGTTGCGGTCATGGTGATCGCGCCTGAGCGCGGTTCTACAATTTGTACTTTTCCCACCTCAGACATTCCGAGCGCGAACGTGCCGTCACTTAGTGCAACTACCACTTCAATATTTGCGCCCAGATCGAGGGGCTTTCCTTGGCGCTCGCCGGTGGCATCGTAGAAGTAGAGCTTGTGTCCGGATGCTACTGCCAACCTATTTCCACTGCTGGCCATGGCGCGGATGCCCGCGACCTCGACTTCTGCGGCCTTCTTCAGTCCGGCACTGTAGATGAAGATTTTATTTTTCGCTGCCACGGCAAGACGAGTCGAATCTGGTAGGCAGGCTGCTGCAAGGCCGTACCCTTCCGCCTCTTCTGAGACAGTCTTCACCGCATTCTGTTCTTCGATACTACGAGTTACTTCGTCATTGTCAGACCCGTACGGAATATATGGAACCGCGTAGGTTTTACGCTTTTGCGGGTTGGTGAAAATCATGTCTGCCAGGTCGTCACCGGTAATATCGCACCCTACCGCGGGCACGTGACCAGCGTCGGGGTAGGTAACCCTATCGGTGCGGCGAGCCACGTCGTTGAAGCGGGTGCCGTCTACGGCTGACCACTTAGGCAGGTTTGAGTCTGCTCCGGTTGCAGGTTTCTCTGCAGCATTTGCCGCAGGGATAATGGTTGCGCAAAGGAGTGCGGCAGCGATGCCTGCGCTTCCCCTGCGGAATCTTGCAAATTCCACGCAAGGTCCTTTCCAAGAAACAAATAAGACCTACTTAGGGTAGCCTAAGCTACTACTTATTTGCATTTGGGGCACCTGCCGCAATGTTTGGTGTTGTGCCGCTAGGCTTGGCGCTTCTTCACGAAACCAAGTCGAACACGCGAAACATGGCATTGTCGACCAAGGTTTACGAAACTAGACCAAGGCTCGCGAAAGCTGCCGAAAGCAAAAAGGAGGGCGGCCCCGGCAAGGACCGCCCTCCTTTAGCGCTTTTATTTAGGCGTGTTCACGCATTGCGGTGGCGCGGCCCGCTTCGAGCCGGGCTACCGGAACACGGAACGGCGAACAGGACACGTAAGCCATGCCCAGTTCGTCGAAGAAGCGCACCGATTCGGGGTCGCCGCCGTGCTCGCCACAAACCCCAAGCTTGATGTTCGGCTTTGTAGAGCGGGCGTTCTGCGCACCCATTTCGACCATGCGGCCAACACCGCGGCGGTCGATCGTTTCGAACGGGGAGACACCCAAAATGCCCTTTTCTAGATACTCGGGGAAGAACACGCCCTCGACGTCGTCACGGCTGAAGCCCCAAGTGGTCTGGGTCAGATCGTTAGTGCCGAAGCTGAAGAAGTCGGCCTCTTCGGCAAGCGCTTCCGCAGTGAGGGCGGCGCGCGGCAGCTCGATCATGGCACCGATTGGAATATCGAGTTTCACATCGTATTCCTCCTCGATGGAAGCGATGATCTTCTCGGCTTCCTCGCGTACATAGCGCAGTTCGTTCACGGACCCGACTAGCGGCACCATGATTTCTGGACGCGGATCCTTGCCTTCCTTCTTTAGCCTGGCGGCAGCGCCGATGAGCGCGCGGATCTGCAGTTCGAATAGGCCGTCGAAGTAGAGGCCGAGGCGGACGCCACGAAGTCCCAGCATCGGGTTAGCTTCGTGCATGCGCCGCACTGCCAGCAGCATCTTCTTATCTTCTTCGCACTGTTCACCCTTCGCTTCTGCCACGGCCACCTTCACTTCGAGGTCGACCAGGTCAGGCAGGAATTCATGGAGCGGCGGGTCAATCAGACGCACGGTCATAGCCTTGCCATCCATGATCGGCAGCATCTGCTCAAAGTCGCCAGTCTGCAACTTTTCCAGTTCGTCCAGGGCATCCTGGCGTGCCTGCGAATTGGGCTCGGAAAGAATAGCGCGCTCAATCAGCTTGCGCCGCTTGCCAAGGAACATGTGCTCGGTACGGCACAGGCCGATTCCCTGTGCGCCGAAGTCTACGCTTCGCTGCGCGTCCTCGGGAGTATCCGCGTTGGCACGCACATCCAGGGCGCGCCGCGAATCAGCATGTTCCATGATGCGTGCTACCGCGTGCACCAGGTCTTCGTCTTCCTTCTTGCCCTTGCAAGCTTCCAGACCGGCATCAAGACCGTGGGTCAGGTAAGTGGTAACCGGGGAATCCTCGACTGCCACTTCCCCTTCAAACACTTCGCCGGTAGTGCCGTCGATCGCAATGGTGTCGCCAGAGTGGAAGACCTTATCGCCAATGCGCAGCTCCCGCGCCTTGGCATCAATGTGCAGGGCTTCGGCGCCACAAACACAGGTCTTGCCCATGCCGCGCGCAACCACTGCCGCGTGCGAAGTCTTTCCGCCACGAGCGGTGAGTACGCCCTCGGCCGCCACCATGCCCGGCAGATCGTCGGGGTTAGTCTCGCGGCGCACCAAAATCGCCTTCTTACCCTCGGCGGCAAATGCCTCGGCCTCGTCATTATCAAAGACGACACCGCCAACGGCAGCACCCGGCGAAGCAGCCATGCCCTTAGCGATCATGGTGCGATCAGCACTGACGTCGAACTGCGGGAACATCAGCTGAGTCAGCTGCGCACCGGTGACGCGCTCGAGCGCCTCGTCCTTAGTAATCAGCTTCTCGTCTACCAGCTGGGTAGCAATCCGGAATGCCGCCGCAGCAGTACGCTTGCCCACGCGGGTCTGCAGCATCCACAGCTTGCCGCGCTCGATGGTGAACTCGATGTCACACATGTCCTTGTAGTGCGTCTCCAGCGTACGCATGATGCCCAGCAGCTCGTCGTAAGACTTCTTGTCCTGCGTTTCGAGGTCGGACAGCGGGTGCGTATTGCGGATACCGGCAACCACGTCCTCGCCTTGAGCGTTCATCAGGTAGTCGCCGTACACGCCCGAGTGCCCCGAAGAGGGGTCGCGAGTAAAGCAAACACCAGTACCGGAAGTCTCGCCCATGTTGCCAAACACCATGGTGCAAATATTTACCGCCGTGCCCAGCGTGTGCGGGATGCGCTCGCGGCGGCGGTAAATGTGGGCGCGCTCGGTGTTCCAGGAACGGAACACGGCCTCAATACACTGATCTACCTGTTCGCGCGGATCCTGCGGGAAGGGCTTGCCAGTCTGTTCCTTGACGATCTCCTTAAACTGTTCGGTCAGTTCCTTCAGATCGTCGGTGCTGAGGTCCATGTCCAGCTTGACGCCGCGCTTTTCCTTCATTGCCTCGAGGGCGTCAGAGAACAGGTCCCCGTCTAGGTCCAGCACTGTCTTGCCGAACATCTGCACTAGTCGGCGGTAGGAATCCCAAGCGAAGTGGGCATCCCCTGCTACCTCGGCGAGTCCTTCTACCGACTTGTCGTTTAGGCCAACGTCCAGGACGGTCTCCATCATGCCGGGCATCGAGAATTTTGCGCCGGAACGGACCGATACCAGCAACGGATCCTTGGCATCGCCCAGCTTGCGCCCCAGCTTGTCTTCTACTGCACGCAGGTAGCGGGTTACTTCAGTACCCAAAGATTCGGGGACTTCGCCGTCCTTCAGGTAGGCGCGGCAAGCGTCGGTGGTGATAGTGAATCCCGGGGGAACGGGCAAGCCTAGCCGCGTCATTTCTGCCAGGTTAGCGCCCTTGCCACCCAGCAGGTCTTTCATGTCTTTGTCGCCTTCAGAGAAGTCGTAGACGTACTTGACCATCGTTAATTGGCCTCCATTGGTTCAATTTTGATGAAAAATGCAATTCGCTTCTTCCGGGTAGATTCTAGCAACTTTGGGACGTAAGACACTATTTTTGAAAACAAACAGTCTCACCTGCATAAACATCCCATCCCAAACACATCCACTCTGTGATGTTCGTCCCACTCGATTCCTTACCGAACGGTAGTATGGCATGCTACGCAGTCGCGAATTTAGGTCACGTTTACATAACAGCCCTATACTGAGGGCATGTCGGAAGAGGTAGAAATAAGGCACTCCCCGCAGCGGCGAACTCCTCCCGCTCCTTACAGCGGTCTACGGCGTAGCGCCACTTCGCCGAAGCCTAAGCCGACTTCCCATAAAGCGCCCCCGCGCCCGGGCCGCGCTCCTCGCGCTCACTCGATTCCCCGCCTCCTCCCAATTGCGGCCGTGCTGACACTGGTGGCGGGCGTTGGCATTGGCGCGCTGGCGGGCAACCATTCCGGGGCGGCGCAAAAGAGGGCAGCCTCCGTCAACCCTCCGACCACTATTTCGAAGAGCGTGAAGAAGGAAGCTCAGGACGGACCCAAAATGAGCCTCACGCCCTCGGATCACTTACAGGGAAATAAGGTCCCCACGGGTTGGAACGGCAAGGCCATCCCCGCGTCGGGTACGGGCGCCCACCCAGCGGTAACGGGTACTATCGCCGGCCTCAGCGCCGACCGCCAGATCACTTTTAGCGTCGAGGTCGAAGACGGACTCCCCATTGACAAGCAGGTGGCGGCCGACTCGATTTTTCAGATCTTGAACGACCCGCGCGGTTGGTCCCAAGGAGGGCAAGTATCGTTTACGCGCACTGACAAGAACCCGCAGATGCGGATTGTGCTCGGCTCGCCCACCCTGATCGATTCCATTTGTGCCCCGCTAGATACAGATGGCGAATACAGCTGCAACAACGGCAACTTCGTCGCCCTCAACGCGAAACGGTGGACTGCCTCCGCTGACCTGTGGCGCAATGCGGGTAAGAGCGACGACGATTACAGAATCTATCTAGTCTCGCATGAAGTAGGCCACTTTTTGGGTCATGGGCACGATTTTGAATGCCGCGAGGACGGGCTTGCCAAAGTGATGATGCAGCAGACCGGCGGCATGGTCACCCAGTGCACTCCGAACGGGTGGGTAAACCCCACCGCGAAGCCGTAAACTAGGTCCACCTAACCTAATCTGAAAATTTAGGGGCGCCGGCGCACAGACAGCTTATTTTCCGCAAAAATACGTTAAACTGCGCTAATTTGCTTTCTTGCGATCTGTAATTTGAAATGCCTATGATCACCCTTAGATAGTGTTGCCTTACCTTATGGAGCACTGTTGATCCTATCTAATAAGAGGTGAAATCCTGTGAGCCCTACGCGGTCATCGAAGACGCAACTGCGCGGTCTTCTACTGCTAGTTTTTGTTGCTTTACTAGTATTCTCATTAGCTCCTAACTCGTTAGCCGACGAGGGCGGAAAGTGGACCCAGGTAGCAGAGCGAATAGGAACCAACCTAGACAAGGCCCAGAAAGCCCTGGACAAGGGCGACAAGGACGGCGCCAAAGAGGCCATGCAGGAGGCCCGCTACGGCGAATTTGTTCGCACCGGCTTTGAGTCTGCCGTAAACGGCAAGATCTCGGGTGGAGACGCGTCCCATTCGGACATGGAGTTCGGCGCCCTCAGCCAGGCCATCAAGAAGGGCGACACCGCCGAGGCCAAGAGGATTATCGACGGTCTAAAATCCCACATCAGCGACAACGCGAGGGTGCTAGACGGCGGCACTGTCAAGACCAAGGACCTGCGCGTCAGCAACGGCAAGTGGGGCCAGGTGGCCACCACCATGAACGGCATCTTGGATCAGGCGGTAAAGGAGTCCAAGAAGGGCAATGCCGACACCGCTAAAGACAAGGTGAACGAGGCCTACTACGGCCACTACGAGACCACCGGCTTTGAAAAAATGACCGGCGCCCGCGTCAACGGCGCCCGCGTTTCCTCTATCGAGCTTGAATTCTCGCTGATCAAGAAGGCTATTTCCGAAAAGAAGACCGACGAGGTAGCCCAGCGTATCGATCAGCTGAAGCCCCAGCTGATCGAAGATGCCAACAAGCTTGACGGCTTCGATGGTTCTGGCAAGTCCGCCGGCGGATCAACTTCCATCTTCCTTGGCTCGTTCCTAGTGATCCTGCGCGAAGGCATGGAAGCAATCCTGGTGGTAGCTGCCGTCATCGCCTATCTGGTGAAGGCCGGTCACGCCAACAAGACCAAGTACGTGTGGATGGGCGCGGCTATCGCGCTTTTGATGTCCATTGGCCTAGCAGTAGCCTTCTCAGAACTCGCCTCGCTGGCAGGCAAGAACCAGGAGCTGCTGGAAGGTCTAACCGCACTGGTTGCCGTGGCAATGCTGATCTGGGTCTCTAACTGGATGTTGGGCAAATCCAACCAGAAGGCGTGGGACAAGTTCATCAAAGACAAGACGGACACTTCCCTTACCCGCGGCTCGCTCATATCGCTGGCATTCGTTGCCTTCTTGGCAGTGCTCCGCGAGGGCGCAGAAACCATCCTGTTCTACCAGCCCGTTATCGCCATGGCAGGCGACGACATGCACCTGGTGTGGATCGGCTTGGCAGTGGGCGTTGTCTGCCTAGTCATCATCTACGCCCTCATCCGCATCTTCAGCGTGCGCATCCCGTTGCGCCCGTTCTTCATCGTGACCTCCATTTTCCTTGCGATCATGGCGTTCACCTTCACCGGCTCGGGCATCAAGGAACTGCAGGAGGCAGACGCCTTGCCTGCTACCCCGCTTGATGGCTGGCCCACCGTAGACCTCTTGGGAATTTACCCCAGAGTCGAGAACCTGCTTGCACAAGCTATAGTTCTCGTGATCATTGGCGGCCTGTTCGTGTATGCCTACCTCAAGCAGAGGCGTGCACGCGCGCTAGATGAAACAAAATAGTACCGTCTCAATACAACATGGAGATATAAATGAAAACCTCTCTGAAGCGTCTGACCGCGCTGGTGGCGGGGCTTGCTCTGGCGGGCTCGATGACCGCTTGCTCGGCAGGCCATGACAAGGGTGCCGACTCCGCTAAGGATTCCTCTACCTCGCAGAAGGCTGACGACAAGGCTGACGAGGAGAAGGATGGAGGCGACGAGGGCGGCTTCAAGGAACAGCCGATCGGCGATGACGTCTACGAAGGCCCCATCAAGATCTCGGCCGTCTACTTCCAGCCCGTCGAAATGGAACCCAAGATGGGTGTCTCTGCTGCTGAAGCTTCCATGCACCTTGAAGCAGACATCGCAGCAGTCAAGGACAACAAGCTTGGCTACGGCGCAGGTGACTTCATTCCTGGCCTGACCGTCAAGTACGAGATCCTCGGCAAGGACGGCAACAAGGTTCAGGACGGCACTTTCATGCCCATGAACGCCTCCGACGGCCCGCACTACGGCCTAAACCTGCCTAAGCTGGAGGCCGGCGACTACACCCTGCGCGTCAGCGTAGAATCGCCTGAGGCCAACGGCTGGATGCTGCACACCGACAAGGAAACTGGCGTTCCGGGCAGGTTCTGGACCAAGCCGATCGTTGCTGAGTTCAAGAATTGGCACTGGGATCCCGCGACCTCCCCGTGGTGGTAAATCAATCTAGATAGGTAGGAAAGATAGTGCTCGAACAACTGGTACAAGTAGTCGCTTCACTGCTACTCGTGTCCCTAACGTTGGGAGCACTGTCGCCTACCCTTGCACTGGCAAGTGGCGGGGACCCGGTTCGTCCGGGTTCCCGCCCTGTCTTGTGGGGCACGGTGCTGGGGGCCCTGTTGGGGCTGGCGATGGTCATTGTGCACCTGTATTCCATTATTCGTTTTGACCGGCAGCACCTAACGCTGACTACCTTGGAGCCGACTATTGGCTTGGGGCTGGTAACGCTGGTGCTCATCTGGATCAATGGGCGGAAAACGCTGAAGGCGATGCCGCTTTCGCCCTCTGATAGGCCGGTCCGCCGCCCGTGGGCGCTGGCAGCCCAGCTGTGCGGTTCCCTGTGGGTTGTCCTAACAGTGTTCAGGGCCAGCCAGCAGGTTTACATGCAGGCACGCACCTTCGTTCCCGTGGGTGCCACTTTCTTTTCCACTCCCACTTTCTTGAACATTGTGGGCTACTGCCTGGGACTAGCGCTGGTGCTGGTGGCCGGACTGGGGGTCGCCCGCATGTGCCGCGTGCGTCCCACCTTCGCGCTAATCATTACTACCCTGTTCATGCTGCTCGTTAGCTCCGGGCACGTGTTTTTGCTGCTGCGCCTGTTGTACTCGATCAGGGCGATCTACCTGGTTCCTGCCGGCGTAGCATTTTTGACTTTCCTGGTAAACCACGAACCGATGCTCACTTTCGCAGCCGTGGCTATTACCGTTTGCGCCGCCATCTACCTATACGTACGAGGACGGGCACTAAAGATTTCCGGGCCGAACCCGGCTGCGAAGAGGCTCAAGAGGGCCCGCTCGCGCTCGATGCGCAGGGCAGGCTGGACCAACGTAATTGCCATGGTCATCTCGCTGATCGTGCTGACTGTGGGCGCTCACTTTGCTAGCGGCGAGATCCAGCTGTCCCCTCCGGAGGCATTCCAGGAAGAGGGCACCAACGTGGTGATCCCGCTAAAGCAGATTGACGACGGACACCTGCACCGCTTCGAGTACCCGACCAAGGATGGCACCAAGGTACGCTTCATCGTCATCAAGAAGGCCGGCAGCGCCTACGGCGTAGGCTTGGATGCCTGCGACATTTGCGGCGCCTCCGGCTACTACGAAAAAGATGGGCATGTCATTTGCAAGCTTTGCGAAGTAGCAATGAACATTGCGACCATCGGGTTCAAGGGCGGATGTAACCCCATCCCACTGGAGTACTCGGTGACTGAGGGCAAACTTACCGTCCCCAAGTCCGCCCTCGAAGGTTCGGTAAAGATTTTCAAGTAAGGCGGAATATATGTTTTTGCGAATGATAAAAGGAGCCCTATTCCGCCAACGTGGGCGAAGGCTCATGATCATGGCAACGGTAGCTCTGGGCGCCTCGGTGGCTACCGCAATGCTGTCTGTCATGTTCGGCGTTGGCGACAAGGTCTCCCAGGAACTGAAGGCTTACGGCGCAAATATTGTGGTTCGCCCCAAGGGCGCCGCGGTGATTCAGGACTTGTACAACTTCAAGCAGAGTCAACGCCAGCAGTCCTACTTGAAGGAAGATTCTCTGGGCAACATCAAGACGATCTTCTGGACCTACAACATTTTGGATTTCGCTCCCCTGCTGGACACTGACGCGCAGGTTGGCGGTAACACTGTGCGCGTGGTTGGCACCTGGTTCAACAAGCACATGGATCTACCGTCGGGCGAAAAGTATGACACGGGCCTGGAAAATCTGCGGGGCTGGTGGAAGCTGCAGGGCAACTGGCCGGTGAAGGGAGACACCAGGGGCGCCATCGTAGGTGCGAAGGTGGCCAAGGATGCGAACATCAAGGTGGGTGATACTTTCACCATTTCCGAGGAAGGCGCTTCCGCTGCCGTGACCGCTCGCGCGATCGTAAATACCGGAGGCGAAGAGGACCGGCAGGTGTACGCCGACATTTCGGTGCCACAACAGTTGCTGAAGAAGCCCGGCGCCGTGGGGCAGGTAGAAGTTTCGGCGCTTACTACCCCTGACAACGAACTGGCCCGCAAGGCAGCGAAGGACCCCAAGTCCCTGTCAATTTCCGAGAAGGAAACCTGGTACTGCACCGCCTACGTCTCTTCCATCGCCTACCAGATTGAAGAGGCGATCCCCGACTCGGTAGCCAGGCCGGTGCGCGCGGTGGCCCAGTCGGAAGGCACAATACTAGAAAAGACCCAGTTGTTGATGGTCTTGGTGACGGTCCTGTCAATGGCAGGATCCGCCCTCGCCATTGCCAACCTAGTGACCGCTAACGTAATGGAACGCGCCCGCGAAATTGGGCTCCTAAAGGCCCTGGGCGCACGCGACCGCGCCGTGGCCGGGCTGCTACTTACCGAAATCGTTCTGATCGGCTTAGTCGGCGGGCTCGTCGGCTATGGGGCGGGAATCGGACTCGCCCAGCTGATCGGCCACCTGGTCTTCGGCTCGTCCATCACGGTAATCCCCGCAGTGGCAGGCATCGTAGCCGCCCTCGTCCTACTGGTAGTGGTAGGCGGGTCCATCCCAGCAGTGCGCTTCCTGCTGAAGCTGCGTCCGACCGAAGTGCTCCACGGGAGGTAAATCGTGAACAAACGCAAAATGTTTCTGCGCATGGTCATGGCCTCCATCGTGCGCCGCCGCTCGCGCGTGCTGGTAGCGATGCTGGCTGTAGCAATTGGCGCTACTACCCTGTCCGCCCTCGCCACGATTGCGGTGGACGTGCCCCGGCAGATGGCCCGGGAGATGCGCTCTTACGGCGCGAACATGGTGGTGCTGCCACAAGGCGAAGGCAAGACGCTGGACAAGAAAGTCGTCCAGGACGTGTCCAAGCAGGTGCCGGACGGCTCGCTGGTAGGCGCTGTGGGCTACGAATACCAGCCCATCACCATCAACGACCTCCCCTACGTGTCGGTGGGCGCAGACCTGAACGCGGTCCGCAAAATGTCCCCGTACTGGTACGTAGATGGTGCCTGGCCGAAGAAGGCCGGTAGCGTCCTTCTTGGCAAGCAGATTGCGAACGCAACAGAGGCAAAGCGCGGCTCGCAGATCGAACTGACCAAGCTGGCTGAAAAGCAAAGCTCGCAGCCCAAGCAGCCCTCCCCCACCGCGAAGGACGGCAGCATCGACTATTCGAAGTCTGCCCCGGGAGCTGGCGGGAAGACGCAAAAGCTAACAGTTGAGGTGGCCGGCATCGTCGAAACTGGTGGCCCCGAAGACGGCTTCGTCTACATGTTCCCGCAGGACATGCAACAGTTGACCGGGCACCCGTTTGCGCTTACCGTAGCCGAATTCTCGATTGCGGCTTCTTCGGATTCGCTGCAAAGCCTGTCGGAGAAGGTGTCCAAGAACGCCGACTACACCGCCACCCCGGTAGCGCGACTGGCCCACTCGGATGCATCCGTGCTGGACATGCTGCGCTCGCTGATGGTCATCATCACGGTGATCGTGCTGGCACTGATCATGATCGGCGTGTCCACCACCATGATGGCGGTAGTGACTGAGCGGCGCAACGAAATTGGTTTGCGCAAGGCACTCGGCGCTGAAGATAAGTCCATTGTCACCGAATTCTTGGGCGAGGGCGTAGTCCTAGGCCTGGTCGGTGGCGTCGCCGGGGCGGCCCTAGGCTACGGCCTGGCACAGGTGATCTCGCTGAACGTTTTCCACCGCACTGTGGCCCTGCACTGGTCGGTCATCTTCGGCACGATCATCCTGTCCATCATCGTATCTACGCTGGCCAGCGCCATTCCTGTGCGCCGAGCCGTTGAAGTCGATCCCGCCCTGGTACTGCGCGGAGAGTAAGGAGTTCAAAGTGAGTGAAGACGCCCTCTTGCAGCTGCAAGGCGTATCGAAGATCTACGGCGACCTGCACGCCCTGGACAACGTCGACCTGACTGTAAAGCAGGGAGACTGGTTGTCGATCGTAGGCCCGTCCGGGTCTGGCAAGACCACCATGATGAACATTATTGGGTGCATGGACACGGCCTCGAAGGGCCAGGTTACGCTGGATGGCCACGACATTTCCAAGGCCAGCAAACACGATCTGACGCAATTGCGGCGCGAAACCATCGGCCTAATTTTCCAGCAGTTCCACCTGATTGGGCACCTGACCGCCCTCGAAAATGTGATGGTGGCCCAGTACTACCATTCGCTGCCCGACGAGAAGGAGGCGCTAGCCGCCCTTGATCGGGTGGGGCTGGCGGAGCGTGCCGGCCACCTGCCCTCGCAGCTGTCCGGTGGGGAGCAGCAGCGTGTTTGCGTTGCTAGAGCGCTGATAAACTACCCCAAGCTGGTGCTTGCGGATGAACCAACCGGCAACCTCGACGAAAAGAATGAGCGCATTGTGCTCGACATTTTCAAGCAGCTGCACAAGGACGGCACCACGCTGATCGTGGTGACACACGACACCACGGTGGCCAGCCAGGGTACCCGCGAAATTCGCTTGGACCACGGCAAGGTGGTGGGCGAAGCTAACCACAAGTTGGGCGAAGGCTTCGACCGCACCGGCATTGGGTCAATCCTCAAGGAGGCAAAGTGAGCGCAAAGAAGTCGCTGCAACTGGCAGCGTTTGGCATGTTGGGGGCCGTAGTACTAAGTGCCTGCACCCCGCCACAGTTGGTGGACATGTCCAAGCCGCTAAAGGACGGCACTTTCGAGGGCGCCTCTAACCCCGACGAACAGGGCGCGGTTGGTACCGTGCAGATCACCGTCAAGGACGGGAAGATCACCGACACGAAATACCAGACCAAGACCGCAGACGGGCAGGTCAAGGACAAGGAATACGGCAAGACCAAGGGCGGCGAGGTAGGTAACCAGGAATACTACGAACGCGCCCAGGCGGTGGTCCATTCCTACGACCAGTATTCGAAGAAGCTGACCGAGGTGGGCGACCCCACGAAGGTAGACGTCATCTCGGGAGCAACGGTAGCCCACAGTCAGTTCTTGCAGGCCGCGGTTCGAGCCATTTACAAGTCGCAGGGAGTCAAGGATGACGGAGCGGTAGACAGCATCGACGTCCCGTCGTTGAAGTTGGATGACGAAGACTACTAAGGCAGCTCTTTCAGACCGCAGCCGTTTTGCCGTCCCCACCATGGGGACGGTAGCTACAATTACCACCGCTACCCCGCTACCTGACTCGGTAAAGCAGAAGGTGGCGGGCGAATTGTTTCGCCTGGAACAGCTGCTGTCTAAGTTTTTACCCGATTCTGACATCTCGAAGTTGAACCGGGGCGGGTGGGTACAAGTCCACCCGATGACCGGCCGGGTACTGGTTGCCACCATGGACCTCGCTGCGCTCTCGCAGGGGGCCTTCTCTCCCCTGATCGGTCGGCTGGCCCAGTTATGGGACGTCAAAGCCTACCTGGCCGCGTTAGCTGCCGGAACGACGCCTACTCTCCCCTCAGAGGACGCCATCGCTGCGGCCCGTGCAAGTTGCTCCACAGACCTTCTAGAACACGGCGGCGGACTCCGTTTCCGGCTTCGCGAAGGTAGCATGCTCGACCTCGGCGGGGTAGCAAAAGGGTACGCGGCAGATCGGGTCAGGGACCTGTGCGAACAGGAGGGAATAGAGCGGGCCCTGGTAGACATCGGCACCTCCTCTATAGCCACGCTGGGAGGCCCCTGGACTGTGGGGATCCGTGCAGGGGTCGACTCCATTTCGCAGGTGGTAGAGCTTTCCTCCCACACTTCGCTGTCGACCTCCGGAGACTACTTGCAGTGCTTGCCCGAGCTGGTATCGGGGCAGGTGGTGCACCACATCATCGATCCGGCCACCGGGCGTCCCGCCGCGAGTGGCACCCGCCAGGTTAGCGTTACTTGCGCGGACGGGATGCGGGCCGAGGTCTGTTCCACGGCAGCGCTGGTGGGCAAGATGCCTCCTGCTCTATTCGAGGGCGTAACCGTAGTGGCCCGTTCCTAGTCAGCAATCACGGCCACAGTGCATCCAGCAACACGCCCCAGGGTGAAGGGGCAACCGTATAGGCTGGCAAGAC
This sequence comes from Actinomyces sp. UMB0138, assembly GCF_002849225.1. Classification (GTDB taxonomy): domain Bacteria; phylum Bacillota; class Negativicutes; order Veillonellales; family Veillonellaceae; genus Veillonella; species Veillonella parvula_H. The sequence continues at coordinate 282,033 of NZ_PKMC01000003.1, forward strand.
ACTTCTCAGTGGCTACTTCAGCTACCGGCCCGAATGCGGCTACTCGACCGCGTGCCAAGGCCAGCACCGATCCGCCCAAGTAGAAGGCGTGGTTTGGGTCGTGGGTGGTAAGAACAATGGTTTTGCCCAGTTGCTGGTTCAGTTCGCGCAATTGTTTTAGCAGCATATGGGCGCGGGCGGGATCTAGATGCGAGGTCGGTTCGTCTAGCACTATTACCTTGGTGTCCTGGGCTAGCGCACCTGCTAGGGAACAAAGTTGGCGTTCGCCTCCCGAAATCTGGGAGTAGCCTTTGTCTGCCAGGTGGGTGATCCCCATTGTTTGCAGACACTGCTGGGCCACCTCGCGGTCGGCTTTCGAGGGCGAAGCGAAGTACCCCTGCCTTCCAGTGCGGGCCATAGTGACCACCTCGAGCACCGAGAAGTTGAATGCGGCGCGCAGCTGCTGGGGCACATATGCCACCTGGTGGGCAATCTGCTTGGGGGTGAGCGCACTTGCTTCCTTGCCCTGCAATAAGACCTTGCCGCGACCCGGTTTCAGGGACCCTACTAACAGTTCCAAGAGGGTGGATTTGCCGATGCCGTTTGGGCCTAGCAGGCTCAATATTTGCCCCGCCTCGATGCGGAAAGAAACATCGTGTAACACCTGGTGGGACCCGTAGGAGAAATCTAGGTGGGCAACCTCGATCATTCGAAGCTCACCCGCCCTCGCACTATCAGGAATAGGAAAATGGGTACCCCCACGATGCCGGTAAGCACCCCTAGTGGCAGTTCCCCAGAGGTTAGAGTCCGAGCCAACAGATCGATTCCTAGCAGCATCGTGGCTCCCATGGACAGGGAGGCGGCAAATACTTTGCGCATGTCGTTACCTACTATCATGCGAGCGAAGTGGGGCACCACTACCCCTACCCAGCCGACGATGCCGGCCACCGAAATTACGACGGCCGCTAGTACGGATGCGGCAAAAAGAACGACGGCGCGTTCTGTAGTCACGTTGATGCCGATTGACCGGGCAAATCTGTCGTCAAAACTGATAGCGTTCAGCCGCCACAGGAACGCCGCTATCACTACCCCGGCCACGGCGAGGGCGGGCAGGATAGACAGCAGCTGCGCAGTTGAGATGGCCGAGATGGAACCCATCAGCCAAAAGACAATCTGGGGCAGTTTTTCGTACGGGTCAGCAACGAATTTCAGGAATGACACAAGGGAGGCGAAGAAGGCACCTACCAGCATGCCCGACAGGATCAACGTGACCGGTCCAGACCGGGAGGCATTAGCCAGTAAGAAGGTGAGCCCAACCGATACGATTGCCCACCCCACGGCACTGGCCTGGATCAGGATGGAGGAGGCTCCGAAGATGATGGCCAAGCCAGCCCCAAAGCCGGCTCCGTTAGCTACCCCGAGCGTGTAGGGCGAAGACAGCGGGTTGTGAAAGATGGCCTGGTATACGGCACCGGCCCCCGCGAGCGCCGCCCCCACTAGGATGGCAGCGCCGATGCGGGGCAGGCGAACCGTGTACAGCACAGTTGCCATCTGGGGGTCGGCTTTGCCTACCAATGCCGCTAATACCTGCGACAGCGGGATGGGGAAAGCCCCGATTGCCGCAGCTGCCAAGGCCAGCGCGACCGGCACTACTACGAATCCGATTGCGCTGGCCAGGCGGGTAGTTTTACTCACTGACTTTGCCCTTGAAGAGGACGCCGTAGAAGGTCTTGTAGAAGTCTTCCACCCTCTTCTGGACGTAGTCGGCGCTTACCAGGTTCGGGTAGAACTTGTGGGCGAAGTAGGGTTCGCCCAGGGCCATCGAATCGGTATCGGGGTTACCCCACGGCTTGGTCCAGTATGGGGCCTTGATGACGTTGCCCTCCTTGACCGCGCGCATCGCCTGCCACTTCGGCGCGGTGGTCACTTCCTTGTACACCTCCGGGTAGCGGTCCTGCACCACTACATAGTCGGGGTCCCAGGCAAGGGCCTGTTCGAAGTTGTACTGCTTGTACCCCTGGATGTCGTCGGCAGCCACGTTCTTTGCGCCTGCGCGCACCATCTGGGCGCCCACGTACTTGTCGTTGCCGTAGGTTTGTTCGCCCTCGTTAGCAACTAGCACCGTCTTGGGTTCGGCAACCTTGCCAACTTTGTCTTCTACATATTTGCGGGACTGCGTGGTGAAGTCCCACAGTTTCTTGGCCTTTTCTTCCTTACCGGTCAGCTTCCCCAAGGTCTTTACGGACCATTCCAGCCCGTCGGTGTAGGCCTTGTCTGAATTTGCCAGCCGCGGGTTCTGGGCTTCTTCCTGCTTGCCCTCGGCACGCAGGGACACCGTGGCGTAGGGGATCTTTAGGCCGTCGAGCTTCTTCAGGTCTGCGGGATTGGCTTGGGAGGCGACGATGACGATGTCAGGTTTCAGCGCTGCGACCTGCTCGACGTTCATGGAGTCGAGTTGCCCCGGAGTGGGCAGCTTCTCGATTCCCGGGAACACATCGACCATGTAGTCCCCAAGGTTGCGTTTCCACTTCTGTTCGATGCCTACTACCTGTTTTTGGGCTCCCAGCTGGGCAAGGATGTCCGCGCTGTGGTGTTGCAGCACAACCATGCGCTTCACGGGGACTTTGACCGACACCTGGTGGTCGGCCTGGTCGGTAAATTTCAGTTCCTTAGAGGCCTGCTGACTTTGGGAAGCAGACGTCTTCGCATCGGTATTTTTGGCCTGTTCTCCACAGCCGGCCAATGCCGGCACGAGCGCTAGCGGCAGCAGTGCAGCCAGGATTCTAGAGGTTCGCATTGGTATATCTACTTTCTATAAACATTCCGCAAATCCAGTGCGGTTCTTCATAAATTCAATCATAAATGGCAAATTAGCTACCCCTATCCCGCATCTGCGGACTACCTCAGCCTAGAATACTGGTCTATTGGTTTTCGCTTTTTCTGGATCTTGCGCTAGACCAGAATTACCGCCAAGATTGAGTCATGACGAAAAACAATGTCGCTAAGGGCGACGCAGAAAAAGAAGTTCGTACCGGTTCCCCTCTAGTCAAGCGCGGCTTGGCTGACATGCTGAAGGGCGGGGTGATCATGGACGTGGTCACTCCCGAACAGGCTCGTATTGCCGAGGACGCAGGCGCAGTTGCCGTAATGGCTCTGGAACGCGTTCCTGCCGACATTCGCGCCCAGGGCGGCGTGGCCCGCATGTCCGATCCGGATCTGATTGACTCCATCATCGACGAAGTGTCCATTCCGGTCATGGCAAAGGCCCGCATCGGCCACTTTGTTGAAGCACAGGTCCTGGAGCACCTGGGCGTCGACTACATTGACGAGTCCGAAGTACTCTCCCCCGCCGACTACGCCCACCACATCGACAAGCACGATTTCAAGGTCCCCTTCGTCTGCGGTGCTACCAACCTGGGTGAGGCGATCCGTCGTATTGCCGAGGGCGCGGCCATGATCCGTTCCAAGGGCGAGGCCGGCACCGGCGACGTGTCGGAGGCAACCACCCATATTCGCACCATTCGCGCGCAGATCGCGAAGCTGCAGGCCACCTACCAGGCCAACCCCGAGGAACTGTACGTTGCCGCTAAGGAACTGCAGGCTCCTTACGAGATCGTCGAGGAAGTGGCACGCGAGGGCAAGCTGCCCGTCGTCCTCTTCGTTGCGGGCGGTGTAGCCACCCCGGCAGACGCGGCCATGATGATGCAGCTGGGCGCCGAGGGCGTGTTCGTCGGTTCCGGCATCTTCAAGTCCGGCAACCCCGAGGCACGCGCAAAGGCGATCGTGAAGGCCGTTGCCCAGTACGACGATCCGGCAGTAGTTGCCGACGTCTCTCGTGGCCTGGGCGAGGCCATGGTTGGCATCAACGTTGCCGACCTTCCTGCCCCGCACCGCCTAGCGGAGCGCGGCTGGTAATGAAGGCACAGGTATTGCCCGGAACCCGCCAGTCGGGTTCCGGGCCTACTATTGGAGTTTTGGCCCTGCAAGGCGGGGTTGCCGAGCACGCTCAGATGCTTTCTGACCTGGGCGCCACGGTGCGCCTGGTGCGGAAAGAAGCAGACCTGGAATCCCACCTGGATGGCATCGTGTTGCCCGGCGGGGAATCTTCTACCATTGACCGGCTGCTGAAGATCTTCAATATGAAGCAGCTGCTGGCCGACCTGTTGGCAGACGGCCTGCCCTGCCTGGCTACGTGTGCCGGCATGATTTTGGTGTCCAGGAAGGTGCTAGATGCCGCCCCTGGCCAGACCAGCCTGGGGGTATTGGATACGACCGTCTCTAGGAATGTCTACGGCTCGCAGACTGCCTCGGCAGAAGTAACCTTGGATACCACCTTGGGGCCCGTTCGAGGCGCCTTCATCAGGGCGCCGAAGATTGTGCGCGTGGGTGAGGACGTGCAGGTGCTCGCCAGGCGCATGCCCGAGCAGGGGGGCCTTGAAGAAGATGGCGACATTGTTGCCGTCCGTGGGAACAACATTGTGGCCCTGTCCTTCCACCCGGAACTAACCGGGGACGCCACCTTCCACACCGACCTGCTAAACCGTCTGGCCTAGCGGCCCTCCGCCCTCAGGCAGCTCTTAGTTGCAGCCTGGGGGCAACGGCCGCGAGTCGGCAGACCACCCCTTAGGCATGGGCCCGTCGTACCCGTCTGGCACATAGACGCAGGTGGGATCGCTAGCCAAGGGGTCGCCGGTAAGTGCGTATGCCGTTGACCTGGAACCGCCACAGAAGTGGTTGTACTTGCACACCCCGCACTTGCCGTGGAATGCCGAGGGCGTGCGCAGGTCGCGCATAACCTGGCTGTTGGCGTACAGGTCAGCCAAGGGGGTGTCTTTTACCGAGCCCACGTGAATGGGCAGGAACCCTGACGGGTAGACGCCCCCAACGTGGTCAATGAATACGAAGCCAGAGCCGGAATTGATAGCCAAGGGCGTGCGTGGCAGCCGCGGCTTGCGGGCGTGCGCCCCTATCAGCCGCGTCGTCTCCTCGCTCAGCCAGTGGTAGAGCTCGCCGCGCTCGGGCAAAGCCTCGCCCTTTTGCTGTGCTTCATCGCGCTGGAAGGCAACGCGGCGGTATTGGGGCGCCTCCGTGGTTTTGATGGCGATTCGGTCCGACACGTCATGCAACCAGTGCAGCACGTCCTCGCGTTCGGCCGGGCTGAGCATGTTCAGCTGGGATCCGCGCCCGGTGGGCACCAGGAAGAACACGTACCACATGAACGCTTCCAGCTCGATTGCCTTTGCCAGCATCGCTGGCGCCTCATGAATGTTGCCGCGGGTAAGCGTCGAGTTTATTTGCAGGCGGAACCCTACCTCGTTGATCATGCGGGTGGCTTCGACCGTCTTCTCGAAAGTACCCGTAATCCCCCTAAAGGCGTCGTGCGTTTCTGGGGTGGCCCCGTCCATAGACACCGACATGGCCTTGCCGCCCGCGTCACGCAGAGCCTGCAGCCGATCGCGGGTGAACAGCGGGGTCACCGAGGGCGAAATCGATACGGACAGGCCCAAATCAGTGCCGTATTGGACAAGTTCCACTAGGTCTTTGCGTTCAAAGCAATCCCCGCCGGTGAACACCACTAGCGGCCGCGGCTTGTCATATGCCGCCAGCTGCTCCAGGAGGTTCTTCCCCTGCTCAGTGCTCAGCTGTCCGGGGGCAGCGTGCGGCTGCGCTTCGGCACGGCAGTGCTTGCAGACGAGGGCGCAGGCTCGCGTCACTTCCCAAATTGCGATAAATGGCTTTTTCGTTAAGTCGTGTCTGATTTGGCGAACCACCGGATGCTTACGCGTTCTTCCAGTTGAGAGGGTATGCGGGTGGGGCGCCATCGATCACTCCTAAATTTGGTTTTTTGACAGGTGCATTTTACCCGTCAGAAAACACGTGTGGGCGGGGCCTTCGCCCCGCCCACATTCTTATGTGCTTGTAACGCCTATTCGGCCTCTACCTGTTCTTCCTGCTGGCCCTCTTGCTGGCCTTCTAGGACGGTTTCACCCAGGTGGTTGAACACGAACTCCAGCGGATTGTCTGGATCGACGTCAACCTGCACGGACTCGCCATCCCTGAAATCGCCAAACAGGATCTTCTCGGACAGCGGATCCTCGATCTCGCGTTGAATAGCCCTGCGCAACGGACGGGCGCCGAGCACCGGATCGTAGCCCTTGTCCGCTAGCAGTTCGCGAGCCTCCGCGGTCAGTTCGATCTTCATGTTGCGATCGGCCATGCGCTCGGAAAGCTGGCCCATCATCAGGTCCACGATGCGCACGATCTCGTTGCGCTTCAGCGGCGGGAACACTACGACCTCGTCCACACGGTTTAGGAACTCGGGGCGGAAGTGCTGCTTCAGCTCTTCCGAGACCTTCGAGCGCATGCGGTCGTAGTCGGTAGACAGCTCCCCAGCCGCCTGGAAACCGGTCATGACACCCTTGTTGATGTCGCGCGTACCCAAGTTGGTGGTCATGATGATGACCGTGTTCTTGAAGTCGACCAGGCGACCCTGCGAATCGGTCAGGCGGCCGTCTTCCAGGATCTGCAACAGGGTGTTGAAGATGTCCGGGTGGGCCTTCTCTACCTCGTCGAAGAGGACGACGCTGAAGGGCCTGCGACGGACCTTCTCGGTTAGCTCACCGCCCTCGTCAAAGCCGACGTATCCCGGAGGGGCACCGAACAGGCGGGAGGAGGTGTGCTTCTCACCGAACTCGGACATATCCAGTTGGATCAGGGCGTCCTCGTCGCCGAACAGGAATTCGGCCAGAGCCTTTGCCAGCTCGGTCTTGCCGACGCCGGTAGGGCCAGCAAAGATGAACGAGCCGCCAGGACGCTTCGGATCCTTCAGGCCAGCCCTGGTACGGCGGATCGACTTGGACAGAGCCTTCACGGCCTCGTCCTGGCCAATGATGCGCTTGTGCAGCGCGTCCTCCATGTGCAGCAGCTTGGCAGATTCGGTCTCGGTTAGCTTGAACACCGGGATGCCGGTAGACATTGCCAGCACCTCGGCGATGGATTCCTCCGTCACCTCGGCGATGCGGTCCATGTCGCCGGACTTCCACTCGGATTCCTTCGACGCCCGCTCCTCGGACAGCTTCTTTTCCTGGTCGCGCAGGGATGCAGCGGCTTCGAAGTCCTGATCGTCGATCGCCGATTCCTTCTTGCGGCGCACGTCGGCAATCTTCTCGTCAATCTCGCGAAGTTCCGGCGGCGCGGTCATGCGGCGAATGCGCAGGCGGGCACCGGCCTCGTCGATCAAGTCGATCGCCTTGTCCGGCAGGAACCGGTCAGAAATGTAGCGGTCGGAAAGTGTTGCCGCTGCCTTGATGGCCTCGTCGGTGATGATGACGCGGTGGTGCGCTTCGTACCGGTCGCGCAGCCCCTTCAAGATCAATTCCGTCTCTTCAACCGTGGGCTGTTCCACCCGAACCGGCTGGAAACGGCGTTCGAGGGCGGCATCCTTTTCGATGTGCTTGCGGTACTCGTCGTTAGTGGTGGCACCAATGGTCTGCAGCTCGCCGCGGGCAAGCATCGGCTTCAAGATGGAAGCCGCATCGATTGCGCCCTCGGCGGCACCCGCACCTACCAGGGTGTGGATCTCGTCAATGAAAAGAATAATGTCGCCGCGAGTGCGGATTTCCTTCAGTACCTTCTTCAGACGCTCTTCGAAATCGCCACGGTAACGCGAACCGGCCACCAGCGAGCCCATGTCCAGACTGTAAAGCTGCTTGTCCTTCAGGGTTTCTGGGACGTCGCCAGCCACAATCGCCTGTGCCAAGCCTTCGACAACGGAGGTTTTGCCCACGCCGGGTTCGCCAATAAGCACCGGGTTGTTCTTGGTGCGGCGGGAAAGGATCTGCATGACCCTTTCCATTTCGTTCTTCCTGCCAATAACCGGGTCCAGCTTCTGTTCGTGGGCCGCCTTGGTCAGGTTGCGCCCGAACTGGTCCAAGATGGCCGAGCCGGACTTTTGCCCCTGTGGCGAGGAGGAGCCTCCGACGCCGACGGTTTCCCCGCCCTCGGCCTGCCCGCCCTGGTAGCCAGAAAGCAACTGGACTACGTTGTGGCGCACAGTCTGTAGGTCAGCCCCCAGGTTGGTTAGCACCTGGGCGGCCACGCCCTCGCCCTCGCGAATTAGGCCAAGCAGAATATGTTCGGTGCCAATGTAGTTGTGGCCGAGCTGAAGAGCCTCGCGCAAAGACAGCTCGAGTACCTTCTTGGCGCGCGGAGTAAACGGGATGTGCCCGGGGACAGGCTGATCGCCCGAACCAATGATGGTCACTACTTCGTCGCGCACCTTGTCGCGGGATACGTCCATCATCTCTAGGGCTTTGGCGGCAACCCCTTCACCCTCAGTGATGAGCCCCAACAGTAGGTGTTCAGTGCCGATGTAATTGTGGTTGAGGTTTCGAGCCTCGTCCTGCGCCAGCACGATGACGCGGCGGGCCCGATCTGTAAACCGCTCGAACATGAAACTCCCTTTTGGCGATTGCAAAAACTGCTTCCATTATGGAGGCTTCGCGCGCCCCCTTGCGGCAATGTTCGCTGCCAGCACAGGTTAAAGGGCGCCCCTTTCGGTAGTGGGGACGCCCTTTAGGTTGACTATTTAGTGCCGCTAGTTGGCTCAGACCAGCGCTTTGACTTTAGCTGGCCGGATCATGGCGTAGACCGTAATCCCGGGCAGCGTAGCCACGTCCGCCACCGTCTCGAAGCCAAAGCGTTTGTATAGCCGCTGGCTAGCGGGGGTGGTCGATTCCAGGAACGCCGGAGCCGGGTCAGAATCGATGATGCCCAACCGGTACTGCAACAGCTTCGAGCCGATGCCCTGCCCACGCGCTTCGGGGGCCGCCCCGAGCGTGCGCAGGTACCAGTGCTTTTCCTGAGGGCGGAATGCTTCCACCTTGCTTTCGTGGAAGCGTTCGCGCCGCCCGCTTGGAGTAAAGCGTTCAAAAATGTCCAGCAGGGTGTTGCGAATCTTGTTCACCTTCCCGTCTGGAGACTGGGAGGTAAGGGCACCGATCACCTTGCCGGTTTCCTCGTCAATCGCCACGTCGAGTGTGGAGATGTAGCCGATTTTTAGGCCTAGCGTTACGTCTGCGGCCATAAGTTTGCGGCAGGCTTCTTCGCTGGGAAACATTGCCCTGCACGAGGGGTCGTTAGCGAAGGCATCTGCGAAAATCTGTGCGGCTTGTCTAATCTGTTCGTTACTATTTGCTTCTTGGATGCGAACCAATTTCTGTTTATTCCTCGCATTTCTAAATTTATCCGCTCTTCTAAGTTAGCAAAATTAGACAAAAACGCAAGCTATTGTAGGGCGAATCACGCGGGGCGGTTCTCTAGTTTCGGGCAAAATACTGCCGGGATGGGCAGCGAGTGGCAGCGTCCGCCGCAAATCATTGCAGATTACAGAAAACCCGATTATTGGTCGTTTTATCTGCGCTTTCAGGGGCGCAAAAATCAAAGAGTAAAAGGTTTTATTTTTTTCGTTTTAGCCATTTTCCTTTCGAGGCCAACGGGTTTTTCTATGTCGTCTTTTCAGGTACCCGCCCCGCCCACCCGCGCAGCTCAAATGGGGCACCGTATTCGCGTTACCATGGCTGTATGCGAGCACTCATCCAACGCGCAGAAGGCGCCAACGTAACGGTCGAAGGAAAGCAGCTGGGAGGCTTTACCGGGCAGGGATTGATGGTTCTGCTTGGTATCACCCACGAAGATGGCAAGGAACAGATAGATAAGGTAGTTCGCAAGATCGCCGATCTTCGCATTTTCGAGGACGAAACTTCCGCCAGCGACAACGACGCTCCCATTCTGCTGATCAGCCAATTCACCCTGTATGGGGACACTCGCAAGGGGCGTCGTCCGTCCTGGTCGAAGGCTGCTCCTGGGCAGGTAGCTGAACCGATATACGAGGCTGTCGCGGCTGGCCTTAGAGAGCGCGGCCTGCACGTAGAGACCGGCCAGTTTGGCGCCCACATGAAGGTTTCCTTCACTAACGACGGACCCTACACCGTACTGGTCGAGGCCTAGTCCCTATACTCTGTGTCTGCCGATGGGCAGTACCAGGGGCGCCCCGGAGGTTGGGTCGGCGATCACCCGGGCATTGATGCCAAATACCTGCCGCATATTTGCGGCCGTCACTACTTCGGCCGGACTGCCGGCTGCAACAATTTTGCCCGCCCTCATGGCGATCAGCTGGTCGCAGTAGCGGGCGGCCATGTTCAGGTCGTGTAGCACCATCAAGATGGTGGTGCCGCGTTCCTGGTTGAGTTCTACCAGCAGGTCCAAAATGTCCAGCTGGTTAGCTACGTCTAGGTAGGTGGTGGGCTCATCCAGTAGCAGCACGTCGGTATCCTGAGCCAGGGCCATGGCGATCCACACGCGCTGGCGCTGCCCACCCGATAGTTCCTCTATGGGCCGGTTCGAAAATTCGGCGGTGCCCGTCGCCTCTAGGGCGTGGGCAATGATCTGATAGTCCTGCTTGCTGTAGCGGCCCCACAGCCCAAGGTGCGGGTGTCGCCCTCGCCCAACCAGGTCAGCTACCGTTATCCCTTCTGGAGCAACCGGAGACTGCGGCAGCAGCCCCAGTACCTTAGCCAATTCCTTGCCGGTAAAGTCGGAAAGGGACTTCCCGTCGAGCTCCACGCGACCACTGGCCGGGGCCAGCAGCCTAGAGAGGGCGCGCAGCAATGTTGATTTCCCGCACCCATTGGGGCCCACTATTGCGGTAATTTTTCCGGGTTCTACCTGCACAGAAAGGTCTGTAGCGACCGGCTGCGCCCCGTAGGTTAGCGTGAGAGTTTTTGCCTGCAGTGAAGCCATTACAGCGTCCTTCCTTCCCTGTTGGCGCGCACCAGCAGCACCACCAAGAAGGGTGCTCCCAGGGCCCCGGTTATGACTCCCACCGGGTAGGAGGTTCCGAACGCAAACTGACCCACAAAATCGGACAGCAGCACCAGAGCCGCCCCTACCAGTGCGGCGGGGAACAGCAGCGGACTCGCCGGCCCGAATATACGTCCGGCAATTGGTCCGGCCATGAACGCCACGAATGCCACGGGCCCGCACGCGGCCGTTGCCACCGCGATCATCGCGACCGCGCACCCAATGAGCAGTAGTCGTTTGCGCTCTACCGAAACGCCTAGGCTGGCTGCGGAGTCGTCGCCGAGCCGCAACACATCCAGATCCCGCGCGTTCATTCCGAGGGCGACTAGTCCCGCTACGCAGATGAGCGCCACGGGCATGACTCGTTCCCAGGTTGCCCCGTTTAGCGACCCCGACATCCATCTGGCGGCCTGGTTTAGGTCCCACGCGGCCGCCCTCGAGAGGGCATAGGTGACCACGGAATTGAGCGCGGCCGCCATCCCAATGCCGATCAGGATGAGGCGGGTCCCCGCAAAGCCGTCGCGCAGCGACAGGAAGTAGATCAGCCCGGCTACTGCCAGCCCTCCCAGGAGCGCCCACGCCGACACCGCCATCGCGGAGAGGTCGAAAAACAGGATCGCAACAACGCCGGCGGCGCTTGCCCCCGCGGAAATTCCGATTACATCCGGGGAGGCCAGTTGGTTTCGCAGCAGAGTTTGGAAGGTGGTGCCAGCGGCCCCGAAGCATGCTCCGGCCACCACGGCGAGGGCGGCGCGCGGCAACCGTAGTTCCCCTACCGTGTAGGAGGCTCCCGGCACGTCGCGGCCGGCGATGACGCCCGCTACTTCGGCGGGGCTGTAGTAAGTCTGCCCGAACAGTAGTGAGGCCACGAATAGGCCGCCCACAATGGTGGCGAGGAGCGCCATTAGGCAGAGGCGGCGGCGCCGTAGGCGGGCGGAGCGCCTGCTGAGCTGTGTTGCCATTCCCATTACAGCGCCTGACCCTTCTGCCTGCGCACAATCCAAATGAAGAAGGGAGCTCCCAGTAGCGGCGTAATGATGCCTACGGCGATCTGCTCGGGACGGGCAACCACGCGTCCTACCACGTCTGCGGCCAGTAGCAGCCCGGCTCCTCCCAGTGCCGCAAACGGCAGCAGCCACCGGTGGTCCGGGCCGAGCAGCAGCCGAAATAGGTGGGGCACGATCAAGCCCACGAAGGCGATAGGCCCGGCCAGGGCGGTAGCTACCCCACACAGCACCACTGCCGCAATTGAGGAAAGTGCGCGGGTGCGAGCTACGTCCTCGCCCAATCCTCTGGCCAGATCATCGCCCAAGGCCATTGCGTTCAGCCCACGCGCGCAGGCAGTGGCCATTGCGAAGGCTACTACGAGGGCGGGGATGGCCCAGCTCATGCGGGTCCAATCGGCCCGGCCGAGCCCGCCAATCTGCCAGAAGCGGTAGGAGTCTAGCGCCTGCGCCCTGGGCAGCAAGATGGCGTTCGCGAATGACACTAGTGCCGCGCCGGTAGCCGCGCCGGCGAGGGCGAGTTTCAGGGGCGAGGGGCCGCCGCGCCCCAGGGAACCAATTGCGTATACTGCGCCAGCGGCCACGCCGGCCCCGATAATGGCCAGTAGCATCTGCACGTTAGGGCTGGTAATGCCGAAGAAGGCGAGGCCGGCCACCACCGCGAAGGAGGCTCCGGGCAGGACCCCGAAGATGCCTGGGTCTGCCAGTGGGTTGCGGGTTACTGCCTGCATTAGTGCGCCCGCTACGGCCAAGGAGGCCCCTACTAGCAGTCCGAGCAGGCAGCGGGGCAGGCGGGTGGAGGCGACGGCTTGGCCCACGCCCTCTTGCTTTCCTAGCAGTGCCGCCCACACGTCAGCCGGGCTGACGTTGCGCACTCCTAGGGTGATTTCTAATAAGCAGAGCCCTGCTAGCGCTACCAGCCCAACGCCTAGTAGCGCCCACCGCTTCTTGCCCTCTACCACCCGCTTTGGCGTGCTGTTACTTGAGGGCGCCATCTAGCAGGTCAAGGAACTTGCCGAATCCCCACTGCAGTCCGAGCGGAGACGGATTTGCTGCCGCTCCCAGATCGTCATTCTTCAGCACGGCTACGTGCCCGGCCTTCACCGCGGGAATGCGCCCTACTAGCGGGTGCTTTTGCATGTCGGCTACTAGCGAGGTCGGGTCGTCCTGCGGCCCGTAGGTGACTATCAAGTCCACGTCAGAGAACATTTCTGGCTTGTCCGAGGAAACCTCCTTATAGAAGCTGTCGGTGTTGCCCGAATACTTCTTCACAATGTCCGGTACGCCCATTCCGGCTTTTTCGAGGATGTCTGCACGCGGGTCGCCACTGACGTAGAAGCCCACCTTAGATAGGTCCGAGCCGTTCGTGCCGAAGGCTGTAAACAGCACCTTCTTGCCTTTCAAGTTCGGGTGCTTGGCCATCTGCTGGTCCACTTCCTTGTCCAGGTCGGCCAACAGCTGTTTGCCTTCCTTTTCCATTCCTAGCGCTTTCGAGTCCATGGTGACCATCTGCTTCATAGTGGTATTCCACGGCTTGTTCGGGTAGGCAACTGTGGGGGCAATCTTGGACAGCTTTTCGTAGTCTTCTTTTGTAAGCCCGGAGTAGGCGGCCAGGATCACGTCCGGCTTCGTATCGGCAACCTTTTCGAATTGGATGCCGTCGGTTTCGTCAAAGAGGACGGGCTTTTCCCCGCCCAGTTCTTCGACTTTTTGTTTTACCCAGGTGACCATGCCGTCCCCGTCGGCGTCACCGAAGGCGGCCTTGGGCATTCCTACCGGTTGAATGCCGAGGGCGAGGGGTACTTCCTGGTTGTTCCAGCCCACCGTTGCTACCCGTTTTGGCTTGCCGGTGATTTTGGTGGTGCCGAGCGCGTGGGTAATCGAAACGGTCTGGCCTTCCCCTTCGTTTTTTCCCGAGGACGCAGCGTCATTTTCCGCTGGCGAACAGGCAGTTAGGGCGAGGGCGGCGCTGGCTGCGAGGGCAGCTAAAATACGTAGCTTTTTCATTCTCACATTCACATTCGTAGCTGAATACTTAGGCCAACCTATCCTAGCGCTACGACAGTGGCTACTCCAGAGCGCGGCTCGCTCCTGGGTGAATTGATTGAAATATTGCCCGGATACTAACTGCCGCGCGGGGCAGCACCTGCACCCCGCGCGCAATTGTTTTGGTTAGGCCAGCCCCAGGCCCGCCTTTTGGCCTCCGGTCAGGCCCGCGGTTGAGCCTCGCAGCCCTGCCCCTGGGCGTTCGGTCGGAGACACGTCCGCTTTGCCGGCCGGGTCCACGATGTCGCTTAGTAGCCCGGCTACTCCGCCCACATCTACCTGCCCGCTCTTGGCAGACCGTTTCACTAGGGCCAGCCCAATGGGTCCGTCCTCGCAGTGGCGGGCAACAGAGGTGAGGGTTCCTACCTTCTTGTCCCCTACCTTTATTTCGGTACCCACCTGGGGTAGCTCGTCGGCAGAGCCATCGAGCGAGACAAAGGCGAGGCGGCGCGGCGGGCGCCCTAGATTCACAATGCGCGCCACCGATTCTTGCCCGCAGTAGCAGCCTTTGTGCAAGTGTACGGCTGTTCTTAGCCAGTCCAGCTCGTGGGGCAGGCAGCGGGCGTCTACCTCGCGCCCAAAGCGAGGCCGGTGGGCCAAAATCCGCATCGCTTCCCACGCGGCGATACCGGCAAGGGTCGGTTCGCCAACCTCGTAGCCCAGTTCGGTTTCCAGCGGGAACCCATCGTTGGCGTTCTTCAGCACGGCGGCTACGGCCTCTTCTAGGCTGGCGCGAGGGGCGAGCCAGATCGCAAACTGCAACGCGTCTTCAGGGGCGGGCCCGTAAGAGGCTCCCCCTTCGCATACTCCCGGCCACGGGTCTTCCCACACCAGTTCGCCAGCTAGGGCCCTCTGCAGCGGCCCACCCAGCGTGAATCCCATAGGGGCCAGATCGGTGGCGACCTCGACTTCGAGCCTGGACATAAAGCGCATTCGCAAGATGTAGTCGGCCATCTGCTCGGCACGGCCAGCGTCAGTTATCAGGTAGGCCACGTCGTGGCGATCAATAATTGCGGCCGAAAAAGCAACGTGCCCGTTGGCATCCAGCAGCAACAGTTCCCGCGACTGCTCACCAATGTCCGTCACTATCTGCGTGCTCAGCGTTGTCAGCAGCGTAAGCCTGTCCGGGCCGCTTACTCGCACTACACCGAAGTGGGAGAGGTCGGTAAGGCCGGCGCCTACCTGCAACGCCCACTGTTCTGCTACCGGGTCCCCGTAGTAGGCGGCTACTGCCTGGTCGGGGCCTTGTCCGCATACTCGCCCTTTGGCAAGCGCCGAGGGCGCGGGCGCGCTGGCAGGTGCATATTCGGGCTCAATCTGCATTTTCAACCTTCGCAAGACGGCCCGAGAAGTCCGTGCCACCCTGGTCGCCGCGGGCCACGTCCTGCGTCCAGAACAATTCGCTGTTTACGAGCCCAAACATGCGCGACGCCTTTGCCGGGGCAGCCGTGTCGGAGGCCAGTTTGATCGAGATTCGGGGGCCGGAAGCCATACCATCCCAGGTGCCGCTTGCCATGGGGTGGCCCTTGCTCGACACTTCGATGCTGGCCTGCACGGGACCCGAACCGGAGTCCGCCACGTTCCGCACCCTCCACCTGGCTTCTTCTTGCCAAAGCTGTTCGCCCTTTTCGAGGCCGCCTACGCCCTCGCGCGCCGTGGCGGTGACGGGAATATCGCCTTCCCTAGGCGTGGCTGCGTAAGTGGTGGTGGTTTGCAGCAATTCTTCGCCTTGAGCGGTGAACGTGATTTCTTGGATGATCATGTGGTCATCCCCATCTGGAACGACCTGCGAACCATAGCCGCGCCACGATCCGACTAGCCAGGCTAGCGGGTAGAGGGTGCGGGGCAAATCAGCATCAATAGTGAACATGCCCCCACCTTACCGATCTATGCGCCGGCTAGCCTAGCGAGGGCGTAGGCCGGGATGGACATTGCCAGCGGCATCATCAGTCCGGTAGCAATAAGGGCGCTGACTGGAACCGGTTTTTTGTCTAGGGCGCGGAAGTCTGCAACGAAGCCCTGCACAAAGAATGCGCCGGCGGACAGGACGGCTCCAAAGATTGGAAACAGCAGGTAGGGGCTGGACCAGGTTGCTGGCAGCGACGGCAGGAATACTTTCGTGGTGGCGTTCAGGGCAGAAGAATTGGTGATTATCACTGCCACAATTAGGCCAACCACTACCCCTGCTCCTAGGGATACGCCCAGTCGTTTTAGCCCGCGGCGGAAGAAGCCACCCACCGAGGCCACGATGATTACTAGCCCAACGGGCAGAGCCATCAGCTGCCACAGTGGGTCTTCCCCCAATGCCACCCAGGAGGCGCCCGCGGTGGCGATTGCCGCGCCGGTGGCCGAGCAGGCTACCGAGATTGACATGTGGGTGCGTTCCATCCCGCGCGAAATCTCGCCGATAAAGGTTGCTAGCAGTGCAAAAGAAAAGCACGCCGGCACCGAAGAGAAATCTTCGGTAAACATCAAAACAATCAGAGTCACGAGCGACACGATCAGTGCCACGGCGGAGGAGACCAGTGGGGCGGGGGCGTGCGCCGCCCTCCCCCAGGGGATACAGAAGCCGGCGACCATTGCCCCGACTATAGCGGCGAAGACCGGGAAGGGGCACAGCGCCCCGACGATCAGCGCCAACCCGGCGAAAGCGGTGGTCAGATAGAAGGCGGGCCGATTCGCAAGGACTTTCCCCCACGTCTCGGTAGTTCCTGCCGTTCTGGCCTTTTGCTGCTTTCTCACGCGCCTATAGTCTCATAAGTTCTGCAATTTTTTGCTTTCCTTCCCCGCTCGGCGCCTTTCGCTGGCGCTGCCCTTACTTTCCCCGGCCCTTTCTTTCTTTTCGAGGGCGAGGTATCTTCCCTGTTCGCGCCTTCGATTTGCTCAACTAACTTTTCCGTAACAGCTAGGACCAGCGCGTATGCATAGGTGGCGGACAACCGTTACACTAAAGGTGGCGTCGGACCGTTTTGCCCCGGGCTCCACTTATAGCCGCTACGAGCGGCCTTCGCGCCGACAGGCGCATCTCGGTCCGACGTCTTTTTCTATGCTCATGCGAACCTATAGCCCCGCCCCGAAAACGGTAGCGGGGCATTCAGGCCCAAAAAACACAAAAATGAAAGTGGGGTTCGTCACAGATTGTTGCGACGCCTGATTTGTTAACCCCAAGGTAAACGGCTATTTACCCGATGATAATTGCGCGACCACAAAAGCACTTCAAAACATTCATGGGACTATTTGAGATTTAACCCCTTAGATTCAAACTAGGCTTTTATTGCAATACCGCGAACGAAATGGAGTTTAGGCCGACATGTTCAACCGCATTTTTAAACGGTCGAAGTCTTCGGACGATTCATTCTTTGCTCTAATGGCGCAGACCGCGTTGCGGCTGAAAGACGCAACTGAGCTGCTGGCACAGATCATTCACGCGAATCCCGAGGATCGCCCTCCTCTTCGCGACAAGCTGCACGACGTGGAGCACGCCGCTGACGAGCTCACCCACCAGATTTCCCGCAAACTCAACCAGACTTTCGTCACTCCCCTAGACCGGGATGACATCCAGATGCTTGCCTACGCCCTAGACGATTGCGTGGATCAGGTGGACGAGGGCGGCGGCCTGATCGTCACCTACAACGTGGACGCCTTCCCCAAGCAGCTTTCCGTGCAGGTAGACGTGCTGCAGCGATGCGCAGAACTGACTGCAGACGCCATGCCCCGCCTGAACGGCCTTTCCGACTTGCGCGACTACTGGGTAGAAATCAACCGCCTGGAAAACGAGGGCGACGTTGCCTACAACAAGCTACTCGCCAAACTGTTCAACTCTGATCTAGATCCGATCGATATTATTAAGCTGAAGGACATCATCGATTCCTTGGAAGAAGGCATTGATTCCTTCGAGACTTTGGCAAACACGATCGAAACGATCGCGATCAAGGAGTCCTAAGCCGTGGAACTCACACTAGTCCTAGTCGCCCTGGTGGTAGTACTGGCACTAAGTTTCGACTTCACCAACGGTTTTCACGACGCTGCCAACGCGATCGCTACCTCGGTATCCACCCGCGCACTAACGCCGCGTGCTGCCCTAATCATGGCCGCGTCCATGAATATCGTGGGCGCGCTTTTAGGCACCGAAGTTGCCAAAACCATTGGTCAGGGCATTATCGACATCAGCCAGTACTCTGAAGCGGCAGATCCGAGCCTGCGCCTACACGGGCTGGTAATCATTCTGGCTGCCCTAATTGGTGCAATTACCTGGAACCTGATCACCTGGTGGTTCGGCCTGCCTTCCTCGTCCTCGCACGCCCTAATCGGCGGCCTGGTGGGCGCAGGTCTAGCCTCTGCCACCCAGGTGCAGTGGAGCGGCATTGTTGAAGAGGTCGTCATCCCCATGTTCGCCTCGCCACTGCTGGGCTTCGCAGTTTCCTACCTGGTAATGAAACTGGTTCTGGCCCTGTGCGCCAATCTGCAGTATCACCGTACAATGCGCCATTTCCGCATCGCCCAAACCATTTCGGCCGGGGCAATGGCCCTAGGGCACGGCCTCCAGGACGCCCAGAAAACAATGGGCGTCATTGTTATGGCACTGATGGCCGGCGGCTACCACGGCATTGACACTAATGGCGAACTAACCATCCCTCTGTGGGTGAAGCTCGCCGCAGCACTAGCAATTTCTGCCGGCACTTACTCTGGCGGTTGGCGAATCATGCGCACCCTCGGCCGCAAGGTCATCGAGCTAGACCCCGCGCACGGCTTCGTAGCCGAAACGGTTGCAGCCTCGGTACTCTACCTTGCCGCCTATGTCTTCCACGCCCCCGTTTCCACCACGCACACCATCACCGCCGGCATTATGGGCGTTGGCGCAACCCGCCGCCTGTCGGCAGTGCGCTGGGGAATGGCCGGCAACATCGCCGTAGCGTGGGTACTAACCATGCCCGCCGCAGCACTGGTTGCAGGCCTGCTATACCTGCCCCTACACCTGCTGATTGGGGCCTAACCCAAAAGTTTGCGCTCGCGGTCCGGGCGCAAAAAGTGCACACAGCTTTTTGGCTGTGTGCACTTTTCTTTGTCTTCTTTTTAGCCGAAGCGCCCGGACACGTAGTCTTCGGTTGCCTTGTTGGAGGGGTTCGAGAAGATCTTGTCGGTCTTGTCGATCTCTACCAGCACGCCGGGCTTGCCGGCACCTTCCAGGTTGAAGAAGCCGGTGCGGTCAGAGACACGCGCCGCTTGCTGCATGTTGTGGGTGACGATGACGATCGTGTAGTTCTCTTTCAACTTGATCATCAGGTCTTCGATCGCCAACGTCGAGATGGGGTCTAGTGCCGAACAGGGTTCGTCCATCAGCACTACCTTCGGGCGCACTGCCACTGTGCGGGCAATGCACAGGCGCTGCTGCTGGCCGCCGGAGAGCGAAGAGCCGGGCCGGTCCAGCCTGTCCTTGACCTCGTCCCACAGGTTTGCGCTGCGCAGGGATTCTTCGACCAGCGCGTCTGCGTCAGACTTGGCTAGACGACGCGAGTTTAGCCGCACCCCCGCCAGCACGTTCTCGTAGATGGACATGGTGGGGAACGGATTTGCCCGCTGGAACACCATGCCTACTAGGCGGCGCACCTGTACCGGGTCCACGTCCTTGTCGTAAATGTTCTTGCCTTCAATTAGCACTTCGCCCTCGACGTGGGCGCCGGGGATCGCTTCATGCATGCGATCTAGAGTGCGAAGGAAAGTAGATTTACCGCACCCGGAAGGGCCGATCAGCGCGGTGATCGAGTTCGGCTCAATTTCCATATTGACGCCGCGGACGGCTAGGAAATCGCCGTAGTAGATGTTTTCGTTGCGAACTTCAATGCGAGTAGACACTGCCATTTTCCTTTCGGGGTCTTAGTTGCGCCCCTTCGGGGCAACGGCCGTTGCAATTGCACGCGCAATAATGTTCAGGGCCATTACTAGGATGATTAGCGCGAGGGCGGCGGCCCAAGCACGCTGGTAGTTGATGTCGGCGATGCAAGTGCCACCGCCTTTACAGGGCACTAGGCCCTGCGAGTACTGCCGGTAGGCATACACCGGCAGCGTGGTCATCTGCCCCTTGAACGGGTCAAAGTTAATCCAGTTGACCAGGCCCGCGGTGAACAGCAGCGGGGCTGTTTCGCCAATGATGCGGGCGATTGCCAGCATGATCGACGTGGTGATGCCGCCAGCTGCGGTGCGCAGTACGACCTTCAGGATTACCCTCCACTTGGGCACGCCGAGGGCGAGTGCCGCCTCTCGTAATTCCTGCGGTACCAGCAGCAGCATTTCCTGACAGCCGCGCACCACGGTGGGGATCATGAGTACTGACAGTGCCACCGCACCTACGATGCCTGCCTGGTATCCGGGCTTTACTAGCAGCGCGAAGGCTGACAGGGCGAACAGGCCGGCGACGATCGAGGGGACGCCGGTCATGACGTCCACGAAGAACATGATTGCCCGAGCCAGCTTGTTGTTGCCGCCATATTCGGTAACGTACACGGCGGTGAATAGGCCAATTGGCGCCGATATGAGGGTTGCCAGGGCGGTGATGATCAGGGTACCAATGATGGCGTGGTAGATGCCGCCCGCATCCATGCCGCCCGAGACACCCTTCATGGACACTGCCACGAAGTAGGGGAAATCCCTGAGTAATCTGGCCCCGCCCCGAGCGACGGTAATCCACAGCAGGGACACCAGTGGGATCATGGCCAGGATAAAGCAGATCGAAACCACTACGGTCGAGATCTTGTCTTTGATTGCCCTGCGTCGGTTCAGACCCGGATCAGCAGGCGCGAACGGGTTATTCTTCGGGGCCTGCGGGCGGGCATCCGAGGACGAGGATGGGGCGAGCGCAGACGAGGAGCTGCGGGCCCTTGACGTATCAGACATTGGATCCCCCTACTTTGTGCCTGTGCGGGCTAGAATCCAGCGCGCAAGCATGTTGACGATCATGGTGATGAAGAACAGGGCCAGACCGGTGGCGAAGAGGCCAGACAGGGCGAGGCCGGTAGATTCGGGCTGTTGCAACGCAATGTTGGCCGCAATGGTCGAGTGCTTGCCCGCTTCAAGAATGTGGAACGAGTAGCTGGCGCCAACCGACAGCACCATTAGCACTGCCATGGTTTCGCCGAGCGCGCGTCCGAGCCCCAGCATGGATGCTGAGACGATGCCGGAGCGGCCGTGCGGCAGCACTGCCAGGCGAATCATTTCCCACCTGGTGGCACCAAGGGCCAGTGCTGCTTCTTCATGCAGCCCCGGGGTCTTTAGGAAAATTTCGCGGCTAATCGAGGTGACAATGGGAAGAATCATGACGGCTAGGATCACGGCGGCCGACGAGATGGTGCGCCCGGTCGGAGAGGCCACCCCGCCAAATAGGGGGAACCAACCGAAGTGGGCATTGAGCCACTTATTCAAAGGCACTAGCTTCGGCACTAGCCAGAGGGCGCCCCACAGGCCGTAGATTACCGAGGGGATAGCTGCCAGCAGATCCACCAGGTACCCCAGGGTTTGCGCCAGCTTCTTGGGCGCGTAGTGGCTGATGAAGAGGGCGATCCCGATTGCAACCGGCACAGCCATCAACATTGCCATGCCAGAACCTAGCAACGTACCGAATACCTGCGGCATCGTGAACTGCCAGATGTTTACGTGACTTGCCGACCCCATGGTGGTAAACACTTTGCCCTGCGCCAAGATCGCATCCTTGGCTTGCAGCAGCAAGAACACTGCTACCAACGCCAATGTGGCCAAAATGGTGATACCTGCCAGCAGGGCGATGGCGCGGAATACAGCGTTACCCGTTTTACCCGTTCCTTTGGAATCGGTCAGCAAGTTAGCTTCTGATCGCTTGACCGTCATGAACTTCCTACTTCCAACTCTCATGCGAAAGCGTTCGGTAGCGGTTTCCCACTACCGAACGCCTCGTTGCATAATTAGCCGATCTTGATCTTGTCTAGGCTCTTCTGAACCTTCTGTCGCATCTCGTCAGAAATCGGGGCAGAGCCTGCGCTCTCGGCAGCGGCCTTCTGGCCCTCCTTGGAGGAGACATACTCCATGAAGGCCTTTACTAGGTCGCCCTCTTCCTTTTCGTACTTGGAGCAGACGATCTCGTAAGAGATCATGATCAGCGGGTAGGCGCCCTCTTCCTTAGGAACGCGAACCACGTCCAGGGCCAGGTCGCCATCTGCGCGATCCTTGGCCGGCTCGGCGATGTCCGCAGCCTTGGCAGCGGTTTCCTGCGACGGAGCAGTGTAACCGTCACCGGACTTCAAAGAAGCAATGCCCAGATCGTCGCCTGCCTTAGAGAAGTCGGCGTAGCCGATGGTGCCCTCGGTGGACTGTACTGCCTGGATCAGGCCAGAGGTCTTGTCACCGGTCTCGCCACCAGCAATTGGCCAGGTCTTGTCGGCTTCGTCAGTCCACACGTCCCCAGCGGCTTCGTGAAGGTAAGAGGTGAAGTTTTCGGTAGTACCGGACTTGTCAGAACGGTGAACCGGGGTGATTGCCAGATCGGGTAGCTTGGCATCCGGGTTGGCCTTGGCAATGGCCGGATCGTTCCAGTTCTTGATTTCGCCCTTGAAGATCTTGGCAACTACGTCAGGATCCAGGTTCAGCTTCTTGACGCCCTTGATGTTGAAGACGACGGCTACCGGGGAAATGTAGGTGGGCAGATCGAAAGCATCGGCGCCACAGCGATCCTTGGCCTTCTTTACTTCGTCGCCCTCGAGGTATGCGTCGGAACCGGCCCACGCTACCTGCTTGCCAATGAACTGTTCAATGCCAGCGCCCGAGCCAACTGCACCGTAGGTGATCTGGGCATCGGGGTTGTTTTCCATGAAGGTCTGAGTCCAGGTGGTCATTGCCGACTCCTGTGAGGAAGCGCCCGCACCCTTCAGGGAACCGGATACGGATTCGCTCTGCTGCGAAGTCTTGTCATTGCCGTCCGCCTTTTCGCCAGTAGCGTTGTCGGAACCGCAAGCAGCTAGTGAGGTGACCGCGAAGGAAGCGGCTGCAGCCACACCCAGGAACTTGTAAAACTTCTGATTCACTTGTGATACTTCCTATTCTTCGTACCGAATGGGAGGGCCTAGGCCCTGACATGTACAAGGTACGGAAGTCAGGTGTAGATAAAGTTCAACCCAAGTGAACAGTTGGTGAACAAACTCGATTTACAGTTGTGACGTGCACATACGCTAACGGCGGTGAGTTAGAACACTCTAATGATTCGGTTTCTTACCTTACGCGCGCACCAGTTCGAGGGCGACTACCACCGGTCGGCATTCCAGCTGCGCTTCCCGATCTACCGCAGCGGGAGCCGAGACTGCCTTGACAGGCTGAGCCTTCGACTTCTTCGCAGGCTTGGTGGTGCGCAGGGCCGACCCCTTGGTGGGGAGCGCTACCGGAGTTCCCTTCTTACCCGCCAGCAGCGCGGGCGACGGGCCCTTCTTCTTCGGCTTGGCCTCGTGCTCCAGTTCCGGGCCGCCCTCGTAAGCGACGGGCACTTCCCCACTGTCAGACAGCAGATGCGCCACGGGCGTGGGCAACGGATCGTCCTCGGCAAGAGGCACGAGCGCGATGTGGGCAACCAGCATTTGCGCGGTGTGCAGATACGGGTCTTCCTGCGGCAACTGCCGCGTAATAGCGTTCGGAGTGATCCCGGCTAGGGCTCCGACGAGGGCGGGCAAAGTAGGCCGGTGCACGCACACGCCCCTGGCCTGCCCGTCCGCCAGCCACTTCTTGGCCAGTTCGCGCACGGCAGTCCCGTCTGCCGCATGGGCAGCCTCGGTCAGATCCGCGAGCGCGGTAAGAGGCGCGCCAGTGAGGGTGGCAAAAGGAGCCACGGTCTGGAAGCAGCGCCGCCACGGCGAGGTCAGTACCTGGCCGATGCCATAGGCGGACAGGATCGGAACCAGGTTCTTGGTTTGCCCGACACCCTTGCGAGCGAGCGGGCGGGCCGATTCTTCGCCCTCCCACTTCTTGCGCCCTACCGCCTTGGCGTGGCGCATGATCAGCAGCGGCTGGGTTTGTGCGGTGCGGTTACGAATGTGCGCAACCGCCTCGTCGAGTAGACGCTGGTCCCCTCGCCGGGTAAGCATTTTGCGGGCTTTAGCAGGCTTCGCCCACTTGGTCTGATCGATTTCAGAGATGGGGGCACGCTTGGCGAGCGGACGGCCAACCATTGCCGGCTCACTGACATCTAGCTGGCCCAGCCAGTAGCGCACCTCTTTGGTGTGCCCGACGCCCAGCCGGTACCGCTGTGTCTGCAACGGCACGCCCAGGCGCACCGCAAAGCCGGTTTCCTCTTCGACCTCGCGGACAGCGGTAGCCACTATGTGTTCACCGCGTTCCATCTTGCCCTTCGGCCACGACCAATCGTCGTAGCGGGGCCGGTGCACGATCAGCACCTCAATGTCGGCCTCACTGCGCGGAATCTGCGTTCCCGGGATTGTCCTGCCACCTTGGCGCAACCGCCACACAATAGCTCCACCTGAACGCACAATACGGGAAACAGGCGGCCGAGGGCGGGGCCTTGACATTGGACCATCCTTTCATTACCGGCATGCCGGATAGCTAATTCTAGTTGTTAACCCTACCCGCCCTTGCCGGTGAATGCCGAAACGTCTACTTACGCCCCTTGACACGCTTGTTAGCCTGCTCCATCAAATACGTCTGAATATCCAGCAGCGGCTGGCCTTCTTTGTCTTCGATGTGCCGCTTCCAAGTCCCATCCGCCTGCAGGTGCCAGCTGGAAACCTTCTCGGAAGCCTCCAGCTCTACCAAGCCTGCCAAATGTTCGATCATGTCAGGATCAGTGATGCGGATTAGTTCTTCGACGCGCCTGTCCAGGTTACGGTGCATCAGGTCAGCCGAGCCGATCCACACTTCGGTGTCTCCACCGTTGCAGAAGGAATACACGCGCGAGTGTTCCAGATACCGCCCCAGAATGGAGCGGACGCGGATATTGTCAGAGACGCCCTCGATCGGGGCACGCAATGCGCAAATACCGCGCACCACAATATCTACCGGGATGCCCTCCTGGGAAGCGTGGTAGAGGGCATCAATGATCGCTTCATCTACCAGCGAGTTCATCTTGAAGCGAATCCAAGCCGGCTTGCCCGCACGCTTGTTCTCTATTTCGCGGTTGATGCGCTCCAGTAGGCCCGGCCGAATGGAACGAGGCGCCACCAGCAGGCGGTGGAAGGTGGTCAGCGGCGCAAACCCGGACAGCTGATTGAACAGGCGGGTCAGATCCTGGGCTACGTCGCGGTCGCAAGTCAGCAACCCCAGGTCCTCGTACCCGCGCGCCGTCTTGGGGTGGTAGTTACCGGTGCCCACATGGCAGTAGCGGCGCAAACCGTCAGATTCCTGGCGCACCACCATCGACAGCTTGCAGTGAGTCTTCAACCCCACCATGCCGTAGACCACATGCACCCCGGCGCGTTCTAGTTTGCGGGCCCACCCAATGTTGGCCTCCTCATCGAAGCGGGCCTTAATCTCGACAATCGCCAGCACCTGCTTGCCAGCCTGGGCAGCGTCGATAAGTGCCTGCACGATCGGCGAATCGCCCGAGGTGCGATACAACGTCTGCTTGATCGCCAGCACCCTCGGATCTTTAGCCGCCTGGGTAACAAATTGTTGCACCGAAGTGGAGAAGGAATCGTAGGGGTGGTGCAGCAGCACGTCGCCGTTGCGGATCGACTCGAAAATGTCCGTAGGAGTGGCGGATTCGACCTCGGCAAGACCCGCGGCCGTAACCGGCAAAAATGGGGGGTACAGCAGATCGCGAATGTCCAGGTCGTGCAGGATGTTCAGGCAAGTCAGATCCAGCGGCTCCGGCAACCGGAATACGTCTGCCATCGAGATCTCGAGTTTTACCACCAGGAAGTTCAGCACGAAATCGCTAATACCTTCCGACACTTCCAATCGCACCGCCGGCCCGAAACGGCGCTTCAACAGCTCCGTCTCCATAGCCTGCAGCAGGTTCTCGGCGTCGTCCTCTTCAACCTCCAGGTCCTCGTTACGAGTGACCCGGAAGGTGTGGTATTCCAACACTTCCATTCCGGGGAACAGGTGATCCAGGTGGTGACCAATAACGTCTTCAATAGTGACGAAGGTGGCGCCCTCGGCCGTATCCGATGCCTCTTCGGGCCGAATGCCATCTACTACCTGGTCAACCGAAACAATACGCGGTAGCCCCTCAGGCACCTTCACGCGGGCAAAGTGCTGCTTGCCGGAAACGGGGTTGCGCAGCACAACCGCCAGGTTCAGGGACAGACCTGAGATATAGGGAAATGGGTGAGACGGATCCACTGCCAACGGGGTGAGCACCGGGAAAATCCGCTTGCGGAAGTAGCGGTGCAGCTGATGGCGCATTTCCTGGTCTAGGTCTTCATACTTGCACAGGTGTAGCCCTTCCCTGTCGAGGGCGGGCAATAAGGTTTCCTGCACAAAGTCGGCTTGGCGGCGGGTTAGCTTCTGTGCCCGGTCGGTAATGCCCGTCAGTACCTGCCGCGGGCTGAGGCCGGAGGCAGATGGGCGGGCGATGCCGGCGGCGATGCGACGCTTTAGCCCGGCTACGCGCACCATGTAGAACTCATCCAGGTTCGAGGTGACGATGGTGGTGAACCAGGCGCGCTCTAGCAGGGGCAGGCGAGTGTCTTCGGCCTGTTCCATTACGCGCAGGTTGAAGTCCATCCACGATAGTTCGCGATCGCCAAAGCGGCCCTCGGGCAAATTCACTTCCCTAGCGGGAGTCTTGGGTGGCTCCGGAACCTCCTCGGCCGGCGGGATGGGAGCGGGAGTGAGCGGGGTGGGCTCTGCCTGCTCGCTTTCTTCGGGCTCGTCCTCGAATTCGGAATCTTCGTGTTCGTGGCCGGGGAACTGGGAAGGATCGGCGGTGAAGTCTTTCGATTCGGCCGATTCAAAGCCTGATTCGTTTACGGCATCCGGCTTGGCAGCGGCCTCATCCGCCTCGGCCTCTGCCGCTACTTCCTGGGCGGGGCTTCCTTCCCGTTCCTGCGGCTCTTCAGCGGGGACACCTCCGGCCTGGGCGGCAGGATGGGAAAGTGAGTCCTGGTTATTAGTCTCGGGAATTTCCATACCGAAAGCGTTCCTCATATTTACCCCTTAGTTAAGGTTGTGGTTTGCCGCGGCGGTTGCTGCGGCCTCAAAATCATCAGCGGTCTTGGTCAGAGCCGAAGCCCTCCGAGTCACCTGGTCTGCCAACTCGTCCTTATCAGACGTAATCCAATCCGGGCCCGCAGCACCGGCGGCCAAAATGTGCATTACCTGTGCGGCCACCGCCAGGCGTTCGCCTACCCAATGGAGCGGTTCTTCGACCTCGTCAGGAGCCCCCGCCAGCACCTGGTTGATCGCCCCGAAAGCCTGATCGAACGGAGGCGGGTTCTTCACGCCGTGCGCCCGCTGCGGCGCGGCCAACCCCTCGTTATAGCGCTGCTGGGTGGTTTCTCTGTCCCGCCTTGCCCATTCGCGCAGCAAGTACAGCCGCCAGAGGGCGCCAGGCAGCGTAGAGGCGGGCTGGCCCGACCACAGTTCGGCCACCAGATCAACATTGCCTGATCCGGCTATCTGCCGCAGCCTGGGAACCAGCACCTCGGGGGTGGATATGGCATCGCCCAGCGTCATAGGCTTGTCAAAATGACCGTCAAAGGTGCCCAGCAACAGTTGCGCGGTAGTGTGCGCAATGTCGGAACGCAGCGCCGGGTCAGCATCCCCCACAATGTTTTCGGCATCTTCGGGTTCAAGCATCGCCGGCCGACGAAAACGGGCAGACATGGCACTCCTCCTAATATCAGACTCATTGTGAACTAATAAAGTAAATTTTAGTTGAATAAGCCCTCCCCTTCAGCGGCTATGGGCCATCCCAATTGCGCCAGTGGGAAACATTTGCGCTGGCACCACCCCATCCTCGCGCATCCGCCGAAGGCGCCCAGGCGCCACCAGTGCAATAGAGAGCAATATCTCGGCGATAAATTTCCCCGTTCCGCCCGGGTGCTGCTACGATTATGGGGCGCGCAAGCGCGGGCCTATAGCTCAATTGGCAGAGCAACGGACTTTTAATCCGTGGGTTCAGGGTTCGATTCCCTGTGGGCCCACCATCACCCCGGCAGCAGCCGGGGTTTTTATTTTCGCTTTGGCCTTGCCACGAAAAACACACTCGCAGCCCTAGAACTACGGTCCCAACAGGGAAAATATACAAAAGCGCAGGGAGTTACCTTTCCGGTAATCTACGCCACAGTCACGGGCGAATGTATTGACAATATTCTTGTGCCGAAATAAAAAGTTTCGTAGGCCACAGTCACGTAAAACAGTAGCCGCCGCCATTGCTGTACTCATTTTCCAGGCATTGCACCTTTGTCACACCCGCCCAACGAAGATGAAAAAACGTTCATTTTCATTGCGGGCCAAAATACCCAAAACATACTATTTTTGTGTTGCACTGCTGCGACAAACCTAGTCGCAGCGGGCTCTTTCCACCACCGGTGGGAACCATATTCGCTAGGTTCAATGACGAAGGTTTTTCAATGATTGAAAAGACAATATTTGCTCATAGAGGCGCAAACCGACTAGCCCCAGAAAACACCATGGCAGCCTTCCGCGCGGCTTTCGAGCACGGCGCGAAATGGATTGAAACCGACGTTGACATCGACAAAGATGGCACTCCTATTATCTGCCACGACACCACCTTGGATCGCACCACCGACCACACCGGGCGTTTCTACGATCTGACTGACGAAGAAGTAGCAAAGGTCGATGCCGGCAGCTGGTTCAGCAAGGACTTCAAGGGCGAACACCTGCCCACCCTGCACGAGCTGGTGGATTTCCTAAACGAGACCGGCATGAACGCCAACATCGAATTGAAAGCTAACGAAGAGGGCAAGGAGCGCAGCGAGCTCCTAGTGAAGAAGGTTGCCGAAGAACTAGCCCGCGTTGAAAAATCGCAGATCATTGTCTCCTCCTTCTCGTTCCTACTGCTTTACAAGATCAAGCAGATCGCTCCCGAAACCGTAATTGGTGCGCTGTGGGAAACCTGCGCCCTGTACGACGACTGGCGTTCCGTCCTCGAAATGTTGGGGGCAGAATACGTTCACCCCGAGGACGCGGGTCTAACCAAGGAACGCATCCAGGAGTTCCGCGACTTCGGCGTCGGCGTGAACGTGTGGACCGTAAACGATCCAGCCCGCATCAACCAGCTATTCCACTGGGGAGCCACCGGCGTATTTACCGACATTTCCCACCAACTGACAGACCGCTACTAAGAGGCCTAGTCTGGGCTAACTAAGCCCCTTGTATCGCACGCAAATGGAATTGCGCGCTAAGTAAAAGGACTTACGATGAATTCGAAAAAAATCCCTATCTTCCTGCGCAAGGGCAGGGTCGGCTCCTTCCTGACCGTGGTTATGGCCGGGCAGCTGGTCTACTCGACCTTCGAAGCCTTCAAAGGCTCATTGATGTTGCCACTAACCCACGCGCTAGGAATCGGTGTTGACGATTTTGGCGTTCTAATGGGCTGGCTGGGAATCGCAATGTTCCTGTACGTGCCCGGTGGCTGGGTCAACAACCGCTTCACCATCCGCTCCATTCTGATCTGGTGGTGCTCCTGGCGTCTGGTCACCTTCCTGATGCTCTACATGATCCCCAACCTAAGCTTCAAGATCATGGTTGCGATCGCGATCTCTTGGGGCGTTTGGGACGCGATCGGCTGGCCAGCGGTGGTCAACGGCGTCACCTTTGTTTCCAAGGACGCGGACACAAAGGGGCGCGGCCTGGCAATGGGGCTACTAGAAACCATCCGCCGCGCCGCAGAGTTCCTGATGAACATCGTCATCATCGGCATTATCGCCGTCTTCCCGGCAGCAGCCAACAAGATCATGATCGGCTTCGGCATCGGCTACTCGCTGCTGCTAGTTCCGCTAATCCTGGCGATCTTGAAGTTTGTACCGAAGAACGCCATTGCCGAATCTGAAGACATGGGCAAGAACGCCGCTGCGGCCGTTGGCCTACTGAAAGTGCTGCTTCGCCCGCGCGTGTGGCTGGCAGGCGTTGCCGGTCTGTGCCTGTACTGGTGCTACGTCAACCTGATCTACTCGTCGGCTCCTTACCTGCAACTGGTATTCCACGCTTCCGACGCAACCGCGGGCGTGTTCGGCATTTTGAACACGGGCCTGATCGGCGTCTTCGGCGGACTAGTTGCTGGGATCGTCGCGGACTACGTATTCAAGTCCTCGACCATGATGATGGGCGCCGCCCTCACGGTTACCGCGGCAGCTACCGCGATCATCCGTCTCCTTCCTTCCCAGCAGAATATGGTCTGGCCTGCAGTAGTCCTACTAATGGTTGTCGCATTCGGCGTGTTCATGGGCAAGGCAGTGATCTTGGCACCTATCGCCGAACTGCAGCTTCCTGAAGAGATCAACGGCTCGGCAATGGCAGTGGGCTCGTTCCTAGTTTACGCATCCATCTTCTGGGCGAACCCGCTGGCTGGCAAACTGGTAGAGGCCCACAAGGCTAACCCCTATGTTGGCTACCAGCAGATCTTCTGGATTACCTTGGTTGTTGCCATTGTCGGCGCAGTCTGCGCTTTCATCCTTGCTTTCATCAACAAGAAGATTGACAAGGTTGAAGATCAGAATGCCGACACCAAGGAAACGGCTCAGGCTTAGGCCTAGCCGACTGGCGGGGCTAGCTGGTGGGCCCTGCTAGTAAGGGGCGGACAGGTTTCCTGTCCGCCCCTCTATTACATCTACCGGTGCAGACAAGCGGCCTCCCGGTCGGTTACTTATCAGTCCACTGCAGGAAGCGCGTGTGCGAAATTTTATTGTGCCGATCCACCGAATCAATCCGCACCTTCATTGAGCGGCGCGCCAGTTTGCCCGTGGGGATCTGCTTGAATCCGATGATGGAATCGTGAGTATTTTCCAGCCCGTGCACCATGACCCTGGGGTAGGAACAGGTGAGCGGCGGGCCCTGCACCATCTCGTCACACATGAAGTAGGCGATGCCGTTGAAGTACAGGTTGCCAGAGACCTCGTGTTCGCCCTCGTTGTAGGAATAGACCTTGGCCGAAGACTTTTCGGGGGCATCCGCGTACTGCGCCCTATCATCAACGACCTTGTTGTTATTGGTGTAGGTGGGAGCGGACGCGGGACCAGGCTTGGGAGTGCTGGCACACGCGCTGGCGCCAAGGAGCAGCGTTAGCGCTGCTGCCAGCAGACATGAAGACTTTCTCATGTTTAAATCATGCGTTGGAAGGGCAGTAATGGCAAATATTTTCCCCTCTAACCTACGGGCGCGTAGGATAGGGGCGTTGACGCAATCGCAATGAATAGAGGGGCGCTCTTGTCGAAGTGGACATTGGATGGTGCTAGCAGTGCAACTCGCCTGATCCAGGGCGCAATGAACGCCGCTGCCAGAGCCACAGGTTCCCCAAAGGTGACAGAAGTTGGCGACCGTGATTGGCGACAGAACTATCCCACCTCCTTCCATAACCTAACTGCGCTCGAGGGCGAAGACTCCCCCACCATGGCCAAGGCAGCGTTGGATTTCATCTACGCTAACGCCCAGTTACCGGATGGGACTAACCTTGCCGAAGCTAAGCCCATTGCAACTGAGGTGCCTGTTTCGCAGGTGGGCAAAGCCGATCAGGCTGCCACGTGCCCGGTTCCACGGCTTTCGCTGCCGATTGGGCATTCGCTGTTGAACAAGCGCGCCCAGGCTGCTTTGTCGATTGTTAGCTTGCATCCGCAGTGGTGGAATCTGGCCGGCTACGAAGTGGTGGTGTTGGCGGGGGCCGCGCAGCTTGCACCCACGGTGGCCCTGGCGCACGCGGGCGCTACGGTACACGCGATTGTGCGGGCAGATTCGAAGCGGCGTAAGGCACTGTTGCAGGCTTGCCAGGATGCGCCTGGCAAACTGGTGATTCCTTCGGGGCGGATATGCGATGTGGTGAAGAATCCCAGGCAGTTGGCCGGTTACATTTGCGGCATTTCTAAGCCGGTGATTTTGGTGGATGCGCTATATGCGCCCTCGCGCGCCCATGTGCACGCGGCAATTGCGGCTGACCTGGTGGAGCGCATGGTATGCCAGGCTCGCCCCGACACTACGGTGTGCTTTAGCGGCACTCCCACTGACGTTTACTATTCAAAGGGGCATCTGGTGGATGCCATCGTGCCACTACAGGGGCCGAACTATTTAGCGGCGAAGCGGATTGGCCGGTGGCGGGCTAGTACCCTTACCGGCCAGGGCGTTAGCACGATAACGCCTATTCTGCCGTTGGCGGCCACCGAGTCGGTAATGAACTCTGACAAGCTAATCAGCACTATCGTGGGCGCCCCCGCGGTGGGTGTTTACCCGGTAGCCCCCTCCGTAGCAGCGCGCCTTGCGGCTTCGTGGCTGATTTTCGAAATGCATTCTTCTGACGAACCGGCCCCCTGGCAGGGCGTGAAGGCGCCGTGTGGGCTTTGGGGAAACCCGGATTCGCAGCTCAATTCGCTGCTGCCCAATGCGAATATGCGCCTGCACGCGGCGTGGGTGGCCGGTCGGCTAGGGGCTGGCCGCGACGCCTGGGTTGGCCAGGTGCCCGATTCAATATTTTCCGAGGGCGGCAAACGCCTGCGCGTCCTCGCACGGAAAATGCGAGAACGGCTGGGCCGGTAGCCCGGGACTTTATCCCTACCCTCACCCCTGGCGCGTCCACACCTCTACCTTTTACTAAGGCGGCTCCTACAGATGCGAATCACCCGCGTATTTAAGTGTGTATCAACCGGTCACAATAGGTTGCAAAAAAGAAAATGGATACAAAAAAATCCCGCACCTAAAGTGCGGGATTCTTCAGTTCAAATACTATTTGAAACTATTTGCTCTTGCGGCCAGTGGCTGCCAAGTAAATAGAAATAGCAACTACTGCACAGATAGTGCAGACGACCCAACGCCACCAGTCAATGCCGGGGTGTCAGTCGGGTATTTGAAGATGCCTAGGATCAGGTTGCCAACGACAACGCCGACGACGCCCAGAATGATGGTCCATAGAATGCTTAGCGGCTGGCTGCCCTTCATGAACAGACGGGCCAGTGCGCCAATGATCGCGCCAAAAATAATGGTACCGATGATCTCGCCCATTTTTCTTTCCTTACTATAGGGGTGCGCATTTACGCCTTGCCCCTATAGTTTCACTATTTAGCCCTGTATGCCAGCCCTGCAGGACACTGTTAGCTAAATGTTAGTTTGGAGCGAAAAATTATTAGGAATTTTTCACATACAACGACTCGTTTGTCAAAGTTTGCCACTTTTACGCAATGATGCATCCGACTTCCAGTCGCCCACAACCACTTCCATGACTAAAGCCCTATGGTCGGAGCCCTTCTGCTCGATCACATACGAGTCCTCAAAACGGATCTTCCCGGCCGCTACCGCATGGTCGATAATCGATTTGGGTGCCACCGCCGGGAACGTAGGCATGCCCACGTGCATCTGTTCGCTAACCCCGGTGGCTTCTAACACCGGAGCAGTCCCCAGATTCATATCCCCCACTAGCAGCGTGGAAGATACGTGCGGGGGTGGGACTTCGCCCTCGACAGGAGAACAGTAAGTGCCCCCCACCATTTGTTTCCATGCGTGCGCCAGTTGCGAGCGGGCCGTGACGCCATGAATTTCTAGGTGGGTGCTTCCCACGCGCAACGGCCCACCCGGCGTCAGGACGTCCGCCGCCAGCAGTGCCCGATTCTGCCCAAAGTCAACCGAGGTGGAACTGCCAAAGAGGCCTGCGCCCTTAGCGCGGCCGATGCGACGAATGGGAGCCGCCCCCAGTTTCAAGGTGCGCCACACGGCAACCGGGTACCGCGAAGCCACCACCACGCCAAAGCCGCCTAGCCTAGGCCGCCGCCCCGCCAAGGCTCGCCGCACCGGCAGCCGCAAGAACAATGCCTGCCCGCGGAAAAACGGCAGGAAGCGCCAATGCTTCAGCCCCGCTTCCTCACAGATGAGGGCGCCCTGGTCGCGAAAACCAGAGCGCCACTGCCGCACGTCGACCTCCTGCATACACAAGATGTCGGGCTTTGCCTGGGCAAGATCATGCGCCACATCGGCGTCGTGAGCAATATTGGCGCTGATGACACGCACGGTTGCAGGCATTTACTAGCCTTTAGGAGCGAAGGAAAGGGCCACCGAATTCATGCAGTAGCGCTCCCCAGTAGGGGTCTGCGGAGCATCCGGGAACACGTGCCCAAGGTGCGAATTGCACTGGGCGCAGCGCACTTCCTGGCGAACCATGCCATGGGAGGTATCCGTAGAGATGTTCACCGCCGCCTTCTGCGGGTCGTAGAAGGAAGGCCAGCCGCAGCCCGATTCAAACTTGGTATCCGAGCGGAACAGTTCCGCCCCACAGGCGCGGCAGGTGTAGACTCCTTCCCGATCCTCGCTTAGCAGCTCCCCAGTGCCCGGACGTTCCGTGCCGGCCTCGCGCAGCACGTGGTATTCCATGGGAGTCAGCCGGGTGCGCCAGTCAGCTTCGGTCAGCTTCGAAAAGTCCTCGGCCATTATTCGTCCTCCTGAATTTTTGGCATTAGCTTCGTTTCTGAAGTGCCCGCATCCGTCACGTCGATTGTTTTATTCGCGGGCGGGGCAGCCTCTGCTTTAACGGTACCGGCCTCACCCTTCTGTTGCGCAGGTGAGTCCTCTTGCTGGGCAGTGCCCTCTACCTCTTCATTGTGGGGCCCAGAGAACAGCTGTTGGCCGCGCTCTTCAGCCTCGGGACTGCCCGAGAACATGCGATCCGACATGGTGGTTTCCATTTCCGGCGCGACGGTTTGGGCATCGCGTTCTTGCTGCTCCAAGACGGTAGCGAGCACCTGAGTTTGCGCCACATCTGGGGTGGTTTCCGCCGAGGGCGCATTCCGCTTCTTGCCGCGACGTTTGCTCCCGGGGTGCTCGCTAGCCTG
Source organism: Actinomyces sp. UMB0138 (assembly GCF_002849225.1). GTDB lineage: Bacteria > Bacillota > Negativicutes > Veillonellales > Veillonellaceae > Veillonella > Veillonella parvula_H. The sequence goes on from NZ_PKMC01000003.1 coordinate 316,876, forward strand.
CTTCGCTACAGCTACCGCAACGGCGGCGGCATCCTTGGGTGCAAGCGGCTGGGTGGGCAGGATCGAAGTTTCCTGACCGGTGCGAGGCATGGCGATCCCGCGCGAGCGCAACGACCGCCGCTTGATCTGGCGCCGGGCCTTCTTTTTCGCCGCCTGCAAGCGGGCTTCGTGAATCGACGAGGCAGCCTTGTCATTTCGCTGGTTCTTCTTTTGGCCTCTCTGCCCCTTCTGGTTCTTTTGGTTCTTCTGCCCGGGTTGCTTAGCGCGCCCCTCTCCCCGCGCCAGCACCTGCTTGATCGCTTCGGCCGTATCCAGTTTGTCTATTTGCATGTCCGAGGCCGTATCCGCATCCGTGCGGGAAATTTGGGCTAGCTCCTGCGCCAGGTGGGCGACGCGTTCTTCAGAAACGTCCTGGTTGATCTGCTGGACCACCTGTTGCACCCACCGGTGCCGCGGCAGCGCGTAGGGGGCATTGGACACCAGCCAGGCGTAGAGGCGTTCGCGCAGGTAGCAGCGCAAATCCCAGAGCTTTCCAGAGTTTTCAGCGCTGACCACAATGCGCACGGTCATGTACCGTTCATTCGAAGCAGACACTTGCACGGAGGCAGAGCGGCCGTCCCACAGGTCTGAAGACGAAAGTAGGCGGTCGGCCTCGGCGCGAATCTGCGAAACGGGGGCAGACCAGTCCAGAGACAGCTCCACAGCACCGAGCAGTTGTGGGGTTTGGCGAGTCAGGTTCTGGAACGGCTGCTGGGTGAACGAGGTGGAAGGCACGATCATGCGGCGGTCATCCCACAGCAGAACTACCACATAGGTAAGAGTTATCTCCTCAATAGTTCCCTGCAATTCAGCGCCATCCAGCCCCTTAATCATGACCACATCGCCCACGCGAATCGCATCCGCAAACGCCACCTGCAACCCGGCGAACATATTCGCCAAAGTGGACTGAGCAGCAAGACCGGCAATCAACGAAGCAATGCCGGCGGAGGCAAGGACTGAAGCCATCGCCGCCCTCGCAGCAGGATAGGTGAGTGCCATTCCGATAATGGTCAGCACGATTATTACTGCCTGTAATACGCGCCGGAGCACCTGGGCTTGTGTCTCGATGCGGCGGGCCTTGCGATCGTGCCGCTCCTTTTGCCTGGCAGTTACGTCCTCGATCACCCCGGCTGCCGCGAACGCCAACCAGCCGATGCCCGCATAGCCCAACAGAAGTACGGCGTGCTTTGCGGCGGGCACCCACGAGGCGGCTGAATCCGACGGGTCGAAGGCATAGGACAGCCCAAGGTGGGCGCCGAACACCGCACAGGTGAAATAGGCGGGAACGATAATCCGGTTCTTTACCAGCCGCACAAAACGCTGCCTATGAGCCACCACACCAATAATCAAGTGCAAAAGGAACATCAGCGCAATCCCGATGCCCGCCCCAATGGCCGCCCACATTAAAAGATTCAAAATGTCGACCGTGCCCTGGGTGGCCTTGTCGACCGTTTTAGATATGTCCTCGGTGGACGGTAGCGAGCCCGATTCAGACGGACTAGGCGATGGCGAGGGCGAATCAGCTGCTGGCAGCAACACCCATTGCGCCTGGTGAAACACGGAGTTAGCGCCCGCAAAAGCGCGGGCGACCACAGAGCAGATCATGTATTCCAGGCTAGTCGAGTGGACACAATTAGGCCTGATGAATCCCAATTAAAGACGTGTAATCTTGGCCGCCGTTTAAATTAAAACTGGACGGTGACCAGGCTCACGCCAAAACAATTTTGTGTTCGCAAAGGTTTTCCAGTAAGCTTTATCGAGTCCGAGGGAGACGGCGAAAGCCGAAACGCTCGGGAGCCAAATAAATAGGCCCCCATCGTCTAGCGGCCTAGGACACCGCCCTTTCACGGCGGCGACACGGGTTCAAATCCCGTTGGGGGTACGGTCGCCAAGGGCGACACAACTGAATATATTAGGCATTGCCTACCATGGCCCTGTAGCGCAGTTGGTTAGCGCGCCGCCCTGTCACGGCGGAGGTCGCGGGTTCAAGTCCCGTCAGGGTCGCTGACAGACCCGGGTTTCCCGGGTTTTTGTCTAAGAAAGGCTCTGTAGCTCAGTTGGTAGAGCGTTCGACTGAAAATCGAAAGGTCACCGGATCGACGCCGGTCGGAGCCACAGCCCAGAGGTCGCAACTTCAGTTGCGGCCTCTTTTTTATGCACGCGCTCACGCCCAGCCTTTGGGGCCGCGGCGCGTAACCCACGGGAAATCTGCCGCGAGCCTTGATCAACTTTCGCGAGACATGGTGTTTTGTCGCAAGCCAAGGGCGAACACGCGCACGGTGGTGCTCTAGACCAAGGTTCGGTCGCAATAGTCCAGCCGCAGTAACAACCCAGCAACCAGCCGCCCTCGGCGTTAAGCGAAAAGCCCCTACCCGGGGGAAACCCTGCGGGTAGGGGCTAAGGCGGAGACAATCCGCGTTTGTGCGGCTATCCGCCTATTTGGCTGGTTCTTTGACCTTCAGCCGCTTGGCGAAGTCGGGGTTCTTTTCCATCCAGTCGCGAGTGTCCTGGACTAGGTTCTTCCCTTCCTTCTTGTTCAGCACGTAGTTTTCAAGCGAATACAGCTCTTCGTCTGAGACCTTCAGGTGCTTTAGCATGTCGGCAACTTCGGGGTAGTCCTTCGAGAAGTCGCCGCGGCCGAAGGAGTGGGCCTTTTCGGCTCCGCCTAGCGCGCCCTTCGGATCCTTCAGATCCTTGATGTCGAACGCGTCGTAGGCCCAGTGCGGGGACCAGAGGGTCACCACTATGTCGTCGCCGGATTGCATGGCCCCCTTGAGGGCTCCCAGCATGGTCGCCGTCGACGAGATCTTGAAGTTCATATCCTCGAGCCCGTACTGCGGGATAACCTGGTTCTTAGTTACGCGCGTAAGGCCCGCACCTGCGTCGATGCCAATAATTTCGTTGTTGAACTTGTCCGCGTTGGCGGCTAGCTCATCCAGCGAATCGATGGGCGCGTCCTTGTTCACTGCAATGGTCAGCTTCGCATTGTCGTACCAAGCGCCAAAATCTTGAATCTGGTCGCCGTACTTTTCGGCGTAGTCCTTGTGGGTGGTGGGCAGCCAGCCGTCCATCAGCAGGTCGAAGTCGCCCTCGGCGAGGCCAGTAAAGATGACCCCCACCTCGGCGTCTTGCAGCTTCACATTGTAGCCCTGCTCTTCGAGGGCGACCTTCATAGCGTTCGAAATGACTACGCCCTCGTCCCAACCGGAAGCCACACCAATGCGGATCGTCTTATCGGAACCCGCGCTGCTACCGAAAGCGCCCACGGCAGTCCAGCCCAAAGCCAACGCCAGGGCCGCCAACAGCGCAGCCGGCTTTACGATGCGATCCAGAACAGACTTGCCACCAACACCGTCGCCTGCCGCAGCCTTACGGCCAGCCCGCGAGCCGGTAACACGGTCTAAGAACATCGCCAAGATCACCACGGACAGGCCAGCTTCGGCGCCGAGAGACATGTTCACGCGGTTCAGCGCAGTCACTACATCTGCACCCAGGCCACCAGCACCAACCATGCCGGCGATTACAACCATCGACAAGGACAGCATGATCACCTGGTTTACGCCACCCATAATGGTTTGGCGCGCCAGGGGCAGTTGCACTTGGAAAAGGACGCGACGCGGGGTGGCGCCAAAAGCGTAGGCCGCTTCGACTACCTCTTTGTCAACCTGTTTGATGCCCAGTTCGGTAAAGCGCACCGCCGGGGCAATAGCGAACAGGATCGTAGCCACAATGGCGGGCACAACGCCCACCGAGAACAGCACGACGAACGGGATCAGGTAGACGAACGCTGGCATGGTCTGCAAGAAATCTAAGATTGGGCGCAGCACCGCCGAAACGCGTTTAGATCTGGCCGCCCAAATACCCAGCGGAATACCTATAAGGATAGCTATGGCTGAAGCCAGTATGACCAGCGCCAACGATTGCATAGCATTGTCCCACTGATCCATGCCGTAGATCAGCATGAACCCTAGGAACGAGCCGAGGGCAAGCTTCCAGCCCTTCGCCCACCACCCAAGCAGGGTGAACACCAAGATCCACACCCAAAATGGGGGCGTCAGCAAGATCGCCTGCAACACATCGTTAATACCCTGGAAGATAGTTGAGATCACGTTGAAGAAGCCAGACCAGGAAGCGATCATCCAATCGACCGCGCCCGATACCCAGCCGCCCAACGGGATGCGGAAGGAATCAAGAACCATAGGCATCATTCGGCATCACCTTCCTGAACAGTAGAACCCGCAGCCGGGCCAGAACCACGCCCCGCCTTGTTTTCGGGAGCGGCGGAAGCGGTGTCGGAGGCTGGCGCTACGCCCTCGCGCGCGCTGCTTCGACCACCGTCAACGGTGGCGTTTTTGGGGCCCTCACTGGCACTGCTGCTGGCACTGGCACCCGACCCTTCTTGCGTGGGCGAACTAGACTGATCCACCTTTGGAATAGAGCCGGTAGAAACAGGAGTGACCTCGTTTCCGCTGCCCTCGCCAAGGGCGCGCAGTAGGGCCACACGGCCGATTATCCCCTCTAAGCGGCCGTCCTTAGAAACAACGGGCACGGGGATCGGCTTGGAAGCGGACGGCAAAATGATTTCCGAAAGCGGAGTGTCCGCCGAAATACCCGGGTGCGAATAGTGCACCAGGTCCCGGATCGTGTCCAGGTTAGGATTCTTGCTGAGGGCGTCAGCGATTTCGTCGCCCTCGACATACCCGTGCAGGCGCCTGTCGCCAGAGGCTGTAACCCAGCCGCCTTGCAAATCGGTTTCCTCGAGCTTGCGCAAAACCACCCTGGGGCCATCGTTTAGATATATGCGCATCACGGGGCGGCGCATAATCGAAGAGGCCGTAATAACGCGCGAACGATCAACATCCTGCACAAATTTGGCCACGTAGTCGTTGGCCGGATTCGTAAGAATCTCTTCGGCTGTACCAACCTGAACAATCTGGCCGTTGCGCATAACCGCAATGCGATTGCCAAGCAGCATGGCTTCGTTCAAATCGTGAGTAATAAAAATAATGGTCCGCTTGGAGCGCGCCTGAATTTCTAGCAGCAGCTCCTGCATATCGCGGCGAATAAGGGGGTCGAGGGCGGAGAACGCTTCGTCCATTAACAAAATGTCGCCCTCGGCGCACAACGCGCGAGCCAAACCCACACGCTGTTGCATGCCGCCAGAAAGCTGCGAGGGGTAGGAATCCTCGCGCCCTTCGAGGCCGGCTACTTGCAGTTCGTGGCGGGCTTTCGCCTCGCGCTCTTCTTTGCTGACACCCGCAATTTCGAGCGGGTAGGCAGCATTTTCTAAGACTGTTCTATGGGGAAGTAATGCGAAATGCTGAAAAACCATCGACATGGATTGCTGGCGCACCTTGCGCAGCTCAGCTGGCTTCAGCTTGGTAATGTCAGTGCCTTTAATTTTCACAGTGCCCGCTGTTGCGGGGCCGAGGGCATTTAGTGTTCGCAGTAAAGTCGATTTGCCCGAGCCTGACAGGCCCATGACAACAAATATTTCGCCCTCTTTTACGTCGAAAGAAACATCGTTCACAGCTACCGTGGCGCCTTTTATCGATTTAGGATCGACGCCGTCTTTGAGCTTTTGAACTACTTGCTTTTTGTCCCTTCCAAAGATCTTATAAACATGGTCGCATTCGAGGATGTTCATGTTTCCCTTCGGGGTGCGTGCAGGGGCTAAAGATCGCTAATCTTTCGCGGCCTGCAATGTGTTCAGTTATAGCTGGAATCGGCGATAAAACACCTTCTTTAGGGTTCGGGGAAATGGCGCACATTCGCACGCCCACAATTTCATGCGGACAAGAATGATCCACACTTACTGTCTCAGAAAGGACATAACGTTTCAAGAGAAGGGCCCCATATATGGGCGAGTATCGGTACTATACTGCAGATTTCGCGGAGAAAGCTCCGGGGGCGCTACGTTAGTTTGACAGTGCGGATTTACAGACTTTGCCAAGAGCACGGCCAGCCCAGGCAGATGGCGGAAACCAGGTCCGTCTTGCCGCGCTGTCCATATTGGTGTTCACGCCCCTCGAAGTAGCAACAGCATCCGTCGGGAGCGCCTTCGACATGCTCAACCGAACTAAGAACGTCATTTACTTCGTCTTAGCCATCCTAATCTCTAAATCGTGAGTTTCAATATAACCCGGTGGACTCCATGACAGCAGCGGAAAATGTCAAGCTGGGCTTGCGTTTCGTTTCTAAGAAATTAGCAAAATCAGAACTAGATAACTTGTTCGAGAAGTTTGGCTTGTCCAAGCGAAAGAACTACTACCCTGCCCAGCTCTCAGGGGGACAACGCCAACGGGTAGCAATAATTAGAGCTCTAGCAGTGAAGCCTCACGTAATTTTTGCCGACGAACCAACAGGGGCTTTGGATTCTAAATCCAGTGCCCTAGTAATAGATGAACTTTCTAAGCTTGGGCGCCAAGGCACCGCGGTTGTCATGGTGACCCACGATCTGGATGTGGCAGCTCAGGCGCAGCGGGCCGTTGTGCTACGCGATGGGGAATTAGTGGAAAATGTTTCCCATCCGACGCGGGAACAATTATTCCTAAGTTCAAGGGGCCAAGCCCAAGTTTAGGGGGGCGAGCCCAGCCGCCCTCGCACTAAAGAAACTAACACCGCGGCCACCACGCCACCGCCATCAGCTGTCAGGGGCAGGTGGCACAATGTGGGTATGCCTATCCAGATGACTGACGATTTTGTCCGCGCGCTCGACCTGTTGCGTCAAGGCCGGTCACTGTTCATCACTGGCAATGCTGGAACAGGCAAATCCACTCTAATACGGCATTTCGTCCAACAGACCACAAAGAACGTGGTGGTAGCCGCACCTACGGGGGTGGCAGCGCTGAACGTGAACGGTTACACCCTGCACAGGCTTTTTTCGTTCGCCCCCTCTACTACGGTCGACGAGGTGCGCATGGGGCAGGCGGCGCCAGGCAGGTTCGCGGGGCTGATTTCGCAGCTCGACACTCTGATTATCGACGAAGCTTCCATGGTGCGGGCCGATCTGTTCGACATGGTGTGTTACTCGTTAGAACGATACGGGCCCAACCCCGGTTCACCACTGGGCGGGGTGCAGGTGGTGCTCGTAGGCGACCTGTATCAACTGCCGCCGGTAGTTACTACCGCCGAAGAAGCATATTTTTCTGAGGCCTACTCCAGCCCCTACTTTTTCTCGGCAGCTCACTATTTCCCGGAGCGCTTCCCCACAGTACAGCTCACCCACCAGTTCCGCCAAGCAGGGGATTCAAACCTTGCCTCCCTGCTGGGCGAACTGCGTTCAGGGGACGTCAACGAGCAGGTTATGTCCGCTTTGAACGCACGCGTCGACCCTGATTTTGAACCACCCAAAGGCGAATTTTGGCTTACCATCGCAACCACCAACAGGGTAGTGAGGGCGCGCAACCGCCGCCGCCTGGACGCCCTCGACGGGCAGTTGCACACCCATTTTGCTGCCCGTAGCGGCGACACGAAACGCTTCGAAGCTCCCACCGAGGACAAGCTGGAGTTCAAGGTTGGCGCCCAGGTGATGCTGCTCAATAATGATGCGGCTGGCAGGTGGGTTAACGGCTCACTGGGGGTGGTCGAATCCGTGGCCTTCCCCGAAGGGGATATTGAGGTGCAGGTGCGGCTGCGCAGTGGGAATGTTGTGTCCGTCGGTGTGCACACGTGGGAGGTGACGCGTCCGGCGCTTTCGGCAGGTTCGCTCACTAACCAGGTGGTGGGCACATTCACGCAGCTGCCGTTCAAGCTTGCCTGGGCCGTCACCATCCACAAGTCGCAAGGGCAAACCCTAGAGCACGCCCTAATTGATCTGTCCGGGGGGATTTTTGCTCCCGGTCAGCTCTACGTGGCCCTGTCTAGGTGCAAGTCCCTGAAGGGAATCGTTTTGCGCCGGCATATTCGCCCTCGGGACGTGAAAGTGGACCAGCGGGTGCGCGAGTTCTTAGCGGATCGCCTTGGAAAGCGCACCCAGGAGCGCACGTTTTTGGGGGCGCTGTTTTGTGGCCGCAAGGACGGGTTCCAGCGCCCGCTCGAGGTTGCTATTTTGCGTGAGGACGGGTGGGCGTTCACGTCACTTGTGAACCCCACGCGGGATGTGGGCGACGCGGCTGAACGCTATGGTGTGAGTGCCGCAGATTTACAGTTGGCGCCCACCCTGGCACAGCTTTGGCCCGCGATTGAGCCGATAATTGAGGGCACGGGCGTGGTCACGGCCAACGCCCGCCACGCGCTGAAGGTGTTCGATGACGAGTTGAAGCGGACGGGGATTGTGGCTCCGCTAAAGCATTTTGCCCTCGCGCAGGTTAAGGGGAACGCGCATGCGGACACCGCCTTCGAAGTGGCGTCGTTGGCTGCGTCGGCTACCGTAGAGGGCGACTTGTACGCCTACCAGCCAGCCACCACCAGCGTTTCGGGTTGGGCGCTGCCGCGCGGGGCCGGCAAGATCGTGCCTTTCGGTTACGTGGAAGTGGTGGCAAAAATGTTGCAGGAGCGGCTCCAGAACATGGATCTGACCGCCGAATCTTGCCAAATAGTCGACCGTTTCAATATCGAATACGACCAGCATGTGCACTACCGTTACGCCGGATTACAAATGCCGTTGGCGGACCTGCTAAAGCAGGGAACCCGGGTTTGTTTCACGGGCACCGCCTACGACGGCAACAAAACCTACGAGCGTTCAGACATGGAACTCCTCGCTGTATCAGTCGGGCTGGAAGTAAAATCGTCAGTAACCAAAACCCGCTGCGACCTGCTGATCGCTGCAGACACATCCAGCATGTCAGTGAAAGCCCGCAAGGCACGCACGTTAGGCAAACCAATCTACAGTGCCACCGAATTCCTCACCTGGGCCAAAGTCCAAGGCGAAATCTAGTATTTTCCTAGGGCAGAGTGGCGCGGTAGGGGCCGGTATACCTTTGCAATTGCCTTCCGCCAGCGCGGGAAAAGGCGGGGGGCTAGCCACACTTTCGATAAAGATGGGAATTACCCCCGCTCGCGCAGGGAAAAGTCCACCAGCAATTTTACAGGGCAGTTGCTCACTCTCGCGTGGCTACAGCTCGTCTGAACTAGAACAGTTCCCGGGCCGCCCAACCGAGGCAAGCTCACACACGCCCGGTGCTAGTGCGCCACTAATTGAATACCATCGATGTCTACTATCTGCCTGCTAGCATCGCCACATGTGCGAACTTCAAACCCTTGTTCGTTTTCATTGTTAGAAACAATTAGTGTCAAAACGCCCCCGCTTGCAGCTTCATTGCAGCGTTCCCAAAGATTTTCAACTACAACAGGTGAAGCGTTACCTACGTATACCCCTTGAGAAACTTCAGACAGGAATCTACTTAGGTATCCGTGTAGATGATCCGGTATCGCAGTAGCCGTGACAACCGCAAACATTACGAGTCCTTGCCATACTGAATATGCCCAGATACCTCTTCCCCGACCGATCCGATCAAACGGTCGTCGTCACGACGGGGAAGATGCGGTGATAGAACCTGCATCAGAGCATCCAACATCCTAACCACTACATGTTTTTCGAATATGGCTGCCCTAATTTTCCTTCGAACGAATATGAGTGGGTCTTCAGCAGTTGTCGCAGAAAAAGCCAGCGGTATGGTCATAGTTGGTTTATACAGATCAGCTAAATCAAAAAGTAATGATCGCACATTACCTCTATGTATTATTCCGAGTGCAGGATTTACGCCTATCGCGGAACAGGCCGCCCCAGCGCAGCCGTAGAGTATCGAATTCGCAAGATTCAAACTGACATTCACCACATCGTCTCCGTTAGAATCGCGCCTAAATCCCTTTATTCCGTACTTCTTGGCTTGTGCTTTGTACACGTTACGTATAGTGCGCCCTTCAAGTCCCCGCATCGCATTAATGGTTCCACCGGGCATATTTTCGATGCCTAATTGCAGCTTATACAGGTATAGGGCAGCCTGAATCTGATGTTCCTCGCTGGCAACCAGACGGGCTTGCGCTATAGCCCATTTCGCCGATGAGGTTAGGGGGCTGGCGTGAGTGTAACAACTTATTCCTCCCCCGCCACAGAACATTATTACTACGCCTGATCTTGCGCACGAAACAGCAGCGGCGTGGCTCAAGCTCGTTCCCGGACCGAGCAAAAGCACTGCCATACCAGCAACAGGAACTTGTAACTTGGCAGTTTTAGGCCCATTCCGGTCGCGGCCTTCGCCCTCCCTTATTGCGATAACTCCAGTGCGATCTTGACGAATTAGGCAGTATTCCAAATAGAGGTAACTAACCCTGTCTTCCAATCTCACCTGATGGTTAGTGGGAATAGTTGAAAATGTCAACGCATCTTGGGAGTAGGGCACTAGTTATCACCAACAGTTAAACCCACGTTTGGGTCATAGAATTGGAGCGCGTTAGGAATGAAGTAGTATCTTGCTAAGAGCGATTTTGATTGTGTTAAAGCTACTTTCTCTGCCAGAATAGCCGCATATTTGCTGCCTTCTGGTATAGGAATTGAACCACGCATTGCAGCCTTGATCAGCTCCTGGTCACTACCGCGTGCGGCTAAAAGTCTCTCTGCGCTACCTCCCCATCCGCCGGGTATAACCCCAGTCGGATCGCCCAATATGCATTGAATAGTATTTCTTTTTATGAATCTGGTGGACGCCTCGTTCTCGCTGGATTCTTTCGGGGCCGTCATTGCTATCAGTGTCCCCAACGTCACCCCTTTTTTCGTAAGGTCACCGAGTTTGTTGGCGACAGCCAGGCCTTCTTGCGCTTTGAGCACTTCATCTGCGAGCTGTTCCGTCGCTCCCTCAAAATCTTCAACGATAGTATCTAAAGTTACTTTAGAATAATCAATAAAGTCCTGGCAGTCATCGGGCATTTTCATCATGTGATGGCCGTTGAGCCATTTCCAAGTACGGCTCAGTTCGGCATCAAAATAAGGGCGCACCTGGAAACCAGCATCGTTGTCGATCTTCACAACAGTCATGGGTAGATGCACAGCGCCTGGAATCCTGAGGGATCGATTTATATCTTCACGCCGCCAAACACGGCCAGCACGTTGAATTAACGAGGGCGCCGGACACAATTCCGTCCTCATTACATCTAAGTCAATATCGAGTGATGCCTCAATTGCTTGGGTACCCACCACTGTTAGGCCTTCACCTTTTTTGTCTGGCCCGATAGTTTTTTCTAGTAGCTCAGCGTTTTGTCTGCGGTGTTCTGCGGTCATACGCGAGTGCAAGATGATTGTGTGTTCACCTATTTCTTTGGCTACTTTTTGCGCCCGCTCTACGGTGTTACAGATGATCCCAATGCGTGCTTTAGGGTATTTAGCGCGCATCTTTTTCACCCAGGTTACGTGGTTTGAGACCAACGCATCGTAGGCGATATTTTCGGTGGTGAAAGCTATTTTGTATTCACGCACTGTTGGGATGGAGAGTTTTCCTTCGCACTCGCCAACCTGGAGATTTTCTGAGGCAGGAAAATGGGTTTTACCGGTTGGAGGTTTCCCACAGTAGGCGTTCAAAAAATCAGTGCGCTGTTGGCTAGGAAGTGTTGCGGTCAGTAGTGTCACGCGGGTATTTGTTGCCCGCAACCATTCTAGTAGATTCTCTACGAGTTTCGTTTGGTAAGGGTCCAGCGTGTGCGCCTCGTCAATGACTACGTGCGCGTTAGCTAAAGCAAGTAAACGCAGATGGGTCCATTTTGCCGGCAAAGTAGCTAATAACCCTTGATCCACTGTGCCTACGCATATGGGAGCCAGCAGGCGGGAACTGCCGCTTTTCACGAAATCTGTGTAGTATAAGCCGCCCTCTTTTTTATCGGAGGCAACGGTAACCGGTTGCGCGTAGAGATCTTCGACTGATGCTAATCCGTGTGCCAGGGCGGCCACGTTAGGCGTGTGCTCATAGATTTTGTGGATTCTACGCATCAAAGCGTTTGAAGTCGCTTGCGTGGGCAACAAAAAGATCAGGCGTTCATCCCGGGTGGAATGACGTAATATGGCCGCTTCAGTTTTCCCTCCCCCGGTAGGGGCCATAACGTTCCAGATGCCTCCCCCTACTCGCATAGCTTCTTCTTGCAATGGCCTAGGCTGGTTCCCGCCAAGTATCTCGGCGATTGCAGCCTGCTGGTTTTCCCATCCCTTATAAATCCCAAGGGTGTTTTTTATTCGCTCTAACGCGGAGGTAGCTGCCTTGTCTATCCAATGTTTTGGCTTTTCAAGGCTAATTTGCCCATCAGCGGCGAGGTTAGCGCGCGCCTGCACCCAGTCGGTTCCCGAAGCTATCCGATCGGCTAGTATTACTAGCCCCGCCAAGAGCACAGTAGTAACTCCAGAGGCCAGTCTGGGTAATTCACTAATGCCGCACGCGGTTTTCATAGCCTCTAGGAGGTCTCGTTGAATGGGTTCCCAGTTACGTGTGACCAGGATTCGTTCAAGTTCTTGTTCCTGCCGTTCTTCTTCGGCAGGTTCTGTAAAGCGCCCGTGGTGGCCAAGCGCGGGTATCCCCCACCAGGCGCGGCGCAAGTTTGTACCGGCCTCGAGCGGTTTCGGGCTTAACGCGATCGCACCCACACGCTCATGCCTGGTCAGATAGGGTTTAGCACTTGGTGGTACCGGAATTTCGTCCTCATCTAAGAAAGTGCACTGCTCTTCTTGTAAGATGGCCGCTCGGATACGCTCAAAAGCCTCATTGCTGTTGCGCGGTTGGGCCTGAAAGTAAGGGTTTGCCTTGCCAATATCATGTGTACCGGCGATGTAGGCAATTATCTTTACCGTCTCTGTTTGGTCGCCGTCAGCTAAGTCTTCGGCAATTTGCTCGCGCAGCCCTGGCCGCAGCCAGCCCATGTAAAGTTGCTTGGCAATTGCCGCCGTATCCAGCAAGTGAGCAAGAAGCGGGTACGGGCGGTCTAGCCCTATCTCTTTCGCCCAAATCCGCTGGTGGATGTCCACTGCTACCGCACTGCTTGTACAGATAGCAGGCCACAGCCGTAGGCTTTAGCCCTGCCCACGCCGTTGATAATAAGGTTTTCTAAAGCATCCGAATCGCCCACCTTAGCCACTCCGTCTATGGTGTCTACCTGAACTAACACGCCGTTCTTGTTTTTCCCATTGCGGTTTGCACCCAAGAGCTGGCGCTGGTGGGAGACAATTTCAATTTCGCTTAGAGCGCCCCGCAGCTTACCTGCAAGCCACTCGCTGAGGTGGGGCACGCCCTCTGGCGCTTCTTCAAAATCGGCAGGTATCGGGTTTACGCCTTTGGCGCCTTTGCGTTGAATTGCGTTTACCGCAAGCCGGAAACGGACTACACTTCCCGAGGGCGGAGGCGTCAGATCAACTTCTTTGATTTCTATTTGCCCTACAAGATCACCTTCCTGAGGCCGCGCCAAGGACTGGACCAAAAAATAGGGGGCCTGACCTGGCAGAAATTCAAAGCGAAAGAGAATCTTGCCATGTTCGCGAGGGTTAGCATTATTGGTCTGCCCAAACAGTGCCATGACTGCCCTGTGCCGGAAGCTAGGATCGTTCACATCCCAACCCTTACTTGGTTTATGGGCGGCACCTCTTCCGAGCGCGGCGTGCACTGGAAAGCGCGTTAGGAAAGCCGTTGTACCCAATTCATCCTCTTTTCTACTGACGAACTAGTAATATTTCACCGCATCAGACTAGTAAGATTAACTGTCTTTCACACTAGCCTAAAAACGGCCTGAGCGAAGACTTATTTATAATCTTTTATAAGCTTGCCATAGGTGGGGGTACCACGTGCTAGCCTTCTAGAAACAGAAAGGAGCGCTAGTGAAGTACAACGCTTTGCGTGGCCCTAAATGGATAGGCCTAGCCACTGGACCGGCAACGGTAGAAGAGGCCTTACTAGCTGCGCATACTACTAATCTAGACCCCAACGTGCCCGGCTACGAATACGGCGCTCAGCTCCGTTTCTTGGCATATCTTTTGCCACTGGTTCTAAGGAATATTGATTCTTCCATTGTAGATGTAGAAGAAAAATATATAGACTCAGACGAACTACTGGAAAACGGTTTACCAGCAGCGGCCGTGAATAAAACTCTAGACAGGCTGCTTGAAGTATCGTATTTAGACAGTCCTGATAAGCCGTTTATGCAACAGCCGGCTGCCAAACATCCTGACTTAACAACTAAGTTTCGCCCCAAAGAGGACACAGTCCGAAAATTACTTCCAACGGTGCCTTCTGAGCAAGGCGATTCTTTTTGGGACCTTTCATTGCCCGAGCAGGAATTCCTACACTCAGCTTCCGCGGCTAGATCCTTAGTGGTGCACAGTTTTTACTCCATGGCAGGGAACGGAAAGTACGCTAACCGAAAAATGCAGATGGGAGCCCCAGGGATACGATTTTTAGGCAAAGAAAATAGCGCCACAGAAATATTTTGGCGAGGCCGCAACCTCTTGGAAACCCTCTTAGGACTGATTCCTTGGAAGTGGGTACAGGGGTCTGGCCTACCTGCATGGGCAGATAGGGAAGGCCGGGAATCAAAGTCCACTGATGGGCATCATCCGCTCTGGTGCGCATCTTGGAGCTCTAACGCGCCCGCTTGTCGCTGGGAAAACGGTAGGCTCCTACAAGTTCGTATAGGAGGCATACCCGAACAATGGTACGCACTCGAAATGGGAACACATAGCGGTTCTCCTTCCGAGCGAAAGGCCGCCGCAAAAGCCTGGTGGGATACCAGAAATTTAACCGACCCCCTTTATTTGTACATAACCGGCAACGATGGTAAGGCACACGCCGCAAGAATGGACATAGGTGAAGACCCCACAAAACTTGCCGTAGAGTGGGCCGCTCGTCAAAACATACCCAAGTTTGCTGGTCGAGACTGTTTAGCACCGGTCCCTCGCGCACACAGGAGCCTATCCTTCATCAGGCACCAAATAGGTAAAACGGCACAGTCTCCAGGAATTTTAGCGTCAGTTGTATATTTCCCAGATCCCTCCAAATGGGTACTGGACCTGAACCAAGAACTGCAAGCTGCGGTTTGCGACTGTGCCCTTATGATTCAGGGCTTACTTCGCGCGGTAAGTGCTCCTTTCCGGCGGGCAGGTAAGGAAGACACAGATTCTGAAGGGCGCATTTACGCACTGGATCCACTGGCCACAAGAAAAACCGACGTAGTAAATGCTTTTTGGCGCAATATCAGCGACGTATACCAAGACTTTATTCGCAGTATCCAAGATACTGAGTCCTCAACATTGCCCCGCGAACTATACCAGAGGGCAGTGGATGCTTCTTTATCAGCATTTGACGAAATAACAGAAGCCTACGCTCAAATTTATCCCAATCGCATCGGATTCGTTAGAAGTAGAGTGTCCTATAACCTCCGGAAAACGGCTAACCTGATCACTCCAAAGAAAGACGTGAAGAAATGAATGAAGTGAGTTCGACGCCGGCATATAAAGAGCTCGTTTACAAGATTCTTAACTGGAGGGAGGAGGGTAGGCGACGTGAGCTTTCAGCCATCCGCAAGGGGGCCATTAGCCAGACTGAATTCTACGCCTACCCATACATTATTCCTTACGCTCAGAATCCTGAACGTGACGATGAACGCATTGCGTTGCTTCGTGTTGCAGCCATTATTGCTGAATTCGCAAACGTGCCACAGGCTGAAGCCGAGCTACGGAAACATACGCTCGGGCTCTGGGCACGCCAGGTTGCAATGGCCCGGTCAGATATTCGCGGTAGTGACACGGTTATCGAGAATCGGCTTACATACATCCACACCCAACCACTTGAGCAGGCTATTCTGACTATTAGACGTATTTTTCAGATAGCATCCTCCAACAAAACCGCTTGTCCGGCTATCGACTACGTAAATTTACTTCATACCTTTTTAAGGTGGGGAAAGGGAGTATCACAAACCTCAAAACAATCACGATTGCGCATATTGCGCGATTATTACTCCTTTGTTCCACAAACCTCAGAATTAAACAAATCCTTAGAACAAACAGATCACGAGGACTAATATGTACCGCAATCTTACTCTGCACATCCTTACCCCAGTCAGCTATTCCAACCTCAACCGCGATGATTCCGGCGTTCCTAAGCGTATATATCAAGGGGGCGCTTTGCGGGCCATGCACTCCTCACAGTCTATAAAAAAGGGGATTCGTACCATCTACGAGAATGCCTCACTCGACGCATCCGTACGATCAGGGGATTTAGCAGACGAAGTGCTACGCACAGCTTTGAAGATAAAGCAGGATGCCGATCAAAAACAAGTATTGAAACATGCGAAGAAAATAATCGGTTCTCTTACCAAAAGCTCGTCGTCGGAGAATGAGGCATCTCGCTCCTCTTGGATGAGCCAAGAAGAGATCCAGACTGCAGCAACGGCCGCTCTTGCCAATTCTGACAACGATTTCATTGCCGATGGACAGACTGGCAGCCTTGCTATTGCTAGCTTCGGCCGCATGTTCGCGAACAAAGCTGAAAAAGGCACAGAGGCAGCGCTGAGTGTATCCCCCGCACTCACAACTCACCAAGCCAACATTGACAACGACTATTTCTCCACCACTGACGATATAAAGGAACGCAACCATCA
Source organism: Actinomyces sp. UMB0138 (assembly GCF_002849225.1). Lineage (GTDB taxonomy): Bacteria > Bacillota > Negativicutes > Veillonellales > Veillonellaceae > Veillonella > Veillonella parvula_H. The sequence continues at coordinate 333,478 of NZ_PKMC01000003.1, forward strand.
AACTGGCGCTACCTTCCTGGGGGTCGCGAACTACACGAACGGCATTTTCTACAGAACCGTGACCATAGATCGCGAGCAGCTGAAAGAGAGCTGGACAGGCTTTGGCAAGGCTGACTCCGAGTCCAATCTGCGCGAACTCATAAACGCAATTCTTTATGGGCAGCCTCGAGGCAAAGAACATTCAACAGCCCCATATGCAATGCCTGCGGTAGTTGTTGCAGAAGAGCAGCGCTACCGCACCGCATACGACTTTGAGACGCCAGTTGAGCCGGCCGAGAGCGGTGGTTACCTCGAATCTAGCGTTCAGCGTCTTGCCGAGCAATACGCTGCCGCGCGGCGATTCGATCCCGACAACTTCGGGCCTTGCCAGATCGTTTCCGGCACCTACGGCAACCTTGACGGACGCTTTGGATACCTACGTGTGGCCACGAAGAAGGAGCTTGTAGATGCTGTAGTCGCATGGATCGGTTCTGATGAGTAAGTCCATATACCTTAGGCTAGCCGGCCCATTACAATCGTGGACCGGCATGAAAATAACCGGCAACGTGGCGCATACTAACCGCTTTCCCACAGCTAGCGGTTTGAAAGGCCTCTTAGCTGGGGCACTGGGATATAAGCGTGGGAGCTGGGAAGACTGGTTAGATGAGGTTTTCTTTTCGGTACGGCAAGATCGGCCCGGTCGCGTAGTCGACGAATTCCAAACCATAAACCCGCCGTATAAAGAAGAGATGTTCCGCAGGCGCATCATTATCGCACATAATCTACGGGCAAGCGATAAGAGCATGAGCTTTACTCCTGATGCTCAGAGCGGCACCGCAATTTCGAAACGGACGTATCTAGCTGACTCTGAATTTATAGTTCAGATTACTTGTGCTGACCATACTAAAGATATTGCAGCCGCACTACGTGATCCCACATATAGCACCTACCTAGGCAGGAAGGCATTCGCACCTTCCTTTCCATTTTACCTTGGTATAGGGCCCACAAAAGATTTCGCGAAATTGCCACTATTCGTAACGAACAGCAACTTTAAAGAACGGTTCGCCACTATAAAGGACTATGTTCCCGGACAGGAATTAGCACCTAGACGCCAGCAATTCACCACTGTTGGCACACGAGAACAATGGTACGCAAGTGTGAAGGAAAAACTGCAGCTCTAACGCCTAAAAGACTCGGGAATGATTGCTGACGCGTCCCCTACGTTAATCAATCACGGGGCATGCTACTTACGGCAGGGAGCGTCCTTAAATAGCCTGAAACCAATAGGGTTAGGTGTAGATAAGAATGGCCGCTACTGCAACTAAATGCAACAGCTACAGAAACGGCTATGACATATTAAACGATTATTCCTACACGTATCTGAGCTGCACGTGACACGCCACTCGACAGTGGTCGAGTAACATTTATCGAATTTCTCCCTGTTCCATTCTCACGGGGAATAGAAGGACCTGCTGGCGAGACTGCTCTGAGCTCAGGAATTACCCCCGCTCGCGCGGGGAAAAGGAAGGGGCGCGGCGTGATTGGCGCGAAGAAGCGGAATTACCCCCGCTCGCGCGGGGAAAAGATTACTTGCACGGTAGAGAAGTTTGGGCGGAAGGAATTACCCCCGCTCGCGCGGGGAAAAGTTGCCTCTGCTGAATGAGAGGATGAGGGTTTGGGAATTACCCCCGCTCGCGCGGGGAAAAGTCCTTGATTACCAGGAGGGGTTGAGGGGCTGGGGAATTCCCCCCGCTCGCGCGGGGAAAAGCTGCCCATAAATGCCCCCCTCCCGCTTGCTGGGGAATTACCCCCGCTCGCGCGGGGAAAAGAAACGCTAATGAGGCAGGGCAGCAAATTAATAGGAATTACCCCCGCTCGCGCGGGGAAAAGCTCGGTTGCGTCGTTGCTGTTGGTGTTGTTGTGGAATTACCCCCGCTCGCGCGGGGAAAAGTGGGCCAAAGGCGGGGTGCCGTTGTTGTAGTTGGAATTACCCCCGCTCGCGCGGGGAAAAGCAAATCCTAGCTGCGGGTAGCGTGGCATGGAGGGAATTACCCCCGCTCGCGCGGGGAAAAGACTGGTATGAGCAAAACGGCATAGAAATAAACAGAATTACCCCCGCTCGCGCGGGGAAAAGAAAAGCCCGAAAGCCGAATGTGCGTGAATGTGCGGAATTACCCCCGCTCGCGCGGGGAAAAGTATGTATGCTCGCGCCGGTGACATGAGCATGTGGAATTACCCCCGCTCGCGCGGGGAAAAGTTCCTGCCTGTACAGGGCCTGGAATTAGCAACAGAATTACCCCCGCTCGCGCGGGGAAAAGCTCGAGCAGCTGCTCAACCGTTGCGAGGCAGCGGAATTACCCCCGCTCGCGCGGGGAAAAGCATAAACTTTTTAAGCATCCAAGGCATTTACCAGAATTACCCCCGCTCGCGCGGGGAAAAGTCCACAACTATTTTTTCGCCCGCCTGCACCCGGGAATTACCCCCGCTCGCGCGGGGAAAAGCTCAACGCAGTACCCTCGTCCAAGTCGGCGATAGAATTACCCCCGCTCGCGCGGGGAAAAGAAGGCATTCATCACTCCATCTATGCCACGGAAGGAATTACCCCCGCTCGCGCGGGGAAAAGGGCCTCGCCTTGCGGCCGGGAATGTCGACCCCGGAATTACCCCCGCTCGCGCGGGGAAAAGCATAGCGTGCTTCTGCGTATCGGCGGAAGGGGGGAATTACCCCCGCTCGCGCGGGGAAAAGCACGGGGGCGGGGATTGTGCCACCCTCACATTGGAATTACCCCCGCTCGCGCGGGGAAAAGGGCCGAGACTGTCAACGATGGGGTAGCGTTTCGGAATTACCCCCGCTCGCGCGGGGAAAAGAGTGAACCTATTTGGGTTGCCTGTTCTTGCCTGGAATTACCCCCGCTCGCGCGGGGAAAAGACGCGGCCTCATCAATGACTTCGTATTCGAGTGGAATTACCCCCGCTCGCGCGGGGAAAAGAGCCTAAAAGGGCGGCAATAATCTGCGCGATAGGAATTACCCCCGCTCGCGCGGGGAAAAGTTTAGTGTTATACGCGTATCCCATAATAAAATGGAATTACCCCCGCTCGCGCGGGGAAAAGTTCAACCCCTTCTTTTTTATAATATTATTTTTGGAATTACCCCCGCTCGCGCGGGGAAAAGTGGGTGCCTGTGGTCGGTATTGGGGCAGCATGGGAATTACCCCCGCTCGCGCGGGGAAAAGCATGTGATGTATAGGCTTGAGATTTGAAAGTAGGAATTACCCCCGCTCGCGCGGGGAAAAGCAATCTCATAGTCGCCGGGGGTAATCTCCAGTGGAATTACCCCCGCTCGCGCGGGGAAAAGAATACTGTTCCGACATCATTCCCCTTTTGTGAAGAATTACCCCCGCTCGCGCGGGGAAAAGCGGTTTGGGTTGGTATTGGCCAGGTTTGCATTGGAATTACCCCCGCTCGCGCGGGGAAAAGGTGCCGCGCCCGATTCCTATTTACGAATCGCAGGAATTACCCCCGCTCGCGCGGGGAAAAGTCTAAATGACCTGCGCTTTTGGGCGTCTGTATCATTCTTCCATGCTGGTAGCTATCTTACAGTCTGCCGCCTGCAAGGTGCGTATCTATGCCTAGTAACGCACCATCTGAGTTCTCCAACTCAGCCCCTGACGCTAGCCTCGGTCAGTTCTTTTTGCGGCTTAGTTTTGCAACTGCGCCCAGGCTAATCATTGCCATGGCTCCTAGCAGAGTGGGTACTAAAGCTGTCGCTCCAGTTGTCGCTATGAACGAGCCGACTGTTTTTGGCTCACTCGCTTGCCGTTCCGCATCAGACTTGCCGCCGTTTTTGCCCCCAGCGTTTTTGCCTTCGCCGCTGGGCTGAGCACCTGGTTGCGAACTAGGCTTTGCACCGGGTTGGCTTCCAGGCTTTGCCCCAGGCTGCGTTCCAGGCTCGGTGCCGGGTTGCGCGCCGGGATCGCTAGTGTTGTCGCCCTCGTCAGTACCGGTGGAACCGTCCTTGCTGCCGGAGGCGCCCTCACCGTCCTTGCCGCCGTTGGAGCCATCGTCAGTTCCCCCGGCTGTCGCTCCCGCTCCGATTGGCAGGGTTACTTCTTGTACCTTTTTCCCGGAAACTAGGTCCCAGGCTTCGACGGTCAGGTGGTCGTCGAAAACGCGGGCTCGTAGTGAGGACGAACGGTCGTCTTTCAACGTTTCTTCGTCATTGTCGCCGTCGGGGACGATTCCTTCTTTGACGGCGCCCGTGTTGAAGACGGGTATTCCATCTCCAACATTTTCAGGCAAGGTGTAGCGCCCCCACCAGTCGTTTAGCGTAACAATGTCGTGGGTGTGGGAGGTAAAGAAGGCAACGTTTTTGCGTCCACTCAAAATGTCGTTGAGCTCTTCAACGTCGTTGTAATCGTTCTGGTACCAGGCCGAATGCGTACCCGAAACCGTGTTGGCTAGGGTGTAGTGGGAAAATATGAGCACCGGCCGCCCTTCGTTTTCCCAGTGGTCCAGCCGCCCTTTCAACCAATAGAGTTGGGCCTGCGACGCGTTCCAAAACGGTTCTTTCCCCTGGGAGGCGTGGTCGTCGTAGTATTCGGTTCCGAGGGCGATGAGCACCACTCCCCCAACTACTTTTTCCGCGTACGGCTTGTCTCGGTCAGCCCAGGTCAAAAAGTTTTTCTGTGCTTTTTCGCTGGATAGTTCTTGCCCGTACTGTTCGTGGTTGCCGCTGCCCCACAGTATGTCGGCTCCCGTGTAGGGGTGAGCTTTCAATATCTTTTCGGCTTCGAAGTAGTTCTTATCGCGCATGGTGTCCACGAAATCACCGTTTACCACTAGCGCCGTACTCTTGTCTTTGAATGCGGAAATGCGGTCCATTGCCCGCCCCCATTTTTTCCCATTTGTTGGGGCGTCGGGGTTTGCGTGCGTGTCGGAAATAATGTCGATAATTCCTGTAGGCTTTTTATCTTCGTATTTGTACGGCTTGTGTAGGGCAACATTGTCAATTGCCCACCACTTATCGTTGTATGAGTTGTTGTAATTGAAGGATATTTGTGCCGTCTTGGCTCCGCCCGGCACTTTTACCTCCAGCTCGTGGTGGTTAGAGTAGTCGTTCTTATCCAGGGTAAGCAGGGTTTGGCCTTCCCCGCCGCCAAAGCTGATGGTTACGGTGGCGTTTTGGCCCTTTTTGCCCTGCCGGTAGTGGGAGTCGAATCCCAGCACTAGCTGGTTTTGTCCGCCTACCGGAATCTGGGGGGTCACCAGCGCTGTTGAGAAGCTTTCGTCTTTGGCTAGTCGCTGGTGTTCAGATTCCATCACCGCGAAGTTGCCGCTGCCGCGGGTGAACCAGTGGCGTTCATCTGTGCCTGCCGCCCAGGTCCACTGGCGCACGTCTGTGAAGGTCCAGCCTCGCCAGCGCTTTTCGCCCGAGGAGGCTTTCGAGGTTTTCACTTTCCACCCTTTGGGCCCGGTGTGTGAGAACCAGTCGGGTAGGTGCAGCTCGTCGAAGTTTTCTGCCCAGATTGTTGCCGGCTTTTCTAGGGTTCCGTTCGTCTGCGTATTGTATTTGCCCATGTCCGAGGGCGCTTTCACGGCCGCTCCCGTTGCTTTCGGTGCAACGGGCACATCCGCCTCGCCCGCTTGCGCGAACGGCATCGCGACCATGGTTGCGGCTGTGATGGTTGCCAGCGCCCCTAATTTTTTCACTACCATTTCTTCTCCCTTTCGGCCTGCAGGGCTGTGATGTTCTGTAGTGCCCGGTGGGCCCCTCTTCCAGGCCGCCGGGCCGTGTTTATTCCGCGTCAGCCTAGCTAGCCAAAGCAACGCTTCTTTGACCTCTAGGTGAAGGTGGGGTGAACCTGTCCGGGTTCTGCCGGTAGACTTTGGCTCATGTTGCGCGTAATTTTCAATATTTTGTGGCTCTTTATGGCTGGCTTGGAGCTGTTTTTTCTTTATATTGCTGCTGGTATCGCTGGGTGCATCTTCATTGTGACTATCCCGGTTGCGGTAGCTTGTTTCCGCATGGCTTGGTATATTTTGTGGCCGTTTGGGCGCAAGGTTGTGCCTAAGCCGGGGGCGGGTGCCGGCTCGGCGCTTATGAATGCTGTGTGGTTTTTGGTTGCGGGTCTTTGGCTCGCCATCGGGCACATCGGCACCGCGTTCGTGCAGATGCTTACTATTGTTGGAATTCCGGTGGCGATTGCGAATATCAAGCTGATTCCCATTTCGTGTTTTCCGTTTGGCAAGCAGATCGTGCCTAACGAGTCTGCCGAGGTCACGGTTCAAACCCCGCTGACTTAGCTTGTTCACGCACAGCAATTACCCTTCCGGGGCCCCGTGGGGCTTGTTAGCGTGAAGACATGAGTAAAACAGTTGTAATCATTGGTGGCCATGGGAAGGTTGCGCGTATTGCTGGTCCTCTTTTTGCCGAGGGCGGCTACGCTGTTCGCGCCTGGGTTCGCAACCCTGCTCACGTCGAGGAGGTTAGTGTTGCCAGCGTGAAGGGTGAGCTGAATTCCATTGAGCAGATGGATCAAGAAAAGATCGCTAAGGAGCTCGAGGGCGTGGACGCTATTTTGTGGTCTGCGGGCGCTGGCGGTGGGGATCCGGAGCGCACTCTTGGCGTGGACCGCGATGCTGCTATCCGCACTATGGAAGCCGCGAAGGCTGCTGGCGTGAAGCGTTTCGTGATGGTCTCTTACGATGGTGCTAACGCTCAGGGTGAGCCCGATAAGTCCACCGATTTCCATTACTACTGGCAGGCTAAGAAGCAGGCTGACGAGCATTTGCGCGAGAGCGGGCTAGATTGGACTATTTTGGCTCCTGGCCCCCTCACTTTAGACAAGGGTACTGGCCGCGTAGACGCCGAGCCTGGTTCCGACGGTCGCCGCCGCATTTCGCGCGCTAACGTTGCGCAGGTTGCAGTGACCGCCACGGACGAGCCGCATACTGTGGGCAAGACTGTGCTTTTGGCTGATGGGGATACCCCGGTCGCGGATTATTTGGCGAACCTCAGCTAGAGCTTTTCTTTGGGCGGGGCCGGGCTTGTTCTCGGCCCCGTTTCGTATGTTTGCGAGGGCTGCGCCCCTTTTGTGTGCGCGCGAGGGCACGCCCCCTGGGGCGGGAATAAAAAATTGGCACCACAAAAAGTGGTGCCAATGGGCCAATTGGCCAGTACTTATGATCTGGGTGCGCGGGGCATTGTTGAGCGGATGGCCGCATAGATAGTTACGAGTGCCAGGATCATGGCTACGAACCAGGTGATCATTGCGGGCGCCCACCTGCTGATGAACACAGGCCCTGAGCTGACCATGCACAGTACAGGGATCATAATCGCACTGATTAGTAGTAGGTTATTCTGTTTGATGCGCGGCTTGTCGGAGTCGCTATTGCGGCTCATTTTCAATCCTCTTTTCCAGATTCCCGTCCTTGCGGGAACTTCACTTACAGCACGTTGGCTGGCATCACCAACCATGTGACGCATCTTTATTTTACGCCCTCGCCTGGACATTTTCCACTCTTTGCCATCACTACAGTACCGGGTGAGGACCTTCTGCCTACGCTTACTTCAGATTTAACTTTCACCGCCCTAGGCAGATTCGCTCTAAGGCGCACACCCTAAGGACGCAGCCTTGTTTCGGTTAGGTACCTTATAATTTTTCTGAACTCTGTTACAGATCCGCAACTAGGCAGGCGCGATGGGTTTAGAAAAGAACCTCAACTCCGATCTCTCAGCTGAACGGAAAATCATTATCCGCACTTTGATCCCTCTGGTAGAACCTCTTCAGGCTGTTTTACCTGCCCCCAGCGAGGTCGTGCTTCACGACCTTTCAAAACTGCCAAATTCTATTGTTGCAATAGCCGGCAGCATTACCGGGCGTAGCATCGGAGGGGTCGCCACAAACACTCTTATGCAGGATACTTCTACCGGGAATCTGGAAACTAAATACAACTACAGCACCAAGGCGGCTGACGGTAGTGACGTTTCCTGTTCGACAATTGTTTTTCGCGCCTCTAACGGCACCCCAGTTGCCGCATTGTGCGTTATTAAGGATGTTTCAGTTTGGAAGACTTTGCAGCAAGCTTTGAACTCGCTAATTCCTCCCGCGGTCGTGGGCAATACCCAAACTCCGCCTCCGGATGCAGAAGTTTTTAGCAAAGATGTTGACGAGCTCGCGGCAGATTTACTGAAAAGTGCTATTGCTAGGGCTGGCTCCCCTGTCGCAAAGATGACTAAGAGTCAAAAAATAGCGGTGGTGGCAGATCTTCAAGATCGCGGTTTTTTCGTTTTGAAGGAGTCGGTTGAAAAGGTTGCCAGCGCGTTGGAGGTTACGCGTTTTACTATCTATAACTATCTAAAGGAACTTGGCAATAGGAAATAGGTTGGGCGTTGCGCACGATCGCCACGCGGCTTTCACACACAACGCCCAGTCCTAGATGCATTACCTTTGCCGGTTACAGGATTTGGTCGAGCCCCTGCTTCAGGTCGGCAATAATGTCGGAGGTTTCTTCGATTCCTACCGACAGGCGTAGCAGCCCGTCAGTTACGCCCTGTTTGGCGCGTTCTTCAGGGCTCATGCAGGCGTGCGACATTGCCGCCGGGTAGGAAAGGATAGATTCGACTCCGCCAAGGCTGACGGCCAAGATGGGCAGCTTCAGCACTTGGGCCAGTCTGTTCACGGTCTGCCTATCGGCCACCTCGAAGGATAGTACGGCACCGCCGCTGCTAGCTTGCGACATGTGTAGTTTGTGGGCTGGGTGCGATTCCAACCCCGGGTAGTGCAGTGCTTTTACCGCTGGGTGCTCTTCTAGCATCTTTGCAATTTCGAGGGCGGATTTACCTGACTGGGCCATTCGCAGCCCCATCGTCTTCATGCCGCGCATAACCAGCCAGCAGTCTTCAACTCCTAGCGTGCCTCCAAGCGCTTTCTGCAGCAGGAATATTTTTTCTGCCAGGGCGTCGTCGCTGGTTATTACCATGCCTGCGATTACGTCGGAATGGCCGTTGAAGAACTTGGTTGCCGATTCGATTACAACGTCTACGCCTAGGTCTAGAGGACGCTGGAATAGCGGAGTCATAAAGGTGTTGTCGGCGATGGTTACCAGGTCGTGGCGCTTGGCTATTTCTACTACGCCTCTAATGTCGGTGACGTTTAGCAGCGGGTTAGAGGGGGTTTCTAGGTAGATGCCTTTCGTGTTTTCTTTGATTGCCCCTTCCCACGCGGTAAGGTCAGTTTCGTCTACGAAGGATGCTTCGATGCCGAATCGTGCCATCACTTCGGTGGCCAGTTGGAAGGTGCCCCCGTAGATGGATTTGCACATTACTACGTGGTCGCCCTTGTTGAAGGTGAGTAGCGCCGCCGATATTGCGGCCATTCCAGAGGCGAAAGCGAAGGCGTGTTCGCCTCCTTCTACTTTGGCTACCCCTACTTCGAGGGCGTGGCGGGTGGGGTTGCCGAAACGCGAATAGGTGTATTCGGGGGCTGCTTCAAGCGATTCTTGTTTGAAGGTCGAACACTGGTAGATCGGGATGGAAGACGATCCGGTGTACTGGTCGAAGACCTGGTAGCCGTGGATCAGTTTTGTGTTTGTTTGCATTTTTACCTCTTTTAGAAAGCACAACTGGCGTGCTTTGTTTTGATTCACAACGATGTAGTGGAACGTTTGGTTTGTTTGGCTAGCTAAACGCCAGGAAGGGCGATACTAGCAGTAGGATGCCGGCAAATACTATAAGGATCAGGCCTGGCCCACGCAGCTCCCGCAGGGAGGGCACTTTCAGCACCAAGTAGGTGGGAATCAGGCAGCCGATCATCCCAAAGATGGGCGAGCAGATCGAGGTGAACGAGAGTACCGGCGCGTTCAACACGATCGCACCCCAGGCAACTAGCACCCCGAACACTAAGATTCCTACTGCGAGTAATTTGCGATTTATTTTCTCTTCGGGGATGAACCTCTTTATCACGTTCGTGGCTATTCCTTGGCAGGCCTCTTTGAAGCCTTGGAAGACGCCGAAGAAGGCGGTCATCACGGCGAAGATGTTCAGAACGACGCTCAGGATCTGTACCCAGGCTCCGTCTAGGTTTCGCGCAGCGATCGCAAGGGTCGAGATGTTCTCGTTTGCCGCTTGTACTGCCTGCTCGTGCCCTAGCACCAGGTTGAAGGACATGGCGTAGAAAAACACAACGGTAAACAATATAAAGAAGGCAATGTTCATCGCGCGCACAGATTTATACCGTGCCACCTCGATGTTTTTGTTGTGGCTGCGGAACGATATCACCATGGGCGAAAGCGACTGTATAAACAAGATCGATGTCAGCGTAAACGGCAACAGCACAATCGTCTGCTTGACCAGGTACCCCATGTCCGGGAAGGCGCCAATATTGGCTATGTCCCAGCGGGGAATCATCACTACCCCAAGTAGGAAGATGATCGTTATTTTGGTAATCACCATCACCGAGGAGATACGGAAAAGAATTTTTTCTGCCGCCGAAGCGATAGCCACCAGCACACACACAATCGCCAATCCGTAAAGCGGGTTTGAAGACCAGTTAGTCTTTGTGATTCCGAATGTCTTCAGGTATGAGGCCGAATCGTTGGTGATCGCAGTTGAGTACACGAACACCCATATCACCAACATTATGAAGTAGAGCAGCCCCAGCAGCATCCCCCAGTTCTTGCCCAAGTATTCCGCGATCACGCTCGGATAGTCTTCACATTTTTTCGAATGCGCCAGCGTGTTAATGAACAGTCTTTGGAACAGCCACATTGCCGGGTAGGCAATTACTGCGGATACAAGAAATACCCACACCCCAATTATTCCGACTTTTACTGGCAGGAACACGATTCCTGCCCCAATAGCCATTCCAATGGACATGACGATCCAGCCCCAGTCCGTGGAGTCGAATCTTACGGCTTTTTGCCATTCTTCTTCAGTTAGGCCTGCCTTTTTTGCGTGTTTGCTAACTCTGCTACCGGTACACGCCCCGCTTGAATCGGCTTCAGCTTCGTTGCTGGACACTGTCGTTGTCACTGCCGTTTCCTATCTAGTAGTTCTATTCATTTGGTTGGGCACGTAGCCAGGGCTTCTATTTCTACCCGTGCGCCCATCGGCAGGGCTGCAACTTGGAAGGCACTGCGGGCGGGATATTTTTCTACGTCTTTGAAGGCGTTCGCATACACTTCGTTTACTGCCGCAAAGTCGTCCATGTCAGCCAATAACACCGTGGTTTTAAAAACGTCGTTTAGCGTGCAACCAAATTCGGCTAGGACTGCCGCGACGTTGCGCAGCGACTGGGCCGCCTGAGCCGTAACGTCTACTACTTCAATCTGCCCAGTTTCCGGGTTCAGCGGCAGTTGGCCAGACACTGCAATCACGTTGCCTGCAGCTTTTGCTGCCGAATAGGGTCCTACTGCTTTAGGGACCATGTTTACCTTAGGCATTTTTCCTCCAAAAATACTTATGTGCGCCCTGCCGGCGCTACAAAAATATTGGCGCAAACACCCCATCCAAGTCAACTATTTGTTGAAACTATTTTTTCAGCCTCTTTCCGCCGTTTTACGCCCCTATCCGACGGGCCACCCCGAAATTAGCGGCCAGTTTTCAACAGTTTTTCAACATTAGGTTGAAAGACCCAATCGCTCAACAGACAGGTTTTTCACACGCTAACGAGGGCGGCCACCCCACCACGCCGGTGAGCTAGGGGCGGCTTCAACACTGAAACCGCCCCTCTACTCTTGCTAGCTAAACGCCAGGAAGGGCGATACTAGCAGTAGGATGCCGGCAAATACTATAAGGATCAGGCCTGGCCCGCGCAGTTCGCGCAGCGATTTTACGCGCAGCACCAAGTAGGTGGGAATCAGGCACCCGATCATGCCGAAGATGGGCGAGCAGATGGACGTAAATGACAGCACGGGAGCGTTGAGGACGATCGCTCCCCATGAGACCAGAACACCAAACACTAAGATGGCGAAGGATAGTAGCCGGCGGTTGATGCGTTCCTCGGGAACGAAACGCTTGACGACATTCATGGCGATGCCTTGGCAGGCCTCTTTGAATCCTTGAAAGACGCCGAAGAAGGCGGTCATGACAGCGAAGATGTTCAGAACGACGCTCAGGATCTGCACCCATGCCCCGTCTAGGTTGCGGGCGGCGATCGCCAGCGTGGAAATGTTTTCGTTGGCGGCTTGCACCGCCTGATCGTGACCCAGCACTAGGTTGAAGGACATGGCGTAGAAGAACACGACCACGAAAAGGGTGAAGAACGCGATGTTCATGGCGCGCACGGATTTGTAGCGTGCCACCTCGATGTTTTTGTTGTGGCTGCGGAACGAAATCACCATGGGCGATAGCGACTGGATGAACAGGATCGATGTCAGCGTAAACGGCAGCAGCACAATCGTCTGCTTGACCAAGTAACCCAGGTCAGGGAAAACGCCAATGTTGGAAATGTCCCAGCGGGGAATCATCACTACCCCAAGTAGGAAGATGATCGTGATCTTGGTGATTACCATGATCGAGGAGATGCGGAACAGCACCTTTTCGGCCGTGGAGGCGATGGCAACCAGAATACACACGATCCCCAGCCCGTACAGGGGCGCACTGGATAGGTTGGTGCGGGTGATGCCAAAGGTTTTCAGGTACGAGGCCGAATCGTTGGTAATCGCGGTCGAATACACGAACACCCATATCGCCAACATTATGAAGTACAGCAGCCCCAGCAGCATCCCCCAGTTTTTGCCAAGATAGCCGGCAATGACTGACGGGTAGTCTTCGCATCGCTTGGATTTGGCCAGGGTGTTGATGAAGAGCTTTTGGAACAGCCACATTGCTGGGTAGGCGATCACGGCTGAAACCAGGAACACCCATACGCCGATGATGCCTACTTTGACGGGTAAGAAGACGATGCCGGCGCCGATGGCCATGCCGATCGAAAGGACGACCCAACCCCAGTCAGTCGAGTCGAATTTAGTGGCGGCCTTCCATTCCGGCACGCTCAGGCCCGCCTTTAGGGCGTGGCGCTGTTCGCGCGAACTAAAGGTGGAAGTTTCAGGAGCGGTTAGCGTACTCATCGCGCCCCTACTTCTGCGCACCCTCCTCGTGCATACACATACAGCAACAGCCACCGCCAAAGACGCGGGGGCGGCGTTTGCTGGGTTGCAGGGCAGCGTTCATATTCCTTTTCTCCATTTCGAGTTCTGGCGTCTTACACAAAAGCCTTCAGCTGCGTATAAACCGCGGCTGCATAAAAGTGTCCTAGCGGCACCCCACTCTGTCAAGCGGAAGCTGCACTTTCAAACATCGGGGACTGGGCCAGACTTATCGAGGGTGGGGTCAACTCGCTGAGGGTGAGCTAGCGTTACCAGCGAATACGTGGGCAGGCGGATTGACGCAGTAAGCAGACGCGCGGCGGCGAACATTTCCAAGCAGTTCTATGGATTCTTGCGATCATGTTTCCAGTCGGTAACTATTTATAGGATATTCGAGCGCACCTGAACATTCTCTTTACTAGCATCGGAGAATAATGCGGAATAGCCACGAAAGCGCGGCACTGAAAGTGGCATTTTCTTGATAGGACGCTACGGACTATAACAAATAGGAATATCTCAAATAGCGACTAAAATGCTATCCTTCTGGCGTTATTTGACCAGATTTCAAGTAAAAATACGCAAGTGAAGCAATGTTCACGCGTCTTATAGATTGAACGGCGGGCAATACTAACTTGTATTTTTACGAGGCTTACAGCAAGAAGGGAAGCCATGAAGAAAAATAAGGCCAATGAGGTCCTGCGCAAACATGCCGCTGGGGCCATTGGTGCGGGTATTTCTACTGTACTGATTCTAGGTAGCATGGGTTCGGTAGCGCTAGCAGCCCCTCCCGCTAGCTCCTCTACTGATGCCCCCTCTGCACATTCCAGCGACCCCGCAAAATCGATTCACTGCGGCGGGGCGGTTGCAAAGAACTTCTTCCTTGTAGATGGACTCACCAAGGACGAAGTCCAGGAAGTTCTTACTAGGAAGCTTACCGAGCAGGGACTGAACCCCTCTGATTACACGATCACTATCGAGGATTCGAAGATCAAAAAAGCTAACGCCGGTTCTTATGGCGACGGCCGTAGAAACCGCGTTATGACGGTCGAGGTTACGATCACCCCCAAGGCTGCGGGCGCGCCGGCCGTCACCTGTAATACCAGGATCCTCTATTACACTCCACCGTTTGCGTTTCTCGACAAGGGTAAGTTCCCGCAGAACCATACGCACCACAACGTTGGCAAACTGGTAGTTGATAACCCCGATTCCTACACTATTTCGCCCGAAGACAAGGTTAAGCTGATCGATGCTTTCCTAAAGGCCAACCCGAACCTGCAGCTGGAAAAGTCTCAGCTACAGATGGACGACAATGGCAACCTGACCATAACTAACAAGGCCGGCGAGGATCCGTATTCTGTGACTGTTCCTGCCGAGGAATTCGTTAGCGTGGTGGGCAAGGTTAAGGACATTTTGGTGTTCTTGGATCCGGCTACCGGCAACAAGCTATCTACCGAGGTGCCCGCGGTGCGTGTCCCGCTGAAGGCGGGTAACTGGGATGATTCTGACCTTTGGGGCACCAATAATGCGGGCGCCAACCGCAATTTGAGCGCTAAGGCGCAGCTTTCCGGGTTGGATCTAAAGCGCGAGGGCAACGAACTGGTAATTTCCGGCAAGTTCGATTCCAGCATTTCGAATAATGCTGGTGGTACCAGATACCTTGGCATTCACCGGAATTCGAGTAAAGAATACAACTATACGCAGTCGTTCTCTAATGGCTTCAAGGTCAGAGTCGTACCCCTTAAAGAAGACATTGTGGTCCGCAATCTAGATAAGGATGCGAAGTTCACCCAGGCTGATGTAGAAAAGCTGATCGATGTCGACTACAAGAAACTCAACCCTCTAAAGTTTAATCAGGATAAAGGCCTGACGGCGGCTCAAATACGCGCGGATGTAAATTCAAAGATAATCAGGAAAATTTCTGTTGACGGGCTAAAACATGAGCTTGGCACACAGGAATTCTCAGGCACTCTGCGGACTGACCTTAATGTTGTTTCTCCTGTACTGAAGGCTACAGCCATCTACTACACCGAGAAGATTCCTGCTACCCTTGTTTCGGATCCGGACAAGTTAACTCCTGACCAGATTGCAGAGATCACCAGCAAGGTCAAGAAGGTAAACAAGCTTAAGGATACTGACAAGGTCACTGTAGACAAGGCTGGCAATGTCACTATTGAATTCAAACGTGACAAAAACGACCATAACAAGGTTAATGCCACCAAGAAGTTCAAGGCCCCATTGGCTCAAGCTAAGTACCCGGACGGAAAGGTTGAAACCGGAAAGAGCATCGAATCCCCGATCACTACCCCGGAGGGTTACAAGTTCCCGACCGGAACCAAGTTCGTTGTGGACGGTGACGCCCCCGATGGGCTAACCGTTGGCCAGGACGGCAAGATCACCTACAACGCGCCGAAGGATAAGACTCCGGGCGATTTGACCGGAAAGGTACTGGTGACGCTGCCAGATAAGAAGACTCCGATTTCGGTTCCTTTCAAGATCACCGTCATCCCGGCTGTTCCCGAAATGTCCTACCCGGATAAGAAGGTAGAGGCCGGCAAGAGTGTCGAAACTCCGATCACCACTCCGGATGGTTACACCTTCCCGAAGGGCAGCAAGTTCGAGGTGAAGGATGCTCCTAAGGGGGTAACCGTAGACGAGACCGGCAAGATCACCTACAACGCGCCGAAGGATAAGACTCCGGGCGAAGTCACCGGGAAGATCCTAGTGACCCTACCCGGGCACGACAAGCCCACCCCGGTCCCTTACAAGATCACGGTCATCCCGGCTGTTCCCGAAATGTCCTACCCGGATAAGAAGGTAGAGGCCGGCAAGAGTGTTGACGTGCCTGTGACCACCCCCGACGGTTACAAGTTCCCGACCGGAACCAAGTTCGTTGTGGACGGCGACGCCCCCGATGGGCTAACCGTTGGCCAGGACGGCAAGATCACCTACAACGCGCCGAAGGATAAGACTCCGGGCGAAGTCACCGGGAAGATCCTAGTGACCCTACGGCACGATAAGCCGACTGCGGTCCCTTACAAGATCACGGTCATCCCGGCTGTTCCCGAAATGTCCTACCCGGATAAGAAGGTAGAGGCCGGCAAGAGTGTCGAAACTCCGATCACCACTCCGGATGGTTACACCTTCCCGAAGGGCAGCAAGTTCGAGGTGAAGGATGCTCCTAAGGGGGTAACCGTAGAAGAGACCGGCAAGATCACCTACAACGCACCTAAGGATCAGCCTGCTGGCGATGTGAAGGGCGAAGTTCTAGTCACCCTGCCTGGCCACGACAAGCCCACCCCGGTCCCCTTCAAGATCACCGTCACACCGGTAGAACCGAAGGCTTCTTATGAGGACAAGAAGGTTCCTGCAGGCGAGTCCACCGAGGTCATTCCGACTCCAGCTGACGGCTACAAGTTCCCGACCGGAACCACCTTCACAATCGACGGAAAGACCCCCGACGGGCTAACCATCGACCCGAAGACTGGCAAGATCACCTACACGGCTCCTAAGGACAGCCCGCACAAGGAGGTCACCGGCAACGTGCTAGTCAACGTCCCTGGACGTGACAAGCCCACCCCGGTCCCCTTCAAGATCATCGTCGCCCCGGCAGAGCCGAAGTTAGCCTATGAGGACACTCCCATCAACGCAGGCGAAACTGCCAAGGTGACACCGAATGGTGTAGACGGGTATAAGCCTCTCGATGGCACCACCTTCGAGCTGCCCAAAAATGCTCCCGAGGGCGTGACTATCAACCCGAAGACCGGCGAAATCTCTTACACGGCTCCTAAGGACAGCCCGCACAAGGAGGTCACCGGCAACGTGCTAGTCAACGTCCCTGGACGTGACAAGCCCACCCCGGTCCCCTTCAAGATCACCGTTGCCCCGGCAACTCCGAAACTGTCCTACCCGGACGGAAAGGTTGAAACCGGAAAGAGCATCGAAACCCCGATCACTACCCCGGACGGTTACAAGTTCCCGACCGGAACCACCTTCACCATCGACGGAAAGACCCCCGACGGTCTGACCATCGACCCGAAGACTGGCAAGATCACCTACAACGTTCCTGAAGGACACCAACCCGGTGACGTTACTGGCAAGGTCAAGGTGACCATCCCCGGCACCGACAACCCGATCGAAGTCCCCTTCAAGATCATCGTCACCCCGGTCCCGACTCAGCCTTCTTACCCGACGGCTACCGGCACCCCGGGCGCGTCTGTTGATCTGAAGCTGCAGCCTGGCGATCAGCCGTTGCCACAGGGAACCACCTTCACAAAAGAATCCGGCCCCGACTACGTTACGGTTACCCCTGATGGGACTGTGACGGTGAAGGTTCCGGACAGTGCTAATGGCGGTGAAACCATCCAGGGCACTGTGGAGATCACCTACCCGGATGGCACCACGAAGAAGGTACCTTACCTAGTGCGTGTTGAGAAGGAGGAAGGCCCAGCTGCTGACGACTCTAAGCCGCAGCCGCCGACCACCCAGGATAGTGACCACACGGTACCCGACACTGGTGATACCACCAACCCTGACCAGGACAAGCCAGCTCCGGCAGACCAGGACAAGCCAGCTCCGGCAGACCAGGACAAGCCAGCTCCGGCAGACCAGGACAAGCCAGCTCCGGCAGATACCGGTAAACCAGCCACCCCGGCGGATCAGGGCAAGCAGGTCGCCGGTGGCAAGGGGCACAAGGTGACCAAGACTGTCACCAAGGCAGTGCAGGATGAGGGTGCTAAGAAGCAGGCTCCGACTACTTTGTCGCACACGGGTACCGTTGCAGGTACCGCTTCTTTGCTAGGTATCATCCTGGCGGCTGTTGGCGCCGCTGGCGTTGCATTCCGTCGCAGGAAGAACAACGACTAGCACACTAGGCTAATTGCCACATAGGCGAGGGCGTGGATTCTTTCCCGCCCTCGCCCTCTTTTTAGGCCCCTACCCGGGCGGGCGCTAGGCTTGGGGCATCAACCTTTGGAGGGCGTAGTGCCAACTTTTCGCGACTTGTTCGATCTGCTTGCAGCCCAGGTGCGGGCGGGCACGTGGTGGCCTGCGCAGTCCCGGTTTGAGATCATCGCGGGAGCGATTTTGACGCAGAATACTGCGTGGGCGAATGTGCGCAGGGCGCTCGATAATTTGCGGGAAGCAGACCTACTGGACGCCCGAAAGGTCGTTCAGCTGCCGGCCGAGGAGCTGGCTGAGCTCATCCGACCGGCCGGCTACTACAACACCAAGTCGAAGTATTTGCAAACGGTGAGCGACTGGTTCCTGCGCCGCGACCAGGACGCCGTCCACCTTCCCACTGCCGCTTTGCGCGCGGAACTGCTCGATTTGCGCGGGGTGGGTGCCGAGACTGCGGACGATATTTTGCTCTACGCCTACAGGCGTGGGGTGTTTATTTACGACCTGTATGCTCGTCGGCTGCTAGCTGCTGCCGGTATGGGCCAGTTCAAGTCTTATGAGACGGCTAAGCGGGCGTTAGACCCTAAGGTTGGTGAGGCCAACTTTACGGTCCGGGAGCTCGCCCTCTTCCACGGCCTGGTTGTCGATGCGGGCAAGATCGCGCGCAAAGTGGGCGGATGGGCCGACGCCTATCCCTTACTGGTGAAGGGAAATTTTCCGACCCCCTAGACAGACCACCCAGATGCCTAGCCGCCCCGCTGCCCGCCGCACCACCCCCTTCTCACGGGTCTCTAATATCAGTGTGATATGACTGGCTCGTTCCCTCCTTCAAGGTTGTTTGGGGTTGTGGGCGCGCAATTTGGTAGCGCTCCCCATGCTGCATGACTGTTTTGAATCTGCTTTGTGAGGTCTTAGCACACCCGCTCTTATGGAGGCTCGGCCTCGACATCTGTCGAAGCTACCGGCCGTTAGCACCGCCTGCTCTCGGCCTTGTCTACAGGAAGTGATTTTTATGCGTTCGGAATCGAAGCGTTCTTTCCGAGTTGGTGTGTTTGCTGTGCCCTGGCTGGCGCTTGTGACGATGCTGGCGGTTTCGCTGGTGGGAGCCGACATTTTGCTGCGCGGCCTCGATTTTACGACTTCGTTCATTCTGGACAATTTTGGGTGGCTGTTTAACTGGAACACGTTTATTGCGGTCATTCTGATCGTGTATTTGGCGTTTTCGCCGCTTGGGTCGAAGAAAGTGGGTGGGGATCTTGCCCGCCCGGTAATGAAGTTCCGTTCGCTGGTGTGGATTACGCTTTGCACTACCATTGCGGCGGGTATTTTATTTTGGGCGTGCGCGGAACCGCTCTACCACCTCCACCAGCCTCCCGCCCAGGCAGGTGGGGCCGAAAATTCTCCGGCGGCGATGCTGTTTGCGATGAAGGCGATGTTCCTGGAATGGACGTGGTCCCCCTACGCCCTGTACACGGTGGCGACGGTCAGCTTCGCGTTTGCCTTCCACAACATGCGTCTGCCGCATTCGCTTTCGTCGGGTTTGGTGCCGATTTTTGGCGAGGGCGTGCTGCGCTTTTCGGGCGTGATCGATGCGGTGTGCCTGACTGCATTGGGTTTAGGCATGGCTGCGTCTTTGGGTACGGGTGCCCTGTCGATTGCGGGCGGTATTGAGAACCAGTTTGGGATCGAGTCGGGTCCGGTGTCGTGGGCGATCATAATTTTTGCGATTGTGTTGTGTTTCGTCATTTCGTCGGTGTCGGGCGTGATGAGGGGTATCCGTAAGCTGTCGGAGCTGAACATGAAGGTGTACCTGGTCATTTTTGCTTTTGTGCTGATTTTTGGGCCGACCGCCTACATTTTCTCGATGGGCACCGAATCCTTGGGCGCTTTCTTCGCAGATTTCCCGAAGATGTCGCTAGCGATGGGGACTGCTCACGGTGAGGATTGGAATAAGACGTGGCCGATCTTCTACTGGTGTAACTGGTTGGCGTGGACACCAATTACGGCCACTTTCCTGGCCTCTATTGCGAAGGGGTTCACGTTCCGCCGGTTGATCGTGGCGAACTTTATTTTGCCGTCCCTATTCTCGTCGGTGTGGATGGCGATCTTTTCGTCCTCGGCAATCTACTTTGACAAAAATGGGGTGAACTTGTGGGAGGCCATGCAGGACATGGGCCCCGAATCGGTGGTTTACGGCATTTTCGAGCAGATGCCCCTAGCCGTCATCGTCATCCCCGTCTACCTGTTCATCGTGTTTATTTCGTTCGTGACGGCCTCGGATTCGAACACGACGGCGGTGGCGGACATTTGCATGCCTACCTATAGGAAGACTCCTGCGAGCAAGCACCTCTTGAAGGTGGTTTGGGGGGCCACCGTGGGGGCCGTCACCTGGATCGTGATTAGTTTCGGCGGCATTGACGGGATCAAGATGGCGTCCAACCTGGGCGGCTTCCCCAACCTGTTCCTGTTCATTGGGTTGGGAAGCGGCGTCGCCTACGTTTCACGCCAACCCGAAAGGTTCTACAACTACTTTTCGGGGCAGCGCCCCAGCCTAATCCGCGATATCAAGTACCGCCTTTCCGAACGGAAGCAACAGCGCGAGGATGAGGAAGAGGGCAAAGAAGAGGGCAAGGACGAGATGCGGGAGGTTTCTGACAGTCCCGCCCTATAGACTGAAAATGTTTAGCTTCAGAAGGAGACAAGATGGCCCAGTCCGTTCCCACCTGCGAGGAAGGTATTCCTACGATTGATGGCTTTCGGCCCGCTGTACTTGCCGTGATGAGTGACGGTGCTGCCCGGAAGGTTCGCGATATTAGGGAAGCGGCTGCGGATTATCTTGGACTCACTGATGAGCAGAGACGAAAGTTGATCCCTACGGGGCAACCGATATACCGAAATCGGGCATCGTGGGCTTGTTCGTCTTTTGTGAAGGCGGGCCTTCTTTCTAGGCCGTCTAAGGGCGTTTATGTGATTACCGAGGACGGCAAGGTGGTTGCTAACAGGCAGCTCGCAGAGTACAGCGAAGCTGATATGTGCGAGTGGCCTATGTGGCAGCAGTATCAAAGTGAGATTGCGCAGCGGCGTGGGCACACCTTGCCCAGTGCCCAGCAGATTAGCGCGGATCAGGTAGATGAGGATCCTCAGATTCGGATCGACCAGCTAGTTAGGGATGTTAACGCCGAGGTCGAAACGGAACTGCGGCAGATGCTTTTTGATTCTTCTCCGGAGTTTTTTGAGAAAGCCGTGATCGAGCTGCTGTGGGCCATGGGCTACGGCGGCCATAGTGGCACTAAGGAGCATTTGGGCAAAAGTGGCGATGGGGGCGTCGATGGGGTTATTCGCCAGGATCCGCTTGGGCTGCAAAACGTTTACGTTCAAGCTAAGCGGTATGCCCAGACCAATCCGGTTGGCCGCGGTCCTATCCATGAGTTCGCCGGCGTTATGGCTAGCAAGGCGGCTGACCGCGGGGTTTTTATTACGTCTTCTACGTTCACCAAGGCGGCCCTGGAAGCGGCCAAGTATATGCGCTCAAACATTGTCCTGATTGACGGTATCCAGCTCACGTCCCTGATGCTCGCTTATGGGGTGGGCGTGGAAAAATCCCAGACCGTCACCCTGTACCGGGTGGATCAGGATTTCTTTGCCGAGGAGTAGGCAAACCGCCAGCCATTTTGTGTCCCGTATCTATACTGTACCCTGGCGCCATTTGCCGGGGGCGACCGCTAAACTTAGAACACTGGTGTTCAGCAGGTGTGTCTCGCAAGGGAGGGCGATGTCCGATTCAGGCTACGAGCTCGGTTTCACTTCGGGCACGCTCATGCTTGCCGGCTACCGTGAAGCCGCCGAGCTATTCCTTGAAGGCCTCCCGCAAACCCAGGTTAGTAAGCGACTTTTTGCCGAAAATCTGGTGCGTATCGAGGGCGGAAACCACCGCCGCGCAATGGCTTCTCTTACTGCCTCCCGCCTGGCCCCGCTAGGCAGACCGGCCTGGCAGTATTTGGCGTCTGGCCTGCAGGGGGCCGAATTCCTAATGTGGCTGTCTCTTTGCTTGCGCTCCCGGCTAACGGCCGATTTTGCTCGCGAAGTGTTGCGCGATCATGCACTAATCCAGGCGAGCGCCACTACCGACCAGGATTTTTTGGAGTTTTGGAAGCAGAAGGCGCTCTGGCACCCCCATTTGCAGGGCCGCAGCGATAAGTCAATAAATAAAGTTCGCCAGTTTGTGTTCACGCAGGCGCGCAAGGCGGGTTTTTTGGACAGGCACAACGTTCCGCAAGAGGTTTTTATCCCCACCCAGGTTGCGCAAATAATCGTGGCCGCCAAAAGCAGGTGGGGTTGGCCTATGCGTGAGGCGTTTCCGGTGCCCCCGCAACAGTTTGAATTACTTCCCGATGATCAGGTAGGTGCGTGATGTCAAAGCAGTCTCATACGGCATCTTTTAGGCGCTCCCAACAGTATCCGCCTTCGCTACAAGAAACGTTAGATATTGCTCTGAGGGTGATGACCTCTAAGCGGTTTTTGAATAGGGAGGGTCTTGGTAACGAGGTCCCCTACTACGTGTTGCGTTATCGCATCGAGTGGGATCGTTCCTTCGACCAGAGTCTGCGGCAGATGCTTTCGCACCTGAACGAGTCGGTGCCAACCTTGCACATTGACGTCTACCAGTTGGCTATTCAGATATGGCGCGACTGCGGCTACTGGGATCAGATTTTGGCTCAGGAGGCCGGCATGGACAGGCAGGATTTTGCCGATGGGCTGGCGCAAATCTTGGATGCTGAGCGGGTGCTTGCCCCGGCTATCGCCGAAAGAATCCAGGCGGCCCCCGATTCGCGGGTGGTGATCCTTTCTGGCGTGCACCACCTGTTCCCCATCATGCGCGCTCACCGGCTACTCAATTGTTTGCAGCCGCTCACGGGGGATGTGCCCGTGGTGCTTACTTTCCCTGGCTCTTACCGTCAGTCGCCTACGGTGGGTTCGGCCCTAGTCTTGTTTGACCAGGTTAGTGAAGACAACTATTACCGCGCTTTTGATCTTTTGGACCAGCAGTACGCATTGGAAACTATCAAGGATGAATCATGAAGCTAGCTGAAATGTATGCGAAGGACATTAACCGCACTATTGACGGGGTAATTAAGGCTAGCGAGGACGAGCACGTGCGGCTCGAGGTCGAAGAGTACGTGTTCACTGCCGAGATCAAGAATGGTCTTTCCCGTATTTTGGAGCAGTACACTAGCCCCCACCCTAAGTCGAATGGCGTGTGGATTTCGGGATTTTTTGGTTCTGGTAAGTCGCACCTGCTCAAGATGACGTCGTTCTTGTTGGGGGATGTGCAGGGGTCTTCGTCTGTGAGCCGGGATTTTGTGGCCGAACAGTTTTTGCAGAAAGCCTCCCAGGATGCCTTCTTGCAGGCTTCGCTGAAGAAGGCGGCGGCGATCCCGGCCACGTCCCTGCTGTTCAATATTGATGCGAAGGATGATAAGGCGCAGTCTTCGAAGAACCTGGCGCTGCTGGGGGTGTTTTATCGCGAGTTCTACCGCGCCTGCGGCTATTACGACCGCGATTTGGCGGTGGCCCGCCTGGAGCGGGATTTGGATTCGCTGCACAAGCTGGCCCAGTTCAAGGAGGCTTTCACCCAGGTGTCGGGTGGGAAGCGGTGGGAGGATGCCCGTAAGGCGGCCCTGTTTGCGAATGGGGATGCCGAGGCTGCGCTCGCGCAGATTGGCTCCCCTATTACTAACCCGATTAAGACTTATCGCGACAATTTGGCTTTGTCTGCTGAGGGGTTTGCCGAAGAGGTGCGTGATTGGATCGACCGGCAGGGTCCCACTTACCGGTTGAATTTCTTTATTGACGAGGTCGGCCAGTACATTGGCACGGACACGAAGCTGATGCTCTCGCTGCAGACGGTTACCGAGGAGTTGTTCTCGAAGTGTCAGGGGCGCTCGTCGGTGTTTGTCACTTCGCAGGAGCAGCTGTCTTCGGTCCTTGGCGAGCTAGCTGACAGGCGCGGGGATGATTTTTCGAAGATTCAGGGCCGTTTCGACACGCAGGTTAACCTGTCTACTCAGGAGGTCGAGGAGGTTGTTTCGAAGCGTCTGCTCACTAAAACGGACCAGGCCTCCGCTGCTCTGCGTCAGGTTTACGATGCCCACCAGGCCGAGTTTGAGTCTGCTTTTAGCTTCCCGAATTGGGAGAAGACGTATCGCAACTACCCCACTGCCGCCTCGTTTGTTGACACTTACCCGTTTGTGAACTATCAGTTCGACATGTTTACCCAAACTATGATTGGCCTGTCTTCTGCGGGCGCGTTCACGGGCCGGCATTCTTCGGTGGGGGCTCGTTCGCTGTTGGGTGTTGCCCAGCAGATTGCGAAGGACATCCAGAACAAGCAGGTGGGGGTGCTGGCCTCCTTTGACCAGTTCTACGATGGCATGGACCAGTCGCTGAATTCGGACATCAAGCTGAACGTGCAGCGGGCGGTGGCGCAGTTTCGGGACAGTAACCCGTTGGCGATTCGGGTGCTCAAGACGTTGTTGTTGGTGCGGTATGTGCAGAATTTCCCGAAGGATCCGAAGAATTTGCGCGTACTGCTTCGCCGCGATTTAGACGAGGACGTAGCTCAGCTTGAGGCCGACATTGAGGAGGCGCTCAAGCAGCTTGAGAGGCAGGTGCTGGTCCAGCGCATGCCCAATGGCACCTACGAGTATCTGACGAATGAGGAGCAGGATATTAAGCGCGAGATCGATAGTATGCCGGTCTCTAATTCCCAGGTGTGGGATTACGTGAAGAGCGCGATCGTGTCTGCGCTTGGCAGCGACGCTACGAAGTACCGTTACCCGGATTCGAAGATGGACTTGAACGTTGGCATGTTCGTTGACGATACGCAGGTCGGTGGTGAGCAGCAGATTGCTATCCGCTATTACACTCCGAACGCGGGTGTGGATGAGGGCATTGTGGCGCAGCGGTCTGTGGGCTCGCAGAAGGACTTGTTCGTCCTATTAGACCTGCAGGTTGATCATTACACCGAGATCGAGACTTGGCATAAGACTAATGATTATTTGCGCCGCAATTCGACTTCTGCCCAGGGCAGCGCTTCTAGGTTTATTGTCGAGCACAAGGCGAATAATGCCGAACGCAACGCTTCGCTGCAAAAGGATATTGCCGATTCGATCAGGAACGCTCGTTTCTTCGTAAATGGGTTAGAGGTCTCGCCTTCTTCTAGGGGTAATGCGAAGGATGCGGTTAGGACTGCGTTGGGTCGGGTGGTGGCCACGGTCTACAACCGGATTGGCGAGGTGAAGCCTTTCCTGTCTTGGACGGAGTCGAATATTGGGCTCGCCTTGCAAGATGACGAGGGCGGCATTTTTACCAGCCCCGAGGTGGCTACGCTGTCTAGCTTAGCTAACGAGGTAGCCCAGTGGATTAACACCACCAGGCAGCGCGAGGGCAAATCTACTTATGTTTCGGACGCTGTGGAGCACTATCACGGTGCCCCGTGCGGGTGGCCGGCGGCGGTAACCTTGGCGATTATTGCTAGGGGCGTGCGCGATAACAAGTTGGAGGTGTCCCACAATCAGGCGCCGGTGCCGCGCACGCAGTTGGCGCAGCTGCTGGCAACGCGCAGCGAGCATAAGTCGCTGCTGGTGGAGCAGAAGAAGACCTACGACCGCTCCCAAGTTGCCCGTCTGTTAACGGTTGCCAACGATCTGACTAACGCGTGGCCGCAGATGCAGCAGGCGGCGGAGGCTCCCAAAGAGGTTACTAAGTACGCCTACAAGGTGATTGAGGAGATGCGGCAGGTAGCCGAAAGCGATTTTGCTTTTGCCGCCCAGGCAGATCAGGTGATTGGGGCTTTCGAGCCCTTCTCTGTTACCCATAACGTCGACTTCTTCATGGACGGGCAGAACATGGCCAGCCTAGAAGAATTGTTGGATGTGAAAGAGGATTTCGTTGAGCCGGTCGGCGAGTTCTTCAGGAAGCATCTTCCGCTGGCCGAAAAGGCTAGGCAGTTGGCCCTCTCTCCAGAGAATTACGATCTGCCTGGGGCAGATGCGCAGCTGCCGGGCCAAATTCAGGCTCTGCTTGAAAGCCCCAACTTGTACAACCTGGTGCCGAAGCTGAAGGCGGCCACCGAGGACTTGGAGCGCGCCCAGCGGGCCCTTGCGGAAGAACAGCACCGGCTGATCGAGGCCGAATTGGCCCATGCGGTCGAGGGCGTGCAGGCCTCCCAGCAGTGGCAGCAGGCTAGTGAGGCCTCGCGCGAGCGGGTAGGTAATGCTATTGCTGAGTTTGAGAAGTTGGTTGCCAGCTCTGCTAATTCGGCCCAGCTGTCTAGTTTGCAGCTGAAGTTGAATGCGGCTAAGACTAGTTGGGTCAACGAGCTGATGCGCGTAAGTCCCGTGCCTGCCCCTGCAGCTGCTGCCCAGGGCGACGCGGCTGCGTCCCCTGCTGCGGAGCCTGCCCGGCAGCCGGCACAGCCGAAGCAGCCCAGGGCGAAGAGCATTTCTTCTTTCCTTGGTTCTTCTTCGCTGGCTACGATCAGTTCTACCCAGGAACTGGATGAGTATTTGGGCCAGCTGCGGGTCCAGTTGGCAGATTTTATTGACGATGGTGGGGTTGTGACGCTGTGAGTGTTTTGTCCTTAGAATCTTTGGCTACTTCTGCCCGGACTAGTTTGACCGACCAGGTGGCTGTGCGCCTGTCTAGCCTGCTTGCCAGCCCAGACACGGACGCGCATGTGCGCACCTCGCTGACAAATGCGATCACCGGGTTTGGCCAAGATGGGGTGGTAGAGCGGGCCGCCTATTCGTGGTTCAACCGGCTGACTGCCGCCCGGTTCATGGATGCGCACGCCTATTCGGGCACCTACCAGGTGGTGACTCCCCCGCCAGGATCCAACCAGCCAGAATGTCTGGTGCAGGCCAGGCAGGGCAGCTTCGACTACAAGATTGATCCGCAGGTGCAGTCGCAGGTAACAGACCTGCTGCTGGCCGGTAAAGACCGGCAGGCTTACGTCACCTTACTGACTGCTTACTTCCAGCTGTGGTCTAAGGCCATGCCCGCGGTATTCCCGCATGCGAATAGTTGGGTGAACTATTTGGCCCCTGGCGATCTTTTGTCAGCTACTTCCGTGCGCTTGGATATTGTGCAGGCGATGGACCAGGATGCCTGCAAGGATGTGGAAGTTATTGGCTGGTTGTACCAGTACTACATTTCGCAGGTAAAGGCCGAAATTAACGACTCAAAGAAGAAGATTACCGCTAAGGAGCTAGCCCCTGTCACCCAGCTGTTTACCCCACACTGGATCGTGCGGTATTTGGTTGAGAACACGGTGGGCAAGCAGTGGCTGCGCGCCCACCCCTCTTCCCCTTTGCGCGAGCAGATGGAGTATTTGGTCCCCTCCGCCCAGGGGCAAGAAGATGCCGGGTTGGCCATTGGGGATCCTACCGAGTTCCGAATTGTTGATCCTGCTTGCGGTTCTGCGCACATGCTGACGTACACGTTCGACCTGCTGTGGCAGATGTACGTCGAGGCCGGCTATTCTTCCTCCAAGATCGCCAATTTGATTTTCACCCACAACCTGACGGGTATCGAGATTGACCGCCGCGCGGTACAGTTGGCTTCTTTCGCCTTGGCCATGAAGGCACAGGAGCACGACAGACGCTACTTGGAACGCTCCGGGGTGGCCAGCCCAAACATTGTGCATATCCGCTCGGTGGCGATCCCGCCCATCTCCCCCGAGCAATACCAGCGCATTTGCGACCAGCTAGCCGGCAGCGCCGAGCAGCTGCCTTCCCTAAAGGAGCTAAACAAGCTGATCGACCAGCTGGGCGAGGCCTCCACCTTCGGCTCCCTAATTCAACCCCCCGCCGGAGCGTACGAAGTACTGCAACAGCTGACCAACGTTGCCGATCCAGCACTTATGGGCACCGACCCTGACGAGCTAGCAGCAGCCGCAACAATAGTTAAAGCCCTGCATAACAGCCAGTACACCGCCGTGGTAGCTAATCCCCCGTACCTAGGGAGCAAACATCATTCTCCGTTATTGAAGAAATTTCTCGGTAAAAAGTACACTGCACACAAGGCAGATCTCATTACGTGTTTTATGACCAGAGGCCGAACTCTAGTTCAAGACGCTGGCGCTTGGGGAATGCTTACGCTAAATAACTGGATGTTCTTGAGTTCGTTTGAAAATTCAAGAAAACAATTGCTTAACGAGAACACGATTTCCACTTTTAAATGCTCGGCAGAGGCATATGTGGTGTCGCTATGGATTTTTGCGTTTTTACGTGTATCAACACGCCTCCCTCTGAAAGAACAGAAATACAATTCATCCATCTTGCAGATCGTGCTGAAACTCCCTCGGACGAAATGCGTACCGGAAGATTTTTCGATGCGCTAAAAGGAAAAAACCGCGATCGCGTATACCAAAAAAGAGTAGATGACCTCGAGGCAATTCCTGGCTCGCCGATTGTGTATTGGCTCCCCGACGCACTCCTGGACGCGTTCCGCAATGGCACCCCACTAGGAGAGATAGCTTCCCCCAGGCAGGGACTGGCAACCGCGGACAACGACAGGTTCCTTCGCCTGTGGTGGGAGGTAGGCCAGGCCAACTCCTACCTGCACGCCAAAGACAAGCAGGACGCCATAGACTCGGGAAAGAAATGGTTCCCCCACAACAAGGGCGGATCATTCCGCAAATGGTACGGCAACCAGGACTACGTAGTTAACTGGGAAAATGACGGCGAAGAAATTATAAACTTTGTTGACGAAGCCGGAGAACAAAGGTCCCGTCCACAAAATACAGAGTTCTACTTCAAACCATGCATTTCCTGGAGCGATGTATCTTCCGGAACAATAGCCTTCAGAGCATATCCTGAAGGTTATGTTTTCGACGCCGCAGGCCCATCTATTTTCCCTGACAGGGAAGAGCAACTAACGTTGATTTCATTCCTTAATTCAGGTGTAGCTTCCGAATTGCTAACTGCTTTTTCTTCCGGGCTACACTTCAGCGTCGGACACGTATCGAAAGTGCCAATCCCAAAGGAATCAATACCTAATACCAAGATTATCGATGAGCTAATATCCCTGTTCAAATCTGATTTGATGGAAACCGAAACAGCCAATTCATTTTCTGCGAATCTATCGCATATCCATCAGGATCTATCGAGAACCTTCGAGATAGACTTCCAGAGAGCTATCGAAAACACTAATTACGCAAGATTACTCGAGTTACAAAACAATAATCATTGGGCGAATGTCGTAGGAATTGAGAGACCCGAAGAATCGCTTTCTCTGAACCAAGTCTCCCTACTCCAGAATCCTTATTTTGCTTTTGCGCCTGAAAAGGGGCAGACGCGCTCGGAGGAGGAATATAGGTGGTTGTTCTTCCAGCGAGCGGCGCAGGAGCTAATCTCGTACATCATCGGGCTGTGGTTTGGCCGCTACTCGCTGGACAAGCCGGGACTGATCCTGGCTGACCAGGGGGCAAGCCTGCAGGATTACCTGGCCCAGGTGCCAGAGCCGACGCTTATTCCGGATGACGATGGGATCATTCCCTTCACCGACGGCTATTTCGCCGACGACGCGCTGCTGCGCGTGCAGGAAGCCATCAAGGCGATATATGGGGAGGAGAACTTGGAAGAGAACCTGGCCTTCCTGGTGCAGTGTTTGAACGTGAAGAGCTCGGGCAAGAAGAGTGAATTCACCGCGCCCACCCTCCCCACTAACTACCGGGAGGGGCTATTTAAGTACCTGGACAAGGAGTTCCTCAAAACCCACGAGGCGATGTATTCCAACCGGCCGATCTACTGGATGTTCCAATCCCCAAAGGGCTATTTCAAGGCGCTTATCTACCAGCACAGGTACACCGCCGCCACCGCGGGCCAGGTGCTCGCCAAGTATGCGGTCCCCTACCGCAATGCGCTCACCACCGAGGTAAAAGACCTGCAGGCCCAGCTGGACTCCGCTGCCAGGTCGCAGCAGGCCGCCCTCAGGAAACGCCTCAAATGGGTGGAAACCGCCCTGGCAGACGTAACCGCCTACATTGACGACTCGCTCTACCCCCTCTCCATCCGAAAGGTCAGCATCGACCTGGATGACGGGGTGCGAGTCAACTACAACAAGGTTGCCTACGGAATCAGCGGCAACAGGGAACAGCTGAAAAAGAGCGCTCTGCGCCCTCAAAAAGGCTTTAGCGACTGGTACAAAAAGCGCAAAAAAGCTGGAACCCAATTCTGGCAGGAGTAGCAATGAGTGGAACAAACCTAGACCAACTAGCAGGCGCCCTGCGGGACAAACTCATCTACTCGCGCATCGTGTCCTGGCTAGACCTGGCCGGCGAATACGCCGAAATCATCGAGCAGATGGAAACCCTACTGGGCGTGCCCATCATCGTAGTGGACGGCAACGAATTCTCGGTCAAAATCCGCGTCCTAGCCGACCATCCAAAAGAGAAGTTTGTGCTGTACCGGAAAGGCGAACTACCCCCGGTAGAAGACGACTGGCTAGCAGACATCCGGCTGGGGTACGCCACGTTCCGCGCCGACTCCATCACGCTACAGGCAACCGAGCTGGGGCTGACCGCGGACGAACTGGTGGCCACCATGCGCGCTCACGCGGGCTTCTTCAACTCGCGCGACCGCGTAACCAAGCTGCGCTCGCGCCTGCGCGACAGCGTCGATTCAAAGACCCTGCTGGCAATGATGACCTCCACCCTGTTGGGCACTGCCGACCACTCGTTCTCGCACCTATTCGCCGAGCTGGCATCCAGCGCAGCCCCACCCGCCGGCGAAGAACCGGCCGAAGGAAAATTCCCGCTGCTCAAATACGGCCTCGACGACTTCTTCTGGGATGGGGCCGCCAAAATCTGGAACTACGACGGCCAGAAGGACCTGCCCGCCCTGGTGCTGTGGCTGTTCCTGCAAGAACAAAACAACTGGCCCGAAAGTGCAAACGCGAACGCGCGCGCGGACTTTAGGAGCTGGTTTAACGCCCTGCCCAACCAGCAGGCGGTCCAGGCGTGGGCGGCGTACGCGGCCGAAAAGCTCAGTTCGTTACAACAGCTGTCGGCCCGGCCGGCAGGTGAGCTCCTGCAAAACAAGACGGTTCCGGGGGTAGACGAGCTGCTGGTGCGCCAGCTGGCAGACGAGCTGGTTGCTGGCTCCACCAATGCGGAAGCGGTCCGCAAGGTTGCCGCCGAAAGGCAAAACACCATCTGGTATGAGCGCTCGCGAAATACCTGGAAAGCTCTGCTGAGCGGGGCCGAATGCTTGACGCTGATCCGCACTATGGGCAAGCCCCTGTTCGCCGACGCGGCAGACGGGTTCTTCCAGTACACGGATAGGTGGTGGAAGATCGACCAGGCCTACCGGCAGTTCCTGTACTTTGCTGCCGGCACCGGCGGGGACAGCCCCATAGCAGTGCTGAAACAGCAGGTAGAGACCGCTTACATCTACGACTACCAGCAGCCGCTAGCCCACGAATGGGACGGGGCAATCCGGCAGCTGGGCGGGTGGAAGATCCCGGCTCGGGGAAGCGAGTCAGCCCCGTCCAGGCAGGATCGGTTTGTGGCGCTCAATGCTCGCTCGGGCAGGCGCACCATCGTGATCATTTCGGACGCGCTGCGCTTCGAAGTGGGCAAAGAACTAGAAGAAAAACTGAACCGGCAGGGCCGATTCACGGCCCAAACCGAACCCTGGTACACCCTGCTGCCCTCAGTTACCAAGTTGGGAATGGCGGCGCTGCTACCGCACGGGCAACTGGAATTTACCGAAAAGTCGGAGGTGCGCCTAGACGGCGCCTCGGCCGAGGGCACTGAGCGACGCGACCAGATCCTGGCTGACGCTTTTGCGGGGCGGGCCGGGGCGCTCACCTTCGAGGATGCCAGGTCAATGAACCGGGACCAGATTCGCGACTATGTGCGCGAGCGGGACGTGGTGTACATCTACCACAACGAAATTGATGCCATTGGGGATTCGGGCAGTTCCGAAATGGACACGCCCGGGGCCTGCCAGCGCACCCTGGAGGCGCTTTGCCGGCTCTGCACGCAGTGGGCAAACTACGCCAACACTGCCCGCATCATTATTACTGCCGACCACGGCTTCCTGTACCAGGAGCGGGCGCTCGAAGACAACGACACTGTGCTGCAGGGGCAGGTGCCCGCCGGCAAGCAGATGGTGGGCAAGATGAAAAGGCGCTACGCCCTCGGCAAGAACCTGCAGACCGACGACAACTGGACGGCCTTCACCGCGGAGCAAATCGGCTTGGCGGGCGGCTTGGACGTGGCCGTACCGAGAGGGCTGCGCCGACACCGCGTGAGTGGGAAGGGACGCCAGTTCGTGCACGGGGGTGCTTCCCTGCAAGAAATCACGATCCCAGTTATCACGGTGACCGTGGGCCGGCAGAATAAGACAGAAGACGCGCGGATCGAACTGCACTACTCGCAAACTGCGATCACCACCCCGGCTATCTCCGCTCGCCTGGTGCAAAAGGACCCGGTAGGTGGAAAGACCGCGCCCTTTACCGCCCAGATTGGCCTGTACGCCCAAGACGGGGCGCTGCTATCTGACCTGGTGACTGTAGAGGTGAATTCGCCCTCGCAAAGCCAAGAGCAACGCAACCGAAACGTGCAGTTGGCCCTAACGGCCGAGGCGAACGCACACAACAACCAAGACGTTTACATCAGAGCGCATAAGCTGGTAAACGGAAACCAGGTAGCGGCGGTGGCCGAACACAAGGTGCGCTTGTTGCGCAGTGGATTTAATGCCTTTGGAGGATTCGACATATGAGCGAACGCAACCAGCTAGAAGCAAAGGCAGCCGAATACTTTCCCGGCTACATAGTGCGCAAAGACCTGGTGCAACAGGTCAAAGGCAACGCGGTTGTGCCCACCTACGTGCTGGAGTTTCTGCTCGCCCAGTACTGCGCAAGCACCAATGAGGCCGAGATCGCTGCGGGCGTGGAATCGGTGCGCAAGATCCTAGCGAAACACTACGTGAACCGCGGCGAATCGGAACTGATCAAGTCGCGCATTCGCGAGCAGCGCGGATACCGGATAATCGACAAGGTCTCTGTGAGCCTGGACGAACGCAAAGACAGGTATGTGGCCGCCTTCGAGAACCTGGGGGTACGCGACGCGCTAGTATCTGACCAGACCGTGCAGGGCAACGACCGGCTACTTACCGGCGGCGTCTGGTGCATGGCCGACATAACCTACACGGCAGACGTAGCGGTTGGGGGCAAACCTAAAGAGGGGCCGTGGACGGTAACCAACCTGAATGCGATCCAGCTGCCGTTCTTTGACCGGGATGGGTATGTGGCCGCGCGGGAGCAGTTTGACACTGCAGAGTGGATCGACCTGCTAATCGCCTCGATCGGGTTCAACCCGGAAAAGCTCAGCCGGCGCGCAAAACTGTTGCAGCTTACCAGGCTAATCCCCTACGTTGAGCGCAACTACAACCTGGTCGAGTTAGGGCCAAAAGGTACGGGCAAATCGCACATCTATTCGGAGCTTTCCCCGCACGGCATGCTAGTTTCGGGTGGCGAGGTGACGCTGGCGAAACTATTCATCAACAACACCACCAGGCAGATTGGGCTGGTCGGTTTTTGGGACGTGGTGGCCTTCGACGAGTTCGCCGGCAAGAAAAAGGTAAAGCAAAACCTGGTGGACACGATGAAGAACTACCTGGCGAACAAGTCGTTCTCACGAGGGGATTCGCCGGTGACCGCGGAAGCGTCCATGGTGTTCGTAGGCAACACGTCGAACACCGTGCCCGCCATGTTGGCCAACTCGGACCTGTTTGAGTCTCTCCCGGAGGCCTACCACGACACCGCCTATATGGATCGCATCCACTACTACATTCCCGGCTGGGAAGTGGACGTGATCCGGCCCGAACTGTTCAACCGCGGTTACGGGTTTGTGGTCGACTACTTGGCCGAAGCTCTGCGGGCGTTTAGGGCCGAAGACTATTCGGGGCGTTTTGCGCAATATTTTGATTTGGACAGGGAAATGTCTACGCGCGACCGGGACGCGGTGCGCAAGACCTTCTCGGGGCTGATGAAACTGGTGCACCCCAGCGGGCAGGCGAGCGAGCACGAGGTTGAGGACCTGCTGCGGTACGCGATCGAAGGGCGCAGGCGCGTAAAAGAACAGATCCTGCGCCTGGATGCGACCATGCGCGAGTCAGGGCTGCACTTCTCGTATGCGCCGGCCTCGGGCGGGAATCCGCGCGAGGTGGTCACCCAGGAAGAGCTAGACTACCCGGAGCTATTTGGCCGCGACGCGCAGGACGGGCTGGCCGAGGCGGCGAGCGGCGAGGCAGCTAGCGGCGAGCGAGCAAAGCCGGCTGCGGCTGAATCGGCAAAGGTGGCCGCGACCGGGCCGGCTAAGGTTGAAGGCGCTGGCCCAGCAAGTTGCGCCGGCAGTGCCGGGAACGGCGGTAGTGGCAAACAGGCGGCTGCGGGCCCTAGGGAGCGCCGGCTTGAGGTGCCCGAGAATAAGCTGGGGGTCAGTTTGCAGCGGCTGCTAGTGGACTACCTAGTGGGAGCCGCGAAGGTGGAAATTGTTGACCCGTACGTTCGCATGCCCTACCAGGTAGAAAACCTATACGAAGTTCTAGCAACTATTTTGGCGGTCAAACCCCGTGGAGAGACTGTCGATGTCAAGCTACTTACTGGCTGCGACAGGGAGCATTTGGAGTGGGTCGATAATCAGCGGGACATGCTGGAACAGCTGCAGAACAATTTCGCTAAATACGGGCTGAATTTCAGCTTCGAGATTGGCAAGGCTGGCCACGACCGCAAAATAACCACCGACACCGGGTGGAGCATCGACTTGGGGCGCGGGCTGGACATCTACCAGCCGTGGACGTCGGATGGCGCCTTCGACCCGCGCCGACGCGTAACCCACTACCGCCGGACCAAAGCATTCACCTTCACCGCCAGCAGGCAGGAGCGTGAGAACTAGGTTTCAGGCCTTTGCCCACTCCGAGGCAGACCTACTTGAACATGTCCCAGAGGCTGAATGTGGTGCGCCTGTAGGTCGAATTCTTGATTGACCGCTTTGGGCTCTTCAGGAACCCCATCCCCTTCCGGCCGTACCCGGGGATAATGGCCCGTTTCAACGCCCTCTTCGCACGTCCAGTCGTGCGCGCCTTAATAGAACGGGTCAAAGATGGCGTACGCATACCGAACTTCATACCACCCATGCTAGTCCTGCCCTCTGTAATACGTGGCGTCCCCTGCATAAATCTACCTGTTCTGCCAATACCCGGATGAACCCATCAAATACACGTTTCCTTCTATGACACTTCCAGGCGTAGGGGCAGGCTTAATGTCATAAGGGAGTGCAACATTCAAATCCAGCCCACAGTCGACTAGACACTTCCACCACTTCTGATTCGTCAGCGTGTTTGTGCACAGCTCAGCCCGTTCAACTATCCCCTGGAAGAAGGTCGAAGGGTTAGCATCCTTTGGTTCAGCACTGCCGTCAACCAACGCGAAAAGCCACGGGCTAGTAATGAACAATGGATCTAATTCTGTGCTGCCATCCGGGTTATCCAAGCGCTGCGACTTTCGATTCTTCCTCCAGTCAGCAACCGTCGGATAAACATCGACCTCTATAGCAGTGGAAATCTAATCTACACTAGCGGCCGTCAAGAACAGCGGCCCGCCCTCGGCCTATTTGAATGCGACCCTGCGCAGGTAGTCGTTCAGTTCGGCGCGCCAAATATCCCACGAGTGAATACCCGGCTGGTCAAACTCGACCACACGCGCCCCCGCCCGGCGGAAAGAATCAGCGCGCAACAGCGAATTCTTCCCAATCGAAACCAAATAATCTTGCAGTCCAGCCCCAGTGTGGATAGCGCCTTTGAGCTGGCCAATAGCGCGG
This sequence comes from Actinomyces sp. UMB0138, assembly GCF_002849225.1. Taxonomy (GTDB): domain Bacteria; phylum Bacillota; class Negativicutes; order Veillonellales; family Veillonellaceae; genus Veillonella; species Veillonella parvula_H. The sequence continues at coordinate 369,332 of NZ_PKMC01000003.1, forward strand.
CGGTCAGCCTCGGCAAAATCGGTGGTGAGCGTGCCCGCACTCCACAGGCCGTAATAATCAAAGACCCCCGGATGCTTCGTGAGCAGCTCAATGCCACGCGCCCCGCCCAGCGAGAGGCCGCCAAATGCGCGCAGGCTCGGATCGTCGGAAGCATTGAAATTCGCCTGCACGTACGGGATGACGTTTTCGACCATATCCTTCGCGTAAGCGCTAGAGACGATCAGCGAGTCGGCGCCCAGATGGTTAAAGTTGGTGGCCACAAGAATAGTGGGCTCTGCCTTACCATCTGCAATCGCATTTTCCAAAATGTAGGGGGCGGCCCCCTGCGTGAACCAGTCAGTGTCATTACCGCCCACCCCATGGCTCAAGTAGAGGACGGGGTAAGGCTTGGCGCGGTTAGGATCGTAGCCCTTGGGCAGGTAGATCGACAGCGGGTGGGACCCCGCCGGCGACATTGAATAAGAGGTCTTATAGCTGGCGTGGACGAACCTGCCCATCTGCTCCGCGGGGCGCGGACGCTGGTAGGCATTGTTATAGGTTGGGTACTTTGGGTTTTGCGGCACGTAAACCTGCGACATGTTCTGCCTAGAGAAACTGGGCAGGTCAGCACTGACGTTCAGATTGGCCGGATCGGGGTGGCGCTTACACGTGTTCGCGTCCGCATCCAACTGCGAGCAGCCGTGCCCAAAAGCGTAACTAAACGTTCCCGAAGGTAAGGGCACTTTCAGTTCCCATATGCCGCCTGCCACCTTGTTCATTTCCAGGATCTTCCACGGTGCAGCAGGCACGTCCCCCTTCTTCCACAGCGCCGGGATTCGCCCGTCGCCGCCACCTAATGTTTTGATGGAACCAGGCTGAGAAAACGTCCACTCGCCGTACAACTGCACCGACTTGACGCCCTCGGGCGCCTTGTACCGGAACGTCACCTCGTAACCGGTAGGGCCACGGTCCGTCTTAGTCACCGTAGGCCCCAACTTGGCCACCTCCGTCTGAGCAGCCGGGGAAGACTGGCCGGACTGGCCCTCGGCGGCCCCGCCCTCGGCCGCGAGCGCTACGGATGCGAAACCGGCGGAAAGGGAAAGGCTCATGAGCGATGCCGCCCCTAGGGTGGCGATCTTTTTTACCGTGTGGATTGAGCGTAGACGTGCCATGGGTGTGCTCCTTCGCAAGGTGGCCGGCTTGGGTCCACCCTAACGACATGCTAAAGCCCCTGCAATTGTAAGGCTTGCGCTCGCTGGAACTGAGGGCTGCAAAACACAAGATGCTGGCAGGGCCTGCTTGGTGTTTAAGCCGGGGGCTACTTTTGTCTTCCAGGCAGGTGTGGGACCGGCAGTTCGGGTGGGGACAACCGAGTGTCCCACCGGGACGAGGCTAGCTTGCGTTCGCTGTGGGTAATCAGTTCGAAAAGGCCCTGATGCCACCATCCCCGCGAGCGCGCGGAAGCAGACGTAGGACCGATAATCCCAGCTTGCTCCAACTCAGAACAAGCCTTACGGGCACTTTGCCTACTGAGATCGAGCCTTTCCTGTACCAATTCGACAGTAAAAATTGGCATCTGAGGCAAACTATCCAAAAGGCGGATAGGGGCTGAATCCGCCCTCGGCGAGTTCTTATGCTCCGCAGCGTAATAGTCTAAGTACTGCTGTTTCCACCCTTTAACCAGTTCGTCCAGTTCCCTTTGTAACGACTTAGTGTTGTCTATAGCGATCTCTACGGCATCTAGAAACGCCCGCAGCCAGGTGTTTACCCCCTGACCGCCCGCGTGTTCGCCCTCACGAAAAGACATGAGTCCTTTCGCGTAAGCTTCGGACTGGGTTTGTAAAACCACCGAAATAGGCAACGGCCCAAGCAACAGCCCCCTGCGCGCAAGTACTACATGGATCAGTATGCGCCCAAGCCGTCCATTGCCGTCAGCGAAGGGGTGAATACTCTCGAACTGAGCATGAACGAGCGCGGCCTGAATGAGCGCACCATGGGTGGCGCCATCGATGTATTCAGTCAAATCTTCTAACAGTGGTTGAACATATTCCGGCGGCGGGGGCACATATTCCGCATCCAGCGGATGGTATTTGTCGCCTCCTAGCCAGTTTTGTGTCTGCCTTAAACCACATATCTCTTTGCGATCGACAATTGTCTGCTGGATACGCTCCAAGTCCGCTAAAGTCGTTTCCTCGGAAGCAGCCAAGGAATTTACCGCGTCTTCATGTGCCTTAATATTTCGAACAACGTCGTACGCCGTACCACTACCTTCCCCGGCCTCCCCCAGGTTCAGGGCTAGTTCCGCCTGCGCTAGTTTCTTCGCTGAGGTCTGCAACCCCTCGATTTTCGAAGAGGCTACTGCCTCCCGCCTAACTAGCAACCTAGCTATACTCTCGAGGCCGCTGGCGATCTTCGTTGGGAAAGCAGCATTGATGCGACGTTCCAGCCGGCCGGCGCGCTTAGCAACATCTGCAGCAATCGGGACGCCTTCGCACAGCTTTTGTGGGATATAGGCTCGGTAGGGGCCGGACGAGCGGCCGTGTTTGGAATGCGCGTTCGGGTTCGACTCCCAAAACCGCTCTTCGAATCGCCCCAATTTAGCCCCCTTATTTTGCTGCGCGCAAGGGCTACCAGCCCCCGTGAAGATAAAAATTATCTTATGCACCAGCCGCGAAACGCGCAAGGATAATATTTATCTTCACCTCTCGAGGGGGGGGTTGCGTGAAGATAAGTTTCATCTTCGCCTTCCCGGCAGATCGGGGTGAAGATAAAACTTATCTACGCATGCCGGTAGGGCGCGCCTGCAGCCAATACCCCGCAGGCCAAATCGACAGCACATCAAATGGTCGAGGGCACATCAAAATGCGTACCGTTTGATGTGCCCTGGACGCAATAATGTGCCCTCGGCGCGAAACACTGCACCCGCCTTGCCCCGGCCTAGAGCTTCGCCGCATCAACTGACAACTTGTCTTTGCGAGTTAGCCCCAGTCGATCGGTTTTCACTAGACCCCTACCCGCTTCTGCTTCCAAAGCGTTACGTTACAACGCTGCTTATTCCCTCAAGCATAGGATCTAGTGGACCAGTCGCGCTAGGCTAGTGCCGCCGCAGCGGCTAGCTTTTCAAAGCAGCCTTCCGCACTAGCTGAGCTGCAAACCGCAGATGCGGTCAGTGTTCACCTCGATCTCGGCGCCCCCATTCTCAGCTTCAAACTGTATGGGGCCGCCCGCATGCCCACAATGGCTACGGCCGGCCCCTTCTGGCGGAAAATTCCACCGCGCGAGCGTCCTTACGCCCCCTCAAAAGCGAGATTAAAGGAGGGCGGCGCGGTGCTCGCCAGTCTACGATTGGGGCTGTAGTTTTACCCGTCCACACCTCTTCTTCCGGGCTGGAATGACCAGGCTGGACACGCCTTACAGGCCACCACTCAAACCCCCTCGTTCGCCCGCACCCCGCGTGGGTGAAAAATACTCCCCTCAGTTTACTAGCGCGCGGGGTCTGGCGCCGGGCCTTTTGGTACAGGTCCACACCCAATTTTTAGGTCAGCCTCTCCCCCGGCCGAGGGCGGGCGAACCAGTGGCCGGGACTCTCACCTGCTTGCATACAAGTGAGCACTCCCGGCCACTCGGTTTCCAATAGGCGCAATGCCTACTAGATGCGTTTAGCCGCGCTGGGCTCGACGCCTTACAACCAGGCCAGCACCCAGCGTAAGAGCCACAACAGATGCGCCAGCTAGGCTGATGCCAGCAGTACCGGTGTGTGCCAGAGGGGCCTTGCCATTGTCGCTCAGAGTAACCTGGCGTTCGCTCACAATGGTCTTTGCAACCTTTACCTGCTTAGGCGCCTTCTCCTTCCCAACCTGCGCCTTGCCGGCCTTGTGACCACCACAGCAATCAGCGGCTGGCTTCTCAGTACCAGCAAGCTTTTTACCCTTGCCTTCCTTTGCGGCTTCACCGGCGCCAGGGCCGGTCTGCTCGCCCACGCCTGCCGGCTCCTGTCTGGGCACGTCCCCCGTTTGGGTACCCGCATCGGTCTTGTCCGGCTTGGACTCCTGCTTAGTTTCGCCCTCGCTCTTCGGATCTACCTTCGGATCTACCTTCGGGTCTTCCGGCTTTACTTCCGGTTCAGCATCAGGGGTGCCCTTCACGTACTGGATTTGCAGCGAAGCCACCTTCGCCTCATTCTTAGCTTCGGCCTTAAACACCAGGTAGTGGCGACCGTCGCGGTCCCGCAGCACGCGTGCTAGTGGCCGAGATCCGTCCTCACTGTTCAAACTGAATACGGCCGGCTTGTAGCCGTCAAACTTCTTGATCAACGGGTCCGAAAGTCCAATGCGAACCTCCTGGCCCTCTACCACCTTTAATTCGGCGCTGACAGGCACCCCTGCCTCGTCCTTGAACGGTTCGGTGAGCAGATCAGTGGGCCCATTTTCGCTCGGATGCACGTAGGTGAACTTTACAGTCACCTTTTTCGCGGGATCCAGCTTTTCTTCGACCAACTTCGCCTGGGTATCCTTCAGCTGCTTGGTCAGCGCGTCCACGTCAGCCTGGCTGGCGTACGGGAAACCGGTGGGCAGGGAATTTTGCACCTTCTTGATCGCGTCCAAGAACGGGGTGCGCGATGCCACCGTCCACCCGTTGCCCTTGGCGGGAGTCTTCGCCACGGCCTCGTCGAACGCCTTCTGCAACTCGACCAGATCCGGGGCCTTGTATTCTTCCTTCACCAACCCGGCAATTGCCGCTGTTAGCGCCTTAGCGGCACGGTCGAAATCAGCGTGAGTATTCAGCGGGCCCGCCTCACCCGGGGCAAGAATCGAAGTTAGGTCCTTAGCGTCAACCAGGTTTGCTGCCTCGGCAAGGGCGGAAGTGAGCGCGTCGTAGCTGGCCTTCGTGTAGCGCTTGCTGTCCTTGCCGTTTTCAGCCAGCTTCTTGTCGGCCTCAGCAATTAGGCGCTGCAGCGGTTCGCGGTTGAAGGGAGCCGGTTCGATCTTTTTGAACGCCTTATTCACTTCGTCGCGCATCTTCGCCAGGTCATCTTGGCTAATCCCCGCAGTACCCGCCTTGGCCTGCCCAACCAGGAACTCTGCTGCAGCCTTGGTCTGCTTGTAGGCGGCGTCGGTGCCTTCCTTGATCTTGATACCGGCCGAGGTCGCAGCCTGGTAGTCGCGGTCGTGTTCGGCTAGGGCGCCTTCAAGTTCCTTGGTGTCAAGCTTCTTCGGGGCAGAATCAATCTTTACGGTAATGGGCTGCTGGCCTTTTAAGTTCAGCACAACGGAATCGCCCTTGACCCAGATCGGGCTGCCCAGGCGGAACAGGGTCTTGTCATACTTGCCGTTGGTGTCCTCTGGAGCCCATTCCAGGCTGGCGGAGATAGCTTGGTTGTACTTGAGGCTGTTGTCGTCGGGCAGTAGGAGTTTCCCGTCAAATTCCTCAACTCCCAAATCAGTTGAGGAATAAGGGAATCCCAGCTGGCCGTACAGGGCAACCTTCACTGTTTTGCTCGTAGTGTTCTTCTCTAGGGTGGCGGCCCAAACTTTTAGGGTCCCGCCCATATCTAGAGAGAAATTCTGTACAGAGGAATTTGCCTTCACATTTTCAAATGTGTTTTCATCAGCGGCGCTTGCGGCGGCGGGGAATAACGCCAACATAACGAAACCTGCCACGAGGGCGGCCAGCGCCCGCTTGAGCAGGCCGATGCGGCCTGAGGTTTTCAGCATCGAATCACCTTTCTTCAAGTTAACTTAGGCGACCCTTACCTTATAGTTGTGCAGGCCAGAGCGTCAACATACCCAAATGGGAAAGCTAGAGTTCTGCCCGCTAGAGTCTCAAGTACCGGCTTTGGCTACATCGCCGCTGCGCAGAAGAGCACGCCACCAACTAGAGTGAAGTCGAAGACCTCCCTGAAAGGAACGCTCATGTGTAAGCCGGTTACGTGCAAGATCTGCGGCAAAATTACTTGGGAAGGCTGTGGCAAACACATCGACGAAGTGAAGGCATCTGTGCCCGCCGACCAGTGGTGCGATGGCAACCATTCCACCACTAAGGACTAGCGCCCGACCGCCAGGGTACCCGGCTGCGAAGGCCTAACGCTTAGCAGGCGTCGCGCCTGGCCGCCCTCACTTCCCTGGTAAGGAAGGTGGCCACGGCCCCCAAAGTCCCCGCTGCAATGACTGCCCACCAGGGAAAACGCGGCAACTGGGAGGCCTTACCCGCATTGGCTTTGTCGCGGGCGGGGGTAGGGATGACGCGCTCGCCGGTAACCAGGATCCGGTGCGAATTGATCCCCAGCGGAGTGCAAGTCACCAACGTGGCAAGGTCCTTTCCCTCCATGGCTTCAATAGCGCGCGTTTCCGAGGGCGCCACCACCTGCGTCTCAAACACCCGGTAGGTCAGCACCTCACCGAAGACTTCCAAAGTGAACGTGTCGCCCTTGCTGATCTGATTCAAATCCGTAAACAGCCGCGCAGACGCCAGCCCGCGATGCGCCGTAATAACCGTCCTGGTCGACGGCCCACCCACCGGCAAAGACGTGCCCTCAAGGTGGCCGGCCCCCTTCAGTAGGCTCGCCTCGGTGGTGCCATGGTAGATCGGCATGTCCACATCGATCTTGTCGATCTTGATGCGCCCCATCGTCCCATTTTCATCCGCCCGCAAAATGTCTTCGTAGCGCCAGCTGCCCTTCGCGCTCCCCGTCCCAGAGGCGATGCGCGCGCCCGACTTTAGCTCCGCCCCCGACGCCAAAGCCTTGTTATATTCCCGACCTGCCTCTAACTGCGCCACCCTATCCGGCCGCACAGACTGCAGGCGGTGCGCATACTCGCCCACGATCTTCGACTGGTTGTACTGGCTAATCCACGCCGCCGTCGACGGATACAGCAACAGCCCCACGCCAACCAACACCAAAGCGCTAATCAGAACAGGTAACAGCAGACGCTTCACCATAGCTACTCCTTATATATGTTGCCGTAACGGGCGAGGGCGGGGGTGCCGAGCGCGAAGGGCGGGGTCAGGGGTGCGGGCGCGGTGAGAGTGCACCCTACAGTCCCCCGCGCAACATAAAGATCGAGGGCGACAGCTAAGCCGCCGCCCTCGAAATTGCCTAAAAACTAGGCGCGCTTACGCGATTTGAACAGGTACAGGCCACCTGCAACCGCTAGCACAGCTGCGCCACCAATGGTCAGCAGCAGCTGGCCGGCAGCACCAGTCAGCGGCAGGGACGGGCCAGTCTGCTTGGTGTTGTCGTATACCAGGTCATCGGTAGTGGTCTTACCAGCGGTAACGGTGATGGTCTTGCCGTCAGTGGGCAGCACGTAGCCGGCCGGAGCCTTGGTTTCCTTTAGGGTGAACTGCTTGGTCACGCCGGTGGAATCTTCGTTCTGGCCAATCTTCTTCAGGTACAGGCCTTCGAACTCATAGACGCCGTTGCCAACATACTTAGCAGCAGCAATTTCAGTGTTCGTGTCCTTTTCGTAGACCTTGAATTCGGCGCCTTCCAGGATCTTGTGGGTGTCCTTGTCCTGCTTCTTCAGGCGGTAGTTACCAACGACGGCCTTATCGGAAGGAGTAATGGTCGGAGGGGTGTCCTTGCCCGGCTTCACCATGTCGTTGATGAAGAAGTTCGCGCCGGTGTTTTCCACCTTGCCGTCGGCGGGCAGAGCAGAAAGCGTGGTGGTCAGGGCGAAGTTAAGCTTCTTGCCTGCTTTGCCCTTTAGCTTTGCAAGACCGGACTGGGTAAGCTCGACGGTTACGAAACCGTTGTCGTTATTCGCGGTGTAGTCACCTGCATTCAGCTTGGTGTCGCCAACCTTGACTTCAGCGGAAACGAACTTTAGGTAGCTGGCCAGCTTATCGGTAACGCCAGCCTTGGTGTATTCCTTCCCATCGCTGACTGCGGGGATGTCGTAAGAGATGTTCCAGACCATGTTCTGGCCAACCTTCTTGAAACCGGTGTCGTCCAGGGTCTTAGTTGCCGGCTGGATTACCTCGTTCTTCGGGTAGGCGTGCACGTCGTACAGCCACTGCGCAGTATTCGGGAACGGGATGGAGACAAAGAAAGGCTTGGCCTTTTCGGTCACGTTATTGTGGCCGTTGTCAGCGCCTTCAGTCACGTAGTAGACGCCAGCAGCGAGCCTTTCAAACTTAGCGACGCCATCCGCGGCGGTTACCTTGCTAGAAGCAGCAGCCAGGTTGTAGTCCTTGCCGTTAGCAGTGGCCTTATCGCCCTTCGGAGCCAGCCTGGACACGACATCCCAGGATTCCGGCTTCGTTAGGTCCAGGCCTTCAACCTTCTGCACCTTGAATTCGATGCCGGCCAGGGCGCGGGCATTTGCCGGAGCGGTCTGCTCAGTGCCGTCGTTCTTTTTGCCCTGCCAGTCGGTCTTGGCGTACTTGTGCACGGTAATCGAACCGGTGCGGTTCAAGTCCGGGTTGCCCTCTGCTGCAACGGCGTGCGGCGCAACCAGAACGGTCAGCGCACCCAGCACTGCCGCCAGGAGCGCAGCGAGGACCACGAAGATCCCCTGCTTCTTTAGCTGTTCCATCAAAAATCCTTTCCGATATGGAACTTTCAGTAGTGCCGGCCTTGTGGCTCAGCTGAACTTGCGCTTCCGGAACAGCCATCCGGCCAGTCCAAGTGATAGCGCCGCGACAATTCCTCCTGCCAGGTAGAACATGTCGCTACCAACCCCGCCGGTAAGCGGCAGAGGTGGGACGTCTTGTTTCTCATTTTTGATATTGCCGAGGGCGATGTTCGCCCTTCCCTGATTGGCATACAGGTCCGCTCTGTGTACCTGCCTGCTAAGCTTGTACCCAGTAGGCGCCTTAATTTCGCGCAGGAAGTAGGTGCCCCACCCCATGTCTTGCAGAGCGAAGTGGCCGGCGCGCGGGTCCTTGTCAGGACCTTTACAGGCACTAGAGTTTGCCGCATTACAGTCAGCAATAGTGGTATGCCTGATCACGCGGTGTTTAGGCGAGGTCGCCGGCGAGTTATCGTTGCCGTTAATCTGCCAAATGGAGCCGCCCAGGGGTTTGCCGTTACTCGCGTCCACCTTCGTCCACGTGATCTTGCCTTTAACACGCGAATTTGGTACCAGCACGCGGATCGGACTTTGCGTGCCTCCGCTAACACGGACTGGGAGCCCAGCGAAGCGCTGATACCCATTTGGGGCATGCGGTTCGACAATCACATAGTCGCCGACCGGCAAGTTCTGCCACGATGCTTCGCCTTGCCTATCAGTGGACTGCACGCCACCGATGCGCTGCTCGTTCGGCTCGCACGTGCCGTTGTTGTTCACATCCCTACACAGCTGCAACCCAACCCCCGCAAGGCGCGCCTCAGGTGGCATCGACGCCTCATCGCGAGCACCCGCCTTCGCGTAAGAATCGTGGTCATGCTTCACCGCGGTGATAGAGCCAGTGCGCAGTTCGTTCCGCACGGTGCAGGAGACGTCCCTAAAGCTCCCGGCAGAGAGCTCCACGGCATAACGCTCCTTGGTATCGGCCACGACCGTGGTGCGCACACTGCGGTTCTTACTATCGGTGCATGTAACAGACTTCTGGTAGGCTGACAACTTCAGAGACGACGTCGTGGCCATCTCTTCTTCCACAAGATAGGTCGACCCAGCAAAACGCAGCAAGGAATCGGTCACTGCCGCCCGGTTACGAGCCCTCCCACTAGTTATGGCAGAAGCCTGCTGGCCGCCATTCTTCTTTTTCACAGAAATCCTGAACTGGTCATCTCCAGCGCGCGAGACCACGTCCTTCGCTGCCCGAATCGTCGGCACCGCGGCCACACAGCCTTCCATGTCAGTAATTGGCGACCCAAACCTGAAGTTGTATCTATCCAGATTCACGCTCTTCTGCTGTTCAAGTACCTTGACCAGGACGTTTCTTTCAAAATCGACCTTAAAAATGCCGTTATACCGTGGCCTACCGGCACGATGCTCAACATTGCCTTCATGGTTGGCGGACACGTAGAAGTTGCCGTCCTGGCCGGCCAAAAAGCCGGTAATAGCCCAGCGCCCCATACCGCCGCCGAAAGGCACGCCCTCCGGGCCCCTGCTCAGCATCGCAGAATGGACAAGTTTGGCAGAAAGCGGGCCAGCGTTCGCAACGCCATTAGTAGTCCAAGCAGGCACCAAGCTCATGCCAGCGCTGGTACTAACTTTCTCCGCCTTCTGCGGTAAAAGCTCCGCTGCACTACCCTGAGCCTGCCGCGAAGCGGCGTTGAAATCAACCCGATAAATATCGATCTTCGCGGCACCATTAGGATCAGGTATATTCCTAGTGCCCTCGGTGGCAGCCACCATCACATACAGCTGGTTGCTGTTGTCGAAAAGCAGATCCACGTTGGTCCTGGCCGCTGGGAACGGGCCCGCCGAGAATTGTCCAAGCGTCAGCACTCTTCGAGTAACCGTGTCATACGCCATAACCTTGATATCGCTGTACTGCGCACTGCGACTAGTAGTCACGTCACCCGCAAACACGTAGTAACGGCCTTGGTTATCCATGGTGCCACCCTTAAACGGCATGCCAGCACCCACCACTTTGATTCGTTCAGTCTGAATCAGAGTGTTCGGCGCGATAGTTGCCTGAACGATGGTCACATAACTCTTATTTCCCGACGCCGCCGACATCACAGTCGCATGGTCCGCGAAGAAAATCCGCCCGTGCTTTCGATCCACAGCAAGGGCGTCATACCCACTACCAGTGCCTGTCGTATTGCGCTTCTTGTGCCAAGTCGCAGAGCCCATCCAGATCGGACCGCCCGTAATCCGGTCGTTACGCAAGGTAAAAGCCTCGACAGAGCCGCTTCCACTTTCGATCCAGTATGAATCTCCCGGATCGCAGAAGTTACTGGTTGCCGACGACAAGGCATAGTATCCAGCCCTTCCCCGTCCGGCATCTCGGTCATCTTCGGTATTTGCAGGGTTTCGTTCATCCGTACGAAGGTGAGCGGCACCTGCAGCTTCAGCCGCTTCCGATTCAGAAGCCGGCTGCGCGGCGGGATCGACGGGCTGGGCGTCTGGTTGCGGGGCTGGCTGATCTTTTTCCCCATGGGCTACATCTTTGCCCTCGCGCGTATCCTGACTGTCAGGTTGGGGATTGGAAAATCCTGGACCGCCCGGCTCGTCCTGGTTGACGGCCGCCCGCATCTCTGTGGGCTTAGCATCTACAACGGAACCATCCGCAACGGTGGGACCATCCGCAAAAGCGGGGCCGGCGAGCATCACAGAGGTGACCAGCCCAATGCCAGCTATTGCAGCACCCGCAGCAGTCGCATAGCTGTTCTTTCTACCCAAGGCTTTACTTTCTATCCGCCAACACAACTCACCGACCAATATTTCGGCAGCTGTCACGCCCTGGCGCTGTGGTTTACCAGCCGCAAGACAGCGAGAAGTAACCTAACACGGCACAAAAACAGACAAAATCAAACCAGATGGCCAAATTTCAACAAACTTTCCATACAGAATTGCAGGGGCTCTAAGGAGCTTCACAGGAACAGTCTTAACCAACACCCTTTTTTGGGCAGACAAACAGCGGCAAACTAATACACAAACGCACGATTGGCAGTGACTTTCACTTTCCAAAAGCTAGAAATGTGCGCCTACACACAGCCCCCATTTTCGGGATAGTCCAAATAATGAGAGAGATCAGCGGCAAGATTGCACCGAGATCGAGGGCGCGGCAGAGGCGGCGGTCTTTAATTGCGTGTTCGCAGGGCTCGGGCGCTAACGAATGCGGTCGCCGCGGCCCAGGCCTGCGGACGGCACGAAGCTGGATACGGCACTGGCGGGATAAACGGGCCGCCGCCGGGCAGGACCCCAAATAGCTCGGGCATGCGGAATTGGAAACGTTCGGCAGCGCGGGAAATCCGACTGGCGATTGTGCGGGCGTGCTCGTCGAGTCCCTCCGTCAGCATCCCGTCGATAATCATGCCGTTGTCGTGCGCCCACACACTCCCGCAGTGGTAGGAGAGGGGGTGGAATGCGCCGCAGCTTGTGCTCAAGGTGCGGATTCCGTAAGGGCTCAGAAGGTCTTCTTGGCACAGTCGTTCAGCCACCGCTCGCGCCTGATCGGCACGCAAAATCCCAGTTCCCAGCAAGTGCCCCATGTTCGAGGCAGCGCCAGTGACCGTTTGCTTGTGCGCGTCCAGGGCAATGGCCGGGTAGGAGTCTGCGCCCTGGCCAACCCAAAAAGTGGAGGTGAATTTTTCTCGAATTTGCTCAGCACGCTCAGCGTACTTTTCGCTATCCACTCCCTGTTCTCCTAGCAATTTGCCGCCCTCGACAAGCGCCGCATACGCGTACCCCTGCGCCTCGCACAGAGCGATAGGCGCCTTCGCGAACTGCCCGTCGGCCCACCGGATCGAATCACCCGAATCTTTCCACCCCTGGTTGGCCAGCCCTCTCCCAGACTTGTCTACATATTCCAAAAACAGGTCCCCGTCGGCATCCCCATCAGTACATATCCACTCCAGCGCAGCCTGTAGACGCTGCAGCAGAGGACTCAATTCGCCCTCCATACCACCCCTCCAGAGGGCGACGAACAGGCGCACCCACAGGGGCGTCGCGTCGATCGTGCCGAAGTAGGTAGGCGGCAGAGAAATCCGGCCGCCCGCATCAAAGGTTTCGAGGCCGTCGCGCCTCACCTCGTGCAGGATTTTGCCGGGCTGTTCGCCAGTCTGCGGGCGATCGGCCTGCCCCTGCCGCGCCGCCAGCGCGCGCACCGTTCCCAGTCCGACCTGCGGGCATTCGTGGCGCAGCAGCCAGGCGGTGATGATGGAGTCGCGGCCAAACAGGGTGAAGAACCACGGGGCTCCTGCCGCGTAGAACGAGTTTTCGGGGCGGGAGCGCTCACCCATTAGCAGCGAGTCTAAGTCTCGGGCAGCCACCGCCGTCCAAAGGTCTACCTTCTCCTGGGCCGCGCGGGGACCAGCCGCCTCTTGCGGTTCCTTCCTACGCTGTGCCTGCGCGGTTATTCCCGCATGCCTACTCGCGGCGAATTGGCCGGATTCGTCACGCATTTGCAGCGACCAGGCACAGGCTTCTTCAGAATTGGGCTTCAGGTTGAGGCACCAGCAACAGGTGAAAGAGGTCTCGCTCTCGACGAGTTTAGCTTCCGGAGCCCACCAAGTAGCGAAGGCGCTCCCGTCATCCCACTTGCCACCCTTGGCATAAACGGCCCTAGCCGGTTTGCCGGACTTGATCTTTTCCATGGAGCTCAAGTCGGGACTAACCTGCAGCTCCAAGGTGAGGACGAAGGCCTTCGAGGACGCGTTCTGGACGGCCATCTGTTCGCGCACGCCTTCGATATCGACGACGCGGTCGCGCACTAGCAAGATCTTCGGATCAGCGGTGTCGCCCTCGATTCGCAGCGCGTTCACGAAGCGGGTGTGCCCACTTTCTAAGTCCAGTTGGGTCAGAGGTTCGACGGCGACTTCTTCCCCTTCGAGGGTGAGCCTCAGGCTTAGCCGGGAGATCAGGCGCGTGTCGTAGCAGTAGATGCCTTGGGCTCCCCCGTCAAGGTTTCCGGCGGTGTCGGCCCACACCTGATTAGGCACGCGCAGGGTTGGCACCAGGTTGTGCAAGAAGGGCTGACCAGCCATTTTCACTCCATCGGGGTTGACTTTCATTCACGATCGTATTTATGCTAGTAGACATTATTTGAACGTTCAAATCAAGTGCAAGAAAGGGGCGGCAATGGCACACAAACCGACACTGCTTTCCCTGGCCATGGACCTAAACGTGTCCAGGCAAACCATTTCAAACGCCATCCACCACCCCGAACGCCTGCAGGCCGACACTCTTGCGCGCATCCGCGCCGAATTGGACCGCCAAGGTTATGCCCCCTCGCGGGCGGCACGCCAACTGCGCAACAATCGAGCCGGCGCCTTCGGCTACCGCCTGCACCCCACTTTTGACGGCATCAACGGCAACATCCTGGACCGCTTCCTGCACGAACTGGTCGCAACGGCCCAGGCAGCAGGATTCTCTGTGGTGGTATTCGCCGCCAACTCGGACGAGGACGAAATTGCGCAGCTACAACATCTGCACCAGACCGGCGCGATCGACGGGGCCATACTAAGTGCCTCTTCCGAGGGCGACCCGCGCCCCACAGCACTCGCTACTGCGGGCCTTCCAGGTGCCAGCTTTGGCCGCCCCTGGGCAGCCCCCGCCAGCCCATACGCCTGGGTAGACGTAGACGGTAAAGCAGGCACGGCAGCAGCTGTCACCTCCCTCCGAAACGCCCACCACGACCGCATCGGGTGGATCGGCTGGAACCCAGAAGTGGGCGTCGGCCATGACCGCTACCTAGGCTACAAGGAGGCGTTAGGCGATCTAATTGATCCCGACTTACAACGCCGCTACCCGGATTCAACAGACGCAGGCCGCAGAGCCGCCCTCGAACTGGCCGAAGCGGGGGCCACAGCGGTCGTGTGCGCATCAGATTCGCTAGCACTAGGCGCGGTCACCTCGGGCGCTTTTGCAAGGGGGAACATCTTCGGCTTCGACGACACCCCCGTCGCTGCCGCAATGGAAATGAATTCGGTGCGTCAGCCCATCGAGGACATAGCCCGCACCTGCTTCCAACTAGCTCTTAGCTCCCTAGAAAAGAACATAAAACCTACAGGAACACTGGTCAAAGCCAGTCCTGTCATAAGAACCTCAATAGAAAGGTAACAGCAATGGGGAAGAAAAAGATCACGGCAGCTATGGCGCTGCTCGCTACCTCTGCGCTAACGCTGAGCGCGTGCGGATCCGGTTTCGATGACGATAACGCCTCCGGCAGCGACAGCAAAGGTGACGGCAAACTGTCCGTTCTAATTGCGGCCTCCGGAGACGCCGAAGCCAAATCCGTCAAAGACACCATCGCCAAGTGGGCGGACAAGAATGGGGTCGACACCAAGGTTGACGTCGCCTCCGACCTAGTTCAACAGTTGGCCCAAGGCTTTGCAGGCGGCAACCCACCAGACCTGTTTTATACCAGCGCTGACCAGTTCCAGGGCTACGCCGAATCCGGGTACCTGCAAGCCTACGGCGACGATTTGAAGAACAAAGACGACTTCTACCCCAGCCTGCGCGACGCTTTCACCCACGACGGCAAGTTCTACTGCGCCCCCAAAGATTTTTCGACTTTGGCACTAATTATCAATACTGCCGAATGGGAGAAAGCCGGTTTGACCGACGCTGACTACCCGAAGGATTGGGACCAGCTAAAGACTGTTGCCGCCAAACTAACCAAGGGCGACCGGCCCGGCCTTACTATGAGCCCCGAGTACCAGCGCATGGGTGCCTTTCTGGCCCAGGCGGGTGGTGGCCTCGAAAAGGACGGCAAGGCAATCGCTTCCGCACAAGGCAATAAGAAGGCGTTACAATACCTGTCTGACCTGGCTAAAGAGGGCTCTTTGAAACTATCTAACCAGCTCGGCTCTGGTTGGGGCGGCGAAGCCTTCGGCAAGGGCCAGGCAGCCATGGTAGTTGAAGGAAACTGGGTCGAGGGCGCCCTCAAGAACGATTATCCGGATCTGAAATACAAGGTAGTCGAACTACCTGCCGGCCCGGCCGGTAAGGCCACCCTTCAGTTCACCAACTGCTGGGGCCTGGCAGCAGATTCGAAGGACAAGGCGGACGCTAAGAAGTTGGCCGAATACCTGACCGAGGCAGAACAACAAAACACCTTCGCGAAAGACTTCGGAGTAATGCCTTCCGTGAAGTCCGCCGCCGAAGCGTGGAAGAAGGCCAACCCGGCACTAGCCGCCTTCCTGGACGGAGCCGACTACGCGCAGAACGTGCCAACCGCCAAGGGAGCCACCGACGTGTTGGACGAGCTGAACTCCAAGCTGGAACAGTTACCCAACTTCGACATTGAAACAACACTCGAACAGACCCAAAAGGACATGGCAGCAGTCCTAAAGTAACGCTGCGGGTGGGGGCGTCGGAGCCCCCACCTCTACAGGCTTAGAGAGGCAATGATGGCAACGAAGCACTCCAGCCGCACGACGGGCCAAAATCTGGCCGGCTGGCTATTCTTGAGCCCCGTCATTTTGATTCTGGGATTGTTCTTATTCGTCCCAGTACTAATGGCAGCATGGGTATCCGTTTCCGACTGGGGAGGGCGAGGTTCACCCTTCAGCAGCAACGTTTCCTTCGTAGGCGCAAACAACTACGCCTCAATCCTTACCGACGGCGGACTGCCCACCCGCGACTTTGGCACCGCGCTCCGCAACAACGTCTACTACGTACTGCTGGTAGTGCCGCTACAAACCATCGTGTCACTAATACTGGCCGTCTTTGTGAACCAGCGAATCTTGAAAGCAAAAAGCTTCTTCCGCACCGCCTTCTACTTCCCCTCCGTGACCTCCTCGGTAGCCATCACCGTACTGTGGTTATTCGTTTTCTCCTACACCGGCCCAGTCAACAAAGTACTGAGCTGGCTAGGAATACACGGGCCAAACTGGTTCCAAGATCCACGCGGCATCGTCCACCTTGCGCTATCCGGCCTCGGGGTAAATAAGGTAAGCGCCCTAGCCGACCACAACCTGCTAGGCATAAGTTTGTGGGACTGGCTTTCGGGCCCCTCCGTCGCAATGACCGCGTTCATTCTGATGGCCGTGTTCACCACCTCGGGCACCTTCATGCTCCTGTTCATTGCCGCGCTACAGGCCATCGGCAACGAGACCGAAGAAGCCGGAATGATGGACGGAGCCGGAGCCCTCCAACGCTTCCGGTACATAACCGTGCCGATGCTAAAACCCACCGTGTTCACCGTGCTCACACTAGGTTTAATCGGGTGCTGGCAAGTCTTCGACCAGATTTATACGGGCACCCAAGGAGGGCCCGCAAAAACCACCCTCACCCCCGCCTACCTATCCTTCAACTCCGCGTTCAACAACCAACAGTGGGGACAAGGGGCCGCAATCGCGTTCATCCTGTTCTTCATCATCGTAGCCTTCACGCTGCTACAGCGATTAATGCTCCGGGACAAAGACGAGGTTCGCCCACGCAAACGGAAAGCGCGAAGGCAGCAAGTCGCCCTCGCCAACGCCACAAGCGCGAAAGAAGGTAAGTAAATGAGCACCGGTATTGTCAAGCCAAACGCTAAGACGGTGGGCGGGTTTGCAGGCCTGAAAGCACGCCACCTGCCCTTCTACCTGGTAGTGATCGCGCTTGCGATAGTGTACATTTCGCCGTTTTTGATCCAGATTTTTACCTCATTCAAGACCGAACCTGATGCCGCCGCTAACCCGCTAGCACTACCGCAGCAGTGGACCACGGCAGCGTATGAGCGCCTCTTCGTCCACTCGGATTTTCCGTTATGGATCCGCAACTCCCTCATAGTTACCCTTCTAGTAACTGCAGGTAGAGTCCTATTTGATTGCATGGCCGGGTATGCCCTAGCACGCATTCCCTTCCGAGGGCGGACGCTCATGTATTCAATCCTGGTTGCCGTCATGTCCGTTCCCGCCGTCGTACTACTAATCCCGAAGTTCCTGGTAATCAAACAGCTGGGCATCTACGATTCCTTCGCGGGCATGATCCTGCCCCTTTTGGCAGACGCGACGGGCGTATTCATTATGACCGGATTCTTCGCCTCAATTCCCAAATCGATTGAGGAGCAAGCCCGCATCGACGGAGCCGGGACACTGCGAACCTTCTGGTCTATCGTGATGCCGATGGCACGGCCCGCCGTAGTCACCATCATCATCCTGTCCTTCCAAGGATCGTGGAACGAACTGAATCACTTCATCGTCTCTACCCAAGATTCGCGACTGACAACCCTGACCAAAGGGGTCGCGCAGCTGGCCTCCGGGCAACTATCGCAGGGCTCGCAATACCCGCTGAAACTGTCTGCCGCGCTGCTCATGACCATCCCTGTCGCAATCTTGTTCTTCACCTTCCAAAAGCAGATCATGAACTCCACCGCTGGCGCAGTCAAAGAATAGGCAGGCTCGTTGCGCGAGCGGCCGCTCGCGAACGTCTTGTGCCCTATTCTGGCTGGACTTGGAAAAACGAACTACTCGCAGCACGTTTTAGACGCATTCGCGTATCACATTTTTGCTGGTTCGACCCGGTTTAGCATGCGATGTTGTAGCATTTTGGTGATCGCGGCTTCATTTGTCGCTGATTGCAGCGTGGTTTCTGACGGCGACTGGCAGCCACGTCTGCACTATTTCCCGTAGGTCCCTTGGAGCCTTGAAGAATGAATGAAGATTCACCCCGTGATGGTGTCGGGCGTGCTAATGACGCGCAGCAGTCCGCTCACCGCGAGTTCCCTTCGCGTTCCTCTAGGCGTAGGCGAGCGGCGCACCCGCACCTGCATCACCGCGCCGGCCAGCAGCCGGGAGCTTCCCGAAATTCCTCCGCGCCCCTAAGCGAGCAAGCCGAGAAGTCCGAGGCTACTGATTCACTACAGCCGCGCCGATCCTTGCGGTCCAGGGCTGCTTCTTTGTCGCGCCCTACCCTGCGCCCCACCCAGGCCAGTAGAGCGGCTTCTCGCCCTCACTGGTATGGCACAGCCGACCCGCGGGTTAAGGATCTATCTCCGGCGCAGAAAGCCCGCATCCGCAATCCCCGCCTATCAATGCGCGACCATGACGACGCCTACGATGCCACTTCGCCAACCACTACTCTGACGCACATGCCCGCCATTAAGCCGATCACGGGTGCAACGCCGATTATTTCTACCAAGCGTTCTAATTCCAGCCCGGCTACTTCTTCCGAGGGCGACCCCGCCCCTTCGCGGGCCTCTCGCGCCGGGTCTAGCCCGGCAGTTGCTAGCGCACCGGCAGCCGCGAAGCAGGATCAGGATGATACTGGGGCGAAGGCTGCGCCACCCGCCGTGGCAGCGACTGCTGCGGCTTCTTCCAGCACGCCAGTTGAAAAGCCGGCCGAGAAGGTGGCTGGCGATGCTGGCTCGTCTGCAGAATTGAAGCGGCAGGAATCCCGCTGGTGGCTGGGTGCTTCAATCGTTGTTTGTCTACTAGCACTGATCGCGGGCGTTGTCTTTGGGTTCTTCAAGCTGGCGAAGCCGAACACGGAGGCGCAGGTGCTGCCTTCGGATAAGACCACGTCAGCTTCCGCTTCAGAAACGCCCTCGCCCTCGCCCTCGCCCTCGCCTGAGCCCACCCCGATCCCAACCGTGCGCACCACCGAGGTGCCTTCCGGGCTGAAGGGCACCTACACTCCGCCCGCGTCGACCGGACGAATGATCGCTATACCCGGCCAGAAGGCGGCACCCGAGGGCGACGGCCAGCAAATTGCCTACGACCTGTCCTACGAGCAGGGCATGCCCATAGACCCGAATGTCTTTGCCAACTCGGTGCACTCGACGTTGAACGACAACCGTTCCTGGCCCGCCCAGGGCATGCGCTTTGTGCGCACTGACTACCAACCGCAAGTGTCGTTGCGCCTGGTCAGCCCCAACACAATTAAGAAGGAGTGCGCTGGCACTGTTGATGACGGTTTCGCCTCGTGCCTGGTTGGCAACAGGGTGCTGCTGAATTCGGATCGCTGGTTCACTTCGGCTAAACCCTGGGATCAGGCCGGTGGCGGCCAGGACGAATACCGTGCCTACCTGCTGAACTACTTCGTCGGTCTAGCTACTGGAAAGAAGCAGGTTGATTGTAAGAAATCGGGCGAGGTAGCGAACGTGATGCAGTCGCAGACCTACGAACTGAATGGGTGCAAGCCTAACGGCTGGGTCAACCCCGACGCCAAGAAAGGCCAGTAATAATGGTATTTGACCTGTTAGCGCAGGGTGTCACCATACCGCAGGGGCTGCTGCAAAGCGCGGGGGACGGGATTGCCCCTGACAAGGGAGGCCTGGACCCTCTGACGTTGGCGCGTTGGCAGTTCACGATCACCACCATCTACCACTACGTGATCGTGCCTATTTCGATCGGGCTGTCGCTCTTCCTGGCGATTGCCCAGACAATGTGGTTGCGCACTAAGCAACGCTACTGGTGGTCTGCCGTGCGCTTTTTTGGACCGATCTTCTTCGTCACATTCGCGGTGGGCGTTGCTACTGGCCTGGTCCAAGAGTTCCAGTTCGGCATGAACTGGTCGGAGTATTCCCGCTTCGTCGGCGACGTGTTCGGAACCCCGCTCGCGCTGGAGTCCTTCTTCGCATTCTTTGCCGAGTCCGTCCTACTAGGCCTGTGGATCTTCGGCTACGGCGCCCTCTCTCCCCGCCTCCACACGGCCACGATCTGGGGCGTCACCATCGCCGCCCACCTTTCCGCCTGCTTCATTATTGGCGCGAACTCTTGGATGCAACACCCCGTCGGAGCCGTCTTTGACGCCACCACCGGCCGCGCCGCATTGCACGGCTGGGCGGGATTCTTCGCGATTATCACGAACTGGACCCTGTGGACCGCCATCTTGCACGTGTGCGTTTCCTCCTGGATCGTTGCGGCCGCCCTCATTGGCGGCATCTCCTGGTGGTGGATGATCAAGGCCCGCCGCCTCAGCAACGCCCGCGCCACGCACGCCACTGCCCACCCCTCCCCCGAGCAGGATGCTCGCACTCAGGCCGCAGCTAGCGCTTCTAAAACCTGGCGTCCCCTAGTGCGATTCGCTTCTTGGGCGATCATTGCCTCCTCGGTACTGACCCTTCTGACGGGCCACCTGCAGGGCATCCAGATGGCCACCGAGCAACCCATGAAGCTAGCCGCCGGTGAAGCCTACTGCAAGCCCGTCGAGGGCGGCGCCCCCTTAGCGCTGTTCGCCTTCGGCTCTGATTGCAGCAACATCAAGACCTACGGTTCTATTCCGGGAGGTCTTTCGTTCCTGGCCACCGGCAGTTTCGATGGTAAAGTCCTGGCGGTGTCCGAGGTTGAAAAATCCTACCAGGACTACTTCAGCAAGGCGGGGGCGGAACGTGGCCGCACCGAGTCCTACCATCCGCCCTTCATGCTGACCTTCTGGTCGTTCCGCATCATGGTGCTTCTGCAGCTGCTCGTGCCCGCCCTGGCAGTGGGTGCCCTGATTGCCACCCGTGGTGGCCGAGTGCCGAAACGGGGACGCTGGTGGGGGCTCGTCCTCTTGCCACTGCCGTCGCTGGCCGCGGTCGCGGGTTGGGTGTACACGGAAGTGGGCCGCCAACCGTGGATCGTTCACCCGAATTTCGAGGGTGGTAAGACAGACCTTTATCTGCTCACCAATCAGGGCCTGTCGCAGGTGGGAGTATCGGGTACCCAGCTACTGGTTTCTCTTATTCTTTCGACCCTGTTGTACTTGGTGCTTGCCCTGGTGTGGGGCGCGCTCGTGGCCAAGAAGGTGCGGGCCGGCCTGCCCAAACCCAGAAAGTGTCAGGGCCAAGCTAGGGAGTTGTCCTTCGAATGATCACCACCTTGCAGTTCATCTGGTATTTCCTTGCTTGCGCCCTAATGGCGACTACCCTGGCGTTGGTTGGCCTGGATTTAGGTACGGGCATCGTGCTCGGACTGGTAGGCAAGAATGGGGACGAACGTGCCCTGCTTGTGCGCACTATTTCACCGCATTGGGGTGGCCACGAGGTCTGGCTGATCAGCTTCGTCTCAGCTCTGTTTGCCGCGTTTCCCGAATGGTATTCCTCGCTGCTGTCGGGCCTGCAAACCTACTTTTTGCTGCTGATTTTCGCCCTGGTACTGCGCGTGGTCACCATCGAGTGGCGAGGCCAGGTATCGGCGCGGATCGGCTCCCTACTGGATTGGGTGCACACCGCCTGCTCACTGGTGATCGTTTTCTGCTTCGCAATCATTTTTGCCTCCCAGTTGCGCGGCCTTCCGGTGGAGGTCATCAACCCGCGCGCCGGCGCCATAGCCGACCCTTCCATGGTCGATCCGAACGGCCCCGCAAACCCGGATTTGGCCGCTTACGTCCACTCGGTCACCGGCTCGCCCTGGGCCGCGATAAACCTATTTTCGCTGCTGGGGGCCGTCGCCCTAATAGTGTACTTGGCGTACGTGGGTGCGGTGTGGGCGCTGCAGCGCATCACGTTTGAATGCGAACCGCAAGAGCGCGCCTTCGCCCTGCGCAGCCTGCTTGCTCCCTTCGCCGGCCTCCCCCTGCTCGCCTGGGCTGTGTGGGGCCAGCTTGCCTACGGCTGCTCCGCCCTCGGGTGGGTGCTTATCATTCTTCTAGCCGGGGCATTGGCGTTGCAGTTCGTCTTCCGAGGCCGCATCCTGGCCCTGCACGTTTCCCTTGCTACGGCACCGCTCGCCCTGGTTACGGCGTGGGTGTACGTTGCCGCCTACCCGGTGCTGCTGCCTTCTACAGTGAACAAGGCTTACGATCTTTCGATCAATCAGGCCGCTTCTTCGGGGCCTGCGTTGGCAGTGCTGGTGGGGGCCGCCGCCCTCGGCATTCCGTTGGCTGGCGCACTTACCTGGTTCTCGCACCGCACTTTGGGTTCGCGCGTTGATTTTACGGCCATAGCCACGCCCTTCGAATAGGCCGAGGGCGGCCGTTGCGCCCCTAATGGCCTGGCCGGATCCTCGACGCCCCGCCCGGTCAGGCGGCCTTTCTATTTAGCGGCGTTCCTCGTATGGGCTTTGGGATTGCTTCTCTTGCGGCCCGCGGGGCAGGTCCTTGCCCTTGCCAAATTTCCACACGCAGACCGCGGTGGTTGCGGTAGCCGCCATGAGTGCCGCAATCAGCACTCTAGCTTTCAAGGCGAACATGCCCTGCCCCATGGCAATCGACATGACCACCCAGTAGAGCACGAAGTCGAGCGCAAAGAATCCGACGGTAAAAATGATCGCGTTTTTCACTCCTCGAGTCTAACTTTGACCCCCTCACATAGCAGCCAAGCAGCTGTTTCATGCGGAAGGCAACCCCACGCACTCACCAATAAAAAGTAAACGGTTTCCCAAATAATGAAATACGTAGAGACTTAAGTCCCACCTCTGTGTTATGTTGCGGACCACAACAACGTACAAGGGGGTACGTATGGAAATACGTGGAGGACCAGAACGCCAAACTAGAATCATTCCGGCCGAAGCACAGGCAATGAATCGTGTGCTCGGCCTTCCTTCTGTGATCGCCTACGGGCTGGCATCAATGGGGCTGCTGGCAGTATTCACGATCTACGGCACAGGGGTAAAACTTAGCGACGGCCACTTGCCCGCCGCCTACATAATCGCTTTGGCAGCAATGTTGCTGACCGCTCACTCTTACGCACGCATGGCCTGGGCTGTTCCCAAATCCGGTTCCGCATACGTGTATTCGCGCCTGTCATTCGGCCCGTACGTGGGCTTCTTCATCGGGTGGACCATGCTGCTCGGATACATCTTCTTGCCCATGGTCAATTTCCTACTGACCGGGCTGTACCTGAACACCCTTTTCACTTCGATCCCACCGTGGATCTTCACCCTGACATCAATCATCCTGGTCGGCATCTTGTCCATCGTGGGGGTTACCTGGGTGGGAAAACTAAACATTGCGCTTGCCGTCGCGGGCACCGCCATCGTAGTCGTCTTCGCAGTCCTAGCTTTTACCCACGCGCAGCATCTGAGCGCCGAATCGCTCATCGCTCCGATTACGCCCGAGGCCGGCTCCCTGGGAACCGTAATGGCCGCCGCCGCAGTCCTCTCTTTCGCCTTCTTAGGCTTTGACGGGGTATCCAACCTGGCCGAAGAAACAAAGAAGCCGCGCCAAAACATCCCGCGTGCCATCATGCTCTCTACCCTGATCATCGGGATCTTGTTCTTCACAGTCGCGTGGGCCGGCTCGCAGCTGTACCCGAACTGGCGGGAGCTAACGAACCTGGATGCTGCAGGAACTGAAATGATGCAAAAGATCGGCGGGCCAATCCTGGCAACGGTCTTCCTGGCCATCTACGTTTTTGGCACCACCCTGTGCGGCACCGCCGCGCAGATGTCTGTATCCCGCGTGCTGTACACGATGGGGCGTGACGGCGTTCTGCCCTCATTCCTGTCCCGCCTTCACCCCCGCTTCAAGACCCCTTACGTGGCGGCGCTGCTAGTGTCCGCCCTGTCCCTGCTCGCCCTCGTGTTGACGCTTGACCAGTCGGTTTACATGATCAACTTTGGCGCCCTGGTGGCTTTCGCGGCCGTGAATCTGGCCGCCTTCAAATACTTTTGGATCGACCAGAAAAAGCGGGGCCTGCGCGCCCTCTTTTCTTTTCTTTTGGCCCCACTGGCAGGCTTCGCTTTTATCGCCTACCTGTGGAGCTCGCTGGAATGGTTCAGCTACCTGGTCGGGGCCATCTGGGTCGTCCTTGGCCTGGGCATTTTGGCCTTCCAAACCCGGGGATTCACCAAGACTCCCCCACCCCTAAACATCGACGCGTAATCACCTAACGGAACGGAAAAACAATGGACCTAATCATCACCGCAAACACCATTCACACCATGTCGGATGCTCCGGATACACCCCAGGCGTTAGGGATTACTGCCGGGCACATCGAAAAGGTGGGCTCGCTTGCCGAGGCCGATTCCTGGCAGGCCGACCACCGCGTCGACTACCAGGATGCCACCATCACTCCCGGCCTGACCGACGCGCACATTCACCCCATCTGGGGTCAGCACATCGCGCGCGGCACCTACTTGGGGAAGGCGAAGGATAGCGCCGAAGCTGCCAGCCTCCTCCGGGAAGCGGCAGGCGAGGTAGCGGAGGGCGAATGGGTGTTCGCCTGGGGGCTTGAGCAGTCTGCTTTTGGCGAGGGCGCGCCCTCGGGTGCCGCTTTTACTGATGCCTTCCCAGACAACCCCGTGTTCGTGATGCTCTTCGATGGGCACGCGGCCGTGGCCAACGCCAAGGCGTTAGAGGCGGCAAATATTCGCGGCGCTGAAGAGCTGGCTGGGCCGGGACAGATCATTGTGGATCAGGATGGAAAACCAACCGGATTCTTACGGGAGGCGTCCGCCATCGACCGTCTAAAGGAAGCGGCCCCGCCACTTACCTTGCAGCAGAAGGTGCAGGACACTTTGGAAACTTTCCAGCAGATGGCGGCGAGCGGCCTTACGGGCGGCGAAATGTTGGATTTCGACGACCCGGAGTCCCTAGACGTGCTAGAGGCTATCGAAGCTCAGGCGGACTTACCGATCCGCTTGCGCATCGCCCCCTGGATTTTAGCGGGGCACCCTGCCGAGCGAGTCCAGCAAGTGCTCGATCTACAAGGCAAGGCGGGCCGGCGTTATCAGGTGCGCGGAGCCAAGATGATGATCGACGGCACCATCGACAATGGCTCCGGCTGGCTAGCTGAGCCCGATACGAAAGGGGAATGCACCAGCTCCTCTTGGGCCAACCCGCACGATTACGTGCAGGTACTGCGCACTTTCGACGCGGCCGGGGTGCCGACCTCGACCCATGCCGTTGGCGATCGCGGCATCGAGTTCGTCATCGACGCGATCCGTTCCTTGGGGCGGACTAAGGTCGTCCACCGAATCGAGCATATTGAAGAAATTACCGACGAGGGCGTGCGCGCCCTTGCTGAGTCCGGCATTTCCGCGTCCATGCAGCCCACCCATTGCACCCACTTCCTAGATCCAGATGGGGCCGACGCGTGGTCGCGCAGGCTAGGCCCGCAGAGGGCGAAACTGGCGTTCCGACTAAAGGACGTCTACGAGGCCGCCGACCATTTAGCGCTCGGTTCAGACTGGCCCATTGCGGGTTCCGATCCCCGCGAGATCATGGCGGATGCCATCTCGCGCCAACACACCAAGGACCCGAATAGCAGGCCGATCAGCCCAGATCAGGCGCTCACCAACTTGCAGGCGTTACAGTGCTACACGCGTGAAGTGGCGGCCTCTTCTGGCGCGAGTGGCGGGGTTATAGAACCGGGGGCGTTGGCCGACCTGACGGTCTTCGCCGCAGATCCGCTGCAGCTACCCGCGAAAGAGCTTGCCGAGGTAAAGATCGTGGCTACCTACCTAGATGGCGTGCAGGTACACCATGGCTAACACGCCAGGCCGACAGGCCCCTTATCTGTTGTAGCGTTACCTATTTCACAGTACATTTTAGGTGATACATGTCTAAATAATTATTTTGCAGAAGGAAGACAAGCAAATGTCTAGCCCATTCCAGTCCCCATCAGACCCCAATGCGGACAATAACAATAGCGGCGGCACTGGCAACCAGCAGCAGGGTTCCAACCCCTTCCAAAATCCAGGTAGCCAGGGGCAGGGCTACCCGCAAAACGCGCCCCAAGGGTATGGCCAGCAGGGATACTCCAACCAGGGGCAGGGCTACTACCAGAGCTCACCCCAGGGATACGGGCAGCCACAATCGGGCTACTACCAAGCCCCGCAGCAAGGAGGGCCGATCTACCCTGGCCAGCAAAATCGGCAGCCAGAAGTAAAGAAAGAACGCAACAACATTGGCATTGCCGGCATCGCGGTTGCGGTAATCGGCATAATCCTGGCATTCTTCAAGCCCACCCTGCCCATCGCCTGGCTGTGCGTCCTTGTAGCGTTGATCTTGACTGTTGCCGGATTTATCGTCAAGGGCAAGGAGCGGAAGACCGCGATCGGCGCCGCTGTTGCAACACTCTTGCTGATAATTGCCACGATCGCGATGACCTCTATCGCGGCATTCAAAATGTTCGACCCCGACAAGATGAACTGGACCTACACCCAGAACATCAACGGCACACACAAGGAATACACCCACTACCCCAACGGCAAGACTCACATCAAGGAGTACACCGACGGCTCGGACGGTGACGTCAAGGAATACGACGAGGGTGGAGACGAGGACCAGGACGATGACGGCAGCTTTTAGGGCACACCCATAGCCCACCTGCACAATCGTTCCGGATACTACAGGTTCCTTATTTGTTGTGGCGTTATCCACCTCACAGTAAATTGCGAATTAATACACCCCAAAATGTTTAAATCAGAGAAGAAAGCACAGGCCAATGTCGAGCCCATTTACACCACCCTCTGGCCCTAATAAGGACCAGGATAAATCCGCACGCACAAATCCTGGTGCGGCAGGATCCCAACCAGAAAAACCTGAAACTAAGCCGGGCAAGCCGCAGGCCCAGTCAGGCAATTCCCGGCCCCAGTCGGGCAGGCCCGAAGGCAATACTCCCTGGTCGCGGAGCGGCACATCCGCTGACCAGACTTCCCCCGCATTCCAAGCTCCGGTAAGTCAGCCTCACAATAGCCGGCCGCAGCCGGACCATAACCAGCAGTTTACGCAGGGCAACCAGGGCCAGCAGCAACAGGGTCCCCAAGGTTCGCAGGGCGGAATGGGGCCTTACACGGGCGCCAACTACAACCCGTACCAGAGACAAGGCACAACTCAGACTGGTAAGAAAGACCTAAACTATGTCGGCATCGCCGGCATCGCAGTTGCCGTAATCGGTATCATCCTGGCATTCTTCAAGCCCACTATTATCGCTGCCTGGCTCTGCATCCTGATCGCGTTGGCCCTGGTGGTCGCCGGATTCATCGTGAAGAATAAGGAACGCAAGACCGTCATTGGCGCTCTTGTCCTAACGGGCATTCTTGGTCTTACCGCCATATTCACAACCGGGAAGGCACTGATGGACGCGGGCTTGGCGTCGATCTCTTACCGCCCTCACAATGACACGCATTACTCTGAAAAAGCCGATCCCTCCCAAAAAGCTGACGAGGATTCTTCTGACGATGCTGTGCCCTCGAAAGAGGACGGTAAGGACGATGCTGACCAGGACAAGAAATCGGCTTCTAAGAGCGTGGGCACTAGGGCCAACCCGTACAAGCTTGGCCAGGACGTCGAAACCACAGAGTGGGTTATCAAGATAAATTCCTTCAAGCGAAACGCAGATAAAGAAGTCCTCGCTGCGAACAGATTCAACGAGCCACCAGCAGACGGTAACGAATACGCCATTGCGAATGTCACCGCGAAATATAAGGGATCAGCTGACCCGCAGCACCCCGATGAGGCCGGTATACCCAGCCTGCTGCGAGTGACTTTCGTTGCCGAGGACGGGAAGAGCTACAACCGCACTAGCCACGTCATTGTGTACGACTCCACGAGAAACGGCTCCGGAGAGCTCTACGAGGGCGGTACTGCAACATTCAATGAGGTTATTGAGGTGCCCAAGGGCGCCAAGGGCGTAATAACCATGCGGCCTTCCTACGATGAAGACCCCGTCTTCATCAAAGTGCAGAAATAGCCTTTAGCGTTGCGGACTACGGCAACCGGTAGCGACCTCCGCAGGCAATGTGCGGAGGTCGCAGCGTCTTTACAGCAAGTTGCCGGCACCTGAGGGGTACATGTTTGCCGTATCGCAGACACGAAGCCTGGGCCCGCATACCATGGGATGGTCTGATCCCTCGTTGGCATGGAGACAATATGGATCCCCGGGAGCGCGAAGTGCGTCGACGCATGCGCGAAAATGAGCTCTACCTTGATTTTGGTCCAGGTTTGGAGGTGCTTGAAGAGGAGCGCATTCACGGCAAGGAGTTGGCTGACAAGTACAACCGCACTTCGGCCAGGGATAGTGCTGGCAGGACTCGGTTGCTGCAGCGGTTGTTCGCGCATGTGGGTAAGGACGTGTGCGTAGAACCGCCATTGCATGTGGCTTATGGTTCTAACACCAGCGTGGGCAATGACGTGTACATGAATTTTGGGACGACCCTGGTGGATGATAGTGAGATTCAAATTGGCAACCAGGTGCTGATTGGTCCGAACTGCACGTTGTCTACGGCGGGCCACCCGATCGACCCGGAATTGCGGGCTACTTACGCCCAGTTTTCCAGCAAGATCACTCTTGAGGACAAGGTGTGGCTTGGCGCTAACGTGACAGTGCTGCCGGGCGTAACCATTGGCCAGGGCGCAGTGGTTGCTGCCGGTTCGGTGGTTACGGCGAACGTGCCTGCCAGGGTGGTAGTGGGCGGTGTCCCTGCCAAAATTTTGCGCCACATTACCGATGCGGACAAGGAGTTCACCTACAAGCCGCCGAAGGATCTGTAACTAGGGTTCGCCCTCGGGATAGCCGCCTTTACTTTTCCAGGCGATGCCGAATCCAGGTGCGGAAGGCTACGGCTGCAGCGCCCCTAGCCCAATCAACGAAGGCCCCATCGCGCACGTGCAGAGTCAGGCCAGGTTCATCCGGATCGTGCATTTGGGCCAGCTTTTCTTTCACGGCCAGTTCCTGCCACCCTGCCAGTTGGGCCAGTTCGCCTCCCACTACTACCTGGGAGACCATCGACACGTTGCCAACTATAACGATGGTGCGGCACAGAGCTTGCGCGTAGTTTTCAAGCACGGCTATCCCAGCAGGGTCGCCCTCTTGCACTATTTGCCGCAAACTGGAAGCAAATTGGTCGGCGTCTGCAATGTCTGCGACGGGTACCCCAACCGCGTGCATGTCATGCGCGAGGGCGGGCATCGACAAGACGGCGCTGGCACATCCACGATGGCCTAGTTTGCACACCACCTCGGGGCCGGCAACCGGCACATGTCCAATAAGTCCGATCCCGGAATACGGGCTGTCAAGGAGTTTCCGCTCCCTTACCACCGCGTGACCGACCCCCATTCCGGTGGTCACTATGGCAAAGTCGGAATACTGCCGCCCCACTCCGTACCAGAGCTCTCCGAGGGCGAAAGCATCCGCGTCGTTCACAAATACCGTAGGTTTCTTCCGCCCCCACTGCGCACCAAGATCCACCTGCCGCCATCCATAAAACGGTGCCCGCGTCACGTACCCGGCAGGGCTTATTGCTCCGCCTAGAGAAACTCCTGTAGCGGTTATCGGGCGATCGGCCTCCGCAGCCAATTCGCGCAACAGCTCTTTGCCTAGGGCTGCCACTGCCGCAACCGAATGGTCTGACAGTTCAGCCTCTAACGATTCACGCACCTGTCCGCGCGCGTCCATGAGCACGGCAGTGGCACCACTGGTGTGGAACGTAATGCCGGCCAGCAACAATTTTGAAGATGGCTGTACAGCAACCACCGGCCGCCCCAGCGTGGGCTGGGTTTCTTCGCCCTCTTCTACTATTCCGGCTCCAAGAAGTTCCTTCACCAGCCTGGTGGCTGACGCCGGCGACAATTCCAGCGTGGCGGCAAGACTGCGCCTACCCACCGGCGCTGAACGCACAATCTCGTATGCGAGCTGCAGGGCAGTTGACCCCATCGTCGTCCCCCATTCCCCTCATGCTGACTAGGTTTATCCCGCATTGGCTTTTATTTTACCGCAAAACAAAGTAGAGTCGAAGTATCACTTTTCAGAGTCGAAAGGTACCTCATGGCGCAGCCGCATATCATCACCCTATCCCGGGGTGGAACCTCATTAGTTTTAGATGTAACACCTGTTCACACGGCTACTCCAATTTATTGGGGCAAGCAGCTACCAGTCGCATCTGACTCCACCCCCCTTGCCGCAAAGTTTTTCACCCCCGGCCTGGCCCCTAGCGCCACCGACTTACCAGCCACACTTAATTTGATTCCGCAACAATCGAATGGCTGGTTAGGGACACTTGGGCTAATCGGGTCCAGGCAGGGCAAAGACTTCGCCCCCCAGTTCTCGCTGACCGCCACAAAGGTGGAAGACGCCAGTGCAGAGCTGTCCTACGAGGCCGCCGACGCCGGCCTCGAACTGCGCCTACATCTACAAGTAACCCCATCTGGTCTCGTACAGGCCAACGCCACCCTGACCAACACTGGACAGGATCCGTACGAACTAACCCGCCTGGCCCTGGCTCTACCTACCCCGGCACGCGAGAGTCGCGTCCTGGACCTGGCATCCCGGCACCTGCGCGAACGCAACCTGCAAACCCACGAGTTCACCATCGGTACCCACACCAGGCAGAACATGGTCAGTCGCGACTTTGCAGGCTCCACCCTGCACGGCACCTGCACTCCGGGTCCTACCTGGACTGATGGAAGTGCCCACCTTCTCCACGTGGCCTACTCCGGCTCAACCCAAACGTGGGCAGAAAAGACGAATTCGGGGATCACGTATCTGGCCGGCGGCGAATACTTGTACCCCGGCGAAGTAGTACTGCAAAGCGGCGAAAGCTACACCAGCCCCACCATGCTGGCCTCCTGGGGAGCAGGCCTCAACGACGCCGCCGCCCGCTACCACGGCTACGTGCGCGCCCTCCCGGCACACCCCGACACCCCCCGGCCCGTCACCCTGAACGCGTGGGAAGCAGTCTACTTTGACCACACCTTGCAGCCCCTCCTAGACCTGGTAGACGAAGCGGCAGCCATCGGCGTGGAGCGATTTGTCCTGGACGACGGATGGTTCGGCTCCCGGCGCGACGACACTAAAGGCCTGGGCGATTGGCACGTCAGCGACGAAGCCTGGCCGCAGGGGCTTTCCCCCATCGTCGATGCCGTCACCAGCAAAGGCATGCAATTTGGCCTGTGGTTCGAACCCGAAATGGTAAACCCCGACTCTGACCTGGCCCGCGCCCACCCCGAGTGGATCCTGGCCCCCACCCGCGAGCGCTCCCCCATGGAAGGACGCCACCAGCAGGTGCTGAATCTGGGCATTAAAGAATGCTTCGACTACCTTTACAACGCCATTGCGAGCCTGCTTAGCGAATACCAAATTTCGTACATCAAGTGGGATTACAACCGCGACATTCTAGAGGGCGGCTCCCGCCTTACCGGTCGGCCTGCCTACCGCGATCACGCCCTCGCCCTGTATGCCCTGCTAGATAAGCTGCGCGCGCAGTTCCCGCACCTAGAGATCGAGTCCTGTTCTTCCGGGGGCGGGCGAATCGACCTGGGCA
This sequence comes from Actinomyces sp. UMB0138, assembly GCF_002849225.1. Lineage (GTDB taxonomy): Bacteria > Bacillota > Negativicutes > Veillonellales > Veillonellaceae > Veillonella > Veillonella parvula_H. The sequence continues at coordinate 400,986 of NZ_PKMC01000003.1, forward strand.
TCATGGCGCACTGCCAGCGCGTATGGGGGTCGGACTGCATTGATCCGCTGGAGCGGCAGGGCATTCACAGGGGTGAACTATTACTGTTGCCGCCCGAGGTAATCGGATCGCACGTAGCCTCCACCACCTCGCACACTACTGGGCGAGCGCACTCGATCGACTACCGCGCGATTACCGCCCTCTTCCAGCACATGGGCATCGAATGGGACCTGCGCAAGGCCACGCCCACCGAGAAGGAGCGGCTAGCCGCCTGGATCAAGGTGTACAAGGAACATCGGGGACTGCTGCATTCCGGCAAAACCGTGCGCGCAGACTACCCCGATGCGGCACTGAGCTGCCGCGGAGTGGTGGGGAACGGGCAGGCCATCTTCGAGCTCAGCTGCACTTCGACCTCGGCAAGTGCGCCCTTTGCGCCCCTCACCTTGCCGGGACTTGCCCCCGAGGGCGAATACGAAGTTCGCCTGCTAGGACCCACCCAAACCGTGTTCGACCTTCGGAGCGCCCCCGCATGGTGGCCACCCGAGGGCGAAGCCGTAGCCATTCCTGGAGCCGTGCTATGCCAAGTCGGCCTTCCCATCCCAACGCTGATTCCCGAATCCGCGCTGCTTTTGCAAGTTTCAAAGAAGAACTAGGAAGCAAGCCATGTCATCAACCAAAGCGCCCGCCAAATTGCGACGCAAATCAAACAAAGGGCTGTGGGGCACCGTCCTCCTGTTCCTGGGGCCGGCCTCTATAGGCCTGATCGCCTTCTACCTGGTCCCAGCCATTCGAGGACTGTACTGGTCGTTCACCGAATACCACGTGCTGACTCCCCCAAAGTTCGTGGGTACCGCCAACTACGCCCGCATGTTCTCTGACCCACTGTTCTGGAACGCCCTCTGGGTCACCTTCTACTACGTGATCTTGAATATCGGGTTCCAGACGATCATTGCCGTGCTATTGGCCGTACTGCTGCACAAGCTGACCAAGTCCACGGTAATTCGCGGCATGGCGCTGCTGCCCTACTTCGTAGCGAACGTGATCGTGGCCCTGCTGTGGTATTTCATGATGGATTTCAACATCGGCATTGTGAACTCGCTGCTGCAATGGGTAGGCATAGACCCGGTCGCCTTCTTCGGCGACGAAAAATGGGCCATCCCCACTGTCGCCGCCATCAACGTGTGGCGCCACATGGGATACACCGCCCTGCTAGTGTTCGCGGGTCTACAAACCATAAACCCGCAAGTCTACGAAGCCGCCTCTCTGGACGGGGCTAGCGAGACCCGCAAATTCTTCTCGATCACCCTGCCACTGCTGCGCCCGGTCATGGCCATGGTGCTAGTGGTGACCATGATTGGCTCCTTCCAGATCTTCGACACCATCTCGGTCACCACCAAGGGCGGGCCGGTCAATGCCACGCGCGTGCTGTACTTCTACATCTACGACCTAGCATTCGGACAGCTGGACTTCGGATACGCATCCGCCCTAGCGGTAGCCCTATTTGTGCTGCTACTAGCCGTGGCACTCATCCAGATGAAGCTCATGCGAGCCAGCGAATCCGACGAACTGTGAGGGCAAAAATGACAACCGCAACAGCGCCCGCACGCATTGGCGCAAAGAAAAACAAGGGCACAAAGGTTCGCCGCGGCATCGGCCACTACCTGGCCTGGGCATTCCTGATCATCATCCTGGCAATCACCATCCTGCCGTTCCTGTGGATGCTACGCACCTCGCTGACCCCAAACTCCGAGATCACCGGATCGCTAAACAACCTGATCCCAGACAACCCCACTCTGGACGCCTACCGCCGAGTACTGGGCCTAACCTCGCTAGACGAAAACCTGGCACAAGGCGGCGCCGGCGCCCAAATCAACTTCTGGATTTACATGCGCAACTCCGCCGTGGTCTCCACCGTCGTAGCAGTTGGGCAAACACTCTTCTCGGCAATGGCCGCCTACGCCTTCTCAAGGCTGAAGTGGCCGGGCCGAAACATCGTGTTCACCTTCTTCCTATCCGCGCTCATGATTCCGTCAATCTTCACGGCAATCCCCAACTTCGTCCTCATCAAGGAACTGGGCCTGCTGAACACCTACGCCGGGATCGTGCTGCCCACCCTGCTGATGACTCCCTTCGCCATCTTCTTCCTGCGCCAATTCTTCCTTGGAATTCCGCGCGAAATTGAAGAGGCCGCCCTCCTAGACGGGGCCTCGCGCATCGGCACCTTCTTCCGGGTCATTATTCCCATGGCAAAGGCACCCATAACCACCCTGTTCGTGCTGACTTTCATCACCCAGTGGAACGACTACCTGTGGCCACTGCTAGTAGGCCAAAACGAAAAGGTGCGCGTGCTAACCGTGGCGCTCGGCATCTTCCGGTCGCAAACCCCGCAAGGAGCCCCCGACTGGTCTGCGCTCATGGCAGCCACCCTGCTGGCGGCCGTGCCCATCATGATCCTCTTTGCCATCCTGGGCAAGCGAATCGTCAATTCCATCGGCTTCTCTGGCCTGAAGTAGAAGGAGCGGAAAAGTGAGAAACAAACGCAAAGGGATGCTCGCCCTCGCCCTTGGATCTATAAGCGCCCTGCTACTAGCAGGGTGTAGCACCGGCGAGGTCGGAGAAGCAGGCAAGACCACCATCAACTACTGGTTGTGGGACAGCGCCCAGCTACCCGGATACACCGCATGCGAGAAGGCGTTCGAAAAAGAAAACCCCCACATCGACGTTCGCATCAACCAGTACGGATGGGACGACTACTGGACGCAGATCACCGCGTCCATGGTGGCCGAGACGGCCCCAGACGTCTTCATCAACCACACCCAGCAGATGCCAAAGTACCAGCAACTAGGGCAAATACTGGATATCTCCAAATATGCCAAACGCGACCACGTAGACATGTCGGCATACCAGGACGGGCTGGCAGGGCTGTTCCAAGGCAAGGAAGGCAAGGGCCTTTACGGGCTACCGAAGGACTGGGACACCGAAGCCATGTTTTACAACAAGACCTACCTAAAGCAGGCCGGCTACACCCCGGAAGACCTGTGGAAGCTCAGCTGGAATCCCAAGGACGGGGGTACCTTCGAAAAGTTCATCGCCCACATGAGAATTGACAAAAACGGGGTGCGCGGAGACGAAAAAGGTTTCGACCCGAAGCACGTAGAGATCTACGGTATGGGCTACAACGAGTCAGGTGCCGGCTACGGGCAGGTGCAGTGGTCCACCTACGCCCTGTCTAATGGGTGGCGCTACAACGCCGACAAGGACGAGGCCGGCAAATGGATCACCAAGTGGAACTACGATTCCCCCAAACTGACGGAAACTATCGCCTGGTGGAAGGGACTAATCAAGAAGGGATACATGCCCTCCCTCCCAGCCGCTACCTCGGGCGTTGGGACCGTGGAATCGCTAGCCGCAGGTAAGTACGCCACCCTGATCGAGGGGGCCTGGCAGAACGCCAACATCAAACCCAAGATGGAAAAATGGGGCGTAGACGTAGCACCCGGCCCATACGGACCGGCCGGATACAGAGCCTCGGTAATGAACGGCGTGGGCGACTCCATCTTCGCGGGCACGAAACACCCCGAAGAAGCCTGGAAGTGGGTCCGGTTCATGGGCACACCCAAGTGTCAGAACCTGGTTGCCGCACAGGGCGTCGTCTTCCCGTCGCTGAAGGAATCCACCAAGAAAGCAATCAGTACAGTATCGGATATGGGCTATACGGCCACCGCCTACTCTTCATATATGAAAGAGGACGGCCGGACGGTCCCCTCGCCCGTCACCGCCAGGTGGGACCAGATTCAGACGATCATGCAGCCAGCCATGGACGCCGTGGTTGGCGGCAGCAAGCCCCTAGAATCGTTGATGGGCGCAAACAAGCAGGTAAACGCCCTCTTCAAGTAGGCGCTACCAACAAGAAGCCCCGCTTTGCCCCGAATTTTTCGGCCAGCGCAAGGCGGGGCATTTCTTTTGGCGCGGGCAGCAAATTGGGACAATCAGGCAGCGGCTCGGGGCGATCCGCAACAGATGCGGCGTGGGCGCGCTTGTGAAAAGGGGCGTAAAACAGCCCTAAAGTGGGCTTCTGGCTCGCTCAGCTCATACAAATGTGCTACGCATAAAGGGTGAATTTCAGCGCCCATCGTCCCGTTTTGCACGTCCGTCCCGAAAAAGGTTGGTTGTCTAACCCCGCCGGATTATTCCGCGCTTCTGGCGTTACTCACGTCTTTTTTCAACACAACCCCAACTCCACCATTCGTGAACAGGTGCACTGGGGACACGCCACCTCTAGGGACATGCTGCACTGGCACAACGAGCCAGAAGCGCTGCGCCCCGAACTAGACGGCATCGATGACAACGGCTGCTGGGGCGGCACCGCCCTTGCCGAGGGCGACACGGTAAAACTGGTCTACGCGGGCGTAAGCGGCGTCTCGAACGGAATCTGCCAGCCCATCATCGCAACCGGCACCCCGGACACCAAGGTATTCACAGACAAATCCCCTGTGCAGGTAGAAAACCGGCAGGCTGAAGCCGCCAAGCTGGGCGCCCCCTGCGTATTCGTACACGACGGTTTCCGCTACGCCATTCAAGGTGGGCAGGTTGGCGAACGCGGAGGCGTAGTCATTTACGATGCCAACGATTTGGATTCCTGGCGCGAACTGGGCGTGTTCTACAGCGCTGCGGACGCCCCCGGCGCCTTGGAAGCCCCCAACTGGGAATTCCCGCAGCTAGTCCGATTCGGGCAGCGATGGGTATTCTTCATTTCCATGCGCCAGCGCGACACCTTCAAAGATTCCGTCGGCTGGGCTTTGGGCACCATCAATTTCGACGGCGAAGTACCCCACTTCCAGGCCACCAAGGCTGGCAGAGCCGATTCCGGCCCAGACTTCTTCTCGCCAAAAATTGCACTCCTAGACGGGGTGCCCACCATGATGGCGTGGGCTCCCGAATCTAAGGTTCGCCCTCTAGGAGAGGTCGCTAAAGACGGCCTGGCTGGCGCACTAACCTTCCCGCGCATCGTCACCCTAGCCGAAGGCCCCGACGGCGCCTTCCCCTACCTGGCTCCCTTCGAAAAGCTCACCGAGCTGCGCCAGGAAGAGGTAGCACAAGACGAGCTAGCGGGCGTACATGCGTGGGAGGCAGAGTTCACCTCCGCCGGCAAGATCACCCTGGCTAAGCGACGCGACCTAGACGTAGAACCGGGCGACCGGCTGCTAGTAGACGGATCCTTGGTAGAGTTCTACCCGGCAAAGGTAGGCAGGTTCCCCCACACGGAACGCTTCGACCCCACGAACGGGATCAGCCTTGAGCTGCAGGATGCAACGGCAAATTTTTGGAAGTTAGCAGATGGGACGCAAGAGGCGAACTAACAAGTGGGCGCAAGAAGCGCGCCCTCTACAGATACGCCGCCTAGCCTCCACCCCAACCACCCAGGTGCGTGGCGGCAACACCTATCGGGTGCAACGCCTACCCGCGGCAGAGAAGGAATACATCTGCCCCGGCTGCACCCACGTCATCGAGGTCGGCAGCCCCCACGTAGTCGCCTGGATAATCCAGGGCTCCTTCGGGCTGGACCAAGGCGTCGACGCCCGTCGCCACTGGCACCCCTACTGTTGGAACGCCGGCACGGTAGGCCGCTAAAACCCCAATTACAACAGGCCAGCAAAACCCAATTTCTGAGGCTCATCAGGCCACATTTTTCCTTTTGTGCGACTTTTCTGATAATTTTTTAATCTGCGTGGATCTCACTTCCGCTACACCTGCACGGAAGCGGGAAGGAAGCTAGAGTCCCGCATGTACAGCGCGAATATTATGCGCAACAACTAGTTGAGCTTTGCCCCGGACTCTAGAGCCATGGTCCCTGGCGGGGCTCAACTCATTTAAAAACCCCACCCCCACTTCCTTAATGCACCCGGGCGTCCAGTTGTTTCTAATCTTTGCGTATTAGGGTGAAGGGCGTAGCAAAGCGTAACGAGTGGAGATGGGACAATGTCAGTTTTTGATTTCACTGTAAAAGCCGCCGACGGCAGCAACTATGACCTTTCCCAGCACCAGGGAAAAGTGTTGCTCATAGTAAATACTGCCTCTAAATGTGGTTTCACTCCGCAGCTCGAAGAATTGCAGAAGCTACACGAAAAATATGCCGACCAGGGGCTAGTGGTGCTGGGATTCCCCTGCAACCAATTCGCCAATCAGGATCCCGGTTCCAATGACGAGATCCAGGAATTCTGCAAACTAAACTACGGGGTTTCCTTCCCCGTGCTCGCAAAGATCGATGTGAACGGGCGCAACACCGACCCGCTGTTCGAACACCTGAAAACCGAAACGGGCGGTATGTTCGCCGCCATCAAATGGAACTTCACCAAATTCCTAGTGGGACGCGACGGCCAGGTAATCCATCGCTATGCCCCCACCACTAAGCCCTGTTCCTTCGAGGACGCAATCCAAGAGGCGCTCAAGGCTTAGGGCAGGGGCAACTCGCTATTCTTCCTGCGCTGGCTGAGAAGTTTCGGCAGCCAACTGCGTTGCAGCCTGGTCAATCTTGGCCAACGCTTTGTTCGTTAGACCAACCTCGGCCATCAAATTGTTGTGGTAGCAGGGTGAGGCGAACTCGTGTCCCTGCACGTAGGGAAGAATCATCCCGGTAGGCCGACGCTCCGAATCTCCCGTGAACACCGACCGCAGTCGAAGCCCGGCCTCTTTCACGGAAGCCTTCGAAACGATGCCATACTCGCACTTGGAGGTTGCGACCTCGTCTGCGTTATCCGTTGCAGAAGCAACCGGCACCGCGTAGTCGCCCATCTCGATCAGTCGCTTCGAGGTTTTCCCAAACAGGGTGAAGCCGCCAACCTGCACGTCGCCCGCGTATGCCGTGTACGGCACGCCCTCGGGCCAGGCAGGAAGATTCTTGATCTCGACTGAATCGTCACGCATCGCCAGCGCGCCCTGACTGTAGGCGGCGTCGGGCGGACCACCAATGCCGAAACAGAACTGTCCGGTCTTATCTGCCATCGCCGAACACTGCTTCAGCAGCAGTTTTGTAAGTCCAACGGGAATGTTCAGCCCCGGAACCAGCATCGCTCCATCGACCGCATCGAAAGCTACCGATGCGAGCGGCACGCCCGTGTTAGGAGTGCCAAAGGTGATCGCCTGGCCGACCCGAGCAGAAATCGGCTTGCCGTCCTGGTCTACCTTCGCCATTGCTTCGCGGAGCGCCAAGCCACCCATCGAATGGCCCACTACCACGGCCTTCTTGCCGAAAGTATCAGTCACGCATTCAAGCCCCTTGGCCAACCTGTCGCCAATCTGCGGGTCAGTCACCCAGTGCGTGGACACCGGTTCGTAGTTGAACATGAACACTTCCACGTTCGGGTCCTGCTGCAGTTTGCCGATGAACGAAGACTTGATCTCGCTCTTCGCCAGCAATTCCCCGCCAATACCGTTGGCCTCCCGGTCGATCTTCAACGAGAACTGGCTGCCGCCCTCGTCGGCATGATGGCCCCGAGCAGTCCACCCATGCACCAACACCACGGGGATCTTCCCCACGCCATCGCGCACAATCGGCTGGTCAGAATCCGTATGGTCGGAATCCAAAATCGGGGGATGATCCAAGAACGCCGAACACGCATTTACGTCCGGCTCCTCCTGCGTCTGGGGAGTGGCAAGGGCTGTCCCCGCCATCCCCGCTGCAGCCAGCGCGCTCACAGCCGCCACCGCAGATACCTTTCTGAAATGTTTGAACACCATTGTCCTTTCTTTCAATTACCGGGCTGGAAAAATGCCCGGGGTTTTCGGGCCGGCCTACTCGCTTTGCGTGTCAGCGCCGGCGTCGCCCTCTTCAAAAGGCAGAGTGCCAAGCAACGTCCACTTTCCGTTGGACTTGCCAAGTACCGCAGTGTACTTCTCTGCCTGCTGGCCGGGGCGGGTGATTGTTGTAAGCACCATCGCCGTCGTCTCGTCCACATCAGTCCAGGTGCTCTTGTCCACGTCCACCTTGGTGCCCTTCGGGAAGACCTCCGAAAGGTCCACCCCATAGAACTCCTTGGTGTTCGCCGACACCGCCTGATCCGGGTCCTTCGGAGCGTCGGTAACCGTCTTTACGGCCTCTTCGACCTCTTCCTTAGAACGTTCCACCTTGGCAGGCGCTTCCTTGGTGGGAGTAGGCGTAGGCGTTGGCGTCTTCACTTTCGCTTCCGCGGCCGGATCCTTCTGGCCCGCCTGCTTTTGCGGAACAGTGGCACTTGGGATGGTGTCCGATGCTGCCTTCGGAGTCGCTTCCTTGTACGTCCACAAGCTCGCGGCCAGGCCAATCACTACCACCGCCAGTACCACCCCAATGCCGGCCAGGATTAGGTTGCGGGTTCTACTGCTCACCAGCTGCCTCCTGTACCTGCTGGGCAGCGCGCTCGCGCACCACCTTCACTACCGCCTCGTTCGTGTTGACTTCGCGCAGCAAAGCCTCATGGGCGCAAGGGGTGTCGAAAATTGTTGCGGGTCGTTCAACCGAATCGCCCTTTGACAGCAGCTTCAGCCGATCAAAGTCCTCCTTGGCTCCCCAGGTGGAAACAAAGGCGTAGCGGCAAGTCTGCACCTGTGCTTCGTCCGCACCCGCCGTAGCAGATTCTGTAGTTACCAGCGTGTCCCCCAGTGACACCACCGGCTTCGTAGTTTTGCCGAACAGCGACAGCCCACCAATCTGGATGTCACCGGCTAAGTTAGTCACGTGAATACCCTGCGGGATCTGCGGCAATGCTGCCAGTTCAGGTGAGTCTGGGCGCAGCGCCTGCCCACCCCAACCGCGGAATGCATCCACCACTGGCACGCCAATACAGCCTTCATTCTTTTCGTCCATCTTGGCTGCGCACCCCTTCAGGATTCGATCAGCCAAGCGCACGGGCAAACCAATCAGCGGCGCGTCGCTGGCGCCCTCGATAGTTTCATTCAAGGTGCCCGCAATATCGGAACCCTTGTTGGGTGGGGCAATAGCAACCACGTCGCTCACCGCTTCTTGGGCGGCTGTCGGATCCATTTTGCCGAGCGCCTCACGAATCGCCAGCCCACCCATCGAGTGTGTGACCACTACCGCCGGCTTGCCGTACTGCTTTGCCAGGCACGAAAGCCCATTAGCCAGCTTGGCGCCAATTTGCGGATCTGTCACCCAGTGCGAACCCACCTGCGAGTAGTCGAAAGTGTAAGGCTGCGCGCCCGGAACCTGCTGTACCAGCCCGATCATCGAAGAGTGAATATCGCCCTTCGCCAGTAGAGTGCCCGCATGGCCGTTGGCTCGCGAGGCTACGTAATGCGAAAAGTAGCCTTCCCGCCCTTCGTCGTGAGCAATCTTAGAGACCCAACCGTGCACGAACACCACGGGGGTTGCTCCCTGAGGATCCTGCTCCGGGATTGGGGTGCCGTCTGGGCGGGTGTCCGATTTTAGAATCTGTGGCCGCTGCACGAACTGCGCACAAGCGTCGGCGTCCACCGCCTTTTTCGAGGGCAATTCTGCAGCTAAAGCCGGCGCCATTCCCGCCAGCCCTACAGCGCCGGCAGCTGCCGCCGCCAGCAAAGCTTTTGATATTGCAAACCTGCGCTTCATTGCGCTACTCCTCGTCATTGAGAACATTGGCTATTTTTCGAAGCTAGCACAGGCCACCCCACCCGGAAACTGTTGGCAAAAATGTGCAAATTATCTGCCAAGTACGCACACTTTCTCACTGCCAGAGCAAAAAGTGCACCCCCTCCCAACCAGTCACTCCTGCATTATTTAGTATCTGCCAAGGCTGGGCCGAGCCTTAGGCTGCACGTCCGGCCTCTACCTTCAGACTTCGCCACCGCTAGCGGCACTAATTGGCGTGTTCGCTGCTAGCGCTTTGAAAGGGCAGCCTTTAGGCATCCTTGATAGGTTCGTTCTATGGGAAAAACCACCAGTGAGCCTTCTTTTTCAAACCCTATTTTGCGACCACTCCAACCTGTTCAGGACGCGGTGATCGAAGCCAGCGATCTGACCAAGGTCTACGGTCGAGGTTCCAACAAGGTGACGGCCTTAGACCACGTTGATGTGCAGATCGAACGGGGGCGGTTTACGGCCATCATGGGCCCGTCCGGTTCTGGTAAATCCACTCTTATGCACTGCTTGGCTGGCCTAGACCGCACCACCGGCGGGAAGATCATGCTTGACAACATCGAGGTCACTAGCATGAGCCAATCCCGACTCACGAAGCTACGCCGCGACCGCATCGGCTTCATCTTCCAGTCCTTCAACCTAATTCCCACGCTCAGCGCCGAAGAGAACATCACGCTGCCGGCAGACGTGGCCCACCGCAAGCTCGATCCGGAACGTTTCAACACGGTAGTCGATCAGATGGGGCTCCGCGAACGCCTGGCGCACCGGCCCGCCGAACTGTCCGGTGGTCAGCAGCAAAGGGTGGCTTGTGCCCGCGCCCTGGTTGGGGAACCTGCGGTGGTCTTTGCCGACGAACCCACCGGAAACCTAGATTCGACCTCGACCCGGCAAGTACTAGATCGCCTGCGCGGGGCCGTCGACTCCTTCGGACAGACGGTAGTAATGGTGACGCACGAACCCGATGCGGCCGCCTACGCAGACCGGGTGCTATTCCTGGTGGACGGCAAGGTGGTTGCCCAGCTCGATGACCCGAACCCCGATTCGGTATTAGACGCTTTGCGCGAGCTCAATTCCGCCGAGGCGAAGGCCGATTCCTCTGCAAAGAGCGAGCCTGGTCGGCAGGCTGCCCCCGCCGATTCAACACCGCCTAGCCGCGAATCTGCCGGTTCTAGTCCGGCCACTCCTGCCCTGGTGGAAAAAGAAGATGCTCAGGTTCAGCCCGAGGAGCCGCAGCAGGTACCTACCGCTCCTGTCCGTCATGGCTCACATGTGTCTTCGCGCGGGTTTGACGCTCCCCCGGAACCGACCCCGCCCTCCGGAGAGATCCCTCTGGTATTTCCCCCGCGCGCTCGCCGGAAGAATAAGTGATGCTGAAAGTAACTCTGCGCGGAATTAAGGCCCACTTTGGCCGCTTTCTACTAACCATGTTGGCGGTTGCCCTGGGCATCGCCTTCCTCTCGGGCACCCTATCCCTGCGGCAGGTGCTCGATTCCAACTTCAAGTCGCTTACCGCTTCCTCGCGTACGGCGGACATCTACGTGGTTGGACCGAAGATCTCTAGCTCCTCCTCCCCGCTGACCATGCGCGATCAAGTCCCCCTTGACCTGCAGGAAAAGGTGCAAAAAGTGCAGGGCGTATCCGAGGTGCGCCCCTACTACGTTTCCATTGCGGTGCTCATGAAGCAGGACGGCACTCCGCTACGGACTGCCGGTACGGCCACCGCCCAGGTGGTAGAGCCCGGCCCCGGTGGCCCCAAACTGGTAAGTGGGAAGGCCCCGGCTAAGAATCAGGTAGCTATCCCCCACAAGGACGCGAAAAAGCTAGGAGTCAAGATCGGCGACAAGGTGAAGTTTGTCGTCGAGGGCACTCCCTTAGACTTCACCGTCAGCGGTTTTTACAAGCTGCCCATAGATATTCAGGCCTACCAGATCGTCTACATGAATCCCGAGCAAGCCAGATCACTACTGGGTGCTTCCGGCAAATCCATGTACCTGTCGGTCAGCAAAAATAAGGGCGCCAGCACTACGGCGGTAGTCCACAACATCAATAAGGTTCTGGACCGCGGCACCGAGGCGATGACGGCCTCGAAGCTGGCAGACGAGGACAACAAGACCATCGACCAGGTCCTCGGTTTCGTCAATACCTTCCTGCTCGTGTTCGTCCTTCTTGCCCTGTTTGTTGGCACCTTCATCATTGGCAATACTTTCCAGATGTCAGTGAAGGCCCGTACCAAGGAATTTGCCCTGATGAGGGCGGTCGGGGTTTCGTCGGGCCAGATCTTCCTTTCCGTAGCGCTCGAGTCGGTAGTAATCGGCCTGATTGGCTCCATCATTGGTGTTGCTTTGGGCGCCGGCTTGCTGGCAGCTATGGGAGCACTAATCTCCGCCGCCGGGCTGCCTCTCAAGGTCGGAGGAGCCATGTCGCTGGGCATCATCTTGCTCTCGATTGCCATCGGCACCGTCGTCACCGTTCTGGGTGCACTATTGCCTGCTCGGCATGCGGCTTCCATTGCGCCTATCGAGGCAATGCGCACCGCCGAGGGCGCAAACGAAAAGCCCCTCACTTTGCGCACTATTGTTGGCGTCATTCTTACCGCCGCCGGTTTGTTCCTGACCTGGACGGCTGCCACCGGCAAGGTCACTTTCAGCCAGCCCGGCATCATGCTGGGCGTTGGGGCAGCAGCCCTGCTGTTTGGAATCATCGCGTTGCTGCCTATTCTTGCTAGGCCGATCGCGTGGCTGCTGGCTTGGCCGCTGCGAATCTTCCGGCCACACGGACGCCTTGGCCTGCGCAATGTGCTGCGATCTCCGCGCCGCATCGCTTCCACTGCCGGTGCACTACTGATTGGCATGGCCCTGGTTTCGGCCGGGTCCACGTTGGCGTCCTCGGTGCGCGATTCGACCGCGGATCAGATGAAAAATGAACTGAAGGCGTCGCTGATAGTGCGCACTATCGAGGGCGTAAAACCCACTGCCCTGACCAAGCCTGTGAAGGATAAGATTCTGCAGGTCGAGGGCGTCAAGTCGCTAAACGATTCGCTCCAGATGGGCGTTGCTGCCGGCTATGGGCCAAAGCAAACTGCGCAGGATGCTTCCCCCTTGTTGCTCGGTAGATTCGACGCAGATGCCATGGCTAAAGACTTGAATCTGGCAGTCACCGCCGGCAAGATCGCCAACCTGGGCGAAGGCAAGATTGCGCTCTCGGATAGCGCCGACAAGGACATGAAGGTGGGCACCAAGGTCCACGTGATTGGCAGTAGCGGCACGCCGCGCGAATTGACGGTGGTTGCCCGCTACGATTCCGCAGTTCTTCGCACTACCGGACTGGTCAGCCCTGCCGAGGCCGACAACATTGGTCTTTCCCAAACCGTTTCCGGCAACGCGTTCTTGCGGGTGAACGATCCGAAGGATCACAAACAAGTTGAGCGTATCCAGAAGGACGTGCAGGACATTCTGAAGAAGACTTACACTTTCGAGGTCATGACTCCTGCCGAACTGGATTCGGCCACCGAAGCTGGAATTAACCAGACCATGGGCATCTTGTATGGCCTGCTTGGCCTGTCCATCGTCATCGCGATCTTGGGAATCATCAACACCCTGTCGCTTTCCGTTTCGGAACGCACCCGCGAGATTGGCCTGATGAGGGCGGTGGGCATGTCCCGGCTAGGTATTGCCGGAACCATCACCATCGAGTCGGTGCTGATCACCATCTTCGGCGCACTCACCGGCATCATTACCGGTTGCTACCTGGGGTGGGCGCTGCTGAAGTATTTGGGTTCTTCTGGGATCAACACCATTTCTATTCCGTGGCCAACCATCGCGATCCTGGCCGTCGGCTCTATCCTGGTTGGCATCATCGCGGCAATAATCCCTGCCGCCAGCGCTTCTCGCAAGCCCATCCTGGACGCAATCACCGAAGAATAGGGGGGTACCTTCCCAGGCCATAAGCTCACAAAAAACATGCAAAAGGCGATAACTTTCTTAAATAGTGGCAAAATGATGCCAGTACGTACAGTAAGCCTAGGAGGCCAATGTGACTAGTCCTTCCGTAGACCCAAAGGCGAATGCAGGCAGCACCGCCGCCCCAACCAACACAGCTAAACCTATCCGCACTCAGTCCGGATCTTCGTTGGGGGAACTATTTTCGAAGCTATCTGACCAGGTGCACACTCTTGTGCAAGGCGAAATCGACCTGGCTAAAGCCAAGGCCACTGTCATGGCCAAGAAGTGCGGCACCGGTGGCGCACTGCTAGCAGTTGCAGGCGTACTAGCCCTTTACATGCTCGGCATTTTGCTGTGGGCAGCCATATACGGCATTGGCGTAGCACTGCCTATGTGGGCATCTTGCCTGATCGTGGCCGGTGTGCTGCTAGTTATTATTCTTATTCTGGCGCTGGTCGGCCTCTCTCAACTGAAGAAGGGCACCAAGGACAAGCCGGATCCACAAAAGGGTTTCAAACAATCTATCGACGCGGCTAAGACCGGAGCACAGAAGGGACTAGGCAAGTGAGCGACAATCGCACCCCCGAACAGATCGAAGAAGAACTGCGGCGTGCTCGCCAGGATATGCAGGACACTGTGGATCAGCTGGCAGCCCAGCTCGACCCCAAGGTGAAGGTCCAGGAATTTAAGGACACTGCCAAGGTAAAGAGCCAGGAGTTCAAAGAGAGCGCCAAAGTCAAGGGCCAGGAAGCAAAAGTGAAAGCACAATCACTTTTCGAGGCTGCTCAGGCTGGCGACACGAAGGCTATCGGCACAATTGCCGGTGCAGCTGGAGCCCTAATTACCGCTTTGGGAATTGCCTATTTTGCCAAGCGAAACTAACCATTTCTTTACGCGAACATGGGTTCGCCACAAGCATATGGTTAGCGTAAGGGTGCAACGAAGTTGTACCCTATAGACACGAAACATTTAAGTTGAACATCCGGGACGCACGTTTGTGCCTTCCCGACGAGAAGAATAGAGGGGGTCGACCCCATGGGGCGCGGCCGTCAGAAGGCGAAACAGCGTAAGGTTGCACGTAAGCTGAAGTATTTCAGCACTGATACAGATTACGCGGCATTGCAGCGCGAACTTGCGGCTCAACGTGGCGAGACCATTGATACGGACGACCAAGGGTCGTACGAGGATGATCCGTACGCAAAATACGCCGATAAGTACGCAGATATGTATGCTGACGACGACGCTGATGACTGGGAAGACTGGGCATCGGCACACCGCTGATTAGTATTTTTTGGTGGCCCGACCTGTTAGGTCGGGCCACCAAAACGTTTAAGCCCTAAAGTTCCACATTCCGCGTCGCCTGCTAGAAGCATCGGCCAATGGCAGCCGCATACGTTGCCAATCAGGCGAGGGCGTAGCTACCAGTTAGCACTACCTTGCCGCCCTTTACGCCTTTCGCTTCAGAGATGACGCGTCCGGTAGCGGTAGGATCGGATTCAACCTGACCCAGAATTGCAGACTCGCAGCCTGCCTGGCGGGCGCATTCGCGCACGGCATCCACGCTGTCTGGAGCGCACACAGCAACCATGCCGATGCCCAAGTTCAATGTCATTTCTAGATCGTCCCAGGAAACATTGCCCTGAGTGCGCACCCAGTCAAAAACTGCAGGCACCTTCCAAGAACCGCGGTCTACAACGGCTCCCAACTCTAGCGGCAGGACGCGGGCCAGATTTGCTGCCAGACCACCGCCGGTCACGTGGGACAGAGCGTGCAGGCCTTCGACGCCGACCTCGTCCTTAATCTGCAGGCAGAGGCGCGAGTAGAGGCGAGTGGGTTCTAACAATTCCTCGCCTAACGTGCGCCCGAATTGTGCCACCTGCGCGTGCAGATCGGCCTTAGAAACCTCGAGCACGCGCCTGACTAGCGAGTACCCGTTCGAGTGCAGCCCGGAAGCGGCAAGCCCAACCAGCACGTCCGATTCGCGAACACGGTCGGCACCAAGCATCTGGTCGGCCTCGACAACACCCGTCGCAGCCCCAGCAATGTCGTAATCGTCGGCACCCATCATCCCAGGATGCTCGGCGGTTTCCCCACCCAGCAACGGAGTGTCAACGGCGGCACATGCCTCGGCTACCCCACGCACAATGTCTGCGATGCGCTGCGGCTGCACATGCCCGCAAGCAATGTAGTCAGTCATCAGAAGAGGGCGTGCCCCCACTACCGCAATATCGTCTACCACCATGCCGACCAGGTCCTGGCCGATCGTGTCGTGAATATCCAGGGCCTGCGCAATAGCGATCTTCGTGCCTACCCCGTCAGTAGACGTGGTCAGGTACGGCTTCTTCATACCTGCCAGGGCAGAAGCGTCGACCATACCGGCGAAACCGCCGATACCGCCAACCACCTGCGGGGTGAAGGTGCGCGAAACGGCCTCCTTCATCAGTTCTACGGCCTGGTCGCCAGCAGCGGTGTCAACTCCCGCAGAAGCGTAGGTGATTTCTTCAGACATGAGTGCCCTTTCTTAGATTATTCGGCCCAGACCTGCTGGCTGGTAACCGCGCCCTTACCGCCGGGGACAGGGGTGCCCGCGGGGATGGAAATTGGGTAGTCCCCATTGAAGCAGGCCATGCACAGGGTGGAAGGATCCTGCCCGGAAGCCTTGACCATGCCGTCAATACTCAGGTAACCAAGCGAATCGGCCTGAATAGACTCGCAAATCTGGTCAGTATTCATAGATGCGGCAATCAGTTCGGCGCGAGTAGCAAAGTCGATGCCGAAGAAACAGGGCCACAGCACGGGCGGGGAAGAGATGCGCACGTGCACTTCGGCAGCGCCGGCCTCGCGCAACATGGACACGACCTGCCGCTGCGTATTGCCGCGCACAATCGAGTCATCTACCACGATCAAGCGCTTGCCCTCAATAATTTCGCGGATCGGATTCAGTTTCAGCCGAATGCCGCGCTGACGCATGATCTGGGTGGGCTGAATGAATGTGCGGCCCACATACGCGTTCTTGACCAGGCCTTGCTGGAACGGGATACCGCTTTCTTCGGCATACCCAATGGCAGCGGGCGTGCCCGAGTCCGGGGTTGCCATAACCAAGTCGGCCTCTACCGGGTGTTCCTTGGCTAGTGCCGCCCCCATTTCGCGGCGGGACTGGATGATGGACCGACCTCCGATGCGAGTGTCAGGACGGGCCAGGTACACGTATTCGAAGGCGCACACGTTCGGAGTGGACTTCGCAAAACGGTAGGACCGCACCCCCGAGTGGTCGATCGAGATCAATTCGCCGGGCTCTATTTCGCGAACCACGGTAGCGCCCACAATGTCGAGGGCGGCGGTTTCCGATGCCAGGGCCCACCCATGCGGTAGCCGGCCCAGCACAAACGGACGCACCCCGTGCGGGTCACGGGCGGCGTACAGGTGTTGCTCGTCCATGAACACGAGCGAGAAGGCACCCTTCAGATGAGGCAGGACGCGGAGTGCAGATTCAATCAGCGGCGCTGGCGCCTCGCCTACAAAGGTGTCGTTTGCGCCCTTGATGCGCGCCCCCTCTATGCCGCCCTCGGGCAATTCCCACCCGATCTGCGAAAGTTTGTCACCTGAGCCTAACAGCGCGTTGATAAGCGCGGTGTCTGTAGAAGCACCCCGAGCTACCTCTCCACGCGATCCCAGCTTGTTCATTACGATCTCGCGTAGCTGCTTCGTGTTCGTCAGGTTGCCGTTATGGGCCAGGGCGAGCGTGCCCGTGCCAGAGGGGCCAAGCGTAGGCTGAGCGTTTTCCCACACGTCCGCCCCAGTGGTGGCGTAACGCGCGTGCCCAATGGCCGCATGCCCCTTCAGCCCTTCTAGAGCCTGGTCGTTAAATACCTGGCTGACTAGCCCCAAATCCTTGTACACCAGGATCTTTTCGCCATTCGAGGTGGCGATACCGGCCGATTGCTGGCCGCGGTGCTGCAGGGCGTAGATGCCGAAATAAGTTAACCTAGAAACGTCCTCTTCTGGAGCCCAAACTCCGAATACGCCGCACTGATCTTGTGGTGCAGGGTCATCGTGGGGATCCAAAGAATGGCTCAGATTGCCGTCGCCGCGTATCACGCGCCCATTCTTTCATGTTTTGGCGCGAAGACACCAAATGTTCCTGAAGAAATTTCCCCATTTTGGAAAGAATCAGCCAACTCTGGATGCCCGATTTCCGCGAGTGCGGGATGCCCGGCCCCAATTGTTTCCTCTGAGTTGTTGCACACAACCAGCAATTCACCGCTCCCATCCGCGGCGCTGGCCCGGTAGGAGATTACTTCGTTTTCAATATGAGTCACTTCGATTTTTGCGTGCGCCAGCCACGGGTGGCGACGACGCAGTGCTATGAGGGAGGCATAGTAGTGCCAAAATTTCTTTTGCCGATCAGTAGTAACGCCGGCCGTGGCAGGCAGACTCGGCCGGATCGCGTCATCCCCGCCTGCCCGTTCCTCTTTTACGCCCTGGTACCCCAGTTCGTCGCCGTAATAGATCGATGGCACCCCTGGCAGAGTCAGCAGTATTGCTGCTGCCTGCCCCACCTGCCCAGGAGTTAGCCGGGAGGCGATTCTGGTCACGTCGTGGTTTGAAAGGAAGGTTTGCGGCCAAAAATGTTCACAAAATTCCAGGTGACGAGTTAGGTTCCACTGCAATTCATAAAAGTTGTGGTCGCTTAGCGAAGACCAGATGGACTTCCACAATTCATACTGGGTTAGTGAATCCCACCCCGCCTGCGCGACCAGCTGCGGATAGTCGCCGTGGATTACCTCGCCGAACACCCACAGATGCGGATACTTCCGACGGAGCGGCGGCAGGATCTGCGCCCACAGTTGTGGGTCTACCGCGTATGCGGCGTCTAGGCGCCACCCGTCTAGTCCCCGTCCACTCCAGTAGTCCATTACTTTGCCGATCAAGGCGCGCACCTGGGTGTTTCCGTGGTTGAGGGCGGCCAAGCCGGCATGGCCTTCAAAAGTGTCGTAGGCGGGCAGTCGCCCGGGATGCCAGTCGGTAAACTCTGCCCGGAAAAAGTCTGCGTATGGCGATTGCGGGCCCCGCTGCACCACGTCGCGCATTTGCGGGCAGTAGGGCGAAACGTGGTTGAACACCCCGTCAGCTAATACCGCCATCCCTTGCCGGTGAGCGTACTCGATAAAAGCAGAAAAGTCCTCCATTGTGCCTAGGCGTGAATCGATGCGGAAGTAGTCGATGGTGTCGTATCCGTGCGAGTAGGACTGGAAAATGGGCCCCAACAAAATGGCGTTTGCCCCCAACCGGCGAGCATGATCTACCCACGTCCCCAAATCCGCGAGCGTGCGCACGGGCCGGAAAGGGCCTTTTTCTGGCACCTCTATTTCGGGATTTAGTTTGGGCGCCCCCAGTGCTCCTAGCGGGTAGAGTTGCCAGCAGATTGCGTGCTCGCTAAATTCAGCCATGGTTCAATTCTGCCGCATCCACACCAGTTTTTCTGCGTTTCCCCGCTCCCACACACGTTTTACGTATTGGCAGCACTGTGCCGATTGTAGGCATTTTCTGGACTAATTCCAGATTAGGTGTTAGGGTAAGTATGTATGTTTGGGGCGCGCTAGAAATAATGGCGACGCCTACGAACAAGAATTTAGGCTCGCGTAATGCGGCCGGAAAGGAAAGCACATGGTCAAGGTTGAAGGAATCGTAGGCGACACCCTGCAGCAGACTCTGGTTGATCTGATTTCGTTGGAACTGCAGGCAAAGCAGGCACACTGGAACATCAAAGGCCCGCGTTTCCGCGCACTGCACCTGGCGCTTGACGAGGTCGTCGACCTGGTCCGCAACAACGCTGACGAAGTTGCAGAACGCCTAGCCACTATTGGCGGCAACCCGGATGGACGCGAATCCACCGTTGCTAAGACCTCGACTCTAGACGAGCTAGAGGCTGGCGACCTGCCCGTAGACAAGACTTACGAGGTAATGGCCGAGCGCGTACAGACCGTATGCGACAAGATTCGCCAGAACCTATCCGAGGCCGACGAAGCAGACCCCATCACTGGCGACCTACTGATTGGTGTCGTTTCCGGACTCGAACAGCAGGCTTGGTTCCTGCGCGCAGCCACCAAGTAGTACTGCGACTACAAGACTAAAAGAGGCTCACCCTTTGGGGTGGGCCTCTTTTTATTACCTTCATGCCGCCCGTGCGAGAGCGAAAGCAACCTGCCGTTTTTCCAGGTCAGCCTTGGTAAGATCCACTTCAACCCGTTCCCCAACGGGCAGGTCTTCGCCCTCGACGGGGGCCATGATCGCGGGATCTGAAAGCATGATGTGTCCGCTGTGTTCTTTAGCGTCTAGGATTACCCCGCTGTATGTTTCGCCCTCGTGCCCGGAAAGGGTGAGGGCCTCCATGGCGGCAATGACTTCCTTTTCGTTCTTTGCCCCGGCCTGGCGTGCCTTCCCCATTTCCGAGGGAAGCTGCGGCAATGCGTCCAGTACCCAACCTGGAATGAATTCTTCTGCTGCTCCCCCGCCGGCATCCTGCCGCCGCGTGTCAGCCCACGCCAGTTCTAGCGAGAAGCGGTCGACTAGGCGCCGCAGCGGGGCGGTCGAGTGCGCATATTCGGCAGCAATGGCCGAATGGACCACGCGCCGGTCCTGTACCGGGAACAGTTCGCCTATCGGATCGCGCCCGCCAATTGCCGGCCCGTACACCAGGTAGCCGGAGCCTCGGAACAGCGATGCAGCCCGATCCATGAAAGCGTTGTGCGCTGGATTGGCCTCGTCCAAAGTGGGCACTAGCTGCGGGTATGACATTTCCAGCGGCCAGGAAACCCCCAGCGCCCTGGCGGCGCGGCGAAGGCGGGCTACGTCCTCGTTCTTTGCGGGCGGCAGTGTGCGCACCACCCCTACCCCCAGGCGCCGCATCCCGGCTGCAGCACACATCCCTGTAAGCAGGGACATGTGGGCATTCCAGTTTTCGACGGGGAGCGAGGCCCGGAAGCGCAGCTGGTATCCGCCTCTAAGTTTTTCTACCTCTTGTTCGGGCAGCGGCAGCGATACTCCGCCCCGATCCTGTTCGCGCTCAATGCGCAGCAATCCCAATTCCTGCAGCAGAGCGGGCAGGGCAGGATCAGCCGCCGGCGGCAACTTCCCCTTCCCGTCCACCGCGTCTTGCACCTGCTGGTAGTCCAGTTGCGCACGCGAAATTACGGCCGCCAGATCGACCCGCCAAGAGACAACCTGCCCCTCTTCGTCCAGGGCAATGCGCCACAGGAACGAGGGCGTCACCTGCCCGGGTAGCAAGGATGCGGCTCCTGCGGACAGCTCACGCGGGTGCAGGGGAACAGAACCGTCTGGGAAATACAGCGTGTTGCCGCGCGCATGCACCTCGGCGTCCAGTTCCGAGCCGGGCTCCACGAAGCAGGACAGCGCTGCGATCGAATAGGCAAGCAGATATTTGGCCTTCGCGGGAGCGTCCTGGTGCCGCAACTGGGTCACGTGTTCGGGAACCTCGTGCTGGCCGGCCAATGCCTCTTCGGGCAGATCAGAAACTTTGGCGATAGCGATGGCCTGGTCCAGGTCTTTAGATTCGGGTGGGTCGATGGTGACCAGGGGGATAGCCGTGCCATCTAGACGCGGGTACGTGGGCGGATAGTCGGCAGGGATCGCACTACCGTCGCCAACTTGCAAGGGCACTACCTGCCAGGGCTTTTCTGCCTGTGCGCCACCCCCAGCTGCCGCGACACTAACTTGCGGGTGCAACTGGCGCTCCCACTGCTGCCAGCGTTCGGCACTTTGTTGTGCTTCCTGGGTTGCCCCCTGTGGGAATGCGGTGGGCACTTGGTTGTTCTTGCGGATTAAGTCGAGCACCGGGACCAATACGTCCGGGGCTACAGGGTAGATCTGCCTCCTACGCGTCATGTAATCAGGGTCTCACGTACGGGACCGATGCGCGCGTCAGGACAAACCGGTTATTTCCGGCCGTCCCGACTAAGGCAATTTTTGGGGAATACTTAGATGTCTAGGTCTTTGCCCAGCACGTAAGAAACGGCCCGCACAGCAGCTTCGTTTTCAGATTCGACAATCAGAGTGTCGCCCTGACCTGCTGCCAAGGTCATTAGCATCATTACGGAAGAGGCGTCTACGGGTTCGCCCTTTTCAGAACGGATCGTTACAGGCTCGGCGAAGTCAGCCGCGGCCTGGGCAACCTTGGCTGCCGGGCGGGCGTGTAGACCAACGGAAGAACCTACTTTCACGGTCTTGCTGAACAAGCTATCTCCTTATCTGTACGTTAGATTTTCTGGCGTCTCCAACAGGGTACACAGTAA
Organism: Actinomyces sp. UMB0138; assembly: GCF_002849225.1. Lineage (GTDB taxonomy): Bacteria > Bacillota > Negativicutes > Veillonellales > Veillonellaceae > Veillonella > Veillonella parvula_H. Next base: position 422,828 of record NZ_PKMC01000003.1, read on the forward strand.
GCACTGAGTGAGAAACTTTGTGCCTAAGTCGCGGCCAAAGTAACACTTTTTAGGACTTTCGCCGCGATTCCTTGCTTTTTGCGTTCCGGGGCCCATTTTATCCCCACAGGTGGCCGCTCTCACAGCGATACTTCCACTACAGGAGCGTTTAACGCGGCATTATGGGGTTATCTGCCGGCCAAGGAGGACACATGGATGCTCGCATTAATGCTCGAGGCATCCCCGTTGTTACGGGAGCAGCTTTCGCGCCCGTACGGTGGGTGGTGCGTCCGCAACCCATTTCGCTGGACTCACAGACGGTTCCTAAAGAATTGCGCGACCACGAAGTCGAACGATTCGTTGAGGCCGCTGACAACGTTACTGCCCGCCTCCTTTCGAGGGCGGAAAAATCGGTGGGATCGTCCTCGGACCTGTTGCGCGTGGCCGCTGCAATGGCTACTGATCCTGCCTGGCGCAGCGCCACTACAAAACTGATTCAGGCCGGCACTCCGGCGGATTCTGCCGCCACCCAGACGATCGCAGATATTGCCCGCAAATTCGTGGCTGCCGGGGACACGCTAGCCGAACGCGTCACCGATCTGATTGACGTGCGCGACCGCGTGGTTGCCGAGATTCACGGTATGCCCGAGGGCGCGCTGCCGGAACTTGATAAGCCCACGATCCTCTTTTGCGACGATCTGGCCCCGGCCGATGCGGGCGCGCTGGACCCGAAATACGTCAAGGCGCTGGTGTGTCGCGGCGGCGGTCCCACTTCGCACTTCGTTATTGTTTCCCGCCAGCTGGGGATTCCCTGCATCATTTCTGCCAAGGGTATAGACAACGTCGAGGATGGCGAACTTGCCCTGGTAGATGGCGCTAACGGGCACATCACCATCAATCCTGATGCGGGCCATGCCAGGTCGATCATCGCCCTCGACGAGGCCCGCCACCAGGCTGAAGATAACTGGGAAGGACCAGCCTGCACCAAGGATGGAATCCGCATCTACCTGTACGGGAACGTGCAAGACCGGATGCAGGCGTTACAGGCCCGCAAGATGGGTGCCGACGGAGTGGGCCTGCTGCGCACAGAGCTCACCTTCCTGGGAACCCGCAACGAACCCAATCTGGATGCCCAAATTCGCGCCTACAAGTCGGTCATCGACGTGTTCCCCGACAAGCGATTCATTGCCCGCACCCTGGATGCCGGCTCGGATAAGCCGGTGGTGTGGGCGGGCACTCAGCCCGAGGAAAATCCGGCGTTAGGGGTGCGCGGGCTGCGCACTATTTTGCGTAAGAAAGAAGTGCTGCTGCACCAGCTAGATGCGCTTGCCGAAGTTTCCGCCGGCCGCAAGGAACCACTGCGAGTCATGGCCCCGATGGTGTCCACGCTGGACGAGGCACAGATGTTCGCCGACCTGGTGCGCGAACGCGGAATGAGCCCTGGCATCATGATCGAGGTGCCCGCACTGGCATTCCTAGCCGACCCGCTCTACCAGATTGTAGACTTCACTTCCCTGGGTACCAACGACCTGACGCAGTACCTGATGGCCGCCGACCGCACCAACCCCTACCTGGCCAGCTACCTGGACGCCTGGCAGCCCGCAATCTTGACCCTGATCGCGCACGTTGCCCGAGCAGCCGCCCGACATGGCAAACAGGCGTGCGTCTGTGGGGAAGCAGCAGCGGATCCCGTCCTCGCCTCGGTCCTTACGGGCATGGGCGTGCACGGGCTATCCATGGCGCCCTCGGCAATAAAGACGGTAGGTTCCTACATTTCGCAGCTAAACTTGGACACCTGTAAGAGGGCGGCAATCGCCGTCATTGGCAACGACCCGGGAGACATGTACGGCCCCTACACTGGCGCTTTCAGCGCGGTGGACGCACGCGAACGGGCACTAAAGATTTTTAACGAGGCATTGAGTGCGACGCAGAATTAGCGACGAGGACGGACTGGCTGCCCTGCGGCAGTGGTGGCAGATTACGACTGCTGCACGAGAAGGGGGCAATTTTGACTCCCTTAGGCAGGCCACCAAGACGATGGACCGGAAACAACGGCGGGCTGCGGTGCGCTGGTCGCTAGAAGAGTTCGCCGAGCTGTATCCCGGCAGGTCCGTTGAAGTTCGCGTGCCGCCCGCAGCGGCAGTGCAGGCGATCGCGGGAACGCTGCACCGGCGCGGCACTCCCCCGGCAGTTGTTGAATGCGACGAAACGACCTGGCTAGCCATGGCTACCGGCATCTACCAGTTTGGGGAGGCAGTTGCTGCCGGGCGGGTTACCGCTTCTGGCATTCACACTGATCTGTCTTCGCGGCTTCCCCTGCACCTGCCGCGGCTAGCCTAGCCGTTACAGGGCGCGAATCTTTACCGCTGCCCGATCGGTGCGCACCCACACTTGGGTGGCCATCCCAATGGCATCCCCGTCTACTTCTACGTAGCGAGGGCGCTGGACGCGCAATTCGGCCTGGCGAGCCCGGCGCGCGTCCAGATCCGAGGTGAAAGAGGCCATCTTGGGCCTGATTCCCAGCCCCTGCAACAGCAGGCGCCACCCCAGTTCCAGCCAGCCAATCGGCCCCATGCGAGCATCCAGGCGGGCAACATCAAGCCACCCATCATCAGGGCGGGCATCGGGCAACAACACCACGTTGGCGGTCAGCACCCCGCAGTTAGCGAAGAGCACCGTGGTGGCGGAGACCTTCTTGGTAAGACCGTGTTTGCCCAACTTCAGTTCCACGTCCATGGTGGGTTTCGCAGCGTGCCGCAACCCGGACAAGACGTAGGCGAACCACCCGATCTTCTGCTTCAGTTCGGATTTGGTAGTGGCCATTACGTCCGCGTCAAAGCCCACCCCAGCCATAACCAGGAACGCGTATTCATCCTTGCGCGGCCGCGGACCGTCTTCTATGAAGGTAGCCAGCACTTCGCCCTCGGCAGTGGGCACATCAGAATCATGCCTGGGCACATCCGGGTTCTTCACCGGTTCGGTAACCGCAGTGGGATGGTGTTCAGTACGCAGCCACCCCAGGTCTACGTTGTGGGTGCGCCCAGTAAAGGCAATAGAAGCGGCCTCCTGCAGCGAATCTAGGGGGACCTCCATGTTACGCGCCATCAAATTGCCCGTCCCAGCAGGCAAAATAGCCATGGGCACGCCCGTGTGCGCCAGCCCGGCTGCCACCGCCCGTACCGTGCCATCGCCGCCTGCTACCAGCACTACGCCAGCGCCGCCCTCGACCGCTTCGCGCGCCTGCACTGCCGCAGACACGTCCAGCTGTGTCTGCACAAAGTGCGGCTTTTCCCAACCGGCCTCAAAAGCGCATTCGCCAACCGTCTCTTCAAAGCCGGCAATATCGTCCACTCGGGCCGGGTTGACGATCACCCAAGGCTTCTTCGAGGGCGTGCCGTCCTTAGCCTTCGAAGAGTCACGGGAGGCGGCACTAAGCCGCGTCTCCAGCTGCGTGGCGCGAGTATGCGCAGCCGACGCCACAAACAGGGCGAGACCAGCCACCACCAGCGCCAAAATGGCTACGATCAGCGCTACTACAGACATGATTGAATAATATCCGACCGGCCGCTACCGGGAGGCTCGCTCTTGCTGCTGCGCTTTGCCCGCCGCTATCCGCTCCTGCCGCAGCCGCTCTACACCCTCGACCTGGAGGGGAGCAAGGGCGCCCACTGCGCCCGCGAGCAGATAGTCAGCCAGCTGCGGGTTGCGAGCCAGCACCGGCCCATGCATGTAGGTGGCTACCACCGAACCGGAAACGGCGCCCTCTACCGCTCTGCCATCGATGTGGGCGCGGTATCCGTCTGGAATGGCAGTGTCTAGCTGGGCGCCAGCCTGCGCTCCCGCGTCCGAAGAGATGCCGTCGTCAATACGCGGAGCGATCCCGGGCAGCCCGTTGCCGATACCGGCGTGCACGTACCCGAGCGGGCTCACATCCGGGCCCAACATGGTGGCACCACCATGGTTTTCAAATCCCAACAGTTCCTGGTCCAGGCCAGAAATAGCTGGCGAAGTAGCCAGTTCGCCAATTGCGCGGGCTCCCTGCGGCATGGTCACCACATCCAGCAGCCCAGCCCCTGCAGTGCGATTGCCCTTGGCGTCGGAGTACCAGTTGCCCAGCACCTGCAACGCCGCGCACACGGCCAGAACCGGCTTGCCCGCCTCGATGGCTCGCTTCAACCCGTTGTCGCCAACTAGATGCCTAGAGGCAATAGTCTGGGCAATGTCTTCGCCCCCGCCCAAGGTGTAAATGTCTAGTTCGGAGGGGATGGCTTCGGATACGCCCACGTGGACGACCTCGGCAGGGATACCCCGCCAGTTCGCCCTCTGGGCCAGCACCACGGCGTTACCGGAATCCCCGTAGGTTCCCAGCACCTCGGGCATGAGTACGCCAATACGTAATGCCTCGCTCATTTCATCAGCCCCTTCCTGATTAGTTCGGCGCGTGTATCGCGGAAAGAAGTGTAGTTGAGCAGCATATCCACGCGCCCGCCAGGAATCTTGTCCAGCCCCTGCAGCGGAGTATCCGCATACTGCGCGTCCACTCCGGCATAGCGCAGCCGTACCTGCAGGTCTGCGCCTCTTTCGCCAGTAGCCCACACGCGCGCGCCCGCCAACTTGTCAAAGTCCACGTCCCACAGCCAGGACAGGTCAGTGCCGTCTGCCCGCTGCCCGTTTACGCCTACGACCAGGGCGGCCTGCGGGTCCAGCATGGTGAGCGACTCCTGCCACCCAGCCGGGTTCTTTGCCAGCAGCAGCCGCACCGACTTGCCATTCACATCCAAGCTTGCGTAGCGGCCTGCCACGGCGCTCACCTTCGCGATCCCGGCAGCCCCCTGCTTGGGATCTACGCCGAGGGCGACCGCCGCCGCGAGCGCCTGGGAGGCGTTGCCGCGGTTGGCTCGCCCGGGCAGGTTGACGGTGACTGAGACGGCCCCGGCAGGAGTGTTTGCTTTCATGGTGGCGCCTGGCTGGTAGGAGTCGGCGCTCCAGGTCCAGGTAGGTTCTGGGCGGTAGAAGTCGGTGGGGTTTTTAGCGTCTAAGCCGGACACTGCCTGGCCCGCTTCGTCGGGGCCGGCTGTGGTTTTCCCGCCCGCTAGTTGGAGTTCGTCTAGAGGTACGGAATGCCAGTACACGCCCGTGTCGGTACCGGAGGCTGCCGCCTGTTTGTCGGTGTACAGGATTGCCCCGCCCGTGCGAGGGGCGGTCAGGGAATCACCCGACCAGCCTTTGCCGGCAGCTACCCACACGGGTTTGTGGCTGTCCCAGGCGGCAGAGGTCATCAGCGGGTCATCCACGTTTGCTACGACCGTGGTCTGTGGGTGTTCCACGACGGTGGCACGCAGCCGCCGCTCAATAGTGGCAATCTCGCCTACGCGATCCAGCTGGTCGCGAGAAAGATTTAGAAACACAAGCACGTCAGGGTTTACGGCGGCAGCCACCTTGCGCACGTGCATCTCGTCTACCTCTAGTACGGCCACGTCCGCCGTAGGCTCTTCCATGAGGGCGGAGAGCACGCCCTCGGACATATTGTCGCCGCCGCGATTGGTGGCTACGGTAAGGCCTCCCGCTGCACACGCCTCGGCGATCATGCGGGTGGTAGTGGATTTGCCGTTGGTGCCCGTGATGATCACCGACCGCATCGGGGCAGCCAGCTTTTGCAACAGCTCGGGGCTAAGCTTTTCGGCGACCGTGCCACCGATCATGCCACCGCTGCCCCGCCCTAGGGTGCGGGAGGCCCAAGAAGCGCCCTGCCCTGCGGCTATTGCCAGCAAAGTGCGGATGGAGCTGCCCGACTTTGCTGCTCGGGGCAGGACAGATAGGGACGAGCCCAAATCCTTGGCTGCCCCACCTACCTTCTTTACTGCTGCGGATACCTTGTCCCCTGGAAACTGGTTCATAGATCCGATTGTATGTGCCGAGGGCGCCCGGACGCAGTTCGCTAGATTCCTTCGCCCCGCAATACCGAGTCAACCCAGGCCCGAGCAGCTACAAAGTCCTGGTCCCTAGAACCAATCTCTACCTGGGTTTCCTGGTGGTCTGCACGCGGGTAGGAGCCGATGAACCGGACCTTCTGACAATGCCTGTGCAGGCCGTTCAAGACCGCCTGTACGCGCTCTTCGCGCACGTGCCCTTCCAGGTCTACCGAGAATGAGTAGGTGCCCGGGTGCGCTGCCACCGGGCGGGACTCAATACGCGATAGATTCACTCCGCGGGCCTTCACCTGCTGCAGCATGGACAGCAGTGCGCCGGCCTCGTTAGAACGGAGCGTGATCTGCAGCGTCGTCTTATCCGCCCCGGTTGCCTGCCCAGGCACACCCGGCTTTGCCACCACTACGAAGCGGGTGCGTCCACCACGATTGTCCGCCACGTTTTCCTCCACAACTTCCAGCTGGTAGCGGGTGGCCGAAATGGCACTGCAGAGGGCGGCGTCGTAGCTGGCTTCGCCCTCGGCAAGCAGCTTTGCGCCCGCAGCGGTAGAGGTGGCTGGCACGTGCCGTACGCCCGGCAAATTTTCGGTAAGCCAGTTGCGACATTGCGCCCACGCATGAGGGTGGGTACCTACGCGCTTGATCTCTTCGCGGGCAGTTCCCTTGCGCACGCACAGGGTGAAGCCGACAGGCACGTAGACCTCTCCCACGATGACTAGTGGGGAACCGTGCCCGAGCGAATCAATAGTGGCGTTTACCCCGCCCTCTACAGAATTTTCGATGGGGACAACAGCGCGGACCGCATCGCCGTTGCGGACCGCGTCCAGCGCCGCTTTTTCGCCCGTGCAGGGCAGCGCTTCGGCATCTTCTGGCAGCACCTGGCTGAGCGCCTGCTCACAAAATGTGCCGAAGGGGCCTAGGAATGCCCATCTTTGAGCGTTTGATTGCTGCTTTGCTGCCATGGTTGCCGCCTTTCCTATCAGTGTTTTAAAAAGATACTCGACTAAAGTTGAACCATGATTTCTTGCCCGCCTGTAGAAACCAAGGTCAAGACAGCCATCGTGGCTTTGGTGCTTGGCTTGCTCGCGGTATTGCTTCCGGGGCAGGCCGTTGCAGAGCCTTCCCCCCTACTGCGCCAGCACGGGCACCTGGTTGTGCTTGGCACCTCCGGGCTGCGCTGGCAGGACGTAGATTTTTCCGACCCTGCCTCGCGTCCGTTCGCAAAATTTGCCGAAGAGGGCGTGGTGGCGAATTTGGTAACGCGTTCAACCGCCGCCGTGTCTTGCCCGGCCGACGGGTGGCTGTCGCTTGGCGCCGGGCAGCGGGCAACCATCTCTAGGCGTAGCGGCAAATGCGCGTTCCCGCAAGTACGGGACCAACAGGTACAGGGATGGAAGCAGCTCACTGCGGACGTGATACCGGCCGGGCAGGTGGGCCTCGGGTACTTGCAGGCGGCCCTGGCACAGGATCGCAAATCGGCGGTTGCAGTTGGCCCGGGCGCGGCATTGGCGCTGGCCGACAAGGACGGAAAGCTAGCTCGGCCGGTGTTGCGGAACACGGGCAATTTAGCGGACACGGTGTCCACTGCCGCGCGGGAAAACCATGTGACCGTGGTGGATACCGGCGCGGTTGATCCGGCCAATCCGCCGCAGGTTACTGGCCAGCTAAATCCCACCCCGCAAGGGGGTTACCCGCAGTTGGATCAGAAGGCAAGCGATCGCGTCCAGGTGAGGGCGAAGGTGCGCCAGCTCTCGCAGATCGTGAAGGCCCTGCCCGAAGGCACCCAGGTGATTATTGCTTCTTTGGCCGAGGGCAACCAAGTACCCCACCTGCAACTGCTGGCGATGCAGGCGGACGCGTTTGCCCCCGGGCTAGCAAAGTCGGGTTCGCTGCGCCGCGACGGGCTGGTACAAACAGCAGACCTAACGCAGACGATTCTGCAATCCATAGGGGCCACCCCCGCCGAGAATTCTCCGGGGGCTACCGTGTGGACCGCCGGACGCAGCGGCAAAATAGACTTCCCAGATCGCATCGCCAGCCTGCTGGATCGATCTGTAAAAACTGACACGGCTAGGGTCACCCAGCCGGCATTCTTCATCCTGTGGTTCACGCTAGCCGGGGTAACCATCTTGATCGGATTGGCCAGGTATTTCAGGCGGTCCAAAGGCCGGGCAATAGAGAAAGTGCCCACCGTCCTCGCCCAGCTAACAGCTGCCATCCCGGTTGCTTCACTGCTTGCCAACCTGCTTCCTACCTGGCGTTTCGATACCAATTCCACCGCGAGCGCAGTGGTCATCTCCCTTACTTGCCTAGTAGTGGTGGCGGCAGTGCTAGTAGCACTTGCGCACGGGGTGGCGCGGTGGCTTCGCCCTCATATCCCCCAGTCCGTGGCCAGGCCGCTTAACGCGCCCGTAGTATTGGCGGCCATTACCCTGGTGGTCTTCGCGTGGGTGATCGCTAGTCGCGCTCCCTTGCAGCTAGATTCTGCAACGGGCACCACCACCATTGCGGGCAACCGCTTCTACGGTTCCGGCAACACCGAGTTCACGCTGATGGCCGTCTGTTTCGTGATCCTGGCAGCGTGGAGCGGAAGCGCGCTTTTTGCCGCCGTCCTGGGGCTGGCGCTGGCTGTTATAGACGGCTTTCCTACCATGGGCGCCGACTTCGGTGGCCCACCCGCAATCCTGTTCGTTACCGTGCTGCTGTCCACCTGGCTGCGGGGGAAGAAGGTGCGCCTACGCCACCTGCTGCTTGCGGTGGTGGCCGCCTTCGCGGGTACCGCCCTCTTTGCGGTCATTGACTATTTGCAGGCCCCTCAGGCGCGCACTCACCTGGGTCGCTTCGTTGCCACCGTTATCGAGGGCGGAGCCTGGCCAATTGTGCAGCGCAAAGCCCACGCTGCGTGGCTTACCGTAGCAGGATCGGCAGGGACCCTAGTTGCGGCTTGCCTTTTTGTGATAGCTATCGGCTGCATTGCAGTGGTGCTGTATTCGCCGCGGTTCAGCACGCGCGTGTCTGCCTACCACCGCAATGTCCTTCTTTCGGCCACGATACTGCTGGTCATTGCCTCGCTGAGCAACGACTCGGGAATGCTGATTCTGACCATCGGGCTACTGCTAGTAGGGGTACTTATCTGCGGGGGGCTGTTCAGGATGGCTCTCACTTTGCCAGCAAGAAAAACCAGTTTTATTCGCCTGCCCGCAACCCGCAGGTGGCCTCGGCGCCTGGGGCTGGCCCTGGTCTGCACGGCCCTTTTGGGGGCTACGCTGGCGGCTATCACTGCGAGCCCCTCAGATGCCAACACTCACCAAATCCCGAAGGCAGGCCGCGCACCGGTCGTAGCCGTGTTTACCGAGGGGATCCGGTGGGAAAAGGTCACTGCCCGCACAGCCCCCAGCTTGTACGAGCGGGCGGCATCCGGCAGCTCCGCCAACCTGGTGCCGTTAGCCCTGTCTGGCCCCTCCTGTCCCATCGATTCCTGGCTGACTTTGAATGCCGGCCAGAGGGCGTGGCGCAATTCCCTGGGCGGGTACGAGATTTGTAGTTCGCTGCAGCAGCTGCCCGAGGCCGACGCTGCCTCCTCCAGGCCTGCTCTGCGGCGGTGGGGCTACTATTCGAAAGCCATGGCCCAGATGACCAACAAACCCACGCTGGGCGCCTTGGGCGAGGCCGTTACTGCGCACAACCTGCGCGCCCGCGCCATCGGCAACGGGGCGGGAGTCGCCCTCGCCAACGCCAAGGGCATCCCGCAAGGAACCCTGGTAAAAGCGCCAGCAAACAGCCAAGAGCTGGCAGCAACCGTTGCGAAGGACCTGGGCACATACGACCTGACAGTGGTGGACGCTAACGCTATCAGTACGGTGCAAAACCCTGATCGCGCAGCGGCAGCGACCCGCCGAGCCATCCGTAACGCGAAAGAAGAAACTGGTGAAGAACCCACCGAGGTGCAGGTACGTCCCGAGTTGCGCTCCCTAGACAATCCCGAAGTAAGCGTTGGGTCTAAGCCAGATGTCGAGGACGCAGCCGAAGTTCCCGAAACAGCGTTCTCGATCAAAACCGACCAAGAAGCCTCGACCGATGCGCAGCGGGCAAAACTGGTAGAGAAGCAAGGCGAGCGGCAGCTGGCCCGTCTCGAAGCCGTAGTAAAAGCCATCCCAAAGGATGCACGCCTCATAGTTGTTTCATCGGCAGATTTCGGAGTGCGCTCGTACATGCAAACTGCCGTCTTGGCTGGTCCCGGCGTGAGCCCGGCCAAGCAGGGTGGGCTAGCCCGCTCGTCCTCGGTACGGCAGCGCGGCATCGTGCAGCTGCCAGATGTGGCGGCAACAGTGGGCGACTGGTTGGGCTTTGACATGCCCGGCGCCGGGTCTGCCATCACCAACCAGATTGCCCTGGGCGATGAGTCCATGAATGTGCGCCACGCCTTCCTAACCGACCAGGCCGATAGGGCTTTCGCAATGCGCGACGCGCGCGCTAACTTCTACGGGATGCTGGTGACCTGCACGGTAACGATCATCCTGGTGTTGGCCGTGCTCGCGCTAGGGGTTGGCGCAGGCTTCCACATCGCCAGGTTCTGGCGCGCCCTGTTGCGGTTTAGTTGTTTGACCGTCGCGTCCATTCCCTTGGCCACCTTGGCGCTCTCTGCCTTCTGCTGGTGGCACTTCCAGGACACGCACGCAGCCCTGAACGGAGGCAGTCTAGCCCTGGCAGCGCTCTTGGCGGCGGCCACTCTTGCCGGGCCGTGGCGGCAGGCAGGCGCTCCCGCCCTGGTCATTGCAGGGGCTACCGCGTTCGCGATCGCACTAGACGTAATTACTGGCACGCGCGCATTGATCGATTCCCCGTTCGGCTTCAACTCTCTGGCGGCAGCGCGCTATTACGGGGTCGGAAACGAGACCTTCTCGCTACTTAGCGTGGGCACCATCCTCCTTGCCGGGTGGGTAGGCAGCCAATTTTGCAAGCAGTGGGTAAAGACCGTGGCCGTACTAGGCGTATGCGCCCTCTTCTTATACGTTGACGCGGCCCCCTCAGTGGGCGCCGATTTTGGCGGAATACTAGCATTTATTCCCGGCATTGCAGTGCTGGTAATCCTGATCGGCGGGTACCGATTGCGCTGGCGGTGGGTAGTTCCCATTGCACTGGCAATGGTTGGCGGAGCCGGCCTAGTTGCCCTACTGGATTGGATGCGTCCGGCCTCCTCCCGCACCCACCTGGGCCGGTTCGTACAATCCACCCTAGATGGGGACATGCTGCCCATCATTGTTGGAAAGCTGCAAACCAATTTGCGCCTACTGAGCGTCTCTACCCTGCGCTGGGTGGTAGTGGCCGCCCTCGTCGCGGTGGCAGTATGGCTGTGCTACACCTACCCGCGGTTGCGCGGAAGAAAGGCGCACCTGCCACAACAGATTACGTGGATGGTAGACAAAGCAGCCGTGAAGATCGCGAAACTCGCTGGCTGCGCCATTCCTAACACCGGAACGCGGATGCGCCTACGTGCACTGCCCAAGTGGGTTCACCCCTGCGCGTGGGCACTCCTAACCACGCAGGCGATGGCCTTCGCTCTAAATGATTCGGGAATCGTTCTGCCAGGGGTGGCGGCAATCATGGCAATCCCGGCAGCAGCGGACACCATCTTGGATGCGCTAGTGCGAAACGACTACCTGGAACGCACCTGATAGGGCTGGAAATCGCGCTGCATGCGCTGCGATGCAGCATAATTTTCCGGCTTCAAGTAGTACCCTTCCAGGCGCAGCCGCACAGTGGCTACCTTTACGTCCCGGTACTGGCCTAGCCGGTGCAGCTGCCCGCGCAAATCGTTGCCAGTAGGGCGATGAGAGATGTTGCAGGGCACTTCCAGTGCGGTGTAGCCGGCCCCCAAAACCGAAATAGTCAGCGCGGTTTCTACCGCCCACCCGCTAGAGAGCGGTTGGGCAGCATCAAAGGCCTCCCGAGTAATACAACGCTGCCCCGACAGCGGCTGGGTGGGACGCCACCCCACCGCACATTCGATCGAGTTGCGGGCCAGGCCGGTAACAAATCCCCGCCCACCAGCGCCAGGCTGAGGGGGAAGAACCGCGATCGCCATGTCGCAGCGGCCCTGATTTACGGCCTCGACAAGAGGCGTAGTTTCGGCAGCAGATTCGCCCAGATCAGCGTCAATAAAAAGAAGTAGGTGCGGCTCCGCGCCCTCGGCATCGTGCATCGCCACAATGTTGGCGCCCGTCTCCATGGCCGAAGCCTTGCCACGGTTCACCGTGTGTCGCACCGTAGCTGCGCCAGCATGACGGGCCACCTGCTGCGTGTCGTCGGAAGAACCGTCATCGACCACAACAATCAGGTCGACCCCAGGAATAGCTTTGCAAGCCCGCACGGTACCGGCTATCCGGTCCTGTTCATCTTTAGCTGGGATTACAACCGCAACCTTGCGAGTTTGTGTGTCAGACACTCGATCTCCTGGCCTTTTATTGTCTGCGCGAATGGGCGTTACCAAGTGTAGACCAGTACCGGGAGGTGTCCCACACGGCATAAAATCTACGTAGTCATTTTACATAAAAATTGCAAAGAAACCACATCGCAGCCGGGGCAAAGATAGGGAAAATAGACTGCGCCAGGTACCCTATTTACCATGAGTAAAAAGTCACGCCGCAAGGCTAAGTACGCGGCCCGCCGGGCCCAAATCGACGCCCTCGTTGCCGAAAATGAGAAGAAGGCCCCGAAGCAAGAGGCCTTCACCGTAGAATTCAACGAACGCCCCTTCGCTGGTTTTGCTCGCGAGATCGAGCTGGTTGCCATGCGCGAGATCCTGCCCGCAGCCACCTTGCAGGTGACTGCTAAGGACACTCCGATCATCCTTTGCACCATGCTTCCCCGCAACGCGCAGGCACTGATTCACGACGACGGCACCATCAAGGTGGCCCTGAATACCCGCAACCGCAGTGGGGATGCCGCCCACGACCTGGCCTTGGTCATTGACCGGGCACTGCAGGCACAGCCTGGATCAACCATTGAAGGCTTGGACCCGCGCACCGAGGCGCCGGCTCTGACCGATCTGCTTGATCCCGCCGAGATGGGCACCTTCACCCTGCACAACGATTTCGAGTTCTGGCTAGACGACGCCACCGAACGCACCCCCGAGGTGCAGCACGCCATTGAAGAATCCGCCGATTCTATCGTGCAGATGGGCGAAGTTGCGGGCAACCGCGGCGCCTACTGGGCCGACATGACCCACCCGTTCCTGCGGTGGGTGCTGTCTGAAGAGGAAGAGGACGTGCTGAACGCCCTCGCCCGGCTGCGCGCGGCAGGCAAGCTGAACGTTGGCGAAGGCAGCGAATTCATTGGGGCCTTCCGCGCCTGCGGTCTAGTCGCTCCCGTATTCCAGCTTTCCGACGAGGTCGAAATCGACCACCTGAGTGCAGACCTAGCCGAACCGCTAGATGCGCTTCGCAAGGGACTAGACGCGGCTCTGAAGGATGCCTCCAACCTGACCGACGCCGAAAGGCGTGCCAAGGCTGGTATCGTCTCGCGGCAGGTATCGCTGCGCTAATAAACAGCAAAAACGCAACGTGGAGGCGGACCTACGGGTCCGCCTCCATTTTCTGAGAATCTAGTCCGTCTAATGAAATAGGCCGAAATATCGCAGGCTTTTGCCAGGTTTGGCGTGCACAATAGGAGTATGCACGAAAGAGCTGGAACTAAAGCAACACCCGCAGACCTCATCAACGTCGACGAAGTCCTCTCCGCCTACTACGACATAGTGCCTGATCCTAATAACCCAGATCAGCAAGTCGTATTCGGCACCTCGGGGCACCGCGGCTCCTCTCTTGATGGAGCTTTCAACGAAGCCCACATTGTTGCCACCACCGCGGCAATTGTCGAATACCGCAAGGAACACGGCATCAACGGCCCTCTTTTCATTGGCCGCGACACGCACGCCCTGTCCGAACCGGCCTGGCGCACCGCCCTGCAAGTACTTGTTGCGGCAGGAGTCACCGTCCGCATCGACTCCCGCGATTCTTACACTCCCACCCCCGCCGTCTCGCACGCGATCCTGCATGCCAACGGAGCAAATAGCAGGCACGGGGTGCGTACCGACGGGAACGGGCTGGCTGACGGCATCGTGGTTACGCCCTCGCACAACCCGCCCCGCGACGGAGGCTTCAAGTACAACCCGCCTACTGGCGGCCCGGCAGACACCGACGCGACCGGTCCCATCGCGGACCGCGCTAACGAACTGCTAGCTGACTGGCAATCCATTCCCCGCATTCCGGCAGACGAAGTCCTTTCCGATGCGCACGTGGAACGCTACGACTACCTGGGTTCGTACGTAGACGATCTAGCTTCGATCATTGACATGGACGCCATTCGCGACGCTGGCATCCGCATCGGCGCTGACCCGCTCGGCGGCGCTTCCGTAGACTACTGGGCCGCTATTGCCGAGAAGTATGCGCTAGACCTGACCGTAGTAAACCCCACCGTCGATCCCACCTGGTCTTTCATGACCCTGGACTGGGACGGCAAGATCCGCATGGACTGCTCTTCGCCCTCGGCAATGGCATCGCTGCTAAACGCGATGACTCCCGACAAGGATGGGCACACCCCATACGACATTGCGACCGGCAACGACGCAGATTCCGACCGCCACGGCATTGTCACCGCTGATGGGCTCATGAATCCGAACCACTACCTGGCCGTAGCGATCGAATACCTTTACACGCATCGGCCGCAGTGGTCTGCCGACTGCGCGGTTGGCAAAACCTTGGTTTCCTCCAGGTTGATCGACCAGGTGGCCGCCAACTTGGGGCGCAACCTGATCGAGGTACCAGTAGGCTTCAAGTACTTCGTGCCCGGCCTGCTAGATGGCAGCATTGGCTTTGGCGGCGAAGAGTCCGCGGGAGCCTCATTCCTGCGCCGCAACGGCGAGGTGTGGTCCACTGACAAGGACGGCATCATCATGGCGCTGCTGGCATCCGAAATTTTGGCTGTTACTGGGAAGACGCCCTCGCAGCTTCACAAGGAACAGGTAGAGCGCTTCGGGAAGCCTTCCTACGCGCGCGTTGATGCTGCGGCTACCAAGGAACAGAAGGCCAAGCTGAAGGCGCTTTCGCCTCAGGATGTGGCAGCTGACGAGCTTGCTGGCGAGCCCATCACCGCCAAATTGGTGAAGGCTCCAGGCAACGACGCTCCCATTGGCGGACTGAAGGTAACTACAAGGAACGCGTGGTTCGCTGCGCGGCCTTCCGGCACCGAGGACGTGTACAAGGTTTATGCTGAATCGTTCCTAGGGGACGATCACCTGAAGCAGGTTCAAGCAGCCGCCCAGGAAGTAGTCGCCGCGGCGCTAAAGTAAACTGGCTGGGCCTTTAGCCTTCCAGTGCCCTCTAACTTTTAAGGAGAGTCATGGCAACCCAAGAACTGACCATTGAAAACTTCCCACAGATTGTCGAAAAAGGCATTGTGTTCATCGATTTCTGGGCTACCTGGTGTGGCCCGTGCCGGCAGTTCTCGCCGATCTACGACAAGGTATCCGAGAAGCACCCGGATATTGTGTTCGGCAAGGTAGACACCGATGCGCAGCAGGAACTGGCCGGGATGGCACAGGTACAGTCCATCCCAACCGTCATGGCATTCCGTGACGGTGTGGGCGTATTCCGCACTGCGGGCGTCATGTCCGCTTCCGAGCTGGAAGCGATTATTCAGCAGGTACGCGACCTGGACATGGACAAGGTTCGCGCCGAGGCGGAGGCTGCCGAAGAGCAGGCTTAGCCTCAGCAATACTTTCCGCCCGCCTGGACCCGGTCTTGTGACTGGTGAGCCCAGGCGGGCGTCTTGTATAAGGATGTTTTCCGTTCAGGGCGAAGGTGGCGTTCTGGGGAGTGATTGGCTAGAGCTTGGCTATGCCAGCCGGCCCAATTTTGAATCCGCTACCGGTCTGGGCGTTCCAGCACTGGACGGATTCGCCCAAGCTAGTGCAAGCGAGCTTGCCGCTGGCGGCGCTCTGCCCGTCCTCTAGCGTCTGATATTCGGGATCGCGGGTTCCACTTTCTACGCTGGTAACGCCTTGAATCTGCCCGGAAGAATCCATCACTCCGAGCAGGGGCCGGCCTTCTTCCCCACCGAATTCTTGGTGTTCATAAACCAGGCAAGCTACCCTGTTGGCATTAATTTGACAGGAGATGTTGCCGTTCCCGGTGGCAAAGCCGGGCATGGAATGTAGCGCGTCTTTAGGGATGGGGCTGGCATCCGGAGTGGGTTCTTCTTCTGTGGTTGCCTCGGTTGTCTTGGTACTGGGGCTGCTGGGCTTGTGCTCCTCAGTCTGGCTTACTTGCGGGGCCTGCCCATCCGGGATCCAGGTTTCTTCTTTATACGTCTTTTCCGTTACCTGCGGTTCGGCTGATCGCGAGGGCGAGGGCTCGGGGGAAGGCGTGCTCTTTTGCCGGTACTTTTTGGTCTTTACGCTTGCGGACGGCGAAGAAGTGGGCTGGCTAGTCGTAGAGGTGGTAGGAGCCGTCATGGGAACTGACCGAGTGGGGGTGCGATGCGAGTCGATTACCGCCAGGGCAGCCCCGCCGATCCCGAGGCCGGCAACCAGCAAAACTACTGCCGTTATGGCGGTCGCCTTGGGCGCTTTGACGGATTTTTCTTTGGCCGGTTTCACTTCGGCTTTAGCGGGCTCATTCTTTGCCAGGGCGCCACTAATGGCTGAGGCGCCACCTGCTACGATGCCGTTTTTTGTGCGGGTAACGGTGGCAAATAATCCATCATTTCCCAGCCGCGATGCGCCACCTGTAGAAGGTTTTGCCGAAGAATTATTTTGGGCACGTGAGGTATAACCGACTTGTTCTGGCCGGTTTCCCTTTGTTGGTTCTACGTCACCCACAGTATGGAGGGTACAGGCAATCCTGTATGAAAGCTAGCGTAAGTGCTGCATCTAGCAGGAAAGTCGCCCTAGTTATTACCGTGGGCGTTAGCGCCGAGGCCCTAGTGGTGTACCGGGCAAGCACTTGCCCCGAATTCGTCCACCGCATGTTCTAGTGAGCCTGAACGACGCAGTTGTTCGAACACTGCCATTCCAGGCACGTTGATGACCTCGGCTGCCACCCCTACCGCACGCAAGATGAATGACTGTACGGACAGAATCAGATACTCGCGGGCCATTGGCTCCTTGGGGAGGGTTCGTCCCGCAAGCGTGGCGTTGATCAGCGAAACCAGGATTGTGGTGTCCTGTTCCGGAATCTGCTTGGATTCCATTAGCTCTTTCAGAAGCCGTTCAAGAATTGCCGCCACCTTGTCACCATGGTGGTGCAGTTTTTCTTCAGTTTCTTCGGAGACCACTTTGCGCAAGTCCCTGCCGGGCGCCAGCGAATAGGCGGCCCCCAGCTCAAGCTGACTGCGAATATAGACGCGCAGGCCGTGCACCGGATCCACAATGTGAGTCAGCGAGGCTTCCAGTTTTTGCGAATACTGTTCGGTTTCGTGGGCAATAAAAGCTAGGAGTAGCGCTTCCTTGTCTGGGAAGTGGTTGTACACAGCTGTGCGCCCAACGCCGGCAGTCTTGGCGATTTCGGCCATAGTTAAAGATTCGAAGGCACGTTCTGACAGCAATTCAGACAGAGCCTCGAAAAGGCGATTGCGTGTGCGCTGGCGATGTTCCGCCAGCGTCGATCCGATAATTTTGGGCACTCTTACATTCTGCCAGTTTTATACGTAGATGACACCCTGTTCAGAAAAATTTCTTTGGCAACTTTGCCCACGCTTTTATGTAATGCCATGCGGCTTGCACAATAGGTTGGTCTGGGGCTAGCCAGGGCAATACGTGCGATTCACCTTCGGTTACCCACTTAAGAATGCTGTGCGAGCCGGTTGTGTGCGGCGTCTGCCCTGCCGGGTCCAGCACGGCGAAGAATACTCGCATGCGCATGTCGGCAAGGATTGGCCAGAAGCCGGTAGCGCCCTGCCCTTCTTGTTGGCGGGGCAGTAGTTCTGGGCCTACGCGCACTGTTATTTGCAATTCTTCTTGCAATTCTCTTTCGAGGGCGGCTGTGGGCGTTTCGCCCAGTTCAATTTTGCCGCCAGGGAATTCATATTGGCCTGCAAGGTCTTCTGGGTAGGAGCGGGCGGCAGCGAGGATCTTTTCTGGCGTGTTGGCGTCGTTTATGATCACTGCTGCGACGACTGTGCGAGGGGTGACGGCAAGGGGCGTGTTGTTTGTGTCCATTTTGTTTCGGTTTTGGCGTGCACGGTTCTGTTTTGCTATGCTACAACTCGACGCTAAGTAATGCGGGTGTAGTTCATCGGTAGAACGACAGCTTCCCAAGCTGTAAAGGCGGGTTCGATTCCCGTCACCCGCTCCACTATGACGTCGAAAATGATAAGTACCCTTTTGCGTTAGCGAGTACGCCCCAAGGGGGTCAAGAAAATCGCTTGCGTTAGCG
>NZ_PKMC01000004.1 GCF_002849225.1 Actinomyces sp. UMB0138
CCACTTGCGTGCCGCACTTCCATATATGCGCGCACCGAAGCAATAACCTCGTCACCAGTAGTGGCGAACCCGGCAGCGTCCTTAACCACTACAGGTTGTATTAGGTCGATGTGCTCGCTCATTTTTCCTAGCGTTGCCACAAGGCGCGTCCTTTCTTTAGATTTTCCAGTCCCGATCCAGACGAAGCAGGGTGTTGACTGCGTTCCACACGGCGCGGGCAGCATCGGTTTTGTCTGCCCAAAACCCGGCGGTTGCTCCATCTCTGGATTCGTAGAAATGGGTGGCGAGCATGATAATGCCTTGCCGGGTTGCCTGCGACATGGGCTCCGTTTGGTAGTAGCCCTCGGGCAGATGTTGGTAAGCGGTAGCGTAGGAGATGGCAGCCAAAACAAACGAGGCAATCAAAGAATCATCCTCGCTATGTTCAACCAGCAGATTTTGCTTGACTAAGGCCATGAGTTCGTCTGTTTTCATGGCTGCCACCTCCTAACTATTTTTCTGGTTTACCCGGCGGTCTTTTGGGTAAGAACCTTGATCGCTTCGGGCAAGACTAGCTTGCCGTCTAGGCGTTGGGAGGCGAGGAACCCGATCTGCCCGGTGGTTGCAAATAGCTCGTTTAGGCGTTTGAAGGAGCGGCCTTGCCGGTCAGCAATCCAATAAAAACCGAGGTCACCGAACGCTACTGTGCGCGCCCCCGCTTTAAGCTCAGGCACAAAAACACTGGTGTAGACGGGTCGGCCAAGGATCATGTCTGGATTCCCAGCAGTCAGGGCTGGCTGCCACAGGTACTGCCCGTTACCGTCCTTGAGCTTGCGTATGGTCTTTACTGTTGCATCGTTCATCAGCCACACCGCGCGCGCCCGGTAGGGGGAGCGCAAACTATAGTGCAGATCGATGAGTTCATCAGCGCTAATGCCGGTAGGCTTACTGGTGGTCACGCCTAAGTCTGCTCCGCCGGTTGGGTTGAAGATGCCGGTGGGTTTACCTTTACCATCTCCAATCAGGAAGGCTTCTTCTTCAGCAGCTCCAATACGGCGAGCAAACTCGCTGGCTAGGTATTGTTCAACGTTAAACGCTGCATCGTTGAGCAGTTCTTCGCTGATTTTGAGGAAGGTACCCAGCTTGAACGCCGACAGGGAGATTTGGGTGAAGGCTTCATCGGATTCGCTATATGGTTTGCCTTCATCCAGCCAGGTAGCGGTGCCATGGGTAGACACGACAGGGATCTTGCGATCCCCGCTAGTGGTCTGAATAACCTTGGCGAGGCTTCGCATGATGTTTTGGTCAGCTAAAGACTGCACTAGGGTGCGTTCGAACTCGTCAGGCACTAGGTATCCGCCCTCAGAATCCACCCCCTCACTTAGCGCATTCCTTACTTCCATGGGGGAGGTGTTAAGCCGCATCGCATCCCAAAACGCGCGCTTGTAGGAAACGGTGGCGCGAGCCGGTCTCGCCTTGCCGTCCTCATCAGGGCTGGCGCCGGGTGTAGCAGTGATGGGTGCCCGAGTCGCCTGCGCGAGGTTGGCTTCTGTGCGTTCGGCCCGCTCGGATCGAGCGATCTCGTTAGAAAGCGCCTCGATCTCAGCCTCCATCTTCGCGTAAGCCGCATCGTCCTCAGCGCTCAGGCAGCCGGTCTCAAAGTTACGGCGCTCATCCAGAAAAGCCTTCGCCTTATTCCAGGTTTCGGCACGGCGAGCATAAAGATCAGTAACAGTAGTCATGATAAAAAGTTCCTCTCTTAAGGGTTTAGTGGGGTTGATCAGTTAGTTGGGCGTATAAATCAACAACCCGCCGACCACAAGAGACAGCGGGCTGCAAAGAACAACGGGTATCAGGAGATGGCAGTGAGCCAGGCGGAGCACTATCTTTTCGCTGGCCAGCTAACTGCGCGACGAGGCGCTGTTCCGCGGCCTTTCTGGAAAACACCACACCACCCTTGTTTTTGGGCGGCAACGGCGGCTTCTTACGGGCAGGGCCTTGCTCGTCATCCCCGCCGGAATCGTCCTCATCCGGCTCTTCAGATTCTTCGTCCTCTTTGTCTGGGGTTGGTGCTCGTTTACCAGTCAGCAGCTCGTCGGCGAACCCAAGTTCGATGGCTGCAGTTGCGTCCATCCAGGTCTCGGCATCCATCAACTTCGACAACTTCGCCCTGCTCAACCCAGTCTTGAGCTGGTAAGCATTGATAATCGAGTCCTTGACACTCTCAAGCATGTCGAGGGCACGCGAGAGTTCGGTTTTATCGCCCATCGCCAACGTTGCTGGGTTGTGGATCATCAACATCGACACCGGCGACATCGCCACATGACTTGCTGCCATGGCGATCACGCTCGCTGCGGATGCTGCGATGCCATCAATATTGACTGTCACGGTTCCTGGGTAGTCCAGAAGCATGTTGTAAATCCTGGCTGCCGCCACGACATCGCCACCGGGACTGTTGAGCCAAACAGTGACCGGTCCTGATCCGGCATTTAGTTCAGATGCGAAGATGGCGGGTGTTACGTCATCGTCGAGCCAGGATTCTTCGGCGATAGCCCCGTTGATACGCAAAACCCGAACATCCTCTTGGATGTCCGGGTTGGTTGTTTCTGGTGGTATCCAGTTCCAAAAACGCTTCACATTCTCCTCCTCAAAATTTGGTTCTTTTCAGGTTGTTCTTCCAGCTGCTCATCGTTAGCTGCGACAGCGTCGGCTTGTTTGGTGGCGGCATAAGCGCCTGCCATATCGAGTGGCAGCATGTTGCCGTTGACCAGGTAGAGATCCCCGCCATCGGCCTCATCGATGCGGTCGAGATTCTCTAGCTCGCGGATGTCGTTGGCGCTCATCCACCCGTTCTGCCTGGCTACCGCGTAGCCCTCCATACGCGACTGGTAATCCCCGCGCAGCAGCCCCTCAACATTGAACTTCACAAACAACTGCTGCTTTTCACGCGGGTTCAAGAGAGTTTTCGTGATTGCTTGTTCCCAGCGGATCACCCACGGATCAAGCGTGTACTTCACAAACTCCAGAGACTGCTGCTCAATATTAGAAAAGGAACTCTTTTCCAGATCGCCGATCATGTGCGGCGGAATACGGAAAATCCGGGCAATCTCGTTGAGCTGAAACTTCCGTGTTTCAAGAAACTGTGCCTGCTCCGGAGACACGCTAATAGGCGTGTACTTCATGCCCTCTTCTAAAACAGCGACCTTATTGCCGTTCTTCGCACCACCAAAGGTAGCCTGCCAAGACTCACGCACCCGAGAAGGATCCTTAATCGTGCCAGGATGCTCCAACACCCCACCAGGAGCAGCACCATTAGCAAAAAACGACGCCCCGTAATCTTCGGTGGCTTGTGCCAGGCCGATAGCATTGCGGGCCATCGCAATCGGTGAATAACCCACTAAACCGTCGAAGCCGAGACCTGGGATGTGCAGGACGTCTGCTGGGGTCAGCCGGATGGTTTTGTATTCGCCTGCCGGCTCATCCCAGGAGGTCTGGTACTCGTAATACAAAGCCTTAGTGTCCAAGTCTCTGCCTACGCTCATGCGGTTTGGCTGCAACGGATAGAGCCCTATGATTTCACCTAGGCCGTTGCGTACGACCTGGGCGAACGCGTTACCCCACAAAAGCAGATGCGTCATCAAAGTTTCGCGGAAAACAAACGACGTCATCTCGGGGTTCGGCTCATCATGAAGAAGCCGATACAAACCATGATCGGTAGCTTTTTCTTTACCGCCACCTTCCGTATGTCGGTAAACATGCAGTGGCAAACCCGCGATAGCCTCAGCCAGGATACGCACGCATGAATGCACAGCGGTCATTTGCATCGCGCTGCGTTCTGTTACCGGACGACCAGAAGACGTAGGTCCGAACAAGAACGAGTAAGACGAGCCAATCGTATGGTTTTCGGTCTCGCGGGGTCTACCGCGTAGCCAGTTGCGTATCCCCATGGAGCACTCCTTGCATGGATAATTTGTTATGTGAATAAACGTAGATCACCGGAAGAACGCATAAACGAACCAGGCTCAATGCAGTCGGAACGAATCGATGGCTTTGAGAACATAGAAACGGGTACCCCAGTCCTGTACCGGTGGATTTATGACCGAATATTTTGGGATCTCGACCATGCAGAAGTCGAGCTGACAGGAAGTCGCGTCGATTTCGCTAATCTAATTCACGCAGCTGCTCACCTACGTCTCGTTTTGGAGCGCGTAGTTACAGCTTCCTTTGCCGCTAGCAAAAGGCTTTTCGACAAGGCACAGAAAAAGATGGAAAGCGCAAAAGACTTCGGAGAGATGCGAAAACGTTTGAAGGAGCTTAATCCAAACTATTGGCCATGTTCGTTCGGATATGTTACCCATGATGGAACTGTGGGGCAAGGCGTACGACCGGAAGTTGGACTCCAGGAATCCGAAGTCGGACGCAGTTTTGGTCTTGTCAGCGCGATCCTCCATGCACCTAATCCATTCAAAAAGAATGAGACTTCTCCTGAAGAGAACTTCGAAGCACTTAGAGCTTTGTGCCTATTTTTGCGAGAGCTGCTTGAATCCCACATTGTTCAACTTGCAGATTCCTCCGAGTTTCTTCTACTTCGACGTGACGGTAACGGAGAAATTCGAGTTCAAAGTATCAAGACTGACCGACCACTTTTGTAAGTATTAGAGCACAAGTAGTCCCCGCGAGTCGTAAACCGAACCACCACTAAGTGCGTTGCCACACCTGATAGCCCGATCCAAGGCCATGATGGTGGCGACCACCCCGTCGATTTTCTCCGTGGATTTTTGCTTATCTGGCTTGATGTTGCCAGCTGGGTCGGTGCGTACGTGAATGTTATCGACCATCCAGGCCAGCACCGGGTGCCCGCCGTGCGCGAGCTTGCCTTCCAACGCCAGCTTCATCAGTTCCTTGGATGGCGGGGACATGTCTTTGAAGCCTTGCCCAAACGGCACTACCGTGAAACCAGCATCCTCAAGGTTTTGGCTCATTTGGACCGCACCCCACCGGTCGAAAGCGATTTCTCGGATATTAAACCGGGTGCCCAGATCCTCAATGAACTTCTCGATATACCCGTAGTGCACCACGTTGCCCTCAGTCGTGAGTAGGTGGCCTTGCTGATGCCATAGGTCGTAGGGGACGTGATCGCGGGCGACCCTCAGTTTCAGGTTGTCTTCGGGAATCCAAAACCACGGCGCAACCGTGTATTTGTCATCGTCATCCGTGGGTGGGAAGACGAGCACGAACGCGGTGATGTCGGTTGTGGAGGCGAGGTCGAGGCCGCCGTAACAAACACGGCCTTCTAACTCATCCAAGTGGACTGGGCCATCGTTCTTGTTCCAGGTATTCATAGGCATCCACCGCACAGACTGTTTGACCCACTGGTTCAAACGCAACTGTCTGAAGGTGTTTTCTTCAGCCGGATTCTGCCTGGCACTATTACAAGCGTCCCTAACTTTCTGGATTGGCACCGTCACGTCCAAGGATGGGTTGGCTTTATGCCACACGTCCTCATCGGTCCAATCATCATCTTGCGCCGCCCCATAGATCACCGGGTAGAACGTGGGGTCGTGCTTTTTGCCATCTAGGATGTCTTGGGCTTTTTGGTGTTGCTCATAACAAATGCTATGCGTATCGGTACCCGCTGTCGTGATCAAGAAGTACAGCGGCTGGGTGCGCGCATCCCCACTGCCTTTGGTCATCACGTCGAAGAGCGCCCGGTTGGGTTGGGTGTGTAGCTCATCGAATACCACGCCGGAAATATTGAATCCGTGTTTGGAATAAGCCTCGGCCGATAGTACCTGGTAGAAGGAATTGGTGGGGGAGTAGATGATACGTTTTTGGCTTCTAAGGATCTTTACCCGCTTGGCTAGTGGGGGACACATTCTCACCATGTCGGCTGCCACTTCGAACACGATGGATGCTTGTTGCCGATCGGCAGCACACCCATAAACTTCAGCGCGTTCCTCGCCATCGCCGCAACACAGCAAGAGTGCGACGGCGGCGGCTAGTTCAGATTTCCCTTGCTTTTTAGGGATCTCCACGTAAGCGGTAGTGAATTGGCGAAACCCGTCCGGTTTGACCACCCCGAAAAGGTCGCGAATGATTTGTTCTTGCCAATCAATCAACTTAAAAGGTTTTCCTGACCACCGTCCTTTCGTATGCTTTAAGGCTTCGATAAACGCGACCGCATAGTCCGCAGCCCGCTTATCGTAATACGAGGTCGGCAGAGCAAAGCGGGTTGGCTCGTAGCGTTCAAGGCGGCGCATTGCCATCAAGGCACCTCCAATCACAAAGAAAGGAAAAGCTCAACCAGCGTGGGTTGGGCTCTATCGGAGAATCAGGTTTTAGACCATGGCGTCGAGGGCGTCGTATTCGCGTTTGAGTCGGTTGTATTCTTGGGCGAGGCATTCGAGGCGGAACCGGTTTTTGCAGGATCGTCCTTCGCGTTCGATGCGCTCGAGTTCGGCTTTGCGTTCGCGTAGAATCATGGTGCCTTCGCCTGGGTCGGTTTCCATCAGTTTCAGGTCTTTGTCGAATTTCGTGTTCATCGCCCTTGTCCTTTCGCTTACCGTGGTTGTTTCGGTATGTATATACAGCCATAGGTGTGCGACTATATCCAGTCGTTTTTGGGCTTATTTGCAAGGAAAATAGCGATAAACATCTCTAACGAAAAGGCGTCAGTGAGAAGGAAAACCCCGCGCGTGGCAGGGGTTCTCCCGAGTCAGGCTTGTTTATTCGGCGGCCATGGCGGCGGTGAGCGCCCAGGAGAGCGCGTGACCGTCGTCAGGGAAAATCTGGTCGGCTTGCTTGATCAGTTCGAGGCCGCATTCGATGAAGGACTTACCCTGCCAGGGGTTCTCGGAGGGGGTTTCGGTCAGGCGGTAGATGCGGGCGTCGTTGCCATAAACCCCGCCCTTGTGCCAACTGTAGCTGGTGGCGATCACCAGGTTGCCGTAGCGCACCACCGCACCGTAGCTATCGGTGGCCATTTGCAGGCGTTCCATCGTTGTCGTTTCCATCGCTGTATTTCCTTTCTTCGCGTACCGTTTTGATATGTATATACAGCCATAGACTCCCGCTTATATCCAGTCATAAAAGGGCTTATTTTCAAAGAAAAATAGAGATTCGCATCTCTTGTCCAGATGCTTTGTCAGGCGGGGTTTTCCATGCCGAATTACCCGAGAGTGGCTTAAGCAGGATTTTGCGAACCTCAGCATACTTTTTACCGCTAAGTCCTATGCGGTAAAGCAGAGAACGCAGTTCATACTTCTCATTACTTACCTGTCTTGTACTTCGGGTTACGGTGCGGTGGATCTGTTTGGCGTACGCGACCAGTTTCGTTAAGAACTCGGTGTAGGCTGTGATTTTCTCGAACTCGGGCAGCTGATCCCACCACGGGAAACTCAGCCCTTCACTACTGGTGGTGATGTCGAGCTGGCTCGCGCCGAGCGCTTTAGTGATCAAGTCTTTCTTGGCTGCGATAAGTTCATGTAGCCTTGCCAACTCAGTCTCATCAAGCGTGGCAGGTAGGGTGACTACGAGCCCGTAGTTTTCAGCCTTTTTGGTGTTCACCATTGCTCATCCTCCTCACCATCAAATTCGATGCTTTGAACGTCCAGCCATGTGCGGATGAGGCGCATGAAGTCTTGTGGGAAGTTGGAGACAATCATTTCCACGTGCTCGTAGCCGTGGTCTTCGGCTACATCCCGCACCGCACCAATATCGGTCAGGTCAACTCCGAGGTTTTCGATTTCTTCTAGATCGACATATAGCTGTCCTATCATCACCAAACCCTCTCTTTCTTGCTGGTTGTTTGGTCATGTACATACAGCCATAGGAACGCGTACTTATCCAGTAATTTTTGCCTTAAACTCCAGGAGTTTTAGTGGCCTCAGTGACTATCTGGGAAAGCACGAGTTTGGCGCACGGCAAAGCTATCCCGTTTCCCCACAGCTTGTATAACGCCCGGTCGGTCACTGGATTAGCCAGCCATTTGCGTACTTGCGTGCGGGTTTTAGGTCTTTTCAATCCTTGCACCTTGCCCCAGCTGGCCCAGACCTGCCACCAATAATCCAACTGTGAATCTGTAGGATTGCTGATTGCTAAATCCTGTGTCCAATCATCAGGGAATCCTTGTAGGCGCGCATTCGGTTGGGGTTAAGCGTCTCACGCGGTATTCGGGCATTCTAGGGTCGGTGACCAGGGGTGGCTCAGTTGGGTCCGAAGCCAACAGAGCACCAGCAATATTGACGTTGCCTCGGCAGAAGAAGTCGGACTTTGATGCCGAGATGACATCGGGTTGCATGATGGCGATGCCGCCTTGGTTACAGGTCGGAGTTATCCCTGACGTATCGAGCGTCTTGGATACCTCGGTGGGATAACCGTACCTGCCCACTGCCGCGCCGCGTCCCTCATGTAACGCATTGAAACCGTAGGCGGTAGCGATGATGGGAGTATTGCCTCCGCCAGTGCCGTAACGAGCGGTCACGGTTGGTGCTATCTGGCATGGTCCGCCCACTCTGGCATCATGAGGATGATGGTCAAACAGTAGCGGCTCAATAATACTCTGGTCGTTACTGCATCCGAGCGTGCCAGACAGATTTGTTTGCACGAGCGGGCCTTTACCACCACCGGGTTTACCTGCCCACATCCGCAAGGCGAACACATCTAAAGATTTGCTTGCCTCGTGAGTGCCTGCTCGAGGATTGGTGGGAGGGTTTTGCTTTTCACTGCAGACCGGCGCAAGATCCCGGAACACGCGTTGGGGCTCAAAGAGTATGTGTCCGGCACGCCCGCTTGCAAAATCTGCGATAAGGTAGATTTTTTTGCGTCGTTGGGGTACTCCGAAAAATTGCGCGTCCAATACTCGCCACGCAATACTCCATTGGTCTGCCACGACCGCTCCAGCTTTATGCCACTTTTGTACTCGAGGTAGGTCAGCCGCTGCCGTTTCGTCGACAACCGAGATGAGGTTTTGCAGGACGCTGTGGAAGTCTGCCCCTTTATTGCTTGAGAAGGCTCCGGGCACGTTTTCCCAAACAGCGAATCTTGGATATAGACCATGACTTGCCTTTCTCATTTCTCTGATGACTCTGACAGCTTGATGGAATAAACCCGAACGCTCGCCAGCTAAACCCGCCCTTTTACCTGCCACCGACAGGTCTTGGCAAGGAGAACCAAACGTGACCACATCCACCGGCTCTAGCTGACTGCCGTCAATATCGCAGATGTCGCCCAGGTGTTGCATTTGCGGAAAACGCGTGGTGGTGACCAGAATCGGGAAAGACTCAATCTCGCTCGCCCACACAGGTTCGATACCAACCTTTGTTGCCGCTAGTGGGAAACCACCCGAGCCATCAAAAAGCGAGCCAAGCCTTAAAGTTTTTGTCAAGGGTTAGCCTTTCTGCTTGGGGCGGTCGACCTCTTTCACCAGATCCAGGTAGCCGTATTGCTTGCCCTCTCGCTCACAAGTGATCTCAGCTGCGTCTCCGGTTGCTTCGGCGTAGCGGCGCAGAATCACGGAAGCGTATTTCGGGTCGAGCTCCATGGCGTAGCAGACGCGATCCAACTGCGCGGCTGCCATCAACGTGGAGCCTGAGCCAGCGAAACAATCGAGCACGATGGCGTTGGTTGGCGTGGAATTAATGATCGGGTACCCCATCAAATCTAGCGGTTTACTCGTGGGATGCTCACTATTCTTGCTTGGTTTGTCGAAGCGCCACACGGTGGTTTGTTTCCGGTCGGCGAACCAGCGGTGCTTACCGCCGGTTTTCCAGCCGAACAGGATCGGTTCGTGCTGCCACTGGTACGGCGAGCGCCCCAACACGAGGGAGTTCTTCACCCAAATACACGTGCCAGAGAGATAAAACCCCGCTTCTTTGAATGCGCGACGGAAGTTGAGTCCTTCGGTGTCGGCATGGAACACATAGGCTGAAGAGCCAGGCTCGCAGACGGTGGCCATATTGGTGAGTGAATCAAGTAGGAACTGGTAGAACGCACTGTCTTCCATCGTGTCGTTCTTGATTAACAGACCAGAAGCCGACTTGTAGGAGGCGTTGTATGGTGGGTCGGTGAGGATCAGGGTGGCCTGCTTGCCACCCATTAACCGCTCCACGTCCTCGGCCTTAGTGGCATCCCCACACAATAGCTTGTGTTCGCCAAGTGTCCACAGGTCTCCTTCTTGCACGAACGCGGCTTCTTCCAAGGCAGCATTGAGGTCGAAGCCGTCATCGGTGACTTCGCGCTCAGCGCCGAGACTCAGCAGGGCTTCGATTTCGTCGGTGTCGAAGCCCGTGAGGTTGACATCAAAATCGGCGGTCTGCAGGTCTGCAATCAACAGGGCCAACTTGGGTTCATCCCATTCGCCACTGATCTTGTTCATGGCGATGTTGAGGGCTTTTTCTTGATTCTCATCAAGATCCACCACCACGCACTCAATCTCTTGAATGCCTAGATCGGCGAGCACTTTCAGGCGTTGATGCCCGGAGATGGCTGTGTAGTCATTGCGCTTGTTCACCACGACCAGCTCGACGTAACCGAACTTCTCGATGCTCGCCTTAAGCTTCTCGTATTCAGCGTCACCAGGCTGGAGATCCTTGCGGGGATTGTAGTCGGCAGGCAGAATTGCGCTAATCGGAAGAGTTGAAATCTCTAGAGGCATAGCCCCAACCTTTCTCTGGCAAGTAGCTGCAGAACGTCGTAATCAGGTAATAGTGAGTAAAGAATATATGTCTGCTTTTCCACCTTTGGGTGGCACGAGCGGCACAAAACTGCAAGGTTGCGCAGTTGAGCTGTGCCGTCTTGTTTAACAGGAATAATGTGGTGCACGGTTAGGCTTTCGCGAGATCCGCATCGTGCGCATGACATATCCTCACGAAGACGCTTGCTCAATAACTGCCACTCGTAGTCGTAGGGCTTGAATGTTCGCTTCTTCTGGGCATTCGAACGAAGCGTTGCGATTAGCTTGGATCTTTTGCACTCGTCGTAACTAGCCCAATGCTCACGTGTCGTTGTACCGATTCGTGCTTTTGTTTCAGGCGAATGGTAGTTATCGCCTAGCCGTTCTTTCCTTCTCTTAAGACCAGCACTGACTTTCGCCCGAAATTTAGAGTCTCGATTTTTCATTTGAAGATTCTATCGAGTCTTTTGCCACTCGTTTTGGCAGGGAACTGAGCGAAAGAAGTGCTGAGGAACTCGCCCCTGTTGATAACTGCGGTGCCCTGAAACTCCACAGGTTTCACAAACGAAGTCGACCCTCACCACGTATCTCCTTTCACGATCCGACGCAACTGTGTCGCCCAGTCCCAGGTACGCTCCCACTGAGCGGTAAGGTCACCGAAATGCCCATACGCTGAATAATCCGAAAAGCGCGTATGTGTGCCGAGCTTCAATGCTTCGATAATTCCTGCCGGACGCAAGGGGAATACGTCGCGGCACGCCTGCTCAATCAATGCTTCGGCATAAGCGCCAGTGCCGTGCGTATCTACGGCGAACGCGACAGGGTCTGCTTTACCTATCGCGTAGGAGATGGTGACGTGGCATTGCTCAGCTAGGCCTGCATCCACCACAGACTTGGCGATCAGCCGGGCCATGTATGCACCAGAGCGGTCGACCTTGGAGTGGTCTTTACCCGAGAACGCCCCTCCACCATGGGGTGCAAGCCCGCCGTAGGTATCGACCATGAGCTTTCGGCCAGTCAGCCCAGTGTCTGCGGCAGGGCCACCCTCGACGAAACGCCCTGAAGGGTTGATCAGGATTTCGGTGTGTTCGTCGATTTCGATCTCGCGACACGCCGCCGAGATAACCAGCGAAATCAGACGCTGGTTGAAATCCTCCACGTTAATGCCTGGCTTGTGCTGGACCGAGACCACAATCGTGGCGATACGTTTAGGGGTTTCGCCGTCATACTCAACAGTGACCTGGGCTTTCCCGTCCGGGCCGAGCTCTGGAATCTTGCCGTCTGTGAATGCTTGATCGAGACGCTTGCAGATCCGGTGAGCATAAACCAGTGGCAACGGGAGTCGTTCTTCGCTCTCGGCTGTGGCGTAGCCGTAGACGGTGCCTTGATCGCCAGCACCAACCATTACGTGAGAACTCGTATCACCGTGGCGTGCTTCTAAAGATTTATCGACCCCGCCAGCAATATCGCTCGATTGGCAGTGAATTTTGGCGCGGATGCGGAACCGGCGCGGATCATAACCCACATGCTCAAGCGCTGCGCGTACCAGCATCGGAATCTCAAGCTTTGCCTTGCAGGTGATCTCGCCAGCGACATAGATGCGTGCTTTGGTTGCCATCACTTCGACAGCCACTCTGGCGGCAGGGTCTTCGTAGAGGGCACGATCCAAAATGCAGTCGGCGATGTAGTCGCACAGCTTGTCCGGGTGCCCGGCGCGCACGCTTTCAGCGGTTTTCAACGACATATACAACTCGCTTTCATAAATTGATATGGGGTGGGAATAAAAAAGTGAGCGCCAGCTGTGCGGGCGCTCACTAAGACGATGATTGAGAAGTGGGTCAGAGTTAAGGCAGCAGGGTGTGTTTGATGCCGTCTAGGATCACATCGATGACGAGGTCGTAGTATTCCTCGGACATCGCTTCTTCTTCATCAAGGTGTGAGAGAGGCTCCAGGTAAGAGTTGACAATACTGGTCAGTCCAACAGATTGAGCCATCATAGGCTCAAGCCTGACAAGCATTTCGTGCAGGTTGTGGCGAGGTTGGATTTGATTGGATGCGCGCAGGTTTCTCGCTCCGATCGTGTGGATGATCGAGTTCGCGATAATTGTGTAGGCCACAGGCGAATTGTCACCAAACCCAGCTTCTTGTAGTTTGGCCCAGGCTCCATCGATCATCGGCAAAAACTGTTCAGTGAACTTGCCCCGCGCGAACCTGTCGGTAATCCCTGGATATGCTAGCAATGCGGGGCGTAGATTGTGAGCCATAGCTCGAAACCAGGCTTTCCATTCAAGGTCCGGGTCGGGAACTTCAATCCCGACACATACCCGGTCTACAACAGCATCACAAATGGCTTCCTTGTTTGGAAAATAATGATAAATCACTGAGGGAACCACGCCCAGTTCACGGGCAATGTCCCGTACTGACCATCCCTCAACGCCACTGATCGCGCTTAACTGTACAGCTTGTTTGACAATCAGCTCGCGTGATAGCCCAGCCCTTCGCCCCGTTAGCACAGTGTTCATAAGGTGACCCTTAACTTATTCCTTGACCCTTACTAGAACACCATTCTACAATATCCCTAAGTGAAACAGTGTTCTAGTAATGGAGTGTAGTGATGCCTGACCCTCGTAGTAATAGGCCGACACAGAGTTCTATTGATCCAGGAGCGCAAGCGAACCTGGTAGTGGGAATCGTTTTTCTCGCCTTTATGGGGCAAATGATTCTCAATCCGATCATCGCGCCACTGTCACGACAGATGGGATTGCGGGAATGGCATATTGGCGCCACTATCTCTTTGGCAGCGATTGTACTAGCGAGCTTGAGTGCTTATTGGGGGCGAGCTTCCCAACGTGTCGGCGCTAAACGTGTACTCGCTACCGGGCTTGTGATCGCGATCATCGCTTTGAGCGCCTTCGGTATTGTCTCCTACCTGGGGATGAACCAGGTAGTTGGCGGTGTCGGACTAGTTTTTGGTGTTGTGATCACTCGTGGTTTGCTCTATGGCGGAGGGATTTCAGCGATCGCCCCGACCGCGCAAGCCCACCTGGTCACGCATGCTGCCAGCGAGAACGGGCGGGTAAAAGCACTGGGCATGATTGGAGCGGCTCAAGGGATGGCCTCCATTGTTGGAGGTGTTACTGGAGGTGTGTTAGCCGCTGCTGGTGGCCTGCTCTTGCCCTTGGTGGTCATGCCCGTTGTGATGGTGATTGGTCTGGTTGTTCTCTTGGTGAGTTTCGCACCTCAAAGCCAAGGGCAACTTTTTGCAAAGCCTCAACGGATTCGCTTCACTGATCCGCGTGTAGCTCCCTGGCTAGCAACTGGTCTGGTGATGTTTCTTGTGTTTTCTTCTGTTGCTACGATTTTTGGATTCACTGTCCAAGACCGCTTCGCCCTGTCGGCAACTGCGACCGCAGGTATTTCCGCGATTTACCTGACCATCATGGGCGTGACCATGATCATTGCCCAAGCGGTGATTGCTCCAAAGACAGGGTGGGGAGCAGCGAAGCTTTTACGTACTGGTCTGACCATTACACTAGTTGCAACTGTGCTCATTTGGCCTACCTCCTCGCACGCTTTACTGGTTGTCGGGTGTATCGTGCTGGGGGTAGGTATGGGACTGGCGATGCCCGGGTACAACACTGGCCCAACCTTGAAGATGAGTGCAGATGAGCAAGGCGCAGTGGCTGGCATCATTAACGCTAATAATGGGTTGGCGTACGCGATTGCCCCGCTGGCTTCGACCGCCCTTTACGGGTGGAACCCGCTGGCACCCTTCGCCGTCTGTATCGCCTTGATTGCAGTGGTCGTCATCTACGCCCACACCGCACCCGCACTACGCCAATAACTATGAGCGTGCCTGAAGTAGCCGTTCCATCACGTTATCCGCAGGAGTCGGCCCCGAGTAGTCCACCAGCGAGTTGGCTTTGACCACATCGAAAATCTCGTACCAGAGCGTATTCGCCTGCTTGCTAAACGACTGAGACATGGCCACGAATGGGGACGCGATAGCCGCCCCCGTGGTCGGATGCTTACCCAACAGGCCAAAATCGGAGATTGCTTCTTCGCATTGAATGAACCGAGCAAAATTCTGCGCATAAGCCTCAATCAACCGTGGAGCTACGAGTTTTTCGCAGCCGCGCTCCTTGAGCCAGTTCCAGGTATCGCGGTAGATTACGTCAGCACCCAAAGGGTTACCATCACGCTGCACAGCCGCCAAATAAGCCGAAGGTTCTGGCATTACGCTACCTTCAAGATCCCCGCCCGCTTCCAGATCTGGTGGGTCGAGCGACGCGATGTGGAGGACGCGTGTGTCTTTGCCTTCGGTGATCTTCTCAAACGCAGGTGTGGGCTTCGCACCTGAGCCTGCTCTGCGTCCGCCGCGCAGTGTTCCGTCTTTCGCCATGAAATCTCGCCTCCTTCCAGGCGGTTAGCCCGGTGATGGAGGGCTTGGGGGTTAATACCCTGTTTGATTCGGTCTTTTTGCGCACGGTTGGCCCCGCCCGCTGACCTCTGACCTGCGGTTAGAGATTGAGAACCCCCACCCCCTCACCAGGCTTTCGACGTTGCCCCGTGTCCGCCGAACACCATCAAGGTGGGTAACTTTGAGGTTCCAGAACTTCGGCGCGACAGTGGACAACGTGGGTGCTCGTCAGTAGGTGTAGACCCGAGGTTGTTGCCGCCATCGGTCATCATCGAGCGCGGTCTGCCTGGAGTGGCAAGGCTTGCACAGGCTTCGGAGGTTGTCGAAGTTGTGGGTGCCGCCGTGTTCGAGCGGGAGAATGTGGTGAACCTCTTGTACTGGCGTGTAGAGACCGGCCTCTAGGCAGTCTTCGCAGAGCGGGTGGGCGGCGACGTAGGCGGCGCGGATCTTGCGCCACCGTGAGCCGTAGCGGCGATTGATCTTCGGATCACGCTGATACTTCCGATACCGGGCGTCCTCTGCCTTGGCATGTTGTTCGCAGTAGCGGTCGTGGGTGAGCTCGGGACAACCAGGGTGAGAGCACGGGGAGGCTGGTTTGACCGGCATCGCTGGCTCCTTCCCCCCCGGATGTGGTGAAGCCCCAAGATTCCCGTGTGTGGGTTCTTGGGGCTTCACCTAGTTTTCAATCACTTATATGTTCTCACACTGATATGCGGTTTTCTATCGCATGTTTCGGATACCCGCTAACGCTAGAGCTGTCCATACAAGGCGGTGGCGAACCTGTCGAGGGCCCGGTTCTTGCGCCGATAGACCGTGTCACGCTCGACGTAGAAATGATCGGCTATCATCGACACCTTCTCATCTTGCGTCCCCTCGCTGAGGAAGAAGCCTTCGAGGATGAAGCGGTCGTCTTCAGCGATGACTTCCCACGCAGGCAGAAACCAGTCCATGTACTGGCGAGCCTGCAGGTAGCGAGCCTTGTACGCATCGATCCGCTCAATGCTCGCAACGATCCTGTTCTCCGAAGCGTGCAGATCACCCGAGGGTGGTGTGCCGTCCATACGCGGAGAAGCAGGACTAGCAGCATCAGCATAAGCCGCCTTGATCTGCTCGTCAGTACTCTCGATGATCTGTTCCATCACCGCATAATCCTGCAGAGCTGCGATCGCGGCTTTCCTTGTGTCGAGGTATTTCGTCATCACATGCATGAGCTTGTCCTTTCAGTGGTTGTGTGGATTTCGTGTGCGACCGCGTCGATCAACGCAGCCTGCGTAGCATCTTTCGCATCAAGAGCTTTGAGCACGGCTTCATCGAGCGTCCCTTCCGCAACCAGATGCGTGATCGTCACAGGTTCGGATTGACCTTGCCGATACAAGCGAGCGTTCGTCTGTTGATAAAGCTCCAGGCTCCACGTCAACGAGAACCACACCAGCAGATGCCCGCCTGCCTGGAGGTTCAATCCGTGACCCGCCGATGCTGGGTGGATCAAGCCGAGGGTGATCTCACCTTTGTTCCATGTCTCGATATCCGCGCTTGTTTTAAGTTCGCGAGCCTGCGGGAAGCGGGCGGTGATGCGCTGACGGTCATGGGTAAACCAGTAGGCCACGAGCAGTGGGTTGCCGTTGGCTGCCTCGATGAGATCTTCGAGGACGTCGAGCTTGCGCTCATGAACCGCCGTCCATTGACCGTTGCTGGTGTAGATCGCGCCGCTCGCGAGTTGGAGTAGCTTGCCGGACAAAGCTGCGGCGTTCGCGGCATCAATCGTCGCCCCATCAAGGTCGAGAACGAGGTCAGCTTTGAGTTGCTCGTAGACCTTGCGCTCTTTCGGCTCCAGCACCACAGGCATTGTCGTCACCGTCAATTCCGGTAATTGCAGGTGGTCGGTGGTTCTCATCGACAACGTCATGTCACCAATCACACCGTAGATCTCATCTTCGGCACCCGCGCGGGGCTTATAGGTGAACACCTGCATCCCGTTGCGTTTATCGGGTACGAACCAACGCTCCCGATAACGAGTAATAAACCGGCCCAAACGCTCGCCGCCGTCGAGAAGCCGGAACTGCGCCCACACGTCCATGAGCCCGTTCGAGGCTGGCGTGCCGGTCAGCCCGACCCAGCGTTTAACGAAGGGGCGCATTTTCACCAGCGCCGTGAACCGTTTCGCACGGTGGTTTTTGAAGCTGGAGAGTTCGTCGATGACGACCATGTCGAACGGCCAGCTACCGCCCATCTGGTTCACGAGCCAGGGAATGTTTTCACGGTTGATGATGGTCACCATCGCAGACTTGGCTAACGCCGCCAGCCGGTCAGCTTTGGTGCCGACAGCAACCGCGACGGTGAGCCCGTCAAGGTGATCCCACTTGCGAATTTCGGCGGGCCAGGTGTCTCGCGCTACTCGAAGCGGTGCGACAACCAGCACGCGGGAGATGGTGAAGTAGTCGAGCATGAGCTGCCAGATCGCCGTCAACGTGATCACGCTCTTGCCCAAACCCATGCCAAGGAGAATCGCGGCCTCGTCATGGTCGATGATGAACTCGGTGGCGGTGGATTGGTAGTTATGCGGCGTGTAGTGCATCAAGCACCTCCCGTATGCCGTCCACCGAATCAACAACGAAGGTCTGAAAACCCTGGTCGCGCAGTTGGCTCATCCGACGCTGCTGGATTGGCCTGGGTTGTTTGCCTGCTGCTTTGAGTTCAACGAAAACAACCCGGCTGTTCATCAGACATATCCGGTCAGGTACGCCGCTGGTTCCAGGGCAGACAAGCTTCCAGCACAAGCCACCGCAGGCTTCGACGGCTTTCTTCAGTTGGTGTTCTATGGTTCGTTCGTTCATGGTCACTCCTTGAGTTCACTTTTAGGGGTGACGGCATGTGACGAGTCGTTCCTAACCTTTTATATAGAGAAAAACACCATGTAATTTCACATGCGTAAGGTAGGGAATGGCTCGTCACAGCTCGTCACCATGGGGTTAGTTGCCGAACTCGGATGCGATCGCGAGCCCGTAGACGTACATGCCGTGCTTGGTCTTTTTCCGCACGAATCCGGCTTGTTCGACCGCAGCGTTGAAGTCGACCATCGGGCGCGCCCATCCTGAGGTGTTTTGCGCCCACGCCCGATACGTCTGATAGAGGTCACCAGCCCTCTCCGATAAGCCATCCTCGACGTCGCATGAGTCCTCAAGGAACTGCGAGAACCAGTCGTTATCCTCCTTATATGCTTGCGAGGCTTGAACCACCTGAGGCGGGGCTTTGAGCTTGTAGCCCTCGGCGTGGATGAGGCGCGCGCCCTCCATAATCCACGTAAGGATTGCTCCGCCCGCGTTTTCGAACAGGTGGTCGGCGTAGTTCTTCACGTCCGTATCACCTTCGATGGTGGCGTTAAACGGGATGACGATGAGCCTGCGCCAGATGCCTGCGTCCATGGCTCCCACACGCGGCAGGTGATTCGTGTAGAGCACGAGGGTGTGGGAGGGGGTGAAGGCGAAGGGGTCCTTGAACTTTTTCTCTGCCGAGATCTGATCGGTCGAGGCAAGCTGTTTGACGTTCGAGGTTGATAGGCGCATACCTTCTTCGGTTTCAGCCGCGATCAAGAGACGTTTGCCTCTGGCTTCGGCGAGTTCGGGTTTGACGTTGCGGCGCACCCCGACCGTGAGCGCGTCGGCTGAGATCGTGCCCGAATACGTCCCCAACACGCGGGCGATTGTGTTCCAGAAGGTGGATTTGCCGTTTCGCCCTTCCCCGTAGGCGATGACGAGCGCTTCGACGAAAACCTGGCCGATAGCCGCCAAGCCAACAATGCGCTGCACGTAACTAATCAGCTCAGGATCTCCTTGGAAGAACACGTCGAGCGCGTCGGCCCAGATCTGTGCACCCTCATCGCTGGGGCTGACAGCGGTCTGCTTGGTCAGCAGATCGGCTGGGTTGTGCTCGTGGCTTGTGCCGTCGCGCAGATCCCAGGTGCCTGCCGGGGTGTTGAGCTGGTAGGGGTCGACGTCAAGGTCACGGATACGTACCTGCAAGATCGGCCCGGCTTCTTTCAACGTGGCCGTGATGTTGCGTGACAAACGCCTGGAGAGAACGAACTTGTGGTAGTTCTTTGCCTCATCCCACGCCCGGAACGCGGTCGCTTGCACAGGCGTGAGCTTGGCGATGCCGCGTGCTTTCGACGAGGCGGAGGCCATCACGAGATCTGCACCGGTTGCCGTCATGGTCTCCCACGTGGACGCGATCAAGCGGTCGGCTTCCTCGAGCTGGCGGGAGGTCAATTCCTGAACGACGCCTTGTGCAGATAAGTCGTTCTCATCCCACACGCCATGGTCGTAGACAAGCCACTTGGTAGCCAGTGAGTAGCGGATCTTGTTCGCGTATTCGCCAGCTAATGTGTCTGCCTGACCGACATCGGAAAAATCATCCGGACGCAAACCCGCCAACGCCTCATAAGCCTCTGGCGGCAGATAGCCTGGATCAGCAGCGACCTTCGAAGCGAACCTGCACGCGCTATTCCAAATCGTCTGTAATTCGCCCTCGTTGAGCGGTGGTTCGCAAAGGTTGGCTTTGCGATTGAAGAGGTCTCGTGCTTGGTCGGTATCGCCGTAGCGGATGAGGACCCTGCCTGCGAAGCGCGACAACGTAGCGTTGCGCGAGCCTTCACCAATCACAAGAGTGGAAGCATCAAATGCGGCGAACACGTCCTGCTCATCAGCGTTATCGAGCCACGCATCGAGCAACTGGTCGCCCTCACGCACCGTAACTTGTGGGTTAGAGGTGCCGTAGATGAAGCGTCCTGCGTCAAGAGCGTTGCGATCGAAGAAAGCAAACCGCGACGCGAGGCGGTGTTTCAATCCTGCGTATTCGTCTGCGCCTTGTACTTCTCGGATTGGGAAGTAAACGTGGAAACGCGGCCGCGCAGACAACACACCCTTCGCCTTCATGTGATTACGAGACGTGGCGGCCATGAACTCCACGCCCGCCATCACCTCGCCAAGCTTCTCAGGCGTGACCCACTCGGACTCGGTGTCGGTGTGATC
This sequence comes from Actinomyces sp. UMB0138, assembly GCF_002849225.1. Taxonomy (GTDB): domain Bacteria; phylum Bacillota; class Negativicutes; order Veillonellales; family Veillonellaceae; genus Veillonella; species Veillonella parvula_H. The sequence goes on from NZ_PKMC01000004.1 coordinate 20,099, forward strand.
GTTGTCGATATCCATCACCACGCAGTCCGAGGCTATGAAGGCTGCAGTTGAGCGGCGATCATTCGCATAGGTTGCGGCTACGTGATCGAAGCCCGCGACTGCAGACAGGGATGCCACGTCGGCGATGGTTTGCTGGTTCGGGTAGTGGTTGTTGTTCTGCACGCCGCTCACATTCGCGGCATAGAGGGTGAAGGGCGTGGTCATGGCGTGACCTCCTTGAAATCAGAATCGAAAAACTTAATCGGCAACTCGAGGTCGCGCGCCCACCCGATCTCTAAGCGCATACCAAGGCTGACGCGTCCCACGTATGCCCAGAGGGCTTCGCATTTAGCGAGCAGCACCCTGTTGAAGAACATCGCCAGCTCCCGCTGATCAGGGTCTGCGTCATCCATGAACTGCGGGAACAACAGGTGTGGGGCGAATGGGATTTTGCCCGCGCTCACTGCGAAGGAGCAGAATTGGCGGGCGAGCTCAACGTTCGCTTGCACGTCGCCTGAGTAGGGCGAGCAGATATAAATCAAGGGCCGGTAGCCGAATTGTTCGCGCTGCAGCTTTTTGAGCGCGTGGTAGCTGGTTAGGTCCAGGTAGCCTTCGGTGTTCTTCTTCGAAAACCCAATATCGAGTGTCGTGGCGGTCATGCTTGCACCTGACCTTGACGCTCGATGACAGGCAGAATGCCGAGCTGGTTCTTGAGCAGGTCGTAGATGAACAGACGCCCCTTTTGCGTCCAGTACATGTGGGTGCGGGTCTGCCCCTCGCCGTATTCGTGGGTCTTGGACTGGGTGTATCCCTGCTCGGCGTACTTCGCGTACAGGAACCACCGGTCCGACTGATGGAACTGCACGTGAGCATCACGCAGGATCCGGTTGAGTTTCTTCGCGGAAAGTCCGTAGTCCTTCGCAATCGCGGTCGTCGTCAACAACGAATCGGACTGCAACACGAGGTCGTAGTACGAGACTTTCGGTGCCGCCTCAAGTAAGGCTTGCTCTGCTGCCAGGCGCTTGGCCCGCTCAGCACGCAGCGTGGCGATGGCATGCTCGAGGAACTCATCATCAGCGAGCAGTTCGTCGTATGCGTACATGCCGTGGCGGCGAATCGTCGGCAACACCTCATCGAACACCCAGGCTTCGAACTTCTGCGCTGCCGGGAGCTTTGAGGAGATGATGAGGCGGTACAGGTTGCCCTCGGTAATGAAGCGGACCTGCTGGATTCCACCAGCGGTCTCAAGGGGGTGGTAATTTGCCACCCCCTTGCAGTGTAGCTTCACCGCGTTCGTCGGATCCTGGTAGCCGAGCGCGGTGGCGACGTCCTTGCCGCAGAAAAGGATCTGGCCATCAGTGGTGATGGTGCGAATGGTGCCGAACACGTCGTTGGTGAATGTTTGAATCTGGTTTCCCATGGCGGGGTTCCTTCCCGAGACCCCGTCGAGAAAAATCGTGCCGGTCGACACAAGGAGTTAAGGGCCTCACCCCACTGCCGACGAGCCCGAAAGTGTTAAATCACGGGTACTCAATCGCTTCTCGTTCTGGCACGATTGGTGTTGAAGCCCCGGTGGAGCGCTATCTGTTAGAGCAATCTGGCAGGTATTCTCGCCGGGGCATAGACAAATTTCTCGAGTGCTCTGTGTGGAAGAACCATCATTCTCTTGCTACAGCGGTGCCGACACGGTGGTCTTTTAGACAACATGACCGGTTCCGCTGCCCGCCTCGGTGGGAGCGCAGGGTCGGTTCTCGTTTCTTAGCGGTCTTGGATAAGCTTTCTTCTCTGATGGTGATACTTCGCCGAGTTCTTGATTCTGTCGCTGTTTTCGCGGTATAGTGATTACCACTAGTACCGGCTCGCTTGTATCGGTTTCCGAGACAGGTCAGAGCCGGTCTTCATGTTTTTGGAAGCAGGTGGGCTGGTGGTCGATAAACCGTGGGCCAGTATCGATGAGCAGATTAATATTCTCACTCGTCGTGGCCTATTGGATGCCGGTGATTACCGCCGCGAGTTATCTACTGTCGGCTATTACCGGCTTTCGGGATACTCCTACCCGTTGCGTCAGATCGCTCCATCTGATTCGCCGCAACGGCGTTTGGACCATTTCGTTCTCGGTGCACGTATGGGGCATGTGGTAGAGCTGTACGAGTTTGATGAGCGGCTACGCTTGGCTGTGTGGCAGGCGCTATGCAAGCTGGAGGTGTGCCTGCGAGTTGACGTGGGGCACGTGCTGGGTGAGATCGATCCGTTCATTCACCTCGACCTCGAACGGATTTGGCCATCGGGGGCGATGAATCACAGAGCAGCATTCTTTACGCAGAAGCTCACCCAAACACAGTCGCGCTCTACAGAAGATTTCGTCAAGCATTACAACCAGACCCACGACGGTCGTTTGCCGGTGTGGGTGGTTACCGAGATTCTTGAGTTCGGACAACTCGTGACCCTGTTTTCGTTGGCTCCCTTCGAACAGCGTCGTCGCATTGCTGACAAGTACTTGGCACGTGCCGACGAGTTGGAATCGTGGATGCGCACTGCGAATTACATTCGTAACATATGCGCTCACCACGCCAGACTATGGAATAGGCAACTCGTTATCCGTCCACTGGTCAAACACCGCCGCAACGACCAAACGCTATCGGCCGTGACACATTCTTCAGGACGTATGTACACCGCGCTGGTGATCACCGCATTCCTCTTGCGACGAGGAAATTTCACCGCTGAAATACAGGCCATCAGCGACGTCCTAGACAGTTTCCCCACCGAAATTCCTGGCGTCGATCTAACGCACATAGGTGCCAGCCCCAGCTGGAAACAAGATCCCATCTGGACAATCAACAGCTAATCCTTACGGTAATAGGCGCACTCATACCCATCCGCGTCCAACGGCAAACCTTCGGCCCAGGCTGGGAGCGTCGACATAAGAGCACATGCATCAGTCACGGTGAAGCCGGAATTTTCGGGTTCGTCGATGACGATTTCGTCGTGAACATGCATCACAATCTGGTGCCCCGCCTTGGCGACTGCGTGCATGCCAGTGACGAGAAGGTCGCGAGCGATCGCCTGGACGATGTTCTCGACGAGTTTTCCACCGTAGGTTTCTAACTGTCCCCAGCGTCTGGCTGTGGTGGTTCCGGTGTAGGTGACGCTGGTGCCGCCCCAACGGTTCTCACCCAGACGCGGCTGCACATAGGCAAGCCGTCTACCAGAGGGCAGTTCGATGAAGAAAATCCTAGACTCAACGCTAAAGCGCAGGTTGCGTAGCCGGATCGGCTGGCGCGACGAGATCGCAGCGATGGCTGCTTCTTCGACGTCCGCCCAGAGCCCAACGATGTGCGGGTTAGCTTGCCGCCATGCGTCCACGATCGGTTTGAGTTCGTGCTCAGCGAGTCCCATATTGAGGGCTCCCATAGCTTTGAGAGCACCGACCGAGCCGCCATAACCACAGGCGAGCACCGCAATCTTCCCCTTCTGACGAAGCTCACCATTAACGCCGTGCTTTTCGACTGGGACGCCGAACATGCGCGACGCGGTCTCGCAGTAGAGGTCTTTCCCCTCACGAAACGCTTCAAGAGTCGAGGTTTCTCCTGCGAGCCATGCGATAACGCGCGCCTCGATTGCAGAAAAGTCCGCGACAATAAACCTGTGGCCGGTACTAGGGATGAAGGCGGTCCGGATGAGTTGGCTGAGCGTGTCGGGCACGGACTCGTAGAGCAGCTCAAGTGCGTCCAGGTTGCCCGTTCTGACGAGCGTGCGCGCTTGGTCGAGATCAGGCAGGTAATTCCTTGGCAGGTTTTGGACTTGGACGAGGCGTCCGGCGAAGCGCCCGGTACGTCCTGCTCCGTAGAACTGGATGAGCCCACGAGCCCGGCCGTCACTGCCTGCGACGTTTTGCATCGCCTGGTATTTCTTCACCGAAGATTTAGCCAGATCGCCGCGAAGTTCGAGGACTTCCTTCACCGCGCCAGTCGCGGTATCGAGGGCGGAATCGACCTCGGCTTTCGCTAGCGATTCGAGTTCGCAACCTCTGGTGGCAAGCCATTGTTTGAGTTGGATCGGCGAGTTAGGATTGTCCAACCCCGTGAGCTTCTGCGCCCGAGCAAGCGACGCGTTGCGGTGGTGCTCGTCCACGGCAACGGCATTATCGACGAGCGTGTGGTCGAGAAGAATCCCGGCATCATTAATGCGTTGGTCAAGAGCGTAGGTGTCCCATTCGGACTCTGGCATCGGAAAACAAGCCAGTCTGTCGTGGATGGCTTGTTCGACTTCGACGTCACGACGGTTGTAGTCAATGAAATGTGCCCATCCGGTCGGATCAGCCGATGGTGGATTCCTGTGTTTGCCGCCATTCAAGACCGAGGGCGTGGCGGGTGTACAAAACTGCTTGATCAGCTTGCGTCCGGCGCTGTCTTTCTGCACGTCAAGCTTCAAAACCGCGGCTATCGCGTCGAGGCTCATCGGCAACCCCAAATAGGCGCTCCACACCATAGTGCAGCGCCACTGCCTTGGGTCAAGAAACCCATCACCGAGAAGCTCGGAATGATGGCGGTGTAGCCATGCTGAGAGGCAGACTCGTTCGAAGGCGGCGTTATGCGCCCACTTGACCACATCCGGATCCACCAGTGCCGCCAGCACCTCGTCGGGCATTGATTGTCCGTTGGCGAGATCCACTATTTCGACCGGGCCACCGTCGACCGAATATCCGAAGAGGAGCAGGTCGAAGTCTGGGTGCTCGGCATACGGGTAGACGCCTGTCTTGGCGAGCTGAACAGGACTGAAAGATTCGATATCGCAGAAGAGTGTTCGCATGACGGGGTTCCTTTCACGTCAGAGGAAAATGTGGAGGGAACCAACAATGAACGCTGGTTCCCTCCACGATTGGAGTTGGTTAGTTCAGGAAGTCGTCATCAGCCGCGAAGGAACCGAAGTCAGTCTCAGCGCTCACGCGCCCGCCGCCAAGGCTCTCGCCGTCACGGGTCTTTTGAATGTTCCCCAGTCCGCAGGCGATGCCACGGTTGCCGTTCGTGTTAAACGCATAGAAGGACAGGGACACGCGGGCGTAGCAGCCCGAGTAGACCTCGGCACGATCAAGAATCGGCGCGACGCTCTGATCGACGATCTGCGGAGCCGTCAGAGAGTTCGCGTTGAGGAAGTAGGCGCCCTTGTAGGCTTCGTCGTCACGCTCAATATCCCCATCACGCAGCGGCAGCTTGAGGGCGGCCTTGTTGGGTCGCTTGCCCCCAAACTTCCCGATACCTGCTTCGATGGCTGCGTCCACGGCCTTCTCGATCGCAGTGATCGTGGCGGTATCAGTCTTGGGGATGATCAGGGAGACGGAGTACTTGGGTTTGCCTCCTTGGATGGAGTTCGGCTCCCACACATGCGCATAGCTGAGGCGGACTTCGCCGGTCACAATACGGGTCGGATTCTGAGTAGTCATAATCTTGTTCTTCTTTCTGTTCGTTACTTGTTTGGTTGAAAATCGCTGGCCGCACTCACCAGGTCAAGCGCTGGCCGCTTGTCGGATACAGGAACCAGGGTGGGTTTGCCTGCAGGTTTGGTCACGAGGTCGCCGAGGATCTCGTTGAAGGTGGGTTTACCCATCAGCTTTTCCATTGCTGTAAGAGTGATGAGCTTGCGGTCATAGATGTCCCTATATCCAGCCGCTTCAGCCGCTGCAGCGACGTCGGTTTCGGAGCTGTATTTGCGTACCGACCGTCCGGCTACAAGCTTGAACCCCTCAAAGACCACGCCCTGGTTGACGGCCTTTGAGAGCGCGTAGGCTTCGACATCCGCCGCCCAGGTTTTGAGCTGCGGAATCCGTGTGAGCACGTCAGCAATCTCTACGTCCGACAGTTTTGCTGGTGGGGCGAACTCCAGCTTGGCAAGTTGAAGGTTGGCTTCGGCTCGTGCCCGACACGTGGGTGCGATCTTGCAAAACTGACACCACGAGCCCGGACAAAACTCGCCCTCGCCAGCCGAGGCCAGCTCAGCCTTCGGTTTCACCTCGGTCTCAGCCCACTGTTCGAGCTCGGCAACAGAAATTTCCCAGGTGTCGACGTTGCCCCGGCGCGGCTGATAGATCGTCACCGCCACCGTCTCGATGTCATACAGGCTCCCGAACGCATGGAGCGCTCCGAGGGCGTAAAGCATGAGTTGCGGGTTCTGCTCGGCTTCAACCAACACGCCTTGCCCGTACTTCAGATCAATGATCTGGAGTGTGGGTTCAGCGATGATAACGGCGTCGCCGGTACCGAAACCGCCCGGCACGATGTGGGAGAAGTCGAGACGCTGCTCGATCAGCACCTGCGGATCACCACAGGTTTCCCGCGCGATTGAGATGTGTTCCTGGACAAAGGCGACGTAGTCGTCGGTCAGGTGTTCCATCTCGGTATCGATCCAGTCGGATTCCGGTTTGAAGGCTGGTGCCTGGTGGAGGGCGCGCCGCAGTTTCCACTCTGCGAGGGCGTGTGCTGCGGTGCCCTGTTCGGCAGCCGCCGACGAGGTATCCGGCTCGCGTGACTCCAGGACTGCGCTGGGTGGGCAGTTCAGCCAACGGTGCGCACCCGACGCCGAGAGCAGCGAGTGCTGGTCAGGCATCGGACAGCTCCTTCGCCTTGTCGAGCAGCCACGAGTATTTGGCCGGGTCGACCACCGACAACTTGTCTGCGCCGGTGGCGACGATCAGCTCACGTATCTGCTCGGTCAAGCCTTGGCTGGAGAGCCCGGCGAGCACCCCACGCACCTGCGCCAGCGACACCGGATCCGGCTCAGGTGCGGGTTCGGGTGACTGCTGGTGGGTGGCCTCGTACTCGGCGGCTGCTTGCTCAAGGTCGGGTTGGGCGAGCCCGGCGGCGGCGATCGGACGCGCACCAGGCATCTCGGCATGATCCTCAAATGAGCCCCACGCGGTCTCCTCGATCGCGGCCGCGAGCATGGTCACGCCTTCGGCGATCCGGTTGAGTGCCGCGATGTGCTTGTTCGCGTCGGTGACATTCACGCCGCATCACCGCCCTTGTGGGTGACGCCGACCGCGTCGGCCAGCGCCATCAGATCGTCGTCGGTTTCGGCGATGTCGATCTGTTTGACCGAGTTGCCGGGCACGACGATGGTGACGCGCTGCTTGCGGCCCAGGAGCTTGCGCATGATGCGTTCGCGCAGGGTGACTGTGCGGGTGCCGACGATCCCCGGATCATCGGGGATGTGCTTGGCGATATGGAGCTTGAGCCGATGCTGGGTCATCTCCTTCACCTGCCTTCCTTACTGGTGGGAGTGGCCCGGGTGGCTGCTCCCTTCACCCCACTGCCGACACCATCGGAAGTGTTAAATCGCGTCGCCTCCACCGCTGCGCGAAGGACCGCAGCTGCTTCCTTGAACAGTTGTGAGACCCGGGCTCGCGACAGGCCCAGGGCGCGGGCAACGTCAGACTGCTTCATGTCCGCGTCGGCGAGCATCAGCTCCATCACTTGTTTGTGCTTGCCCTCCAGGCCAGCGATCGCCTCCCGCAGCGCTTGGAATTCGCGGGCCTTCCGAGTGGTGTCTTCAGCGGCGATCAGTTGGTCTTCGGGCGACGCGGTGATATCCTCGACAACCGCAGATGGATCGTCGGACTTGTCAACAACGAATTCCGGTTCACGGTCGATCTCCATGAACCAGTCGAGCGACCACGGCGCGTTTTTCGGCACCCGGCAGCCACGGCGCGGACCGCACCCGGCACCGCAGCTGCACTTGCGAGCGCCGGGGCCACGATCACCCCGATAGGCCTCGTGGAAGACGGCCTCTTCCTGCCGAGCCAGTTCATCGAGAATCTGCTGCGGATACCTCGGCTTGATCTCATCGACCGGACGGCCTGCCTGTTCGGCGCGTTCACGCCGGTCGGTTTCCACCATCACGGCAAACTCACCAGAGTCGATCTCGTAGACGTCGGTGACGGATTCATGCTTGTTGTTGTCGGCTTCGTGCCTAAAGCGGATTGTGAGCGCAGCGTTGTTGTTCTGCGTTTCCTGCGCGTCCGTACGCTTGGACATTGGGGATCTCCTGTCGGATTGGGATCCGCAGGAGTCCGCAACGCCGCAGAAACGGCAAGACGGGCAGGTTCACGCGCCTCAAAGTCGAGGTGATGCGTGATCCTTGCCCGTCTAGCGGTTCTGCGGATCGAACTGTTTATGTCGGTATTCAGTTGTGTTTCAGTGGGTTATCGATAGTGCGGTTCAGGTAGGGGCCGTCGTTCGTGACATTGATGAAAGCCCCCGCAGTCGTCGAACCAGAGCCGGGAGAGGCATCCCTTATGGACGATCTCGATCTGCCTACGCTCTAGGTCGACACGGCAAATCGTTTTGCCTCCCGCGTTCTTTACTGTTTCCATAACACCTCCTATTCACTAGTTAGCTAAGTTGCTTACAAAATGGGTAAAAAAGAGAACCCGACTCGTAGCGAATGAATTACGCGGCGAGCTTCAGGTTCTTGATGCGGATTGCGGCAGCCTGCTTAGAAACCTCGAAAGTCCTAGCGAGTTCCCGGACAACACGGCGCTTGCGTCGCTCATCCAATGATCGCCAGCCTTCGGGGGCAAGCTCGGTGAATGCCTGCGAGAACGGGTCGCGGGGCATGAGCAGCGCAGCCCCGAGGTAGTTGGCTTGGAACTCGGCGCGGTCTACCTTGTTGTCGGCGCGAACGCCCTCCGAGGTAGTAGTGAACGGGCGATACCCTGTTCCTCCCTTGCACTTCATCCGAGGGTCTCGGTAGTAGATATGCCGATGCAGGAGGAGGTGAGCGCACTCATGGGCAATCGTGAAACGCAGTCGACTGTCCGGGGAGTCACGCAAGGCATCGTCGTCGATAACGATTGTTCGTTCTGGAAAAACGATGTCAACCCTTGCGCCGGTAGACTCGAAGACAGGGATGGACAGCTCCTGGAAGATCGACATTCCAAGCACGCTGCCGTCCGACGAAAGCCGCTGATAGTCCAGTGCCGCTCCCAGGTGAAACTCGGCGAAGCTGTCGACGTCGAGCGGGATAGGCGCCACCAGTTGAGCGCCACCGGCGAATTTCTCGAGCTCCTTCTCTGCGCGAGCCTCGAGTCGCTCCTTACTGAGGTATTTGGGGTCAAGGCTCACTGGTCAGCTTCCCCGCCTTCAATGATGTCGATGATGTCCCGCCACTGCTGGTCACTCAGGTCATGTTCTTTCGCCCGGCGAAGAGCGACGCGAGCCATGTCGGTTTGCATAATGTAGCCCGACAGGTCGGTAGACACCTGGTTCTCGCGAGTCAATGCTGCCAGGTCATACATCCGCTCCCTCTCGGAGCGGGAGAGTCGCAATGTCTCGGCGATGTCCCCCAGCTTGCCGTCCGGGGCAGCGCGGCGCCCTTTCTCGATGTCACTCAGGTATGGAGCGGTCACACCGATGGCGTCCGCGAATTTGCGCATGGTTAAGCCCTGCGTCTTCCTATGTGCTTCCAGGAAGGCACCGAAGCTCTCTGATTTGGTCATTGGAACAGCCTCCTCACGTCTGTTAGCAACTAAGCTAACACGTGAAGTTAACTGGTGCAAGTCTACGGATCAGGAGCCGTCTCGCTGGCTGTCCTCGTGCCGGGGTCGGTTGAGACGGTCGTGGATGAGCGGGAGCAGGATCGCGTCCACGTCGGCGCGGAAGGCTTTGTCCGACAGGTACTTCATGGAGAAGTCGTGATTCTGGGTCATCCGCGCCAGCATGACGTCGGGCATCTTCTCGTCGTAGATGATCTTGAACAGGTCGAGCGGATTATGGGCTCGCACCTGGATCTCGTTGTCTTGGGCGAGGTCGTCGGCGACCTGTTCGAGCACTTTGTCCATGTTGGTGAACTCGGTGCCCCATCGTTCGTTGAGGGAGTCGAGGATCTTGGAGAGTCGCTCGCGGTCGTCTTCGGTGGGCATGCCCAGCTTGGGCGAGTTGTTCAACTCACCCACCTGGTCTTGTAGGTCGATGGAACCCTCGTAGACCGACTGGAGCCGGTAGTACTGCAAGGTGACCTCATCATCCAGGTGTGGGGCAGGGTCGCCGTCGATGTGGAGCTTGCGGGTCAGCAGCTTCGCGTATGCGGCGAACTTATGCAGCTGCTCGTCGTCGAAGCGGATGATGTGGGTCAAGAACTCGTAGTTGCGGTTGAACTTGTTGAACGCCGAGCGCACCTCGAGCTTTTCCTCATCGTCAAGCGCGTCGAAGCGGCCGACCGCAGGGTCGAGGTAGGCGTTGAGCCTGCCGAAGTCGAGGTTGGTCTGCTGCTTTTGCTCTCTGAAGAACACGGTCGCGAATCCGTCGATCTCTTCGTCTCGCCACAGCTGGTAGGAGGCGATCAGGTGGTAGAGGTCGTAGACGATGTTCGGGTCGGTTTCCTCGCTGATCGAGGTCGACACGTAATAGTCTTGGAACGCCGCCTGAATGTCGTCAGCGCTGTTGACGAAGTCCAACACGAACGTATCTGATTTGCCCGGGCACATCCGGTTGATCCGCGACAGGGTCTGCACGGCCTTGACCCCGTGGAGCTTCTTGTCCACATACATGGTCTGTAGCAGGGGCTGGTCGAATCCGGTCTGGTATTTCTCGGCCACCAACAGGATCTGGTACTCACCGGTGTCGAACCGATCGGGCAGCTCGGCTTCGGGGAAGCCGTTGAGTTGCTCCTCGGTGTAGTCCTGCCCATCGTCTTCGACGGTGCCGGAGAACGCCACCAGCACACCCAGGTCGGTGTAGCCCTTGGCTTTGATGTAGTTGGCGAACGCGAAGTAGTAGCGCACAGCGTGCAACCGGGAGCCGGTCACCAGCATTGCCTTGGCTTTGCCGCCGATCTTGTGCGCCACGTTGCTGCGGAAGTGCTCGATGATGATCTCGGCTTTTTGCCGCAGATTGTGCGGATGCAGGGCTAAGTATTTGCCCAGCGCCTTGTTGGCCTGCTTCTTGGCGTACTCCGGATCCTCAGCGGTGGCCTTACCAACCTTGTAGTACGTCTGGTAGGTGGTGTAATTTGCCAGCACGTCGAGGATGAATCCTTCCTCGATCGCCTGCTTCATCGAATACACATGGAACGGGCGCGGCGTGCCACCAGGAGTCGGGGTGCCGAAGATTTCGAGGGTCTTCTGCTTCGGGGTGGCCGTGAACGCGAAGAACGATAGGTTCGCCTGCCGTCCATGGGTCGCCATATCCGCCGCGATCTGTTCGTCAACCTCGAGCTCCTCGGCCTCTACCTGAGCCTCAGCTCGAGCGTAACGATCCAGCAGCTCTGCCTCGGACTCCTGACCCGCTTGGGCAGTGTCAGCCAGCACCTGCTTGAGCCGCTCAGACGCCTGCCCGGTCTGCGACGAGTGTGCCTCATCCACAATCACCGCGAACCGCTTCCCAGCCGTCGCGATGTTGGACACGTCAACGAACGGGAACTTCTGCAACGTCGAAATGATGATCCGAGCACCCCGACCCAGCGCATCAGTGAGCTGGCGGGCGTTCTTATCAACCTTTACGACGACGCCTGCTGTGTGATCCATCGAAAACACCGTGTCTTGGAGCTGCTTATCCAACACGCGCCGGTCGGTGATCACGATGATCGAATCGAACACCACCCGCTGCTGGTCGTCGTGCAGATTCGATAAGTGGTGAGCGAGCCACGCGATCGTGTTCGACTTGCCCGAGCCCGCCGAATGCTGCACCAAATAGTTGTGCCCAGCACCGTTCGCCTTCGCGTCCGCGATGAGTTTGCGGACCGCATCGAGCTGGTGGAAGCGCGGGAAGATCACCTTGTCTTTCGACTTCGCCGGACGCCCCTCAGGGGTCTTGCCGGGCACGAACTGCACGAACCGGTGCAGAATGTCGAGCAACGAGTCTTTCGCAAGCACCTGCTCCCACAAGTAGGACGTCTTGAACTTGCCCTCCACCGGCGGATTACCAGCACCGTTGCTGAAACCACGGTTGAACGGCAGGAACACCGTATCTTGGCCGGCAAGTTTCGTAGTCATCCACACCTCATCGGTGTCAACCGCAAAGTGTACCACCGCGCGTTTACCCAGGGCGAAGAGCTTTTCCGACGGGGAACGGTCCATCTTGTACTGTCGGATCGCATCACGATAGGTCTGCCCAGTCAGCTGATTTTTCAACTCGAGTGTCACCACTGGGATGCCGTTCACCAACAGCACCGTGTCAACCGAGTTCTCGTTACGCGTTGAATACCGTAGCTGGCGCACGATGCTCATCTCGTTCGCCCAGTACTTTTCAGCAAGAACCTCATTCAAGTCGGTGCCGGGAGCGAAGTACACCAGCTTGAACCGAGCACCCACATCCTCAATGCCACGGCGCAGCACGTCGATCACACCACGCTGATCAAGCTGCGCAGCGACACGCTTCAGAAACTTCTGCTCCGCGTTACCCCGGTAAGTGCGTTCCAGTTTGGCCCATTGATCCGGTTGCGTTGTTTTCACGAACTCAATCAAGTCAGCTGGATACAGGCACAGCTCGCGATCAAAACCCTGCGGGTCACGCGTCTCAAACCGGTCAAAATCCGATCCCTGGGTAGTCAGCCAGTATTCGATCTCGGACTCAAACCTGCGCTCCGACGTATCCATCATGCCTCCTCACTAACGCGGACCTTGCCCGTCACCACATCGTTAATAACCTGCTTGCGATACCGCCTCAACAACTCAACCTGACGATCCAAATCGGTAATCAAACCATCGATCCCTTTCAGCCGTTGAACAAGGTAATCAACGATTTGCCTTTGCTCTTCCACCGGAGGAACAAATAGTGGAATATTTCGGAGCGCCTGTACCTTAAAGTCCCATTGATCTGTGCGAATTCCGTAAGAATCCCTGCCAAAGAAGGGAATATATGCTTTTGACCGTATAGCCCAGTTGAAGAATTCAGAATCCACGGAAGACGCTAAATCGAAGGTGTAATACGCAGGACTGACAATCCCGTCATACAGCGACACTCCATATGATCCTTGCCAAGCCTTCATTTTGTTCATAACAAATTGACCGTTCCGAACTACCAAATAACCACTCAAATCATCTGGTAGACGGTTGTTGTTATCTGGCGACCCTTCAAGTTCACGATCTACAACCCCACGCTCACGTTCAACAGAAAGAACTCTCCAGGAAGGCTCACCCTTACGCGATTTACGGGTCAACAGAGATTTCAGAGAACGAGAATGCCAGCTATTTGGAATCTTCCCAATCCAGTCAATACCGCTGTCTTTCATTGGAGCGTTAGTGTCGAGGCCTTTGGTGACGGTGTGGGCGATCAACTCACGCTTGTAACGCTCCAACAACTCAACCTGACGATCCAAATCGGTAATCAAACCATCGATCCCTTTCAGCCGTTGAACAAGGTAATCAACGATTTGCCTTTGCTCTTCCACCGGAGGAACAAATAGTGGAATATTTCGGAGCGCCTGTACCTTAAAGTCCCATTGATCTGTGCGAATTCCGTAAGAATCCCTGCCAAAGAAGGGAATATATGCTTTTGACCGTATAGCCCAGTTGAAGAATTCAGAATCCACGGAAGACGCTAAATCGAAGGTGTAATACGCAGGACTGACAATCCCGTCATACAGCGACACTCCATATGATCCTTGCCAAGCCTTCATTTTGTTCATAACAAATTGACCGTTCCGAACTACCAAATAACCACTCAAATCATCTGGTAGACGGTTGTTGTTATCTGGCGACCCTTCAAGTTCACGATCTACAACCCCACGCTCACGTTCAACAGAAAGAACTCTCCAGGAAGGCTCACCCTTACGCGATTTACGGGTCAACAGAGATTTCAGAGAACGAGAATGCCAGCTATTTGGAATCTTCCCAATCCAGTCAATACCGCTGTCTTTGTAGTGTTCGTAGGCATCCATTTAGTTCACCTGCTCGTTGAATAGTTTGGCGATGGAGGCTTGGATTTCGGCTCCGAGGGTTTGGATTTCGGCCAGGGTTTGGGTGGGGTTGCCGAGTTCTTCGTACTGGTAGAAGTAGCGGGTGAAGGGGATCTCGTAGCCGATCTTGGTCTTGTCGGGGTCGACGTAGGCGTCAGCCGCGTAGGGGATGACTTCGCGTTGGATGTAGGCGTCGATGTCTTCGGCGAGCGGGATCTGTTCGGTGTCACGTAGCGCCGGGTCAGGTTCCGGGTTGCCCTTGGCGTCGCGGCAGATGTCTGCGGTCGGATCGGTTTCACCCAGGGCCGTCACGATTGCTTTTAGCAGCGGGGCACGCACAGCCAACCCAGCGCCCTTGAAGGCACTCTTGAGTACGGCCGTGAACTCGTCTCGGTTCTTCCACACCTGCTGCCCGTCGAGGGTTTCGAGGGTATCGATGATCGCCTGTTGGGTCTTCTTGCTGTCCTTGATCTCTTGGCTACGGGCGGGTTCGCTGCGTTTCTTCGAGGTGGCCAGATTCTTGAACGGGGTCTGCTCCCAGAGTCGCTCGATTCGTTCGGGTGTGGCGGTGAAGTTCAAACGTAGCGGACGTTCCACCGTGACTTCATGGAAGCCGAACTCGCAGGTGTCAAAGATCTTGGAGTGCTTGTCCTCGGTGAAGTCGCCGTAGATGCGCGCGATCTGGGCGATGTTGTCCTCGGTCAAGTATTTGCGTTTTTCGCCGAGCGGTTTGCGCATCCTGGCGAAGAGTCCGGTGGCGTCGATCAGTTGCACCTTGTTTTTGCGGATTGACGCTTTACGGTTGGAGAGCACCCAAACGTAGGTGAGGATACCGGTGTTGTAGAACATCTGGTCAGGCAGGGCGATGATGGCTTCCAGCCAGTCGTTTTCAAGAATCCAGCGGCGAATGTTCGACTCACCTTGCCCAGCCGAGCCGGTGAACAGCGGCGATCCATTGAACACGATCCCGATCCGAGTGCCCGGCGCGTTCTGGATATCAGCCGGATCGTAGGGCTTCATCTTCGAGATCATGTGTTGCAAGAACAGGAACGACCCGTCCGAAATACGCGGCAGACCGGCACCGAACCGGCCCTTCCACCCTCGCTTCTCGGCTTCGTCTTTGATCGGGTCGGCGTACTTCTTCCATTCCACGCCAAAGGGCGGGTTGCACAGCATGTAGTTGAACGTTCGTCCAGCTGTTCTGTCAGCGGTCAGCGAGTTGCCGAAGTAGATGCGTTCGGCGTCGTCACCTTTGATGAGGATGTCGGACTTTGCCACCGCGTAGGTTTGCGGGTTGAGTTCCTGCCCGTACACCTCAATCCGCGCCCCTTCGTTGAGCTCGTGGGCTCGTTCAATCGCGGCAGAAAGCATGCCACCGGTGCCGACCCCTGGGTCATACAGCGACGCCATGAAGCCGGGCTCGCAGATCGCGTTCATGTCTGGGTCGAACAGCACCTCGACCATGAGCTGGATGACTTCACGCGGGGTGAAGTGCTCACCTGCGGTTTCGTTCGACAGTTCGTTGAAGCGCCGGATCAGTTCTTCAAAGATCGAACCCATATCCTCGTTGGAGACCGCTGCAGGTGAGAAGTCTACGGCTGGGTCGGTGAAAGCATCGACGATTTGGTAGAGCAGATCGGAGCGATCCAGCCGATCGATCACGGTGTAGAAGTCGTAGGACTTCAGCACGTCGCGGGCGTTCCGCGAAAAGCCCTCCACGTAGGAGCGCAGGTTGCCCTCCAGGTTGTCAGGATCGTTCTTGAGCGTGTGCAGCGTGAACCTGGAGGCGTTCCAGAACGGATAGCCGGTAGCTCTCGCGTATTGGATGCGCTTGACCTCAGCCGGGACACCCTTCTGGTCACGGATTGCAAGCACGTCGGTCTTCGTGTCAACGAGCACGGAGTCGAGTCGGGTGAGCACCGTGAACGGCAAGATCACGTCTCCGTACTCGTGCTCCTTGTAGTCACCGCGCAGCAGGTTGGCGATCTTCCAAATGAAGCTGACATAGTTCGTTGTTTTCTCAGTGCTCATTCGGGTCAACTCCATCTTCCAACAATCGCTCGTAACGCTCATGCGACATGACCACCACGAGAGGCTTTCCGTAACGCAACACGTAGGCCACATCGTCACCATCAGCCACTTCCTTGAGCAGCTTCGATGCCTGACCACGTCCAAGGTCGCCGATGTTGATGTGCTTCATCGACTTCTTCGCCGTACGCTTCCGCACCATCGCCTCCTTCACCACGAGTTACCGTCAACGCCTCATTTTACCATAAATGCATGCAAAATATCGTCACAATATGCGCGAGATACTACATGTAATTTTGCATGTGATTCTTCGTGAAGATGGAGACATGCGCGCGAGCCAGGACGCCCCACAAGGTCGAAGGTGGGAACGGTCTTATCAATCACAATTGAGGGCACGCCCCCTCGCCAGATATCCGCTAACGCAAGCCCACCAGCAGACCCCCTCAACCAGAAATATGCACCAATCCAACGGGAAGATCGGGGACGAGCACCCGATTACTGAACCTCCAGCACGCCAGCGAACAACCCCAGAAACGACAAAACCCCTGCTCAACAGGGATTCAAGGGCTAAAGTGGTTTTTATCATTTTCGACGTCTAAGTATCCACTATGACGTCGAAAATGATAAGTACCCTTTTGCGTTAGCGAGTACGCCCCAAGGGGGTCAAGAAAATCGCTTGCGTTAGCGAGTGTATAGCGCGTTTGCCCTGACCTGCGGAAATGCTTTCCTCTCTTTCGACCGAGCGAGCGTTTGCGTTAGCAGGCGTTGATTTGGTCGAGGTGGATAGCGTGGTCGGCGACCTCGGTAACGAGTTCAGCATCGTGGGTGATGACGATGACGACGGCACCAGTGTCAGCGAGTTTACGCATTACTCGGGAAATCGCGACAAGGTGCTTGTAGCCAACACCTGATGTCGGCTCGTCGAAGATGTAGACCTTCTTGTTCGCGGCAAGCGCTGTAGCAATAACCAGACGTTGACGTTGCCCACCAGAGAGTGCTTGGGGATGATCAGCCTCATGGTCGGTGAGGTCGAGTTCTTTAAGGATCGCCTGGGCGTCGATGCGTTGTTTTTCGGCTCTCGTTATCCCGAGCGTGACTTCGTCAATAGCGGTGTCTGAGAATAGCTGCCGGGTGGGGTCTTGCATTACGAGGTATGCGTCCCGGTTGGTGAATTTTTGCCTATTGAGTGTGATGGATGCACCTTTGGCTTTTTCGAGTCCGCAGATGATGCGTGCCAGTGTTGATTTGCCTGACCCGCACGGGCCGAGGAGCGCTGTGATTTTCCCTGCCGGAAAGAGCAGATGGCCGATGTTGAGAACCGTGTTTCCGTGGCGGTAGGCGAAGGTGAGGTTGTCAATCTCAAGCCCATCTCCTGCCGGTTGCGGAAGTTGTGGCATAGGCACAGTCACTAGGGATCGCAGCCCAAGCTGTTTGCGCTCCTCATCCGAGGTAGCGTAGAACTCTTCGCCGGTTGCGGTGAGGGCGATGTTACCTTTATCGAAGCAGTAGACACGGTCAGCGATCCCGGAAAGGAAACTTAGCCGGTGTTCAGCAATGATGATGGTGTGTCCATCAGCTTTGAGCCTGGCGATGAGTGTGGCGAGTTGGTCGATAACGTCAGCGGACAAGTTCGCGGTTGGCTCGTCAAAGACGATCATCGACGTGTTGTTGCACATGGTGACGGCGCAGGCCACGCGTTGCATCTGCCCACCCGACAGTTGTGTGACGCGGGATTCCAACAGGTCGGCGATACCTAACTCGGCTGCAACCTCGTCAATGCGGGCACAGATCTCCTGCGGGTCGCGGCCGAGATTTTCTGGGCCGAAGGCGAGTTCTTGGCGCACGTGGGTGGTGTAGAACTGGGTGCGCGGGTTTTGAAACACTGTCGAACAGTGGTGGGCAAGCTCTGATAGATCTACTCGTGCCACGTCAATGTCGTCGACTGTGACGCTTCCGGTAAGGTCGCCGTCGTGGAAGTGCGGGATGAGCCCGTTAAATAGCCGTAGTGCGGTGGTTTTTCCTGACCCTGACGCGCCACACAGCAAGGTGACAGTTCCCTGCGAAATAGTGAGGTTGGCGCCATTGATTGAGGGGTGGTCTGCTCCTCGATAGGTGAAGGTGACCCCAGTTGCTTGGGCTATTGTCATAGGACGATTCTCCATATCGCGAAGCTGATAACGATGAGCAGAATGACCGCGTCGATCACACGGAATTTCACGACCGTGACTGAGGTGGGCTTTGCGGTTCCGCCCAGTCCGCGTACAAGGGCAGCAGATGCCAGTTCGTCTCCGCTGCGTACCACGGTCGATAGCAGCGGGATTGTGAAGTATTGCGCCGCACGCAGGGAAAGCGCGGACATGCCGCGTAGTTTCATGGCATCTGAGATCGCTTTAACCTCGTGGCCGATCACGGGCAGCACACGTAACGCGACTGAGATCGGGATCGTGAAACAGGTCGGGATTCGTGAGCTGGCGAGTGCTTTTTGCAAGGTGGCAGGTCGGATCACACCGATCGCGTAGGCTCCCATTCCTGCGCTGACACTGAATCGCCACATCCACTGCAAAAACAGCACGAGGAACGCGCTGGCCGTTGACTTCCACACCAGTGGTATCACGAAGACGAGTGTGCCGAGAGCCGCAAACGTGGCCAGGTAGACGGCAACCCAGCTCGGGCGCACGAGCGTGTTGGGGTTGATCGTAGCGCTCGCCAGCATCACGGCGGCGAATCCGCCCAGAGCACACACGAACCACGGCGAGTAGGCACTGTAGATCGTGGTGGAGACGATGACGAGCGCTACGATAATCGTGCGCGGGTCGGGAAGTTTAGACAAGACCGGCCCGTTCAAAGTGTTTGCGCGCCACCCGGGTTCCCAACAGACCAGCAAGCCAGCCAACGATGAGCATCACGACGAAGAAGCCCAACAGAATCGGAATCGTGACAACCTGCGCCATCTTCGCGGCATACTCGGCACCCATTTGTTCGGCGATCTGCGACATATATGCGTCTTGGTTCATAAATAGCGGAATCCACGGGGAAACATAGATCGGCAGGATAAACAGTGCATATGCCAGCGGGACACGAACTTTCACGCTCTTCGGCCCCTTGGTGATCACCAAGTCAGCGAGCAGGCCGAACACAGCGGCGATCGCAATTCCTCCCACCCAGTGACCCGTTACGAAGAAGAGGACTTCGATGAGGATCAGCATGATTGTCAATGCCCCCATCTTCGGAGTGCGGGCAGTAAACAGCGCAAAGACGATGCCGTTAACGAGGATAGAAAGCAGGAAACCGGCATACATGGCAGCCGGAATGAACCCGAGCATTCCGAATGCAAACACGATGACAAACATCAAAGCGGTGAAGACGCCGATATTGATGAAGTCGCGCGTGTTTAGGCGCGAGGACGTGGGTGTGGACATAGTTATTCCTTTCATGATTGTGAACAGTGCTGTGTTTTAGACGAGTTGCCATCCGGCGGCGTTGATGCGCTCTTGCCAGAAATCGCGGTATTGACCTGGCTGGTTGACCAGCTCGTCGTGGCACCCGCGCTGGGCGATACGCCCACCGTGGGAGAGCACAATGATTTGGTCAGCTTGGCGAATGGTTTCAAGTTTGTGGGCGATCACGATCAGTGTGGAGTGCTTGCGTAGCTCGTTCATCGCCGCAACAATGTTGGCTTCATTTTCCGCATCCAACGCGCTGGTGGCCTCATCGAACAGCGCGATCGGGGCCTTCTTCACCAAGGCGCGGGCGATAGAGACGCGTTGGCGTTCCCCACCTGACAGTGCGCGCCCGCCAGCACCCGCCAATGAATTCCAGCCGTCTGGGAGCCGGTTGACGATTTCGGTCACGCCCGACAGGTCAGCGGCCCACCTGATTTCTTCATCGGTAGCTTCTGGGTTGCCAAGGCGAATGTTGGCTTCGAGCGTGTCATTGAATAAATAGACGTCTTGGAAAACGAGAGACACCTGGCGCATCAAATCTTCGGTGGTCTGCTCGCGCACATCAACCCCGCCAACGTATACGCTGCCGGACTGCACATCCCAGAAACGTGCAACCAACCTCGCGATTGTGGTTTTTCCGCAGCCGGAAGGGCCAACCAGGGCACACATGCCGCCTTGCGGGACATGGAAGGAAATATCACGGAGAACCGGGGTGTCCGGATCGTAGCCGAAGGCGACGTCCTCGAAACGAACATCACCAGGAGCGCTCACCGGTGTGGAGACATCGGGTTCGGACAGTTCGGGAGCGTCCATGATCTTGTCGACGTGATTCATTTGCTGGCGGCGTTCTTCCAGCCCGGTCATGCAGCCACCGATGTCTTGGAGCATGGTGGTGAACCGCAGGCACATGCCGATGGTGACCACAGCGTTCAACGCATTCATCTGCCCGCCGAGGGCGAGTTGGGCGGTCAGCCAAATCATTACCACGACAAGGGCTTGGACGAACATTCCGTTTATCAGGTTCGCTAATGTTTCGATCCACAATGCTTTGCGGCTTTTGCGGTCAGCCTGTTTGAATGCCCGATCAAGGGCCGGGTAGTCGTCGGCGACATGGCAGGAGCGCAGCGCGCCTTGGCAGGTGGAGAATTCGACCATGCGAGCCGCCAGCTCCGATTCTGCTGGTTCGGAAACCTGTTTGCCCTTATCGAGAAGCACACGGGAGATATGAAGGAAGGCGAGCATGATCGGGAAGGCGATCGTCAAGGTCAGTCCCAGTCGCCAATCCCAGAACCACGTGCCCACAGTGATCACCAGCACGGCTGAGAGTTTTTGGACGAGGGAGAAAATGAAATGTGCCGCCGACTCGCCCAAGTTCATCATTTCCTGGGTGACCATGCGCGACAGCCGTCCAGAACTACCCGAATCAAACACTCCCAACGGTAGGCGGGCTACCTTGTTGCCGACCGCTTGGTGTACGTCGTGAATGAACCCGAGCGCGCCGATATAGCCGGTGCGCATGCCATAAAACTCCGTGCCCACGCCCAGCATCGCGATTACCGCCAAGGCGATGAGCCAGCCCCAAAACGACAGCCCCCACACCGGCATTCCGGTCGCTAGGGCACTTGCTGCGGGAAGCAAAGTCAGCAGGGCAAAGCCGTGACACAGTCCTGAGACCGCACCCCACGCTTGACCGACCGAGAGGTCTCGCCACGAGGCGGGTTCCATCAAACGCTTAAAGCGTGGCAGCAATAGTTGATTCATCGTGTCATCTCCTCGCATGCACCTTGGGCAAGAAGTGCCTGATAGTGCGCATTACCCAACAGCTCGTCGTGTTTACCGACCACAGCAATGCGCCCGCGTTCCATGACGACGATTTGGTCTGCCCCTCTGATCGAGGCCAGTCGGTGGGCGATCACAATCACGGTTCTGCCTTTGGCAAGAGTCGAGAGAGCTTGTTGGATTTTCGATTCCGATTCCGGGTCCGCCATCGCCGTCGCCTCGTCCAACACCAACACTGGGGCATCAACCATGAGCGCCCGGGCGATCGCGATACGGGCTGCCTGCCCGCCCGAAACGTGGGTATCCTCACCCAACACAGTGTCGTAACCATCTGGCAGGCTCATGATGAACTCATCGATCTGCGCCGCCCGCGCCGCCTGCCGCACCTGATCCAAGGTTGCGTCTGGCGCGCCAAGAGCGATGTTGTTTCGAATGGTGTCGCGAATAAGCTGTGCATCTTGCAGGACAAATGCGACCGTCGAATACAACACATCCTGGGAAATGCTCTTTAGATCAACCCCGCCAATAGTGATCGTGCCAGCATCTGGATCATCGAAGCGGGCAATCAAACTCGCCAACGTCGACTTTCCCGCGCCCGAAGGCCCAACCAGCGCGGTCACCGTGCCTGCCGGAATGCTCAGGCTCACTTCGTCTAACGCTTGGGTCTCGTCATAGGCATACGACACACCCCGAATCTCGATATCATGACCCTTTGGCGTCTGCGGCATATCTGGCTGAGGCAATGCCGGTAGCTCCATGACGTTCACCAGCCGTACTGCCGCAGACCCTGCGAGCTGGTACGACCAGGCGATGGTTGCGACTGCCATCAACGCTCCCGGCAACACCAAGGCGATCAACGTGGTCGTTATCACCTCGTAGATGCTCACCCAACCGGCGTTCATCATCAACGCGCCACCGCCAAGGTTCACGATCAACAACACCGGGATCGACACCCACGAAAATGAGGCGACCGACATCGACACCAGCGGCATGCACCATGCCCGGTAGAACTTAGAAAACTCGTTAGCTGCATCTAAATAGGCTTTATGTGCTTGGCCGACCTTGCCGAACGCTTTCACCACTGAGATACCGGCAACGAACTCGGCCATCGTTGCCGAAACCTGAGCGAGCTTGGTATCCATTTGTGCGGTCTTCTCATTCATCCCACGCATCGACATGCCATACATGCCCACATAGATCGGAATCGTCGCGATCGACAGCAGAGCGAGCCGCCAATCCACCACGAACGCATAGGCTAACAAGGCGAGCGGGGATACGATCGCGTTCAGTTTCTCAATCGGCCCGTGCGCGATCACTGTGTGCACCGTGGCCGTATCATCCTGAATGGTCTTGCGGATCTTCCCCTCACCCTCGCGGGTAAACCACGACAGCGGAGCAGTCGACATGCGGGCGGCAATCTGGCGGCGCATTTGATTACGCAACGACAGGTCAATAAAATGCGTCACGCCCAATGCAACAAAATATAAGGTCAACCGGGCCATGTATGCGCTGACGAGGAGCATCACGATCCAGTTCACCCGCGCCGGGTCCACCCGGTCTTGCATCAGCGCAGCTCCCAGCTCCACCAAAGCCACATAGGGTGCGATAGCCAACACACCAGAGAGAAAAGCTAAAACCTGCGCGATAAACAGTTTGCCTTTCACCGGCTGCGATAGCTGACGGATCGCGTTCTGGCCAGCGACAGATTTTTCCTTCGCCGACTCATACTCGCCTTCAACAACCTGATCCATTACACTATCGTTCACGCAAACACCATCCTTATTAGATAAGGGTAACCTTACTTTATTTCTGGGAGGTGTACCTAACCGTGCACGTCAACTGATATGAGCATCACCCTTTCAGGGCAATCCTCACCTGTTCACCGGTGCGGAACACGAACCGGATCCCGTCCTCGTCTACGATGGCGTGGTCGATCAGTGCGCTCCACTGCGCGGGGCGAAAATCGTTCACAGGTTCGCCCGCCAGATCGCCTAGGGCTGTGGTGACGGCGGCATGCTTGGCAGTGTTCGCTGCAATATCTGCCTCTAGGCTCGCTTTGCATGCGAGTGTCTTACGGCAGGCAGTATCGAGCTCTGTGTACTTGTTTTGGTAGGCGTCTTGGTCGAGCGCGCGTTGCTGGTTTTTCGCTATCAGTGCTTCGATCTGCTCAGTGAGTTCCACGATTTTTGTTTGGCAGGCGGCGGCTTGTTCTTCCAAACGGCTCGTATCAAACATGGAGTCAAAGATTTGCAGTAGCTGGCTTTGCCGTGGCTGGCGGGCGATCAGTTGATTGAGCGCTTGGACGAAAGCGTTCTTGATATCTTCGTCCTTCACAGTCGCGCTGCTGCAGGGCTTGTCGCCTGCGTATTTATGGTTGCATTGCCAGACTGTGTACTTATATTTCGTGTTCGACGCCCACGTCTTACGCCCATACCACGACCCACACTGCGCACACTTGAGCCTGGTGGAGAACAAGCCGACCTTCGCTGAGGATATGTTGCCATGCCTGGTGGCGAGCTCGTATTGCACCTGATCCCAGATGCGTGGAGCAATAATCGGCTCGTGATTGCCTGTTACGTAGTATTGGGGTACTTCGCCCTCGTTGACCTTCATCTTTTTAGTAAGGAAATCGGTGGTGAACGTCTTTTGCAGCAGGGCGTCGCCTTTATATTTTTCATTGGACAGGATGGAGCGCACTGTCGAGGTTGACCACACTTCTTTCCCGCGCGGGGTGAGAATCTTGCGAGCAGCGAGCTCGGTTTTAATCTCACTGATCGCCATCCCGTCAAGGAAAAGCTGGTAGATCAACCGCACGGTCGGAGCCTGCGTCTCGTCGATGACGAGACTGCCGTCCGCTCCTTTCTTATATCCGAGTAGTGATGCATAGGGAACCATAATCTTCCCATCTTGAAAACGCTTCCTGTGTCCCCAGGTGACGTTCTCAGAGATGGAACGTGATTCTTCTTGCGCCAAGCTCGACATGATCGTGATGAGTAGTTCGCCTTTGGCGTCGAAGGTGTAAATATTTTCCTTCTCAAAATAGACCTCGACGCCTGCATCCTTGAGCTTGCGCACGGTAGTGAGCGAGTCGACGGTGTTGCGTGCGAACCGGGACACACTCTTGGTGAGGATCAGGTCGATTTTGCCTGCCAGGGCGTCATTGATCATGGTTTGGAAACCTTCGCGACGTTTCATAGAGGTGCCAGAGATGCCCTCATCGGAGTACATGCCCGCGAACCGCCAATCACTACGTGAGCGAATGTAGGTGGTGTAGTAGTCGATCTGAGCCTCATACGAGGAGGTTTGTTCTTCCATCTCAGTAGAAACGCGAGCATACGCCGCCACCCGTCTGCGCGCTGGTACCCCGGACGGGGTTGTGACATTCCCAAGTTTCTTTGTTGCGGGTATCGCTGTGACCGTGCGACTCATGCCAACCACCCCTCACTGGTTAAGCCCACCGGCATCATGGTTCCATCTGCGAGGTGGAAGGTGAGCTGATGCTCGAAGGCCTCGATCATCACGACCTGCTCGCCAACCTGGACAGGGTCGAAACCCTGGGTGCCGAGCATCTCTGCGCAGGCGTGTTCGAGGAGCGTTTCGCGCAGGTTGTGCCCCCTACAGGGGTTTCCGTTTCCGGTGCAGGCACTCCAGCAGCGCCAGAACTTGTATGAGGTTCCAGACTTGTAGGTGCGGGTTTTGCGTTGATAGTTCTTCCCGCACGCGCCGCAGCAGATCCGCCCGGTGAATACGCCCGTGTTTTTTGACGGGGTGGCAGCCGGGCCCACCTCACGCCTGTGCGCGATTTCTTTCTGAACGGCGTCAAAGGTTGTTTCGTCAATGATGGCTGGTAGTGCATTGTCGACCCAGTATCGCGGCAGCTCCCCGTCGTTGAGGGAGCGTGTGGGTGCTTGGATTGTGGGGCGGTACATTTTCTGTAGCATTTGGCAGCCCTTGTAGCGCTCATTTTCGAGCATGCGACGAAACACTGACCCGTAGAACCGTCCCCCTCCCCGAGAGCGTTTACCTTCAGCATTGAGCATCGTCGCGGTTTTCTCCGGGCTAATCCCGTCCAAGAAATTCGCAAACAGTAAGCGCACGATCTTGGCTTCCTCTTCGATGATGGTGAACTGGCCGTCTGCCCATTTGTATCCATAGACAACGAAGGAGTTTGTGCCCCCGCTCTTGTATCGGTTCCGGATCGCCCATTTCACGTTCTGGGATAGCGAGCGTGATTCTTCTTGGGCGAATGAGGCCAGCAAGGTTAACAGCAGTTCCCCGTCAGCGCTAAGGGTGTCGATGCGTTCGCGTTCGAACCGTACGGCCACGCCAAGGTCTTTCAGCTCACGGACCGTAGCGAGCAGGTCGATTGTGTTGCGGGCTAGGCGTGAGATTGATTTACACAACACAATATCGACACCCCCACTCCTGGCTGCGTCCATCAGATCGGCCAGGCCTTGTCGGGATTTTGTTGACGTGCCGGTGATACCCTCGTCGGTGAACACGCCGACGTAGGCCCATCCGGGTGTGGATTGGATCAGGCGCGAGTAATACGAAACCTGCGCCGATAGGGATGCTAACTGCTCTGTGCCGTTGGTTGAGACCCTCGCGTATGCCGCCACGTTGACCAGTTTCGGGGCAGGCGACCGAACTGGTGTCACCACACTGATGTGTGCCACGTTTTCTCCTTTCGCGTTAGGTCTATACACGCTCTAAACCAAGTGTTTATCCAGTCGTTTCGCCCACAATCTGTGGTTGATAGATCGGCGTCCACGCCTTCCATAACAACCGGTGAGCACGCTGATACTCTGCGGGCGTGAGCACGCCCCGCCCCGCCAGCACGCTCAACGTGTGAGAGTCCGTGATGAAGGCGAGTTCTCGGGCGAACACGTCAGGTTGGGCCAGTTGATCAACAGGAGCGGCGAGCGTGTTCATGGTTGTCCGCCACGGGTGCCGAAGCGAGCACGTACATAGCAGGCGTGACAGCAAAACTTTTGACCTGGTTTGTCCACGATCGCGAAGCGGCGTCCGCAGTGCGTACAGGTCTGCTCGCGCGCAGGCTCGGTTTTCTGTCGATGCCGCCACGCTTTATGCCTGCAGGCGGGCGAGCAAAACCGAGCCCGAGCTGCTCCCTGTATAGGGCTGGCACACCAGTGGCATACCTGCCAGGCCATCACCGGAGCGGCGTCAAGGTTTCGGGTTGTGCAGTACGAGCGGACCTGGTCACGAGTTAGGGCGCAAAACTCGGCAATCGCTTTATACCCCCAGCCCGCCGTGCGCAGGTTGCGGATACGTTGTTCATCAAGATCATTCACAGTGGGGTCACTCCCTTCACCCCACTGCCGACAAACCCCCGATTGTTAAATCCGTCCATGAAACGACGAAAAGCCCCGCCACCACCGGCTCCCCGAGGATTGGGAAGTCACAGTGGTGACGGGGCTCAGTCGCTCCGACGTGGCGCGGATGTTTAGTAGCCGAGCTTGGCATTCACGCGAGCTTGTACGGCGCTGTAGAGATTTCCGAGTCGGCGCTTACGTTCCTCACCGTTGCCGTACTCGCCGCGAATAACGGCATCGGCAAGAGCATCAATGTTCGGCCCTGCTGGCTTCGCGGCAGGTGCGTTGCCAGAGAGCTTCTCGTTCACGCGCTGCTGGACAGCCGCATAGTTGGCTCCGAGGCAACGCTTACGCTCCTCACCGTTCCCGTAATCGCCGCGAATCACTGCATCAGCGAGAGCGTCGATATTCGGCGCTGCAGGAGCGGGTGCTGGTGCACTACCGCTCATCTGGTCATACCAAGACTGTGCGCGGGACATGTAGGCAGCATGCTGAGAACCAGCAAGAGAAGCCGGACAAGCAGTCGCAGAAAAGTCCTTGTGCCCGAAGACGTTCTTGCCCCAAGCCGGGCGGCCAAGACCGTAGAACTTGCAAACGGCCGCCACGAGGTGTGCTCCGTTATCGAGGCACGCCTCCGACACAGCCCACGGGTTCGAGGACACATCCGCATGCTCGATGCCGATACTGGTGGTGTTGGCGGCAAAGTTGCCTGCATGCCAGGCGGTATCGCGATCCCACACCAACTGGCCGATGCGTCCGTCGGTTTGGACTTGGTAGTGGGCGGAAGCTGGACGCGTTTGCCACACGTCGTAGCAGCCCCTAATGGTGAGGTTTCCGGCGTTGTGGTGAATGATGACCTTATCGATCCGCCTACCATTCCTGCCGGGCGTGTAGTGTGTGTTCATGATGAGGTCGATGTCAGCCTCAAGCGTGTTCCAATTCTTCATCAGTGAATCTCCTTTTCAGTGGTTGGTGGTTCGGTCAGTGAGGGTCTTGTTTCGGCGCGGTTGGCGATCGCATCGAGCGCCCCACGCATTTGGGATGGGACGGGTAGGCCGAGGCGGGTGGCGTTCTCCACGAGGGAGATGCCTTCGTTGGATAGGTAGAAGAAGATGACCGCCGCTCGCAGCACGCCGGGTGCTCCGAGAATATGGACGTCGATCAAATGGGCGAGGCCGACGAGGGTGAAGATGAGGATTTTGCGGCTGATACCCCTAAAACCGACGGATGAGCTGAGGCGGCGTTCGTTGATGGCGGCCAGCACCCCGGTGATGTAGTCGGCGATAGTGAAAACAATCAGCGCATAGACGAGGCCGTCGAGCCCTCCAAGATAAGCGGCGAGCCACGCACCAATACCAGCGATGCCGGCTTGAATGGCGTGCCAGATGGCGTGTAGGGACATGGGTATTCCTTTCTGTGGGCATAAAAATTGCCCACACCCATCTGGGGTGAAGGCATCAAAAATTGGTGTAGCGCAGCGTGTTACATGGTCGGGTCAGTGAGGACCTCGAGAATTGGCAGGCTCAAGTCGAAGGACGCCACCTTGGGCGCTGGGAGTTCTTGGGCTTCGATGGCCTCTGCTGGTGGTGCGGGCGTGGCATCGGACTCAACTGGGACGATGGGTAGCTGTACTTCTTCGCTAGACGTTGACTCATCATCTGAAACGTCGGTCATTTCTGTGTCCTTTTCTTCCTTGTCCTTCATTGGCCACCCTTGGTGATGGCGTCGTAGAGGACGTCGTAGGCTTCCGCCGCCACGCCAGACAGTTCACCCTCATAGCCGTCAAGAAGTGCTTTCACGTCCTTGTCGTGGCCGTCGTAGGTGGGCCCCGACACTTCCGCAACAGATGCCAGCAGATTCTGACGGGCATCGAGGAATTCACTGGCTTTGTCGGGGTCGGCGAGCATGAAGGTGCCGTCATCTGCGAACACTGGGCGACCATGATCGTCGAGTGTTGCATAGTGGGTGACGAGGTCGTATTCGTCTTCCCCGAACCGTGCAATCGCTTCCTTCACTAGCGTGAGGAGTTTGGAGCGCGCCCTGGATTGAGCGGCTTTGAGCGGCATGTTCTCGAGTAGGTCGGCGATGGGTTGCAAATGGTGGTTGGCGAGCATGATCTTCATCAGGGTTTCCTTTTACTTATGCGAGGTTGGTGGACATGGCCGACAGGCCTGTGTTGGAGAAGTACCGCCACGTGATGTTCGAGCCGGTTCCGGATATGGATGTGATCCACCCTTGATTGAGTAAGCTGAGGATCGCGTTCATCCGCGACATCAAATCTTTGGTGCGATCAAAGAGACGGGTCATGTTGTAATACGAGCCGTTGGTGACGACCATGACGTCGTAGGTGTGGAAGACGATCTTCGCCAGCCCATTGCTCGACACCCACCCGGCGTAGGTGCCTTTCCCGGTGAGCGTGCAGTCTTGCAAGGTCACGTAGCGTGAGCCGGTGGTGTAGAACTTGTAGCCGTTGGTGCGCAAGTCAGCACCAAGATGAATGCCGGCCTTGCCGTAGAAGCGTCCCTTCGGATCCAGGGTGAGGCAGGTGAAGTAGCCACCGCCGGAAACCGTCTGGTATGTCCAGGCCACATAGTCGCCTTGATAGGCGACCTGGTTGACGACGCCTTGCACGTCGGGCTTGTCCTTGTGGGCACGGCGTGCCATCTCCCCGATGTAGCGGGTGCCGTACCAGAACTGCATGCCCGCGCTCGTAATCTTTCCCTCCAACGTCGAGCCGTTATACCAAGCGATCTGATACGGGGTGATGCGGATAGATTGCGTCCAGCCTGCCAGGCCTACTTGGATGGCGTTGGTCGCGAGCTTGTCGGCCGTAATCGAGCGCGCCCCAATCCGAGCCGCCGACAACGTGCCGGTGGTGATCTTCCCAGCATCCAGCGAGGCGATCTTCGCGGATGTGACCGCCGCGTCCTTGATCATCGCATTGGTGATGTATCCGTTGGCGATCGTCAACTTGTCGGATGTAATCGATCCGGCGGCAATCCGCCCAGCAGCTAAATACCCGGAGGTGATCTTCGAGGCCGAGAGCGACCCGATTTTCGCGTCGGTGATCGCGGCGTCTGCGATGTGTGCGGTGCCGATGGCGGCGTCTGCGATGTGTGCTTGGCTGATCGCTTTCGACCCGATCATCGCAGCCCCAACCGGTGTTTGTTCCCATTGGTTGTTGGTGAGGATGTATTGGCGGGCGATCACGCCGTCTACGCGCACTTGCCATAGCGAGCCCTCCGGTCGGCCAGCCGCGTCCGCTACGCTCGGGTCAACAACGGCAACCGTGAGCCGCCCATCCGAAGTCATCGCAACGTCGTGGGCATCTTGCGCCAACTGGGTAGCACCAGCGGCTGCGGTCTTGGCTTGGTCGACCTCTGCGCGTGCTGCGTCGAGTTCCGCGCTGATCTGTGCATGGTTCAGATCAGTAGCGAGTGCCACCCAGTCGGGCTGCCCGGTGTCGGTGAGCCGGTAGATCCAGATTTCGGTGGTTTCGCCGTTCTGCTTGAACCATGTGTCGCCGAGCTGTGCCTTCTCGGGTTGGGCACTGCCGTAGTGGTTGGTGTTCTTCCCATCCGCTGAGGCAAGTGCGAATCCTGCCGTATCCGACGCAGCCACCGCCGTATTGATGGCGGTCTTGACTTGCCGGGTGACAGACGTGAACTTCCGAGCTACGGTTCCAAGTTCGACCGAGATGTATTGACCTGTGAGCGGGTTGTATTCGTATGCCACCACCCGTGCCGTGAGCGCGACACCAAGATCAGCGTGGCGGACGGTCACGGTGTCGCCAATTTCGACGGTTTCCAGGCGTGCAAGGTCAGCGTATTCGCGGGTTTGTGAAAGGTCAGTGAAGTGGATCTTGTACGAAGCGGACGGCTCATCCACATGCTTGGCGTTGAATTCTGCTGCCGCCAGTCGGCGTAGTTCGCCGTGTGCTTGGTCGAGTGGAAGCTCGCCTTCACGTGGGTTGTCTTTATCCGTGATGGCTTTGACTTGTCCGTAGCGGATGACGCGGATACGCGGCACCACATAGTCCCCCAATTTCGGGCTATCCACATAGAGTTCAGGCAAGAGCAGGCCGTCGTAGCCAATCGGCAAAATCCGCATCACCACCGTCGAAGAATCAATGGATGATTCGAAGCCGGTGAGGTTCTTCCGATCACTGATGACCATCCCGTGGTTGGCTCCGCGCATGGGCGCGTGATGGATATGGAAATTATCGCGGGTCAGTTCGCCGCCCCAACGCGCAGCGAACGTATTGTCCTCGCCCGCATCCATGAGAGCGGCGGCGATGGGCATGCGCACCAACCGCGCCGAAGACCTAGTCACCGTATCCGATGAGGTAGCAGTAAACCCGTGCTTAGTGTTCGCCGCCCCAAGGATCTGCGTCAGTGCGCCTTTCGCGGTTTTGTTGACCACGTAGGTGTCGGCGATGAGATTCGCCGCCAAATCATAGAAGACATGAAACGCCGTTACTTCGAGCATTCCTTCGAGGGTGGTGACGACCTCGCTAATCCGGAAACCCTGACGTTGCTCCAGCCTTGGCACGGGCGCTGCCACAATGTTCTCAAGTACGATGTGCGTGGCAGCAGGTCCATCTGCCGGGTAGGTGAAGGTCAGGGAGAATTCGCCACCCAGTTCTTCCGTCACGATCGGGTTGATGATCTCCCGATCCAAGACTCCTAGCCCGGTGGCGGTGAATGTCGTGGCGGTGCGGTCGTGAACCGTAATCATCAAAATGCCTCCAAACAGCATGAAGGCCGCCCACCACAGGACGGCTAGGAACAATTGAGCGAACGGGGTGGTTAGGGGTTGCGCCAATTCGGCACGACGACGACCTTGCTGATGCCGGTGCCGAGGGTGATCCTGTTCAACCCAGGCTTCAAGGTTGGGAAAGTTTCGGTGAGCGCATCGGTCTGCACGCGACCTGATACGTGTGCGACGAGACGCGCGCTGTCGAGCGTGATAGAGCCTGCTGGCGAATTCACGTGGTAGACGCGCGCATTGATCGTCAAAGACAACGCTCCGGTGCCAGTAACGGTGATGATCGGATCGGCATCGAGTAGGCCGGGGTTGGTGATCGTCCCCGACTCCGAGATAGTTACGGGCTTCAAGCCCTCGGTCAGGTAAGTGAAGGGCTGGCAGGTCAGGCGTGCGGTGAAGAACCCCCACCCCGACAACTCCCGGCGCAGCTCGCTCACTTCGCAGTGCTTAACCTTCCGATACACACCCGACTCACCAGTGAACGCGATCGTCTGGGCATTGGTGAGCTCGTGAGTGGCCCGCCGGTACTGGTCGAGCCCATCACGGATAGGAACGGCGAGCTCAAGCTCAAGTTCGGTGTCCTCCCAGCCCGTGAACCTGGTCAGGGTCCCGGCGCGGCCTTCGACCTCAATATCTTCCACCGCACGGACGGCTGCGGGTATCGCCACCGGGGCGGTCAAGCGCAGACCAAGCGACGTAGAGGTCACCGCGCTGTTGAGGGTGAAGCCAAACATGATCAGTAGCCTCCTGCCATCACGGTCTGCCGCCGATCAAGACGAGCAAGTTGTTTGTCGAGGGCGGGTGCGAGTTTGCCGACCAGCGTCCCATCCGACAAAGTCACCGAAATATCCAAAGACCCGAGGATGCGCTTTGCAGTCGCATCCACGATCCCAGCGACATCCACACGCTCGTCAGAGACGTCGCTGATCCGCTGAGATACAGTCACGGGCTGTGGGGTGAGGTCAACGGCAGGTACCTGCAGGTCAGCGACCGCCTCGATCGGCACGGCCAGCCCGTCCTCAAGGTCGGCGAAGGCGTCCATCGTGTCCCTAGCCAAACCAGTGGCAGCGGTGACGGCTTTGTTGCCATCGGTTTTGATCGAGCCTGCCAGGCCTTCAACGAGCATCCGTCCAGCCCAGGCCATCTTGCGAGACGGGCTGTGGATGCCGAAGAAGCCAGTGATCGAGTCCCAAATCCCGCTTGCCCAGTTCGAGACCCGATTCCACAGCCAGCCCGCCAAGCCTTGGATTCCGTTCCACAGGCCGTAGACGAGGTTTTTACCCGCCTCCACCATCTGCCACACGCCCTGCCCAACAGCAGACACAATCCCAGAAATAATCGATGGGATTGCTGCGACGATCGTGGAAATAATCTGCGGTAGGTTTCGCACCAACGCGGTCAAGAGTTGAATTCCGGCTTGGATGAGTTGCGGGATTGCCCCACCAATCGCCGACACAATCGCGCCGATGATCTGGGGCAACGCGGCCACGATCGTCGTAATGATTTGGGGCAAGGCACCAATCAACGCCGTCAGTAGCTGAATGCCAGCGTCGATGAGCTGTGGGATCGCGCCGACCACGCCGCTGACGATCGCGGTAATAATCTGCGGGAGCGCAGCAACGATCGCTGTGATGAT
The DNA here is from genome assembly GCF_002849225.1 of Actinomyces sp. UMB0138. Lineage (GTDB taxonomy): Bacteria > Bacillota > Negativicutes > Veillonellales > Veillonellaceae > Veillonella > Veillonella parvula_H. The sequence continues at coordinate 52,951 of NZ_PKMC01000004.1, forward strand.
CTGCGGTAGCGCACCAATCAAGGCGGTCAGCAGTTGGATTCCTGCTTCGATGATTTGCGGGATAGCATCCACAAGGAACGTGACAATCCCCGTGATGATTTGTGGCAGGGCTTCGATGATGACGGGGATTGATGCGATGAGGCCTTCGGCGAGTCCGGTGATGAGTTGCAACGCCGCATCAAGAAGCAACGGGAGGTTGTCCACCAGGCCCTGCACCAAAGCCATGAGCATCTCCACCGCCGCAGGGATCAGTTCTGGCAAGGCTTCACCGATACCTGAGACGAGGGTGGCAATAATCTGCACCGCTGCCTCAAGCAGACTCGGTAGGGCTTCGATGATTGCCTCGACCAGCGCGATAATCAGCGTTACCGCTGTTTCCGCTACTTGTGGCAACACCTTGATAATGCCTTCGAGCAGGGCGGTCAAAATGCTCATGCCGGTTTCAACCACCATCGGTAGCTGCTCAGCAATAAATGCGAGGGCTTCCTGTAAGACTTGGCCGAGGGCGTCGATGAGTGCGGGTGTTCCGCCTTCTTCAAACGCTGCGGTGAGTTCGTCGATCCACCCGTTGACCATCGGCAACACCGAACCAGCCAACGCCTCCGACAGACCACCAGCCAACAACCCCTTGAGATTTTCCACCCCGTCCTGCATCGTGGCAAGCTGCCCGGAGAAGGTCTTGGATTGGGCGTCCATGGCCCCGTAGAAACGCCCGCCTTCAGCAGTAGCACTGGCGAATGCGTCAGCGACCATGTCAGCCGAAATAGCACCCTTGGCCATATCCTCTTTCAGTTCACCGATGGACTTGCCGGTCTTGCGGGAGATCTCTTCGAGCGGGTTGAATCCGGCGTTGATCATCTGCAGTAAGTCCTGACCCGTGAGCTTGCCGGTCGAGGACATTTGGGCGAAGGCGAGCGTTAGCGATTCCATCTTCACCGCATCGCCTTGGGAGATATCGCCGATTTCGTTCAGGTGCTTTTTCGCATCCTCCAACGACATGCCAAAGCTCAGGAGGGTTTGCATGTTGCCCGCGAGGTCCTCCATACCAAACGGAGTCTTCGCCGCCTGAACTTTCAGGTCGTTAACGAGTTGTTGGGCTTTGGCTTGGTCACCCAGCATCGTCGTAAAGGACGTGGAGTATTGCTCCATACGGGCGTTGTACTCCACGCCCGCTTTGAGGGCTCCGGCCATGCCGCGACCGATCGAGGCGATCGCATGCCCGATACCCTTCACCCCGGCAATGATGGCTTCGGAGGCGAGGTTGGCTTTCAACACGTCGCCGAAAATGCGGGTCTTGGAGCTGGTGGTGTCCATCTCGTCCCCGAGATCATCCACCGCGCCCTCAAGACGTCCTGCGTCCTTTGCCGCGCCCTTGGCATCGTCACCGGCACCGTCAGCCTCGTTCCCGAAATCCGACAGGGCGTCGTTGTTGGCTTTCAGCTCGCCTTCAAGCCGGTTGAGTTCAGCGCCTGCGTTATTGAGTTGGATCTGCCAATTCTTCGTCCGGTTATCATTCTCACCAAAGCTCGTGGCGGAGTTTTCGAGTGCGGCGCGCAGGGTCTCAATCTTCGACTTTTGAGCCTCGATTTCTTTGCCCAGCACTTGGTTACGGGCCGTGAGTGCTTCGGCGGACTTGTCGTTCTTATCAAACGAGGACGCCACGAGCTTCATCTCACTGCCAAGCACCCGCATCTCACGGTTAATATCCATGATCGCGCGCTTGAACTCACGCTCACCCTCAAGCCCAATCTTCAAACCAAAACTGGAGTCGGCCATGAGTGTTTACCTTTCTTTCCGGTAACGACAGTTATGGGATAATCAGTGAACGAACACGTAAAAGCGAAAGGGCATATATGGCAAAGAACAATGCGCGAGTGCGTAACTGGTTAATGCTGGTAGCCGTTGGGCTATTATTTGCAGCTATCTGTTTTGCTATTTTCGGGTTCACGCACGTGATTTCACCGGTCACCGCTATCGGAAATGCTGCTGGTTTTCTGATAACTAGCCTGGTTGCAGGTTTTTTCGCGCTGCGTAAATGAGCGATGCGCAAAAGGTAGTGTTCTTGCACGGGTTGGGTGAAACCCGTGATGTTTGGAACCCAGTAATAAAACAGCTGCCACAAACCGAGTGCATATCTCTAGACGTTTTGACAACGAAACCGCCGCTGGCTTCTTGGTTGCTTGAAGACGTATGCGCCCAGATTGCTAACTCGCTGACCGAACCAGTGCACCTGGTCGGGGTATCGTTGGGCGCAGTGATTGCTTTAAATATCGCGCTCACCCATCCGGGCAAGGTGTCCTCACTGTTTGTTTCAGCTCCGCAAGCTAAACCCCCAAAACTGTTGATGAATCTGCAAAAGACACTAATGCGAGTTCTACCAACAAAATGGGTCTGTCCGCCGCAGCTTAGCAAACCTGAGCTGGTGGGTGTGCTCGATAGTTTGAAAGATTTAGACCTTACTTCGCAGCTTCCAGCTTTATCTATGCCCGTAACTGTGGTTTGCGGCAGCAAAGATAAAGCAAACCTGCCTGCAGCCCGCAAAATCGCCGGCCTTATCCCCACAGCTCACCTAGAAGTGATCCAAGGTGCAGGGCACCAGTGGCACGCCGCCCATCCTCAGCTATTCGCCTGTTATCTCACGAAACATTTAGATCGCTAAACCCCAGCAGGAATAATATCGTCGATAAACCAGATGCGTTTCGGCTGGGCTCTGCCGGTTTCGATACGCCAGCAATCCACCAGGTCCAATAGTTCACCGAATATGGTCAGCTCGATTTGCATGCGGGTCAGTCCCAGGTGGGCGAGCCCGATATAGGTCAGGCGGGTAAAGATTGCCTCGTCACTATCTATTAAGTGTCCTTTTTCTTGGTTTGCCCTTTTGGGTCTGGGGTCTCGGTCATGATTGCTCGCCGGGTGCCGCGTTGGAGTGCCTGGGCGATAGCCTCTCGGTAGTCAGCTAAATCTGCAGGCACAGTTAGTAACTCCACTGCTTCTGCGGTCAGCTCTGGGCGCTTATCGTCCGGATGGGTGAGGTTGTGTATTTGTACGGACTGGTTAGCGAGCAGGGCGATGAGCCAGATTACCTCACCGAGTGACTTATCCATATCTTCGCTAGTTTCCAGGGCTTGACCTAAATGTTCTAGCCCTCCGTAACGTTGAGCTATAAGGCGGGTCGCACGGGTAGTGAGGACAAGCTCGTATTCTTGACCTGCGATAGTGATTGTCGCGCTTTTTAAAGAGGTGCTGGCCGGGCTGGTTTGGGTTTTCGCTGTCATGGCTTACCTGCATTTCTAGTTGTTTGTCGGTTTAATGCTGGTTGTAGCGGCAGGCTCATACACCTGCCTGTACCAGCTGGAGATCGTCTCAGCTTTCACGCCGGTGGCTCCTTCGGTGACTTCGGCTTTCCACGGGTGCTTACCGGTAGCGTCTGGTTTGTTACGCCGCAGAATCGTTCCCTCAATACTCGGGGTAGAGAACGTGATCGAATCAGCTTTGGTCGCCAGCGTGGCTCCCGGCAGAGCAAATTTGACGCGGTAAAGCCAAAAATACTGGTACTTCCCGTTAGAGCGTGCAGCTCTAAAACCAATAGCCACGGGTGCGCCACCATCCTCAGAAGTACTGATAAGTACCCCGTTCGCGTCCAGTCTCGCACCAGTTAAGGCAGCTGCAGCCTCAGCCCCGAGATCATCAACCCCAAGAGTGAGCGTTCCAGATTTGAATTCCTTGACAATCTCGGATGCCCCGTCATCGGCATACAAAATTGCCTCAGCCACCTCCACAGACAATTCTGCAGATATTGCTTTAGCCAGCGGTTTAGGAACGGCATAAGTTTCCTCACCGCTAGTGGGATCTTCGCTAATGCTCGCGTAGTAGAGCTTGTCTAAACCAATAGTTGCCATGATGTTTCTCCTTTTGGGTAGTAATTTTCGTTAGATGTCATCGAGAGATAGAATTGGGGCATGAGAGAGAAAACGCGACGCTTGACCTATGCGGTGTTCGGGATTTATCTGCTCTTGTTGTTGTGGATGGTGCTGTTCAAATTCGCCACCAGCGTTGACGACATACTGAGCATGCGGCATGCGCGCTACTTAAATCTGATCCCATTTACAGATTCTGCGAATCTTTACGGGTCGAACTTCTTTGATGAGATCGTGGTCAACTTCCTTATTTTCATCCCGTTTGGCTTGTACATGAGGATGTTGTTGAAACGGCGCTCATGGTTAATTCAATTGCTCCCACCGTTTTTAGCAAGCGTGGCATTCGAGGTCGTTCAGTACGTTTTCGCTATTGGGGTCAGCGATATCACCGATGTCATAATGAACACTGCTGGAGCCGCTACTGGCTTAGTAGTTTTTGCTCTGCTAGCCAGATTCTGGCCTGAAAAGAGCGAAAAAGTCATTAACGTCATCGGGTTAGTCCTGGAGATCTTGTTCATCGGATTTTTGACTTTCCTGATCATTGCAAACTCTTAAGGACAGGCTCTAAAACTCGAAACATCGATGGAATAGTGGTGAAAACCGGTATCCGCCTCGTATCCGATATAGCGGATTCCTGGGAGAAGCCTGTGTACTGTGAAGGGCGATAGCTAGTTCATTGGTAGTGCAGTATTTGATGTAGTCGTACCAGTTGTTTGGGAAGCTCTGGATATAGTGGATCTTCTTGTATTTATTGGAAAATCGCAGGAAATAGAGGGAGAGGCTGAAAAGCTTTGCTCTTAGCTGGATGCCTTGCGATTTTGGGAAATATTTTATGAGTATTGATGATTTCTCTTGTTCACGGGTTCGTTAGGCGTTTTCGCGAGGCAAGATTGCTATCTCTAAACCGGCGAGTACGACTTCTATGATGATTTCAAAGTATTCCTGACTCATGCGGTCTTCGTTTTTCGGGTTGGCTAGCGGAATTAAGTAGCCCTGGATGATGTCAGCCAGCGTTGTGGAGCAGACAGCTAGGGGCTGAAGTTGGGTAATCATTTGGCCTAGGTCGTGGCGCTGTTCCTGCTTGGTTGGGCTGCGCAAGTTGCGAGCAGTAATGCTCCATAGCATCGTGTTGATGATAATTGAGTATGCGATGTGAATGTACTTGCTAAAACCAGCATCCCGTAGTTTTTCGTAAGCCACCTCCAAGATTGGTATCAACGCGGCGTTCATATGTCCATACATCAGTTTGTCGGTGACTCCGGGGAATTCAAGAAAGACAGGCCTGACATTTTTTGCTAGGGAGATGAACCAATCTTTCCATTCCAGCTGCTCGTCCGGTAGTTCGATGGTGCTAGTGATCTCGCCTATTACAGAAGCGGTAATGGCGTCACGGTTTTGGTAATGGTGGTAGATGACAGAGGGAACTACTCCCAGACGCTGCGCAAGGTCACGAATCGACCATTTTTCTAGACCGCACTCTCGGGTCAGTTCCATTGCGGTGTACATGATCTTTTCCTGCGTCAGCCAGGCGCGTCTACCCGTGTTTACCCGCTTATCTTTATTCCCCACGAAAACAGCATACCCTCAACCTCGACAATACTAGAACATTGTTCTAGTATTGTCTCAGCTTGATTGGTAGCTCACTTTGGAAAGGATGTTTTAATGTGCGCCACTAATGAACGAAACGAGAAAGTCGAATCAAAAATAGCGGGACTGTTTCCCTTGTTTTTGACGGTGTTACTGGCATATATGGGGCAGATGATTCTTAATCCAATTCTGGCTCCGCTATCGCGCGAAATCGGGCTGAAGGAATGGCACATTGGCGCCACCATTTCGTTAGCTGCCATAATGTTTTCTCTTACCTCCACCAGGTGGGGACGGGTCTCATTGCGATGGGGATCTCGGCGTATCTTGCTTATTGGCATGCTTGCCGGAATCCTGGCTCTAAGCGGATTCGCTATGGTGGTGTGGCTAGGATTTAAGGGTCTGCTCACCGGCATAGCGTTGATCATAGGAGTAGTCATAACTAGGGGAGTGCTGTACGGCGGTGCCATCGCATCAGTTTCCCCAGCCGCGCAAACCTACGTTGTGACTCATACCTACAATGAGACGCAACGGGTAAAGGGTCTGGGAGTCTTGGGTGCTGCACAAGGATTCTCGTCTATTCTTGGAGCCTTATTGGGCGGCAGCCTTGCAGCTATAGGAGGTTTCATGATGCCCTTGCTGGTGATGCCTCTGGTCATGCTTTTAGGCGTTGCCGTTTTGCTGCTAACATTCAAACCCACAGGTAGCGAAGAAAAAGTCGCTCAACCGGCAAAAGTTTCCTATTTTGATTCAAGAGTATTCGTGTTCCTGGCTTGCGGTTTCCTAATGTTTACCGCTTTTTCTACCGTGGCTACACTTTTCGGCTTTTTACTGCAGGATGTTTTGAAGCTAGCGGCCGGCGCAACAGCAGGGCTCACCGCTTTGTGCATGTCAATAATGGGTGTGGTGATGATACTGGCGCAGGCCTTGGTGGCTCCAAGGTTAAACTGGGGTGCTAAAAAACTCTTTAGAAGAGGATTAATAATCGTTCTTCTCGGGTTACTACTCTTGGTTTATCCACTAAATCTTGGACTGTTCATCGTGGCCAGCATCTTGACAGGCTTTGGTCTAGGCCTGGCGATGCCTGGCTACAACACGGCGCCTACTTTGCAAATGAAGCCCGAAGAACAAGGTGGGCTGGCCGGGTTGATTAATGCTAACAATGGTGCTGCCTATGTAGTGGCACCGATAGCCTCTACCGCACTTTACGGACTCTCTCCGTGGCTACCAATGACATGTTGCGCAGTCCTGATAGCTGCGGCAATTTTGCTGAGTTTTTACCATCCCGAGTTCCGCAAATAATCTCTTTATGATTAGAAGCAAAAACCATAAAAATTCCTGCTAAAGCGGTGTTGACTTCAGCAGAACTATGATGTCTAGTCGCTACGAGGTTCAAACAAACTCAAACGTCTCAAAAACCCCATGCAAACACGGGGTCATTCAGCTCAATCGCTTGTAATGGTGTGTATATTCTTCTTGGTAATGACCCTGAAGCTATTGAGAACACTTGGTGCTATATAGGCAAGACAGAAGACTTTGTAGAGCGCCTGCGTGATCATGACAAAAAGAAGCCGCAGTGGGAAAAGGTTGTTATTATTGCTAGCTTGCAGCGGTCTTTTAACGAGGGGCATTGGGGTTATTTAGAAGCCCGTCTGGTTGAAATCGCTAAGAATGCTGAGCGTTGTTCTATGCCTGATAACAGACAAACTCCTCGGGTTAGGAAGCTTTCTGAAGCGCAACGAGCATCAGCCGAGTCGTTCTTAGATAATGTGAAGCTGATTTTGCCGATCCTGGGAGTCAATGTTTTGCGTTCCCTAGAAAATACTGTGCAAGCAGCTACCGCTCAGATAGTTTCTTCGCCTGTTTTCCATCTGCGCAGACAAAAAGATCAGATAGACGCCTCGATGCAGCTGATTGATGGCGAGTTTTTCCTCCTCAAGGGATTAATAGTGGTTGCGAATTGGGAAACCAGTAAAGCCAGAAGTCAGGCAACGGTTAACTCGTATGCGACTATAGCTAGTCGTCACCAAAAGCTAGTTAGTGACGGTTCAATCCGTCTAGAAAATAAGCGGGGCGTGGTTACCCGGGATATTGCTTTTGCTTCTCCTTCTGCAGCAGCGGCCATAGTGTTAGGTACCTCCGCCAATGGTAGAGCGCGCTGGGTCAATGATGAGGGACAAAATTATGGAGTCTGGGAGGAAAGCAACAACTCCTAGAAAGTAGTCGGTGAATAATTCGCGATGTCGATTGAATAGTGGTGGTAGCCGGTATCGTCCTCGTATCCGATATAGCGCCTGCCTGTAATAACCAGGCGAGCGCTAATTAGAGCTTTCGTGATCTGGTCTCTTAGAGCTAAGTAGTTGGTTTTCGTGAACAGGCTGATTCGAGCTTCTTCTATTTCGACGCCTGGGGTGTTGTCGGCGAAGATCTCGAAAGAATCTGTTAACGGGGTGAATACTAGATACGTGTCTGGGGCTGGGGAATCGGTGTAGCAGCTGACTGCATAGGCGAGCCCAAGTTGTTTAGCGATGTGGCTTATGTTTTCTAAAAGCCCGCTCATGGTTTCACCTGCTGGATTCGCGCGGCTAGGGTTTGTTTCATTGCGGTGATTGCGGCTCGCCTGGTTTGTGAACGCGTAGGGGCTAGGAAGGGTCTAGCGGGCTGGTTGGAGCGCCCGTGTTCAAGAACGTTAGCGATTAGTGCGTTAGCTCTACCATCGTCTCGGTTCTCGGCGAAACCAACTTTGACGTTGTAGTCTCCGCGGCTATTGACTTTTACTGGCGCGGTTCCTAACGCTTTGGCGAGCTGACCGGTAGAGCGGGAGGGCTGTTTCGTTGAGCTGCCGATTGCTGCAGAAAGGTTAGAGCGCATACGCGGCTCCACAATATTAGCCCCGGCTTTAAGTACTTGCTCAGCGGAGTTATCAATGAGGCTGCTGGCTGAGTCGAGTGCGTCAATGAAATCGTTGGGAAGCCGGATTTGTACGCGAGCCATCAGGGTGCTCCTTCTGCTTCGGTGCGGTGAGCCAAAATCTCGACATAGCGGCCGAGGTATTCGACCGCATCAATAACGTACCTGCCACGTGCGGAGCTGATTTCCATCGCCTCGGTTATATTTATGCCGGGTATTGCTCGGATCCTAAATAACAGGTCTGCTTTGGTGTAGGCGGCGCGGTTGACCCACGCACCACTTGCGTGCCGCACTTCCATATATGCGCGCACCGAAGCAATAACCTCGTCACCAGTAGTGGCGAACCCGGCAGCGTCCTTAACCACTACA
>NZ_PKMC01000005.1 GCF_002849225.1 Actinomyces sp. UMB0138
GCGGATGTGGCTCAGTTGGTAGAGCATCACCTTGCCAAGGTGAGGGTCGCGGGTTCGAGTCCCGTCATCCGCTCGGGCGATTGGCGCAGCGGTAGCGCGCTTCCTCGACACGGAAGAGGTCACTGGTTCGATCCCAGTATCGCCCACCACCAAACCCGGCGTAGGCCGGGTTTTTTTACGCCCTCCCGTAAGTCTGCAAAAGCGCTCTACTTTCTTCTTGGCATCCCTTGTGCTTATGTTGTGAGCTGCCCATCTAAGGCCTCTTCCTTGGCGTCGGGGATGAATCGCTTGAAAACGGCCGGTAAAGGGCAGGTGAAATGGGGTTTGGGTGCGAGCATGAGCAATGCCACACTCAGATTTTTGCACCTGAGCCAAAAATTGCGTAAACTTTCATGCGTGCCAAGCGGCACGACACATTGCGGATGTGGCTCAGTTGGTAGAGCATCACCTTGCCAAGGTGAGGGTCGCGGGTTCGAGTCCCGTCATCCGCTC
>NZ_PKMC01000006.1 GCF_002849225.1 Actinomyces sp. UMB0138
TTAGTTCAGACCGGATGCCAGCGAGGAATCCAGCTCAGACATCGACTGCTGCGCCTTGTTCAGGAACTGCGACATACCAGTAAGACCCTGCACCGCAGACTTAGCACCCTGAGTGAACTCGCTGTAAGAAGCCTGGAAAGCACCAGAAGCCTGATCAGTCTGAAAACCAGCCGAAACCAGCTGCTCCACCAAAGACTGCAACTTACCCAAAATACCCTCAAGCTCACCCTGACCAGACTGCAACTGAGAAGCAACCTGCTGCAGCTCAGCATAAGTAACATTCATGTTCGCCATGGAAATACTCCAAATCAAAATAGTCGGTTTCCCAAAACAGCCGGCAAGATCACCGACCCAAAACCAACCCTAACCACCCCAAAAACCCCACAACAGACCCAAACAACGAATACAC